>BQMO01000001.1 GCA_022180725.1 Phycisphaerae bacterium
GCTCCTCCAGCACGCCTCGGTGGTCGCCGAGTACCTCGACCGCCAGCGGCTGGCTCCCAGCGCACGGCGTGTGCCCGCGGACGGTGGCGAGAGCCTCTTTGGCGCCCACCACGTGAGCCTCGACCCCGCGCCCGCCCAGCCGGGCGCGCGCGACGGGGTCCGCTGGCACATGATCGGGCACCTCCAGCGGAACAAGGCGCGGAAGGTGGTGGAGTTCGTGCGCCTGGTCCACTCGGTCGATTCGCTGCGCCTGGCGGAGGAACTCCAGGCCATCGCCGTGAAGCGCGACCAGGTGATCGAGGTGCTGCTCCAGGTGAACACGTCGGGGGAACAGCAGAAGTTCGGGTGCCCGCAGGCCGCGGCGGTGGCGCTGGCCGAGCAAGTTCAGACCATGGTGAACATCCGGCTGCGCGGGCTGATGACCATGGCGGCGGCCACGGACAACCCGGAGGAGGCCCGCGGCGCCTTCGCCCGTTGCCGCGAGTTGTTCGAGGAGATGCAGGGCATGGGCTTCGGCGACCCGGCGCCGTTCAACATCCTGTCGATGGGCATGTCCGGGGACTTCGAGGTGGCGATCTCGGAAGGGGCGAACATCGTGCGCGTGGGCACGGCGATCTTCGGGGAAGCCAAGCCGGGCGTCGATCACGCCGAACAGCCCGAAGAGGATTGAACCTCAAGCGCGGGCCAACGCCCCGCCCCGCGCGCGTGATTGCGCCATGTACCGCTGGAGATTGCGCCCAGGACATTCGGTTGACGCGAGTTCCTGGTGGGTCTTCACGCGTGAAAGCGGGATGCCGTAGCGGGCCATCTGCGAGGCCACGAACGCATCAAGGCTCTCGATCGCGGACGAGGTCGGGCGTTGCTGATCGAAGTGCCCCATGAGCATGATGCCCAGGTTGTTCTCGTTCTGCCCGCGCACGTGGGCGCCCTGGTAGGCGATGGAGCGTCCCTCCCAGATGCGTCCTTGCGGGTCGATGATGTAGTGATACCCGATGTCGGCGAACGGCTCGGGCTTGCGGGTCATCTGCCCGTTGCGGATGGCGTTGAGGCGATAGGCCGCGTCGGACTGGGAGCGGATCGAGGAGGAATCGAGCGCGTCGTGGTGGATCGTGATCCGGGTGATGGCGCCCATGCGGCCATTCTGCCCGTTCGCGGTCAGGCGGCCGGTCACCATGCCCTGGCTGTTCCAGGCAGCACGCGGGATGACCCCCGGGGGCAAGGCCCCCGCGCCGCGGGCGACCGGCGTTCCGCCGGTGGAGGAGGGGATCACGGTCGGCTTGGTCCCCGGGAGTGTCGCCGTACGGCGCGCGTCGTCGGGCCAGACCGCCCCGGGAAGTGCCCGTCCCTGCCCACCGCCCGAGCACCCGGCCAGAAGCGCGGCAACGCCCAGCAGCAGGCCCCCTTGGAGGACATCGCGACGATCCGGGTGGTGGTTCACGGGGTGCATCATCGGAGGGGGGTGATAGTCGGCTTCAGTTTAGCCGATCGACCCATCAACGAACAACCCCGGGAGGCGACAAGGTCGCTCCCGGGGCTGTCGGGGTGTGTCGCATTCGGAGTTATCGACGCCGACGAACCCCGACCAGCGTCGCACCCAGGCCGGCCAGGGCGACCGCGCCCGGGGCCGGGAGCGTTCCCGCGGCGGCGGCGATGTCGGCGGCGTGCGGATAACGGTTGTAGTTCGCGTTCGGATTGAGCCGGTGTACGCCCGCGTCGGTCAGCGGCAGCATGGCGCTCGACGCGGCGGAGTTGGCCCGCGTCAGTGTCCCGCCGCCCATGGGGTGATCCAGCCGGAAGGCGTGCCCGAACTCGTGGATCATGACGTTGATCGGGTCGAACTTGAAGTCGTTGTCGGTGCCGTCCATCTGGTTGTTCCCGATGCCCCAGTCCACGCCGGGCCGGACGTTGAACAGGATCTTGGCGTCGAGGAGTTTCCCGTCGCCGTTGGTGGCCCCGGGCACGAACAGGGCAATGGCGTCGGCGCTCCCGCCGGCGTGAGGCGGGGGCGCGATCGGGAACGTGAACTGGTCGAGTTGCACGGTGATCAGCGGATTGGCAGGCATCGCGCCGGGGGGGATGAGGTTCAGACGCCATCCGTTCGCGCCGTTCGCGTGGTTCCACGCCTCGAGCGCCCGGATGACCGAGTCCCCAAAGGTGAACATCCCGTCCATGGCGGTGGGATCGGGTTCCGGGTTGGTCGGCGCGCGATTGACGGCGGCCAGGTCGGGACGCGGCAGCAAACCGTTGGCCGCGAACTGCACGTCGATGGTGCGCCCGTCGACCAAGTTCCACTGGTGAGGGAGCACCTGGGCGTTGGCCCCGGCGGCAAGGACGAGCGAGAGGGAGACGAGGGTCGTGCGGAGGTTCATGGCAGGCTCCTGGGTTGAGGCCCGGGTCAGTCCGGGCCGAGTTCAGGAACGAGGCCACCCCGCCGCACTCACGCGATTCTCGCGTAATTGTTGGAATTATCGTTTCTCGAAGGCCGCGTCGAAGGCCGCGGCATTGGCCTCGAAGTCCAGCCGTCTCACGAACGCCGCGGCTTCCTTCGCCCCGTGCGTCCGTTCCATGCCGCTGTCTTCCCACTCCACGCTCAGCGGGCCGGCGTAGCGCACACGGTTGAGCGCCCGGATGATCGCCTCGAAATCGACCTCCCCTCGTCCGGGCGAGCGGAAGTCCCATCCGCGGCGGTGATCGCCGAAGGACAGGTGCGACCCGAGCACGCCGGAGGTGCCGTCGAGCGTGCGGGCGGCGTCCTTCACGTGGCAGTGGTAGATGCGGTCGGGAAAGGCATTGATGAACGCCACGGGGTCGACGAACTGCCAGTGCAGGTGGCTGGGGTCGAAGTTGAACCCGAACGCAGGGCGGTGATTCAGGGCCTCGAGCGCCCGCCGGGCCGTGTGCAGGTCGTAGGCAATCTCCGATGGATGCACTTCAAGGGCGAACCGCACGCCCACCTTGTCGAACTCGTCGAGGATCGGGTTCCAGCGGTCAGCAAAGTCCTTGTACCCCGCGTCCACGTCGGCCTGCGACGTGGGCGGGAAGAAGTACAACTGGTGCCAGATCGACGAACCAGTGAACCCGTTGACGACTTTCACACCCAGGCGAGCCGCCGCCTTCGCGGTGTTGACCATCTCTTCCGCGGCCCGCCGACGTACGCCCTCGGGCTGCCCATCGCCCCACACCCGCCCCGGAAGGATCGCCTTGTGCCGAGGGTCGATCGGGTCGCACACGGCCTGCCCGACCAGGTGGTTCGAGATCGCGTAGACCTTCAGGCCGTGCTTCCCCAGCAGGTCGTGCCGGGATTGGCAGTACCCCGGGTCGGCCAGGGCCTTGTCCACCTCGAAGTGGTCGCCCCAGCAGGCCAGTTCCAGCCCGTCGTACCCGAAGGACTTGGCCATCGGCGCCAGCGAGGCCAGCGGCAGGTCGGCCCATTGCCCGGTAAACAGCGTCAGCGGTCGCGGCATGTGATCCTCCCGATTCGAGTGGGAGTGTACCGAACCCGCGTTACGCTGCGCGGATGTGCGACATGTCCGCCGACCGCGCAGGCCACGGCAACTCTCGGTAGACTGCCCCGCGCGTCGCGATTCCGGCGAACCGGGCAGGCGGCGCGGCCGAGGATTGCCATGAGCCAGAACCCTTCCGCGGGCGGCAAGAGCGCCGTCGTTCAACTCAGCGTCATGATGTTCCTCCAGTTCTTCGTCTGGGGGTCGTGGTACGTCTCGCAGACGGGCTACATGAACGTGAAGGGGATGGGGGGGCTCATCGCCTGGGCGTATACGGTGGGGCCGATCGCGGCGATCGTGTCGCCGTTCTTCCTGGGGATGATCGCCGACCGGTTCTTCGCGTCACAGAAAGTCCTCGCAACGCTGCACCTGCTGGGCGCGGGCGCGATGCTGCTCGTCCCCTTGGTCGCACGGCCGGTCAACGAGGGCGAGCCAACATTCACGCATCCGTACGTGCTGCTCCTGCTCGCGCACATGCTCTGCTACATGCCGACGCTGGCGCTCACGACCAGTCTGTCGATGCACAACCTGGCCAGTTCGGAGAAGCAGTTCCCCATCGTCCGCGTGTGGGGCACCATCGGATGGATCGCCGGGAATATCGCGGTGGGCGGCAACCTGCAAACCTGGGGCGTGGACCTGGCGTGGATCGCGGGCGGGGACAAGTCGGCGATGCAGTTCTACATCACCGGGGCCGCCGGACTGGTGCTCGCGGCGTACGCCCTGACCCTGCCGCACACGCCCCCGCCGCTGGCGGGCAAGAGGGTCGCCGTGCGCGAGATTCTCGGGCTGGACGCCCTCTCGCTGTTCGCCAAGCCGGCGTACCTGGTGTTCATCGCGGCGTCGTTTCTGCTGTGCATCCCGTTGGCAGGGTATTACAACTACGCACGGACGTTCGTCGAGGTGGCGGGGTTCACGAACGCCACGATGACGATGTCGTTCGGTCAGTTCGCCGAGATTTTCTTCATGCTGGTCATGCCGCTGTGCTTCGCGCGGCTGGGGGTGAAGTGGATGCTCGCGGTGGGCATGCTCGCGTGGGTGGTGCGGTACGGCATGTTCGCGCTGGGCGCGCCCGACCACGTGACGTGGATGATCCTGGGCGGGGTTCTGCTCCATGGCATCTGCTACGACTTCTTCTTCGTCACGGGCATGGTCTACGTCGACCAGACCGCCCCCTCATCAATCCGCGGGCAGGCCCAGGGCCTGCTCGTACTGGTCACACAGGGCCTGGGACTGGGCGTGGGCGCCCAAGTGTTCGGGTGGCTGGTCGGCCATTTCACGCCAGCGGCGGCCACCCCGCATTTCACCGAGGCCAAGTCGCTCGCGGCCCAGGCCTTGGCCGCGACAGATGGGGCAGTCGCCAAGGCGCTCGATCAGCAATCCGCGGCCGCGGCGCTGAAGGCCAACGCCATGATCGATTGGCAGTCGGTATGGCTCTGGCCGAGTGTGTTTGCATTCGTGATTCTGGTGGCGTTCGTGGCGGCTTTCCGTGGGCGTTCCGCGGAATCGCCCGCAAAAACACTGTAAATACCTGTTGCGCACCCCCCCAGTTTTCTGGTACGCTGATAGTTCCTCCCTCCCCAACGCAGACGCAGCTCATGGCTGCCATTTTCGGAGACCCCCCATGAACGAACATTCCCACGATCCGCATGCAGGCGAACCTATTCACACCCGCCGCACCTTTCTCACCGCCGCCGCCGTGCTGGCCGGGGCCGGGGCGGTGGTCGGCACACGTCGCGCCGAGGCGACGCCCGCCCGACGCTTCCCCGACGTGGGCAAGGCCAAGGAGCGGGTGGCGCTGAAGGAAGGGGAGACGATCAAGATCGGAATCATCGGCCCGGGCGGCATGGGCCGCGGGCACGTCAACGCCTTCATCAACCTGAACAAGGCCAACCGCGAGAAGGTGCACGTGGTGGCGCTGGCCGACGTGAACGACCTGCACGCGCAGGCGGCCAAGGAGGACTGCGACAAGAACCAGCCGGGCGTCGCCGTCGAGACGTACCGCGACTACACGAAGATGCTGGCGCGGGACGACATCCACGGCGTGCTGGTGGCCAGCCCCGAGCACTGGCACGCACAGCACGCCATCGACGCGCTCCTCGCGGGCAAGGACGTGTACTGCGAGAAGCCGATGACGCTGAATCTCGACGACGCCCTGCGCCTGCGCGAGGTGGTCCTGGGCAACCCCAGCATGATCATGCAGGTCGGCACGCAGTACGCGGCCCAGCCCAAGTACCTCGAGGCGAAGAAGATCATCGAGTCGGGCGAACTCGGGCTGCCCCTCTGGAGCCAGATCGCCTACTGCCGCAACACCCCGAGCGGCGAATGGAACTACTACGGCATCGACAAGCGCTGGCAGCCGGGGGTGAACCTCGACTGGGACGCGTGGTGCAAGCCCATCGGCAAGCAGGCGTGGGACCCGAAGATGTACATCCGCTGGCGGCGGTACCGCAAGTGCTCCACGGGCATCGTGGGCGACCTGCTGGTGCACGAGATGACGCCGTTCTTCGTATCGATGAACCAGTGCGGCTGGCCGGTGAAGGTGCACGCCTTCGGCAGCCACATGATCGACAAGGATATGGAGAACCACGACCAGGTAAACCTGACGGTGCAGTTCGAGAGCGGGCACACGATGATCGTGGCGGGGAACACGAACAACGAGAACGGGTTCGAGAAGTTGATCCGCTGCCAGAAGGGCAACATCTTCCTGACCAGCCGTCACTGCGTGATCCGCCCCGAGCGGGCTTTCGCGAAGGAGGTCGAGGAGCGGACGATCGAGTGCCCGAACGTGGGCGACGAGCAGGACCAGCACCGCGTGAACTGGCTGGGGTGCATCCGCAGCCGCCAGCAGCCGCACAGCGACATCACGCAGGGGTGCAAGGTCATGGTCGTGGTCGATCTCGCGACGCGGGCGATGTGGGAGGGGGGATCGTGGACGTTCGATCCCAAGACCATGAAGGCCACGCGGGCCTGATCGGGCCAACCGTGGCGCACGCCGACGCACAACCACAACCGCCCCGGGAGTCCGGGGCGGTTGTCGTTCCAGAGTTTGGCGGGGCGGTAGTGCTCGCGGCCCAGGCCATGGCGACGCGCTTCGAACTCGTGCTCGCCGGGCTGCCCGAGGCCGACCTTCGCGCCGCGGGCGAGGAAGCCCTGGACGAAATCACCTCGCTCCACGCGCGGCTCAGCGCGTTCGAGCCGGGGAGCGTGGTGTCACGCCTCAACTCGAACGCGGCGGCGGGGCCGATGCCCGTCGCGGGGGATGTGTTCGCGTTGTTGTCGCTCTGCCGGGACATCTGGCGTGCGAGCGGGGGTGTGTTTGACCCCACGGTGGGGCCGCTGATGGAGGCCTGGGGGTTTCGTGCTCGCGCGGGCGAGACGTGGCGCCCCCCCACCGACGAGGCGCTGGCACGCGTGCGGACACGCGTGGGGATGCACTTGGTGGAACTCGACGACGCGGCGCGAACCGTGCGGTACACGGTCCCGGACGTTCGGCTCGACCTGGGGTCGGTGGCCAAGGGCTGGGCGCTCGACGCGGCGGCGATCGTGCTCCGCGAGCACGGCGTCTCGAGCGCCTTCCTGCACGGGGGGACCAGTTCGGTCGTGACCCTTGGCGCGCCCCCGGGCGAGGACGCCTGGCATGTCGAGGTTCGAGGCCTGCCGAACGATCGCGCCCGCGTGGCGATGCGCGACCAGGCCCTGGGAGTCTCGGCGGGCCATGGGCGGGAAGTGGTGGTTAATGGCGCGGTGCTGGGTCACGTGCTCGACCCGCGGACGGGACATCCGGCTCGGGGAGCACGGGTGGCGGCGGTCACGGGACCGAGCGCAGCGCTGGCGGACGCGTGGTCCACGGCGGCGCTCGTGGCGGGCGGAACTCCGGCGGGGCTGCCGGAGGGGTACGCGGCGGTCGTGGTGTGAATGGCGGAGGTGGCGGGGGTTGGTTCCGGCGGGTACGCTCCCCCCGTTCACGTGAGCCTTTGAGAAGGGATGACCATGAGCATGGATCGGCGCGGGTTCCTGGTGTCGGCGGCGGGGGCGGCGGCGGGGCTGGCGCTGCTGCCGGAAACACTCCCGGCGGCGGTTCGGCCTTCGGCGGGACCCGTGAATCTCGCCATCATCGGGTGCGGGCGGCAGGGCCGGCGCCTTGGCATCGAACTGATCGACAAACTGGGCGAGGGGGCCCGCGTCGCGGCGGTCTGCGACCTCGAGGAGCGCCTCGCCCGAAACCTTGCCGGCCGCGCCCGCGACGCGCAGGTGTTCACCTCCTACAAGGAACTCCTCGACAAGGCCAAGGACGTGCAGGCGGTCATCGTCGCCACCCCCACGCACCTGCACAAGGCGGTGGCGCTGGACAGCGTGGCGGCGGGAAAGCACGTGTACTGCGAGGCGCCGCTGGCGCACACGCCCGAGGAGTGCGCCGAGATCGCCCGGGCGGCCCGCGGCGCCTCGACCGTCTTCGCCGTGGGCTGTGAAGGGCGGAGCAACCCGATCTACCAGTTGGCGCGGACGTTCTACAAGACCGACGCCGTGCGCGATTCGGTGAGCGTGTACGCGCAGGACCACGCGAAGACGACCTGGGGCCGGCCCGGCGACTGGTGGCTCGACCCGGCGACTTCGATCGGCCTGCCGGGCGAGAAGGGCGTGCAGCAGTTCGACGTCGCGCACTGGTACCGCGGCTCCTACCCGAAGGAAGTCGAGGCCCGCGGGTCGATCCGGCTGCACCAGGACGGGCGCGAGGTGCCCGACACCGTACGGGCCACGCTGCGGTGGGCCGACGGCGTCGAGCTGCACTACGACGCGACGATCGCGAACTCCTTCGGCGGGCGGCACGAGACGTTCTTCAACACGAACGCGGCGATCAAGCTCGCCTGGACGCACGGGTGGATGTTCAAGGAGCCCGACTCGCCCCAACTGGGCTTCGAGGTGTACGCCAACCGCCAGCAGTTCCACAATGACGAGGGCATCACGCTCATCGCCGACGCCACGAAACTCGCCGCCCAGGGCAAACTCAAGGAGGGCGTGGGCTTGCCGAACCTTTCCCACTATTACGCGCTCAACGACTTCCTCGCGGCGGTCTCGACCGGGCGCGCCCCGGCGTGCACGGCGAGCGAAGGGGCGCGGGCGACGATGGTGGCGATCCGCGTGAACGAGGCCGTAAAGAAGGGTGGAACGCTGACGTTCGACCAGGCGGCGCTGACGGGGGTGTAGCCGATGGATCACTTCAGGCTCAGGTCGCTCCCGCTCGCGGTGCGCCTGGCGATCGTGTGCGTGTGCGGGGTGCTGGGGATCGGCCTCTCGGCGTCGCTCCAGCACATGCGCTGGCACTACGAGAAGCGCGACGAACGGGCCGGGTTCACCCTCGACGACGTGCGCGGGGCGTACCACGGCATGCGGTCGATCTCCCCCCTGCGGCAGGCACTCGAGCGCGGACACCCGCCCGCCATGCCGCTGGCCGACCGTGACGCCCTGCTCGACTGGCTGCTGGGCAAAAAGGACGCCGCGGGGAATCGCCCCAAAGAGGGCAACCCCAAACTCAGCACGGACTTCGACAACCTCGACCTGGGCGAGCGAGCCCCCGCGGAGATCATGCGGGCCAACTGCCTTTCATGCCACGGGCGGGGCGCGACCGACCCGATCGCCAAGACCTACCCGCTGGAGTTCTGGGACGACGTGAAGGCCATTTCGTTCTCGCGCGAGATCAACCCGACGGACCCGAAGAAACTGGCGATTTCGATCCATGCGCACGCCCTGAGTCTGGGCACCATGCTCGTGGTGATCGCCGGGCTGTTCTGGTGCACGGGTTGGCCCCGGCGGCTGGTCGGCTGGGTCACCTTCCTGGCCGCCGCGGGGCTGCTCGCGGACTTCGCAGGTCAACTGGCGTCCCGGGCGTGGGAGCCGGGCATCTACCTCATCGTGGCGGGCGGGGCGCTGGGCAACGGGCTGATGGCCCTGATGCTGGTGGGGATTTCGGCAGACGTGCTGCGCCCCGCGAAGACACCCTCAGCGTGACGCGGGCTTGACCTTGGGTGCCTTGCCGGCGCGGCCGGGGAGCACGGGCAGGCCGACCGTCTTCCAACGCCGACGCGCCTCGAACGCGGCAACGTCGGCGACGGACGTGGATTTCAGGAACTGGTGGATGCGTTCGCGCTGGACGGTCCAATAGGCGTGGGCCGGGCAACTCCGCTCGTCTGAACAGAGTGCGTTGCCCAGCATGCAGCGCGGCTCGACGACCGGGTCGTCCAGCGCCTTGGCGAGTTCAAAGAGTGAGATGTCCGTGCCGGGGCGGGCGAGCGTGACCCCGCCCCCGATGCCCCGCTGCGTGGTCACGATGCCGCGCTTGCCCAGGGCGTGGATGATCTTGGCCAGGTAGGCCGGGGGAATGTCCGCGGCCTGGGCGATGTCCTTCACCAGCACGGGCTTGCCCCCCGCGGCGGCGGTGTACCCGAGGGCCGTAATGGCGTACCCCACGCTCTGGCTGAGCATCGCGCGACTCCTTGCCGTCCAAGTATCGGATGTTCATACCCGTTTGTCAAGTCATTCTCTGGCGCGCGGCGGCAGGAATCGACAGGAATATTGGCTTTCTTGCTGCTCTCCGCTTGACCGCAGCGCCGAAATCGGGTATTGATTCTTGACTTGTCGATCGTTTATTCACATGATACTCCCGGGGACGATACGCCATGAGCGCAGGACCCATCCGCGGAAACTCCCTCGCCGCACCCGCCCTTGACGAGTTCCGGTACGACGACGCGATCGTCCGCAAGTTCACGCTCGCCACGATCGCGTGGGGCGTGGTCGCCATGCTCGCGGGCGTGGTGATCGCCCTGCAACTGGCCTTCCCCGCGGCGAACCTGGGGCTGGAATGGACCTCGTTCGGGCGGCTGCGTCCGCTGCACACGAACGCGGCGATCTTTGCTTTCGCCGGCAACGCCGTCTTCGCCGCCGTGTACTACAGCACGCAGCGCCTCTGCAAGGCCCGCATGTGGTCCGACCGCCTGAGCAATCTCCACTTCTGGGGGTGGCAGCTCATCATCGTCTGCGCCGCGCTCACCCTCCCCTTCGGCATCACGCAGGGCAAGGAGTACGCCGAACTCGAGTGGCCCATCGACCTGCTCATCGCGGTGGTCTGGCTGGGCTTCTTCGGGACCAACTTCTTCATGACGCTCAAGAACCGCCGCGAGCGGCACCTGTACGTCGCGCTGTGGTTCTACATCGCCACCATCGTGACCGTCACGTTGCTCCACGTCTTCAACAGCCTCTCGCTCCCCCTCGCGGTGGTCGAACTGGTCAAGACCGGGCAATGGCCCCGGGGCACGGACTGGCTGAAGAGCTGGTCGGTGTACGCGGGCGTGCAGGACGCGTTCATGCAGTGGTGGTACGGGCACAACGCCGTGGCGTTCTTCCTGACCACGCCCTTCCTGGGGCTGATGTACTACTTCCTGCCCAAGGCCGCGGACCGCCCGGTGTACTCCTACCGCCTCTCGATCGTTCACTTCTGGAGCCTGGTGTTCATTTACATCTGGGCCGGCCCGCACCACCTGCACTACACGGCGATCCCGGCGTGGGCGAGCACGCTGGGGATGATCTTCAGCCTGATGCTGTGGATGCCCAGCTGGGGCGGGATGATCAACGGGCTGCTCACGCTCCGCGGGGCGTGGAGCAAGGTCGCCGCCGACCCGGTGCTCAAGTTCTTTGTTTGGGGAATCACCTTCTACGGCATGAGCACGTTCGAGGGACCGATGCTCTCGATCAAGAGCGTCAACAGCCTGTCGCACTACACCGACTGGACGATCGCCCACGTGCACTCGGGCGCCCTGGGCTGGAACGGGCTGATGACCTTCGGCATGGTCTACTGGCTTCTGCCGCGGCTTTTCCAGACGGAGATCTGGAGCAAGCGGCTTGTCTCGGCGCACTTCTACACCTCGACCATCGGGCTGGCGCTCTACGTGCTGGCGATCTACACCGCGGGCATCACCCAGGGCCTCATGTGGCGGGCCTTCGACGAGTCGGGCGCGCTCCAGTTCCCCAACTTCGTTGAGACGGTGACCAGCCTCATCCCCATGTACTGGATCCGCGTCCTGGGCGGTCTGCTCTACTTCTCCGGGATCGTGATGTGCGGGATCAACACGTACATGACCTGGCGCGCCCGCCCCGCGGTCTACGCCGATCCGATCGTCCGGGCGGCCCCGCTCTCGCGCGATTACGCAGACCCGCCCGTGCCCGAGACGGCGCTCACGACGAACATCGAGTTCGGGCGGAAACTCGACGCGGTGGTCGTCAAGGGCTGGTTCCACCGCGTGTGGGAGCGCAAGCCGCTGAAGTTCTCGCTGCTCACCTTGGCGGCGGTGGTCGTGGCGTCGCTCTTCGAGATGATCCCGACATTCCTGATCCGCTCGAACGTCCCGAGCATCGCGAGCGTGAAGCCGTACACCCCGCTCGAACTGGCCGGGCGCGACATCTACATCGCCGAGGGGTGTTACAACTGCCACTCGCAGATGATCCGCCCGCTCTTCGCCGAGGTGAAGCGTTACGGGGACTACAGCCGCCCGGGCGAATCGGTGTACGACCACCCCTTCCAGTGGGGCAGCCGGCGCATCGGCCCGGACCTGGCGCGCGAGGGCGGGCGCCAGAGCCTCGACTGGCAGATTCGGCACCTCGAAGACCCGCGGCAGCTGGTCGAGCAGTCGATCATGCCGTCCTACGCCCACCTGCTCAGGCAGCCGCTGGACTTTGACTCGATCCAGGGCCGCGTGACGGCGATGGCGATGCTGGGCGTGCCGTACGGCGAGGCCGTCAAGCCCGGCAAGGCCGCCGCGATGGCCCGTGAACAGGCCGCGGCGTTGTCCAAACAACTCATCGCCCAGGGCGGGTATGACCATCTGGCCGACACCAAGGCCCTGGCGCTGGTGGCGTACCTCCAGCGCCTGGGCACCGACCTGACCGCGCCTGCTGAGCCCGCAGCGTCGACCCAGGCCGCCGCCACGGAGACGATCCCATGAGCCGACTCATGAGCGCGATGGATTTGCCGTTCTTCCCCATCCTGGCGCTGGCGCTGTTCATGCTCGCGTTCGCGGCCATCCTCTGGGGCGTCCATCGCGCCGGTCGGGCCGCCGAGAATCACGCGCGCATCCCGCTCGAGGACGGCTCCGACCAATCCACCTCCATGAACGCCGAAGGGAGGACTCATGGCTGACACCCACGACCATCTCAGCGATCACGAGTACGACGGTATCCGCGAGTACGACAACCCCACGCCCGCGTGGTGGCATGTCATCTTCCTCGGCTCGGTGCTCTTCGCCGCGGTGTATTTCCTCTACTTCGGCTTCAACCGCACGGCCCCAACGATCTGGTCGCAACTGGCCGCCCAACAGACCGCCGAGAACAAGCGCATCTTCGGCGCGCTGGGCAACCTCAACCCCGATGAGCCCACCATGCGCATGCTCATGGGCGACCCCAAGTTCATGAACGTCGGGCGGTCGCAGTTCCAGGCCACCTGCGCCCAATGCCACGCGAAGGACGGCGGCGGCCTCAACGGTGTGAACCTCACCGACGACCACTACAAGAACGTCGCGACCATGCCCGACCTTTTCAAGGTCATCAGCGAAGGTGCGGGGAGCGGGGCCATGCCCGCGTGGAAGAACTACCTCTCGACCAACGAGCGCGTCCTCCTCGCCGCGTACGTCGCGTCCCTCCGCGGCACGACGCCCGCGGGCGGCAAGCCCCCGGAGGGCAACCCCATCCCGCCGTGGTGATGCTCGCGATGAACACGCCGCTCACCATCTCGCTCACGCAGCACACGCCCGCGAAGCCGGCACGACCGGCCCCGCCCACCACGCGCGAAGGGTCCGTTCTCTCCACCCTCAACCCGGACGGCTCGCGCCGCTGGCTGACCCCAACGCCCAGCCCGGGCCGGTGGTGGACGCGCCGCCGGGCCGTCGCCTACGGCCTGATCGCGCTGTTCACCCTCCTCCCCCACCTGCGTCTCAACGGGCACCCGCCCCTCCTGCTCGACCTGGCCACACGGCGCTTCCACGTTCTCGGCACGACGTTCTTCCCCACCGACACGCTCCTTCTCGCGCTCATCCTCCTGGTCATCTTCCTCGCGATCTTTCTCTTCACCGCCCTGCTCGGACGCGTCTGGTGCGGGTGGGCCTGCCCCCAAACGGTGTACCTCGAGTTCGTTTTCCGCCCCCTCGAGCGGCTCTTCGAGGGCGAGCCGGGGCGTCCAAACCGCTCGTGGCTCGCCACCTCGGGACTGGGCAAGGTTCTCAAGTACGTCACGTACTTCCTGGTCGCCTGCTTCCTCGCGCACACCTTCCTGGCCTACTTCGTACGCACCGAAGTCCTGCGCGAGTGGGTCACGCAATCGCCCTTCCAGCACCCCGGCCCGTTCCTCGTCATGGCCACCGTCACCGCCCTCATGCTCTTCGACTTTACCTTCTTCCGCGAGCAGGTGTGCCTGGTCGCCTGCCCGTACGGCCGGATGCAATCCACCCTGCTCGACCGGCAATCGCTCATCGTGTCGTACGACGTGAAGCGGGGCGAGCCGCGCGGAAAGGCGGCCCCCGGGGGCGCCCCCCGCGGCGACTGTGTCGACTGCGGGTGGTGCGTGCGCACGTGCCCCACGGGCATCGACATCCGCAACGGGCTTCAGATGGAGTGCGTCCACTGCACGCAGTGCATCGACGCCTGCGACGCGGTCATGAGCAAACTCCGACGCCCCACCGGGCTGATCCGCTACGGGTCGCAGGCGGAGATGGCCGGGGAGCCTCGTCGCTTCCTTCGCCCGCGCACGCTTGTTTATCCCGCCATCCTCGCCGTGCTGTTCACGGCCATCACGCTCGTACTGCTGCACCGAGGCCCGGCGAACGTGCGTGTTCTGCGGGCACGCGGGCCGGTGTACTCCACGCTGCCCACGGGCGAAATCGCCAACTCGACGATCGTGAAGATCACCAACCAGGCCGACCGAAGCCAGACGTTCACCATCGCCGCGTTCGGCGCCGAGGGCGCCCGGGCCGTGTGCGAAGAATCGCCGGTCGTCCTGACGTCCGGCGAGATCCGCGCCGTGCCGGTCATGCTCGTCGCCCCGCCCGGAGCCTTCGAGCACGGGCACCTGACCGTCACCGTCCGCGTCGAGGGTCCCGACGGCTACCGGTTCGAGCACCCGTACCGCATGGCCGGCCCCGGCACGACGCCGCGCAAGGAGGCCCCATGAGACGCCACTTTCCCTGGCCCGGGATGATCTTCGTGCTGCTCGCCGGCAACGTCGCGATTGTCGGCGTCACCGTGGTCGCCAGCGCGCGCAGCGCCCATCCGCAGGAGCGGGCCTACGAGGCCGACGCCCCGCGCTGGGATGGTTCCCCCGCGCAGCACGCGCGCAACGAGATGCTCGGGTGGCGCGTCATCGCGCACCGCCCGACCCCGGCCAACCCCGTGGTACTCCGCGTCACCGACGGCGCGGGACGACCACTCCGCGCGGCCCGCGTGTTTGTCGAACTCTCCAACGGCGTCTGGATTCTTTGCCCACCCGCCGATCCGGGCGCCTTTCACACGCCCCCAACACTCGGCTCGCCAGCGACCGTACGCACGTGCATCCTGGCCGGACTGGACGTGTTTACCGCGGAGGTGTCGATCACACCGGAGGGTGCTGAATGAGCCTCCTCCCGCTCGCCGCGGTCGCCCTCGCCGGCTTCGCCGGCAGCCTGCACTGCGCGGGGATGTGCGGCCCGCTGGCGTGCCTGGCCTCGGCACGGCCCGGTCGGCCCGTTCCCCTGACCCATCACGGCGCACGCACTGCCTCCCTCTTCGCGCCCGTGTTGGCGCTCGTCCCCTACCACGCCGGGAGGGCGCTGGGGTATGGCGTGCTCGGCGCCGTCGCGGGCGCCCTGGGCGGTGTCATCGACCTCGCTGGTTCGCTCGCCGGCGTGCAGCGCGTCGCCCTGCTCGTGACGGGACTGATCATGATCGCTTTGGGGCTGTGGACGTTGAGGCGCGGCGGAGGGCGCACCTCAACGCCACGCCCGCGCGCGCCACGATTGGCCTCGCTCTGGCAACGCATCGCCGCGTGGAGGCCCGCCGCCCGCTCGTTCGCCGTCGGCATGCTCACCGCGCTGCTCCCGTGCGGGTGGCTCTGGGCGTTCGTACTCGCCGCCGCCGGCGCGGGGTCGGCCTGGGGCGGCGTGCTGGTCATGCTCGCGTTCCTGATCGGGACCATCCCCGCGCTCACACTGACCGGGGCTGGGCTGTCGCGTCTCCTCGCGCCCGTCCTCCGCCACGCCCCCGCCGCTGCCGGATTGTTCATCATCGCCGCGGGCGTGTACCTTCTCACGGTGCGTCTGCCGGCGCTCGTCCCGCACGACCAAGCCTCCGCCGTGGAGACGTGCCATGCCCCCTGAGCAGGCCGTCACCCCTTGCACGCACTGCGGCACGCCGACGCCGAGCGTGGGCGTCGCGCTGGGTATCCATGTCTTCTGCTGCCGTGGATGCGAGGCCGCCTACGCCCTCATCACCACCTGCGGGCTGGACCGCTTCTACGCCTTGCGCAACGCCGCGGACACGCGCCCCGTCACCAACGCGCCGCACGACTTCGCAGCCTTCGACACCGAAGACTTCCGCCGGCGGCACGTCCGCACCGTCGCGCCAGGAGCCCTCGAAGCCGACTTCCTGATCGCTTCGATGCACTGCGGGGGGTGCGTCTACCTGCTCGAACGTCTCCCGCGGCTGGTGCCCGGCGTCGAGGAAGCCCGCGTCAACCTCCACCGCGGTGTGCTCCGCGTGCGCTGGCGCGACGACGCCGTGGCGCTGTCCGCCATCGCCCGCGTGCTCGACGCGCTGGGCTACACGCCGCGCCCGCCAGACCCGACGGCGCGGCACGCCGCCCGCACGCAGGACGAGCGCCGCGAACTGGTCCGCCTCGGGGTCGCCGCGGCGTGCGCCGGCAACGCCATGATCTACGCCGTCGCGCTCTACGCCGGCGCTTTCGAGGGCATCGACCACGCCCACGCCACGCTCTTTCGATACCTGAGCCTCGCCGTGACGGCGGTCGCGCTCGCGTGGCCCGGTCGGGTCTTTTTCCGCAACGCCTGGGCCGCCCTCCGCACGCGCACGCCTCACCTCGACCTGCCGATCACCCTGGCGCTCGTCGCCGGGGCGGTGTGGAGCGTGATCTCGACTCTCCGCGGCGAGGGCGAGGTCTACTTCGACTCCCTCAGCGTGCTGGTCTTCGTGCTCCTCGCCGGGCGTCTGCTCCAGCGTCGCCGCCAACAGGCCGGGAGCGATGCCGTCGAGTCGCTCTTCTCTCTCACGCCGCCCTCGGCCCGCAAGGCCACGCCCGAGGGGCTGGCCGTCGTCTCCGCCGATTCGCTCGTCGCCGGGGATGAAGTCGAGGTCCGCGCGGGCGACTCGTTCCCCGCGGACGGCTTGATCCTCGCCGGCTCGTCGGCCGTGGATCAATCGTTGATGACCGGCGAATCACGTCCGGCGCAGGTTGCGAGGGGCGATGCCGTGCTCGCCGGCACGGTGAACCTGACCGACGCCGTCCGCGTGCGCGTCGAGCGGTCGGGCGAGGCCACGCGCCTGGCGGGGCTGGTGCGCCTGCTCGAGGACGCCGCCCGTCGCAAGGCCCCCATCGTCCTGCTCGCCGACCGGCTCACCGGAATCTTCATGGTCGGCATGCTCTCCCTCGCCGCCCTCGCCGCGGGCGCGTACCTCTTCATCGATCCCGCCCGCGCCGTCGAGCGGGCCGTTGCGCTCCTGGTCGTCACCTGCCCCTGCGCCCTCGGGCTGGCCACCCCGCTCACGCTCACGGTCGCCCTCGGCCGCGCCGCCCGCCGCGGATTGCTCATCAAGGGCGCCGACACGCTCGAACACGTCGCCAACGCACGCACGATTCTTCTCGACAAGACGGGAACCATCACGCTGGGCCGGCCCACGGTCGTCCGCTGGGTGGGCGACGAATCCCTGCGCCCCGCCGTCGCCTCGCTCGAATCCCGCCTCGCGCACCCCATCGCCCGCGCCCTGTGCGAGGGAATCACGGTGCCCCCACACCTCCGCGACGCCGCCGACGTACACCACACCACGGGCGGCGGGTGTCGGGGTGTCGTCGGCGGGCACGCGCTGATCGTCGGCAGCCCCGCCTTTGTTCGAGGCAGTACGCGGCACACGGACACACCCTGTGCCCGGGCGCTGCTCGCCGAGGCCGCGAAGGCCGCCCGTGAAGGACTGACGCCCGTGCTCATCGCCGCCGCCGACGAACCCGCGGCCCTTGCCCTGCTGGGCGACGCCGTCCGCCCCGATGCCGCCGTTGCCGTGCAAACCCTTCACCAACTCGGGTTCACTGTCGGCATCCTCTCGGGCGACCATCCCGAGGTCGTGGCCACGGTCGCTCGGGTGGTGGGTATCGACCCCGCGCTGGCGCGAGGCGGACTATCACCCGAACAGAAACTGGCGTACGTCCGTGCCCGAGCCGCCGACGAAGCCGTGATCTTCGTGGGCGATGGGGTGAACGACGCCGCGGCCCTCGCCGCCGCCCAGGTCGGCGTCGCCGTGCACGGCGGGGCCGAGGCCGCCCTCGCCGCCGCCGACGTGTACGCGTCCAAGCCCGGGCTCTCGCCCCTGGTCGATCTGATTGAGGGCGGACGCCTGACGATGCGGACCATCCGCCGGAACTTGGCCGCGTCCTTCATCTACAACATTCTCGCGGTCATCGGCACGCTCGCCGGGTTTATCACCCCGCTCCTTGCGGCCCTCATCATGCCGATGAGTTCCATCACCGTGCTTTCCATCGCGCTCCGCGGGGCAGCCTTTACCGATCGTGTTCGCCGTCCGGCCACTCGCACGGAGCCTACCCCGAAAGGAGGCCCCGCATGGGCGTGATCTACGTCATGGTGCCCGCGGCGTTGCTCTTCGCCGTCGCCGCCGTAGCCGCCTTTATCTGGGCCGCTCGCTCCGGGCAGTTCGACGACGCCGACACCCCGCCGGTGCGCATCCTGCACGACGACGACCCCTCGCCATGATCTACACACGCGCGGCGCGTGGCACGACGAACTTCCGTGCGCCGTCGTCGAAGACCAGTTCGGCCTCGGGCCAGCGCAACGCCGCCAGCCGACCCAGTTCGGCGCCGCTCGATCCGCTTCGACGATTCTGCGAACGCCACCCCACCGAATAGTCAATGCACATTGCCCGACTCGGCCCGAGCCATTCGGTGTCGGCGTACCCCGCAAAGATCGGCGGCCCCGCCTTCACCGGGATCCGCCAGTAGTGACCAAACACCACCGCCGGCACGTCCGTGTACCGTTCCCACCACGCCTCGCGCTGCTGCGTACGGACGACCCCCCCGGCCTCGAACGGCGCGGGGGCCAGGTACTCCGGCCCGCTCGTCACGAGTTTCATCGGGTTCTCGTTCTGGAGCGCCAACTCCATCGCGATCGGATCAGGCCGGCCCTCGAACCGCGCCCGGATCGCGTCGCGGTGCTTCACGTGCGCCCGCACCGGGTCGTCCTCGCTGCGAAGCCGCGCCAGTGCCGCATCGTCCCAGTACGCATGCACCACGCGCAGGTCCGGGCGATGCAGCGCCACCGGAAACCCGCGCAGCACCCCGAGCAGTTCCTCACGCTCGGCATCCGCCGTCACCCGCCGCTCACCCTCCTGCACCGGCCCGTGCCCGAAGAGCCACGAATTTTCCTTTCGCTGTCGCCCAATGACCGCGTTGAAGTCGTGGTTGCCCATCACCGCCAGCGCGCCCCCGTGCGCCATGGTGCGTGCCACCAGCCGGACCACTCCGGGGCTGTCCGGCCCGCGGTCGATCAGATCCCCCACGAAGATCAGCCGCCGTCCGCGCGGGTGCACGCCGCCCTCGTCGTACCCCAGGTGCGTCATCAGCGCTCGCAGCGCCCCGATCTCCCCATGCACGTCGCCGACAATATCCAGCGGTCCTTCGGGCAGTTCACCGACCGCGTGCCAGACCCTGTCCAAGGCGTCGATCCGCGTATGTTCCATCATTCTCCTCCAGCCGATCGGCGCGAATGTAAGGCCCGCCGTGCGCTTCCACGCACGGCGAGCCAATGACCCCAAGGGGATTCGAACCCCTGTTTTCAGGATGAGAACCTGACGTCCTAGACCGGGCTAGACGATGGGGCCATTCGCGGCCGTCAGGCTTCGCGACGGAAAGATAGCCCCACCCAACCCAAGGTCAACACGCCTCCCATGGCCCACGTTGTTCGGCACGGTCAGGCACCTTCGGCCGGGGCCAACTGACGGCGGACCTGCGACAGGGCGTAGACCGCGGCCTCATCCGCCGATTGCCCCACCACCGCCCCGCGGGCGTTCCCCGCCGCGTCGGTCCACTCGGCCCGGTAGCAATCGAACAACTGCACGTGCCTCACGTTCAGGCTCAACCCGTGCTCGGCGAAGGTCCGAACGACCTCCTCGCGCGTGGGGTAAGGCCTGCCGAACGGGTCACGAGGCAGCGCCTTGGGTTCGTGCATCGTCCACCCGGTCTGATACAACGCATCGACTGCGAAATCCAGGCCCATGACGACCATCCTTTCGCATGCCGCGGCGGCTTCCCGCGCCGCGCTGAATCACACCCGCCATGATAGCACGCCGCCCGCTAGGGGTACGGGAACGCCAGCAGCACCACCGTGTCGTACAACGCGTGCGTCACCACCACAACCCCAAACCCGCGCGTCAGGAACACGATCGAGAAGTACGCCCCCGCGACGGCGAAGAACATCATGGCCCGCGCCGTCATGGCCACGCCCATCGGCGGGTAGAAGTGGTGCAACAGCACGAATGCACCCGCCGAGATCACCACCGCGATGCCGTTCGCCATCCGATCCTTCAGGCGGAGCAGGTCTACCAGCACGAAGTGCGCCGCGGAGATCAGCAGCAAGCGGAAGATCAGTTCCTCGTAGATGCCCGCACCGATCGCCACCGTCAGCCGCGCTTCCCACGAGGACGGCGCGACCACACCGGCCATCGCGGGCGTCCGCCCGGCAAGCACCAGACTGAACACCAGCAGCGGCACCGCCCACACGCATGATTCCAGCCCCATGCCCACCAGCACCCAGGGCCGAGGTTTTCCGGGGTCGCGCAGCATCAGATGCCAAATGAGCAGCACCACCACGACAAGGATCGGCGGCGCGTGAAGCCCCGCCGCGCCGAAGGCCTCGAAGAACGCCGCGAACAGCCGCCGGGCTCCCAGCACCGCCTCGCCGCTCCCCTGCCCGGAGAGGTACACGATCGACCCGATCTCGTACGCGATCAGCAACGGGAGCAGGAAGAGCAGCACATGCAGCGGGCGCGTCGCCGCCAGCGAGTAGGGCGACGACAGCGTGTAGCGCGGGGCCTGACCGTGCGGCATGCGGGCGGAGCGTATGGAACTTCTGTGCTCGTTCGCCCGACAGGGTCGCCGTGTGCGCAGCAAAAAGGCCCCCGGCGGGGGCCTTGCTTCATGTCATCACGCCATGTTCAGGCCTTGGCGGCCTTCTTGGCCTTCACGCGGGCCGAGAGACGGCTCTTGCGCCGATCGGCCTGGTTCTTGTGGATCACGCCCTTGGCCGCCGAGCGGTCGAGCACGCGCGACACCTTCTTGAACGCCTCGGCCGCCTGGGCCGCCGTCCCGTGCAGCAACGTCTCGTTCAACGCCTTCATCGCCTCGCGCAGGGTATTGAGCCGCCAGCGGTTGCGGGCGCGGTGCTTGACGTTCTGACGGATGCGCTTCTTCGCGGTACGGGAATGGGCCATGATGATCCTTGTGCAGTCTTCCGGGGGCGGCGACCGCCGCGCCGGGCCTGAATCGTTGCACCTTCCCGCCCGGAATCAAGCCCGCCCAGGAATGCCCCCTTGTCCACGCCCCACCGCCGCCGTATCGTTGGTCCCGGCCCGACCGGGCCTGTGCGGGCGTAGCTCAATTGGATAGAGCATCTGACTACGGATCAGAAGGTTGGGGGTTCGAGTCCCTCCGCCCGTGCTTGCCGTCGCCCCCGCGATCCCTTCGCGGGGGTTTTTTGTTGCCAAGGAACCGCCGGAAACGCGGCCCGGCCTCATCCCCATAACAGCCCATAGTGGGCCTCTGGTACACTCCCCGCCCTTTGCCCTGTTCTCCCACACTCTCAGGAGACTTTGCGTGAGCGCACCTCGTGGTTTCTGTGTCGTCGCCCTGACCCTCGCCCATGCCCTGAGCGCTTCGGGACAGACCGCTCCGAACGCCGGCATGCTCCGCTGGCCCGACGTGTCCGCCACGCACGTCGTCTTCTCGTACGCCAACGACCTGTGGATCGTGCCCAAGACCGGCGGGCAGGCCCAGCCGCTGGCCTCCCCCCCCGGGCAGGAGCAGTTCCCCCGCTTCAGCCCCGACGGTTCCACCATCGCCTTCGTCGGCAACTACGAGGGAAACCGCGACCTTTACACCATCGCCGCCTCGGGAGGTGTTCCCACGCGCATCACCTTCCACCCCGCCGCCGAAGCCCTCTGCGACTGGACGCCCGACGGCAAGTCGCTCATGTTCCTGAGCAACGGATTGTCGGGCCTCGGAAGGCAGACGTGGGCCTTCACCGTGCCCGCCTCGGGCGGCATGTACGACAAACTCCCCGTGCCGTACAGCGGCTTCGGCGCGATCTCGCCCGACGGCCAATGGCTCGCCTACACGCCGCACTCCACCGACACGCGCACCTGGAAGCGCTATCGCGGGGGCATGGCCACCGACCTCTGGCTTTTCAACCTCAAGACCAACGCCAGCGATCGCATCACCGACTGGGAAGGCACGGACACGTTGCCCATGTGGATACCCGTGGGCGATGGGAAGGTGGTGTACTACCTCTCCGACGCCGGGCCGGAGCATCGCCTGAACCTCTGGTCGTACACGCTCGCGACGCGTCAGCGGCGGCAGGTGACGAACTTCACGAACGACGACGTGCGCTGGCCCAGCATGGGCCCCGGCAGCGCGGGCAAGGGCGAGATCGTCTTTCAACTCGGCGCCAAACTCATGCTCCTCGACCTGGCCTCGGGTAAGTCCGCCGAGGTCAAGGTGACGATCCCCGGTGACCGCCCGAAGATCAAGCCCCGCCGGGTCGACGGCGGGGACTACCTCGTGAGCGCCTCGATTTCTCCCGGCGCCAAGCGCGTCGCGGTGGAGGCGCGGGGCGAGGTCTGGTCCGTGCCCGCGAAGGAGGGCGTGATCCGCAACCTCACGCAGTCGCCGGCCGTCGCCGAACGCAATCCCGCCTGGAGCCCCGACGGCAAGTGGATCGCGTACTTCTCCGATGCCTCGGGCGAGTACGAACTGTGGGTGCGTCCTTCCGACGCCAAGCCGCCCGAGGAAAAGAAAGACGGCAAGAAGGAGGAGAAGAAAGACGCCGCGGACGCGCCCAAGAGCGACGACGCCGATGCGAAATCTGTCGAACCTCCCGCGACGGCGGAGCCTGAATCCGCCACCGCCCCGGCGCCGCGCAAACTCACGAACCTCGGCCCGGGCTTCCGCTTCAACCCGCTCTGGTCGCCGAACTCCAAGTTCATCGCCTTCACCGACGCGGGCGGCCGCGTCTTCGTGACCACCGTCGAGACCGGCGAGACCCGCGAACTCGACAAGGACCCCTGGATGAACCAGCCGGGCATGTCCTGGTCGCACGACTCGGCCTGGCTTGCCTATGACCGCGCCGAGGACGCCACAGCATCACAGGCCATTTGGGTACTCAACGTCGCCTCGGGCGAGAAGCACCGCGTGACCAGCGGCATGTTCGCCGCGGCCTCCCCCGCCTTCGACCGCAAGGGCGACTTCCTGTTCTACCGAACCGCTTCCGCCGTCAACAACCCGGAATACTCCGACCTCGACACCACCTACGCCTACCGCGCCAGCGAGATGATCAACATGCTCCCGCTGCGCACCGACGTGAAGAACCCCTTCCTCCCCAAGAGCGACGAGGAAACGTACAAGAAGGACGAACCCAAGAAGGCCGACGCCAAGAAAGAAGACACGAAGGACGAGAAGAAGGATGAACCCAAGGACGCGGCCCCCGACGACGGCGTGACGGGCACCTGGTCGGCCACGGCCAAGGGCCCGACCCCCGAACTCGCCGCGGGCCTCTCCTTCAGCATCTCGCTCACACTCGCGCCCGACGGCTCACTGACAGGCTCGGTCTCGAGCGCCATGGGCAGCGGCGCGGTCACCGGCACGTTCGACAAGGCCAGCGGCGAGGTCACCTTCTCCGCCACGGTCGGGCAGATGCCCATCGTCTTCAAGGGCAAGGTCGCCGGCGGCGAGGCCTCGGGCACCTGGTCGGCCGGGCAGTTGCAGGGCGACTGGACCGCCAAGCGCACCAGCACCAAGGCCGGCGACAACGGCAAGCCCGCCGACGAAAAGAAGTCTGAACCCGCCAAGGACGTGGTCATCCACTTCGAGGGCATCGAGGCGCGCGCCATCCAACTCCCGATCGCACCGGGCAACTTCGGGAGCCTCGCCGTCGCCGACGGGGACAAACTCCTCTTCGCCCGCAACGCCTCGCGCGGCGGGGGCGGCGACAACGGCCTTCGTATCTACAACTACCTCGACGACGACCGCGAGGAAAAGGCCGTGACGGCGGGCGGGGGGTGGGAACTCTCCGCCGACGGCAAGAAACTCCTCGTCGTTCGCGGGCGGAGCGTGGTCATTCACGACGCCTCGGCGGGCGGGGGCAAGGCCCAGAACGTCGCCACGCGCAACCTGACCACCGTGATCGACCCGCGCGAGGAATGGAACCAGATCTTCACCGATGCCTGGCGCATCATGCGCGACTACTTCTACGAGCCGACGATGCACGGCGTGGACTGGGCCGCCATGAAGGCCCACTACGGCGCCATGATCCCCGACGCCGCCTCGCGCGAAGACCTCAACTGGATCATCGCCGAGATGATCTCCGAACTCAACGTTGGGCACGCCTACCTGGGCAACCCCGGCGATGTCGAAGGCCAGCCCGGCATGGGCGTCGGCCTGCTCGGGTGCGACTTCGCGCTCGACACGTCCGGCCCGACGCCCGCGTTCAGGATCACCCGCATCTACCGCGGCGGGCCGTGGGACGCCGACGCCGTCGGCCCGCTCGCCCAGCCCGGCGTCAACGCGAAGGAAGGCGACTACCTCCTGGCCGTCAACGGCGTGCCGCTCGACCCCTCCCGCGACCCCTGGGCCGCGTTCATCGGCGCCGCCGGGCAGACCGTCGCCCTGACCCTCAACGCCGCCCCCACCCTCGACGGAAAGCAGCGCGAGGTGCTCGTCAAGCCCATCTCGAACGAAGGAACCCTCCGCTACCGAGCCTACATCGAGGCGAAGCGTGCCTACGTCGCCGAGAAGTCCGGCGGCAAGGTCGGCTACATCTACGTCCCCAACACCGGCGTCGACGGGCAGAACGACCTCTACCGTCAGTTCTTCGGGCAGCGCGGCAGCGACGCGCTCATCATCGACGAACGCTGGAACGGCGGAGGGCAGATCCCCACCCGCTTCATCGAACTCCTCAACCGCCCCGCCACCAACTACTGGGCACGCCGCGACGGGAACGACTGGCCCTGGCCGCCCGATGCCCACTTCGGGCCCAAGTGCATGCTCATCAACGGCCTGGCCGGCTCCGGCGGCGACATGTTCCCCTGGCTCTTCAAGCACAACAATCTCGGGCACCTCATCGGCACTCGCACCTGGGGCGGCCTTGTCGGCATCTCCGGCAACCCCGCCTTCATCGACGGCGGGTCCATCACCGTCCCCACGTTCGGCTTCTACGAAACCGACGGCACCTGGGGCGTCGAGGGCCACGGCACCGACCCCACCATCGAAGTCATCGACGACCCCGCCCTCATGGTGAACGGGGGCGACCCGCAACTCGACCGTGCCATCGCCGAGATGCTCAAAGCCGTCGCCGAACGCCCCTACCGCCAGCCGCCGCGCCCCGCCAGCCCGAACCGCAAGGGCATGGGCATCCCTGACTCGGACAAGTAACCCCGTCGGCCCAACAATCCCCCATGCTCGACCCCACCCCCGCCGTCCGTTGCCGAGGCGTCGTGAAGACCTACGGCATTGGGCCGATTGAGGTAAAGGCCCTGCGCGGGGTGGACCTCGACGTGGCCCGGGGTGAACTGCTCATGCTCGTCGGCCCGTCGGGGTGCGGGAAGACCACGCTCATCTCCATCATCGCCGGCGTCCTCGACCGCGACGCGGGCGAGTGCGAAGTCCTGGGCGTCGATTACGCCTCGATCGGCTCGGCCGCCACCGCCCGCTTCCGTGCCGTCAACGTCGGGTTCGTTTTCCAGGCGTTCAACCTCATCCCCGCGTTGACCGTCGCCGAGAATGCGGCGGTGCCGCTGCTTATCAACAACGTGCCGCGAAAACAAGCCGTTGAACAGGCCGCCGCCGTCCTGAAACGCGTCGGCCTCGCGGGACGCGAGCACGACCGCCCGACGCGCCTTTCCGGGGGGCAGCAGCAGCGCGTGGCCATCGCCCGGGCCCTCGTCCACAACCCCAAACTCCTCGTCTGCGACGAACCCACCAGCGCCCTCGACCACGCCACGGGGCAGCGCGTCATGGAACTCCTCCGCGATCTCGCCGAGGGGAACGACCTTTCCCTCGTCGTCGTCACGCATGACGCCCGCATTTTCGAGTTCGCCGACCGCATCGCCGAGATGGACGACGGGCGAATCGTCCGCACGACCACGGGCCAGGCTCACAGGACCGCCGCCCACGCGCTCCACGCGGAGAAGTAGCCGCTAGAACACCACCTCGAACCGCACCTGCCCCACCACCGCGTCGTCGAGGCTCGCATCGCCCCCGGGGTTCAGAATCACCTGCACCTCTGGGGTCACGCTCACGCTCCCCGTCAGCGCGATCTTCCAGTACACCTCGATCGCCGTTTCGTCCTCGGCGTAGGGCGTGCCCGCCTCGTCCGCCAGGTCGATCCACGTGACGTACAGCCCCACCACGTCGCATGGCCGCTGCTCGCACGGCCCGCGCCACGTCACCCCGCCGCCACAATGCCGCTCCACGTCGCCCGCGCTGGCCCACCCCGCCTGCACGAACACCCACACGCCGCGCTCGTCCTCCTCGCCGGTGGTCCACAGCGCCTGCTCGACGAGGGCGTACACCCCGCTCGCGCCGTCCTCTACGTCGTCGTCGTACCGCGCGAACGCCGCCGTGTGGTGGTGCACGCCCAGCGCCGCGCGTCCGCCCGCCAACGGCCCGGCGGCCTCCCACGTCACCCCGCCCTCCGCGATGAAGAACCAGCTCCCCGCGGCCTCATCGAACAACGTGTCCGGCCCGCGGTTCCCCGTCGCGATCCCGTCCATCGTTGCGCCGTCGAACACGCCCCCGCCCACGTAGAGCCGCTCCGTCGGGTACACAAAGACCACAGCGCCGAATGACGGGTCCGGGTACGTCGTCATCCCCGCGATGGTCGGTGAGTACGCCGCGCTCGCGTTGAGGACCGCCGCCGCCGCCTCGACAAACCCGAACTCCATGTTCGCGTCGACTTTGCCGACCTTCACGCGCACGGCATCGTCCCACAGGCGCTGCTCGAGCCACGCCTCGGCCAGTTGCCCGCCGTTGCGATCCGTCTCGACGTTCGAGAACCATTGCCAGTCGCCCACGTCGCGTGAGCCACCCCGCATCGACGCGGCGTAGAAATCCGCGTACAGCGTCGCCCCGGTCCAGCCCAGCGCCGTGTCGAGGTCCAGCGTCGCGTTCATGTCGAACAGGTGCCGCGTCGAGGCCCGCCGCGCGATCCCCCCGCTCCACACGCTCGACCAGTCCATCGTGTACGACGCCTCGATGGTCAGCCCGGCTTCTTCGAGCGTCGTCCGCACGCCGCCCCAGTCGCCGGTCGCGCGTTGCCATTCCCGCCATCTTGCCCCGCCGAACCACCCGCGCGGCGCGTCCGGCTCGACTTCGATGGTCGACGGCTCGGACGGCTCGTTGGTCCGCGGGCCTTGTTCGCGCCCGGGCAGGTCCTGCGGTCCGCCGAACTCCGGTACGCGCTCCATCCCCGCCTCGGCGAGTTGCCCGCGCGCCGCCGTCGCCGCCAACACGACCGCCGCCGCCGTTGCCATCGATCTTGGATGCATGATGGACTCCCGATGAGACTTCACGTCCCATCGGCCAATCCCTGCATGGCATGCGTGCGCGAAACAAGAAACACGCGGAAACCGGCGAAACCACGACCGAAAAACACGCGCGCGGCGTACGGTGTCCCGCACAATCACGCGCGTTATCGGTGCAGGCTCAGCGCCGACGCCGAGCCGCGAGCAGCCCGCCCAGCCCGAAGAGCATCGCCGCGCCCGGCGCGGGCGTCGCCGTCACGATCACGTCGATCCGCCAGACCGACGACGGATCGTTCTCCACAAGCCGCACGTACTCGACCCCGAATCGGTACCCGTTGGGCAACTCCAGACCCTCGTAATGCTCGAACGCACCCATCACGCGGCCCGTGTCCGTCTGCACGACCGTGAACCGCTCGCCCAGCCCGGGGTAGAACCCCGGCAGCAACACAAGCCGCATCGTCGCATCCGAACCAGGAAGGAAGGTCATGTTCCCGCTCAGCAGGTTCAGGAAGTCGTACCCCGTCCCCTGCGTCAGCCCGCCGAGTTCAAACTCCAGCGCCGCGCTCGTGCGGATGCTGAGCGCCCCGTCGATCCGAAGAACCCCGGGCGAGTTGCCCGGCTTGATCGTCCCGTCCGTCACCACGTCCCCGTTGATCTGCCCGCTCCCGCGCAGTTCGCCGCCGAGCAGGTTGAACCCGCCCGCGGCGTCGATCGTTCCGTCACGCAGCGTCGTCGTTCCCGCCGTCTGGTTGTACGCCCCCGGCAGCGTCAGCGTCGAGCCGTTGCCCAGCGTGCCGATCGTCACGTTGCCCGCGGTGTCAAGCGAGCCGCTGACCGACAGGTTTCGGCCGTTGGTGACGCCCAGCGAACCCGCCGCCGTCACGGTGGCCAGGTTGCGGAAGGCGTCGTTCCCGAACTGGTCCTCGATGCTCGCCGTGGCGTTGTTCAGCGAGAGGTTGCCCGCGACGGTGTCGATGTCGGCGTCGTTGAAGACCAGCGTGCCCTCCACGTCCAGCCCGCCGTCGGTGAACGTGCCCGTCGCGAGGTTCGTGATGGTCCCGTTGACGGTGAAGGTCGTGCCCGCGCCCACGCCGATGGTGCCCTGCCCGTTCAGCGTCACGTCCGACGCGGTCGTGAAGTTCGCGCCGTTCCGCACCTTGAACGAGCCGTTCGTGCCGATCGTCGCGACACCCGTAAGCGCGTTGGCGTTCGCCCCGTCCACGACGCTCGCGCCCGGCCCGTCGAGCGTGAGCGACGTATCGATCGTGGTCAGGCCCGAGAGGTTCGGGGCCTTGAGCGTGCCGGCGACGAGGAACTCGCCCCCGGCGATGGTCCCTGCGCTCGCGTTGAGCAGCGCACGCCCCGCGGGTACTTCGAACGTCGCACCCACCTTCACGTCGATCACCCCGGTGTTCTGAAAGTCCGCCGCGGCGGTCGTCGTGAACGTCCGCCCGCCGTCCACCGTGATCGATCCACCCGCGTCGTTCAGCGTCACGTCGCCGAACGCCGCGAACGATCCGCTCGCGCTGGTGAACCGCACGTCGGCCTGGTTCGTCTGCACGCTCTGGCCGACCAGGTCGATGCTCCCCCCGCCCACGATCCACGTCCCCGCGGCCAGCGTGTTCCCGACGAGCGCCAGCCCGTCGGTGCGGAACGTCCCCGTGCGTACGTCGAGCGTCCCGGTGTTCGCGAACGTCACGCCCTGAAGGTCCACGATCCCCGTGCCCGTGTCGCGGATCAGCGTGCCCGCGTTGGTGAAACTCCCCGTTGCGCCGGCCCCCTGCGTCAGTTGCCCCGCGTTCGTGCTGATCGTGAACACGCACGCCGCCTCGTTCGTGATCGTCGCGCCGTTGGAGAGTTGTATCCCCCCCGGGCTGGCCCACAGCGCCGAACCGTCCCCGTGGTTGATGTCCGTGTCGTCAATCTCGCAGAGCGTATTGGCCGCGTAGAAGACCGGGCCGTTGCCGGTGAACAGCGCCAGGTTCCGCACGACCCCGTCCTCAAAGGTTGCATTACCGCCCACCGTGATGCTCTGCCCCGCGAAACTCTGCCCGTTCAAGGTTGCCCCGGCGCGGAGCAGGAAGTCCCGCGTCACCGTGAACGTAAACCCGCCCGAGAAGTCCAGCGTCGCGTCGGGCGAATCCAGCGTGAAGTCCCGCACGGTGATGTTCTGGTTGAGCGTCACGGTGTACGCCGACCCCATCGCGTTGATGAACGCGTCGTACGTGTTCACCCCGTTGTTCGGGAAGTCCGGGTTCGTGCTCCACAGCGCGCCGTTGTTCCAGTTCCCCGAGACCGGGTTGGACCAGAACGCGGAAATCTGCGCCCCGGCCTCCGACGCCGACACGCCCGCCGCCAACCCGGCGACCAGCACCACCGCCCGAGCGGACATCTTCTGCATGACATTCCCTCTCTGCACACAGGCCCCCCGCCCGGCCGGGCCGGGGTTGCCCATGATCTCTCCTGCCCGACGAGTTTACCGAAACCCGCATGAAACGCAATGGGTTATTCCGGCGTGAGTTACCCTCCCCGTGGTTTCCGAAGCGTCGCCACCTCATCCATTAGTGCCCGCGTTTCGGTCAAATACGGATGATCCTGGGCAAGGAGTTCCCGCTCGCGCAGACGCTCGAAGATCGCAAGCGAGGCCCGCAACTGCTCATCCGCCCGTGCGAGCCGATCGTCGCGTCCAGTTTCCTCGGCCTTGGCCCAGGCCAGGTACACCTGCCCCAGCCGATGCCGCGCCACCCCCACGTCGATCTCGTGCCGCGCGATCGGGTCCGTCGCGAGCAGGTCCTCGCGCACGCGGAGCAGTTCGAGCATCGCCGCCTCGGCCTCGGGAAATCGCCCCGCGCCACGGAGTTCCTGCGCGTAGCGATTGAGCGCCAGCGTCACGTCGCGCCGGGCCTCCAGGCTCCCGGTGTCCTCGTCGCCCAGGCGTTTCGCCACCGCCACCACGTCCGCGAGGATGGCCAGGGCCTCGGCGCGCGCGGCGCGTTCGCGGTCCGCGGCCTGCGCGTCGCCCAGTTCGCCCAGCACCTTCCACAGCCCCGCGCTTTCGCCCAGCGATGCCGCCACGCTCATCCGCGCCAGCATGTGACTCCGCCGGGCCTCGCCGCTCGCGGGGAACTCCTCGCACACCGCGCGGAAGGATTCCACCGCCTTCTCGGCGATCGTGCGGCTCTTCGCGTACCGTTCGAGGGCCGCGCGATACTGCGATGTCGCGTCGTCGCGTTGCCCCGCGTCGCGCATCTTCTTCGCCGACGCCACCAGCCACCGCGCCGCGATTGACTCGTTCCGCGCCAGCGCATCCTCGATCACTCCGCGCCCGCGCCGGCACTCTTCGCGAAGCACCGCGTGCCCCTCGTGCATCGCGAACGTGGCGTCGGCCTGCTTGAAGAGCTCCTCGGCGTCCTGCAACTGCGCCCGCCCCGTCGCCGCGTCGCCACCGTCCGCCGAGCGCTGCGCCTGCGTCACCAGCACGTCGGCCAGCGCCCGCTGCGCCCACGCCCGCTGCACGGCCCAGGCGTTGGGGTCGTACCGCGGCGAGGGAGCCTTGACCGCGAGCGCCAGCGCCGCGTCGTACGACGCGATCACCGCGAGGAACTCCGCCCGCGCCTTGTCGGGATCGCGCTTCGTCACCCACCCGCCCGCCGTGCGGTACTGACTTCGGGCCAGCGACGAGAGCACCTTGGCATCGCCCGGGAGGCGCGCCGCGAGTTCTTCGCGGATTTTCCGCGCGGTGGCGAAGTTCGCCTCCGCCGCGTCGGTCTGCCCCAGACGCCGCATGTACAACTCGCCCTGCAGGTTCCCCATCTTCTCGTGCGCCGCCGCCAGGTCCATCAGCAGGTCCGGGTCGTCGCTCGCCTTCACGTCCACCGCGTCGAGATAGGCCTGCCCCTCGCGCAGCAGCGCCTCGCGCGCCGCTGTCGCCCCGCGCAGCACGCTCAGTTTCCGCTCGATCTCCCCGACCATCGCCATCGCCATGGCGTGCCCGGCCTTGAAGTTCGCGTCCGCGCGCTGGCGCTGCGCCGCCTCGGCCCTGGTCGCGTCCTCGGCCTTTCCCAGCGCGAGCCGGGTGCCCTCTTCCGCCCGCGTCGCCTTCCCGTACAGCACCGTCATCCCCACCGCGAACACCACCAGCATCCCCAGGAACACCCCCGCCGCCGTCACCATGCCGCGGTACCGGTGCAGCGTCTTCGACAGCAGGTACGCCGCGCTATCCCGCTTCGCTTCGATCGGTTCGCCCGCGAGGTAATGCCGCAGGTCGCGGGCCAGTTCCCCCGCCGTCTGGTACCGCCGATCCCGATCCTTGTTCAGGCACTTCAGAACGATCGTCTCGATCTCGTCGTTGATCTGCCGCCGGATGGTGCTGGGCTTGGCCGGCTCGGCCCGCAGGATGTTGTCCAGCACGTCCCGCATGTTCCCGATCACCTTGTACGGGAACTCCCCGGTCAGCATCTGGTAGAACATCACCCCCAGCGAGTACACGTCCGTCCGCACGTCGATGTTCCCGGGCACGCCCTCGGCCTGCTCGGGACTCGACCACGGCAAACTCCCGATGAACTGCCCCGTCAGCGTCATCAACTGCGCCCCGCCCGTGTCCGCGTCCGTCCCGATCAGGTCCGGTCCGGCCACCTTCGCCAGCCCGAAGTCCACCACGATCGGCTCCCCGTTCGCGTCGATGCGCACGTTGCTGGGCTTCAGGTCGCGGTGGATGATCCCCTTCAGGTGGGCCGCGTTCACCGCGTCGCACACCTTGAGAAAGACGCGCAGCACATCCTCCACCGACAGCGACTTGTCCGCGATGTACTCCTCGAGGTTCCGCCCCGAGATGTAGTCCATTACATAGAAAAATCCGCCGTCGCTGGTCACCCCGCTGTCGTGCAGCCGGACAATGTTCGCGTGGTTCAACTGCCCGAGCACCTGCACTTCGCGCTCGAAGCGGCTGCGCCCCGCCGAGCCGCTGAACGGCCCGCCGTGCAACACTTTCAGCGCCACCTTGCGCTTGGTCGCCTTCTGAATGGCCTGGTAGACCACCCCCTGCCCGCCGCGGTGAATCTCCCGCAGGAGTTCGTACCCCGGGAACGTCCCCTCCGGGGGGAGGTCGCCCGTGAAGGTCACGCGGCTGCCGCTGCGCGGGCTGCCCTGTTGGATGGCCTCGCGGATGAGGTCGCGCTCGCCCTTGCTCGGGCGTGTGCCCCCGTTGGGCGCATCCGGGCCGGGCGTTGTTGGGTCTTCGGGGGACATGGGTGCCTTCCGCGGATGCCCCGGGGTTGGGCCACGCGCCGCGCAGCGTATCAATCATCGCGCTGGCTCGCCGCGACGCCGCCCCTCGTGCCCGCGTGTTCGGAAATGCCCCGCCAGAGTGCCCCTCCGGACACTCTGGAAGGACGGAGTTGACGGCGCGGTGATCACGCCCCCACGGCATGGCCGGCCGTCATCCTCTAGAACGATCAATTCAGGCGCGCACTCACGCCTGTTTGGAAAAAAAGTTGCCTTCCGGCCCCATGGCTTCCCGCAACCGGTCGTGCGCCCGCGAACGGAGCATGAACACCGCCCCTTCCGACCGCCCCAGAGCCTGGCAGACCTCCTCGATCGGGCGTGATTCCAGGTCGTACATCCGCACGACCTTCTCGTAGTCCGGCGGCAGGCTCTTCAGGGCAGCGTCCAGGTGCGCCACGGCCTCACCCCGGGCCGCGTGCCGGCTCGCGGTGGTCATCGTTCCGCTCAGCATGTCCACCAGGGCCACCATCGATTCATGCCCGGACCGCGGCCCCGCGGTGACGCGCTTCGAGGGGTCGGGCCTACGCGCCGCCTCCAGCGACCGGATCGCATCGATCAGGTTGTTCTCCGCCAATCGCCCCAGCCACGCCAGGAAGCCCGTGGCCCCGCCACTGGTAAAACGCCCGATCCGCATGACCGCCTCGACATAGGTCACCTGCATGACGTCGTCGGCATCGAGCGACGATCGCAGATGCGGGCCGATGCGGCCTTCGATCCGCGCCCGCACCCTGGGCGCCAACGCCTCCAGCAACGCCACCAGCGCGCCGGTATCGCCCGCCGTCGCCTTGGTTAGCAGGGCATCGAGTTCTGGCTGGTTGGGGATCGGGTTCGACATGGTCCACCACGAAAGAGAACGGCGAAGTGTACTTTCTTTCACGCGCGCGTGAGTAACACCCCGCGGCCTCGCTTACCTCATGGCACGAGGCCGACGGAACCCTGAAACGGCCCTCCCATCCGCCCCGTGCTCCGACGACCACACCCGAGGCCCCGCTCGGCAAGGCTCCCCACCGCAGCCGGGAGAGAGGGTCCGACGGGGGAGCGGCCCGGGAAACCGGGCGCTCCTCCATTCTTTCACTTCGTCTCGCGGAACACAACTCGCCGATCGGGGTTGAACACGCTCGACGCTTCTAACTCGCATGCCCGGGCACACCCGCCTTCAGCCGGCGGATGGTCGTCGTCGTGCTCTTGCCCTCGACCAGATCGACCAGCACCACGCGCCCGCCGTGCGACTCGACGAACGACGCCCCCACCACCGCGTCCTTGGCGTAGTCCGCCCCCTTGACCAGCACGTCGGGGCGGATGGCCTCGATCAGACGGAGCGGGGTGTCTTCGCCGAAGTACACGATCGCGCCGACCGATTCGAGCGCGCCGAGCACCCGGGCACGATCGTCCTGCCCGTTCACCGGGCGCGTCGGTCCTTTGAGCCGCCGCACCGACGCGTCGTCGTTCAGGCCCACGATCAGGAAGTCCCCCTCCGCGGCGGCTTTCTCCAAGAGGGTGACATGCCCGCTGTGCAGCACGTCGAAACACCCGTTCGTAAACACCACGGACTTGCCCTGGCTCCGCAGCGCCGCGGCCTGGAGCGCCGCCTGGTCCGCCGACCGCACCTTCCCCCGGTACGGCGTGTCGAGCAAGAGCACGGCGTGATGCACCTGCTCCAGCGGGATGGGCTTCACCCCGAACACCTCCACCTCCAGCCCCGCCGCCACGTTCGCCAGACGCGTCGCATCCAGCCACGACAGACCATTGGCCCGGCCTGCCGCCAGCGCCGCCAAGAACATGTCCCCCGCGCCGGTCACGTCATAGACCTGACGCGCCACCGTGGGCACGGCGGCGGGCGCCCCCCCGCGTTCCAGCAGCAGCGCCCCGTGCCGATCCAGCGTCAGAATGCACGCCTCCAGGCCCAACCGATCGAGCAGCGCATGCGCCAGGCGCGCGTTGTGGGTCGCGTCCGCCTCGTCGCTGGCCGAAAGCCCCGTCGCTATTTCGGCCTCCGTGCGATTCGGCGTGATCGCCGTCGCCCCGGCGTACGCGGTGCAATCGACCCCCCGCGCCGGATCGACGTACACCGGCTTGCCCGCCTTCTTCGTTGCCGCGATCACCCGCGCACACAGGTCCGGCGTGCACACACCCTTCCCATAATCCTCGATGCACACCAGGTCGACGTCGGCGACGGCCCGCTCGATCGCCCCGGCCAGCGACGCGCTGATCGCCGGCGCCAGGGGTGTCCGTGACTCGTAATCCACCCGGAACATCTTCTGCGGGTGCCGCGCCTGCGCCAGGCCCACCAGCGATTGCTTGACCGTCGTCGGCCTCGACGGGTCCATGAAGATCCCCCCCACCTCCACGCCCGCCGACGCCAACTGCTCACGCAGCGCCCGCCCGGCGGGGTCGTCCCCTACCACGCCGAACGCCGTCACACGCGCCCGCAACGCCGCGAGGTCGAGGCAGACGTTCGCCGCCCCGCCCGCGCGCCGTTCCACCCCGCGCACGTGAAGGATCGGCACCGGGGCATCGGGCGAGAGGCGTTCCGCGTCGCCCGAAACGATCTCATCGAGCATGAAATCGCCCACGACCAGGGCCGAGCAGCCCTTCCAGTTCGTCATCGCTTGGAGCAGTTCATCCATCCGCCGAGAGGGTAGGGACGCTCACGCCGCGCCCCACGCGGCACGCGACAGGGCGGGGTCGCTGACCGCGGCGGAAGGCTCGTAGCATCCGCCCACGATGCGAAGGCCCGTGCACGCAGGGACCGCGGTGCTCGTGTCGGCCTGCCTGGCCGCCGGGAGTGGGTCCGCCCGCGCCGCCCCGTGGCCGCCGCCCTCGTCCCCCTCGCCCCCACGTGCCACGTCGTTCGGCGGCGCACGTTTCGATCTCCCCGCACTCGAAGGCCCCTGGTCCATGCGTGCCAACCGCGTGCATCAATGGCAGGATGGCCCAACGCGACGCTGGTCGCTCGTCGGCGAGGTCCGTGTCATCCTCGCGGGGCGCGAGTTTCGTGCGGCGAAAGCCTCGGCCTGGGCCGAACGCCTCGTTGATGCGCAGGGGCGCACCGTCGAGCAGGTCTTCGTACACCTGATCGAAGTGGGCGACCCCGCCGCCCCCGCCGGCGGCGCGGGCGTGACGGCCGAAGAACTTCCCCTTCGTGCCATCATCCTCCCCACGACGCCCCTGCGCGTATCGGGCGATTTCGTGATCGACGGCCCGCCCGACGCGCGGCGATTTCGTGACGATGCCGACGCCGCCGCCGCGGGTGAAGCCGCCCTGTGGCGGTCACTCCAACGCGCCGCGGGGGAGCCGGTCGATCCGCCCCCGGAACCTCTCCCGAAGTTCACACCGCGTACCTCCGGCCCTCGTACGGTCGAGCCGCGCGTCAAACTTCCACCGCGCGTGTCGATTTCGCCCCGCGCCCTGCCGGACGCACCGCAGCCCGAACCGGCCCGCACGCCTCCCCGCGTGGAGACTCGCGACGCGACGCCTCCCCGCCCGGCGCCGACGCAGGAGACACGAACGGCCTCGCCCCCCACGCCTGTTGCGCCATCCGAATCAACGCCCATCCCCACCCCTGAACGAACTCCCACGCCGACACCGCCCACGGCAGAAGAACCCGTCGCACCGCCCGCGGCTCAGTCTGCACCGACGACCCCCGTGCCGGAATCCTCGCCACCGGCCCCAACACGCCCCGCGCCCGAACCCGGCCCGCCGATCTTCGGCCCCGGGGGCGTCGTCACCCTCTCACCCGGCAACATCACCTTCGTCTCCGGGGACGATGAGAACGCCATCATCGCCACCGGGGGCGTGATCCTTCAGTACGTCGAGAACGCCCGCGACCGCGTGCTGCAGCTCTCCGCCAGCCGCGCCGTCGTCTTCACCGACCCCGGCCGCCTCGAGGACATGGCCCGCCTCGACGCCCGCACCGTCCGCGGGGTCTACCTCGAGGGCGACGTGACCGCGAGCGACGGGGAGTTCACCGTCCGCGGGCCGCAGGTCTACTACGACCTCCGCGCCAACAAGGCCGTCATGCTCGACGCGGTTTTCTGGACCTATGACCAGGCGCGGCAGTTGCCCATTTACGTCCGCGCCACGACGGTCCGGCAGACCAGCGTCGCCTCGTTCACCGCCGAGGGGGCGAAGTTCACCAACAGCCCCTTCCTCGACCCCGAACTCTCCATCGGCGCATCAACCGTGACCGTCACGCGGCGCGAGCGCGTCGTCGATCCGCCCGGCGATCTCGCGGGGCAGGAGCCTCGCCGCGAAACGTACTCGTGGGTCGAGGCCCGGCACATTACCGGGCGTCTGCTCGACGTGCCCGTGTTCTACTGGCCCGTGTACTCCGGCAACGTGGAGGAGCGCATCATCAAGGACCTTCGCTTCGAGAACCGCTCCGGCTCGGGCGGGGCCATCCTCAGCACGCTCAACCTCTTTCCGCTCCTGGGGCTGGAGCGACGCACGTCGGTCTCCGTCGATTTGCTCGCGGATTACTACTTTCAGCGCGGGCCGGGCGTCGGCGTCGAGGCCTCCTGGGCCGACGGCAACCAGCGGGGCGAGGTCTTCGCGTACACCGTGCCCCTCGACGGCGGGACCGACGTCATGAAATCGGGCGCGCGGTTTGTCCGCGACGACGAGTTCCGCGGCATCCTGCTGGGCGAGCAGCGATGGCGCCTCGACGAACGCTGGACCCTTCTCGCCGAGGTCGCCCTACTCAGCGACGCCGCGGTCATCGACGGCTTCTTCGAGCGTTACGGCGAAACGCGGCGTGAGTTCACCAACCGCCTCGCCGCCCGCCGCACCGAGGGCGCGACGTACTTCGCGGCCGATTTCTCCGGCCGCTTCGAGGACTTCATCGCCAACGAGTACCTCCTCCAGAGCCAGGGATACTCCGTCACGCGGACGCCGGAACTCATGTATGTCCGCCACGCCGACGACCTGCTCGCCCCCGCCGCCCCGGGAACCCTCACCTGGTTCAGCGAGTACCGCGCCGGGCGTCTGGAACTCAACTTCGACGAAGTCCTCGCCCGCGAGCACGGCCTGACCAGCAACACGCTCGCCCAGCAGGCCCTGGGCCTCAACGCGAACCAACGACTCGGCGATGCCCTTCGCGCCATGGGCCTGACCGAAGAAGGCGTCTACCGCCTCGACACCCGCCAGGAACTCGCCGCGCAGTTCGCCGTGGGGCCCGTCACCGTCAACCCGTTCATCGTCGGGCGCCTCACCTTTCACGACCGCGACTTTTCCGCCTACAGCGGCGACGACCACGACCACGTCCGCCTCTGGGGCGCGGCGGGCGTCCGCGCCTCGACCACCCTCCAGCGCGTCTACGAGAACGCCAACTCCAGCCTGCTCGACATCAACCGTCTCCGGCACGTCATCGAACCCAACCTCACCGCCTGGGTCGCCGACGCCACGGTCGACCGCGACGACCTCCCGATCTACGACCAGGACGTGGAAGCCCTGCTCGACGGCGGGATGATCCGCGCGGGCGTGACGCAGTACTTCCAGACGCAGCGCGGCGCCCCGGGCCGGTGGCACACCGTCAACCTCCTCACGCTGAGCACCGACGTGATGTTCGCTTCCGACGACGCCGGCTCGCGCGGGCCCATCGGTCGCTTCTTCGACTTCCGCCCCGAGTACTCGAACCCGGGCGATTACGCCATCGCCGACGCCGTGATGCGCCTCACCGACGCCGCCAGTCTGACCGGGAGCGCCGTGTACGACCTCGACGAGGGCGAAATGGCCGCCTCCAGCGTCGGGCTGCTCATCCGGCAGTGGCCCACCTTCACCGCCGCCGTCGATGTCCGCTACCTCAACCCGCAGGACTCTACCTACCTCACCGGCTCGCTCACCCATCAACTGACCGACAAATACTCCATCGCTACCGGCGCCAACTTTGACACCGACCGTGGGGAGTTCCAGACCGTCGGCATCCTCTTCCAGCGCCGGTTCGCCAGCACCATCTTCGGCGTCGGCGTCAGCACCAACGAGATCACCGGCGACACGGGCCTCAGTTTCGTCATCCGCCCCTACGGGACGCGCGGCGGGCTGGGCGTTTCCGGCCTCGGGAGCGAATGGACCTCGCGCTCGGGGTACTAAGCCCGCGGCGATTCACCCGCCGGGCTTCTTCGCCGGCTCACCCTTGGGCATCTTCGACGTGTAGTTCGCGTACGCGAACACCGCCGCCGCCACCGGCAGAAACGCCTTCTCGCCCGCCTTCTGCGAGAGTTGCTCCAGGTTCGCCACGCGCCCGTTCTCCACGTCCGCCCGCAGATCGATCACCACGTTGTCGAACGTCGCGATCAAACTCCCGAAGATCTTGTACTGATCCGGCGTCTGCGGCATGAGCGACCCCACCCCGGGCGCGCCCGTCGGCAACACGATGTACCACCGATCGTCTTCCGCCCGTCGCATCGTCATCCCCAGGGGCGACAGGATCGGCTGGTCGTCCCACAGCAGCGCCACGCTGTCGTCGGTCAGGAACGCCGTCGTCAGCCGCGTCTCGGCCTGCTCCGCCCACCCGTACGGGTCCGCCATCAGGGATTTCAGGAACGAATCAAACGACGACCGCATGGCGTCCCCGCCGCCCGTCCCCGCCCGCGCCGCGCGACGCCGCCCAGGCCCGCCCATCTGCGAGGTCATCTGCGACAGGAAACTCGTCGCCTTGCCGTTCTTCGCGGCCTCCTCGGCCTGCGCTTTCAGGGCCGCCACCTCGTCGGGGAACTTCGCCTGTACGCTCGTCCCCATTTTCTGCACGTTCCCGAGGAACACCCCGAGCCGGCGCATCAGTTTGCGCATCTCCGGGTCCTCGGCGTAGAAAAAATCCCCTATCCGGTCCGCCCGGCCCTCCAGAATCGTCTCCTTCAGCGCCAGGATCGTCCCCTCGGGAGTATCGCGCGGGCCTTTCGACTCGCACCCCGTCAGCGCGAGGCCGCCGAGAATCACCAACGCCATCACCATGAGCGTGAGCCGGTTCATGCCGAGTTGTACGCGTGGCCCCGGACCCGGTTACGACGAGGCCCGGTCCACCACGCGGTATTGCTCTCGCTCGCCACGTCCCCTCACGGGGTAGTCCTTCCGCAGCGGGAAGGCCGGGTAGGCCTCCCAGAGCAGGATCCGCCGCAGGTCCGGGTGATTGCGGAAGCGAATCCCCAGCATGTCGAAGACCTCCCGCTCCATCCACTCCGCCCCGGGCCAGAGGTCGGTCACCGAGTCCACGTACAACGCCGGATCGTCCGCCGTGCCGTCGGTCGGCAGGCTCGGGTCCAGAAAGACCTTCACGAAGAATCGATCATCCCGCGCGTGCGAGAGCAGGTTGTACACCACGGCGAACCGCCCCGCCGTCTTCGCGGGGTACCCCAAGTAGTCCACCCCCACCACGTCCGACAGAAAGTTGAACGCGCACCGCGGGTCGTCCCGCAGGAACGCCATCACGCGGTGAAGGTCGCCCGAGGGCACGATGAGCGTCGATTGTCCCCGGAACTCCGTCCCGCGGAACCCCACGCCGGGGAATGCGGCCTTCACGACGGCGAACATCGGATGGTCAAGCACGGGAGCGGCGTCGGGCATGGGTGTGGTTCCGTGAATCACCGGACTGTAGGTCGTCCCCGCTCATCCCTGCCGCGCCGGTTCCGCGATCCATACCCCCGCACCAACCCGCGGCAGGAGCACCCGCTCGATCAGCCCACGCAGCCCGTCGTCCTCCTTGGGAAGCACAACACCCCGGAGCGACCCATGCCCCGCCAGGGCCTCGGCCAAGCGCGCCACATGATCCTCGGCCTCGGGCCGCATGCCCGCCGTCATCATCGCCGCCGGCTCGAGCACCAGCCCCCACCCCGACCTTGCGCGCAAAAAACTCAGCGTCGAGGGAATGTCGGAAATCACTCCCTCGGCCATGGGCCAGAGGGCCGCACGCCCCTGAGCCGCCAACTCGTCCCACGGGCCGAGCGCCGCTTCGAACGCCCGTCGAGCCGTCGGCATCCACGCGGGCGACTCGGGACTGCCCATGGCAACCGGCACTATCAGTTCGCCCGATTCAACCTCCCCCGGGCCTTCATCGATGCGCCGTTGAACAGCAACCACCCGCCCGGCGCGTGTGCGGACCTCGCGCATGAACGTGTCATGCACCGCAACAACCTTGTGCCAATCGGTGTTAGGCGACTCGCGCAAGAGCGGCGCGACAGTTGGAGGAGTGTTTGGGTCGGTCATGGTCCGTGTTGGTTATCGCTGGGCGCGGAAGAGTTTGGAAGGTCGATGGTGCTTCCTGGATCGCACCATCGGCCGGAGGCCGCCCGTTCCGTGCCTGACGCACGGGAGTGTACGATGATCGCCAGCGCCATCGCGCCCGCGTCCGAGTTGAACGCCGAGATTCTCGTCCACGAGCACGAAAACGGCTCGTTTCGCGGCCTCAATCGCGCCCAACTCATCGGGCGCATCCTCGAGATCAATCCGTCGGCCACGCCTGAGTTCCTGGCGCGGTTCACCGGCCCGGCCTTGGCCGAGTACCTCGATCACCTCACCCTCACGATCGAACCCCGGGGTCGCGGCTCGGTCTGGGTCCGACGCGCGGGACCCTCGGCCATCATGGTTCGGGCCTCCCGCCCGTGATGTCTGCTGGGGTCGCCGGTCAAACGTGCCGATAGCGGTCATACGCGGCGGTGCGCCGGAGTCATGATCGACTCCCCCATGCGTGCCGGGCCGATCCTGTTCCACGGAGGGTTCATGAACTCCACGCCACGCCTCGCTCTGCCGTCTTCATTCCTGCTCGCCACGGGCGGTATTCTCGCCGGCGCCGGGTGCGGGTGGTCCTTGTCCTCATCGAGCACGCCCCCGAACACGGCCAACCCAACCACCGGTGGGGTGCGCGTGGTGCAGGGGCCTTCGGCCGCCACGACGCCCGCCACCGAAACTCAACCGGCGCCAGCGCATCCCATGACCCCGCCGCGGGCCGCCGAGGTCGCCGAGCCGTCGTACGAGACCAACGCCCAGCCGAACCTCACCCGAGTGTCGTTCGCGGAGGAAGGCTCCGATTTCGACCCCGCCGTGTCACGCGACGGCGCCCGGCTGGTCTTTGCCAGCACCCAGCACCGCGCCACGTCCGACATCTACGTGAAACGTGTCGACAGCAAGGCCGTCACGCAACTGACCACCGACCCCGCCGACGACGAGATGCCCGCCATCAGCCCCGACGGAAATCGCGTGGCCTTCGCCTCGAACCGGAGCGGGAACTGGGACATCTACGTGATGCCGATCAGCGGCGGCAAGGCGGTGCAGGTCACCGACGACCCCGCCGACGAGATCCACCCCTCGTGGTCGCCCGACGGTCAGACCCTGGTCTTCAACCGTCGGGGCACGTCCAGCGCGCGCTGGGAAATGTGGACGGCCAACGTTGGAAACCCCACCACCCCGACCTTCATCGGGTACGGGCTGTTCCCACGCTGGTGCCCCATAGCAGGCACGGGCGAACACGGCGGCGACCTCATCGCCTACCAGTTGCCCCGCGAGCGTGGCCGGCGGTCATTCGGCGTGTGGACCCTCGAACTCGCCAACGGGGTGGCGTCGAACCAGACCGAGATCGCCAGCAGCGCCGACGCGGCGTTCATCAAGCCCTCGTGGAGCCCCGACGGCTCGTGGATCGTCTACGCCGAGGTGCCGGCGCCCGAATCGCTCGCCTGGCGCGGACCGACCCGCTCGGCGAGCGGGTCGCTCTGGATGCTGGGCGTGAATGGCGAAGGGCGAGTCCGACTTACCGGGAACCAAGGCCTCAATGTCAGCCCGGTGTGGACCAGCGGCACCCGCCTGTTCTTCGTCAGCAACCGATCCGGGTCGGAGAGCATCTGGTCGATGGACGTGGGCAGCGCCGTCCAGGCGGCGGGAATGACCGGCGGAAAAGCCGCGCCCAAGAACTCTCAAACTTCGAACCCACCGCGGGCCGATAACACCCGCGTCACCACGGCCCCGGAGCCGGGCGACCCCCGATAGAACCACCGCAACCCGGCCACCGCCGCGCTGGGGTGTTTCCCGGGCGCGGGCTTTCGTTTCGCTCCGCCCATCAGGACTTGGACCGTCGACACCATGACCGATCGGCATGGTGTGCGACCTCGTGGCGGAGGGTTCGCGGATGCGTGCGGGCTTGGCGATAGCGGCGTGTGCGTGTTCGGCCGTGGTCGGCTGCCAATCAGCCCCGAGGGACACGCTGACCGCTCCTCGCATCCTGACCACACCCTACGACGCTTCCTCGGGCGACGTGCTCTGGGCTGTGGTGCCCATCCGCAACGAGAGCGGGACGACCTTCGTCGAGCGCGTGAACTTCGCCGACAAGCTCGTGGCCGCGGCGGAAGAAGCCCAGGGCATCCGCGTGGTCCCGCTCAACCGGACGCTCGGGGCCATGCGCGCCCTGCGGATGCATGGTGTCCACACACCCGCGGAGGCGAGGAAACTCGCCCAGGCGATGGGGGTCGACGGCGTGCTCGTCGGCAGTGTCACGGCGTTCGACCCGTACACGCCGACGATCGGCGTCGCCGTCGCGCTGTACGCACGCCCGGGCGCGATGGTCGGTCCACGTTCGAGCCTCACGCCGCGCGAACTGGCCACCAGCCCGAGTGATTCCATCCCCGCTCCGCAGCGGTTCGAGGACACCCCGCTGGCCTCGGCCTCGCTGCACCTCGACGGGAAGAACCACCAGGTACAGATGGATCTTGAATCCTTCGCCCAGGGCCGCATGCGGGGCGCCTCGGCCCTGGGGTGGAAGCGGTACCTGGCGAGCGCCGACCTGTACGCCGAGTTCGCGGCGTACCGCACGGTGGACGAACTGCTCGCGCAGGAATGGCTCCGTCTGGCCCGCACGCCCCCACCAGCCGCCGGAGGAGTTCGATGACCCTGAAGTGTGCGGGTCCGAGGGCGGGTTTCGACGATTATTCAGCACTTGAGAGTGAAGTTGGGACCGAGAAGGGCCGACCTTCGGGTTATCGCCCGGGCGAGGTCCCGGCGGGCGCGTCACGTGCCCGCACCAGGCGAGGCTTTGGTCAGGAGTTCCACGGATGACAACGCTGCCCATCACCGACGCCTTTACGTCCTACCTCGCGAACGAGCGGCACTTCAGCCCGTACACCGCGCGGTGCTACGGGGCCGACCTGCGCCAGTTCGTCGAGTTCCTCGGGTCCGAGTACGGCCTCCAGCCGAACCCGGCGGCGGAGCAGGCCGCCCTGGACACCGCCACCAAGGCCAGGGAACGTGGCGAGGCGTTTGTCCCGAACAAACCGATCGCGGCGGACTATCACCCCGCGACCATCACCGAGGCGATCACGCTCTCGAGCGCGGAACTGATCCGTACGTTCCTGGCGCACCTGGGGGAGCAGACCTACTCGGCGGCGACGATGGCGCGCAAAATCGCCACGCTTCGGTCCTTCTACAAGTGGGCCGACCAGCGCGGATTCGCGTTGGGCAACCCGATGACGCTCATCCGCACGCCGCGGCAGGCCAAGCGGCTGCCCAAGGCCATCACCATCGAGCAGATCGAGCGGCTGCTGTCGACGCCGTCGGACCTGGACGTGCTGGGGCGGCGCGACCGGGCGATGCTCGAGACGCTGTACTCGACGGGCATCCGCGTGAGCGAACTGGTCGGCCTGCAGGTGACCGACCTGGACCTGGCGGGCGAGGCGCTGCGCGTGAAGGGCAAGGGCAACAAGGAGCGCGTGGTGCCGCTGGGCAGCCATGCCATCGGGGCGATCCAGCGGTACCTCGACCTGCTGAAGGCCGAGCCGCGCCTGGCGAATCGGGAGAGCGGGCCGCTGTTCGTGAACAAGCACGGCGGGCGGCTGTCCAGCCGGAGCGTGCGGCGGAAACTCGACAAGTACCTCAAGCAGGCCGGGCTGGATCCGTCGATCAGCCCGCACACGCTGCGTCACAGTTTCGCGACGCACCTGCTCGACAACGGGGCCGACCTGCGCAGCGTGCAGGAACTCCTGGGCCACCAGAGCCTGAGCACCACGCAGGTGTATACGCATCTGACGACCCACCGCATCCAGGACGCGTACAACAAGGCCCACCCGCGGGCGCAGGCGTCGTAAGAAGACACCCGGCGCGAGGCTGGTGGCGACGATTCGTCAGCGTGGGGCGGAATGTTCCTCGATGATCGCCCGCACCTCGGCGAGCGTGGCCTCGGCGGCGTTCACGCCGATCTCGATGCCCGCGACCCCCAGCAGGGTCATCTCCGAATCGACCACCACCGCGAGCGCGGGCGTTCCACGTTCGAATCGGTCCATCAGGGCCTGCCCCGCGCTGGTCCACACGGCCTTTTCCTGGGCCGCGTCCCACTTTGAGGCCGCGCCCCGGGCCGCCGCGGGCGAGAACCCGGCTACGTCGAAGACCGCCACGGGCTGGATGAAGAGCCGTGGCGTGGACCGATCACTGGTCAGACGGCGACGGTCGAGGTTCTTCTTGAGGCTGCGCATGGAGCCAACGGCGAGGAACGCCGCGTCCTCGGCCCCGGGCACGCCTTCGCGGTAGAGCACCAGCACCCCGAGCAACGGGCCTTCGCCCGCCTCGGTCGGTTCAGCGCCCTGGGACTTCATCGCGTCGATCGTTGAAAATGGCGACAGGTCGGGGTTCATCAGCCCCAGCGCCGTGACCGGCGCGCCCGGTTGAAGTTCCGCTGGGAGAGGCCGGAGGTCGGCGATCGACGCGACCATCTGCCGGTCGGCGACGTTCACCGCCCAGCCGGCGCCGGCGGGGTCGGCGTCGCGGCAGGTCAGTTCCAGCGTCAGGTCTGTTTCCGGGAGCATCCCGCGGACCGAACGAAGCGTCCATGTACGTGCATCGACCACGACCCGCACCGGCCCGGCGAGCGTGTGTCCGCGCACCACGCACTCTCGCCGCGCATCCTCAAGATCGACCGATTCGGCACGCACCCACCCGAGCGGGGGCAGCAGAAACTCTCCCGGTCGGTTCTCCTCCCCGATCCACGTCGGCCCGAACACCCACGCGACGTGCGGGATCGGCAGGGGGGGCAGGCGAGACTCGATCGCCGCCGGGTCGAACTCGGCGGGAAGGTCGGCGGCGTAGGCCGCCTGGTCGTTGCGGGGCGAAACGGCGCGGAACTGGCTCCCCGCCGCTTCCACGTGCAGCACGCGCCCGAGTTTCAACACCACCCGTTTCGGGCGGTCATTCCCCCCGGGATCGGTCAGCACCTCGACGCGGCTTGTCCGCTCGCGGCCGGTCGATGACGACACCTTGATCGACACATGCTGCGCGGTCGGCCCTGCATGAAAGGCCTTGGCGACACGGTCCAGCACGTCCGCGGGTGAGAGGGTCGCGGGCTGCGTGAGGGGCGCGGGGGAGGGAAGAGGCGTCGCGAAACTGGCCGGGCTCACCCAGGCAACCAGGCCGATCAGGGCATGCGGTACGCGGTGTGTCACACGGCATGGTATTGCCCGCCGGGCAGAGCTAGTCGCGAGGTCGGAGGGCATCACGGAGGTCGCGGACCGTCCGCCCGAGCGTGGGAAAAACCAAGTCCGGCGCAACTTCCGCGAGCGGGTCGAGCACGAAGAGGCGCTCGTGGGCGCGCGGGTGGGGCACGGTCAGCCCCGGCTCGTTGATCACGGCGTCGGCGTAGAGAATGAGGTCGAGGTCGAGTGTTCGGGGGCCCCAGCGCTGTTCGCGGGCGCGATCTCGACCGAAGCTCCGCTCGATGGCGTGCAAGGCGGCCAAGAGGTCGCGCGGCGGCATCGCCGTTTCCAGCGAGGCCGCGGCGTTCAGGTAGGGGCCTTGGGGTACGCCCCCGACGGGCGCGGTTTCGTGGAACGACGAGACGGACACCACGTCGACGCCGGGTGTTCGCCGCAGCGCCGCGAGTGCGTAATGAATGGCGGCGCGGCGGTCGCCGAGGTTGGACCCGAGGGCGATGGCGGCGGGGACAGGCTCGACCACGCAGGAACTCTACGAAGGCCGACGCGCGCACTACTCGACGGGTTCGAGTTCGCGCATGCGGTGCTGCATCTGGGCCTTGAGGCGGGCCAGGATGGACGAGTGCATCTGGCTGACGCGGCTTTCGGACAGATCGAGGGTCGAGCCGATCTCCTTCATCGTCATGTTCTCGTAGTAGTAGAGGATGACGATGAGGCGTTCGGCGCGGCTGAGGCCCTTGGTCATGAGGTCCTTGATGTCGCGGCGCTGCACGTCGGAGAGCGGGTTGCTCTGCGTGTCGTCGCGGATGACGTCGATCTCGCGGACCTCGCGCCCGTTGTCGCTCGAGAAGGTGCGGGCCGAGAGGCTCCGCGTGCTGACGGCGAAGGAATCGCGCTTGAGTTTGTCGAACTCCTCGGCGTTGACGTTGAGTTTGGCGGCAACCTCATCGTCAGTCGCGGCGCGGCCGGTGGCCTTCTCGATCATCTGCCTCGCCTGCTCGACCTTGCTCGAACGGTGCCGGACGAGGCGGGGCACCCAGTCCATCGAGCGGAGTTCGTCGAGGATGGCCCCGCGGATGCGCTGGGCGCAGTAGGTCTCGAACTTGACTTTGCGGTCGAGGTCGAAGGCGTCGATGGCGTCCTTGAGCCCGAAGATGCCCGCGGACATGAGGTCTTCGATGTCAACCTCGGCGGGCAGGCGCGTGTGGATGCGTTCGGCGTTGTAGCGGACGAGGTGGAGGAACTTCTCCATGAGGAAGTTGCGGACGTTCTCTTCGCGCTTGGCGCGGTAGCGAGTCCAGACTTCGGTCATGGGCAGCTTGCTGAACGGGGTTTCGGCCTTTGAAGGTTCCGCGTGACGGGCCGAGAACCGTCCGCCCGACCGCAACCCCGACCTCGAAGACTTGACGCTCGCCATGTCGGTCGCTCCTTGACCTGACGCGGGGTGCGACCCGAAGGCCCCCCGCCACTCACCGCCGTCGTTCCTCGACGATCATCCTTGATCGCGGGAAGGTCAAAGTATGCACACTTTCAGGCCGCACTGCAAGTGCCTCCGGCAAAATTCATGCGGCCGCCGAGTTTTCCACCGTTTGTTCACCATCGACGACGGCCGGAGAATCGCCCGGCGTCTTCACCACGGGAATGGGATGTTGCCTGATGTAGAGATCGGCGTGGGATCGGCGTACGTAGGCGAGCACATGCCCGGCGCCGAGGCCGAGGAGTTGCCCGACCAACATCGCCACCATGGCGCGCCCCAGGATCAACCACGCGGGGTTGTCGGCGGCCAAGCCGGCCGTGACGGCGACCACGAACGCACTCAACGCGACAATGACCGAGATGACTCGTGCCTCGTTGATCACGCCGCGACCTACTCCCATTCCCCACAATCCACGCACGCAAGGCGACTCGGACTATCGACCCGGATTCAGCCCAACTCCCGAGATTGAGCCGCGATTCTCGAAGAAGCCCGCACCACCCGCCGAATCCACCGATCGCCGTGCGTTATCGGCCCGAAAGCCATGCGAACAAACCGCGTCGTGGGCCACGCGAGGCGCGCGGGCCGACCTGGAGCGTTCGCATGAGCCGACCCGCAAGGTCATCCACGTCCCGGCTGCACTTCGCACGCGGCGTGCCAAGCATCGCGGGCGTGCGTTCCCGCACGGAATCGACGAGGGCTTCATCCTGACGGATGATGCCCACCAGGGGCAGCGTGAGCCGAAGGAATTTCGCGCATGTTCCGGAGAGCCGTGCGTGAACCTTGAGGGCCTCGTCCCGCGACTCGACCATGTTCGCAACCATTGAAAAGACAGGGGCTTGCCCACCGCTAATCACGCATTTCATCAGCGCGTACGAGTCCGCGATGGACGTCGGTTCGGGGGTGGTTACGAGCAGGACGAGGTCGGCCTCACGCACGAACGACGTCACCCCGTCGGAGATTCCCGCGCCCGTATCAATGAGAATGAGGTCGCACTCGCGTTCAAGGTCCGCCAGGCCGTCAAGGATGAGGTCGCGTTGCGGGGCCGAGAGGTTGGCCAACTTGGACACGCCAACCGCGCCCGGAACAAGCCGAAAGCCTCCCGGGGCCTTGATGGCGATCTGGTCGAGGGAGCGGCGGGTCCCGCCCGGCTGACGTGGTTCGATCAGGGCGTCCAGCCGCGTCGTCGGATTCAAGCCGCACAGCAGATCGGCATTGGCCAGCCCCAGGTCGGCATCGAGCAGCCCGACGCGGCACCCGCGGCGCGACAAGGCGATGGCCAGGTTGACGCTGATCGAAGTTTTTCCCACGCCCCCCTTGCCGGAGGTAATGGCGACGACGGGGATCGAGGCTTCGCGCCGGGGAGCCTGGGGCGGGGGCGCGTTGCGCGGACTGGGCGGGTTCTTCTCCGCCCAGGTGACGACGCTCAGCCCGGGGCCGGTGAGGGAGGACACCATGGCGCGCAAACGCGAGGCCTGGTCGCGTGGAGGCGTTGTCGTGCCGGAGGAACTCATCCGACGGCCTCCGCCAGGGCGCGCGGGGCAGTGACGGGCGATACGGCTCCGCCGAGGACCAGCGCGGCGAGGCGGCCCGGGGTCGCGACCTCGATCTGGTCGGGCACTTCCTGCCCGGTGGTGAAGTAACTGGCCCGAAGGGCCGAGTCGCGGAGCACGTTGACCATGGGGCCGAAGTTCACCGCTTCGTCGAGTTTCGTCAGGATGATGCGGTCGGGTTTGACGCGGGTGAAGAGCGACGCCGCACGCGAGAGCACCGGCGGCGCCACCCCCGCGGAGAGGACCAGGTGGGTCTCGTGGGGCGCCGCGGCCTTCACGCACGCGGCAAGTTCGTCGAGCCGAGATGAGTCATGCTGACTTCGCCCGGGGGTGTCGAGGATGACGACGTCACACTCGGCCAGACCCCGGCAGGCCTCGGCCACGTCGGCGTCGGTCAGCGCCACGCGCAGCGGCACGGCGATGATGCCGGCGTAGGTGCGGAGTTGCTCGACCGCGGCGATGCGGTACGTATCGCAGGTGACCAGCCCGACGCGCTTGGCGAACCGGAGTTTGTACGCGGCGGCGAGTTTGGCGATGGTCGTCGTCTTCCCGACCCCCGTGGGGCCGACGAGGGCGATGGTGAGCGGACGGCCGTCGGGCTGGCGTCCGCCCGGAGTAATCCCACCCACGCAAGGCACAAGCGACGCGAGCCGCCGGCCAACGGCCCCGCTGACGCGGACGGGGTCGGCCTGCTCCTGCGGGGTGAGGTCGGCGCGAACGGCCGCGGTAATCCGATCGGCCAGGTCCGGGGCCAGTCCGTCGTCTCGCAGGCGGGCATACACCTCCGCGAGAGGTCCTTGGAGAGGCCCGCCCGGATTGGAGGAGTTCGCGAGCGCCTGCCCGACGAGGCGGCGGATGGCGGCGAGGTCTTCGCGGAGCGAGACCAGGGCGGCGTCATTCACCGGGGCCACGTCCACACGCGTGGTCGGCACGCGCACTTCGGGGGTCGCGGGCTTGGGCTCCACGAGCGGGCGCGGCTCGGGTCGCGTCGGCCTGGCGGCGGGTCCTGGGCGGAGTTCATCGGGCGGTGTCCGTCGCGGGGGCATGGCGGCCCCCTGATCCGACGCGGTAATCTCGACCATCTGCGTGCCGCCGACGCCCATCACCGCGCCCTGCTTGTAGACCCGCGTGTGCAGGATGACCGCGTCCTTGCCCAGGTCTTTCTTGACCTCGGCGAGGGCCTGCGCCATGGTGCCCGCGGTGTAGGTTTTGAGTTTCATCGTCGCCTTCCCTGGCGTCTTTGGCCGCGTCCGACGGCCGTTCGTTCCACGAGTGACGAAGAGGATAGCAGAACTCGGGCCGGTCTACCAGCCCCGACATGACAATCGCTACGCGGCGGCGGGGGCGGCGCGCCTCGCCTCGTCGGCGGGGGGCATCACCAGCGCCATCGACTCGACCTCCAATCCCTGGATGATTTCGTTGTACCCGAGCACCACGACATTGGACATCACCGGCTCGACAATCTGCCGCACCACCGCCCTGACCTGGGGCGACGCGAGTACGACCGGGGCGTGCCCGCCGGCGGTCACGCGCTGGAGGGCGACGGCGATCTGCTCGGCGATCCGGGTCGCCGCCCGGGCGGGCAGCGTGACCACCGTGCCCCCCGCCGCCCGGTCGATATGGGCGTTGATCTGATCCTCGAGCGCGGGGTCGAGCGTGATGCAGACGAGCTTGGGCTTGCCGCCCGGGGAAGGGGCGGCGTACAGCCCGCAGATCGTTCGGCGGAGGGCGTTGCGGACATACTCGGTGAGAATGTCGATGTCCTTGGTCTTGGCGCCCCACTCGGCGATGGTTTCGAGAATGGTCTCCAGGTCGCGGATGGGCACGCGCTCGCGCAGCAGGTTCTGAAGAATCTTCTGGAGGTCGATGGGCTTGATGATGCCCGGGACGGCCTCCTCGACCAGTTTCGGCGCCGTCGCTTTCAGTTGCTCGAGCAGGTTGTTCACCTCGTCGCGCGTCAGCAGTTCGTCGGCGTGCTTGCGGACGATCTCGGTCAGGTGCGTCGCCAGCACGCTGGAGGGATCGACCACGGTGTAGTTGAGGGCCTCGGCCCTCGCGCGCAGGGCGGGGTCGATCCACCAGGCGGGCAGCCCGAAGGCCGGTTCGGTGGTTGAGTCCCCGTCGATCGGTCCGGTTGCCAGCCCCGAATCCATCGCGAGCATGCGCCCCGGGCGGGTCTGTCCGTCGGCCACGGGGTTGCCGCGTACCTTGACGCGGTAGTCGTGCAACCCCAGCTGCATGTTGTCGCGGATGCGCACGGGGGGCATGACCAGCCCAAGTTCAACGGCCAGTTGCCGGCGGATGGCCGAGATGCGGTCGAGGAGATCGCCTCCTTGCCCCGCGTCGACCAGTTGCACCAGCCCGTACCCGACCTCCAGTTCCAGGACGTCGACCTTCAGGAGCTGCTCGACCGGGGGTGGTTCGGGGCGCGACGCCTGGGCTTGGGCGTGCGATGCCTGGGCCTGGGCCGACTTTTTCACAGCCTGGCGCATCGACCATGCGACCCCCGCGAGAAGCAAGCCCGTGCCGAGCAGCGGGAGGGTGGGGAGCGGGGTCACGGCGAGCATCGCGAGGAACCCGGCGGTGATGAGCAGCCCCCGCGGCTGGCTGACGACCTGGTCGGCGAGTTCGTGCCCGAGTTGGGCCTTGGTGCCCGAGCGCGTCACGATGAGGGCCGAGGCGATGGCGATGACGAACGAGGGGATCTGGGCCGTCAGTCCATCGCCGATGGTGAGTTTCGTGAAGACCTCGGCGGATTTCCCCGCGTCCCACCCGCGGGCGAGGATGCCCACGGCGAACCCCCCGGCGACGTTGATGGCGGTGATGATCAGCCCGGCGATGGCGTCGCCCCGCACGAACTTGCTGGCGCCGTCCATCGCGCCGAAGAAGTCCGCCTCCTGCCCGACCCTGTCGCGCCGGCGTTTGGCCTCGGCCTCGTCGATCGCCCCCGCGTTCAGGTCCGCGTCGATGGCCATCTGCTTGCCGGGCATGGCGTCGAGGGTGAACCGGGCCGCCACCTCGGCGATGCGCGTGGCGCCTTTCGTGATCACCATGAACTGCACGATCACCATGATCAGGAAGATCACGATGCCGACAAAGAGCGAGTCCCCCGCCACGAACTGCCCGAAGGCCATGATGACGTGCCCGGCGACGCTGGCGGCCTGCTCGGGCGTGGCGGCGTCGGCGGTGAGGATCAGCCGCGTGCTCGCGACGTTCAGCACCAGCCGGAAGAGCGTCGTCGCCAGCAGCAGCGACGGGAACACGCTGAAGTCCAGCGGGTGGTCCATGTAGATCGTGGTCAGCAGGATGACCACCGACAGGCTGATGTTCACGCAGATCAGCACGTCCATGACCACCGGCGGCATGGGCACCAGCAGCACGCCCATCATCAGCACGAACGCCACCGGCACGATGTACCCGCGGGCCTCGTGGATGCGTCGCATCCACGTCGGAAGTACCAGCGCGGGCGAGGGCGTCGCCCTGGCGGCGGGTGCGGGAGCGGGGCGGGGTTTGGCGTTGGCCTTGGCCATGTTCAGGCGGCCACCTCATGCTCGAGCCGGTACACGTACGCGAGAACTTCCGCGACGGCCTGGTACATCTCGGGGGGCACTTCCTGCCCAACCTCGCACCCGGCGAAGAGGGCGCGGGCCAGGGGCGGGCGTTCGACCATGGGAACGCGGTTGGCCGCGGCGACCTGCCGGATGCGCATCGCGAGGTAGTCGGCCCCCTTCGCCACCACGCGCGGGGCGTCCATCGTCGCCGCGTCGTACCGGATGGCCACGGAAAAGTGCGTCGGATTGGTCACCACGACGTCGGCCTGAGGTACGGCCTGGGAAATACGTTGCAGAGCGATCTGCCGGGCCATGCGCTGCCGGGCGGCCTTCACCTTCGGGTCGCCCTCCATGCTGCGGCGCTCGTCCTTGACCTGCTCCTTGGTCATGCGCAGGTCGCGGGTGTGCTGCCAGCGTTGGAAGACATAATCGAGCACGCCCACGCCCAGCAGCAGCGCGAGCAGCGCCAGGGCCAGCCGCAGCGCGTGCCCGCCGACGACGGCGAGCGAGGCCAGGGGTGTCAGCCTGGGCAGCGCCGCGAGTTCGCCGACGACCCCCGCGAGCACCAGCCCCGACACCACGAAGACCACGATCATCTTGACGGAGTTCAGCCCCGTGCGGACCAGCCCGCGCGGGCCGAGGATGCGTTTGACGCCGGCGATAGGGCTGAGGCGGTTCCACTTCGGGCGGAGCGGGTCGCCCGTGAGCAGCGGGCCGACCTGGATGAAATGCGAGAGAACCCCAAGAAACACCACAGCCGCGAGGATGGGAGCCGCCGCCACACCCCCACGCACCGCGACCTCCCGCGTGAGATCGGCGAGCGTATCGAGCGTGGGCAGGGGCGAAGCGGGGTCGAGCACCGCCCGCATCATCGCCACCATCGACCCCGCCACGAACGCCCCGAGCAGGACCAGTACGATCAACGCCCCGAGCAGGTCCACCGCCGAGGCCAGGTCCTGGCTCTTGGGTACCTGCCCCTTCTCGCGTGCCTCTTCGAGGCGACGCGGGGTCGGGAGTTCTGTGCGTTCGCCCAGGTCGTCGGCCATGGTCAGCGACCCCCTCCCAGCGACTGGACCCACGCGACGGCATCGGCGACGGCCTCGCCGCAGGCTTCGCCGGCGACTTCACGGATCGCGACCAGCGCGAACATGAGCACGGCCAGCCCCGCGAGGACCTTGGCGGCGAACCCGACCGTCATGATGTTGATCTGCGGCATGGTCTTGCCCAGCACGCCCATGACCACCACCAGCAGCAGCGTGCTGCCCACCACGGGCATCGCCACGCGCATTCCCAGGTCGCACCCGGAGGCCATCACGCCCAGGAAGAGGTCCAGCGGCGTCTGCCCCGCGTCCATCCCCCCCAGCGGCACCCGGGCGAACGAGCCGACAATGCCCGTGAAGAGGGTTTCCAATCCACCCGTGGCGATAAACGCGCCGGTCGCCAGCATGAGCAGGAGTTGCCCGAGCAGGTCGGTGTCGATGTCCGACTCGGGGTTGTAGACGCGGGCCAGCCCGAACCCGACGCTCTGCCCCATGATGGCCCCGCCGAGTTCGAGGAAAAGCAGCGGCGTGGCCGCCAGGGCGCCCACGCACAGCCCGATGAGCGCCTCGGAGGCCACCAGCGGAAGCAACCCGAACACGTCCGTCTCGGCCGGGGCGACCAGCGAGGGCGCGACGAGCGGATACGCCGCCACCGCCAGCGACGCCGCGAGAAGCGCCTTGACTTTCAGCGGGATCATCGTGCTGGTCAGCACCGGGGCCATCACGAAGACCCCGGCAAGGCGGAAGAGCACCAGCGTGAAGGGGATCACGTGCGCGAGCAGCGGTTCCAGTGAATCGGGGAGGTTCATCGCTACACGAGTTTCAACAGTTCGGCGGCGTACTCGACGAGGCGCTGGGCCACCCAGGGAATCAGGATGGCCGCGGCGAGGATCATCACGACGATCTTGGGCACGAACGACAGCGTCTGATCCTGGATCGACGTAACGGATTGGAGCAGCGAGATGACCAGCCCGACAAGCAGGCCGGCCAGGAGAATCGGGCCGGCGATCTTCAGCGTGATGAAGAGCGCTTCACGCACGAGTTCGATGCTGGATTCGTCGTAGGGCATGGAACGTTCCGAAGTGCCAGGGTTCCGAAGTGCTGAAGCGTCGGCCGGGAAGCGCCGGGGGCTAGGTGGCCCAGAGGGGAGGTCCGAGCATGGCCAGGTCGGGCGGCACTCGCACCGCGAAACTGTGCAGCAGCCCCCCCACCACCAGCGACCACCCGTCCACCAGCACGAACAGCAGCAGTTTGAACGGCAGGCTGATGAGCACCGGGGGGAGCATCATCATGCTCATCGAGATGAGCATCGTGCTCACCACCATGTCGATGACCAGGAAGGGGAGGTACACCTTGAAGCCCATGAGGAACGCGGTCTTGAGTTCGCTGAGCATGAACGCGGGCACCAGCGTCACCATGTCGACGTCGGCCCGCGTGAGCGTCTCCGGGGCCGACACGTCCTTCCCGCGATACTCGAGGATCGTGTAGACACTGCTCCAGTTGCCCGTGGCCTCGATCTGGTCGAACATGAAGTCGCGCACGGGCTGGCGGGCCTTGGTCCACAGTTCGTCGTACGAGGCCACCTGCCCCTCGCGGTAGGGGGTGATGGCCTCGGCGTTGATGCGATCCAGCGTCGGGGTCATCACGAGCAGGGTCATGAACAGCGACAACCCGGTGATGACCTGCGGCGGGGGCACCGTCGCCGTGCCCAGCGCCTGCTTGAGCAGCCCCAGCACGATCAGGATGCGCATGAAGCACGTGCACATCAGCATGATCGAGGGCGCCAGCGTCACCACCGTCAGCACCACCAGGATATTGACCGCGGTCGAGAGGCCCGATCGGCGTTCGCCCGAGTCGGGGCGCGACCCGCCCGCGGGCAGCGCGTCGCCCGCCGCCGCGAGCACTTCGAGGGGATTGAGATCATCCCGACTCACGTCGAGCAACGTACGGGGCGCGACGATGGATGATGGCGGCGCGGGAGTTCGCTCGGACGGTTCCTCGGGCGTCGGCCCGAGCGTGCGCTGGCCCCACGCCGGCGCGGTCGAGAGCAGGAGGGCCACCAGGGTTGCGAGAAGTCCTCGCGTCATGCCCGGACCTCCACCCCTGATCGGCCTCGCATCGAAGCGAGGCGGGCGCGAACCTTGGAAGTCCCCTGTTCGCGTCGCGGCGGTGGCGTGAGGGGCCGGCTCGCCGTGTCGCCCTGATACGCCGTCGATTCCCCGTCGAGCAGGCCTTCAAACTTTCGGGCCAAGGTGTCACCCTGGGCGTCGCGCGTGCGCAGCAGGATGGACGCGACCTCCTCGGGATCGGTGATTTCCGTCAGCGTTTCCATCGCGCCGCCGCCGCGCCCGGCGTGCTGGCAGACCAGCAGCAGCCGCCGATCGAGTTTCAACAGCACCAGCGTGGCCCCTCGCCCGACGGGGTAGCGCGCGAGCACTTCGAGCACGCCCGAGGGCGCCCGCCCGCCCGCGCCCAGCGCGCCGAGCAGGCCCGCGCCGCCCGCACGTCGGGCCAGCGCCCTCGCGCCCGCTCCGGCCCCAACGATCAGCACCAGCACGCCGCCCAGCGCCAGGATCGTTCGCCCCCAGGACGATTCACTCGCGGGGCGGTGCTCGTCGGCGTACTTGGCCGCTGCGGGCGGACGCCCCAGCGGGCGCGACTCCGACGCCGGTGGTTCGGCAAAGGCCGCGCTCGCCGTCAGGACCATCAGGGCGAGGCTCGCCCGTTGACACACCCTGTTCGCCATCCTGGCTTGCCTTTCCGAACCCACGGCTCCGCCGCGGGGGAGTGATCACAATCCGGAGATATTTGCCGCGGGCTGATCGGTCGGCGAGATGATCTCGTTGATACGCACGCAGAAGTTGTCGTTCAGGACGAGCACCTCGCCGCGGGCCACGTGCCGATCGTTTACGTACACGTCGACCGGATCGCCCGCGAGTTTGTCCAGTTCGACCACGGCCCCTTCGCCCAGGCTCAGCACGTCCTCGACGAGCATGCGCGTGCGGCCCAGTTCGATCTTCACGTTCAGGTTCACGTCCGACAGCAGGTCGATGGACCGCGTCCCGGGCGTGTCCGTCCCGCCGGTGAAATCGGGCAGGTTCAGCTTCGCGCCTTCCGCCGCGACCTTCGCGATCTCTTCCGCCGAGGCCCGTGCGGCCCGGAGCGCCTCTTCCGTGGAATCCGGTGAGGGACCGTTCGATGACGGTGAGTTGTTCGATTCGTCGGCCATCCTGGCCTCCTTGCGCCTGCACGCGGCCCCCTCGACCCTCCGGGTACAGAGCGGGCCGACGTGTGCGGGCATCCATCGGCCGATCGACCCGTCATGGGCGAGAGAATCGGCAGCGGTTGCGCCGAATGTCCGATAAGCCAGGGTCGAACATGCGCGATCGCGCACGAATGGTGCGGGACGCCGGCGGGTCAGTCCGCCGGGAACCCGCGGCACTTGGGGATCACGATCCGCTCCAGCCGCTCATGGCCGTCGGCATCCTTGCCGAACAGCCCGGCGAGGTACGCCGTCAACTGCCGGCTCACCGTCTCCAGCCCCGGCTCCTTGAGTTGTGCGTGCTGGGCACGACGGAAGATCATCGACACCCCCTCGACGATCTCGGCCTTCTTCGATTCCATGGCCTTCTCGACCACCGCCTGGTTCTTGAGTTTGACCTTCAGCACGATCTCGGCGTCCCAGATCCAGACCCGCCCGGTCTGAAGGTTCTGGAACTTCTCCGCGACAAGGGGGATTTCGACGGTGGATTCCTGGTCCACCTGATCCTTGATCACGACCGGCGTCTCGGCGGAGGCCGGCGAGGGTGACGTGGACCGGGCGACGAGGAACACCGCGGCCCCTTCGCCGGCCATGATGGCCGCCACGATCGCCACCGCCTTGATCGGCAACCCCTTCTTCGCGGGGGTCGATGGGGATTGCTCAGCCTCGATTTTCGTTGGCTTCTGTTCCGCCATGGCATCCTCCGTCGATCGCGTGTGATGCGCAATCGTTCCGGGGAAGATCGACCCCGACAGGAAGGGAATCGAGTGCCACCTCGCGCACCGAGTGGTTTGCTGTTCGGCTGCGACGGCGCGTCGGGGTTATCAGACGATGGTCACGCGGCCTTTGAGGCGTCCGACTTGGCGTCTTTGGCGGGGGCCATTGTCCAGGTCGAGCGTTCCGGCGCCGGACGGAGCGCCATCGACAACCCCCCGGCGCACACCAGAAGCAGCACCGCCGCCGCCGTCGTCGAGATGCCCAGCGTCAGCCCGAAGCCCATGAGGAGCGTCAACGCCCCGAGCAGCCCGACCAGACCCAGCAACCCGATGAAGAGTTCGTACCGCGACTCGTGTGTCGCTGTCTGCCGCGCCACCCACCCCGGCAGCCCGAGCACCCGGGCGGTGATCAGCCCAAGGAACGCGATGAGCGTCGCGCCCGCGAGCAAACCCGCCAGTATCAGCCCGTCGGTCATGCGTCGGCTCCGGATCGGCCCAAAGGCCTCATCGTCCTGATCGGACGTGCGGACGGCGGTTCTTGAACCAAAGCGGCGGCTACCGGCCCAGGACGAGCAGTTGCTGCATCAACTCGTCGGTCGTTCGGATGACGCGCGACGACGCGGAGTACCCCGTGGACGAGAGCACGAGCTTGATAAACTCCTCGCCCAGGTCTACGTTCGATTGCTCCAACGCGCCGGCCACCACCTGCCCCGCGCCCAGCGTGCCCGGCGCCCCGATCACCGGCGTGCCCGAGTTCGAGGCGCTCTTGAACATTCCCTCGCCCAGGTCGAGCACGCCCTCGTCGTTCGCGAACTTCGCCAGCACGATCTGCCCGAGCGGGCGCACCGCATCGTTCGTGAAGATGCCGTTCACCACCCCGTCGGTCCCGATCGCAAACGCCGCCAGCGTGCCGATCGGCGCGCCGTCCCGAAAAGTCGCCGCGATCTGCGACGTCGTGTCGGCCAGGGCTGTCATGCCGCCCTCGTCGGTGGCCAGGTGCAGGTTCAGCGCCAGCGGCGTGCCCGCACCGGTGCCCGTACGGTCAATCGTCACGACCACCGGCTGCGTCGAGACCGCTTGCCCGGTGGTATCGAACGCGAACGTGCCCGTGCCCGACTGGATCGGGATCCCCGTCGCGTCCCCCGATTCGACGTAGTACCGCCACGTCGTGCCGGCGTTGGAGCGTGACTCGAGCACCATCGTCAGGTCCACCTCCACGGGCGCGCCGAGCGAGTCGTACACGATAAACGTCGTCCGCACGCTCTCGCCGTCGGCCGAGGCGGCCTTGGTCGGCACAAACGGCGCGCGGATCAGCGATCCCGACGAACTCAGCAGCCGCAGATCACTCGTGTCGATCGTCAGGTCGTTCGCGGTGCCCGTGTTCCCGTCGATCGTGAGCACCCCGGTCAGGGGGTCGAGCGAGACGCCGGGCGTGCGGCCGTCCGGATTGGCGCCCGCGGCGGCTTCCAACCCCAGCGCCTGCGTGAGGAACGTGTTGAGGTCGGCCACGGTGGTGGTCGCGGTGATGTCCAGCCGGGCGGTGGGCAGCGTGCGCCCGCCCTTCTCGGCCGAGCGGAGTTCGAGCACCTGCCCCGCGGCGAAGAGCGGGGTTGCCGGCGAGGCCGGGTCGGCGATATCCACCAGGCGCGAGGTGAGTTCGAGGACATTGGGCACACTCGGCGCGGGCACGGCCCCGGGCACGAGCGCGAAGCCGGCCGAGGGTGTGCCTCCCAGCGTGATCCGCGCCCCTTGCCCGGGCAGGTTCCCGTCGGCGTCGAGGTTTCCGGAGAATCGGACCTGCGTGGTGGCCTCGGCGATCGTGCGTCCTCCCAGGGGCACCGCGATGGGCGTAAGTTGCCCCTGCACCACGTTGAAGTTCGCGTCCACGCCGTAGCCCAGGAGGCGCTCTCCCGAGGCCGTCGTCAGCTCGCCCAGTGCGTTGAACCGGAACGCGCCCGCACGGGTGTACAACTGCTCGCCCGCGCGGTCCACCACGAACCAGCCCTTGCCGTCGACGGCAAGGTCGCGCTGGTCGCCCGTGGGCGTGAGCGTACCCCCGTTCATGTTGCGCTGCGTGCCGGCGGTGTTCACACCCAGCCCGATCTGGTAGGGGTTGGTCCCTCCCGAAATGTCCCCCGGGGGCGTGCCCCCGCTCAGCGTGCGGGCGTACATGCTGGAGAAGAGCAGCCGCGACGACTTGAAGGCGGTCGTGCTGATGTTCGCGACGTTGTTGCCGATGACGTCGATGTTCCGCGAGTGGGCGTTCAGCCCGCTCATCGCCGTGAACAGCGCGGTGGTGGATGGCATGAGGCGTCCTTCCGGCGCGGCAACCTCGCCGCGGGTTCGTGTGGGGTGGGCCTCCGTGCCCCTGGGTTGCGAGCGGCCTCCATGCCGCGAATCCCGCACCGGCGCGTCAGCGCCGACGCGACTTACACACCCCGCCGCAAGGCCGCGCCGCCGAGTTTGCGAAGAAGGGCGCCGGGCGGGGATGTCTCGGGCGCACCGCCCGCCGGCACGGCGATCACCGCGTCGTAGCCGGCTTCGATCCCTCCCGCGGCGGGATCGACCGTTCCGGTAATGGTCCGCGTTGCCACGTCGAACGAGAACACGCGCCCGTCGAGCAGGACCAGCGCCCGCCCCACGCCCCGCGCCTCGGCCTTGTCGGCCTCGACGGCGAGCCGCGCGAGTTGGTCTCGCCCCAGCGAGACGTCCACGCCCGGCGCCACGCGCACGGGGATCGCGCCCTCGCCCGCGAGCACCTTGGCGAAGTCCCCGGACCCCGCCGAGGCACGGTCCGGCACGCGGGCCGCTGATCGCGCGATGCGACCGGCGGCGGACAGCATCGCCAGCGGGTCCGTGCTCATGGCGCGGGTTCCTCCTCTGGGGTAGGCGCCGTCTCGACCCGCTCCACCGACGACACCAGAAGCGTGAAACCGTTCGCGAGATTCAGCACTGCCCCGTCGCGCGATTGTGACACCGACCGCACCACGCCCGATACACGCACACCCTGCGAGGTCAGCCCGGTCGCCTGACGCCCCAGCAGCGTCGCCGCCCCGGCGAACTCGTTCTGCGACACCAGCGTCTGGAGCCGCTCCGTGAGGTCCAGGTTCGATTGAATGGAACGAATCCCCGATACCTGCTGGATCAGCGTGTTGGTGTCGCTCGGCGCCAGCGGGTCCTGTCGCCCGAGTTCGGCGAAGATGATCTTCGAGAACTCTTCCGACGTCATCGCCGAGAATCCGCTCGCCTTGGCCGTCGTATGACTCGACGCTTGCCCGACCAGGTCTACCGTCGCCATGCCCGGCTCCTTGTTACGCGACCGCCTCGATCCCCAGCACCGCACCCCGCGAATCACGCGTAATGCGCGCACCGGACGGCATCTCCCACGCCCACGCGCCGGGCGCGGCGTCGTCCATCCTCGTGTCCGGGGGCGGCCTCTCCGAGGCATCCCGACCATCGTCGCGGCCTCCGCCGCTCTCCGTACCCGCGCCTCCGGCGCCGGCGTGTGCTCGCGGCGACTCCGCCGCCGCGGGTTCAATCTCGACGCGTTCCACGCTCATTCCCCGCGCTTCCAGCGCGGCACGAAGGTCGTCCACCGAAGACGCCAGCAAGCGCCGTGCCACAGGGTCGCTCGCCGATAACGTTGCCGTCACCTGCCCATGCTCAACCTTCACTCGGACCACCACCTGGCCAAGGTTCTCGGGGTGCAGCCTGAGCGTCACCTTCCCGACACCCTGACGCAGGGCCAGCGCCAATCCCCGCACGATCTGCGGCGTCATCGCCCGCGCCTCGGGCGGAAGGCCCGCGTTCGTGGTTCGAACCGAGTGAGGTGCAAATGCCCGGCCCGAGATCGGGCGGAAGAGCGCCGCCGGCGTGGTTGGCGCACCGCGCGCCGTGGCCGTCGCACGCGTGGCGGTCGATGCGGGCGCGGCGCCGCCCGTGGCGCCCGACGCTCCCGCGCGCTGAACCGGGCTGTGCCCGGGCGCGCGTGTCGGCTGGGACGGTACGTCTTGAATGCTCGCGTGTGTCTCGGACGGTCGTTCGGGCGATGGTGATCGTGGCGTGCCCGAGGGCGACTCCGACTTCCCCCCCGATGGCCAGGATGTCGCCCCGGCGCGTGGAGATACGGCCTCTTCGCGTTGTCCATCCGCGGAGCGTGCGCTCCCCGGCGTCACGGTTCCCGGAGACGGGGCGTCTCCGGAGCCTGGGGTGCGCATGTCCTGTTCGGCAAGGCGCGTGAGGTTCTGCGGAGCGCCCATGCCATCGGGCAACGGATGCGACTGCGCAATGCGGACCGCTTCGTCGAGCCGTTTCTGCGCACGCTCGCGCTGCGACTGCGCATCGGGCGTCGTCCCCGCGGAGAGTTCCAGGTGCGCGATGAACCCCCCGCTCTTCGAGGGAGACGGGTCACGATCGGTCGGCACCACGGCGAGTTGCTGTTGAATCGGCTGGAGGTGCATTCAGGGCGAGTTCCGCGGCACCCGGGCGAATGCCGCCCGGTTCCGCAGTCGCTCCAGCAACTCCGCTGCCAGCGCCGGATCCGTCTTCAACCACTCGGCGATGATCTTGGTTCGATCGTCCCCCATGGCGTCCAAATAACCGACCACCGTGTTCATGTGCGATTCCGACCAGCCCGCGACGGGTAATCCCGGGTCGGTCGCCGACGCAGCCCCACCCGGGGCGCCCGAGGGTCGGAGCATCTCGGTGAGCAACGCCGCAGCCTGGGCGGGCTTCAGGGACGTCAGCACGTCGAGGGTCTTTCGAAACTGCTGGTCATTGAGTTTGAGGCGCGTGGCGTTGACCAGCGCGTTGAAAGTTGCGCGATCCTGTTCCAGGGCCGCTCGCTGCCGGGCTACATCGTCCAGGTCACGGGCGAGTTGGGCCTGCAGGTCCGCCACCTCGCGCTGGAGCCGCTCGGCCCGCTGTCGGTCGATCTCCGTGGCTTCGCCCCGGGCCGCGAGTTTCTCGAAGGCCGTGAGCGGCGCGCGGTTGTTTTTCAGCGCAAGTTCGGCGGCGTCGCGCTGTGCTTTGGCGGCCGTCTCGGCCTCGAGCGCCTCGGAGCGCTCCTGCGTGATCGTTTTGGAAACCATGGCCCGGATGACCGTTGCACGGCGTGTGTCCATGCGGTCCGACGCGACCAGCCACCCGGCGAAGGCCCCCAGGGCCACCATGTTCGCCACCGCGACCACCGCGAGAATCGTCCATACGGATTTCATGATTCATCCTCCGCGCGACCGGCCCGCATCACCATCAACTCGTCGAGTTCCGCCGTCTCGCGACGCTTGTGGTCCTGAACCCAGGCCTCCCAGCGTCGCTCGCGCAACGCCTCGACGGCTTTGCGACGCATGGCGGCACGGAGCAGGTCGAGCCGGGCGGCCTCCAGCCGCTTGTGCACCCCCGCCAGTTCGAGCACCGCCCGCTGCGCCTTGTGCACCAGGTGGAGCGAAGCGCCCGCCTGCAGCCGCACCGCGCGCAGATCGACGCACCCGCCCGCGGCGAGGTGCTCGCGCAGATCGTCGCGGGCCGCCAACGCGCCACGCTGAAACGCGCGGATCGCTTCCTCGACGCGGGCACGTTCACGCTCGAGCACCGCCACCTCGCGTTGCGCACGCTGTTCCTGCGCCCGCCGATGCGAGAGGACCGCCTCGAATCTGAATCGGAACGTCGCCACGCGTTACTTCCTTTCGACGGGTTTGCCCTTCCCGGCACGCCGCACCGCCTCGGCGATGTCCTTTCCGAGCCGGAGTAATCGCGCCCGCGCCTGTTCGAACGGTTCGGCGTCGTCGCCGGCTTGACGCAGCAGCCCGGAGATACTCGCGTGCAGTTCGATCGCCGCGTCGGCTTCGGGGCTGCTGCCCCGTGCGTACGCCCCGATCTGGACCAGGTCCTCGACCTCGCGGTACGCCGCCAGCATCCGCACGACGTCGCGCCGGGCCGCCGCATGCTCCGGGGTTGTCACCGCGTCCGCCACGCGGCTGACCGAATCGAGGACGTCCACCGCCGGAAAATGCCCTCGCTGCGCTAACTTCCGCGACAGGATCACGTGCCCGTCGAGGATGCCCCGCGCCGCGTCCGCCACCGGCTCGGTCATGTCGTCGCCCTCGACCAGGATCGTGTACAGCCCCGTGATCGATCCGTGCCGCTTGTCCTCATCAAGGTCGACCGCGCCGGCCCGCTCCAGCAGGAGCGCCATCTGCGCGAACACGCTCGGGGTATACCCCTTGGTCGCGGGCGGCTCGCCCGCCGAAAGCCCGACCTGCCGTTGGGCGTGGGCGAACCGGGTGATCGAATCGATCATGAGCATGACGTGCCGACCCTGGTCACGGAAGAACTCCGCCGCCGCGCACGCCAAACGTGCGGCCCGAAGCCGCATCAGCGGCGATTCGTCCCCGGTCGCAACGACCACGACCGACCGGGCCAGGCCCTGCGGCCCCAGGCCGTGCTCGAGAAAATCGCCCACCTCGCGCCCACGCTCGCCGATCAAGGCAATCACGTTCACATCGGCGCTGGTCCGCCGAGCGATCATGCTCAGCAGCGTGCTCTTGCCGACGCCCGGCCCGGCGAAGATGCCCAGCCGCTGGCCCCGCCCCACCGGGGTCATGAGGTCGATCGACCGCACGCCCGTCACCAGTGGCTCGCGGATCGTGCGCCGACGAAGCGCCGAGATGGGCTCGGGACTCAGCGGCCTGTGCACCCGATCGCGCATCGGCCCGCGATCGTCCAACGCCCGTCCCAGCCCATCGACACACCGCCCCAGCATGCCCCACCCGACCGCCGCCGTGGGCGATTCTTCCTCGCCGACGACAAGATCGCCGGGGGTGACGCCGCCGCTCTGCCCCAGGAGCATGACGACGGCCTGCTCGCGCGAGAAGCCGACGACCTCGCCCCGCAGCCGTCCACCACGCTCATCTCGGCGCGGTCCGCGGGCCATGCCCAGGCCGACCAGCGACCCGACGGGCAGGGGCAGATCATCCACGAGCACGATCATCCCACGCACCGCGGCGACGCGCCCGATCACGCGGATCGGGCCGACGCGGTCGAGGGCTTCAAAGGCCGGGGCCAGCGTGCCGGTCATGCCGCGTCCTCCGGCACCAGCGCCCGCGCGATGCGGTCGAGTTGCACGCCGATCGACGCGTCCACCTCGCCGCCTTCGCGCGTGCCCACCACGCATGAACCTCGCGCCAGGGACGGGTCGGCGATCACGTCGATGTGCTCCACACGACTCAGCGCCGTGCGCAGGCCGGGAATCGCCTCGCGTGCCAGCGGTTCATCCGCCGGGCACACGCGCACCACCAGCCTTGTCGGCTTGGCGATCAGCGACAGCGCCCCCTCCAGCAACGCCCCGATCACCGTTGGGTCGTGGGCGTAGGTACGCCGCGTCACACGCGTCGCGATGGCAAGGGCCAAACGGACCACGTCGGCCTTGGCGTCCAGCAGCAATCGCTCCCGATCCGCCACGAACGCCTCCAACGCCGTGCCCCACGACTGCTCCAGCACCCGGAGGCTCGCCGCGTGCGCCGCGAGCGCGGCGGCCTTGCCCGCCTCGAGCCCCTCCCGCCGGCCTTCCTCGCGTCCCTCCGCCAGGCCCCGCGCGAAACCTTCCTCGCGCGCGCCGGCGAGGAGGCGGGCTCGCTCTTGCGAGGCCTGCTCCACGATCATCGCCGCGTCGCGTCGGGCCTTGGCGAGCATCTGCTCGCCCTGGCGCGTGAGATCGCCCAGATCCAGGACGATCGCCCCGGAGCCTTCGCGCTGCACGTCGCCCATCCGCACAACCGCCATCGACGCGTCCTTCCTCGCCGTGCCCGGCTAGACCATCAACTCGGCATCCCCGCCGCGGCCTTCGACCACAACGTCGCCCGCCTCTTCGAGCCGGCGCACGGTGTCCACGATCCGCTGCTGGGCCGCCTCCACGTCGCTGATCTTCACCGGGCCCATGTACTGCATGTCCTCCTTGATCAGCGCCGCCGCACGCTCCGACATGTTCTTGAAGATCTTCGCCTTGAGTTCCTCGCTGGCGGTCTTGAGCGCCATCGCCAGTTCCGCGTTGTCGATCTCCTTCAGCACCGCCTGGATGCCCTTGTCGTTCACCTTCAGCACGTCCTCGAACACGAACATCAGGCGGCGGATCTGCTCCACCAGGTCGGGGTCGTCGGCCTCCAGCCCCTCCATGATCGCCTTCTCCGTGGAGCGGTCCGTCAGGTTCAGAATCTCCGCGACCGTGTCCACGCCCCCCGCCTTCTCCATGCTCTGCACCAGCATGCTCGACAGCCGGCTTTCCAGCCCCTTCTCCACGTCCCGGATCACCTCCGGGTTCGTCTGCTCCATGTTCGCCACGCGCTTCACCACCTCGATCTGCTTCTGCAGCGGCAGCCCGCCGACGATCTCCCCCGCCTTGTGGTGCGGCAGGTGGCACAGGATCAGCGCGATCGTCTGCGGGTGTTCGTCCTGGATGAACGTCATGAGGTTCTCGCTCTCGGCGCGCTGCAGGAACGAGAACGGCGTGCGCTGCACCTGCGTCTGGATCTGCCCCAGCATGCGCTCGGCGCTCTTGGCGTCGAGCGAGTTTTTCAGGATCTCCTTCGCGTAGTCGAGGTTTCCCTCGCTGGCGTACTGCGACGCGATGGTGATCCCGTAGAACTCCTCCACCACCGCGTCCTGCAACTCCTTGCTCACCCGCCCCAGGCTCGCCAGTTCGCGCGTGACTTCCTCCACGGCGCGCGGATTCAGATTCTTGAGGACCGACGAGGCCTTCTCCGGACCGACCGACAGCAGCAGGATCGCCGCCTTGGTCAGCCCCTCGAGTTCCGAGGCCTTGCTCGGGAGTTTTTCGTGCGGCTTGCGCGCCATCTACTCCTCCACGTTGATCCACCGTGACAGCGTCTTCGCGGTCGCGTCGGGGTCCTTGCCCACGAGCTCGCTCACCTGCTCCAGGCGTTTGGCCGCCTCGAGGTCGCTCGCGCCGATCTCGATCCCCGCCAGCGCCGTCTCGCCTTCCTGGGCCTCGCCGATCACGTCCCCGGCCGCCTCCAGCGACGGGGGCAAGCCCACGAGTTCCTCCGCGGAGGGCGTTTCGGGCTTCTTGCCGGCCTTACGCACCATGACAAACATCAACCCCATCGCCGTGACCGCCAGCAACGCCAGAACACCCTTTTCGATCAGCCCGCCCCCCAGCGTGAAGCCCCCGCCCGTCGCGCCCAAAAAGCCCGCGGCCTGCGGAACGCCCGCCGTTGACGCCTCGCCCGGCACCATGTTCACGCTGATCGAGTCCATGACCATCGCCTTCACCACCTCGGGGTCCGACCCCGCGTTGGCCTGCGCCACCATCGTCCGCAGGTGCGGCGTCAGGCTCGCGATGATCGCCGGCTTCACATCCTTCTCGAACTTGTCCGACACCGCCTTCTCGTCCGGGGTCGTTGCCGGCGCGGTGGAGCCGCCCGATGACTTCAGAAGCCCGGCGACGTACCCCGACGGCACGTTCACCGATACCGCCACCGACGTCGATTGCCCCTTGGGGTCGATGATCGTTTCCGTCTTCGACCCGAATCGCGAGTCGTACTCCTCCTTGGTATCGCTCGATTCCGTCCGCACGCCCGTGCCGCTGCCCGCGCGCGTGATATCGGCGGACTGGTTGGCTTGCACACCCGGCACCGCCGCCCCGGTCGTCTCCGAGCTCGTGTTCACCACCGCGGTATTCGTCTTCGGCAGCGACACCGTCCCCTCGTTCTTCGGCAGGTAGGTCTGCACCTGGGCCGTGCTCCGCTTTACGTCCACCGACGCCGTCACGGTCACCGTCACCCCGGGGATGTGGGCGAGCATGGCCTGCAACTTGGCCTGTGTCTGGGCCTCGACCTTCGCGGCGTGTTCCAGCGCCAGCGTCGGCGCCGCTGAATCCGCCGTCGTCACCGTTCGGTTCGCGCCCGTCGCCGCATCCGTCACGGTTACGCGATCGAGGGAAAGCCCGGCGACGCTCCCCTCCACCAGACGAGCCACCCCGTCCACCACGGACTGCGGCAGGGGCCGCCCGTCGCTGCTCTTGACGATGACCGAGGCCTTGGGCTGTTTCACGCCCACGCCCAGGCCCTGCACGGGGGGAATGTCCAACTGCACGCGGGCCGACTCCACGCCGCGCAAACTCGCAATCATCCGGGCCAGTTCATTCCGCAGGGCGATCTCGTACTGCTGGTCGTTGACCTGCCTCGAGTTCATCCAACTCTGCCGCGTGAGCAGGTTCTCGAAGTAGAGGGCTTTATCGCTGGGCAGCAGGTTGGCCCGCGCCAGCCCCGCGCTCGCTCTCGCCGCGTCACCCGAGGGCACCATGAGCCGTCCGTTCGCACCCATCTCAGACTGAATGCCCATCGATTCCAGGTGCGCCAGCGCCCGCTGCTGATCCTCGGCGCTCGCGCCGGGGAGCAGTTCGACCATCGAGGCTCGGCCGGCCACCTGCCCGATCACCACCAGCGTGAGCAGCACGATCACCACGACGCAGCCGACAAGCATCTTGTGGGTCGCGTTCATCGCGCCCACCTGCTTGCGGACCGTCCCGAACGCTCGCCGCAGCGGTTCCATGCCCAGGGCCTCCATACCCATTCCCCGGCACGCTCCGCGCACCGGCGCAACACCCGCGCCCAAGCGCAAGGTTTGCAAGCCCTACTTTCGGTCCGCCCTTGAAGCACCCTTGAACTAACGGTGGCGCACGTCCGAGAACCACGCGGTCACGTGCGGACCTGCTTGATTTCCTCGTACGCCTCCATCATCCGGTTGCGCAGTGATTGCAGCATGCGGAAGGCATTGTCCGCCTTGGCGGTCGCCAGCAGTACGTTCTCCACGTCTTGCCGTTTACCTGTTTGGAGATCTTCCACCGCTCGGGTGGCCTCCTGCTGAAGCCGGTTCGCTTCATCGAGCGTTTCCACCAGCGTCTGCTTGAACGATTTTCCCGCCTCGTTCTCGTTCGGGCGTGGCGACATGCCGCCCGGGCGGGGGTACCCCACCCGATCGATTCCGCCCTGCCCGCTGATGAATCCCAAGGGGTCTGCCATTTCGATACCTCACCACAATTCCGGGCCGTTGCCACACTCTACGCGATCAGCCGCAACGCCTGGGCCATCATGCTCTTGCTCGCCTCCGCCGCCACCACGTTGGCCTCGTACGCCCGCGCCGCCTGGATCGCGTTCACCTGCTCCACGATCGGGTTGACGTTCGACTCCCGCACGTACCCCTTCTGCGGCCCGTTGCGGAACGCGTGCGGATGCCCCGGGTCCCACCGCAGGTTGAACTCGCTCGGATCGTCCTCGATCCGGCTGACGTGAACCCCGAGCGCCCGTCCCTCCCGCGTCATCGCCGAAGGATCGCCCGCGGCGAAGAACACCCGTTTGGCCCGGTAGGGCGTGCCGTCCGCCGACACCGAGTTCCGATTCGCCAGGTTCGCCGAGATCGCCGTCAGCCGCTCCCGCTGGGCGATCATGCCGCTGGTCGAGATGTCAAGCAGGCCGTACATCGAGGTTCATCCTTGCACCGCTACACACGCTGCGAAATAGCCACCCGAAGCAGGTCGTGCTCCCGGCGGATCAGGTCGGTGGTCATGCGGAAGGTCAGCGAGTTTTCCGCCAATCCCTGCATGAGCCGCTCGACGTCCCGGTTGTTCCGATCGTGATACAGCACGCCCCCCGAGGCCATTCGCGGGGTGAACGTCACCCGTTCATGCTCATCGAATGACACGTCCCGCGTCGGCCTGATGTCGAGCGGCCCCCCCAGCCCTCCCGTGGCCTCCCGCCGACGGTCGATCGCCGCCGCCAGTTCCCGCCGGAATGCGGGTATATCGAGGTCCCGCGGCTGGAAGTCCGGCGTGTCGATATTCGCGATGTTGTGCGTCAGCATCCGCTGACGTTGCCCGGCCACCGCGAGCGTCGCCGTCAGCGAGGGCAAGGCACCGGATGTCGCCAGGTCTTGGATCAGCATCGCCCCATCCATCCGCAAAGCACAGGCCACACTCCGCCGCATCTCTGGCGCTCGGTTCGGCGCACAACCTGCGCGGCTAGAGCGATTCCATGACCAGCCCCTGCTGCTTCCACTTCTTCAGTTTCAGCCCGAGTGTCCGCACCCCGATCCCCAACGCCTTGGCCGTCTTCTGCCGATGCCCGCTCAATCGCACCAGCGTCTGCACGATCGCCTCGCGCTCGATCTCGTCGAGTGTCTTTCCGGGCGTGACCGTCACCCCGCCGCCCGGCTTGGCCTCGATCTGCTGCGACGGCGTCGCCGGCGCGTCGCACGTCAGCCACGGCTCGAGCAGGTCTCGCGTGATGACCCCCGGCGTGCGCGTCGTCGCCGAGAGCACCGAGGCCCGCTCGCACACGTTCTGCAACTCGCGCACGTTCCCGGGCCACCGGTACGCCCGCAGCAGATCCGCCGCTCCCGCGTCGATGACCGCCGGCGGGCGGCCTTCCCGCCCGGCGCACTCCCGCACGAAGTACTCCGCCAGCGCCGGCACGTCCTCGGCCCGCTCGCGCAGCGACGGCACGCGGATCGGCAGCACGTTCAGCCGGAAGTACAGGTCCTGCCGAAAATCCCCTTTCGCGCACGCCGCGGTCAGGTCCCGGTTGCTCGTCGCGATCACCCGCACGTCCACCCCGATCGTGACGCTCGAACCCACCCGCTCGAACGACCGCTCCTGGAGCACGCGCAGCAACTTCGCCTGGATCTGCGGCTTGACCTCGCTCACCTCGTCGAGCAACAGGCTCCCCGCGTCGGCGAGTTCGAACCGCCCCTTGCGAAGTCGTTCCGCCCCCGTAAACGCCCCGCGTTCGTGCCCGAACAGTTCACTCTCCAGCAGGCTCTCCGACAGCGCCGCGCAGTTCACGGCCAGGAACGGCCCGCCCCCGCGCGGCCCGCACTCGTGCACCGCCCGCGCCACCAGTTCCTTCCCCACCCCGCTCTCCCCGGTGATCAGCACCGTCCCCTGCGACGAGGCCACCATCGCGATCTGCTCGCGCAACTGCTGCATCACCGCCGATTCACCCCGCAGCCGCGACAGTCCGCGCGGCGAGGCGGCCCCGGCCCGCGGCGCTTCCCCTGCGCGCAGCAGCGCGTTCTCCCGCACCAGCCGCCGATGCTCCATCGCCCGCTTCACCGCGATGATCAGTTCGTCCCCTTCGAACGGCTTGGTCAGGTAGTCGAACGCCCCGAGTTTCATCGCTTTGACCGCCGTCTCGATCGTTCCGAACGCGGTCATGAGGATCACCGGCAGATCGTCGTCCAGGGACCGCAGCCGCTCGATCAGTTCGATCCCCGTCATGCCCGGCATGCGCATGTCGGTGACCACGGCGCCGGGCCGCTGGCGCATCGCCGCATCGATCGCGGCCTGCGCATCGGCGGCGATCTCCACCTCGAACCCCGCGCGGCGCAGCGTCGTCGCCACACTGTCGCGCATCATCTCCTTGTCGTCCACGACCAGCACGTTCTTCATGACACAATCTCCATGAGCCGCGCGTCGTGTGTTCCGAGCGACAGCCCTCCGTGTTCGTCCTTGTTCCGCGGGAGCACGATCTCGATGCAGGCTCCCGGCCCATCGCCCCGTTCCGCGTTGTTCCGCACGCGCACCACGCCCCCGTGCGCATCCACGATGCGATGCACCAGCGCCAGTCCCAACCCCGTTCCCGCCGCGCGCGTCGTAAAGAACGGGTTGAACATCCGCGTCACCACCTCGGGCGTGACGCCCGGGCCGGTGTCCCGCACCATCAGCACCAGCGACGCGTGCTCAAAGGCCGCGCGGAGCGTCAGTACGCGCTCCGGCGTACCGTGCTCGGCCATCGCCTCCAGCGCGTTGCGGATCACGTTGACCAGCGCCTGCCGCAGCAATCCCGCGTCGCCGCGGACCTCGCCCTGGACCACGCCCTCCGCCGTGTCCTCGCGCACGAGGCGCACGCCCTCCATCGGCGCCCCGCTCTGCCGGCACGCCTCCTCCGCCGCATCCAGGAGCGCCCATGGATCGAGCCGCTCCATCCGCAGCCGAAACTCGCGGGAGAACGCCAGTATGTCGCCCACGATGCCCTCGACGGCGCGGGTCGCGCGGCCGATCTTCACCGCCGTCGCGTGCGGTTCGCCGCCCGCGGGAAGGTCCTCCTCCAGCATCCGCGCGTACAGCCGGATCGATCCCAGCGGGTTGCGGACCTCGTGCGCGATGCCCGCGGCCATCTCGCCCAGCGCCGCCAGCCGACGGGACCGTTCCACCTGCGCGTTCGCTTCGCCCAGTTCGCGACGAAGCCTCGCCACCTCGCCCTGGAGTACCTCGTGCGACGCCTGGAGCTTCGCCGTCACCTCCGTGAACGACGCCATGAGGTCCGCCAGGTCGGCGGGCGTCAGGCTCGGGCGGTTGTCGGGACTGGTCATGGCGAATCAGCCCTTGGCGTCCTGGTACCGTGCACCGTCACTCCGGCCCGGCGCGTACGCACGCACCGCCCGCTGCCCCGTGGCCAGGTCGGCCAGTTCGCGGGCCATCTGCTCGCGTGTCGCGACGAGCAGTGCCGCGTCGTCCGCGTCGGCCTTCTCGAGACGTGCCTGGGCGGCGATCAACTCCTCGATCCGACGCCGCACTTCGCGCACACGCCACGTGGCGGGCGTGCCCTGCTCCCACGCCTCGCGGACCCGTCGCCCCGCCTCGGCCGCCCGGCCGAGCCGTTCGATCACCCCCTGCCGCCGCGCCAGCAGCGCGAGCAACGCTTCCCCATCGCACGCCGACACCAAGGCCCGCCGATCTCGGCCGAGCGCTTCGAGTTCCAGCATCGCCGCACGCTGCTCGTCGAGCAGCGTCACGAGACGGTGAAACTCCTCGTCGGAATCCGCGACCTCGGGGCGAACGGTTGCGATGTCGGCCATCCATGACCTCCCGGCGGCGCTCCGCGCCGCGTGTCTACGGCACGTCGCGTTCCGCCGCGCCCGCCAGGCGGTCCTGCGCCGCCAGCCACCGCTCCCAGTCGGCGCGCGACATGGGCAGGGTGGGATCGTCCCAGACTTGTTCGGGAAGCGACTCGTAAAACCGCTTGGCGCGGGCATTCGCGTCCGCCGCCTGGGCCGCCTTTCCCTGCGCGAGCAGCACCGACACCATCTGCGTCATCGCCACCAGCGCCGCCGGCTCGCGGGCATACCGCTCGCGGGCCGCCTCGTAGCACCGCAGCGCGTCGTCGAACTCCCCGAGATCAAACGCGCAGTCCCCCTTGTAGAAGAACGCATTGCGGAGCGACAACTCCTCGAGCATCGTGCGGCGGGGGACGGCATCAAACTCCACGCGGGCCGCCTCGTACAGCCCGGCCGCGCGGCGCAACCGTACCCGCCGCTCTTCCTGCAACGCCCGCCTCGTGCCGTCCGGAAGGCCCGCCGCCAGCGTCTTGGCCATCTCCGACGCGGATCGCCGGTACGCGTCCGCCAGCCGGAAGCGAACCCCGGCCAGCACGCGCGCCGATTCTCCGCCCTCTCGATCCGCCAACGCCAGGTATTGCTCGAACCGTTCGACCGCCGACTCGTACCGCCCCGTCCTGAACTGATGCTCCCCGAGTTCCTTGATCGCGGCGCGGAAGTTCGCCGTGCCCGGGCCGCCATACTCCCCCTCCGCCGCCTGCATCAGGATCGCCTCGGCCCGGGCGTCGTTGGCCGGGTCGGCGTCGTCCAGCAGCGCCTTGGCGAGAGGCACCGCGCTGCGATCGCCCCACGCACCCGACCCCTCGGCGCCGCCGCGCGACTCGATCAGCGCCTGATACACCTTCGCCGCCAACTCCACGTCACCCCGCGCCAGGTAGGCCTGTCCAAGCCGGTACGCCGCCTCAGGACGACGCGTGTCGCCCGGAATGTCGCCGATGAACTGCTGAAAGGCCTGGATCGAAGCGTCGAGTTCGCCGGCCCGGTCGAACATGTCCGCCGAGTTCCACACGCTGTCCGCGTACGCCGCGCTGTCCTCCCGCACGACTTTGGCCCCGTGCAGTCGGAAATACTCGCCGCCCCGGAGCAGGTGCTCGCGGGCCTCGCGCTGTGTCGCCGGGTCGGCCTGGGCCAGGCTCAACGCGCCCCCCGCCGCCGCGGAGGTCAACAACTCCTCCGCGAGTCTGCGGTGGGCCTCGGCCAGCGCCAGCAGCACCTCCGCCGGAGCACCGGCGCTCCCATGAAGACGCTCCGCCAGTTTCGCGAACCGCAACGCGCCCACGAAATCCTTCCGTTCGAATCGCTCATGGAATCGCGTCAGGAGGCTCGCGCTGACCCGGGCCGTCGGCATGGTTGACGTGCCCAACCGCATCAGGTCCACGAGTTGCGAGTATCGCTCCTGGGCCTGGTCCACCTCGTCGGTCGACACGCCCCCCGCGATCTGCGACTCCACCTCGGCAAGCCCCAGCAAGGCCGACGAATGACCCTGCTCAAACCCCGTGGCCTCGAGCACCGCCAGGTACCGCTCGCGCGCGGCCTGCAACTCGCCGTTCTGCTGATCGATCTCGGCCCGCAGCAGGGTGATCAGCGGGTGCAGTTCATGCCCCACCGGCAACTTGGCGGCCGCCGCCACCAACTGGGCCTTGGCGTCCGCGATCGCACCCGTCGCCAGGTAGGCCTTCGCCAGGGTCAGTCGCACTTCGCCCTCGTACGACGGCGCGGTCTCGCCCAGCCGGGGGAGCGTGCGGATGATCCGCGTAATCGCGTCGTCGGCGAATCCGCTCGCGATCATCAGTTCCGCCTGACGCACCAGCGTCCACGCGCGATCCTCGTTCGAGAGGTTCGCGTCCGCGGCCAGCACCGTCACCAGGTCCAGCGCCCGCGCGTGGTTCGCCCGCGTCCCGTGCATCGACCGCGTGATCATCCGCTTGAACAGGTCCAGCCGACGATCCCGATGCGATTCCGGGAGAAGTTCCGCCCGGTTCGCCGCCGCGTCGAGATCGTCCAGGGCCATCAACGATTCCGTGAACATCACGAGATCATCCGGCCCCAGGGAGGCGTTGAGCCGTTCGGCCGACTCATACTCGCCTCGGATGCTCGCGTAGTTCTCCGTACGCTCGATCCCCAGGTCTTTCTGCCCGCGGTACAACGCCCTCGCCCGCAGCAGATGAAACGTGCGGCGGTCGTCGGGCGAATACGCCGTCCCGGCCAGGTGCGGCAGGACCGCCGTATTCAAGTACTCCAGCGACTCCCCGTATCGCCGGGCTTCCAGCAGCGCCGCCGCGTGCTCAAGATGCTTCTCCACGGGCGTCTTGGGTGTGGTCATCACCGCCATCGCCACCGCCCCAAGGAGCACCGCGACTCCGAGCACCAACGCCGGCACCTGCCACACTTCGCGCCATGACCGCGGCACGACCGTCGGCTCGGGTTGTCCCTCTGGCTGATTCGACACACAGGCTCCCGACGAGCGCAATCCACGCCCGTTCGGGTTCAGTTATCGGATGATCCAGCCCCCTGAATTGAACCTTCACCCCAAAAACGCGCAAATCCGATCACTCATCCGCCGTTTCGGGTGAACGAATCACCACCGCCGTGCCCGCGAACTGGTCCGCCCGCGCTCTCCCCGCGGGGTCGAAGAGCGCCATCAACCCCACCGGCGGCAGCCCCCACTTGATCACGTTCCGCACAAAGGCCTGAAGCAGCGAGGGGCACCGCCACGCGTCCGAACCGCGCCGCACCGTCACCACCCCCGCGCCCGTGAGGAACTTGCCCGGCGTTCGCCCGATCACGGCTTCCATCACCGTGCCCATCACGATCAACCCACCCACCGCGCGGAGAATCACCCCCTGCGCGCCCGGCGAGGCCCACCACGAAATGGACATCCACTGCGACGACGACTCCCCGCTCGCCATCGCCGCGACCACCATCGCAAGGCTCAGATCAACCACGCCACCCACCATCCGCCGCAGCGGCTCGGCGAGGCTCGCGTCCTTCGGCAGCACCACCGGCTCATCCCGCGGCCGCCACACCGTCACCACGATCGACCCCGCCAGCACCGCCATCAGCCCGACCAGCACCGCCAGGTCCATCATTGCAACCGGGTTCGCGAGTCTCGCCCGTCCCTCGTAAAACACCCGCCCGCTCGACGCCGAGAGTTCTCGCAACTCCAGATCGCCCGGTTGCCCCCGGGGCGGCTTCGTCTCTTCCGTCATCCATGCCACCATCACGCGGGCATCCTCGTCCAGCGGCGCCACCGCCGGCATCGCGCCAACGCCCGGAATCTCACCAACTCGCCGCCACGCCCCTCCTCCCGTCGCCGGCGTGCCGTACAAACTCAGCGTTCCATCCTCACCCAGACGCCAAGCCATGACCTGCCCGCTTGCGGCGAGGACATTCCACCCTGCCCCGGGTTCCATGCCGGGCATCACGCGCCACGAAACTTCGCTCGTAGAACCGCCGGATGGACTCCGCGTAACCACGCCAAGGCGCTGGTCGGCCCCGACGCCCCGCACCACCCCCACCCCGCCCGGCACGCTCACCACCGCCCATGGTCCTTGCCCGGCCTCGCCCTCAAACTCCTGTGTCCAGCGATTTCCATCAAGCCGCAGGAGTGTCACTCGCCCCTGGTCGAGTACCGCCGTAAACACCCCTGCGTCCGACGACGCCAGCCCAAGGAACTCTCCCCGCCCGGGGATCGACGCCTCCGCCTCCAGCCGCCCCATCGGCTCGCTCACCCAACGCCCTCGCCCGGCTTCCACCGCCGTCAGTGACAACACAGGCCTGGGCTTGGGTTCCACCACGCCTACGAACGCCGGCCCGACCGGCGGCGGCTCGAACACCATGTACAGCCGCGCCCCGCTCGCCGCGATCGCCGTCGGCGCCTCCAACACCTCGCCCGCAAGCCGAACCACCCCGTCCGACACCGCGCCCCGAGGCGGCACGTGCAGAATCGTCGCCCCGCCCCCCGCGTTGGGCACCACCAGCCACGCATGGCCACCCCCGCCGCCGGGCACGGTCAGGCTCCCCGCCGACATCACCTGCGCGCGCGCAATTGCCGCCGCCACGACCACGACAAACACCACCACCCACCGCGTCACGGCGTCACCCCCGCGTCCACCTCGATCACTTGGTCCACTCCATACGCCCGCAGCAGCGTCTCCAACTCGAACGGCTTCGTTCGCATGTCCTTCCCCGGGTTCTCCGGCGCCGACACCCCCACCACCACCTCCACCCCCGCGTCGGGCACCTCGATCGTCACCCGCGTCGCCACCTTCGCCGGCGAGAACGTGTTCCCCGCCACCCGTACCCCTTCGTATCGCGACAACGCCGCCCGGATCACCACGCGTCCCGCCGCGTCCGCGATCTCCACCCGCGACGGTTGGGCTGTCGCCTCGTCCACGTACACCCGCGTGTGGCCCCACCCCGCCCCGCGCGGCGGGAGCGTCACTCCCACCGTTCCGTCCGTCGCCCGCGCCACGCTCGCACCCTCGGCCGGCAGCGACCTCACCCCGAGCACGTCGATCAGATCGAGCGGGTGCACCGGCACCCCGAACGCCTCCGCCGCCGCCGGCGTCGCGCGCTCGTGCAGCCCCACCCGCGCCGTCGGCGTCTCCGCCAGGTCGATCCACCAATACCGCGACTCGTTGCTCCCCAGAATCGCCAGCGTCTGCCCCACCTTGTCGATCCGCAGGGACACCAGCCGCGGCTGGATGATCTGCAGGTTCGCCTCCACTTGATCCGTGCGCTTCCCGCCCCGCTCGTCGCGCGACGTGATCACCAGCGACACCGCCGCCTTCAGCCGATCCAAGTCCGCGCAGCGCTCGTTGTACCGCGCCGCGAGTTCCGCGTACGCCGGGGGCGGATCAAGCCTCGGCGGCGCTCCGTTCCCCCCGCGCGGGCCGCAGCACCCGGCCAGCACCGCCGCCAACGCCACGATCAGCACGCCACGCGTCACGAAGCCGCCCCGTCGCCCGCCACGATCTGCCCAAGTTGTTCGATGGCCTCCGCCACCACCGTGTCGCTCAGCCCGGGGTCCGCAATCTCCAACGGCTCGCCCTGCTCACCCTTGCGCAGCACCAGCATCGCCCCGGCCCGCGACCCCACCACCCGCAACTGCCGCCGCCGGATCAGCAAGAGCGCCAGGAAGTACCGGAACGCCACCTGCTTTCCTTCGGTCACCCCGGCGAGGTCGTCGAACAGGTCCAGCAGTTCCTCGTCGCTCAGGAGCGCGTTGGCCCGCTTTTCTTCGGGCGTGTACGTGCACCGCCAGAACCCGAAGATCACGCCCTCGGGGCGGGCGCCGCGCTCCCACGCCTCCACCGCGTAGTCCCGCCGTTCCAGCCCACCGCCGACGCGCTCGACGAGCACGGCGACGACGCCCTCGCCCGCGGCGAACTCGCGCCCGCTCGCCGCGCACCGCCCCGTGCACCGCGCCACCGAATACCCGCTCCCGATCACGCTCATGCGCGAGTGTACGCGAGCCGTGGCGTCCTCGAACGACGACCGGCGATCGCAACCACACCCAGCACAAGCACGCCGGTGACTCCCGGCGCGGGAATTCCCGTCACCAACCACGCCGATGAAGATCCGTACGGGCGTGTCGCCCATCCCACGGCTCGGGTGCCATCCGCGCTGATGTCATTCGCGTTGATCAGCAGGTATTCGCCGAGCGAAACACCTCGCTGTGGAAGGTATGTGTTGAGGTTCACGAACCCATCCATGTGCGTCCACATCGTCGCGGATGCGACAGTGGTGAGGTCCGCGCCAACCGCGACCATGCCGTTGTCGTTGATCGCATAGAGCACCCCGCGCGATCCTCCCGGCACCACGCCGATGTCGATGGTCTGGTCGTTCTCCCACATGGTCGCGCGGGAAGACGCCCCCGTGATACTGCTTCCGACAACTCGCGTACCCGCAAGGGACACGCCGTACCCGCGTGCCAGGCTCCACCCCGGTAACGCCGACAACAACTCATATCCCGAGCTCTCGGTCCATCGAAACGCGTACTGAGTACCGTCAACGACCGCTGCCCCGGTGATCACCGATCCATCGGGAGAAATGTCGTATGGGGTGATACTCGTGCTCCCGGCCAGGACCCCGATCTCCTGCATTCCCCCGGCGGCAGTCCATCGGAATGGTCGGTATGTCGCGCTGACCGTACACGTGCCCACGATCACAGACCCGTCCGCGCTGATGGCATACGCACTCGACGATAGTGTGCCCGGCAACACACCGAGTGATTGCATGCCGTGCTCCTGCGTCCAGCGAAAGGCCAAACTACTCTGGCCCGGGGAGAACGCGCTGCCGATCACGACGCTCCCGTCATGATTCGTGGCCATCGCATTCGACGCCACACGTCCCGGGAGCACGCCAAGGTCCGTCCAACCGCTCACGGCATCCCACCGAAGCGCCCGTTGATTTCCCCCGGTCGATCCATGGCCGACAACAACCTGGCCATTCGCACTCATGCTCTTGCCATAACTTCCACTAAAGCCGGCGGGATGCCCGAGGAACGTAATCGTGATCGCGCCCCACGAGGGGGTCATCAACCCGAGGGACACGGCACAGGCCGCACACCATCGGCTCCGGGTTCCTCTGCTTTTTCGCATCAAGTGCTCCATTGATTCGCCCGAGTCTACCCGATTCCATCGGATAACAAACAGATTTCATGCCAGGGAATGCCCAACGGGCGGCATACGCCAGCCCCCGGGTGCGTGGTATCCCCCGCCCTACCCTTCCCCATGTTCGTCGATCGCGCCATCATCACCGTCCGCGCCGGCTCCGGGGGGAACGGGCACGTCTCCTTCCGCCGCGAGAAGTACGTCAACAAGGGCGGGCCCGACGGGGGCAACGGCGGCGACGGGGGCAGCGTCATCGTCCTCGCCGACGACGGCATGAGCACGCTCTACGACTTCCGCAACCAGCGCCTCTGGGCGGCCGCCGACGGCGACGCGGGCGGACCCAAGCAGTGCTCGGGGCACGCGGGGAAGGACCTCGTCATCAAACTCCCCCCGGGCACCATGCTCTTCAACAACGCCACCGGCGACCTGATCCACGACCTGAAGCCCGGCGAGCGCGTCACGCTCGCCAAGGGCGGCAAGGGGGGCTGGGGCAACGAGCACTTCAAGAGTTCCACCAACCAGACCCCGCGCACCGCCGACCCGGGCGAACCGGGCGAAGAGATCGAGGTGCGCCTCGAACTAAAACTGATCGCCGAGGTCGGCATCATCGGGAAGCCCAACGCAGGCAAGTCCACACTCCTCGCCGCCCTCACCAAGGCGACCCCCAAGATCGCCAACTACCCGTTCACGACGCTCTCCCCGCAACTGGGCGTGGCCGAACTGCCCGGGCGCGACACCCGCCGCATTGTTCTGGCCGACGTGCCGGGGCTGATCGAGGGGGCCGCCGGCGGGGCCGGCCTCGGGCACGAGTTCCTCCGGCACATCGAGCGCACGCGCGTGGTCGTCCACCTGCTCGACCTCCAGCCCGAGGACGGCTCGGACCCCGTCGCCAACTACCGCCTCATCCGCGAGGAACTCCGCCAGTACAGCCAGGCCCTCGCCGACAAGGCCGAACTCGTCGTGCTGAACAAGATCGACCTCTTCCCCTCGCCCAAGGACGCCGCGGCGGCGATGAAGAAAGTCGCCCGCGACCTGGGGCTGCGCGACGGGCGCGACATGCTCGCCGTCTCCGGGGCCGCCCGCAAGGGCCTGGACGAACTCCTCGAACACCTCTGGACCATGCTTCATCGCACGGGCGAGCCCGACGCCGGGTGGTCGGCCCGCCCCGCCCCCGCCGCCACCCCCACGCCATGATCTCGATCATCGTCCCGAACCGCAACGTGCGCGACCTGGCCATCGAGTGTCTCACCTCGATCCGCGCCGCCGTGCACGCCCTGGGCCTGGCGCCCCACGTCGAGTACATTCTTCTCGATGACCAGAGCGACGACCACGAGCAGATCCCCGAACTCTTCCGCCAGTTCCGCGCCGGCGCCGGGTCCGAGGTTCGCGCCTGGCGCTTCAAGCAGCGACAGCACTACACCGGCGCGTTCGCCTTCGGCCTCTCCCGCGCGCGTGGCGATCTCGTCTTCTTCATCTCCAACGACATCCACGTCACCACCCCCTGGATGCGCACGCTCCTTGCCGTCGCCTCGCTCGACAAGTCCATCGGCGTTGTCCGCGGGGTCTCCAACCTCTGCGACTCGCACGAGTATCACCAGGTGCAACCGCCCGTCGAACGCGGCCCGGAGGACTTCCACGCCTTCGCCGAGTACCTCGAACGTGCCCAGGGCCTGACCCACGTCGACGACGCGCTCCTCTCGGGCGATGCGATCCTCATCCGCCGGACACTCCTCGATAAGGTCGGCGTCCTCGACACGCGCTTCTTCGGGTACTTCGGCGACCCGGACTTCGGCCTGCGCGCCCGCCGCGCCGGTTTCCGCCTTGTCTGCGCCAAGGGCGCGTGGGTCAAGCACTACGGGCAGGGGCACATCAAGCATGAGCACCTCGCCACCGGCGCGCCCATGGACACGATCCACGCGAACCGCATGAAACTCGTCCGCGAAGCGTTCGTGAAGTTCCAGCAGAAGTGGGGTTCGCCCCCCGTCCCCGCCGAGCCGTGCGACCTCAACACTTGGGATTGGGATGCCCTGCTGAAAGCCCCCGCGCCCAAGTCCGGCGAGTTCCAGCATCCCATTCCCGACAGTCCCGCCCTCGCGCAACCCATCTGACCAGCCGCTCACCTACGCCGCGTCGGTCGCTTCGAGCAGCACCAGCCACTCCGCGTTCCCCGCGGCCTTCGCCCCGCCCAGGATCGGCGACTTCGTCACCCCCAGCACGCGCACGCCCCACGACGGCATTTGAGCCGTCACGCTCTCGACGACGCGGGCCGCGTCCGCCTCCGCCAGCACGCCGCCTCGCGGCAGCGCCCCGCCCGCGTCCTTCACCTCGTAATGCGGCTTGACCAGCGAAATGAGCCGCCCGCCCTGCAATACCCACTTCACCGCTGCGGGGATCGCCAGCCGTTGCGGCGTCCACCCCAGGTCCATCACCACCACGCCGACGCGTTCGGGGGGGGTCGCGTGCAAGGCGTTGGTCCGCTCCAGCACCACCACCCGCGGATCGTTCCGCAGCGTCCACGCGAGTTGACCGTACGCCGTGTCCACCGCGTACACCGTCGCCGCCCCGGCCCGCAGTAAACAATCCGTGAACCCGCCCGTGCTGCACCCCAGGTCCGCCGCCGTCTGACCGTTCACGTCCAGATGAAACGCGTCGAGCGCGTGGCGGAGTTTAAGCCCGCCCCGGCTGACGAACGGCCGATCCTCGCTCACGCCGCCGCCCCGTCCATCACGGGCGGAACCACCGGCGTGCTTGTCGCCGCCAGTTCCTGCGGCACGCCGACAATCGCGATGCCGAGCCGATCAGCCAGGGCGATCATGTCGGCCTTTTCCAGCATGATGACGTCGTTGGCGGCCAGCGCCAGGCACCCGCCCCCGTTCGCGTGCAGGTTCTTGATCGTGTTGATGCCCACGGTCGGCACGTCGCTCCGCCGGTCGTGCCCCAGCCGCGCCCCCTTGCACAGCGTCCACCCTTTCACACGGCACAACTTTCCCGACCGTTCGATCATCCGATCGGTCCCCTCGACCGCCTCCACCGCGATCACGTCGCGCTCCCGCACGGAAATCGCCTGCCCCACGTCCAGCCGCAGCAGGTGGGCCAGGAGAGGCCAGGCGAACTCGACGTCCGCGCGCTGCTCGGGCGTGGGCTGGCGTGTGGTCATCACGCCTTCGCTCGCCATCTCGTCGGGGATCGGTGAGGTCGAATCCAGCAGCGTCACCCCGCACCGTCCGAGTTCCTCGGCCACGATGGTCAGCACCGCGTGCGAGCGCTTGTCCAGCCGCAGGTGACGGTACCACGCGCCGATGGTCCGCCAGTCCGGGATGTTCTTGAACGCCCGCCACGGGTCGTGCATCAGCCGGGCCTTATCCACCTTCCCCACCATGATCGCGTGGTGCACGCCCAACTTGTTCAGCACGCGACCCCACGCGCCGACGCGCAGCAGCCCCACCTCGCGGAACGTCGAGCACAACGCCGGCAACTCCGGCTCGAACTGGTTCACCAGCCCCAGCCCGTGCACCGGGTGCCCGGCCTCGCGAAGCGAACGGGCGATCAGGAGGGGCAACCCGCCCCCGCCCGCGATCAGCCCGATGGCCGTCGGCGGCGGCGGAGTCTCCGCGAACGACCGCAACGCCGCAGGTGTGACAATCGCGCTCATCGATTCGTGGCCCACGCCGGACTTGTTGCCATGGCGACCCATTCTCCGAACTGGCAACGCATCCGCTTCCGAAGTTCATCACCCCACGACAACCCGCATTTTACGGTGCCTGCGGTTCCCCTTCAATACCGTTGAGCACCTCGTTAGGATTGCGCTCGGTTGACGCCGAAGATTGCGGAAAACCTGTCGATTCGCCGATACGTCGCTCTAATGGGGCACGAATACGGCGAAACCGGCTCGCAGGTCCCGCCGAGGTCCGGCGTGATCTCGCCTCGCCCATGGCTCATGGTGTGGTTCCGATGCGCCGCGAAGTATCAACGTGTGCACCGGTCGCCCGACGGTTCTCGCTACGACGCCCGGTGTCCGTCGTGCGGCAAGGCCCTCACGTTCTTGGTCGGCGATTCCGGCACGTCCCAACGCCTGTTCGAGGCGGACTGCGGGCAACGCCATCGGTAATGAGCGATCCCGGACTCGAACCGGGGACCTCTTCCATGTCAAGGAAGCGCGCTAGCCAACTGCGCTAATCGCCCAAGGCCGTTGATTGTACCGCCCGCGTGGATGATCTCCACTCGCGGGGGCATCGGACCCCACCGACAAAAAACACCCGGCCACGGGGCCGGGTGTGTGAGGTAATCACGCGCTATCGCCCCGCGGGATCAGCAGGGCGCGCCACCGACGCGGAGTTCCTGGTACTCCACATCGTTGCCGTTCACCGCGCCGTCGCCGTTGAGGTCCGCGTCGGTCCCGCAGAAGTCGGTCATGTCGCCGCCAACGACCGCCTCGGCCACTTCCACGTCGACGCCGTTGACAGCGCCGTCGCAGTTGATATCCGGATCGGGGCAGGCGCACGTATCAGGCACCAGGATGTTGACCGACATGGAACCACCCGTGCGGAACAGCCCGATCGTGCCCGTGCCCATGACGGGCGGTCGGTTCGAATCAAACCGGAACGAGTACGACGTGCTCCATCGCAGGGCGTTGCCGTTCGGGGCGGTCGCGAAGGTGGGCCCGACCCACTGATACCCGGACGATGTCTTGGTGCCGGCCCAGTCGGTGCCGTCGTACGGCTCCATGCTGTGATAGAAGATGTCGCGGAAGCCGACGTTCACGGTATCGATGCACGATGTCTGCCCGCCGCTGGGGAAGTTCACCGTGAAGGAGTTCGCGCCGATGTGCGAGGTCTGGTTGTGCACCATGTACTCGTAGTGGTACATCCCACCCGCGATGGGGGTGACTTTGTACGCCACGTGCATCGTCCCGCGGTACTGTTCTTCGCCCGGAACTACAAGTGTCTCGATCGTGACGCCGCTCTCGAGCGTGGGCCAGGCGAAAATCGCGGCCTGCTCGCGGACCGTGGTGCTCGTTACGTTGAACGTCCAGTTCGAGGTCGTCCCCCCGCGGGTGATCCGCCGCCACGAGGCGTTGTTCGTGCCGTTGCCGCTGATGGCGTCGTCGGGCGCCACGTACTGCCCTTCGCAGATGTAGATCGCGTTCAGGTTCGCGTTGTTGTTCATGTTCGGATCAATGTCCACCTCCAAGACCTGGAGGCGGCGATTGATCACCGACGAGTTCGCCGTACCGCGGCTCGTCCACGGCATGTTGTAGAAACCGTTGTACGGGTTGATATCGTCGCGCGGTCCCAGCCGCGTCTGCGTGCCGTTCAGGCTCGACACGTACGGGTCCGAGCAGTGCACGCCCAGGGTCGTGCCGCCCGTGGGCTGGCAGTCGCTGAAGCACAGCGTCTGCTGGAGCGCGGTATACCCGTGCTTGAGGTGCCCGCCCCCGATGTGCTCGAACTGCCCGGCCCCGTTCACCATGCGGAACCGATAGAAGTTCTGCGCGATCACCGGGTGCTGGTTCGTGTTCGCCACCCACATCAGCGGCTGCGTCCCGGCGTTGCACGAGGTCGTGCCCACCGCGTACGCGAAAATCCGGTTCGGCGTGGTCCCGACCGAGCCGTAGTTTGAGATCCCCGAGCAGTCACCCACAATCACGTCCGGTCCGGGAAATGCCAAGGCCGCCCCGGCGCAGCCCAGCAGCGCCAATACCGACACCATGCTCGTTTTCATTGCGATCAACCCTTTCTTCATCATGAATGAGGCGAGAATGACCCCTGCCAGAGACCCCCAGATTATCACATCGGCGAATTGCTGCAACCCGAGATTCGGAAAAAAGTAAGGGTTCCTCTTTTTCGGGCCGGTAGTTCTACGGAATGCCCGGCGAGGGTGACTCGAGTTCGGCCAAACGCCGTTCGATACGAGCCAAGTCCACCGGTCGCCCTTGTTCGTCGTACATCTGCGCCAACACCAAGAGAAACTGCCTGTTTTTCGGTTCCAACGTCGCGGCACGCTCGAGTTCGTCGATCGCCGCCCCAGGCTGGCCCGAGAAGTACAGCGCGCGGCCGTACCCCGCCCGGAGGATCGCCACGTCCGGATGCCGCTCGATGGCGCCGCGGAGAATCCCCAACGACCGCTCGATCTTCCCCAGGCCCATCAGCAGTTCGGACCCCCCGACCACCTGGATCGGCGTGGGTGGGCGTCGGACATTGCCCAACACCGTCTCCACCTCGGCCTCGCACGCGACAAGGTCGCCCTTCGCCCCCAGGAGCACCGCCAGCCGCAACCGTGATCCGTTGATATCCGGGTACTGCGTGAGCACCGCGCGATACGTCTCGATCGCCTGATCGAGCGTGTCGTCCTGGAGCGCCCTGACTTGTTCCAGGCTGCGGACCAGTTCCTCGGCCGGCTCGACCATCTCCATCATCCGACGCAGATACCGCTCGCCCGCAGGCAAGTCTCCCGCCACGGCGCTGAGCCAGGACAATCGCACGTAGATCGCGGGCGGTGGCTGCCAGCCCCATCCGCCTTCCTTCCACGACAAGGCCCGCTCGTACTTCGCGCGGGCACGCTCGGCCAACGCCTTATCCTCCGCACGCGGCCGATAGCCCGGCGCGTACACCACTTCGGCGGGCACGCGAATCTGCGCGTCGATCAGGTCCGCCGAGTGCCGCTGCCACCGCACCCACCCCGACCAGCCTGCCATGGCCGAGAAAAGCACGACCCCCGCGGCAACGAGGCGCCCCGCCGTCGTCCATCGACCCGTGATCTTCAGTTGCAGGCTCTGGAGACGTACGCTCGGATCACGGAACAGCCGTGACAGTTTCCACGCGCCGAACGCGCCGATCATCGCCAACCCCGCGGCCATGAGCAGCGGCACAAGATCGAGAAACTGACGCAGCGCAACAAAATACGCGATCCCCGCGACGAAGACCCATGCCTCCTCCCACCAGGTCAGGTCGGGCGCGGGTCGGTCGATCTTTCCGGCCCGGGCCTCTTCGGTACGTGCCTTGGTCAAGGCCGATGGCTTCGCAAAGGAGAACGACAGCGCATCGTTGGGGCACACGCTCACGCAATCCATGCACTTCATGCACCCCGGGTCCATGACCATGCCGAAGTCGCGCACTTCCTGGTGCACGCGGACGTTGCTCGTGCACGCCGTAGTGCAGTGTCCGCAGTGGTTGCATGCGTCCGACACCACGATCCGTCCCACGCTCAGCCGATCCAGCGGCGCGAAGAACGCCCCGTACGGGCACCCATACGTGCAGAAGGCCTTGCTCCCGAGGAAGTACACGGTGGCGAACCCGCACACCAGCAGGAACGGCACGGCCACCGCCGGCCCGGCGAAGGTCGCCCAGAAGTTCTCGACGACAAAGTGCGGCTGAAGCCCCTCTTTCGGGAACGACGCCACGTCGGCCAGCCATTCCGGGCGGGGCATCTCCGCCCATCGCATCAGCGGGAACACCACCTCGCGCTTGAACGTCGGCCACACAAACATGTACAGCGCCAGCAGGAGCGCCCAGTACAGCGGAAGGCGAGAGCGGAACGGCCGGGGGCGCACGCCGAGCTTGTTCATCCAGTGGGCGCACAGGTCCTGCAACGCCACAACGTGGCACGCCCAGCCGCAGAAGTACCGCCCGAAGACAACGGTCGAGATCATCGCCGCGCAGAACAGCACGAACCCCGCGTTGAGTTCGCCCTTCTCCAGCGTCGCCATCGACTCGCTCGGCTCAACCGGCGAGATGGTCTTCCCGTGCATCAGCCATTGGATGATGTGGGCGGCCATCAGCACGTGCACGCCGATGAGCACCGCCGCGCGTTTCTTCCCCATCCGGCTCTTGCGTGGAAGGTTGGGGGTCGTCCGTCCTCCCGGCACCACCGGCAGCGACACCACACCCGAGTGGGCGGGGCCGCAGGACCGCGTCGTGGCCTTGGGGGTCATGGCGTAGACGGTAGCGCGCCGATGCGTGCGTGGGCCGGCGCGTTACGCCGCGTTGCGACGGCGGATCACCACGCGCAGCCTCGCCAGCAGGCGATCCCGATCGGCTTCGCTCGCGAACTTGGTGAACGCCACCGCCAACCGCACCGGGCCGGGTTCGCTTTCGTCCGCCCAGACGACGTTACCGGTCACGAACACCTCGCGCTGCGAGTCGGCCTCACCGCCGAACGACGCCGGCAACTCGATCCGCAGGCCCACGGTCGTTCCCGGAGCGATGTAGTCGTCGAGTTCAAACTGAATCCCGCCCTCGGAGAGGTCGTAGGAGTGCCCGTCGCGGCGGAACTTCCGCTCCCCGGCCAGGCGCACCGACACCGGGGTGTACATCGGGGGCACGTTCAGGCGTTCAAATCGGCGGCGATTCCCGGCGGCGTTGGTCATGATCGAACTCCAAGAAGCCACCGGTGTCGCCAGCCCGCGGGGCGGCTCCATTCCGGCGTCCTCTCGCCTATCGGGCCTTCCAAGGTCCGACTTGTGCGGTAATGGCCCTTTTCGTGCAGGTTTCGGCCGATTCAGCGACCCCGAGGGATGACTCGTACCCCATCACCAATGCGATCACCCGGGTACACGATCACCCGATCGCCCGCGCGCAATCCTTCCTGGACATGCGCTTCAGATTCATTCCGACGCCCAATTGCCACATCGCGCCGAAACGCGCGGCCATTTTCCATCACAAAGACCGCCCAGGACGCCCCTCGGCGGAACAAGGCGGCGGTCGGCACCTTGAGCACGTCGCTCGATTCCCAGATCACCACGCGCGCCTCTACGCGAAAGCCGTCCCCCAGTCCACGCCGTGCATCGGGGGGGTCCATGATGTCGATGATGACATTGACGCGCTGCTCCTCGACGCCCAGCGCCGAGACTTTCGTGAACGCGGCGGGTTCCACGAGCCGGACCTGACCCCGCAACACCGCCTCCCCTCCCCATCGATGCAACTCCGCGGCCGCGCCGGGGCGGATGCCCACCGCGTCATTCGACAGCACGTCCACCACGAGTTCCAAGTCCGCCGGATCGCCGATCTGCATGAGCGGCGTGCCGGTCTGGACCACCGCGCTGCTTTCCTGCATCACGCGCAGCACTCGCCCGCTGATCGGCGCCAGGATTTCCAATCGCCATAGGGTGTCCTCGGAGGATGCGGTCGCACGCATCAGGGCCGTCCGGGCGAGGTCGAGTTCGAACCGCGCGATCTCCTGTTCGAACCCCGCCGCGCGATCGTCTTCCCGTCGCATGGAGGCTTCCGAGGCGGCCCGGGTAAGTTCGAGTTCCGCGGCGGCGCCTTGGCGCTGGGCATCGCGCAGGCGCGCGAGTTCCGCCTGCGCAAGTTCATACGCGGTCGCGGCGCGTGATCGGGCGGCCTCGGCCCGCAAACTGGCCGCCTCCGCCGCGTGAACACGCGCCGTCGCCGCCGCTCGTTCTCTCGGGTCGAGCAGCGAAGGGTCCGCCGGCTCGATGGATGCCAGCACTGTCTCCCCCGCCAGTACCATGTCGCCTTCACGGAGCGTGACCCGCGCGAGTTTTCCCGCGAGCGGCGCCGAAACGACATACCTCTCCTTGATCCGCGTCCGGCCGTCTTCATCGACCGTGATCCGAAGCGGCCCGGCCTCCACGACGCCAACCTCGACCGCCTCGGGCGCCGGCCAGAGCAGGAACGTGAGCATCGCGGCCAGGCTCAGCACGACCAGCATCACGAGGATGCGTTGGCTCATTCGGTTCATGCATCATCCCTTGCTCTTGAGGACTTCGATCAGGTCCAAACGATGAATGCCGCGACGAAGCACCAGCACCGCGACAGCCAGCGCCGCAAAAATAGCGATCGTGCCGAAGGCGTACGTGCCCGGGTCGATCATCGCCGGGATGCGGTGCGTTTCCGTACGCATCGCGGACGCGGCGTACAACGTCAAGAGCCGACCCAGCACCAGTCCGATGGGTATCGCGAGCACCGTCAAGGTCGCCAGTTCCCCGGCAATCACCGTGAGGACTTCGCGCCGCGTGAATCCCAGAATCCGCATCGTCGCGAGTTCGTGGGCGCGTTCCGCGAGCGCCACACGGGCGCTATTAAAGATCACGCCGAACGCGATGGTCGACGCGAAGATCAGGTTGAACGCCCGCATGATCAGGATGTTTCTCGCGAACGTCTCGCGAAAGATCACCCTCGCCGCATCCTTGACGGTCACGCCCGCGACACCGGGGGTTTCCTTCAGCATGGCATACAGCTCCGCGCCGCGGACCGAATCCACGGTCAGGTTCGCCCCGGAGATCACCGCCCCCTCGCGCATCAGACGATTCAAACCGTCCCGGCTGAGGTACACGCCGGTGCCCATGTACGTCGGCACCCGTCCCGCCACCATCATCGTGCGCTCGGGGCGTGGTCCCTCGAGGACTTCCACGCGCACGGTATCGCCAGGCCGCACCCTCAGCATGTCCGCCATCGAGTCGCTCAGGAGCAATCCTTCCGCGGGCATTCCGATCGGGACTTCGCGATCCGAGATCACACGGTTCAAGGTTGGCGTGCCGACTAACCCCATCAGGGGCTCGCGTCGTGAGTGGTGCTGGGATCGAAGTCGTGCCGGAACCGCCCGGAACGGTTCCGTCGTGATCACGCCCGGCAATCGGGCCAGGGCATGCACCGCGGCGGGCGACGCCGGCTCATTGAACACCACGGTGAGGTGCTGACGCTGCGATAGACGGAACTGAAAATCCATGAGATAGTTCACGGCGCCGTGCGCGTACGACCCCATGATGAGAACGGCGAGCGCCAACGCGATCCCCAGGACGGTCATCGCCGCACGCACGGGCTGCCGCTCCAGGTGACGAACCACCATCCGTCCCATCGGGCTGATCACCCCCGTGATGCCCATGCGCTGCATGAGCGTGATCCTGTAGTCGGTAGGTGCGGGCGGGCGCATCGCCTGCGCCGGCGGAAGTGCCGCGGCCCGGGCGATGGCCGTGTAGGTGCCAAGGACAGACGCCCCGGCGCCGGCCGCGATCGCCAGGACCACGCCGGGCTTATACAGTGAAAACTCGAGCGTGGGAAATCGGAAAAACTGCGTATACAGGCGTGTGACCGTGAGGCCCAGGCGCCACCCGAGCAGCATCCCCAGCAGCGAACCGACGCACGCCACGACGAGCACCATGAGGAGGTAATGTCGGGCGACCTGCCCGGTCGTATACCCGAACGCGCGGAGTGTCGCCGCCTGTTCCCGTTGTGTCTGGATCAACCTTGAAAACGCGATGTTGAGGATGAACGCCGCCGCGGTCAGAAAGATCGCCGGCGGGATCACCGCCATGCCCCGCAGTTGGGACATTTCGTCGGTGATGTACCGGTGGGACGTTTGGTCATTCCGCCCGTAGGCGCCGCCGCCGCCATATTCCCGCAGCACGCCATCGACCGCGTCGATGACCGCGGCACGTTCGACGCCCGGGCTGATCGCGAACACCGCATCATTGAACGACCCGTCAAGATCGAACGCGGGCGCCAGTTCCCGGTACGGTATCCAGAACACGCCGAAGCGCCGGTCGTCCGGGAGCAGTTCCCCGGGTCGAATCTGGTAGATGTACTCCGGTGAAAGGGCAACCCCCACGATCGTCAGCCGCTGCAACCGACCATGCATGACCGCGGCAACATCCTGCCCGAGGGCGAACCCGTGCGCCTCCATGAATCCCTCGTTCGCGATCACCTCGCCCGCACGGCCCGGCTCGGGGAATCTCCCACGGCGCAGGTAAAGTTCTGAGAGCCCGAACGGCGGCGCATCGGGGATGGAGATAATCCGTCCTGTCGCCGGTTCGAGCAGCCCCGGAACGTTGAGGTTGACATCCACCACGACCCGGGTGACCACGCGCTGGACGCCCGGTACCTCTGCCAGGCGTGCCGCGACCGTGCGCGGCGCCCGCTTCAATCCCGCAAAGATGTGCGGAAAGCGGTGCGCGTCGTAATAACTATCCATGGCACGTCGCAGCGACTCCAGCGCCGACAGCGACATCGTGATCGCGCCGATCCCGACACACATGACCAGCGCGGCGGCCAGCAGCGGCGCCCATTGACGCCCCAGGTCTCGGAGCAGTTTCCGCTGCAAGGCCGTCACCATGCGAGCGATCCCGTCGAAGCCTTGACCGCGTTCCGTCGGATCGAGGCGATACGCCCGCCCGAGAGAGTGACGACTCGATCCGCGATGGACGCGATCATCGCGTTGTGCGTGATGACCGCCGTGAGCGTGCCCAACTCGCGGTTGACCCGCGCCAGGGCTTCGAGCACCATCACCCCCGTGGTGACGTCCAACGCGCCCGTGGGCTCATCGCAGAGCAGAACGTCCGGACGCTTCGCGACCGCTCGCGCAATCGCCACGCGCTGCTGCTCGCCCCCGGACAGTTGCGATGGAAAATGGTCCGCACGGTTGCCCAGGCCGACCAGTTCGAGAGCCTCCCTCGGGTTCATGGGGGACGATGCAATCTCCGTCACAAGCCCAACATTCTCCGCGGCGGTCAGACTCGGGATGAGGTTGTAGAACTGAAACACAAACCCGACGTGTTCGCGGCGATAGCGCGTGAGCGACGCTTCGTCATACGCCGAGAGATCATGATCCAGATAGTGCACCCGACCCGACGTCGGCACGTCGAGCCCGCCGAGAATATTGAGCAACGTGCTCTTCCCGCTGCCCGAGGGGCCCAGGAGGACGACAAACTCCCCGCGGTAGAGGTCGAGGTCCACTCCGTTGAGCGCGTGAATCTCGACCTCGCCCATACGGTACATCTTCGTCAATCCACGCGCCGAGAATACCGCGGTTGGATCGTCGGGCATGACGTTGGCGACGAACCTCTCCTCAACGTTGGAGGGAGACCGTCCGGGCTTCTGAGCCTGGTCGTGCATCCGTGCACTGTAACGCCTGCCCTGCCCTTACGGCATTCGCACCCGTACCGCCGCCGCCTTCTCCGGCTGCCCCGCGGCCTCATAGAACTTCGCGAATGATTCGAGCACGCTCCGCCGGCGGGCCTTGGTGTCGGGATCATCCCCCTCGCACGCGGCCAGGGCGGCCTCGAAGGCTCCCTCGGCCGGCGCGGTCCTGCCCGCCGCCGCCAACGCCCGCGCGTGTTTCACGTGTCCCTGCACGATCATGGGATGCTGCGGGTTCAACGGGCCATACAGCCGTGCGTACGTCTCCGCGACTTCACCCGCGAGCGTCACGGCCTGGTCGAGATCGCCGGGGTTGTTGCGTCGTATGAGGCAATCGGCCATGTGGCTCTTGATGAGGCTGCCTGCGATGTTGCCCTCGCCCCCCAGGCGCAGCCGCGCCGCGGCCCGGGCCGAGTTGAGCAACGCCAGTGCGTCGTCCCACCGCTCCTGCTGCTTGGCGACGAAGGCCAGGCTCGTCTGGTATTCGGCGACTTCAAGCGTATCGGGCGCGAGCCGCTTCACCCGGTCGAGGGCCTTGGAGTACCACGCGATGGCTTCGTCGTACCGTTCCAGGTAGGCGTACGCCCGGCCCGTCATGTGCTCGACCCGGGCCACGGGCAGGCTTTCTTCGCCGTGGACGCCCTTGCGGATCGCTAGTGCCTTCTCCAACTGTCGCAGCGACGCTTCGTACTCCTTCTTCGCGGTGCGGAGTTCCGAGAGGCTCTCGTAACTCTCCGCGAGGTCGGCCGACACGCCGCTCGGGCCGGCCGCACGTTGGCGCAGGTCCAGCGCTCGCTCGAACGCCGCGTCGGCGAGGTCCAGCCGATTCATCGCGAGGTAGGCCCGCCCGATGGCATCGAGCACCGCCGCGTGGACCAGCGGCTCGGCCCCCAACTCGCCCGCGGCCCGGAGGTCGCCCTGCCGCAGCAGTTCGATGATCGCCTGCGGGCCGGTGCCTTTCAGGAGCGACGCCTCGGCGTGGCTGAACAACCCGTTGACAAACTCCGAGACGCGTTGGGCCTTGCGTGCTTCCCGCTCGGCCCCGGCGCGCGCCGTCTCCGCCTCGCCCCGGCGTGTTTCGGCTACCGATTTCGCCGTTCGCTCGCCTTCCAGCGCCGTTTCGGCCTGACGCCAGTACGTAAACGACACCACAAACCCGACCGTCAACGAGGCCGCGACCGCCACGATGGCCGCCGCCAGCACCCGCCGCTGGGCCACGGCCTTTCGCACGAGGTAGAGCACGCTGTCCCGCTTGGCCTCGATGGGCGCACCCGTCAGATAGTTGCGGATGTCGCGCCCGAGTTCGCCCGCGTTCTGGTATCGCCGCTCGCGTTCCTTCGACAGTGCCTTGAGGATGATCGTTTCGACCTCGTCGTTGATCTTCCCGCCCACGGTGCTCGGGCGCGCGGGGATGGCCTTCTCGATGTTCTCGAGCACCTCCCGGAGCATCCCCACGACCGCGTACGGGAAGTGGTTCGTGAGCGCCTTGTACAGCATGACGCCCAGCGAGTACACGTCCGTCCGCACGTCGATCTTCGAGATGTCCCCCACCGCCTGCTCGGGGCTGGCCCACGCCGGCGAGCCGATGAACTGCCCGGTGACTGTCATCAACTCCGGCGAATCGCCCCCCAGCACGCTCGACCCGGCCACTTTGGCCAGCCCGAAGTCGAGGATGTGCGGCTCGCCGTTCGCGTCCACCCGGATGTTCGTGGGCTTCAGGTCGCGGTGGATTACCCCGTTCAGATGCGCGGAGTTGACCGCCTCGCAGATTTTCGCGAAAAGCGCGAGGATCTCCTTGGTGTCGGGCTTCGCGTCTTCCAGGTATCGGTCGAGCGTTTTCCCCGAGATGTAGTCCATCACGAAGAAGTGCATCCCGCCCTTATCCGGGGGGAGAACGCCGCTGTCGTGCACCGTCACGATGTTCGGGTGGTTGAGCTGCGCCAAGACCTCGACCTCGCGGTCGAACCGCGCCTTCTCCTTGTGCCCGGCAAACGGGCCATCCTTCATGACCTTGATGGCGGCCTTGCGTTTCGTGCTCTTGTGGATGGCCTGGTAGACCACGCCCTGCCCGCCGCGGTGAATCTCACGGATGATGATGTACCCGGGGAAGAGGTCGGGCGGAATACCCGCCAAGGCCTGCACGCCACCCGTGGGTGTTGGGCTGATGCCGGCCGCCGCGGGCGAGGCGCCCAGTTGACGCAGCGCCGCCTCGATCAGCGGGTCTTCGCTGCTCTCTCGCTTCGACGACGGTACCGGCTCGGGGGCGTCGCTCGGGTTGGTGGGAAGGTCATCGGGCACGGGTACACCCTCGGCGCATCGCTCGCGCGTCTCCCGGGCAGCGACGCCACCCCGGAACCACTCACGCGGAAACGTCCCGTGTTGTACGCCGCGAGTTCGGACCCCGTCAGGAGGTCGCCGGATTGGTAACCACCTGCACTGTTAGCCCGGACACCGTCACCCCCATCCGGGCTTCGAGTTCGCGGATGATGTCGGGCGAAATGCCCGCCAGAAGCCGGTCGGAGAGGTCCTCAGGAGCATCAACAACCCGCCCGTCCGGCGTCGTTACGTGCACGTGCGGCTCCGTGATGGCGTCGTAACGGCAGGCGCCTGATGATGGAATCCGCCTCGCCAGCCCAACGCCGAGGAATGCATCGAGCGTGTTGTACACGGTTGCAAGGCTGATGTTCGGGTCTTGGACGTGCAGGGTCTGGTAGAGTTCCTCGGCGGTCGGGTGGGAGTTTGTCGCCGAGAGTTCCGCGTACACGATTTCCCGCTGATGCGTGCATCGCAGGTCGTGACGCCGGAATAACTCGCGGATGTGATCGGGTTCGGCTCGCATCTGAATCCCCCCGCTTCGTCCAACGGTTGAATCATTGGCCTCTTGCAATCGCCCGGCCAAACGACCGGGATTGGAACCGAGTCATGGACGACTTCACCGTGCTGTGCGAGGACTGCGGGTATGACCTGGCCGGGCTTGCGTCTGAGGGCGCATGCCCGGAGTGCGGGCGGGCGGTGGCGCGTTCCCTTCCAAGCGCCCGTCGCGGGTCGGCGTGGCAGAATCGCCCCGAGTTCTTTTCCTGGGTCACGACCATGCTGCATGTGCTTCTCAGGCCGACGCAGACGCTCCGACAGGTGCAAGTTTCCTCGCGCGGACGCCACCTGCTCGTGGTGAACCTCATGCTCGCCGGGGCGGCGGCGGTGGCGCCGTGGTGGGGCGTCTTCGCGGGGGACCCGGGGCGCGAGGCCCGACGCCTACCCGGACCGGACGGCCTCGTCCTTCAGGCCGGGATCGCAAGTATGCAGATCGTCAGCGCCGCAACAGTCCTGTTCCTCCTCACGTGGATCGAGTGTCGCGGCATCCGCTTCTTCGCCGCACGGCGCGGGTGGCGGCTCACGCACGCCGGCGCGTGGCAGGTGTGTGCTCATGCCTCCTTCGGCTGGCTTTTCTGCGGCGGGCTGGCCACGCTCTTCCTTGCGGGCATGTTCAGCGTGCTCCGGCTCTTCGGCATTGCGCCCACCGGCACCCTGGACCTCTCGCCCATCCTCCGCGCGCGGCTCGATTGGTCGCAGATCGTCGGCGTGGGCGGGCCGGTGCTCGCGTACTTCGCCGGGTTGATGATTTTCGAAATTCTCATTTACAAGGGGGTGCGCGCCTGCCGCTTCGCCACGACCCTCAGGCCCGGATGAGCGCCATGGCGTCGGCGTGCACCAGCCCGTTGGTGCCCAGGCCATTCCCGCCGTACGCCGACTCGTCGCCGCGCCAATCCGTGAACTTCCCGCCCGCCTCATGCAAGATAACCGGCGCGGGGGCGATATCCCACGGCTTCACGCTCGGCTCGAACCACACCTCGGCCCTGCCCGTCGCGACCAGCACCAGCCCGTAGCAATCGCTCCACCCGCGCACCAGCCCGCACGCCCCGGTCAGCCGGCGCTGCGCGGAACCCGCGCCCGCCGATTCGGTGTATTCCGGCCCCGTGTGCACCATCAGCGCCTCGCGAAGCGACCCGACGTGCGACACTCGCGCCGCACGACGAACACCGCCCGCTACATGCCATGCCCCCAACCCTTCCCCCGCGAAAACTGTTTCCCCGAGCGCGGGCATCTCAACCACCCCGACCACGCTCCGCCACAGCCCCGCCGCCTGCCGCTCCACGGCCAGCAAGGTCCCGAAGAGCGGTACGCCCCGCGCGAAACTCTTCGTCCCGTCGATCGGGTCGATCACCCACCGAAACGCGCCACGGCCTGCGTGCTCCCCATACTCCTCGCCCACAAGCCCATCGTCGGGATATCGCGATCGGATGCGATCACGCAGGAACTCCTCGGCCTCGCGGTCCGCGCGCGTCACGGGGGTCCCGTCCGACTTCGTTTCAACACTCAACCCGTCGCGCTGGAAGTACCGCATCACCAGCGCCCCGGCCTCCGCCGCCATGGCTCGCGCTGCATCCAATCGATCCGCGATCGCGTGGTCCACGCGCATCCTCCTTGCTTCAGGGTGGCGAGGCATGGCCACCCCGGGCACGACATCCTACGGGTCGGTATCCTCTCGCTTTTCGGAGTGCCGCATGCTGACCACCCTTGTGATCGCCGCCGTTGTTGCCCAACCACCCCGCGGGTATTACCGCCAGCCCGCGCTCCACGGCCACACCATTCTGTTCATCGCGGAGGGTGATGTGTGGAAGGTGGCCGACACCGGGGGCGTGGCCACGCGTCTCACCAGCCACCCGGGCGACGAGGGCACCCCCCGCTTCTCGCCCGACGGCACGCTCGTCGCCTTCACCGCCTCGTACGAAGGCCCCACCGAGGTGTACGTCATGCCGGTCACGGGCGGCCTGCCGACGCGCCTCACGTGGGACGCATCCCGCGCGGCCGTGGTCGGCTGGACGCCCGGCCCCACGCCCCGCGTCATGGCAACCACGACGCGCTTCTCGACGCTTCCCAACGTGCAACTCACCCTGATCGACCCTGCGTCGGCGGCCCGCGAGCGCGTCCCGCTCTGGCAGGCCAGCGACGGCGTCTACAACCCCGACGGCACCACGCTCTACTTCACGCGGCTGCCGTTTCAAGGAAGCCAGACGAAGCGTTACCACGGCGGGACGGTGCAGAACCTCTGGCGCTTCCGCGCGGGCGATACTGAGGCCTCCTCGATGACCGCCGACTACACCGGCACGAGCACCTCGCCCATGTGGTGGAACGGTCGCGTGTTCTTCCTCAGCGACCGCGATGGCACGATGGAAGTCTGGTCCATGACGCCCGACGGCGCCGACGCCCGGCAGCACACCAGCCACACCGCCGAGGATGAACGCCTGCTTGACGTGCGGGGTGCGTCGATGGACGCTTCGGGCAAGACCGGTCGAGTTATCTATCAACTCGGCGCCGACCTCTACCTCTTTGACCCCGCCGCATCCTCCACCGCGAAACTCGACGTCCGGCTCGACTCCGACTTCGATCAGACGCGGGAGAACTGGGTCAAGAAGCCCCTCGACTACCTCACGCACGCCGCCATCTCTGACGACGGCGCCAAGGTTGCCCTGACGGCGCGCGGGCAGGTTTTTGTCGCCTACAAGGAAGGTGGACGGCTTGTGGAAGCCACACGCGCCAAAGGCGTCCGGTACCGCGAGGCCCGCTTCATGCCCGACGGCGCGTTGCTGGCCCTCTCCGACCAGTCCGGCGAGGTCGAGTTCTGGACGCTCCCCGCGAACGGCGTGGGCGAACCGGCGCAGCGCACCCGCGACGGACATGTCCTGCGATACGGGGGCGTCCCCTCGCCCGACGGCGCACGCATCGCCTACCACGACAAGAACCAGCGGCTGTACCTGCTCGACCCCGCGAGCGGCGAAAGCCGCCTGATCGACGAGAACACCATCGACGCCTTCGCCGACTTGGAATGGTCTCCAAGTTCTCGCTACCTGGCCTACGCCGCGTACGCCCGGAACTTCAACCGGCAGATCAAGATCCACGACACCACCACCGGGCAGACGCACGAGGCCACGTCCGACCGGTTTGATTCCTTCGACTCGGCGTGGAGCCCCGACGGCCAATGGCTGTACCTGCTCAGCGACCGCAACATCAGCACGAGCGTCCCCTCGCCCTGGGGCCCGCTCCAACCCGAGCCGTACTTCGACAAGCGGACGAAGGTGTACGCCCTGGCCCTGCGGCCCGGGCTGCGATCGCCCTTCCAGCCATGGGACGAACTCGCCGCCGCCGCCGTGAAGGACGGCACTCCCAAGGACGAACCGAAGAAGGACCCTTCCGCGGGTGATGCGGCGAGCGCCGACGGCAAGGCCCCCGAACCGCCTCCGCCAACAGCCCCCGAGGTTGCGTTCGATGGCCTCGCGTCGCGCCTGGTCGAAGTTCCCGTCCCCCCGGGCAACTACGCCGATCTCTCGGTCAACGAGAAGCGCCTTTTCTTCGCCTCCCGCGCCGGCGACGGCTCGACCGAACTCGTCGCCCTCGACATCGCGAACAAGGACATCGAGATCAAGTCCCTCGTCAAGAAAGCGGACCTCTACCAACTCTCGCGCGACGGCAAGAGCCTGCTCGTCCGCTCGGGCGACACCCTCGCCATTCTTGATGCGTCCGCCGGCCCCGGTGCCGACCTCGCCAAGGCCGCCCTCAAACTCGGCGGCTGGGCCTTTCCCATCACGCCCCGCGAGGAATGGCGTCAGATGTTCATCGAGGCCTGGCGCCTCGAACGCGACTACTTCTACGACCAGGGCATGCACGGCGTGGACTGGCCCGCCATGCGCGACCGCTACCTGCCGCTCGTGGATCGCGTCGCCACCCGCGCGGAACTCTCCGACCTCATCGCCCAGATGGTCGGTGAACTCTCCGCCCTCCACATCTTCGTGCGCGGCGGCGACCTGCGCACCGGCCCCGACGCCGTACAGCCCGCCGCGCTCGGGGCTCTCTGCACGCGCGACGAGCGCGCGGGCGGCTTCCGCATCGAGCACATCTACCAGTCCGACCCCGACGAGCCGCAACGGGCCTCGCCCCTTCTCCGCCCGGGTGTCGAGGCGAAGGTCGGCGACGTCATCACGCACGTCGACGGGCGACCCGCGCTGGAGGCGCCGGACGTGGGCCTGCTCCTTCGCGGCAAGGCCGGGCGTCAGGTGCTCCTCACGCTCCAGTCCAACCCCGACGAAGCGCCGCGTCATGTCATCGTGACCCCCGTGTCCCCGTCAGCCGAGGAAGACCTGCGCTATCACGAATGGCAGTACACCCGCCGCCTGAAAGTGGAGGAAGCCTCCAACCGCGAGTTTGGATACGTCCACCTGCGCGCGATGGGCGGCGAGAACATGAACGAGTTCGCCAAGGGTTTTTATCCTGTCTTCCACCGCAAGGGACTCATCATCGACGTCCGCCACAACCGCGGGGGGAATATCGACTCGTGGGTCCTCTCGCGGCTGCTCCGCAAGGCGTGGTTCTTCTGGCAGGGGCGGGTCGGAGAGCCGTACTGGAACATGCAACTCGCGTTCCGCGGGCACGTCGTCGTTCTCTGCAATGAACGCACCGCCAGCGACGGCGAGGCCTTCGCCGAGGGGATCAAGCGCCTGAACATCGGCCGCGTCATCGGGACCCGCACCTGGGGCGGGGAAATCTGGCTCTCGTCCAGCAACTTCCTGGTCGACGGGGGCATCGCCACCGCCGCGGAATACGGCGTCTATGGGCCGGAAGGCGAATGGCTCATCGAGGGGCACGGCGTGGATCCTGACGACGTGGTGGACAATCTCCCACACGCCACCTTCACCGGGGGGGATGCACAACTCGACGCCGCGATCGCGCATCTGCGGCAGAAACTCGCCGCGGAGCCGATCGTGGTGCCGCCGCCGCCCGCGCACCCCGACAAGAGTTTCAGAGTGCCCGGCGGGAACTCGCGGAAGTAGGCGTGAGCACCGGGGGGCGCACGTCGCTTAGACTGTGGCCTCGACTGGGAGGCCCGCCATGCCCACCGACCCCGCGACCCCGTCCGACGCCGACCTGCTCACCAAGGCCACCACGGGTGACCAGGCGGCGATGGCCGAACTGCTCCGACGGCATGGGCCTGTGGTGCGGGCGCGCCTGGCGAGCAAGATGTCCACGGTGTGGCAGTCCGCGCTCGACGTGGACGACGTCATGCAGGTGACGTACCTCGAGGCGTTCATGCGGATCACGTCGTTTCAGCCGCGACACGAAGGGTCGTTTCTCGCATGGGTTTCACTCATCGCCGAGAACAACCTGCGCGACGCGATCAAGGAACTTGAGCGGCAGAAGCGCCCGAACCCGCGGAACCGCGTGCAGGCGACGGCCGGGCAGGATTCCTACGTCGCCCTAGTGGAGATGCTCGGCGCGACCATGACCACCCCGAGCATCCAGGCGGCGCGGGGCGAACTTGTCGGCGCGCTCGATCAGGCCCTCGCCAAGCTCCCGCCCGACTACGCCAAGGTCATCCGGCTGTACGACCTTGAAGGTCGAGACGCCAACGAGGTCGCGAAGGAAGTCGGTCGCTCCCCGGGCGCCGTCTACATGCTCCTCGCCCGCGCCCACGACCGCCTGAAGGACGTGCTCGGGAGCGAATCCCGCTTCTTTACTCGCGCCTGACCGTGTTCGCGCGTCCGACGCCCGAGAACACGGACGGTGACCCGCCGCAACGTCACACCCCGCACACATGACCCACGGTGTTGCCCGGACGCAACGCCGAACGCTATCACCCGTGCCCGCGAGTCGATCCTAGCGGACGCATGAACACGCCCCGCCCGACGGAAACACCCGCCGCACCCGACGTATCGTCCGCCGCCGATCGTTTCGAGCGGCTCCTCCACGAACTGCGGACGCTCCTCGACGCGTCGCGCGCGCTGCTCGACCACGCGACCCGAAGTCTGGAGGGTGGGAGAGCGCCCACGACGACCAGTGCCGTGGGCATCGAATCCGACCTTGCCGGAATGGCCCAGCGGCTCGAACGCATGGCCGAACTCGTGCAGGCGGGCATGCAGAGCGCCTCCAAACCCCTCGGCTCACCCGCCCTGACACGGGCGCGACCCGTCACGCTGGGCGACGCCGTTGACCACGCCATCGACGTGCTCACGCCGATGGCCCAGACGCACCAAGCACGGCTCGCGTGCGCCGGCGGTCCGCTCTTGAAGGCTCTTCCCGCGGGCGCACTCTATACGGTGGTCCTCAACGCCCTTCAGAACGGCATCGAGGCGGTCGCCGCGCGCGGCGGGCCGGGCACGGTCACGCTGACGCTCAGGCCCGACGTGGCGCCCGAGGGCGTCGGTTATGGCCGCGACGGGCGCGACTGGTTCGTGCTCGATGTCGCCGACGACGGCGTCGGCCCGCCCCAGAACGCCGCGCGATGCTTCGATCTGGGCGTTACGACCAAGCCGCGTGGCGCGGGCGTCGGCCTTGCCGTGGCGCGCAGCGTTGTCCAGGGCATGGGCGGCACGATCGAACTCCTCCCACGCCCGCACACCGGGGGCGCCCTCCTCCGCGTTCGCTTCCCTTCGCTCGCCAACGTCGCGACGTTGACCCTTGGGGGCGCGGCGTGAAGGCTCGCCCGGGTCAGGTTTCATCTGTGGCGGAAACCCTTTCGCCAGCACAGGGCCTGCGCGTGCTCATTCTCGACGAGGATGTGGCCCTGACGCGCTCGATGTCCGCTTTCCTGAAGCGTGAAGGCCACGACCCCCTCGCCGCGCACGACCGCCCCGCCGCCGACGCCGCCCTCGCTCAGGCCGACGACGCCGGCACGCCCTTCGCCATCGCCATCATCGGCGTCACGGCCTGCGGCGACGATTTGCCGGAGTATCTCCGCGTCCTGGCCCGTCGCCATCGCCGAACCGCCGTCATCGTGCTCGCCGGCTACCCGACGGTTGAGCACGCGGTCGAATCGCTTCGCCTGGGCGCGTGCGATTATCTCGTGAAACCCCTGGTCGACGCGGAACTGCGCCAGAGCCTGACGCGCGCCGCCCACCAGCACGCGCTGCAACGCGAGAACCAGGCCCTGCGTTCGCGACTCGACGAGCGGCTCGACCTCGAGGGCATCGTGGGCAATGACCCGCGCATGCGCCGCGTCTACGACATGATCCGCGCCGTGGCCGCGGGCAAGACCACCGTCCTGATGGAGGGGGAAAGCGGCACGGGCAAGAGCCTCATCGCCCACGCCATTCACCACCACGGGCCGCGGCGCGACCGTCCCTTCGTCGAAATCTCCTGTGGAAGCATCCCCGAAACGCTGCTCGAAAGCGAACTCTTCGGGCATGTGAAGGGCGCCTTCACCGGCGCCCACGCCGACAAGGCCGGCCGCTTCGTCGCCGCCAACGGGGGCACGCTCTTCCTCGATGAGATCAACAGCGCCAGCCCCGCGATGCAACTCAAACTCCTGCGCGTCCTCCAGGAACGACGCTTCGAGCCGGTCGGTGGCAGCAAGACCGTCGAGGTTGACGTGCGGGTTATCCTCGCGAGCAACCAACCCCTCGAAGATCTCGTCGCCTCGGGGCAGTTCCGCCAGGACCTCTACTACCGAGTCAACGTCGTCAAGATCGAACTGCCTCCGCTCCGCGAACGCCTGGGCGACATCCAGCCCCTCGCTGAGCGCTTCCTCGCTCGCTTCGCGGGCGAACTCGGGCGGCAGCTCGTCGGCTTCACCCCCGACGCGCTCGACGCGCTCCGCCTCTACCGATATCCCGGCAACGTGCGCGAACTCCAGAACATCGTCGAACGGGCCGCTGTTCTCGCGCGCGGGCAGACCATCACTCGCGATGATCTGCCCGAGGCCGTTACGTCACCCCCGGATGGACCGCTCGCGCTCTCGCGTGGCGACGCCGCGTGGGTCCCCAGGCCCCTCGAAGAGGCCCTGCGCGAACCGGAGAAGCGCATCATCCTCCAGGCGCTCGCCGCCAACAACTGGAACCGCCAGAGGACCAGTGAAGTGCTCGGCATCAACCGCACCACGCTCTACAAGAAAATGAAGACCTACGGGCTGCTCGACGACGAGCGCCTCGCGGGCTGAACCGGCGGCGGCGAGGCCCGCGTCGCGAAGGGCGGTTCGCCCCGGAGCCGCCTCGCGATCTCGACCTGCAACCGCCGGTCGTAGATGCTCGCAAAGTGCGAGAGCATGCGCGGCACGAACCCCACCGGATCGAGCCAGTACGGCTCCATGCCGAACGGGGCCGTGTTCTCCTCGCCCACCAGCCAGTCCCGCCGAAGCGCCAGACACGTCAGGTCGTATGTTCTCGCGGGGAAGGCCTCATCGAGTCGGCGAAGCAGATCGGACCCCGGTCGCAACTGCTCCGAGGCCCGGTCCAGCCGCACCTTGGCCGCCAGGCGCGCCCCGCGGTGCGGCGAAACGAGCGTAAATACCCGTACGGCTCGCACCACCTCGGGCCCGCCGAGGCCCAACACCCCGCTGGTGATGGCCCGGGCCACAATCCCGCCCATCGAGATGCCTACAAGGTCGATCTCGCGCCCGCTCAGCCCGCGATGTTCGACGACGCGCATCGCCTGTCTCGCCGCGGCGTCGACCGACATCGCCAACGGGTACGTCGCCCACGCGAAGTCGCTCCAGCGGCCGCTTGTGAGTTTGCACAGCCGCCTGGCCAGGCCCCACGCCGTGATCCCGGGGGAGTGCCACCCGTCGAGCACCAGCACCGGGCGCGGCAGAGACCTGTGATCGGTCCGCATCCGCCGCCATTCCGCCCGGGCCAGTTCGTGCGAGAGCGCGAAATCGGGGTTGTGCACCGTGCCGTCGGGCGCAGGGCGATCGACCACGCGGGGCGTGCTCGCGGCGTCCGGCATGGCGGGGTCGGCGTTCATGCGTGATCGTGCCCTGAAACGTACGGGCCAACCCGGGCGTACAACTCCGGCATGACCACGACCATTCTTCGCCGTCTCGCCCTGGTTCTTTCATGCTTCGCGATCGCGCCCGCCCAGGCTCAGGAAGCCGCGTATGTACGCGCCGTGGACGCTCACGACGGCAACAGCCGCCAACTCCAGGTCGCCGTACGCACGTTCGCCCCGAAGGATGGCGCCGGGCCGCTGGTGCAGATGGTCGGCGTGGTTCACATCGGCGACAAGGCGTACTACGACCAACTGCAACAATACCTTGACGCCCAGACGATCGTGCTGTACGAGGGCGTGAAGCCCGCCGGCGCGGGTGACACCCAGGGCACCGATGAGGACAAGGCGAAGATCACCACCGCACGCCAGCGGATGCTCGCGATCCTCATCGCGCGGCATCGTCGAGAACACAAACAACTGCCCGAGTCGATCGAGGCGTGCACAGCGGGCCTCGCGGGCACGCTGGGTCGCATCGCCGCCGCCGCGGTGAACGACGCCTGGGGACGCCCGATGCGGTACGACGTCGTCACGACCGCCGAGGGGTCGAAGTTCGAGATCGAGTCGTACGGGAGCGACGGCGTGGCCGGGGGCGAGGGGCATGCGGCGGACCTGCGCTTCTCGGCCCAGAAGCCGCTCACCCGCCGGGAGGTCTCCGCCGCGGGCGAGGGCATCCAGACGCAACTGGCCGAGGCGCTGGGACTGGTCTTTCAACTCTCGGCGATCGATTACACGCGGCCATCGTGGAAGAACAGCGACCTGTCCGTGGACGAGGTCGAGGCGCGCCTGGAGGCCAAGGGCGCGGGGGGCGAGGCGCTCTTCCAGATGCTCGACGGCTCGTCGGCCATGGCGATGATGGGCGGCGCGGTGCTGAAGATGATCGGGTCCAGCCCCGAGATGTCGTTCATGGCGAAGATGATGCTGGTGGAGGCGCTGCCGGCGTCGGACGACATGACCAAGGCCGCCGGCGCCGAGATGGGTGCGCTGATGGAAGTGATCATCGTGGACCGCAACGCGGCGGTGCTGGCGGACCTGAAAGCGGCCCTCGCCGAGCACCCGCAGGCCGAGAGCATCGCGCTGTTTTACGGGGCCGGGCACCTGCCGGACCTGGAGCGTCGCCTGGAGGCGGACTTCGGGTACGCGTACAAGGAATCGCGGTGGTTCACAGCGATCGATGTGGACCTGACGGCGATCCCCGGGGGCAAGGCCCAGGCCGAGCAGATGCGCGAGATGATGAAGATGATGCGACCGAAGCCATGAACGCCGCGACGTTCCGGCGATTGGCGCTCGAACTCCCCGGCGCGGTCGAGGGATCGCACATGGGCCACGCGGACTTCCGCACCGGCGGGCGCATCTTCGCGTCGATCATTGACGAGGTTGAAGGGCCCGGCATGGTGAAACTCGCGCCCGAGGACCAGTCGCGGTACATCGACGAATGGCCGGACGTGTTCTCGCCGTGCGCCGGGGCCTGGGGCCGGGCCGGGGCGACGTACGTCCGGTTGCCCCCCGCTCGCGCGGCGGTCATTCGCCGGGCGCTGAAAGCCGCGTACAACCGCGTGCGTGCGTGACCCTGCTACCCCTCAGCATCGGCCACGGGACACGACAGGCTCTTGCTGTACATCCCCGAGCGATCGAAGCAGCACGGGCGGCGCTTGCCCTTGGCGAGCATGTCGCACGTCGTGACGATGCGCTTGGCACGGGTCACGGCTTGCTTTGGCGAGGTGATCCAGTGGATGAAGTCCCGCCGGGCCGCGGGAGTGATGTCGGCCCAGGCCTCGCACACGCGGGGCGAGGCCGCCGCCAGCGCCCGGCGAAGATCCGCGGGCACGCGCGGCTCGGGCTGTTTGGCCGACGGCGAAAACTCCAGCACAACCTCGTCGCCGGCCATGGCCCCCGCCGCCTCGCGGAGCCGCCGGGGCACTTTCAGCCAGTGCCCTCCCCGACCGTCGGGCTGGAGCGTCGCGCGAAACTTCGCACCGTTCAAGGTTCCTGTGACGGCCACCAGCGCCCGCGAGGGGAGTTTCTCGCTCGTCTCCCGCGGAATGACGAGGAAGGTCCAGGACTTGGTTATCTCGTGTGAGCCGGGCTTTCCCTCCGACCGCGGCGTGAGCAGTCGTGCCACGCAATGCCCATGCGCTGTGCCTGCACGACGGCCTCGCTCGAATGAACTGGACAGTTTGCTAGACATTCGCGGCTCCACGCGATCGTGTTGAACCCCCCCGCTCCGCGTTCTTACTTCACCCGAATCAGTTTCCCCTTGCGCTTCACGATGTTCTTGTAGTCCCACTGAATCTCGGCGGCCTTGGCCAGCCACCGGGCCAGTTCGGCCTGATCGATTTCGTTGGCACAGGTGTAGCGTCTCTCTGCGGCCTTGAAACTCCCCTCGGGCGTCAGCCCCGGTTCCTCGAACGATTGCCCGCTCCAGAAAAGCAGACGCACGCTGTCCTTGAGCTTGCTGTAGCCGACGATGGGATTGCCTTCGAGGAACCAGACGGGGTGGCGGTGCCAGATTTTTCGTTCGACGCCGGGAAGGTTGGCGTCGATGATCTTGAAAAGCGCCGTACAGATTCGGCGGTCGGCGGGCGCGAGGGACGCGTGATACTCACGAATCTCGGGGGGGAGAGACATGGTCGGCTCACGCGGGGTTCTTGGTCTTGCACACACAGAGGCCGCCAAGGAACACCGTGATGGCGCCGAGGATGGGGTTCGAGATGGCGACCCAGGTGGGTTCGCGGCCCACTTCCATGATCTCCTTCACGGTCATGCCCGCCGGACGCGGATCGGCCGGGTAGGGCTTCTGAAGCGTGAAGTACGCCATGGTCAGCCCCAGCACCAGCACCACGGCGGCGAGCGCCGCGACCGGACCGCGGCCACGCCCGATCTTCGCGCACAGCCATCCGCCGAACAACCCTCCGACGCCGGCGATGGTCGGCGCGGCGATGCTGATGAGCATGTTGCCCTTGTAACTGCCCGGCTGGAGCAGGCCGTCGGGCCCCAGGCCGTACCACATGGCCATGAAGGCGCCGATGACAAGAATGGCCATGACAATGTACGAGACGATGACGGCGAGAATGGAACGGAGCATGGGAATCTCCTGGCGTCAAGGTGGGCTGGCGCCCGACCGGGTGCAGCATACCAGACGCATCGGCTCGCCGGGCTTGTGGCCCACGGGGCCATGCGGGCGAGCCGTCGCAGCGCCTAGGGTGTTGGGAAGTCGCCAGCGGTAGTTCCGCATGCCGCGCCAGGTCCGCTGGCACGTCGCGAGAGAGGCCCCCGGCGTCACAACGAACCAAGGAGCCTGTCTTGGCTGAATCCAACCTTCAAGTCATCCGCGGGATGTACGACGCCTTCGCGAAGGGCGACGTCGCGGGGGTGCTCGGGCGGATGAGTCCGGGCATCGTCTGGAACGAGGCCGAGAACTTCCCCTACGCGGACGGGAACCCGTACCACGGCCCGGCGGCGGTCGCGCAGGGCGTGTTCGCGCGGTGCGCGAGCGAGTGGGACGGGTTCGCGGTGATCATCGAAGACCTGATCGACGCGGGCGATACCGTGGTGGCGCTGGTGCGCTATCGGGGCACGTACAAGGCCACGGGGCGAAGCCAGGACACGCAGGCCGTGCACGTGTGGCGCCTCGCGGCGGGCAAGGCGGCCCGGTTCCAGCAGTACGCGGACACGTTGCAGGTGGCTCGGGTGACGGGCGCGTGCTGAGCGGCTGGCGGCGCGGACGCCCGTGGATGAGCCGGCCGACGGCTCGCAGGACATGATCTTCGGTGAGCACCGGAATGAAAAACCCCGCGGACATGCCGCGGGGTGCTCCGTGCAATCGGGGTGAAAGGATTTGAACCTTCGACCTTCTCGTCCCGAACGAGACGCGCTACCAAGCTGCGCTACACCCCGGAGTGTGCGTCGAGTATAGGTCGGCTGAACGTGGAGGGAAGTTGATCCGTACTCGGGCGGTTTCGTCGGAGGTTGAGAATCTGTACGCCTTTGTCGTGAATACCCCGCTCGCTCACGCTCGCGGCTCGTTCAGAGATAGGTGAACTATCGCTCGCTCACGCGCGCGGCTCGTTCGGAGAAATCAATCGAACTTGGTCGGGAACATCGGCCGCGTGGTGTAGACGTTGTCCTTGTTGTAGTCCTCGATGATGTTGTCGCTGGCGTCGTGGAGGACGCCGACCTTGCCGTCGGGGCCGGCGGAGTAGAAGTACGGCCTGTTGCCGATGCACGATCCGCCATCGGAATCCGGGAGTCGCTGGGCCGTCAGCGGCGAAGGGAGCGGCTCGTGCGCGACGGCGTTCCGGCGGATGGAGGGGATGATGTACGACGTACCGGTGCGGGCCGGGCCGAGGATCTGGTCGACCGTGCGGGCCGCGTCGTGGTTGGGATTGGGGCTGCTGGGGTCGTCAAACTGCATGCCGTCGAAGGCGGGGTGCACGTACCGCATCGGACGCCCCCAGGCGTCGAGCGGGGTTTGAATGGCCGGCTGGCGGTCGGGGGCACGATCGGCGTCGAAGACGGCGGAAAGGCGCTGCGGGAGCGCGTTGAGGGCGGCTTTGGCGGTGGACGACGGGCGGGTGCGGATGATCTGCCCGGTATAGGTGGGCGGAGTGACCTGCGTCAGGAACAGCCCGGCCGAGTTGATCATCTGGTTGCCCGCGGGCGACATGCCCGTGTCCGCGTCGGTCATGTTCCGGGCGTCGGCGACAGGGAAGAACTGGCCGCGCCGGGTGGGGTCGGAGGCGGCCCGCGGGTCCTCGGCGATGGGCGGGGGGTTGTCTTCGAGTTCGGTGATGTACGCCTGAAGGGCGTTGTCGAGCACGCGCAGGCCGTCGGCGGTCAGGCTTTTTTTAGCCCCGGATGTGACCGCGGACCCGACCACGAAGACGACGGCCACGAGCACGGCAATCAGCCCGATGACCACGAGCATTTCCATGAGCGTGAAGGCGCGGCGGGAGGCGAGCATGGCGATCTCCGGGTGCGGTACCTTGCGCGACGAAAGGCGACGCGTCGGCAAGGATAGCGCGGGGACGCCCCCATCCCCACAAGAGTGTACGGCCCGGGGCTGGTTCGGGTTGCGGGCCGTCCTTGCGTAACTTCGGCGGGCAGACCCGCGCACCCGGACGCGGTATTCTTTCCCAGCATGCGTCCACGACGAACCGTCCCCCCGGTCATCCTGTGTTTCGCATTGGCCGGGTGCGTCGGCGGCGATCCCAAGCCAGGGCCGAAAGGGCCTGATACCCCGCCGGCCCGTGCGAACACCCCTTCCTCGGTGAAACCCGGAGATCGTCCGATGATGCTCGGCAACTTTTCGATCAGCCTCGCCGTCAAGGACCTCGCCGCGTCGCGGGCGTTCTACGAGAAACTCGGCTTCGCGGTGATCGGCGGGAACCCGTCGCAGGGCTGGCTGATTTTGCAGAACGATTCGAGCACCATTGGGTTGTTTCAGGGAATGTTCGAGAAGAACATCATGACGTTCAACCCCGGGTGGGACCGCGCCGCCGCGACGCTCCCGACCTTCGACGATGTCCGCGATATCCAGCGTCTCCTGGAGACCAAGGGGCTGACCCTGACGACCCGGGCCGATGAATCAAGCGCCGGCCCGGCCAGCATCACGCTCACCGATCCCGACGGCAACATGATTCTGATTGACCAGCACGTGCCCCGCCCCTCGACGCCCCCGGCTCGTCCCTGAACCGAATCGCCGCCACGCGCATGATGTTTGAACTCCCGTACCAGCCCATGTCCTTGATCCGGTCCATGCTCCTCGTCCTCGTGGCCTTTCTCCCGCTCGGGTGCGCGGGCGGGTCGTATTCGCGGCTGGTGAGAGAGTCGAATGTTTCGACCCTCGCGTCGCTCCGCGAGTCGTACGCCGGGGTCGCGAACCACACCTCCCTGATCCCGACATCCGGCGTGAGCGGCGCGCCGGCCCGCGTGGCCTTGCACGAGATCGGTGCCCGGGGCGATCGCGAACTGCTCGTGTTCGTGCACGGCGTGTTTTCCGACCATCGCATGTGGCGGTTCCTCGCAGGCGACCTGGTCCGCGACTATGACGTGCTGTTGATCGATCTGCCGGGGTGTGGGGAAAGCGACCGTATCGACCCCGACAAGGCCCCGGACTCGACCTACACCCCCGCCGACCTCACCCGCCGATTGCTCGAAGCCCTTCAGACGTACCTCCGCGCCAGGCCGACGCCCCCGCCGGCGATGACCGTGATCGCGCATTCGTACGGCGGGGCGCTGGTGATCCGAGCGTACGGCGACCCGCTGATCCGCAAGGATTTTTCCGACACCATCGCACGCATCGACCGCATGATCCTGTTCGCGCCGCTCGACATCGCGGTGGAAAAAGCCCATCCGATCCTCATCGAACTATCGCGGCTGTCGGGCGTGCGGGTGTGGAGTGCGTTACAGACGGGGCTGCTGAAGGAGCGTGTGGCCGCGGCGATGCTCGAGAGTTCGTTCCACCCTCACCGCGCGCTGCGGGAAGAGGCGGACGCGAAGATGAAGATGCTGACGGACTGGAGCACGCGTCGGGCGATGCAGGCGACGCTGAACCGGGCGGTCCCGACGAAGGGCGACCGCCCGGATTGGGAGCGGATTGACCGCATCGTGGCGTCGTACGCCCAGGTGGACCGACCGGCGCTCATTGTGTGGGGCGTGCACGACGAGGTGCTCCCGGTCTCGATGGGCTACAAACTCACGGCCCAACTTCCCCAAGCCCGGCTGATCACGATTCCGGACGGGATGCACTCCTTCCCGCTCGAGCAGCCCGACGTAGCGGCGCGGATCGTGCGGGCGTTTCTGACCGGGCAGGCCGAGGGGGTCCGCGTCCCGCCGGCCGAGATGCCAACGCCATGACTCCCGAGGCGCTCAAACGCGTCGCGGCCGTGCTCCGAACGGCGCATCGCGTGGCGGTGCTGACCGGCGCGGGGATTTCCGCGGAGTCAGGCCTGCGCACCTTTCGCGGCGGTACGGGCGCCACCGCCGCCGATCTGCCCGCCGACATGCAGGCCCTGTGGAAAGAGTTCGACCCGATGCGCCTCGCGACCCCGGAGGCCTTCGACGCCGACCCGGCGATGGTGTCGCGCTGGTACGACTGGCGACGTCTGGGGTGTCTTGCCGCGGAGCCAAACGCGGGGCACAGGGCATTGGCGCGGCTGGAGCGGGAACTCGCGTCGCGAAGCGGGCAACTGACGATCCTGACGCAGAACGTGGATCGGCTGCACCAGAAGGCGGGATCGCGCGTGGTGGTGGAGTTGCACGGAACGATCCTGGAATGGCGCTGCACGATGTCGGGGCGACGGACGACGCCGAGTCCTGAGCCGATGCCGGCGTACCCCATGCCCTCGCCGTTTCACCCGCGCGGGGTGCTGAGGCCCGACGTGGTGTGGTTCGGGGAAATGCTCCCCGAGGCGGCACTCAAGGCGGCGGCGGAAGCCGTGGAGGCATGCGAGGTCTTCATGTCTATCGGCACCAGCGCCGTGGTGTATCCGGCAGCGGGGTATATCGCGGCGGCGGCGGCACGCGGAGCGATGACGGTCGAAGTGAACCCGGAAGCGACGCCGATCTCGTCGGCCGTGGATGTGAGTATCCGCGCGAAGGCGGGGGAGGCTCTGCCGAGGCTGGTGGCGGGGGCGTTTGATTCGAGCGGACTTGCCTGAACTGCATGCGTGCGGATTCCGCTCGCTCACGCTCGCGGCTCGTAAGGACACCTAAGACCCTAGAACGTGTTATCCCCGTCGAGCAGCCCGCCAAGCCCGCCGAGCACCGAACCTTCCTCGCGCTTGTGCTTCGAGGCCGCGATGATGCGGTCGGCCATGCGTGAAAGAGGCAGCGTCTGGAGCCAGACGGTGCCCGGCCCACGCAGCACGGCGTAGAAAAGACCTTCGCCGCCGAAGAGCATGTTCTTGACGCCGGGAACCATCTGGATGTCATACGACACGCCGCGCTCGAAGGCGACGATGCACCCGGTGTCGACCCGCAGCGTTTCCCCGGCGACCAGGACGCGCTCGACAACCAACCCGCCGGCGTGGAGGAAGGCCAGGCCTCGGCCTTCGGGGGCGGTCAGTTTCTGGAGAATGAACCCCTCGCCGCCGAAAAGCCCTACGCCGATCTTCTTCGTGAAGGCGATGTCCACGTTGACCCCGCGGGCGGCGCAGAGGAACGAGTCTTTCTGGCACGTGATCTCCCCGCCGTGCATCGACAGTTCGACCGGCACGATCCGACCGGGATACGGGGCGGCGAAGGCGGCGTCGGCCCGGACGCGGCCCTGGTTGGTGAAGTACGTGATGAAGAACGAATCGCCGGTAAGAACGCGCTTGCCGGCCTCGAAGAGTTTACCCAGCAGACCGGGGGCGTCCTTCTTCATCGAGAGCGCCGTGGACATCTCGACGCCGTCCTGAAGGTACATCATCGCCCCGGCCTCGGCGACGACGGCCTCGCCGGGGTCCAGCGTCACCACCACCGCCTGAAGGTCTTCACCCAGAATCTCGTAGTCGATTACGTCGGCAGCCATGCGGCCTCCCTTCGGAGGTGATTGTTCGGGAGATGCCGCCCGGGTTTCAAGACCGCTCCACGCCGATGGAACCTCACCCGCCATCGGGCGGTACACTCGCCGCATGCCCCACCTGCGTCTGACCCCCATCCGAGGCTCGGCGAAGCAGACCCCGCTCGAGGGCGAGCGGATCGTCATCGGCCGGAACCCGGAATGCACGATCCCCATCATCGACGAGCGGGCCAGCCGCCAGCACTGCGTCCTTCAGCCCGACGGCAAGGGTGCGTGGGTGGTTCGCGACCTTGGTTCACGGAACGGCACGAAGGTGAACGAGATCAAGGTGACGGAAGCGGTGCTCAAGCCCGGGGACGTGATCAAGGTGGGTGGACACGAGTTCCTGGTGGAGAAGGTTCGGACGGCGGAGGGCGCCCCCGGAGACACGGACGCCGAGGGGACGTTTCACGTGGCCGCGGGGCTGGCGGAGTTGCCCAAGGACATGATGAGCGCGCCGCTGACCGCCAGCCGCGAGGTCGGGTGGATGTTCGAACTGCGCGAGATGCTCGCGGCGCTGCCCCCCAAGGACGCCGACCCTGAGTCGGTCGAGATCATCGACGCCAACGGGTACAACACCGACGTGCTGGCGGGGGAGAGCGACGGGCCCAACGCGCTGCGGCTGCTCGTGCAACTGGCGAGCAAGAGCCGGGCGACGGACATCCATATCGAGCCCAAGGGCGAGAACCACCACATCCGCATGCGCGTCGACGGGGACATGGTGCAGATCGTCGAGGTGAGCAAGCGGGTGGGTGAACTGGTCTTCGGCGTCGTGAAGGCGGCCTGCCAGATGGTGGTCGCGGCCCGAGACGCCATGCAGGACGGTCACTTCTCGGTGGTGTTCCCGGATCGGCGCGTGGAGTACCGAATATCGTTCACCCCCACGCTGCACGGGCAGAAACTCGTGCTGCGCGTGCTCGACGCGAAGTGGCAGCCCACGTCGATGTCGGACCTGGGCATGCTTCCTTACATGTTCGAACGCATTCAGCGGATGTGCCAGCAGGACAGCGGGATGCTGCTCGCGTGCGGGCCGACAGGTTCGGGCAAGACCACCACCCTCTACAACGCCATCCGCACCATCGATCGCACGACCCGGAACGTGGTCACCATCGAGGACCCCGTCGAGTACCAACTCGACAACGTGACGCAGATTCCCGTCGACGACGCCAAGGGCAACACCTTCGGCGGACTACTGCGCGGGGTGCTGCGACAGGATCCGGACGTGATCCTCGTGGGCGAGATCCGCGATGAAGAAACGGCCCGCACCGCGATGCAGGCCGCCCTCACCGGGCACCTGGTCTTTTCGAGCGTGCACGCGAAGGAATCCGTCGCGGCGGTTTTCCGTCTGCTCGACCTGCGCGTGGAGCCCTACCTGGTCGCCAACTCGCTCGACCTCATTGTCGCCCAGCGCCTGGTGCGGCTGCTGTGCGACAACTGCAAGCGCGAAACGCAGGTCATGCCCGGGCAGGCCTCGCGTCTGGGCAAGTGGCTGGGGGGCAAGACGTACATCTACCACGCGGTGGGGTGCGCCAAGTGCCTGCGCACCGGCTATCGAGGCCGACGCGCGCTCTACGAGATGCTCGACTTCAACGATGAACTCCGCGACATCGTGCTGCACAACCCCAGCATCCAGGGCATGAAGAAAATCATCGAGCAGGGGCACTTCACGACGCTCGCGCAGTTCGGGTGGCGCATGGCGGCGGAAGGATTGACGAGTTTGGACGAGGTCGATCGCGTGGCGGGGCTGGGGTAAGAACACCGCTGGCTCACGCACGCGGTTCGTGGCAGGACTGAAGCTGCTCGCTAACGCGCGCGACTCATTGCAAGAAAGTTGGCGAGAAGTTTCGGCCCTTCGAGGGTCAGAAAACTCTCCGGGTGAAACTGCACGCCTTCGAGAGGGGATCGGGCGGGGTCGGCCCAGACGCGACGAAGGCCCATCACCACGCGGCGGGTGCCGCCGGCGGGGTCCGGTTCTTCCGTCCATGCCGAAACCTCCCACCCATCCTTGCCCGGTTCGCGCGGCGGGATGGACGTCGGGCGGACCACCAGCGAGTGATACCGCGTCGCGTCGAAGGGATTAGACAGCCCGGTAAAGACCCCGCGGCCATCGTGCTGAATCGGGCTGGTCTTGCCGTGCACGGGAATGACATGTCGCTCGACGACCATGCCGTTCATGTCGGCCATGGTCTGGTGCCCCAGACATACGCCGAGGATGGGGACGCGCCCCGCGAAGCGTTCGATGATCGACGCCGAACACCCGGCCTCCTTGGGCGTGCAGGGGCCCGGGGAGATGATGATGCGAGTAGGGCCGCGGCCGGTGTTCAGTCGCTCGGCCGCGTCGGGGTCGATGGCGTCGTTGCGGACCACAAGCAAGTCCTCGTCCACGCGCAGGGTGGGGTCGATCTCGCCGAGGCGCTGGACGAGGTTCCACGTGAACGAATCGTAGTTGTCGATGAGCAGGATCATCGTCGACTAATCCAGCCAGGCCTTGGCCTTCAGACGCTGGGGCACATACTCCTCCGTGACGAACGATACACCCTTGGCGATCATGGCTTCGACTTCCATCTTGAAACCGTTGTCGAGCAGGGCCGCGATCTCCTTCTGCCAGGCCTTATGCTCCGCGAACCACGGGTACGCCGCGATTTCTTTCGCCCGCTTGATGTCGTTCTCGGAGAGGGTGATCTTGACGGCGTCGGGGAGTTTGCAGTCCTTGAAGTCCGCCGCCCGGATGCCGAGGAACTTGGCCTCGGGGATGGCCAGGCGCGACGACTCGAACGCCAGCGAGATGGAGCCTTGCTTGATGACGCTGTAGATGTAGTGCCCCCAGGGGTCGCAGTCGAGCAGGCAGATGATCGGGAGTTTCAGTTCCTGGTTGAACCGCTGGAGCAAACGACGCACGCCGCGCGGCGGCTGGCCAGCGCCATGGGTCAGGATGCAGTTGTGCTCCTCCCAGAAACGGTCCTCGTTGAAGCGGTTCCAGACGGTGCCCTTCTCGACATGCAGCACGAACTTGGCCTCGCACTTGCCGAACTGGATGACGTCGGCCTCGACGATCGAGGGGATGCCCCACCCGCCGGATCCCTGCTTGCGGGCGTTGATCTCGTCGCCCTTGTCGATGATCGTGATGTTCCCGACCAGCGTGCCGCGGTTCTCCGCGAAGATGTGCAGTTCCTCGCGCAGCGCCCCGAGCGTCACTTCGAGGTCCTCGAGGATCGGGTCGCTTTCCTCCTGACCGTCGAAGGTGTTCTCCTTCGTCCCCGCCACCGTGTGCTTGGCCTTGTAGAACACCCCGCGGAGGCTGCTGGTTTTGCCGATCTCGATGAGGTCCTTGATGGTGCTCGCGTGCAGCATCGTCTGCATGAACTGTTTGGCCTGGTTGAGGTTGAAGAGTTCCCGATCCGCCGTGGCGTCGCCCATGCGGAGGATGCCCCGCTTCTTGTCCCAGGTGGTGTTGCCCTTCGTGCGCAGCGGGATCTCGACCTTGGGCTCACGCCCGGCAAGGGCGGACTTGGCCACGGCGTCGGCGAGGCCGGTCAGTTTGCCGAGAGTTGCCTTGTCGCGTTCGCGGAGTTTCGGGAGTGGGGACTTCTTCGCCATGCGTGGCCTCCGTGCCGGGTGTGGCGGATGGTAGTGGACCGGGGGGCGTGGCGACGTGTGGTACGATGTCGGCATGAAATGCTCGATGCTCGCCGCCGTCGTGCTCTTGGCCGCTCGGGCCGCGGCTCAGGACGCCTCCCCTTCCGATACCCCGCTGAAGGGGCCCCAGATCCCGCGTGAAGTGGCCGTGACGCTGGTCGAGCGCGATGCGCGGGGAAACTTCCGCCGCGTGGAGGGTCGGCCCGAAGAGGCGGCGGCGGCGAAAGTGCTCGTCGAAGACGCGGAGCGGGAACGGGTGCGCGAGGTCGGCACGGCCCGGGCAACGGCGATCGGCGTGTTCCTCATCGAGCACGCGGACCGGGTGCGCGAAGTCGCGGATGCAACGCTGGCGGGCGAGCGTGATCGCGCGTCGGACATGGTCCGCGAGTTGTGGCGCGAGTTCGAACCGGGGGAGCCGGAGATGCCCTTGGTGGCGCCGCTCGCCTCGGTAATGACCGAGGCACAACAGGCCGAGATTCGGCGATTGGTTGAAGAGTATTGGGCCGCGTGGATCGATTGGGAACTGCGCAACGCGCGGGACAAGTCCGACGCAGCCCGGCAACGCACGCGGGCGAGGCTGGCGTTCACGCTCTTCCAGGAGGAAGTTCGGCAAGCCTACGAGCGGGTCATCAAGCCCTACGCGGATCGGATCGAAGCGCTCTACGCCGCGCTCGACCCCACCCCCGAGCAACGCGACGCCATCAAGGCGGTCGTCATCGCGTTTGTACGTGAATCCAAGACCCGACCCACGCGCGAGCAGCGGCACGAGGTGCTCACGGCGATCTACCGCGTCCTGGACGATGAGCGACGGGTGAAGTTCTTCGATCTGGTGGCGCGGCAGGCGTCGGAGTAGCGGTGGTCAGAACAGGCTCGGCCCGTCGTCCACCGGCACGTACTTCCCGTTCACCAGCCGCATGCGCGGCTTGGGCTTCTTCGCCGGTTCCGCGGGCTTGGCGGGTGTCGGCGACGCCTCGACGGCGCGGGCGGGCGCGGGCTTGGCCGCAGACTTGGCTTCAGGCTTCGTCGCGGGCTTGGGGGCCTCTTTCGCCCGAACTGATTTCGCCGGAGCGCGGAGCAGGGCCGGTTCGTCGTGCTCGGTCTTCGCGAGCGCCGCGACCTTGAGCGCGGCGGCCTCCTTCTTCGAGAGCGCAAACGGGTCAGGCTTGCCGGGCGTGGGGGCCGGCGCGGGAGATGCGCCCGCGGCATCGACGATCAGGACTCCTTCCTGGTCCGCCGGGTCTTCGTCCTTCATGGCCTTGCCGTGTTCGTCGAGTTCGAGGTCCGCGATGGCCGTGCGGCGCTTCGCCTGCGCCAACAGCGCCTCGTACAACTTCTTCGCGTCGGTGCCGTTGAGTGCCTCGACGGCCTGGGCGATCTCGCCGATGTACCGCTCGAAGATATCGCGGCGTTCGCCCTCACGCTTCATCTTCGCGCGCTTGCGGAGGTACGCCCCGAGTTTCCGCCCGCACTCCATCAGCGCGAGTTTCATCTCCTTGCGGATTTCGTCGTAGTCCGCGATGGCCTCCTTGCTCTCGCTGGTAAACGGCACCCACACGCTGGCCATGTGAATCATGACGACGAGCGGGCCCACGGGCACGCTCCCGCGAGGCTGCTGGAGGTCGTAGTTCCGCCAGTTCGTCTCGGCCACGGCCTTGAAACTCGAGCACGCGGACTGCTGGAAGAGCAGCGGGACACGGTTGGCGAACCGGATCACCCGGGCCGGCTCGTCGGCGGGGAGTTCGCCGCCGAAGGCGATGGCGGCCTCGATAAGAAAGGGCCGCCCGCGGTAGACCTCGGCGCTGCGCGAACTCGCCGCGTAGAACTCGGCCCGCACGCCCTTGAACATGCCCTTGAGCATCTGCTGCACGCCGATGGGCGCGAGGCAGTCTGTCGGCGGGGGGCCGAGCTTGGCCTCCTGAAAGACCTTGTACAACGCCTCGGCCTGGGGCGGCTCGATGTCGGCCACCTTGGTCCGGCTCGTCACGCCGATCTTCTCGCAGAAATCCCCCGCCGTCCCCGCCGACACGCGGCAGAAACGGTCCTGCAGGAAGTGATACAACGACCCGCCCTTCTCGGATTGCTCAAAGTCCTTGAGCATTTGAAGAAGCGTCCCCAGTTCCACCCCGCGCGGGTGCGGTTGGATTTCCTTCGTCTCGGGGGGCAACTCCGTCACCCCGCGCGGGAAGACGACCATGGCGCCCAGGTCTTCCGTGGTCGCGGGGGTTGCGGGTTCCATGCCCGGCGATGCAGGCCCGGATTCCGGCCCTTTCGCCTTCCGCAACAGCGGCACGTCCTCTTCCTCGTCGGTCGTCCGCGTCGGGCGCACAAACGTGAACTTCGCGTGCGGGTTCGCGATGGCGGTGAGTTCGAGGAACTCATCGACGCTGCCCCGTCCCTTCTGGTACTTGCCCTCGAGTTCGATGGTGACGCTCGTGCCGGTGGGGTACGCGGCGGGATCGAGCACATCGACCCCGCGGGCCTGCGGGAGGTCGCGAAGCCGCTGGAGCGGGAAGTCGTCCGTCTCCTCGTCGACGGTCACCTCGGCCCGGTTGGTCTTGGTGTTCATCGCGAGTTCGATGTGGTGGGCTTTTTTCCCCGCCTTGGGACGGGTCTGGATCATCATGGGCTTGCCCGTGGTGATCAGCCCGTACATGCCCGCGGCGGAGATGCCGATGCCCTGCTGTCCGCGGCTCATCTTGAGGCGATGAAACTTCGAGCCGTAGAGGAGTCGCCCGAAGATGTGCTCCACCTGCGCCCGCATGATGCCCGGGCCGTTGTCCACCACCGTGATGCGGTACCTCGAACTCTTCGCGCTGGCGGGGCGGTCGGGCTGCAAGTCCTCGATCACGACCGTGATGTCCGGGAGAATGCCCGCCTCTTCGCAGGCGTCCAACGAGTTGTCCACCGCTTCCTTCACCGTCGTCAGCAGGGCCTTGCGCGGGTTGTCGAACCCGAGCAGGTGGCGGTTCTTGGCGAAAAACTCGGACACGGAAATATCGCGCTGCCGAGCGCCCATGGTCTCGGCGGTCGCGCGTGGGGCGGGCTTCTTGCTCATCGGGGTGCAGGGGGTGGCGTCCGGGGCGTCCGGCAGCGTGGCGGTGCTCATGGTCGGCCCTTCCGTGGGCGGTGAAACGGAGCGCCCCCATCCACACGGGGCGACCGGCAAGCATATCGCCCCTCGGCCCGCCACCGCCGCACTTTCCGTGCCGAGGGTGTATGCTGCACGCTCCAAGCACGGGAGGCCCATGTCCGATTCCCGCAGCAAGCCCGGCGCGACGCTCGGCGCGTGCCTCGCGAGCCTGATCCTCGCCGGGGCACTCGGCACGGGGGCGTACTTCCTCATCGTGGCCGCCGTGGATACCACGGATGTCCTCACAAACGGCGGGAAGCGTCCAACCGGGTCGCTGTCGCTCGGGTTTCTCTGGTTGCTGGCGGTGGTGGTCGGGCTGGGGGCGCTGGTGTTCCTGGGCGTTGCCGTGGCGACGGCGTGGCGAGGGCTGCATCCCAAGCCCGAGCCGCAGGAAACCGAGGAAGATTGGAAGCGGTTTCCGGCGCCGAAAGATGGATGAGTTGGTCCGCTCGCTCACGCTCGCGGCTCGTGAAGATGCGCGCGGATGGCCTAGAGCGCCACCCCGCCGCGTCGCAGGTTGAGGATGAGTTCGACCTGCCCGGTCGGCCGGCCCGTTCGCCGGGCGATCTCGATGGGGCCGACGCCCGCATCGGCCAGGTCGTAGACCTCGGCGAACTCGGCCCGGGGCGCGCCGGCCGGACGTTCCTTGACTTCAACGACGCGGGACGCGGCACGCTCGAGCGTCGCGATGCGTTCCTCGGCCTGCACGATCAGCCGCTCGAGTCGATCCGCCCGCGCGTCGAGTTCGGCGGCGAGTCGTTCGGTCAACTCGCGCAGGTCATCGCCCACGGCGCGAGCGTCCGTGGTCGGGTCGGCGTCCTGATCCTCGACCTTGAGCAGGCCTGTGCGGCGCATCACACGGACGCGCCACGCGTACACCAGCAGGGCCAGCCCGCCGACGACCAAGGCGGTCGCGAGCGTGGTCGCCCCGGTCGGCCACGCCGACGCTGAGTCGGGCGGGGGCAACGGTTGGCCCTCGAGGGTGAGCATGGTCTGTCCCGTATTATCGGGACGTGCGAGGTACCCGCTCCAACTTTCATCGAAATCCGGACGTACGGACCATTCTGCGGGATTGGCGGGCTCTGACAGGGGGTGGCGCGGTGCGCGACGCCGCGCGGCGGACGCTGGTGGCTGTCTCGGGCGGAACAGACTCGGCCGCCATGATGCTGGCGCTGGCATCCCGCCCACGGGAGGTCGTTGTCGGGCATGTCGTACATGATCTGAGGCCTGCACGACAGTCACGCGCCGACGCGGGGTTTGTCCGCCAGCTCGCGACAACCCTTGGCTTGGCGTATCGCGAGGCACGCGTCGCCGTGCGAGCCTTGCCGGGGAACGCCGAGGCCAACGCTCGCCGTCTGCGGTACGCGGCGTTGGCCGAGATGGCCCGCGAGGCCGGGTGCCGGTACGTGGCGGTGGCCCACCAGGCCGACGACCTGGCGGAAACGATGCTGATGCGACTTCTGCGGGGCAGCGGTCCGCGCGGGCTGGGCGTGCTTCGCGCGCGCCGACCACTCGCCCCGGACGTCACGCTGATCCGCCCGATGCTGACGCTGACGCGCGCGCAGACTCGCCGCCTGTGCAGGCTGGCGCGAATCACCCCGCGGCATGACGCGACGAACGACGACACGACGCGGATGCGCGCAGCGCTCCGCACCGGGGTGATGCCGCGGCTGGCGCGATTGTCGCCGGGGTATCAGCGCCGGCTGGCGGCTTCCGCGTCGCTGCTGGCTCAGGCGGGTGATCTCATCGCGACGCGCGCGGCACGGGTGCTGGCCAAGGCCGACCACCACGAGGATTCGATCATCGTCCCGCGGGCCAACCTGCGTAGGCTCCGTCCGATCATCCTCGGGGAAATGCTCCGCCAGGCTGCCCGGCGATTATCCCCACGGGCCGCCGACCAGATCGGCCAACGCGTGCTCGCACCGATCGTTCGCGGCGTGCTCGATGACACATCGGACCCCCGCACCTACACCCTCGGCGTGTTGCGGGTAGGGGTCACGGCCCGGGCCGTCCAGATTGCTCGTGTCGTTACGTCAGCACCGATCGCGCCACGCCCTCGCCGACCATCACGATCAGCAGCAACGGCAAGTGGGCGATCGACGCAAAGAACACGACCCGGGCGTCGGCCCGCCGGCGCGTCAGCGCCAGCCGCACGCAGAACACGGCGTAGACCAGCCCGGTGACGATCGCGACGATCGGGTAGACCACCCCCACCACCTCGGGCATGAACACCGCCGGCAACAGCGACGCCGGCACCAGCGCCCACGACCACAGCGTCATGGCGCCCGCCGTCACGCGTCCGTCCGGGTCCACGTGCGGAAGCATGACATACCCCCCGGCCTCGTAGTCCTCGCGGTAGAGCCAGGCGATGGCCAGAAAGTGCGGCAACTGCCACACAAACATGATGGCGAACAGCGAAAGCCCGATCGGATGCGACAGCGACTCGAACCCGCCCCCCAGGGCCGCCGAGGTGCCGATCAGCGGGGGCAGGGCGCCGGGAATCGCACCGACAAAGGTGTTGAGGGAGGATCGTGTCTTCAGCGGCGTGTACATGGCGACGTAACTCACCACGCATGCGAGCGAGATGACCGCCGGTGCCGGCCCCGCCACGAAGAGCAGCCCCACGCCGAGGGCGCACAGGGCCACCCCGCTCCAGAGCACCGCGCCGGGGGTCACACGTCCGCTGGGGAGCGGCCGACCCTTGGTCCGTTCCATGCGTCCATCGCGGGCGCGTTCCATCCACTGATTGACAGCGTTCGCGCCCGCCGCCGACAGGGCCGTGCCGAGCAGCGCGACGGTGCCGGCGAGCAGCAACGACCACGACCAGGCGCGGGTCAGCGCGGCCATGACAAAGCCGACGGCGGCGGTAATCGTCACCAGGCGCGTGATGCCCATCTTGCAGGATTCGATCACGGCGGCGGCGCCATGGCCCGTGCCGTGGCGACGGCGTGGTGCGGGAGCGTCGACGCCCGCATCAAGAACCACATTCTCGGCCGCGCGTGACTCCATGAGTCGCAATCATAGAACGCCCGTCCCACGGATTCGCGTTACGACGCCGAGAGCGCCAGCACCTCGAACATGACGTGGGCCGCGAGCATCGCCGTCATGCCCGACACGTCGCGGTCCGGGAGTACTTCGACGACATCGGCGCCGGCGAGGTGCAGGCCTCGCAGGGCTCGCAGCAGGGCGAAGCCTTCATTCGCGGATAACCCTCCCGGGCAGGGCGTGCCCGTACCCGGGGCCACGCTGGGGTCGAATACGTCGATATCCACCGTGACGTACGCCTCGCGCCCGCCGAGGGCTTTGACATACGCCGCGAGCAGCGCGGCCCCCGAGGCACGTGCCTCATCGATGGACACGAGCCGCACGCCGGCCTTGGCGGCAAAGTCCAGATCGGTCGGCGTGTTCAGTGGTCCTCGAACCCCCAGCGAGATCATCGCCTTCGGGTCGATCAGGCCGTCCTCGATGGCCCGGCGGAAGGGGGACGCATGACCCCACGATTCGCCCCAAACGGCATCCACCGTGTCGAGGTGGGCATCGAAATGCACCAGGGCTAACCCACCCTTCGGCTTGCCGCGGCGTTCCCATGTCGCGCGGATGTTCGCGTACGCCACGCTGTGGTCCCCCCCCACCGCCATGAGGCGCGTGCCGGGATCGGCGAGGGAGGTGGCCCAGGCGGCGACGGCGTCGAGCGTCGCTTTGATCCCGTAGGGCTTGATCGGGGCGTCGCCCGCGTCGGTGAGCGACAGGGCCTCGCACACGTCAACGCGATGCCCAAGGTGGTACCTCTTGAGGTACTGCGAAGCGTCACGCACCGCGCGCGGACCAAATCGCGCACCGGGTCGAAAGGTTACCCCGCCGTCGAACGGCACGCCGAAGATCGCCCAATCCACGGGCCGGCCCGCCGGGCCGACGTCCTCCAGCCGGGGGTAGCGACCAAACGTGCACACGCCGGCGAAACGGGGGCTGACTCGGGCATCGGGCAGTTCTGTTCGCGCCATGGTGCCGGGAGTGTACCGCCCGGTACGCGGACGCGCCCACGCTGTGATGCCGTTCGGTACACTGCGCCCACTTTGAAGGAGCCTTCCGATGTCCCAGGTTCCCCCACTTCCTCCGATGCCGCCGTCCATGCCCGGTCCGATACGCCTCCCCCGTTACGAACCGGGCGCGGGTACGTTCTCGATCGGTGACGCCTTCTCCGTCGGCTGGGCCACGCTCAAGGACAACTACGGCGTGCTGCTCGGGGCCTCCATCCTCTGCATGCTCGTCTATTTCGGCGGGTCGATCATCGGGGGCCTCGTCCCCATCGTCGGCTCCTTCGTGGGCATCTTCCTCGCGCCGCTGTGGGTCAGCCTGACCTTCGTCTTTGTCCGCGCCGTGCGAGGACACCAGGTCGCCGCGTCCGAGTTCTTCCCGCTTCTCAAAGTCCCATACTGGTCCCTCGTCGTCATCCAACTGCTCGTCGGCGTGCTCGGCATGGTCGTGGCGCTCCCGATGATCATCGTGATTGTCATCCTCGCCATCGCGGGCGGTGCGGCGGGTGGCGGCGCGGCGTCGGGCGCGCTCATCGCCGTGGCCGTCCTGTGCGTGATCGTCACCATGATCGCCATGATGTACATCCAGGCCCGGCTTGGTTTTTCCGGCCTGCTCTTCATGGACGCGCCCCCGGGCACGCTCGAGATCATCGAGTCCGTCAAACTGTCGTGGAAACGCACGCGCGATTTCGCCTGGCCCCTGGTCGGGCTGGCCATCCTGCTCGCCCTGATCAGCCTCGGCACCTTCGTCCTGCTTGTCGTGCCGCTCTTCCTGCTGGGCATCCCGCTGGCGCTCGCCGCCACCGCCGCCGCGTACGACATGATCTGCCCGCAGGCGTATTCGGGCACCTGCCCGGTGTGCGGCTACGACTGCCGCAACTCCCCCCCGGGCACCTGCCCGGAATGCGGGGCCGCGCTGCCCACCTGATCCACCGTCCGCCCGCACCCTGGGCAGGCCGGCCCCTCGACGCCGCGCAGGTCGTACTGACACGCTCGACACCGCGCGGCATCGTCGGCAAGGATCCACGCAACGACCTCGCGTCCACCCAACGCCAGATACACACCCAGCGCGACCTGGGACGCCGCGGCCACCAGATACCCGCACGTGGCAAAGACGCCGAACCACGTCCACCCGGCATTTGACGCCCCGTGCAGCCATTCGCCCGTCCGGACAATCTGATCGAGCAATCTCGGCGTGCCAAGCCCGGCGAGGATCAGCCCGACACACCGGACGCTCAACGGAAACCACGAACGGTCGTTCATCGCGCCATCCTCCGCGTGAGCCACCCCAGATTCCTTCCCGGAAGGGCCACGAGCGCCACCCCGCATACGCATCCCACCAACGGCATCCACGCCTCGGGCCTCGCCAACGACCACCATCCGCCGTACGGCGAAAAGGAAAAACCATGCCGGATCATGCCGTTGATCGCGCCCATCCAAAGCAACACGCACGTCAACGCACCCGGCAGCATCACACCGCCCAAGATCAACCCCGCCAGGCGCAGCACGAGCGCGGGGCGTTCGAATCGGAAAGGCACCGTGTGCGTCGTATCCATGAAACGCAGTCTACCAAGGGCCGCGTCGATCTTCAGGCGAGCCAGCGCGGGTCCACGTGCATGCCGGGCGGGAGCGTTGCCCCCTCGCCGTGCTCTTCCAGCCCTGCCACCGCGTACGCGCAGTAATCCAGCGAGAACGCGCCCGCGGGGCGGTGGTTGCCGGAGCGTCCCAGCCCGCCAAAGGGCAGACGGGACGAGGCCCCGGCCGTGCCGGTGTTGACGTTCACGCACCCGGCCTGGGCCTCGCGCCGGAACCGTTCCATCGCGGCGGCGTCACGCGTGAAGAGGCTCGCCGCCAGACCAAACCGCGTCGCGTTGACCTGCGCGAGCGCCTCCTCGAACGAGTCGGCGACGCTGACGCGCAGACACGGGCCGAAAACTTCCTCGTCCGCCCCCGCGCCGCCGTCGAGCGTGAACTGCTCCACGCGCATCACCCCGGGCGTCATGTACCACCCGCCCGTCCCGCCGTCGGTGGGCGTCATGGGCACGAGGACTTCGCCCCCGGCCTTGGCCAGCCGTGCCTGCGCCGCGAGCACGCCCGCCCGCGCCTCATCCGAGATCATCGGCCCCATGAAGACCGGGTGAGTGGCCGCCGGGTCGCCCACGATGAGCGCCGACGCCGCCTTGCAGAGCGCGGGGATCACCCGGTCCGCGATCTCGCGGGACACGATCACCCGCCGCGTGCAGGTGCACCGCTGTCCCGTCGAGATGAACGCGGCCCGTACACACTCGCGCACGGCGAGACCGAGATCGGCATCGGCAAGAATGACCACCGCGTTGTTCCCGCCCATTTCCAGCGCGAGCAGACGTCCGGGACGGTCGAGGTTCGCCTCCAGGATGCGTCGCCCGACCGGCCAGGAACCGGTAAAGAGCACGCCGTCGATCCCTTCGCCGCCGGCGAGTTTCGCCGCCACGTCCGCCCCGCCGTGCACAAGATTGATCACGCCCGGCGGGGCACCCTCCGCGTCGAGCGCTTCCTGCCAGAGCATCGCCAGCGCCTGCCCGCTGGCGGGGGCCTTCTCCGACGGCTTGAACACCGCGGTGTTGCCCATGAGCAACGCGGGCGCCAGGTGCCCGTGCGGGAGGTGCATGGGAAAGTTGAACGGCCCGAGGACGGCCATCACCCCGTGCGGGCGGAACCAGCACGCGCCACGCCGCGTCCCCGCGGCGGAAACCTCGAACCCGGTCACCCTTCGCAACGGACCGTCCGGATCGAGCGTGATATCGATCTTCGTCGCCAGCAACTGGGCCTCGCCAAGAGCATCCCAGGTCACTTTTCCCGTTTCATCGCGGATGATCGTCGCGAGGTCCCCGGCCCGTGCGGTCGCGAGCGCGGCGAACTTGCGGAGCACGGCGGCCCGACGATCGAGCGGCCAGGCCGACCACGCGGAAAGGGCGCCCCGCGCCGCGGCGACCGCCGCCGAGGCCGCGTCGAGGGTCGGTGAGCCTTCCCAGACACACACACTCGGCCGGGCGGGGTTGAAACGCCGATGACCGCGCCCGGGAACTGGCACGCGCACCCCGCCGATCAGGTTCTCCCCGGCAACGCTCACACCCGCGCCTTTCGCCGAGAACTCGCCTTCGACGCCGCCGGTGTCGCCGGGTTGGCGCCCAGCGGCGTCAGCCCGATCTCCGCGCCGGGTTTGATGCCCAGGAGCGCGAGCACCGCGCCGGGCACCTTCGCCGAGTCGCCCGCGAGATCCACCCCCACCTCGGTCGCCCGGAACTCCCCGTCTCGATCAAGGGTCGAGATGATCGCGCGTGTCGCGCCCGCGTCGCGTGATCCGGCCTTGGCCGCACGCACGCGGCGGGTATCACGCACGAGCGGTACTTCCGCCGCCGTTGCGTCCAGGTGCGGCCCGCCGTCGAACGGATCGACGAACCCGCGGTTCTTGAACCCCAGCGATTCGAGCAGCCGCACCGCGGGGATGGTCTCTCGCCCGACGACGCCGATCTGGTTCTGCACCTCGAGCGGGAAAAGGGAGAGGTAAATTTCTTCTCGCGGGAGAAGTTCGGAGATGAAGTTGCGGTTGTGCTGACAGAAGCGGTCGGCCTCGCCGAACCGCACGGGGATGAACTTGCGGCCGAAGTGATCCCAGAAGATGTTGTCGCCCTCTTCCGTCACGGGGCCCATCATCTCGGCGAGAATGCGGTCGGAGAAGAGTTCGCGGTGAAGGGCAATCCAGTGGAATCGCACGAACGACAGCAGCCGTCCGGGGCGCAGCGCGTGCCCGCGGTACGACGGCTGGATGATGAGTCCGCCGATCTCCGTCGGGCCCGTCTCGTCGCCGAACAACTGCCCAACCTTGTGCGTGCTCCCCCACCCCAGGCGCTGGGACTTGAAGTTCTTCTCGGTGATGCGGAAGGTCCAGTTGGGGTTGCCCGGCCCGCCCTGGTGGGCGCGAACCTGCGACGTGCCGATCACGCCGCGCGTCTCCGTGTCCTCGATCGTGAACATGAACGCATCGGATTCTTCCTCGACCTCCGCCCACCCGGAGATTTTCGACGCCGTGCGCCGCCGGGGACGATCTCGCACATCGACCTTGGCCCCCGCCACGCGCTTGAAGCACCGGGCCGAGTGGTCGATCTTGCCGTGGATGATCGCTTCGTTGGGCGGCAGGTTGATGAAATACACCATCCGCGCCAACTTCAGCAGCGTCGAGACATCATCAGGCTTGGAATGCCTCACCAGAAACATGCACGCTCCCGGCCCGCATCGGAGCCGCTTCACCCAGTCCTTCGCATCGGCTTGTGCTCGGGATCGCATGGTAGGGAGTCGCCACGGTCCTCGCCCCACGTCCGCATAACGTCGGTACGCTTCTCCCCATGCTCATGAACCTCCTCGCATTCCTCGGCGGGCTGGTCGCGCTGCTCATCGGCGGACGGCTTCTTGTCGCCGCCTCCGTCGATACCGCCACGCGCCTGCGCGTCTCCCCGCTGGTCGTGGGCCTCACCCTCGTCGCCTGGGGGACCTCCGCCCCGGAACTGGCGCTCAACATCGTCTCCGCGCTCCGGGGGCGCTCCGATATGGCCACGGGGAACATCGTCGGGGCCAACATCTGCAACATGGCGCTGGTGCTCGGCGCGGCGGCGCTGCTCCGGCCGCTGGTCGTTCAGGAACGCCTCATCCGGGTCGAGATCTGGCTCAACGCGGGCATCCTGGTCTTCATGGCCGTGCTCGGGCTCGCGGCCGGTTTTCAACGGTGGGAAGGGGCCGTCATGCTCTTCGTGTTCGGCCTCTACAGCATGTGGACCATCATGGCCGCGCTCCGCGCGTCGGCGGGCACTGTCGATCCGACGACGAACGTTACCGACCCCGCCGGGAATCCGGCCCCGATGAGCTGGCTGCTGATTGTCGCCTGCTTCGTGGGCGGCTTGATCCTGCTCTCCATCGGCGGGTCGTTCGCCAGCGACGGGGCCAGCGGCATCGCCCTGGCGCTCAGCGTCCCCCCCGCCGTCGTCGGCGTCACCGTCGTCTCGATCGGCACCACCCTGCCCGAACTCGTGACCTGCGTGCTCGCCGTGCGAAAAGGTCAATCCGACCTCGCCATGGGCAACGCCGTCGGCTCGTGCCTCTTCAACGCCGGCGCGATCTTCGGTCTGACAGCCCTCATCGCGCCCCCCGCCGCTGGGCCGACCCTCACCGCCCCGCTCCTCTACATGGCGTTGCTCGCGCTGGTCCTGATCCCCTTCAGCCGCACCGACCATCGCACCGTTTCGCGACTGGAAGGGATCGTTCTGCTCGGGTCGTACGCGGCGTTCCTCGCGTACGCAGGATGGCAGGCCCGCGCGATGGGCTAACTCATCGTCAGCGCCTCCCGCACCGACCCGAGCACACCCGCCTCGCCCTCCAGAAACTCCAGCCCGAGCCGCGGCACCACGACAGGGTTAGGCCAGCCCTCGACAACGCGCGGGCCGAGCTTCGTCCAGTCTTTGCCCGTCGTCAGCATCACCCCGGCCCGCGAGCGCGTCACCTCGCCGCGAAGCCGCGCCACCGTCTCCGCCGAGTACGGGTCGTGGTCACGCAGGATCTTCGTTCCGACAACCTCGGCTCCGTGCGCCTTCACCGACTCAACGAACGGCCCGGGATTTCCGATCGCGCAGACCACGTACGCCCGCACGCCCGCGAGGATCGAGGGCGAGGCTTCACGCACCGTCGATCCTTCGTGCACCGCCACGCTCGTCCACGCATGCCGCGTGAGCGTCACGACCGCGCGGGGCGCCTGTGACGCGGCCCGCGCGACAAGTTCCCGCCGTACCGACCCGGACACGCGGTCGGCGTGCGAAAACACCACCACGCCCGCCCGCGCGAGCGACCCGACCGGCTCACGCAGCCACCCCAACGGCAGCATCGCATCCTCCCACGGCGGGCGCGTCGCGTCGATCATCACGAGGTCGAGGTTCCGCGCAAGGCGTCGGTGCTGAAAACCGTCGTCGAGCACCACCACGTCCACCGCCCCGCCCTCGGAGGTTGCGAAGAGTTCGAGCAGCCCGAGCACGCGGTCGGGCTGGGCCACGATCGGCATCGTGGGGAACATGGCGCGATAGTCCATCGCCTCGTCGCTGGCCCCGCCGCGCGGCGCATACCCGCGCATCGCCACGCACGGCACGCGCCCCAGGTCGATCAATCGTCGCAGCAGGTAGGCCACCATGGGCGACTTGCCCGTCCCCCCGACGGAGAGGTTGCCCACCGAGATCACGGGGCGGTCGAGCGTCACCACGCCGCGGCCTGCATCGAAAAGGCGGTTGCGCCGGGCGATCGCGGCAGCGTAGAGCGGGGCGAACACCCGCCCGAGCACGGGGGGCAGCGGGCCGGCGCGTCGCGTCGCGGGGGTCATCGTGCCGGGAGCGTATTCGGCGTGAGGTGCGGGCATCAGGCCTTGGGCGCGTCGGGCACCGCCGCGGCGTGGGCGTCGCGCAGTTCCCGCCGCAGCGCCTTCATCCCCGCACGATGCAGCCGCCACGTGTTCACCACGTCCAGCCCCGCCAGCGCCATGACGAGCACCAGCAGGCCCGTCGTGAGCATCCAGGACAGCACAAACTCACGCGGCCCGTGCACCGGGTCGGCCAAGCAGAGGGCGTACGACATGACCGGCAACGTCAGCATCATCAGCAGCCCGCCCATCGCCCGGATGCGCCGCCGACTCGCCGGCATGTCCGCCTTGGTCACCAACAGCACGTGCGACGCCACGATCAGCAGCGTGAACCCCGCTACCGGCAGCACCACCCACGTCGGCGCCAGACTCTCCGCGAGCGTCACCATCGGCCGTCGGTCCCTATCCGGCGCGACGCAGCCACGCCAGTTCCCGCACGACACGCGCCACGGGCAGCCCCATGATCGTCGACGCGTCGCCGGCAAACTCTATCGGCCAACCGGCCTCCATTCGCTCAGCCAGGTTGTACGCCCCGGCCTTGCCCTGCCACCGCCCCGACGCCGCGTACTCGGCCAGCGCGGCCTCGGGAATCTCCCCGAACGTCACCGTCGCCCGCTCCGCGAACATCCGCCGCTCCTGCGTCGTCGTGTCGATCAGCGCTACCCCCGTCACCACGTCGTGCGTTCGACCCACGAATCCACGCAGAATGTCCACCGCCTCGTCCGCGTCCCGGGGCGTGCCGATCAGCCGGCCGTCCTGCACGCACGCCGTATCCGCCCCCAGCACTACCCGCCCCGGTCCGGCCCGTTCGACCATCGACCAGGCCTTCAGGTACGCCAGCGACATCACCCACTGCTCCGGCGTCGCCCGACCGGGCGACAGCGCGCCGTCTTCGAAGGGCGGCGCCTCGGCCTCGTGTTCGATCCCCGCGCCGCGCAGCAACTCCCGCCGCCGGGGCGAGCGGCTCGCCAACACCAGCCCCGCCGTCCTCTTGGGCACTTCTTCCGCGATCGGCACGCACGCCTCCAGCATCATGGCCCCCATCCTTCCGAACGCCGCTGAGCCGCTTTCATTACGCCCCCTCCATTCGACCGTTCGACCCGGCTACCGTGAATCGCGTAAGTCGCTCCCCGTGCCTGCCGATTTGACAGTTCTCATGCCCCGCGTTCACCTCATCCAAATGGACATCACCTGGGAACAGGCCCAGGTCAACCACGCGCGGGCTCGTGCGCTGCTCGACGCCGCGAAGGTCGCCCCGGGTGATCTCGTCATCCTCCCGGAGATGTTCGATACCGGGTTTTCCTTCAACACACCCGTCACCGCTGATACGCACGCCCGAACCCTCGCGTTTCTGCGCGATGCCGCGCGTCGCACGGGGGCGGTCGTCCAGGGTGGGCGAACCAGTCCTGGCTCGTCGCGTTGCCACAACGTCATGTCCGTCCTGTCGCCCGATTCGGTCGATCCGGTCGTGGAGTACGCCAAGATTCATCTCTTCGGACGAGAGGCCGACCACCTCGCCCCCGGACACGACGTGGTGACCTACCCCTGGCCAACCTCCGGCCTCACGATCACCCCGGCCATCTGCTACGACCTGCGCTTCCCCGAAGTCTTCCGCGCCGGACTGCGCGCCGGGGCACACGCCATCGCCCTTGGCGCCTGCTGGCCCAATGTCCGCAAGGAGCACTGGCGAGCGCTCTCCATCGCCCGTGCTATCGAGAACCAATCCTTCGTCTTTGCCTGCAACCGCGTGGGCCGCGATCCCGACTCACCCGCCGGCCCGGGCCTGCGCTACGACGGCGGCTCGCTCATCCTTGGCCCGCGCGGCGAGATCATCGCCGAGGCCGGCGCCGACGAAACGGTGCTCTCCGCCGAGATCAACCCAGCGCTGGTGCACGAATGGCGCGCCGCATTCCCCGCGTGGCGAGAGGCGTAGCCGCTCGTTCGGCATGAATGCGATCCGTAACGCTCAGTTCGCCGCGTCGAGCAGTTCGACGCTCTCGAACTTCTTGCCCTCGAGCATTTCCAGGCTCGCCCCGCCCCCGGTGGAGACGTGGCTCATCTGATCGGCCAGCCCGAAGGCGTCCACCGCCGCCGCGCTGTCGCCCCCGCCCACAATGCTCACCGCCCCCGTCTTGGTCGCCTCGGCGATCGCCTTGGCCACCTGACGCGTTCCCTGCGAGAAGGGCGACCACTCGAACACGCCCATCGGCCCGTTCCACACGATCGTCTTCGCCTTCCGCAGCACCAGCGCAAACTTCGTCTGCGTCTTGGGGCCGATGTCCAGACCCATATACCCGTCCTTGATCGTGTCCTCGAACACTTCGATGTCCCCCGTGCTCTCGGCGAACTGCGACGAGCACACGTGATCCACCGGGTACAGAATCTCAACTTTCAACTTCTTGTCCAGGTCGATGATGCGCTTGGCATCCGCCAGCCGATCCGGCTCCACCTTGCTGTTCCCCACGTTCTTCCCCATCGCCGCGAGGAACGTGTACGCCATCGCCCCGCCCACGAGGATCGTGTCGGCCTTGGGCAGCAGGTTCTCGATCGCCCCGAGCTTGTCGCTCACCTTCGCCCCGCCCAGCACCACCACGAACGGCTTGCCCGGGTTCGCCAGCGTCGCCGACAGGAAGCGGATCTCCCGCTCCACCAGGAACCCGCAGACGCGCGGCTTGCCCGCCATCGCCTTGGGCACCGCCACCATGCTCGCGTCGGGTCGGTGGCATGTCCCGAAGGCGTCGTTCACGTACGCGTCCGCGTACGCCGCCAGTTTCGCCGCGAAGGCCGGGTCGCCCTTCTTCTCGCCCTTGTGGAACCGCAGGTTCTCCAGCAGCACCACCTCGCCGTCCTTCATGGCGGCCACCGCCGCCGCCGCCGCCGCGTCGGTGCAGTCCTGGCTCGGAAAGCCCACGGGCTTGCCGAGCAGTTCGCCCAGCCGCGTCGCCGCGACCTTCAGCGAGTACTCGGCCTCGTACCCCTTGCCCTCGGGGCGCCCCATGTGCGAGACGAGGATGGCACGCCCGCCACGGTCCATGACGGAGCGGATCGTGGGTACGGCCTCGCGGATGCGCCGATCGTCGGTGATGCGGCCGTCCTCGAGCGGCACGTTGAAGTCCACGCGGATCAGCACGCGCTTCCCGGTGGGGTTCAGCGACGCCACCGTCTTTTTGTGGATCGGCGCCCCCGCCATCGGCGCCGCCGCCGTCACGGGCAAGGGCTTCACGGCCGGGCCGGTCGTCGGCGACTCGGCGTGCGGAACCGCCATCGAGTGAATCGCGTCAAACGTGGCCGAGGGCGTGACCACCGGGGCCGTGCCCAGGTCCACCCCGCCCTCGATCATCGACCCGATCCGCGACCGCAACGCCGCGGCCCCGTCGTGGTCCAGCGCGTCTTTCACCTGACGCAACTGCGTCGCGATCGACCCGTCGATCAGCCGGTCCCCGATCCGCAGCTTCACCCCGCCGATCATCGCCGCGTCCGTGTACGGATGCACGATCACGTCCTTGCCCAGCGCCTGCCGGAGCCGCCCCTTCAGCGACGCGAGCGCCGACGCGTCCATCGGTTCGGCCGTGAACACGTCCACCTCGACGCGCCCCAACTTGTCCTGCACGATCGAGTCGAACGCCGCCACAACCCCGGTGATCGCCGAGATCCGGCCCTTGTCGTTGAGCACCCGCAGGAAACTCAGCGTGAGGTCCGACACGCGGCCCTTGAAGATGCGCGTCAGCGAGCCGTCGCGCTTCTCCGCGTTGATCGCCCGCGAGGTCAGCAGTTCCGCGAACTTCGCGTCGCCGCGCGCCAGGTCGAGAATCTCCTCGAGCTCACCCAGCGTCGCCTCGACCGCGGCCCGCCCCCCCTTGCCCTCGGCGAGTTCGTACAGGCTCTTGGCGTACATCCGGGCGACGGCGTCGGGCTGAGTGTCTACGAGCGGCATGGTGTGATCCGGTGAGTAGGCGTGGGGGATTCAGACGTGCGTGCGCGGCCTCAGTTCTTCATCGCGGCCAACTGCTTGACCGACTCGTCCACCAGGGCCTGCGTGTCGCCCCCGGAGACGTTGCGCTTCAGCACCTTCGAGGCGATCATCGTCGCGAGGTTCGACGCCTCGCCGTAGATTTCCGCCACCGCGGCGCGCTTCGCCGCCTCGATGTCCTTGCGGGCGCGGTCCCGCAACTGGCTCAGTTCCGCGTCGGCCTGAGCCTTGAGCTGCGCCGCCAGGGCCGTCTGCTGTTGACGGGCCTGCTCGATCATCTTCTGCGCGTCCGCCCGCGCCTTGGCCAGCGACTGCTGGTATTCCTCGAGCGCGTCCTTGGCCTGCTTGCGGGCCATCTCCGCCGCCTCGATCTCCTCGCGGATCTTCGCCTCGCGGTCCTGCAGCCCCTTCACGATCATCGGCCAGACCTTGATCGACAGAATCGCCAAGACCGCCGCGAATACCACCAGGCTCACCACCATCGGCGCGAGGCCCTGCTGGATCGTCGGCACCACCCCCGCCTTCTCGTGCGTCGTGTCGCCGGCGAACGCGGCGGCGGGAGCCAGAGAAGCCAGAAGAATCATGACGCGGCTGTATTTCATAACCAGTCCTTCGTGTGTCTCGATACTTGAACACCATTCCGAAAGGCCCGCCCCGGGCGCTGACCCGCGGCGGGCTGTGTGCTTACTTGATGAACCCGACCAGCAGCCCGACCACGACCGCGAACAGCGTCGCGCCTTCGACCAGCGCCGCCGTCAGGATCATGTTCGTGCCGATCGGACCCGCCGCCTCCGGCTGCCGCGCGATCGACTCCACCGCGCCCTTGCCGATCAGCCCGATGCCGATCCCACCGCCCACCACCGCCAGCCCCGCGCCCACGGCGCCCAGACCCTGGCCCGTGGTCACCGGAACCGCGGCGGCGTGCGCCGCGGCGGGCAGGGCCGCCATCGCCAGCAACGAAATCTTCGAGAACTTCATGCGTCACCTTTCTTCAAACTTCCACAAGCCCAAACCCGAGTGCCGGAACGCCCCGGCCGGCCCGTTATGCACGCCACCGCCATCCGGCGGCCGCCCCTAGTGGGCGTGCGCGTGCTCGTGGCCGTGTGCCTCCCCATGCTCGTGGTCATGGTGATGGCTGAGTTGCGAGATGAACACCGTCGTCAGGAACATGAACACGAACGCCTGGAGGAACGCGACGAACAACTCCAGGAAGTAGATCGCCACCGCCGACACGATCGAGATCAGCGAGATCGCCCCGCCCATCACCGTCCCCGCGATCCCATCCCCGATCATCCCCAGCCCGCTCACCGCGAACATGAACAGCACCGCGACCAGGATGTGCCCGGCCGTCATGTTCGCGAACAGACGCAGCGCCAGCGCCACCGGCTTGATGATCGTCCCCACGATCTCGATGGGCACCAGCAGCAGCGAGATCGGAAACTTCGTCCCCGCCGTCAGGTGCCCCAGGTAGCCCCCCAGGCCCAGTTCGCGGATGCCGGCGATGTTGATGACCAGCGCCGCGATCATCGCCAGCGCCGCCGTTACGAAGATGTTCTGCGTCGCCGTCGCCCCCACCACCCCGCTCAGCACGTGCCCGCCGGCGAAGTGGTCGATCAGGTGCGTCAGGTCCGTCAGCGGCGTAAGCCCCAGCAGGTTGTTCACCAGGATGAAGAAGAACACCGTCCACAGGAACGGCATGAACCGGTCCGTCCGGTGGCCCAGCAGAGGACGCACCGTGTTGTCCCGCAGGTAGACACAGATCACCTCGATCATGTGCGCCAGGGCGCCCTTGGTCAGGTAACGGTCATACCCCTGCGATTCCGGCCCGGTCTTGATCCGTGACGCCGCGTACCACAGCAGCCCCACCACGATCACGCCCGAGAGAAACAGGTTCCCCACGTGCGCCGACCACAGCCAGACGCCGTGCATGCCGAAAAGGTCCGTCACCCACTTGGGCGAGTTCACGACGTGGTCGACGGGGTTGCCCTCCGCCAGCGTCAGCGTTGCCAAACCAATGTTCATGTTCGCTCGCTTCCCGAAAGAGCCGCCCGCAGGGCCAGGGTCCCCCACGCGGCCTCCACCGCCAAGCACAGAATCGCCGCCGTCAACATCGCGGCGAAGAACGCCGCCGTGTCCGGCTTCATCAGCAGGAAAAGCACCGTGCCCCCCGCCAGCGAGAACAGCAGCCGCGCCGTCCCCGACAGCACCACCGCCGGCCCGAGTTTGCCCACTGTTCGCACCCCGCCCGGCAGCAGTATCAGCACACTGACGAGGCACCCCAGCGCGACCGGCAGAACACCCATCGTCGTCGAGATCGACGGCCCCAAGGCCCCTTCCGGCGCCCGCAGCAGCCCCGCGGCAAAGAACCCCCCCGCCGAACCCACCAAACACGCGCACGCGAACGCACCGATCAGCATCGGCAGCCGGGCAATCACCCGTGGCGTGGGCGTCGATTCGGGCTGTAAAGTTGACTCGGCCATGGTCAGCATCAGGGGGCACAAGGGTAGCGGGCGACCGCCACGCTTTCCACGAAATGAACTGTTTGTTCGCCGGCTGATCGGATCGTCAAATGGTCGGCGGGGGGGGCTTCGACGCCTGACGGCGGGCACGACCCGCGGCAAACTCCCGCTCCGCCGCCTTCGCCTCACGAATGAACCGCACCATCCCCGTCACCAGCCCAAGCCCAAGCCCCACCAATAACGCCACGGGTGACGACTTCGCGAAGTAGTCGATCACCCACCCGATCAGCCCTCCCGCCATCACCGACGCGGCGAACGAGAACGCAATCGCCCACGCCCGGCTCATCGACGCGTACGCCCCGGGCTGATTGGGTTTGCGGTCCATGCCGTGCACCATACGCACCGCGCGAACCTGTCGACCAAGGGCGACATACCAGTATGTCCACCCCACACCCTCACGCAAAGGAGTAATGAACATGGCTCGATGGGTTCACATCGCGGCACCGACGCTCATGGCGTTGTCCATCGTGGGAGGCCTTGGCGGCTGCACCCCCAATCCGGCCAACAGCCGCACGGGCCTCGACACCGCACGCGTTCAAGAGCATCGGGACCGCATCGCAACCCTCCGGTTGCAACGCGACACGATCATCCGCCAGAGCGGCCTGATGGCCCTCGACGAGGCGAATGATCCCGTCCTGCATCGCCTCCGGGCACTGGGGGCGGGGGACGCGCCCGCAACCCGGGACGCCATTCAAGAGCGCGACCAACTCGAAAAGAGGGCCGTCGATTTGGTCATCGTCCGCGCGCGAGTGGCCGACCTCAACCGCGAGATCGAGCACGTGCAGGACTCGCTGAGCGACCAGAACTGACGCTTTACCAAGGCGTTTCGCGGGCGGTGCTTCCTACACTCGCCGCATGATCGACCTGAAAGCCCTCCGCGAGAATCCGGGACGCTTCATCGCCGGCGCCAAGGCCAAGGGCGTGTCCGTAGACATCGATCGGCTGGTCTCGCTCGACGCCGAGCGTCGCAAACTCCAGGCCCAGGCCGACACCCTCCGCGCCGAGCAGAACCGACTCGCGAAAGACGTCGGCCCGCAGATCGGGAAACTCAAGGGGCAACTCAAGAGCAAGACCGGCCCCGACGCCGTGGCCCTTCAGGCCGAGATCGACGCCCTCGCCGCCAAGCCCACCGCCCTCAAGGCCGAACTCCAGGCCCTCGAAGCCCGCGCCGCCGAACTCGACCCCGCCATCGCCGAACTTCTGCTGCAAGTCCCCCTTCCGCCCGACGCCGACGTGCCCGTCGGTTCATCCAGCGAGGACAATGTCGAGATCAAACGCTGGAACCCGCCGGGATTCGACCCGGCCAAGACCTTCGAGGCCAACCGCGGCTTCAAGCCCAGGACCCACCTCGACCTCGTCCGCGACCTCCGCCTGTGCGACTTCGAACGCGGCGTCAAGATTGCCGGCTCTCGCTCCTACGTCCTCACGGGCGACGGCATGCGCCTGCACCTCGCCGTGCAGCGCTACGCGATCGACTTCATGGCCGAGAAGCACGGGTTCACGCCCATGAGCGTGCCCACGCTCGTGCGTGAAGAGACCATGGTCGGCACGGGCTTCTTCCCCGCGGGTCGCGAGCAGGCCTACCACGTCGAAGAATCCAAGCGCGGCGGGGGCTACGACCTCTTCCTCACCGGCACCGGCGAGGTCGGGCTGATGGGCGTCCACAAGGACGAAATCCTCGACGAAGCCGCGCTGCCCCTGCGGTACGTGACCGTCTCGACCTGCTACCGGCGCGAGGCCGGCGCCGCGGGCAAGGACACCGCCGGGCTGTACCGGATTCACCAGTTCGACAAGGTGGAGCAGGTGGTGATCTGCCGCGCCGACGAGGCCGAAAGCCGCGCCTGGCACAAGAAGATGATCGGGTACGTCGAGGAACTCCTCCAAAGCCTCGGCCTGCCCTACCGCCTGCTCCAGTGCTGCACAGGCGACCTGGGCGTCAAAAACGCCGACATGATCGACATCGAGAGTTGGATGCCAGGCCGCGGCGAAGTCGGCAAAGACGGCGTGCCCACGGGGGCCTACGGCGAGACCCACTCCGCCAGCCGGCTTTACGACTTCCAATGCCGCCGGCTCAATATGCGCTACCGCCCCGGCGGCGCCGCGGGCAAGGGCGACACCGTCTTCTGCCACTCGCTGAACAACACCGTGCTCGCCTCGCCGCGCATCCTCATCCCACTGCTCGAAATCCACCAGAACGCCGACGGAACCATCACAATCCCCGACGTGCTCAGGCCGTACATGGGCGGGAAGGCGACGATCGGATGACCCTCGACCAGCAACTCCAGCAGATGCACGGCGGCCTCATGCAGGTCTGGCGGCACGTCCTGCGCCTCCGCCGATCTGTATCCGCGATGGAAGCCCGCGACCAACTCGCCGCCGCCGGGCGTGTCCCGACGCTCCCCATTGACTTCCGCTCGCAGTTCGGCGAGGACGTCGCCGCGTGGGACCTGCTCGGCAAGCCCCTCGACGGGTTCTTCATCGAAGTCGGCGCCTTCGACGGCGTGACTTATTCCACCTCCTACGCGCTCGAAGCCATCGGGTGGAAAGGCCTGCTCGTCGAACCCATCCCCGCGCGGGCCGAGGCCTGCCGACGCAACCGCCCGAACGCCCGCGTCGTCCACGCCGCCCTGGCCGGGCCGACGGCCCCGAAGGAACTCACGTTCACCGTCGTCGAGGACTCCTACGGCGGAATGCTCTCCTACGCCGAAAGCCTCAGCCAGGGCCACCACGTCGAGCAGGTCCGCGCCGCGGGCGAGCGGCAATCCAAGGTGCGCGTGCCCGTCACCACGCTCGACGCGCTGCTCTCGGGGCACACGGGCTCCATCGATCTGGTCTCCATCGACGTCGAGGGCGCCGAACTGGCCCTGCTCGAAGGATTCGACCTGGCCCGCTGGAAGCCGCGCGTCATGATGATCGAAGACAGCACCTTCGGCCAGAACCCGGCGCTCGATCGGCTGCTCGCACGCCACCCCTACACCCTGGCCGGCTGGGTCGAGTCCAGCCGCGTGTGCGTGCGGTCCGACGAACGCGACCTTCTCGAGCGTGCCAGGCAGGTGTTATAACGCCCTCGTCATCACAATCGAACGGTCCGCGGCACGCAATCAACGCCCCTCCGCGGCGTTGTACCTTTCGACGCTCGGGGGTCAGGCCAGAGCGTCGTGAAGGAGCATCACCGTGGGATTTCACCGACTTTGGACCGTCATGACCCTGTGCGTCGCCTCCGCGGGCGTCGCCTGCGCCCAGTCCGGGCCCAAGCACGCCGAACAGCGTGACCAGGGCCATCGTGAACGTGACCGCGCCGGGCACGTCTGGCGCGACGCGGACGCCGATGGCGATCGGTTCTTCGCGCATCAACCGCCGCGCGGCGACCGCCGCGGGCCGATGTTGCCGCCCGAGGCACGCGAACGCTTCCGCGAACGCGTCGACCACATGCCGCCCCAGCGCCGCGAGGAACTCCGCGAACGCTTCCGCGAACGCGTCGAGCACATGCCCCCGCAGCGCCGCGAAGAACTCCGCGAACGCTTCCGCGAGCGCGTCGAGCACATGCCCCCGCAGCGCCGCGAGGAACTCCGCGAACGCTTCCGGGAGCGCATGGGGCCTCGTGCGGATGGACCAGGCCCGCGCGGCCCGCTCCCGCCGCGTGATGATCGCGCCGGCCCGCGCAAGCAGTTCGACCCACGCGTGCCCATGCCCCGGGGCGAGCAACCCCGACGAGCCGCCCCGCGACGCGACGACGACCGCGCCCCGCGCGGCGACGCCATGCCCCGACGCAACGACGACCGCGCCCCGCGCGGCCCCTTGCCCCAGCGCGGCCGCGAGCCGCGATTCGAGCAGGGCGGCCCGGGCATGAACGACGACCGCGGTCCGCGCGGCGACGCCATGCCGCCACGCGACGACGACCGCGCCCCACGCGCCCCCTTGCCCCAGCGCGGCCGCGAGCTGCGCCCCGACGATCGCCGCCCCGAATAAGCGGCGATTGTCACGGCTCGGCCAGGCAAGCGGAATGGCTTCGTGAGTTGAATGGGCGTGCCACTGTCCCAATGGCGTGCCACCGTCCCGACGCTTCGTCGGGGCAGTGCGGGCCACCCGAGACACCAGGCACGTGGCACTGCCCTCGCCCGACGCAGCGTTGGCCAATGACAGGCCATCGGGCGAGGACAGTGGCACGATCGGGTGGCTATGTGATGAACAGATGGCGGAGTAGTGCCACCTGCCCGAGACAGATCATCAAGGCAGCACCGAGAAGCCCGCCAAGCCGGGCATCTCGGTGGCACGGATGAAGGCATCTCGGTGCCACCCGCCGCTCGAGACAGGGGCTCAAACTGATCTCACTTCGCCCGTAGGGCATGCGGAGTTTGCCGGTGACGGCGTACTCGCCGTCACTGGTAGGCCCCCCCCAATTCTCCGGCGTCCCGGAGGGACGCGCGAGGTACACTCCGCGCATGCCCGCCACATGGTCCAAACTTTGGGCGCATTATGTCTTCTCCACGAAGCGCCGCGAGCATGTGCTATCACCCGACATCTGCACGCGCCTCTACCCCTTCCTCGGCGGCATCACCCGCGAGTTCAAGTGCACGTCGGTGCAGATCGGCGGCATCAGCGATCATGTCCACATGCTCGTGCTCATGCGGCCGGATGTGGCTCCATCGTTCCTGATGCAGAAGGTCAAAGGGCGATCATCGACGTGGATGCACGAGACATTCCCGGAACTCTCGCGGTTCTCGTGGCAGGTTGGCTACGGGGCGTTCTCGGTGAGCGAGTCGATGGTCGAGAAGGTGAAGCAGTACATCCAGAATCAGGAAGCACATCACCGGCGTGACGATTCTCGCACCGAGTATCTTCGCTTGCTCAGCTCGCACGGCCTGGATCTCGGTGACGAGGGCGAGATCGAGTGACTCGCACGTCAATACGGAGCGCGGAGGGCTTTGGGAGGCTTTCCAGTCACGGCAAGTACGCAGTCACTGGCAGAGTCTGGCCGTCAACTTGATCGCGTTGCCGCTCGTGAGCCACGGCCGGCACCGCCCCCTTTTCGCCCGGAAGGGCGCGCGGAGTTTGCCAGTGACGGGTGCCGCACCCGTCACTGGTGAGCCTCCCCAGACTCCGGCGTCCCAGAGGGACGCGCGGATGGTGCGGCATGGCAGTTCACTTTGGTTTCCGGGCGCCTCGCACGTCCCTCTTAGGACGCGGAGGATTCTGGGGGACCTTCCGGTGACGGCCAGTACGCCGTCACTGGGGGAGTCTCCCACGCGAGCGCGTCCCGGAGGGACGCACGAGTGGCGCGGCATGGCAGTTCACTTGGATTCCGGGCGCCTCGCACGTCCCTCCGGGACGAGGAAGGTTTGAGAAGGCCTTCCAGTGACGGCGAGTACGCCGTCACTGGCAAACTCCGCACGCCCTGCCGGGCGAAGAGCGACATCGCGCGTGCCTTCACGGATCGCACTCGTTCCGAACGTCATGACCGCGAATCCCCGTCGCGCGTGGATTGGCGGGGCTGAAGGGGCACTTGACGCGGGTCCGGGAATTCTGGGAAAGTGACACAGTGACACAGTGACACAGAAACACAGTGACACAGTGAGGAAACAGAGCCGCCCGCACCCGCGTTCCTGCCCTGAAAACGCGGAATCAGGCAATCTTCGCGCGTCGCAGGGCTGTCGACGGTCGTCGTAGGCCTGTCTGCGGTCGTCGTAGGGCTGTCTGCGGTCGTCGTTGACGGCCCCGCGGTTGTTGTAGGTCGTGCGATGGGGACTGTAGATGGCGTGCCACCGTCCTAGCGATTCAGCCACGCGAGAGAACGCCCAATGAGAAGTTCAGTCATTTTGGCGTGGTGTGTGTTCTTCATGGCGATGGACTCAACCTCAAAGGCGTGGTCCGCCGCCAGTTTCCGCACGTCCGGCGCGTCGTCGTACGTCAAGAGGACGTCCCCAGCAACGGTCTCGGCTGTTGCAAAGAGCCTCTCATGGTCCAACTCGTGGTGGACATAGAGTCGTGTTCCGGCCCGCTTGCCATTCGTACCGCCCGCTGTGTACGGCGGATCTATAAAGAATGCGGCCCGCTTCTTCCGCCCGTGTTCCCGCATGACTTCCATTCCGTCGCCGTGCACAAACGTGAATCTATCTCGAAGTTCTCCAATCGCGCGGATTCTTGTCGCGAGCGTTTCGGCGTACCAACGGGATTTCAGGCCCTTGCCATTCTCGCCGTGCTTGATGAACGTGGCACCCGGGGCGAGGATTCCACCGTGGAAGGTTCGGTTCTTGAGTATTGTCCGAAACGCCTGTTCCCGAGTGCCTCCGGTCGTGGCAGCGAGCGCGTCCCTCGCGTTATCGTGAGTCATCTCAAAGTCGAGGATGCGTTTGGCAAGCCATTCCGCGTCACCGCCGAGGATGGCCTGCCATACCGCGGCAACCTGCTGGTCGAGTTCGACAAGAACAACGTGCTCCGCTAGGTTCTCAAACGCGGCCGTAAGTCCGACGATCCCGCCACCGGTGAATGGCTCGACCAAAACCGTGGGCTTGCGGTCGAAGCTTCTGAGCCACTGTCTCACTCGCGGGATGAGCCACGTCTTTCCGCCCGGATACCGGAACGGACTGCGCTGCGGAACCGACGCGACGTTGACGACGTGCTCGGAAGGAGGCACCTTCCACATGGTCAACTGATGGCTAAGATCAGAACGGAGCACTGATGACCTCCGTGTCGGGGGGATTCTGATTGTCTAACTTCTCGTCAACCTTATCCTGTAAGACTTCAACAAAGTCGGAGATGTCGCCCGGTTCGGATCGCGTGATCTTCTCTAGGCTTTCGGTGAACTTCGTGAAGATGGTCTTCCAGCGTTGAAGCGAGTACACATTCTCTGCGGGGTCTTTCACGAGCTCGTATACGAACCAAGCGATGTCTGCCTTCGCTGGCTCTACCACTTCGAGTTTGGGCAACGTCTCGAAGAAGCCCTTATTGAGGGCGACGGCGGTTTTCTTCTTCCATGCTTGGAAAATGCCGCCCTTGAAGATCAGTTGGGGTGCCAAGCGCTTACGGGACGAGGACAGGTAGTCGGGTCCCGGGTAGTTCGGTCGCTTGCTCCAGTCCATCTTCTGGCGCGACTTCGGATCCTCCATGAAATGCTCGAACGGATTGCGGACATTGCCGGAGATGTAAACGGCCTGCACTTCGAGGGCTCCGAAGTCAGTGACCTGACCTTTGTCGTTGTAGGAGCAAAGCACCACGTCGATGTTCCCGGCCGATCCGCCGTGCTTGTCTTTCAGGCGAACTTCGGTAAGCGTCGTCCACTTGGTGCCCTTCGGGAAGAAAAAGGCGGCCGCGTCCTCAGCGATGAGCCACTTCTCTCGGAATCGGACGGGACAAGTGATGACCACATCGGTCCCGTCGAAGATACTGCAAACCCCAAGCGGGTTGTTCGCCTTGTCCTTGGTGCAGTTGGGCACCTTGTTACCGAACGGACAGAGCGCGTTGTCGCGGCACCGCTTCGCCTCGGGGCTGTGGTTGTCGATCGGGTACCCAAAGACCTCGGCGAGTGGTTGTTTTGCCATGCAGTCTGACCTTGTGTCGCGGCATGGTATCCGAAAATCGCCGCGAGTACGCACCAGCCCTTTAGGGTTCTGCCGAATCTCTCCCTCGCTATTCGCTCCCTTCGCGACCCCCGCGTTCAAAACGCGCAGGCTGACGGCACACGCACAGGACCTGAGCTCGCGCTCAGGGTTCTCTTCACTCCGCCACTGTGTCACTCGGCCACTTTGCCACTTCCCTACGCTCCGTCATGCCCGCCTCTCTCATCGATGGCAATGCCCTGTCTCTCTCCTTCCGCGACCGCATCAAGGCCCGGGCCGCGTCGCTGATCGCGCGGGGCGTGCCCGTGCGGCTTGACGCCGTGCTGGTGGAGTCCGGCGACACGGCCGCGCGGGTCTATGCCGAGAACCAGGCCCGCACCTGCGCCGCCCTGGGCATCGAGTACAAGTTGCACCGCATCGTGCCGCCGGCGGGGCACGCCGCGACGTACGACGATATCGCGGGGCGAGTGCTGCTCCTCTCGGCCGACGACACGGTCTCGGCACTCATGCTCCACCTGCCCCTGCCCGACGGGGTTGATCCCTACCGCGTGCAGCGGCTGATCGCCCCCGAGAAGGACGTCGAGGGCGTCAACCCCGCGAACATCGGGAACATTGTCTACGGCCGATCCAGTCTGGCCCCCTGCACCGCCCTCGCGGTCGTCAAGATGATCGAGCACGTCGTCGCCCCACAGGCCGACGGACAGGCCGCCGGCGTCGGCTCCGGGCTGCTGCGCGGCAAGGTCGCGGTCTGCGTCGGCGCGGGGGACGTCGTGGGCAAGCCCATCGCCGTGCTCCTGATGCGGCACGAGGCCACCGTGATCTCCTGCAACAAGTTCACCCCGAACCTCGCGGTGCTGGCGAAGTCCGCCGACGTGCTGGTCGCGGCCGCGGGCGTGCCGGCGCTCATCAAGGCCGAGATGGTGAAGCCCGGGGCGATCGTGATCGACGTCGGCGTGAACCGCGTCAAGACCCCCGAGGGGAAGACCAGGACCGTCGGCGACGTGGACTTCGAGGGCGTGCGGCAGGTGGCCGGGCACCTCAGCCCCGTCCCCGGGGGCGTGGGGCCGATGACGGTGGCGATGCTCCTGAACAACGTGGTGGAGGCGGCGGAACACCGGCTGGCCCCCGGCCTCTAACCCGGGCAATCCCCCCCCGCCCCAGCCGTTCAGCCCCACGGCAGGCGTACACTTCCGCGCCCCCACGACTCGCCCCCCGGGCCGCATGACTCCGTACCGAGCCACGCCCGCCCGACGAAGGAATCGTCCATGTTCGGCCTCTCCCACTGGGAACTGCTCATCATCCTCGTCATCGCCCTCCTCCTCTTCGGGCGCAAGTTGCCCGAGGTCGGCAAGAGCCTGGGCAAGGGGATCGTGGAGTTCAAGAAGGGCCTGAAGGGTGTCAGCGACGACATCGACACCGAGTCCCGCCGGGCCGAACTGCCCGCGGAGAAGGCCTACCGCGCCCCGATCGCCGAGACCGGCGTGGACCCTCGCGTCAGCCAGGCCAGCCCGGTCGAGACGCACCGCCCCGCCGAAGGGCACTGATCCGACCTTTTCTGAGACATGGGTGGCACAGGCGTCCCGCCTGTGTCAGGTCGCATCGCGCGCGTCCAACTCGCGTACATTGCTCCCATGCTCCTCCCCCTGTTTGCTGCCGCCGTGATCGGTCAGGCTGCCCCCACCATCACCCTCACGCACGACAACACCTCGATCACTGAGTCGTGCACGATCGTCATCCCTCCCGGCACGATCATCGCCGATGCGGACGGCAACGGCGTGCTCCACGTCGACGCCGACGACGTCACCATCACGTTCGCCGCGGGGTCGGTCTTGCGCGGGGCCGACGCGGGCGAAGGCCCACGCCAAACGCCGTGGGACCGTCTTGCGGGCGTGGGCGTCCGCATTTCGGGCCGGTCCAACGTCCGCCTCGTGAACGCCGCCGTCGAGGGCTTCAAGGTCGGCATCCACGCCACCAACGCCCCGGGGCTGGCCATCGATCGCGCCAACATCCGTGACATATTCCGCCAGCGCCTCCGCAGCACGCCCATGGCCGAGGACGGCGCCGACTGGCTCTGGCCCCACGACAACGACAACCGCCAGTGGATGACCAACTACGGCGCGGCCATCGTCGTCGAACGCTCCGACCGCGTCACCCTCTCCAACATCACCGTCCGCCGATCGCAGAACGGCCTCATCCTCGACCGTGTCAACCACTCGTCCATCTTCGACAACGACTGTTCCTTCCTCTCCGGCTGGGGGCTGGCGATGTGGCGCTCCAGCGACAACACGATCTCGCGCAACGCCTTCGACTTCTGCGTCCGCGGGCACAGCGAGGGCGTCTACAACCGCGGGCAGGACTCCGCCGGCATCCTCGGCTTCGAGCAGTGCTCGCGCAACCTCTTCGCCGAGAACTCCGCGACGCACGGCGGGGACGGGTTCTTCGGCTTCGCCGGCAAGGAGGCTCTCGGCGAAACCCCGCCGCCGCCCGGCTTTGACTACGCCAATGCGGGCTGCAACGACAACGAGTTCCGCGGCAACGATTTCTCCTTCGCCCCGGCCCACGGGCTCGAACTCACCTTCTCCAAGCGGAACATCGTTCGCGCCAACACCTTCATCGAGAACGCCATCTGCGGCCTCTGGGGGGGCTACTCCAACGCCTTCGTCATCCTCGACAACCACTTCGAGGGCAACGGGGGCATGGCCTACGGCCTCGAGAACGGCGCCATCAACATCGAGCACGGGTCCGACACCCTCATCGCCGCCAATCACTTCATCAACAACCGCACCGCTATTCATTTCTGGTGGGACCACGACGCGGCCTTGCTCCAGCGCCCGGGCGTGAAGGCCTCGTACAAGGGCGTCACCGGGAACACCATCACCGGCAACACCATCGACCTCTCCCCGAACCACCCCTTCGCGTCGCGAATCGGTCAGCCGCCCCGCCTCACGGTCCTGCGGCTGCGCGACACGCCCGACGCCCAAGGCCCGCACGTGCGCGGCACGTACTACGGCGGCAACACCGTCACGCTGACCGCGCCCAACGCCGTCGAGATCGACGCCACGCCCGGTGCCGAGCCGATCACCACGTTCGACAGGTCCCGCGAGGAGTTCGACCTGCCCCCGCTCACGCGTCAGCCCCTGGGCGAACGCACGCCGGTCGGCGCCCGCAAGCACCTCGCCGGGCGGCGCCACATCATCATGGGCGAATGGGGCCCGTGGGACCACGCCGAGCCGATGGTGCGCCTCGCGTCGTCGGACGCGCGCACGCGCACGTACGAACTCTTCGGCGGAGCCGGTCCATGGTTCGCCGACGACCTGCGCGAGGGCGGCACCGCCACCTGGGCCGTGCCGCCCAGCGCCGTCGCCCCGCTCAAACTTGTGGTGACCGCTCAGCGCGACGTGCACCCGTACGCGTGGAAACTACGCACGGAGGGGTTCGAGCGTGTCGTGCGCGGCACGATCGTCTCGGCGACGTGGAACGCCCGCTTCTTCACCTGGACCGACCAGGCCGACCCGCGCACCAACCTCGCCGCCTGGCGCGCCCTCGCCGACGCGCCCGACGCGCTCCACGTCCCCGCGCTGGCCGGCCTCGACATCCCCTACGCGCACGGCGGGCCGAAGGACCAGCCCTTCGCCCGCGACGCCCGAGGCACGGCCCCCGGCGCCGACCGCTTCGGCATGATCGCCACGGCCTCCCTGCGCCTGCCCGCCGGCGCCTGGGCCTTCTCGACCCTCTCCGACGACGGCGTGCGCGTGCTCGTCAACGGCGCGCCGGTCATCGAAAACTGGACGTGGCACCCGCCCTCGCGCGACACGGGCCGCTTCGTCCAACCCGCCGAGGGCGAGATCACCATCACCGTCGAACACTTCGAGATCGACGGCTACGCCGTACTCGACCTCGCCATCGACGCCGTGGATTGAATCAAGGCAGGATCGCTACGGGATCGCCGGCTCCACCAGCGCCGTGAGCATCGCCAGCGATTCCTGCCATCCGAGATAGCACATGGCGGCGGGGATCGCGTCGGGTACGCCCTCCTGCGTAATCGTCAGGTCCGTCAGCACCATGCCGCCGACCTCGACCCTCCGAAACGCGATGGCCATGGCCATGGCGCCGGGCAGGTTGGGGTCCTCGAACGAGTCCGTGTACCGCAGCTTCTCGCCGGGCTTGACCTCGGAATACGTCCCGCCGAACGTGTGCGACTGCCCCGTGTTGAAGTTCGTGAACGACATGCGGTACGAGCCGCCGGGACGAACGTCGATCGAATGCACCTCGGCGACGAACCCGTGCGGGGCCATCCACTTTACAAGGGCCTTCGGGTCCGTGAACGCGCGATACACGCGCTCCGGCGGACACTTCATCACGCGGTGGAGTTGGATGGTGTGCGGCATGCGCAGAACATAGGCGCTCCGGACGCCCGATCAGCCCGTGTGTCATGTAAGGTCGAGCACACCCGTGCTGTCCGCGAAACTCTCGCGCCCGCACCCCGCCCGCTCCAGCATCGTCAGATACAAGTTGCACAACGGCGTTTCGCGCGGCGTCCGCACCAGCCGCCCCGTCCGCACCGCTCCGCCGCCGCGCCCCGCCAGCAGGATCGGCAGGTCCTCGTGGTTGTGCCGATTCCCGTCGCTGATCCCCCCGCCGAACATCACCAGGGTGTTGTCCAGCAGCGTCCCCTCACCCTCGGGGGTGGTGGCCAGCGCCCGCACGAACCGAGCGAACCGCTCGACGTGGTACCGGTCGATGCGGCGGATCTTCTCGATCATGTCCTCGTTGCCCTGGTGGTGCGACAGGTGATGGTGCCCGTCGCGCACGCCGATCTCGGGGAAGGTCCGGTTGCTCCCGTCCACCGCGAGCATGAGCGTGCCCACGCGTGTCACGTCGGTCTGAAAGGCCAGCGCGAGCAGGTCGAACATGAGGTCCATGTGCGCACTGGTCGATTCGGGGATGCCCTCGGGCACGGGCATCGAAGGCGCCTTCAGGGGAGCCGCCTCGGCCCGTGCCCGTTCGATCCGCTGCTCCAGGTCGCGCACGCCGCTCTCGTACTGGTCGAGTTTCCGCCCGTCCGCCGGGCCCAGCGACGCCCGCAACGACCGGCTCTCGGCGAGCACGAAGTCGAGCACGCTCTGCCGGCGTGAGATGCGCTCGGCGGCGGCCGCCGCCTGCGTCGCATCACCGAACAGCCGCTCGAACGCCGCCGCGGGGTCCACGATCTTGGGCATGGGCGTCGATTCATCGCGCCACGAAATGTTCGACGAGTACGCGCACGAATACCCCGAGTCGCAGTTGCCCGCCTGCGGGCCGTGCTCGCACCCCAGTTCCAACGACGCCAACCGCGTCGCCTTCCCAATGTCCATCGCCGCTACCTGGTCGATGCTCACCCCGTTGCGGATGTCGTTGCCCGCGGTCTTGCGCGCCTGCTGCCCGGTCAGGAAACTCGCCGACGACCGCGCGTGGTCGCCCGGCCCGTCCCCGTTCGCCCGCGCCTTGTGCAGCGTCAGCCCCGTGATGACGTTCACGTGCTCACGCACCGCCGCCAGCGGTTCAAGTGTCGGCGAGAGCGTGAACGCCTCGGGCGTCGCCCCGGCCGCCGGCAGCCACGCGTCGTAGTTCACCCCGTTGGGCATGAAGACAAACGCCAATCGCACCGGCGGCGCACCCGCGGCCGCGCCGGCCACTCGCGCCGCCGCACGGGCCGCCGGACTCATGCACTCCAGCCATGGCAGCGCCATCGTCACGCCCAGCCCACGCAGCACGGTTCGCCTGGTCAACCGCCCGTTCATCGCGCCTCCTCCCGGCCCCGGGCCGTGCGGAACGTCTCGCTCGTCACGATCCCCTCGATCATCGCCGTCATCCGATCCCCCTGCGCCCGCGTGCGCCGGGCAATCTCGCGGACCGCGGGCCGGTCGAACGGCTCGGGCCCCCGTCCGATCGCGTACGTCAGCATCCTCCCCGCCAGCGTCTCGACGAACTGATCCGCCCTCGCCAAGACGGCCCGCTTGACGCCTGCCACCCCGTCCAGCCGCTCGCCGCCCGGCAACACCCCGCTCGCGTCGATGGCGTGCCCGTCTTCCTCGTCGCGCCAGCGCCCGATGGCGTCGAAATGCTCAAAACTCAGCCCGAGGGGGTCCAGCCGATTGTGGCACGCCGCGCAACTCGCCACCGCCGTGTGCGCCGCCAGCCGCTCGCGCACCGTCGCGCCCGGCCCGACATTCGCCGCTTGCTCCAGCGGCGGGATATCCGGCGGCGGGGGCGGCGGGGGCGTGCCCAGCATCTCGTCCAGCACGAACAGCCCCCGCTTCACCGGGCTGGTCCGCGTCGGGTTGCTCGTGATCGTCAGCACCGCCGCCAGCGTCAGCACGCCCCCTCGGGGCGACCCCTCGGGAATCGTCACTCGGCGGAACTCATCGCCTCGGACCCCTTCGATCCCATAATGCCGCGCCAGCCGCTCGTTCAGGAACGTGTCCGGCGCATCGACCAGGTCCAGCACGCTCCGATCCGACCGCAGCACATCGGCGAAGAACCGCTCCGCCTCTTCTCGCATCGCGGTCCGTAACGCCGCGTCGTACGTTGGGAACGTCCCGGGGTCCATCGCCAGCGTGTCCAGGTTCCGCAGGTGCAGCCACTGCCCCGCGAAGTTCCGCACCAACGCCTCGGCCTTGCCGTCCGCCAGCATCCGCCGCGCCTGCGCGATCAGCCCCGCCTCCGTCCCCAGTACGCCCGCCCCGGCCGCCTCCAACAAGGCGTCGTCCGGCATGCTCGACCACAGAAAGTACGACAGCCGCGACGCCAGTTCGTACCCATCCAGCCGGTACTGTGCCTCGGGGTTGCGCGGGTCCGGATGTGCAACAGTCCGGAACAGGAACCGCGGCGAGACCAGCGCCGCCGTCACCGCCGTCCGCACACCTTCCTCGAACCCACGCCCCGTCCGTCGCTCGCGCTCGTACACCGCCATCAACCCCGCGACGTCCGCGTCGGTCGCCGGCCGGCGGTACGCCCGCGTCGCGAAATCCCGCAGTATCGCCCGCGCCCGCTCGTCCTCATCCGTAATGCCACTCCCCGCGTCGAATACCCGCGTCCACCCCGCGGGCCGGATCGTGCTCGCCTCCTCCAGCGGCCCGGCCACCGCGATCGATTCGACCCCCATGTTCCGGTCCGCCTGGTCCTTCACGTAATAGTCATTCGTGAAGTGCGCCGCGATCACCCGCGCTCCCGCGCGCAGCCTCACACGCACCGCAAACTCCTCCGGCGCCCCGCGCGTCCCCGAGACGTCGAACGCCCCCGCCTCGCGCCGATCAATCCGCACGCTCAGCCGCGCACGCTCGTTCCCCGCCGGCGTCTCCCACGCCTTCACCCGTATCTCATACTCCCCCTCCAGCGGCGCCTCGAAGGTCCCCCGCGCCGCCCCATTCGAGAACAGGAACACCCCGCCACGCGGCAGGGGCTGCCCGTTGTCGCCCGACAGCGGCCTCACCGGGCGCGGGCCCCCGCCGATCTCCACCATCGGCCCCAGCCCCGCCTCCACCGCCCGCTCCGCCGCCGACACGTACGCCTCCACCGCCAAAGGCGAGGTCGACAGCACGTCCGCGATGTTGTCGAACCCGTACCCGGTGTCGTCACGCGGCAGGCGCTCGGCCACGTCCACCTTCGCCGGATCGACCCCGAGCAGATCGCGCAGGGTGTTGCGATACTCCGTACGGTTCAGCCGGTGAGGCGTCGCCCACCCGGGGTCCACCGGCGCATCCGCCGGGACATACGCGATGGCCGCGTCCAGCCACTGCACCGCCAGCGTCCGTTCGTGCTCCCCGGGACGCGGACGCGTCTTGGGGGGCATCTCCCCGGTCACGATCATCTCGCGCACCAGCCGAAGGTTCACGTGTTCATCGCCCGTGACGCCCCCGAGTGTGTCCAGCCGCAGGTCGCCCTTGGGGTCGTCCCCCGCATGGCACGAAAGACAGTTGGCCGCGAGAAAGGGGCGAAACTCCAGCACAAATCGCGCGGCGAGTTCCTCGGCCAACGCGTCGCCCAAGGGCGGGTTCAACGCAGCCGCCCCGCGCTCCCCAAGGGCGAGCGCGGCGATGACCATCGTGACACTCAGCGGGGGCATGACGCCAGTATACCGCACGACGCTCAATTCCCAAGCCCGCGCCGACGTGGCTACTCGAACATCCGGCTCAGGGCTTGCTCGTACACACGCTTCGCGATCGCCGGGCCGCCGGGCGACTTCGCGACCGCATCCACCATCACGCCCGCGTTGACCTCGAGCACCATCTCACGTCCGGCCACCCGCACCACGTCCACGCTGCCGAACGTGAGATTCAGCGCCGCCACGGCCGACATGGCCAGCGCGAGCCGGCCCGCCATCGCGCCCGACGCCGCATCCTCGAACCGCACATCGGCGCCCTGCCCGAGGTTGTGCCGCCAGTTCACAAGCACGACCTCGCCCTTCGCCGGCACGCGCGCCCACGCCGCCGTCGTGCCCTCGTCGGCATTCGCCAAGCATCGCGCCGCCGGACCGCTGGGGCCTTCCGCCTCGGCGCGCGCTTCGACGAGCGACCGCACGGCTCGCTCGCCGTCGCCCCGCACCGTCAGTCGCTCCTTGGAGTACGCCAGTACGCACGCCCCGTCGAGCATGATCAGCCGCGTCTCTCGCTCGATCGACAGAAAGCGGCACAGCGCGGCGCTCTGTCCGCGCGCGAAGCACCCCCCCGCCGCGGCCTCCAGTTCCGCCACCGTCCTCGCCCGCGTCACGCCGCGCCCGCCCGTCCCCGCGTTGTCCTTCACCACCACGTCGCACCCGAAGGCCTCGAATCCCGCCCGGGCCGCCTCCAACCCTCCCACCTCCGGCATGAACTTCGCCAGGTCCGGGTGCGGCACGAAGCGGTGCTCCACCGCCGCCACGCCCGCGCGCGCCATCGCCTCGCTCGCCGCGGCCTTGTCCCGCAGCACCCCCGCCGTCCCCGCGCCGTTCAGGTCGAACGTGTACCCGTGCACGTACCGCACCCGGTCCCCGCGCGAAAGCCGCAACACCCACCCGTCGCCCAGCAACTCCACGCGCACCCCGGCCTTGGCGCCCCAACGCCGAGCCACGTCCACCAGCACGCGCTCCGAGTTGAGTTCACTCATCGCGGGTTCGTCCCCACGCCGCGCCACGCGGCCTCGCATGGTACCGCCGCCCCCGCTACGCCCGCAGGTCCCGCGAATCGCGCACGCCCAGGTTCGCGTAAATCTCTCGCGTCGCCGTCGAACGGTTGAGCGTGTAAAAGTGAACCCCCGCCACCTCGTGGTCCAGAAGGTCGCGGCATTGCTCCGTCGCCCAGTGCACGCCCACGCGCTTCACCGCCTCCTCGTCGCCCCCCGTCCGGTTGATCGCCCGCACCAGCGGCGCGGGGAACCGCGACCCCAGCGCCAGATCGGCCATGCGACGCATCCCCGTCAGGCTCGTCACCGGCATCACCCCCGCGATGATCGGCACGCGGATCCCCGCGAGTTCACACCGCGACCGGAAGTCGTAAAAATCGCGATTGTCGAAGAACAACTGCGTCACGATGAAGTCCGCCCCCTCATCCACTTTCGCCTTCAGGTAGTCCAGTTCCCTCAGGCGGTTGGGAGTCTCGGCGTGCCCCTCCGGGTACCCCGCCACGCCGATGCCGAAGCCACGCCGATCAGGGTGCAGCCGGCGCTGGTTGAACTGCGCGATCTGTTTCACCAGGTCCGCCGCGTACCGCAGCCCGCGCCACGGTGATTGCCCGTTCTCCAGCCCCTTGGGCACGTCGCCCCGCAGCGCCATCAGGTTGCTGATCCCCGCCTGCGCATACCGCGCCAGGATCGCGTCGATCTCCTCGGGCGCGTGACCCACGCACGTCAGGTGCGGCACGGGGTCCAGCGTCGTTTCCCCACGCAGTTTCACCACCAGGTCGTGCGTCTGTTCACGCGTCGAGCCGCCCGCCCCGTACGTCACCGACACGAACGATGGGCACAGCGGCTCCAGCTCGCGAATGCTCGCGAACAGGTCGGCGAACCCGGCGTCGCTCTTGGGAGGGAAGAACTCGAACGAGAACGTCGCCCCCTGGGTAAATATGTCGCGGATATGCATACGCGCATCCTGCCCAGATTCACACCCCGTCACGTCGTCAGTATAGCCTAATATCCGGATGAACGGATATAAAACCCGGGGCACTATTCCGCCCCGGGGTGGGTGTCACACCATTATCGGCGCCGCCGTGGCCCTACTTCTTCCCGGGGATCAGGTCGCCGATGCCCTTCAGGACGCCCTCGGCACCTTTCTTGACCGTCTCCGCGGCCTCCGCCCCGACCTTCGTCAGCCCCTCGGCAAGTTTCTGGGCCGATTCCCCGGCCTTCCCGATCACTTCCACTCCGAACTCGCCCAGCCCTTGCAACTGGGCCAGCCCGCCCTTGAGTTCGCCCAGCACGTCCCCGGGGATGATGTTCCCGCCGCGCTCTACGGCGGTCGCCAGGATCGCCTTGATCACCACGTTCATCATTTTTCCGATTTCGATCCCGCCCTCGGCCGTGCCCACGTTGTTCAGTTTGATCTCATGGATCGGCACCGTCACCGCCGTGGCCCCGCCCCCCAGCCCCAACATGTCGACACGCACCTCGACGTTCGTGATCACGATCTCGCGGACGATGAACTTCTTGCCGCCCTTGTCCTCGGCGGGCTTGGCCTTGGGGTCCTGGCTCTCGAACCGCTTCAGGTTGTCCAGGATCACCTGGTAGTTCGACCCCTTGCTGCCCCGCTCCAGGTTCACCTTGATCCCGTCGAGCGTGAGGCGGGGGATCTCCACCACGTCCTTGGTGACCGAGCCGAGGTTCGCCGCGACGCCGCCCGACGCGAGCGCGAAGAAGTGCGGCCCGGAGAATCCCGCCGGGTTCGCCACGTTCAAGCCCTTCATCGCGAACGTGCCCGACATGACTCCCACGTCGGCGCTCTGGAGCGTGGTGGGAACGCCCATGGCGTACGTGCCGCCCTTCTCGATCGCCGCCTTGGCGACCGAATCGATGAAGATCACCGTCACAACCAGCACGACCACGACCGCCAGCACCAGCACGCCGCCGATGACGCCGAGTTTCTTCCCGAGTTTCATGGAGTGCCTCCTGTGTAGAAAGTATACGGAAAGGCAATGGCCACGCCGCGGCGACCCCCGCGGGCGCGAAGAGCCACTTCAGGGATTTGAACCCTGGACCTATGCTTTACGAAAGCATCGCTCTACCGCTGAGCTAAAGTGGCACGCCGGGGCCAGACACGCACCGGGGGCCATAGGGTAGCACGCTCAACCCTGCCCGCCAAACTCCCGCAACTTGAAGGCCTTGCGGTGGTTCACGACCTCCGTCCCGTCGGGCATGTGCCCGCGCATGTAGTCCATGGCCCAGTTGCTCTCGTGGGTCTTGGCGATCTTCTGGATGTTCGCGCTCCGCCGGCTCGTGAAGTAGAAGAAGTCCTGCTTGAGCACCGGGTCTTCGTCGATCTCGTGGAACGACGGGAGCACCTCCTCCAGCATCGCCAGCGGGAAGGGAACGAGGTGGCAGATCGGCTCACCCTTCCTGAAGTACACCTCGGTGTTCCGCCGCATCATCTTCCAGTTCATCGTGAAGGTGTACGGCGCCCAGTCCGTCTCCACGATGCCGTCAAGCGGGGCAATGTCCCCCTTGGGCCCGTTGGTGGGCCCGCGCACCCATAACCCATACCCCGGGCTGGTCCGGAAGAGCCACGGCAGGCTGAACGTGAGCACGCCGCTCCCGAAGTGGCTCTTGATGTGCCCCTTGCAGGCTCCCTCCCCCTCAGGAAAGGTCAGGGTAATCGCGTTCATGTCGGCCTTGCCGTTCCAGTTGGCCGAGAAGTTCAGCGGGCATGTGGCCACCCACCCGGCCTGGTTGGCCATGACCAGCGGCAGGCAGCGGTAGGCGAACTTCTCCGAGGTCTGGTCCATCCAGTCGCGTTTGCCCCCCGCGGGCTCCAGCCCCCACCCCTCCGTGCTTGCCACCTTGTACGCCTTCAAGAAACACGCCATGTCAGGCTCCTCGGCCGCCACACCCGGCCACCCCATGCTATCGGACCGTTTTCCCCGAACAAGCCGGAACCAACCACCACCCCCCGCGTCGATACTGGTGTGGTCGGACACAGCCCCGGCCCTGGGGTGATAGGATGACGTTGGCCCGTCTGGCCGCCGTTGGACCCCGAGCTTTCAAGGAATCGACGCATGGCACGCCGCACGACTTCCGTCCTTGCTCTGGCCGCCCTCGCAATGTTCGCCGCTGATGGTCTGGCCCAGACGGTGACTGTCCCGGTATCGACCCCCCCGGCCACGCGGGTCCGCGCGTCGAGTTCCCCGCAGCGTGACACGCTTGTCCGCATGATGCGCCCGGTCGCGGTCGAGTTCAACGAGACGCGCCTCGAGGACGCGATGAAGTACATCGCCGACATCACCCAGGCCGACATGGAGGTCTTCTGGCAGGACGAACGCAACAGCACCGGGCTGGACAAGGAATCACTGGTCACCCTCAAGGTGGACCGCACCACCGCGCTCACCCTCGTCGAGAAGGTTCTCGATTCCGCGACGTCCGACTCCACCGGCACCGGCGGCAACACCTGGCAACTCTCCAACTCGGGCGCCTTCCAGGTCGGCCCCAAGGAGCGCCTCAACAAGTTTAAGCGCATCGAGATCTACAACGTCATGGACCTCATGCTCGAAGTTCCCGACTACACCAACGCCCCCGAGTTCGACCTTCAGTCCGTGCTCCAATCCACCGGGCAGGGCGGCGGCGGCGGCGGACAATCCCCCTTCCGCGAGCAGGGCCAGAACCAGCAGGGTCTTGGCAAGCGCCCCTACGACCAGCGCCTTCAGGACCTCGTCGACCTCCTCACCACCATCGTCGAACCCGAGCAGTGGGTCGACAACGGCGGCGACGGCGCCTCCATCCGCCCCTTCCAGGGCAACCTCCTCGTCAACGCCCCCGACTACATCCACCGCCAACTCAACGGGTATCCCTACTGGCCTTCCTCGGCCACCAAGGTCGCGACCGTCAACCAGCGCCGCTACGTCACCATCGGCCTTGATACCTCCATCGCCAAGGTCGTCGGGTGGGACAACGTCCCCATCACCGCCGTTGCTGGCGACGGCCGCCTGATCTCCAGCGATCCCAACCGCGGCCCCGGAGGCGCCAAGGCCCCGGCTCCGGCCAAGAAACCCGCCAAAGAAGCGGCCAAGCCCGCCCCGGCGAGTTCCGGCCCCAAATAAGGTCCGCGAATTCGGGCTACCCGACTCGCCCATCCGCGTGCGGGTATCCGGGCGGAACTTGGCTTCATGCGACGTAACATTGCATGCTCGAACGTCGTACAACCGACGGGTACATGCCGCCCGCTCGGGAGCCTGCCATGCGTCCAAGTCTCTGCGTGATTCTCGCCTCGTCCGCCTTTGCTCACGCCGGCCCGCTTGAACCGGCGCTGATCGAGCGCGAAGCGCGATGGATTGTCCACATGGACGTTGAGGCGGGCATGTCCTCACGCGTTGGCGAAGTCGTGCGCAACCTGGCCGCCAAAGGTGAACTACCCGGTCGCGATGAACTGGCCGCCAAACTCGGGTTCGACCCGATGACCACCATGCTGGGAATGACCTTCTACGGGCGGTCGTACGACCAGGACGACGGGGTGGCCATTCTCACGACGACTGTGGAGGTCGAGCAGGCCGTGGCTCGGCTCGCGACCTCGGGCCTGGAGGGCTACGCGACCGAATCCTTCGAGGGCACGCAGATTCATCACTGGACGCAGGACGGGCAGGAGTTTCACGGCGTGGTGATCGCCGGGGCCGTGCCGTCGCAGCGGCGCGTCGTGCTCTCGGGTACGCGCGAACGTCTGACGCAGGCCTTGCGGGTCATCCGCGCCGAATCGCCCTCGCGCGCGGACGACGCTTCGCGCCTGAACGCCGAGGGGACAACCGTGTACGTGAGCGCCCGTGAGATCGCGGCGAACGCCATCCCCGCGAAGGCCGCCACGTTCCGCGGGCTGGACGCCGTCACCCTCCGCATGGGGCAGCGCCCCGACGCGTCGGGGCAGGACGAGATGTACGCCGAGGCGGACCTGACGGCGACCACGCCCCGCCGCGCCCAGCAGGCCCACGACATGCTCAAAGGGCTGCTCTCGACCGCGGAGATGATGAGCGAGGACAACCCGGAACTCAAACCCCTGGGCGACCTCGTGGCGAGAGTGAGCGTCGAACTTGAGGGTTCGATTGTCAAGGTGCGGGCAACGCACTCGGCCGCCGACGCCGCCGCCACACTGCGCGAGGCGTTCGCCGCGCGGCGGCTCTTCCAGACCCCCGCCCAGCCGACGTCGCAGGAGAAACCCCACGGCGTCGAATGAACCCATCGCGTCCTCGGAGGGATTGACCGGCCTCTCCGCCGAGCAGCTCGCCGTGCGCGCGGGGAAGGGGGGCCCCGATGCCCGCGCGTGCTTTGAGCGCCTCGTGGCGCTCTACACCGAGCGGCTGTTCAACTTCCTGCTCCGGCGTTGCCGCTCACGCGACCAGGCCGAGGACCTCACGCAGGAAGCGTTTACCCGTGCCTGGGAGCGGATCGGCGCGTACAGCCCTTCGTGGCGATTCTCGACCTGGCTCTTCACCATCGCCACCCGCCAAGCCATTTCACGGCACCGCAAGGACCAGCGCGAGCGTCGCGGCGACGTGCCCGAGCGGATCGCACCGGCGCTCGCGGACCACGGCGGCACGATCGATCTCGGCGCCCGGCTCTGGGCCCTCGCGGCGGAGCGTCTCACCGAAGAACAGCACGCCGCCCTGTGGCTCCGCTACGCCGAGGACCTGCGCATCGACGAGATCGCGCGCGTGATGAACAAGACCGGCGTCGGGGTGCGGGTCTGCCTCTTCCGCGCGCGTCAGGCCCTCGCCGCCCACGCGACCAACGCCGATCTCGCCCCGCATGCCCATCACGAAACCCGTTCCGCGCCACGCACGACCGGTGGTTCGCGGGTCGCCTTCGCCGGCGTCGGCCCGGAGGATTCGCCATGAATGACTGGTTGTCCGCCCTCTCGACCTCCAACTCGCTCGACGACCGCCGCGACCGTCGCGACGTGACGCCCTCGCTCGCGCGGGTCGACGAGGCCCTCTCGCGCCCGGGGTCAATCCCCTGGGTCGCGCCCTCTTCCAATCTCTCGACGAGGATCGTGCAGCACCTGGGAACGCCGCAGGCCGAGACGATCCCTGGGCCGTGGGTTCGGCTTCGCCCGGTGCTTGCCCTCGCCGCGGCGGTCGCCCTCGGCGTCTCGGTGTACCTTGTGCTACCCGGTACACCGACCAACAGGCCGAGAGTCGGTCCTACGCCGACAGCCACATCAAAGCCGTTCGACCTTGATGCCACGTACTTTACGAACCTTCCCGCCAAAGCCGAGCCGCTGGCGCTGGCCGTGGGCGACCCGCTGGTCGACGAGGCGCGAAACATGGGCGAGGACACCCGCCGGGCCGCCCAGACGTTGCTGGCGCGATTGCCGTCGCGACTCTCGCGATAAGCGACATGGTCTTGACACCGCACAGCGCGCGCCGGTATTCTGCCGTCGCCATCGGTGCTTCCGCGGCATGACCGCCGCGGGGCTGAAAAGGGAAGCGTGGTGAAAAGCCACCGCGGACGCGCCGCCGTATCAGGTGCTGACGCGGGTTCACGGTCGCCGAGATGTTCGGCGACCAGCCACTAGGTTGACCGGCCCACGACGGGTCGGCCAGCCCGGGAAGGCGAACCCGCCGAGCCTGGAGCCGGAAGACCTGCCGACTGGTTGTGTGGCTGGTTGGCCCTCGCGGGCCTCTCGGGGTCATGCCCCGACAGGCAAAGGGCGCTGGCGGAGCGCCCGAGCGACTGTCCCCGCCCGACGCCTCCTCCCGCCAATCTCCGCGAGCGCCGCGTTCCTTCGGCTGGGACCTTCCCGCGCGAAACGGGATGCACGTCGCCCTCGGCGACAGCGGAGTTGATTGTGAGACTGACATTGTGCGTGCGGCTCGGCGCGTTGGCGCTGAGCGCCCCGGCCTGGGCCGGGGGTGGAAGTCCGTTCGCCTCGGCCATGCTCGGGTACCACCCGGGCCTCGTCCCCGACCCGATGTATACCAACCCGAACGTCGCGATCGGATCGCCCGAACGATTCACCGGCGAAGTCTTCAACTTCCCCGGGGCCGTCACTCCCTTCAATCCGGCCTTCGGACCCGACGAGATCGTCTCCGTCGGCGGCGGAGGTCACCTCATCCTCGGGTTCGATCACGACGTCGTGGACGACCCGAACAACCCCTACGGGTTCGATTTCCTGGTCTTCGGCAACGCCGGATTCATCGACTGGGACTGGCCCAACGGGCGGACCTCCCCCACCGCCGCGATGTTCGGCGTCGGGGCGCCCGCCGTCGTCCACGTCAGTTACGACGGGTTCGACTGGCGGCCTGTGCTCGGCCAGGTGGACCGCATGTTCCCCACGCTTGGATACTCCGACCTGACGGACCCCTACGCCCTCACGCCCGGGCAGGTGCTGGCCGATTTCACGAAGCCGGTGAATCCGGCGGTGTCGCTCGGGGATGCGACGTTTGCGTCGATCATCGCGGCCTACGACGGCTCGGGGGGCGGGGCCGGGTTCGACATCGCGCCGACGGGCTTGGCCGCGATCCGGTATGTCCGGTTCATGAACCCCGCGGCCGATGCGTCGGCGTTCGAGATCGACGCCCTCGCCGACGTGTCCCCGATTCCGACTCCCGGCGTACTGGCGCCTCTGGCATTGTTCATCACCGCGTGGCCACGCCGACGCGGACGCGATCGTTGAGAGAGAGCACGCGATTCTCGCCGAAAGGCGGGGTTCGCGGTTGTGAGAGTTCGTGGCGGGACAGGGCGCGTGTTCATCGGCATCATGGTGTTTGCCATGGGCGATGTTGCTGCGCAGCCCGTGGGATCGATGATCCCCACCCCCGACGTCAGCGACTCGTGGCCGGGACTGGCGGGCGGGTCGGCCCGCCCCGGCTCGGTCATGGCGCCCCCGCCCCGCGCGGATGTTCGCCGGTGGGCCGCGGCGACGGACGAGACGGGATCACCCATCGCGTTCATCCCGCAGGCCGGGCTGGCGTCCGCGAATGCCTCCTTCGGCAACTTCGTCTTTGCGGTGGGGCGAGTCTCGCGTCCGGGCGGGCCGATGAACCAATCTCGCCTCTTTGCGTTCGTCCGCAGCACGGGGGCATGTGCCTGGTCTGCCCCGCTCGCCTCGATCGGGCTGGATTCGATCTCCTCGCCCGCGGTCGATCACCAGCGCGGCACGGTGATCATCGCATCCGCAGCGCAACTTCAGGCCTTTGATGCCGTTGCAGGAACACACGCCTGGACCACGGACCTTGCTCGACCCGTGGTGAACGCATGCCCGGCGATCATGCCCGAGGGAATGGGCCGCGATCGGCTGTTCATCACCGACTTCGATGGGTATGGCGATTCGGCCTCGCTCTACTGCATCAATATCGACCCGTACGACACGGTGAACAATCCATTCCTGCCCGGCGAAGTCGTCTGGCAGACGCCCATCGGCGGCTCGTCCGGCAACTCGCCGGCGTACCTGCCCCGGAGCCTGGGCGGCGTGGGGTTGGTCTATGTCGCCTCGGTCGGTGCCTTCGGCGAGCAGCCCGGACGGGTCTGGGCCTTCGACGCCGAGGCCGTAACTCCCCCCGAACCGACGTGGGTCTTCGAGAACATCATCCCGGCGGGGTTCTTCGGCGGCGTGGGGCTGGTGCGTCCTGAAGCGCCGGGCCGGCCGCCGCGGGTTCTCGCGGCGTCGTACGTCTTTTCCGGTGGGCTGAACGCCGCCAACCTTGTGAAACTCGACGGCGTGACCGGGGCGCTGGCGTGGTCGGTTCCATGCAACCGAACCATCAGCACGCCGATCGTGCTGCCCGGCGGGCGCATCCTTGTCTCGGGCGGCATCCAGGGCTTCGGCACCGTCCCCTCGCTGCGGCTCTACCAGGACCATGACGATCACGCCGTCGTGCTGTGGGATTCCGCGCTGGCGACGTGGATCGACCTCAACCTGAACGGCGTCCTCGACGTGGGCGAGTACCTGCGCCTGGGCGGGTGGACGCAGCAGCCCGCGGTGCTTTCCTTCGCCGGGCGATCGATCATCGCATCGGGTGTCGTGCCGCTCGGTCAGTTCAACCAACCATCGAGCGATTTGTATTTTCTCGACGCGGATCTTTCGCCGGCCACGTCCGCGTTTATCGTCGGGCATCACAGCGGCGCGGGGGGCAGCCCGGCGCCCGCGGGGATAGCGATCTACAGCGTGGGTACGGCGGGGCTGGTGGCGCTGGGACCAACCCCCGCCAGCCTCGACGTGAACGCCGACGCCGCGTGCACGATCGACGACCTCTACGCGTGGGAGGACGCGACCGTGCCGGGCGACGTGGACGGCGACGGCGCGCGAACGCCCGCCGACCGCGCGGCGCTGCTCGCGACCTTCCGGTGCCTTCACGCCGCGCCGATCGCGCCCGGGGGTGGGCCATGATCCCGCGTCGCGGGTTTACGCTCATCGAACTCCTCGTGACGGTCGCCATCATCGCGGTGCTGATGGGTTTGTTGCTGCCGGCGTTGGCCTCGGCCCGTGGCGCCGCCCGGGCCGCGGCCTGCGGCTCGAACGGCCGCCAACTGGTCATCGCGTGGACGGCCTACGCCAACGACTACCGCGAACGCGTCATGCCGCTCTCGTACTGGCACGAGGCCGACATCGGTTCGAACGAGCCGATCTACTGGTGGGGAACCTACGGGAGCCTCGCGTCGGAGATCGACTACGCGCGAGGATTCATCGGGCCTTATCTCGGCGGCGACCTCTCCCCCCGGTCGGTGCTCGAATGCCCCGCGCAGCCGTGGGGCACGTACCGGCCGCAGGGCGGGTTCCCCCAGGCCACAAGCACGTACGGGTACAACGGGTACTACCTCACCCCGAGCAAGACGCCGGGGTGGGCCTCGGCGATCGGGCATCGTCCATGGCGGCGCCTGTTCGATCTCCGCCGCCCGTCGGACCTGTTCGTGTTCGCCGACACGCTCCTCCCCGTGACACCCGTGCGCAACTGCGCGCTGCTCGACCCGCCGCAACTCTGGAACGGCGGCGCGTGGGAGAACAACCCCTGCCCCACGACCGCGTTCCGGCACGGGCGCGCGCGGACCGCGCCCGGGAGCGCCATGACCGCCCGCGCCGACGCGAGCGTCCGTCTTGTCGCGGCCCGTCCTGAATGGCTGACCCATCCGCGCGAGGGCGTCGGGTCGGTCGGCCTGGTCAACACCGATCACTACGTCCCCGATGCCCAGGAGTGGAACTGAATGTACGTCAATCGATGTGTGTGTCATAGCCTGTCGTTTTCGCATCTGCTCTTGCTCGCGTCCGAGACCGGGGCTGGGTTTGAACAACTCCGCGCCCTGACGGGCTGCAGCACGGCATGCACCATGTGCGAGCCGTATGTCCGCAAGGCGCTGGCGACGAAGGAAACAAACCAGCCGATCATGTCGCCCGAAGAGGCGATGCGCTGGCTGAAACCGACGCCATCGGCCTGAGAGACCTTCGCCCGTGCGGGCGTATCCACGCCACGAAAAAGGCCCGCCGAGAGGGCGGGCCTGAGGGAACACGCAGCGCATTCGGATTCAGGATGGCTTCGCGCCGGCCGAGCCGCCGGAGACGACTTCGCGGAGGTTGCCGGGCGTGGCAATCTCGATGGGCGCCTGCCCCAGGATGTCATGCCGGTTGGCGCCCAGGGCCTCGGCCGCGTGAGCCGCTTCCTCGAGCATCGCCTCGCCGTCCTCGCCCTCGTCCGCGATCGTGACGAGCGGCTTGACCTTGAGTTCCTGGTACGGACGGAAACCCGTGCCCGCGGGGATGAGGTGCCCCAGCAGCACGTTCTCCTTCAGCCCCACCAGCGTGTCCATCGCGCCGCGGAGCGAGGCCTCGGTAAGCACCTTGGTCGACTCCTGGAACGACGCGCCCGACAGGAACGACTCGCTCGAAAGGGCCGCCTTCGTGATGCCCAGCAGCAGCGTCCGACCCGTCGCCGGTCGGGCTCGCTTGGCCTTGGCGGGCTCCTTACCCTCGGCCTCGGCCTTCGCGTTGGCCTCCTTGATGGCATCCCGGTGGACCAGGTCGCCCACCTTCAGGTCGGTGCCGCCCGATTCGGAGATGCGGAAGTACTTCTCGGCCTCCCGGTTCTTCTGCTTGAACACCCAGCGGTCCACCACCTCCTGCGGCAGAAGTTCCGTATCGCCCGGGCTTTCCACCTTCACCTTGCGGAGCATCTGGCTCAGGATCAGTTCGATGTGCTTGTCGTTGATGGTCACACCCTGCGCCCGGTAGACGTTCTGCACCTCGTCGAGCATGTACGTCCACAGCGCTTCTTCGCCCTTGATCCGCAGGATGTCGTGCGGCACCATGGGCCCTTCGGTCAGCGGATCGCCCGCCGTCACGAAGTCGCCCGTGTGCACCAGCAACTGCTTGTCGCTGGGTACGTGGTGATCCTTCTCGATACCCGCTTCGGACGTGACGCGGATCGTCATCTTGCCCTTGCGCTTGTCGGAGAAGATCTCGACCTTGCCCGAGATCTCCGCCATCACGGCCGGGTCCTTGGGCTTGCGGGCCTCGAAGATCTCCGTCACGCGCGGCAGGCCGCCGACGATGTCCTGGCTGCCCTTGCTCTGGATGGGCTGGCGGGCGAGGAGGTGACCCGCCTTGATGGGCTGCCCGTCCTCAACCTCCAGACGCGCCCGCGCGGGCAGGTAGTGGAAGTCGAGGATGTTCCCCGATTCATCCACGACGTTGATCGCCGGGTGCAGGTCGCCCTTGTGCTCGATGATGACCTTGGCCTGCTTGCCCTGCCCGGCGTCCTCCAGCCGGTACGTCTCCTTCTCCTGGATATCGACGTACCGCACCAGCCCGTCCTTCTCCGCGAGGATGGGCACGCGGTGCGGGTCCCAGCGGACAACCGTCTGCCCCTTCTTCACCTCGGCGCCCGCCCCCGCGTAGAGGTACGAGCCATACGGCACCTTGAACTTCTCGAGTTCGCGGCCCTTGTCGTCGAGCACGGCGATTTCCGCCGAACGCTTCAGCACGATCAGACAGTCGTGCCCATCGTCGTCCTTCACGGGCACGGCGTTGCAATCGCGGTGCTCCATGCGTCCGGCGTTGAGGGTGTCGTACTTGGTCTGCTCCGCCGTGCGCTGCCCGACGCCGCCCGTGTGGAACGTCCGCATCGTGAGCTGCGTGCCCGGCTCGCCGATGGATTGCGCGGCGATAATGCCGACGGCCATGCCCTGCTCCACGAGCGTGCCCGTGGAGAGGTCCATCCCGTAGTCCAACGCCGAACACCCGAACCGGCTCTCGCTGGTGAGGGGCGAGCGCACCATGACGGCCTCGATGCCCAGGGCCTCGACCTTGGCCGCCATCTCCGCGGTGATCATCGTGTTCTCGGGGATGATGACCTCGTCGGTCTTGGGGTTGACCACGGCGTTGACGGCGACACGCCCGATGATCTGGTCGCGCAGGGGCACGTCGACCTGCTCGCCCTTATAGAGGGCGCGCTTCATCACGCCGCGCTTGCTCCCGCAGTCGTGCTCGCCGATGATCACGCTCTGCGCGATGTCGCAGAGTTTGCGGGTGAGGTAGCCCGAGTCGGCGGTCTTGAGGGCCGTGTCGGCCAGGCCCTTGCGGGCGCCGTGCGTGCTCGAGAAGTACTCGAGAATGTTCAGCCCCTCGCGGAAGTTCGCGCGGATGGGGCTTTCGATGATCTCGCCGCTGGGCTTGGCCATCAGCCCGCGCATGCCCGCCAACTGCTGCATCTGCGTGATGTTGCCGCGGGCGCCCGAGTCGATCATCAGGTACACCGGGTTGAGGTACCAGAAGCCTTCCTTCGACGTGACGGGGAGTTCTTCCAGTTCATCGTTTCGACGGTCGCCCTTCAGGGTCGAAACAAGTTCGGCCTGGACGAGTTCGCGGCAGTGCGTCCAGATGTCGATCAACTGGTTGTACCGCTCGCGGGCCGTGATGATGCCGCGGTCATAACTCTTCTCGACGCGGTCGGCCTTCTTCTGCGATTCGTCGATGAGGGCCTGCTTCTTCTCGGGGATGCGCAGGTCCGTGATGCCGAACGAGAGGCCCGCCAGCGTGCTCTGCTTGAAGCCCATCTCCTTCAGCCGATCGAGCAGGTCGATCGTCGCCGCGCGACCGGCGATGGCGTAGCAGTCGTCGATCACGCGGGCGCACCCCTTCTTGCCCAGGGCGCAGTTGTAGAAGGGCATGCCCGGGGCGAGCACGTCGGCGAAGAGGCATCGCCCGGCGGTGGTCAGCAGCCGGTTGTTCGCCGGCATGGCCTTGGGCGCGTCGCCCTGCTTCTCGACCACCTGGGTGAAGCCGTCGATGCGCACCACGATCTTGTCGTGCGGGCCGATCTTCCGCTGTTCGAGCGCGAGGATCGCCTCCATCCGGTCCTTGAAGTGCGGAACCTTGGTCAGGTCCTTCTCGTCGGGCTGCATGAACGTGATGAAGTAGACCCCCATCACGATGTCCTGCGACGCCGAGATGATCGGCTTGCCGTTTGCCGGCGAGAAGATGTTGTGCGTCGAGAGCATCAGAATATGGGCCTCGGCCTGGGCCTCGACGGAGAGCGGCAGGTGGACGGCCATCTGGTCGCCGTCGAAGTCCGCGTTGAACCCGCCGCACACCAGCGGGTGGATGCGGATGGCGTTGCCTTCCACGAGCACCGGCTCGAAGGCCTGGATGCCCATGCGGTGGAGCGTGGGCGCGCGGTTCAGCAGCACCGGGTGCTGGTAGATGACCTCTTCGAGAATGTCCCACACCGCCGCGTCGCGCCGCTCCAGCATGCGCTTGGCGCTCTTGATGGTGTCGGCCAGCCCGTGTTCCTTGAGTTTGCGGATGATGAAGGGCTGGTAGAGTTCCAGCGCGATCTTCTTGGGCAGGCCGCACTGGTGCAGTTTCAGTTCCGGGCCGACCACGATGACCGAGCGGGCGGAGTAGTCCACGCGCTTGCCGAGCAGGTTCTCGCGGAACCGCCCCTGCTTGCCCTTGATCATGTCGGTCAGGCTCTTGAGCGGGCGGTTGCTGCTGCCCAGCACCGGGCGGCGGCAGCGGTTGTTGTCGAACAGCGCGTCCACCGCCTGCTGGAGCATCCGCTTCTCGTTGCGGATGATGACCTCGGGCGCGTTGAGGTCCATCAACTTCTTCAGCCGGTTGTTGCGGTTGATGATGCGCCGGTACAGGTCGTTCAGGTCGCTGGTCGCGAAGTTGCCCGACTCGAGCAGCACGAGGGGGCGCAGGTCCGGCGGAATGACCGGGACCACGTCCATCACCAGCCACGCCGGGTCGTTCTCACTCCCGCGGATCTGCTCGATCAGTTTCAGCCGCTTCGCCAGGTCCTTGATCTTCTGCTTGCTCTTGGTGGCGTTGAGCTCGTTGCGGATGGTCGTCGCTTCGGCGGTGAGGTCGAGCTTGGCGATGAGTTCGCGGATCGCGTCGGCGCCCATCAGCGCCTTGAAGGCGTTGCCGTACTTGTCCTGCGCCGAACGGAAGTCGTCCTCCGTCAGCACCTGCTTGAACTTCAGTTCCGTGTCGCCCGCGTCCGTCACCACGTAGTCCTGGTAGTACACGACCTTCTCCAGGTCGCTGGTCTTCATGCCCAGCAGCGTGCCCAGGCGGCTGGGCATGCTCTTGAAGAACCAGATGTGCACCACCGGGCTGGCCAGGTTGATGTGCCCCATGCGCTTGCGCCGCACGCGGCTGTGCGTCACCTTCACCCCGCAGCGGTCGCAGATGATGCCCTTGTACTTCGTCCCGCGGTACTTGCCGCACGCGCACTCGTAGTCGCGCTCCGGCCCGAAGATCCGCTCGCAGAACAGACCGTCCTTCTCCGGGCGGTACGTGCGGTAGTTGATCGTCTCCGGCTTCTTCACCTCGCCGTACGACCACGCCCGAATGTCGTTCGGCGACGCCAGCGTGATCTTCACCGCGGCGTAATCGTTCACACGGTCATACACGGTCTCGGCCATGTCATGCTCCAGTCACGCCCTGTTCGGGCTTATCCGCGTTGCTCGCACCGGCCTTGGCCCTCGCCGCCGCCAGGATGTCGTCCCGTTCCTTCGCCAATCGCCGCCTCGCCTCGTCCGCTTCCCGCGAACTCGGCCACCATCCGCGAATCCATCCCCTTCTCATCGCCTCGTTCAGCCCCAACACCGAAAGCCCCACTACCGCGCCCTGCACCGCCCCGGCCCAGACGGGCCCGAGGCCGAACGCCCAGTGAACGGCGGCGAAACACAGGGCGAACCACCCCGCGATCACAACAATCCACGCAAGCATCCGCACGGCTCACGCCTCCATGCCCGGCTTACAGCAGGCTGCCCGTCTCCTTCTGCTTCTTCTCCAGCGTCACGTTCAGGCCCAGGCCTTTGAGTTCGTTGCAGAGCACGTCGAACGCGACCGGCATCCCGGCTTCGAGTTTGTTCGTGCCCTTGACCATGCTCTCGTAGATCTTCGTCCGTCCTTCCACGTCGTCGGACTTCACCGTCAGGAGTTCCTGCAGGATGTACGACGCGCCGTAGGCCTCCAGCGCCCACACTTCCATTTCGCCGAATCGCTGGCCCCCCGTGCGGGCCTTGCCGCCCAGGGGCTGCTGCGTGATGAGCGAGTACGGGCCGGTGGCGCGGGCGTGGATCTTGTCGTCCACCAGGTGGTGGAGTTTCAAGAGGTACATGTAGCCGACGGTGGTCTTCTGATTGAACGGCTCGCCCGTGCGGCCGTCGAACAACTGGATCTTCCCGCCACGGGGCATGTGCGCCAGAATCTCCTTGGCCCCCGCGGGCTTGCCCAACTTCTCGATCTCGTTCAGCCGCGTCTCGACATGGTCATTGGCCTCGTCCACGGCCTTGTGCACCTCGTCCTCGCTCCCGCCGTCGAACACCGGCGAGATGGCCTGGAAGCCCAGCACCTTCGCCGCCCAGCCCAGGTGGGTCTCGAGAATCTGTCCGACGTTCATGCGGCTGGGCACGCCCAGCGGGTTGAGCAGCACCTCGACGCTCGTGCCGTCTTCCATGAACGGCATCTCTTCCTCCGGCACGATGCGGGCGATGACACCCTTGTTCCCGTGCCGCCCGGCCATCTTGTCGCCGACGGACAGGTGCCGCTTGGTCGCGACGTACACCTTGACCATCTCGAGCACGCCCGTGGGCAGTTCGTCGCCGCGCTTCATGTGGGCCGTCTTGCGGGCCTTCTCCGACCCGATCGCCACCACGCGGGGCCAGAACTGCTTGAACAGCACTTCCGCCTTCTCGCGCGTTTCCTTGCTGCCCTTGGCCCACTTGATGTCGAACGTCCGCACCTGTTCGAGAATGACCTCGGGGATATCGCTGGCGCCGACCTTCTGCCGGGTGTTGGGGTCCACCATCGGCGTGCCCACGGCGTCGTTGATCGCCTGGCACATCTGCTTGAACAGCGCCACCTGCTTGGCGTCCATCTCCGCCTCGTACGCGGCGATGTCCTTCTTGAGTTGCTTCTTCTGCTCCTCGTTCATGTGCAGGCGCCGGCTGAACTTCCGCGCGCCGATCACCACGCCCTCCACCCCCGCCGGCACTTCGAGCGAGTCGTTCTTCACGTCCTCGCCGGCCCGGCCGAAGATGGCGTGCAGCAGTTTCTCTTCCGGCGTCAGTTCCGTCTTGCTCTTCGGGCTGACCTTGCCCACGAGGATGTCGCCCGGGCCGACGCGGGCGCCGATGCGGATAACCCCGTTCTCGTCGAGATTGCGCAGCATCTTCTCGCTGACGTTGGGGATGTCCCGCGTGAACTCTTCGCGGCCGAGTTTCGTCTCGCGGATCTCCACGTCGAACGCGTCGATGTGAATGCTCGTGAAGACGTCTTCTTTCACGAGGCGCTCATTGATGACGATGGCGTCCTCGAAGTTGTACCCGTCGAAGGTGTTGAACGCCACGAGCACGTTCTTGCCGATCGCGAGTTCGCCCATCTTCGTCGAGGCGCCGTCCGCGATGACCTGCCCCTTCTCCACCTTCTGCCCGAGTTTCACCACGGGCTTCTGGTTCAGGCACGTGCGCTCGTTCAGCCCCACGAACTTCCGCAGGATGTACTCGTCGGCGTTGTCAACGATGATCCGCTCGCTGTCCACCGCCGTCACGTGCCCGGCGTTCTTCGCCCGCACCACCATCCCGCTGTTGTGCCCCACGGGCTTCTCGATGCCCGTGCCGACCAGCGGCGGATCCACCTTGATGAGCGGCACCGCCTGCCGCTGCATGTTGCTGCCCATGAGGGCGCGGTTCGCGTCGTCGTGCTCCAGGAACGGGATGAGCGCCGCCGAGATGCCCACGATCTGCTTCGGGCTGATGTCCAGGTAGTTCACCTCGCCCGAGTCGACCTCGGCGAGTTCCCCGTTCACCCGCGCCAGGATCGACCCCTTGCGGAGCTTGCCGCCCTCTTCCAGCGCGTCGGCCGGGGCGAGCACCGCCCGCATTTCCTCGTCCGCCCGCAGGTGCAGCACCTTGCCGGTGGCCTTGCCGTCCTTCACCTCGCGGTAGGGCGTCCGCAGGAAGCCGTACTCATCGACCGAGGAATAGATGCCCAGGCTGGCGATGAGGCCGATGTTGGTGCCTTCGGGCGTCTCGATGGGGCAGATGCGCCCGTAGTGCGAGATGTGCACGTCGCGCACCTCGAAGCCGGCGCGCTTGCGGTTCAGCCCGCCCGGGCCCAGGGCCGACAGCCGCCGCTCGTGCACCAGGCTCGACAGCGGGTTGGTCTGGTCGACGACCTGGCTGAGCTCGCTGCGCCCGAAGAAGAAGTCGATCGCCGATGAGATCGACTTGGTGTTCACCAGGTCGGCGATCTTCACCACCTCCTCGGGGTCCTTGACGCTCATGCGCTCCTGCACCGTGCGACGGAGTTTCAGGAAGCCCTTGCGGAGTTCCTCCACGGCCAGTTCGTCGAGCGTCCGCAGTCGCCGGTTGCCCAGGTGGTCGATGTCGTCCACCACGGCCACGGGGCGGTTGGTCTTGGGGTCGGTGCGCCCGCTGCGCAGGTCGAGCAGGTACTGGATCACCCGGAGGAAGTCCTCGCCCGTGACGAACATCCGGTCCTCGGGCACGTTCAGGTCGAACTTCCGGTTGATGCGGAAGCGCCCGACGCGCCCCAGCCGGTAGCGGTTCTCGTCGAAGAACTTCTCGATGAACAGGGCCCTGGCCTTCTCGATCTGCGGCGGGTTGCCCGGGCGCAGTTTCGTGTAGATCCGCAGCAGCGCCCGCTCGTAGTCCGTCGAGTTGGCGAACGCCTCGCTCTGCTTGTTCTCCAGGTCGCGCTTCTCCTCTTCCACCGCGATGGTGTTCAGGATCAGCGCGTCGCTGGGGTTCTCGATGACCTTCACCTTCTTCAGCGTGCTGTTCTGGATCGCCGCGGCGTTCTCGCCGATCTGACGCCCCACGTGCACGAGCACCTCGCCCGTCTCGGGGTTCACGATGTCCGCCGCCGCCCAGTGCTCGGGCTTGATGTTCTCCGCCTTGACGTCCGACACCTCGTAGAACAGGCTCAGCAGGGCGTCGGTCCCGGCGATGGATTCATCCAGGCAGCGCAGGAACGTCGTGGCCGCGAGTTTCGTGCTCTGGTCGATCCGCATCGCCAGCACGTCCTTCTTCGTCACCTCGAGTTCGATCCATGATCCCCGCTCGGGAATGATGCGCGTGGAATGCAGCGGGCGGTCGCCCTCGCTGGACAGGATCGAGAAGTCCACGCCCGGGGAACGGTGCAACTGGCTGACGATCACCCGCTCGGCCCCGTTCACGATGAACTCGCCCCCGCCCATCATGATCGGGAACTCGCCCAGGTAGATCTGCTCTTCGGGCAGTTCGCCCTTGCCCTCGCGCTTCAGGCGGATGCCCACTCGGAACGGCCGTCCGTACGTCAGCCGCAACTCCCGGCACTCGTCGGGCGTGTACCGCGGCTCCTCCAGCGTGTACGAGATGTACTCGAGCTTCATCGTCCCGTCGTAGGACTCGATCGGGTACACCTCGCGCAGCAGCGCCTCCAGCCCCAGCGTCGGGTCGCGCTCCTCCGGAGACTTGTCGAACTGCAGGAACCGCTCGTACCCGTCGGCCTGGACCTTGGTCAGGTCCGGCACGGGCACCGCGTCGCCCCGCTTCGCAAAGTTTCGGATCGAAAACCCATTCCCGGTAGACGATGTCATCGCCGCCATCGATACCTCGCGATGCTGATAGTGCAACCCAACCTTCCGCTGCTCTCTCTCACGGAACGTCGGGTCTTCTCGATTATGAATTCTGAACGCGCGTCGTGCCCACAGGTGCCCCGGCCAATCGAACCTGTAAGTTTACCCAAACCGTGCCCATATGGCAAGTCCCGTGCCAGTCCTTCCAGACCCCGAATCGACAGGTACATGGAAATCCGAAAAAAAGCCCCGGGAGGAACCCCCGGGGCTTTTGCGTGTATCTTTCGCTGACTTACGCCAGTTCGACCGTGGCGCCCTGCTCTTCGAGCTGCTTCTTGAGCTTGTCGGCGTCTTCCTTGCCGAGGCCAGTCTTGACCGGCTTGCCGGGGGCGTCGACGAGGGCCTTGGCCTCCGCCAACCCGAGGCCGGTGGCCTCGCGGACGACCTTGATGACCTGGATCTTCTTGTCGCCCGCGGCCTTGAGGACCACGTCGAACGAATCCTTCACCGGCGCCGCCGCCGCGCCGCCGCCGCCGCCCGCCGCCGCCACCATCACCGCGCCGCCGGCCGCGGCTTCGATGCCGTAGGTGTCCTTCATGTACTTGCCGAGCTCGACGGCCTCCTTGAGGGTGAGGCCCGCCAGCGCGTCGCCGAGTTGTTTCACGTCCGCCATGTGCATCCGCCTTTCACATTCCGACGGGATTCATCATCCCGCCACAGTCTCGCCCGAGAGGGGCCGAACCATTCGGCCTTTACCCCGCTCGTCGCGGGCCAGTCGGGCGTCGATGTCTGATTTACCCAACCTTGGCGATGGCTTCGCCCTTCTCCAGTTTCGTCTCGATGGACTTCACCAGGCCCGCCACGGTGCTTCCCGGCCCGGCCACCTGCGCCAGCAGGTTCCGCGCCGGGCTGACCACCAGCGTGACGACCTTCGCGATGCCCTCTTCCCGCGTCGGGAACTTGCTGAGTTCCTCGCACCCGGCCTTGCCCGCGTAGAGCGTGCCGTCGAGGATCGCACCCTTGAGTTCCAACTTGGGCATCTTCGCAACCCACGTCATGATCTCGCGGGCCACTTCCACCACGCTGTTCCCCCCGTACGCCAGCGCGTTGGCGCCCTGGAGCAGGTCGGCCAGGGGGGCGAGGTTCGTTCCCTCGAAGGTCTTGCGGGCCAGGGCGTTCTGCACGACCGTGACCTTGATCTTCTTGGCGGCCAGCCCGTGGCGCATCTTCGTGGTGTCCACGGCCTTGACCCCGCGGATGCTGATCAGCATCGCGTCGGGAAAGGCGCCCTCCGGCCCGGCGAGGCGGGCCTTGTAGTCCCGCATGATGATGTTCTTGACCGTCTTCGACATGGCTGTTTACTCCGCGGCCGTCGCCGAGGTGAACTTGACCTGCACGCCGGGCGTCATCGCGCCGCTGATCGTGACCTTCTTGACGTAATGCCCCTTCACCGTCGCGGGACGCGTCCGCTCGATGGCGTGCATGAAGAACTCCAGGTTCTCCACCAGCGACGACTCGGGGAACGACATCTTCCCGATGATCGAGTGGATGTTCCCGGCCTTGTCCGCCCGGTACTCGACCTTGCCCGCCGAGTATTCCTTCACGGCCTTTACAATGTCGGGTGTCACGGTCCCGGCCTTGGGCGTGGGCATCAGGCCCTTGGGGCCCAGCACCTTGCCCAACTTGCTCACCACGCGCATCATGTCGGGCGAGGCCACCGCGACGTCGAAGTCGAAGAAGCCCTTCTCGACTTCCGCGACGAGGTCTTCGCCGCCGGCCTTGATGGCCCCGGCCTCGGTGGCCTTGGCGACCATGTCCGACGTGCAGAACGCGATGACCCGCTTGCTCTTGCCGATGCCCTTGGGCAGGCTGAGGGCCCCGCGGATGTTCTGATCCGCCTGGGCCGGGTCGATGTTCAGGTGCATGCACACGTTGACCGTCTGGTCGAACTTGGGCGCCTGGAACTTCTTCAACGCCGCCACCGCCTCGCCCGACGGCACCGCGTCCTTGGGCTTGAGCGTCGCGTTCGCCTTCGCTCGCTTGCTGATTCGCACCGCCATGGTCATCTCCTGATCGGGCTTGGATCCCGTCGGCTGGTTCAGTTGATCGTCACGCCCATCGACCGGGCCGTCCCCTCGATGATCCGCATCGCCGCTTCCACCGAGTGGGCGTTCAGGTCGGCCATCTTCTCCTTGGCGATTTTCTCGACCTGCGCCTTGGTCAACTTCCCGACCTTGTCCTTGTTGGGCACGCCCGAACCCTTCGGGATGCCGGCGGCCTCGATGATCAGCGCCGATGCGGGCGACCCCTTGATCTCAAACTCGAACGACTTGTCCGAATACACCGTGACGATGCACCCGACCGTCTTTCCCTTGACGTTCTGGGTCGCCGCGTTGAACTTCTGGATGAACTGCCCGGGGTTGACCCCCTTCGAGCCCAGCACAGGACCCAAGGGCGGGGCCGGCGTCGCCGCGCCACCCGTGGCCATGATCTTGAATACATTGACAACTTCGCGTTTGGCCATTTCGTTCAACCTCCCACCGCGGTGTTCCTGCCCGCCCCGGCCGGGGTATCGGGCCACCTTGGTAGTCCTCTCGGTCCGACTTGTCGTTCCGTGCCTCTTCAGGCCCGGCGCGTGGAGGGAAGTCTAGGCCGACCCCTCGGCCCGGGGCAACTCCGACGGCCTCAACCCCCAAGCAATCGCGTCGCCGTGCCCCAATAGAGGTCTTCGAGAACTTCCCGCGGCAGGCCCAGGCCCCGCAGGGCCGGGGCCGACATCGCATCGTGCCGGGCCGGGTCCACCATCATCAGGTCGGGGTCGGCGATCGGGCTATCCCCTTCGTCCCGCATCTCCCACAGGGTGCGCAATGCCCAATAGCGGCTGGCGTACAGGTCGAACGCCGCCTCCGGGCCGTCGGCCAGGTCGCCCATCGGGTGGGCCTTGGGGGCCTCGGCCTTGGGCCGCAGGTGTTCGTCGGTCGTGACAATGTCGCTTCCGAACAGCAGCCTCCCTCGCCACCGTGTAAAAAACTCGACGACCACTTCGCGAGGGTGTCGGCTCAACTCCCGCACCACCCACTTGGTCGCCGAGGTATCCAGGTACAGGTTCGCGTGCTTTTCCAGCAAGGTAGACAGAAAGCCCAGGTCCTCGGGCCACCCGCCCATGTGGGCCGCGATCCACGGCCCCTTGAACCGGTCCAGCATCACACGCAGCCCGCGGTATTGGTCGAGTTTCGTACCGTACACCTTCGCGTCGGCGTACCGCGTGCGGAACCATGTGTCCGGGTCGGCGACGTGCACCATGAACATCATGCCCAGACGCTCGGCCAGTTCCGCGTGCCGCACGCGCCACGGGCTGTCGAACTCCACCACCTCATCCCCCGCAGCGCCGGGGAAGAACTCGCGCATGCGCGGAGCGTTCCAGAGTTTCACGATGCGGGCGCCGAACCGCTCGTGAAACGCCTGGATATCGTGAAGAAAGCCATCTTTCATCGCCTTCTCGCGGTCGGCGCGGAAGTCGGGGAAGGCGATGAATCGCACCCGGTCGCCCAGCATCTCGCGCACGATCGGCGCATCGCCCAGCCGCACCATGGTGTTGACAGCCCCGACGCCGAACAAGTCCGCCGCCTCTTGCCAGATGGGGATCGCCAGTCGACCGTTGATATGGGCATGGGCATCGATGATCGTTCGGGCGAGCTTCGGCAGACGGGCCGCCTCGACGCGATAATCCACCCCGTAACGGTTGGCGGCGGAAACGGGGCGGGAGCCTGCGGTGACGAACGACAGAGGCATCACGACGACTGTAGAGCCTGGCGCGCCGGGACGTGCCCCGGTTACGCGACGGCCGCGCATCGCCCTCGCTCACGACTGGCTCGTCGGGCTGCGCGGCGGGGAGTGGGTGCTCGATGCCATCGTCCGCGCGGTGTCGCCCTGGGCGGAGATCACGCGGGTCTACGCCATGTTCGACGACCATCGACCCCTCACGCCGGCGATTGACGCCCAGCCCCGCACGGTGTCGCGCATGGGCCGCATACCCGGTGCTGTCGCACTCCGCCGCTGGCTGCTGCCGGGCTATCCGGGGGCGGTCGCCGAGTTGTCGCGCCGGCTCGCCGACGATCATGCGCGCAAGCCGGTCGATCTGCTGATCTCGACCAGTTCCGCCGCGATCAAGGGTCTGGCCCCGCCGGCGGGCGTGCCCCATCTGTGCTATTGCCACGCGCCGGCGCGATATCTATGGTCGCGCGAGGAGGAGTACGCCCGGGGAAGCCTCGCCCGGCGGGTTGGACTGCGCCGGTTCGGCCCACGCCTGCGCGCGTGGGACCGGGCCTCCGCGGCGAACGTGACGCGGTTTTTCGCCAACTCCCGCCACACCGCCGGCGAAGTCCGTCGGTGCTTCGGGCGCGAGGCCGAGGTGCTCCATCCACCCGTGCGAACCGAGTTTTTCACGCCTCTCCCCGCGGACGCACCACGCGGCGAGCACATGCTCGTTGTTGCGGCCCTGGAGCCGTATAAGCGCGTCGATCTCGCCATCGCCGCCGCCGGCGTGCTGAACCGGCCGCTCCGCGTCGTGGGCGATGGAACCCAGCGAGCCTCGCTTCAACGCCAGGCGCGGCGGCTGGGCGCCCCCGTGCAGTTCCTCGGGCGGGTTTCCGACGAGCGCCTTCGTGAGGAGTACCGCACCGCTCGCGCACTGCTGTTCCCGCAGGTAGAAGATTTCGGCATCGTCGCCGTCGAGGCCCTCGCGTGCGGACTCCCGGTGGTCGCGCGGGCCCAGGGCGGCGCCCTCGACATCATCACGGACGGCCTGACCGGCGCATTTTTTCTCGGCGAATCGCCTCACGCGCTGGCTGGGGCCGTCACTCGTTGCCCACGGAACGCCGACCATGCGTGCCGTACCGCGGGCTGCACGTACAGCGATGCGCGTTTCATCGCGGAGTTCGCACGCCACGCGCAGAGCACGCTCACGACTTTCTGACCAACGGACGCGTCGCGACTCCACACACACGGCGTTGGTCCCTCGCCAAAGTTTGATCGGTAAATGATCGGTATATCAATGTGGATAATCTGTGGATTGTCTGTTGTTTGCCTGTTTTTTGTCAAGTTGTGGGGCAATGTGTTGCAAAGTGTAGCAAATTGGTTATGATCCGCACCATTCCGGGGCGACCAGGAGTGATTCGAGTCTTGGGGCCATGATGGCCCGGCACCCGCGTGGAGACGCGACGCATGACAAACGGGCAAGAACCTCGAGGGGCGGCGGCGAGTCATGATCTTCACGGGGTACTCCGAACTCACGATCGACGCGAAGCAGCGCCTGGCCGTGCCGTCGAAGTTCCGGGCCATGATGGAGGCCGGCGGAGGCGCGTCGGTCCTGTACTGCGTGCCATGGCAGGGCGGGGGGCTGATGCTCTTTCCCGAGGCGATGTTCGAAGCCTTTGCGAGCAAGGCCGAGGGAACGTTGACCCCGGGCGAGGACGAGCAGGAGTTCGAGACGACGTTCTTCGGCCTGACCGAGCGCCTGGAGTTGGACTCGGCGGGTCGGGTGACGATCCCCCGACAGCACCTGGAACTGACGCGCCTGCCCACCGAGGTCGTCATGGTGGGGGCACGGACACGGTTGGAAGTGCTGGATCGGGCGGTGTGGAAGGCGGGGATGGCGGGCCGGTTCGAGCGCCAGGCGCTCCTGGCGAGGAAACTGCGGGGCAGCGCCCGCCCCGAGGATGGGGCGACCGGGGCGAGGATGAACGCGTGAGCTGGGGCCGAGGCCGGCCCTGACACGCACACCCACCGTCGCGGGAGACCGCGGCGAGACGGGGTTCTGGGCCACGGACGGCCCGCGGGCGCACGACGCGCCCGTTCAGACCGTCGAGCGCCGGGCCGACGCCGCAGGGACGCGGCACACGGCCCGGACGCTGGATCAGACCGGCCCGCACGCCGCACGGACGCGGCGTGCCGCGCCGGCCTCGGGACGCGGGGATTCGTGCTCCTCCCCGACCGGCCCGACCAGCGGCAGGCTCGCGCTTCGTCGTGCCCGTGAACGCGAGTGCACGGGCACGCTTGTTTCGTCCCCCACCACCACCGCCCGGGCGTTCACGCGCTCGGGCGGTTTCCTTGAGGTTCGGACGGCGCGCACGAAAAAGGCCCCGGCGTAAACGACGCCGGGGCCGTGGGATTGAATCTGTCTGCGTACGTTGAGGTCAGAACGGGCTGATGATCCGATCCAGCAGCGACTTCACGTTCTGCTTCCCGAGGAAGAAGTCGGTCCGCGTCACGGTATCGAACGACGAGGAGAGGTCGCGGTTGAGGTTGGGAAGGGTGTAGGCACGGCCCGGGCCGGGGCGGTTTTCGACCGCGTCCGCCGCCGTCGGGTCGAACGCCGTCACCCCGTTCCCGTTGTTCGCCGAGATGCGCAGCCCGACCAACTCGCCCACGCGGCGCGCCACCGCGCCGGTGAGCGACTGCACGAACGCGTCCATATCGACCTGGCTGGGCGTCAGCCCCAGCAGCGCGAACGACGGCACGAAGACCACGGCCTCGTCCTCGACATTCGCGTTGAACGGATCGGAGTGCTGCGCGAACCCGTACGGCTGGGTCGTCTGCAGTTGCTGGCTGAGGAACGAGAAGTTGAAAGACGAGAACGGATCGAACAGCGGGGTGATCGGATCGACCTTCGAGGAGAGGAAGGCCGTCGAGAACTGCTCGCCCTCGAAGTCCGCCGGATTGGTCGAGAAGCGGACGTCCAGCCCCGGCCCGGTCGTCGCGCCCTGGAAGAGCGAGTTGAGCGAGTTGGTGAGCTGCCCGAGGATGTAGGTCTGCACCGGCTGGCCGTTCGGCGCCGCCCCGGCGAAGCCCAGCGTGCTCGCGAGGAACGGCGCCAAGGTCGTGGCCACGCCGCCGACCTCGAGCCAGTTGACGCTCCCGCCGTTGGTCTCGATGAAGACGTTCTGGCGGGACTTGGTGATCTCGCCCGGCGTGCCGCCCAGGGTGATGTCGATGCGGTAGTCGGTGTTGAACACGCCCTGGAGGTACACCGCCAGGGACGCGCCGGCGCCCGGCACGTCGGTCCGATCGGGCGAGACGAACTCGATGTAGAAATCGCCCGAGGCATCGAACCCGTACTTCGTCACGCCGTTGTCCGCCAGCACCGTGTTGGGCTTCCCGCCGTTGGGCGTGAAGTCCGTCGGGCTGAAGACCAACGTAGCATCGTCGAGCGTGCCCGAGTTGGACGTGTCGAACAGGGCGAACTGGACCGCCCCGCGGTTGTCGATAAAGAGGCGCTGGCTGGCGCGGTCGCCGCTCGGCGGAGACGCGCTGCCCAGGTCGGCCCCCAGTTCGTTCAGCTTCACCGTGATCTTCATCCGCGTGCCGGGGCTGATGGGCTGGCGGTTGTTGAGGTGGAAGATGTCGACGTCGGCCTCGACCTTCGAGGGCACGCCGAACGACCCGGGCCGCCCGATTGCACTGTCGATGCGGTACGACACGGCCCCTGCGCCGGTGCGGGTCGAGGTAAGGCCGCGTCCGTCCACGCCCGTCACCACGTCGTCCGCCGTGTTCGGGGCGTTATCCGCGCCGCGGCTGTGCGTGAAGGTGAAGGTATCGATGACGATCTGGGCCGGGTCGTCGCTGGTGCCGAAGACCCCGTCCACGCCGGCGAAGGCGATGGGCGCCGGCGCGGGCACGAGGCTGTCCCCGTCGCCCGAGTCGGTGGTCGAGGTGAAGCCCGAGTTCCCGTCGTCCGCCACCTCGAGCGTGAAGTGATACCCGCCGATGCCGCTGGGCGGGATCGGGATGTTCGGGATGGTCGAGGTGGCCGCCACGGTCGCCGCGTTGCCGACGGCGATGGTGTAGGTCCCGGTCTGGCGGATGAGGTACGCCGAGGGGAAGGTGACGTCCGAGACGCTGGCCGCGGGCACGGGCAGCGACGTCGCCGTCGCGTTGTCGATCAGCGTGCTGAGCGCCACGCCGCTGGGCCCGAAGATGGTGAGCCCGGCCAGTTGTGCCGGGCCTTGCAGGGCGCCGAGGCGGAGAATCTGCCCGGCCTGGAGGGTGAGGCTGTAGAGATCCACGTCGCTCGCGAAGGAGAAGTAGTTGGTCGAGACATCAGGGTGATCCCCGATGAACCCGCGCACGGTGTAGACCTTGTTCGGGTCGGGCAGGCCGTCGGGCGTGTAGTTGTTGTCGAGGATGCGGTTGAGGTCGGCGGGCGCGTAGAAGTCGACGCGCTGGGCCGCGTTGCCGTTGTTGAAGGCCGATCCGGCGGTGAACTTGTCGCCCACGTCGCCGACGATCGCCTCGTCGGAGTAGTTCTCGCCGGCCTGGGCAAAGCCGTCGGCATTGCCGTCGATCGTCTGCCCGCTGAGCTTCGCGCGGAACTTGGTCTGATCGAGCACAAAGCGGTAGATGCCCGGCCCGGGGCGGCCGCTGACCTGCGGCAGGTTCGCGTCGCTCACCGCCCGGGCGAACTGCACGACGCCGGCGTTGGTCGCCACGTCGTACGACACGGTGTAGTCCAGCCCCGGCGCGAGGCGCTGGAGCACGTCGCCCGAGCCGCGCACCTCGTAGACCTGCAGCGCCGGCGCGAAGCTCGACGCGTCGATGGGCTGGTTGAACATCAGGCTCGCGCGCCACTGACCGGCGTCGGCTCCGGTGATGATTTCCTTCACCTGCACCGGCGCCGGGGGCAGGTTGAGCGCCTCACGGGCGAAGTTGCCCGACGAGCCGGTGAACGTCGCCCCGCCGATGCGCACGAGCGTGATCGTGCCCGTCGAGGCGATGCGGTACGACTCGCTCCCGCGCGTCGACCCGAGCTGGTTGCCGGTGATCGTGACCGTCCCGATCGAGGATCGCCCGGACGCGATGGTGTCGTCGGTGCTGCCGAAGAACCCGTCGGCCCCGCGGGCGTACCCCGCGACCACGTTCGATTCGCGGAAGTGCCCGTTCACCGTCACCGTGCCGATGAAGCCCGTCGAGAGCGTGTCGGCGTTCAGGCCCGTGCCGCCGAAGGCGGCGTCCTGGCCCAGGTCCAGCCCGGCGACGATCGACGTCGCGAAGGCCTCGCCGCCGATGGTCACCGTCGTGAGGTTGTTGCCCGCGTTGACAATCGAGCGGCTCGCGCTCGCGGCGGAGAAGGCGCCGAGGTTGCCGCCGACGCGCACCTGCGCCCGGTCCATCGCGCCCGACACGGCGATGCTCGTCGCGTTGCGGTCGACGCTGAAGGGCGCCCGGGCCGTCCCGGTGATCACGCCCGTGCCCAGGTTCAGCAGTTTGACGCTGGCTTCGCCCGTGGTGATCGAGTTGTCGGCCCCGAAGTTACCGTTGACGCGGAACGTCGTCACGGCGCGACCGCCCACGTGCCCGCCCGCCAGCGAGGCGAACGTCCACGTGCCCACGTCGCCGCCGATGATGAACTGGCCCGTGCTGTTCACCGCGCCGAAGGTCGCCGTGGTCACGGCGCCGTCGACGACCACGTTGGAGTTGCCCGTGAGCGCGGCGTTGAGGGCGAGCGTGCCCAGCGAGGCATCGTCGCCCGTCACGACGCTGAAGTTGGCGATGGTGCCCGTGCTCGACGACACGGTGAGGTTCGAGGCCGAGGTCGTGTTCCGCAGGGTCAGCCGGCCCGTCGAGGTGTTGAAGAAGGCCGTGCCCGGGCCGGCGAGGGTCAGCGTGACCGTCGCGCCGGAGTAGGAGAACGATTGCGAGCCGGAGAACTGCGTGCCCGGCGTACCCGTGCCGCTGTCGAGCAGCGAGTTCACCCCGCCCGTGCTCTTGGCGAAGCGCGTGTCGTTGCTGACCGAGGACGAGAGCGTATCGCCGTAGACCGAGACGCCCGAACTGACCGAGCCCAGCGAGAGCGTGCCGATGGTGGACAGCCCGATGGCCGTCACATCGTCGCTCGTGTTGTAGAGGCCGTCGGCCCCGGCGTTCATGCCGGCCGAGAAGGTCGATCGGCGGATATTCCCGCCGACCGTGACGCGTGTGATCGACCCGCTCTTGATGATGTCCGCGTCGCCGTTCACCCCGCCCGGGCGATTGTCGGCCCCGAGGGCCACCAACCCGCTGATGAACGACGCGTCCGCGACGCTGCCGGTGATGGCGATGGTGTCGATCAGGTCACCCGCGGCGAAGAAGGAACCCTTCCCGGTCGAGAGCGTGTCGTTGGCAACCCCGCCCGTGATCGAGATGGACGTAATCACGCGGCCCGCGACGAACGAGGACTCGAAGACCGAACCGTTCGTCACGACGACCGCGACGATGTTGAACCCGGCGCTGATGCGCGGACCCTGGTAGCCCGTGCCCTCTTCCACGCCCGCCGGCACCTGGTTCCGCCGCGCGTCGTACGACGTGTTCCCGTCCATCGCGGGGTTGATGCCGATGTCCCCGAAGACCCCGTCGGCCCCCGCCACCACACGCAGGAGCGTGAGTTCGTAGTCCGCGTGCACGTTCCCGTACAGGTTGCCGTTGGTGATGATCAGGCTGGTGATGTTCCCGTCGTACGCGGCGATGGTGTTGCCCGGCAGCAACGACCCGTTGTTGATCGCCACCGACGCGATCCCGCCGGTGTAGGAAAGGATGTCCCCGTCGAAGTCCCCGTTGATGATCACGCTCGCGATGCTGCGGAAGGCGATGATCGAGCCTTCGCCCACGAGGTTGTTCCCGGGCTTGTTGGTCGCCCCGCCCAGAGTGATGACGCCCGTGATGGCCTCGCCCACGCGCAGGTCCGCGTACAACTGACCGTTCGGCGCGCTCGCCGTCGCCAGGTTGCCGCGCACCAGGATCACGCCGCGGTCGTCCCGGCTGCCCAGGTGCCGTCCCGCGGTGATCGTGGCCAGGTTGCCCGAGATGTCGGCCTGAATGGCCACGTCGCGGCTGGCCTGCAGCAGGGTGACGTTCCCGCGCGTCGTGGTCGTGGTGATGAGGCCCTTGAGGTCGCCGTTGGTCACGCGCACCGTGCCGATCGGCCCGCTCGCCGAGATGTTCCCGTAGATGCCCAGGACCGCCGTGATCGTTCCGATCGCGCCGTCGGGTCCGGTGACCTCGATCCGCCCGTTGTTGATCAGCCCGTTCACGGTGAACGTCGTCAACGCGCCCGAGACGCTCACGGTGCTCGACTGCATGTTCCGTGCGATCGTCACCATCGGGAGCGACCCCACGTTGATGTCCGACCCGCGCAGGTCGTTGGTCACCACCAGCGCCTTGAGTTCGTTGTCCACGTCGATCGCCGACCGCGTGATGTTCACCGCGGTGATGTTCTCCGTCACCTTGCCCAGGAGGTCCACCACCAGGTCGGAGATGTCCTGCACGGCCACCAGGCGGCGCAGGTCGCGCCCGCCCAGGATGCGGTTCAGCCGCACTTCGTTCTCCGTGCCCAGCAGCGTCGAGTTGCGGTAGCCCAGGGCCGTCACGATCCCGATGTTCTGCGACATCACCAGTTCCGACGCGTCGAAGTAGCCCCCGGTGAGGGTGAGCGTGTCGAGCACGCGCCCGCGCACGCGCGAGCGGAACAGGTCCGTGTTGGTCAGGGTAATGCGCTGAATGTCGCCGGTCGCCAGGTCTTCTTCCGTGAAGTTGAACGAGGCCCAGAACCCGTCCAGGTTCTGCGACGCGATGAACGCGTCGCGCACCGTCGCGTTGGAGAGGATGATCCGGTCGATCCCGTCGCCCGGCACGCCGGGCAGGTCCGGATCGACGGCATTGCCCGCCGTCACCACGCCGGAGAACCTCACCCCGCTCGCCTGGAGCGAGGTAATTTCGGTGATGTCGTCGAGCGCAAAGATGCCCGCGGACGCCATCGGCCCGGTCGGCGTCGCCAGCCCGTCCCCGATCTCGATCCGGGTGATGTTCGCCGCGAGGATCGTGCCCACGATGCCGTGGAACTGGCCCAGCGGCGTGATGCGGTCCGCGTTCGCCGTGAGCAGCACCAGCGTTGACGTACCCCCACCCAGCAGCACGTCGCCTACCGCGCCCTCCACGCGCACCTGCTGCACGTCGCCCCCGGCCACGAACAGCCCGTTGAGCCACCAGTCCAGCGGCCCGCCCAGGTCGTCCATGTACGCGTTGTTCTGGCTGAAATCGTCGTCGTTCAACGGGCGAAGCGCGTTCCCGTTGTAGTCGTTGTCCATCAGGCCCGCGGGCACGAAGCCCGCCGGGTCCAGCGGCACGCTGTAGTTCAGCGGCCCGAGCGCCGGGAACTGCGTGTAGCCAAGATTGCCGCGGATGTCGAGGCGGTTGAGCGACGTGACCACCGCGGCGACGATGTCTCCGCCCGGGGTCTGGTTGATGATCTGATCCAGGGCGCCCGCGTCGATGCGCAGGATGTCGACCTCGATGCCGCCGGTGATGATGATGCTCGAGGCCGCGGTCGATCCGGTCACGTTGATGTGCCCGATGCCGACCACGCCGTTGCCCTGCCCGCCCGAGCCGGGCGCGGGCTGGATGCGCAGGATGCCCGCGATGCCGAGGTTGACGTTGATCTGCCCGATGGCCACGCCCTGCGACCCGTCGATCGGGAAGACGCGGACGGTGCCCACCTGCACGCCCGGGGCCGCGCCCTCGACGAAGATGCGGATGCGCGCCCCGCCGTCGTCCACGAGGTCGAGCGGCTGGTCGCCGATGATCGGCAGGATCGCGTCCACGGTGTTCACCGTGTCCAGGCGCATGAGGTCCACGAAGCGAACGTCCGACCCGGCGCCGGTGATGAACTGCACGCCGCGCTGCCCGAGGTACACGCCCGAACGCGGATCGCCGTCGTTGTACGCGTCCTGGCTGGTCAGGAAGGCGCCGATGGTCGACCCCGGGCTGGTGCGCACGATCAGCGTGTCGCCGCCGATGTGGAAGCCTGTGCGGAAGTACCCGATGTCGCCCCGTCCGCCGGCGGTGCCGGTGGTGATGAGCACCGGCCTCTGCAGGCCCACGCGGGCACGCGGGTCGGTCTCGTCCTGGTCCATCCCGATCCCGCCGCGGATGTCGATCGTCCCGATGCTCCCGCCGACCGAAAGATCGAGGAAGTTGACGTCGCCCTCGCCCGGACCGCCGCCGACCAACGGGTTCAGGCCCGTCACCATCGAAACCAGGTCGCCCCCGATGCGGAAGACGATGCTCGACACCGAGGCCGGGTACCCGATGTCCGATCCCGCGGTGATGTTGTAGAGCGTGCCGGGGATGGTGAACGTGCCGCCCTGGAAGGTCAGCGACGCGTCGGCGTCGATGTTGGTGTTGTACGTGCTCAGCGGCAACGCATCGGCCCCGTCGTCGCCGACGAAGCCCGTGCCCACGCGCACCGCGCCCATGTTCCCCGAGAGCACGGTGATCGAGTTGCCCTCGCCGCTCGCGGCGTCCGTGAAGCCCGACCCCCCGCCCGTGCGGTACGCGCCAAAGGTCATCGGCGCCAACCCGGTGATGTTCACCGTATACGACGAGTTGCCCGCGCCGTCTTCAACACCGTTCGGATCGGTAATGACGAGGTAGTACACCCCCGCCGCCGTCGGCTTCCATCGCAACTGCGAGACCGTGAACCGCCCGCTCGTGGCGGGGAGTTTCGGCGCCGCCAGGGTGCGGCCTTCCTGATCGACGATGCGGAAGTACGGCGAGATCCGCGTGACGTCGTTGATCCCCTCGACCACCAGTTCCTGCGTGCCGTCCACCGCGAACGCGAAGACGTCGTTGGTGTCCTCGCCGTTGAACGGGTCCTGCCCGGAGAGTTCCCCGCTGATCCGCACGCCGGTGGAGAGCGAGCCGATCCATTCGGCCCCCATGATCGTGTCGTTGCGGTAGAACGACGGGCCGAAGATCACCGGCTGATCCGCCCCGCGGAACGTGTCCTGCGGCGAGCGGGCTACGTACAACCCGTTGCGCAGCAGCGTGCGGATGATCTCCAGGTCCGCCGTGTCCGTGGAGACCCCGAACACGAACTCCTTCTCGTAGTAGTGCGCGATGTCGCGCGAGGGACGCGTGATCGGCGAGTTGATGTCGCCCACGACGAGGATGTCCGCCATGCCGCGGCCCGCCGCCGCCACTTCGCCCAGCGTCCGCCCGACGATGACCTGCGACCCCGTCTTGTTGTTCTGGTCCACGCGCGTGTTGGGCGCGGGGTTGAAGTCCGGGTCGGGCGACCACTGCCCGAGGTCCGACCCCACCATGAGGCGTCCCAGGTCGCCCTCGACCGTCAGCGAGCCGACCATGTACCCCACGTCAAAACGCTCGATCGCCCCGAATACGCGCGACGAGCCGTGCAGAATCCCGTGCACCAGAATGCTCGAGATCGACCCGTTCTCGACGAAGATGCCCTGGTTTGCGTTCGTGAACCCGGTGATCACCGGATTCTGCTGAAGGTTTGCGTACGGATTGCCGTTGATCGGCCTGATGAATGGCGAGCCGATGACAACCGACCCCGGCCCGGGCGGGAGTCCCGTGACCACCACGTTGCCCTGGTTGACCCGGTACGCGTACCCGAACCCGGCCGACTCGAAATCGTTGTAAATACCGACCACGTCGTCGGCCAGGAAGAACGCGAACCCGCCCTCGACCAGTTCCGCGTCCGGCGGGTCTTCCTCACCCGTGACCGTCTCGATCGTCCCGCCCCAGACCGACACGCTCGTCCGCATGTCGCTGTTGAGCACCCGGATCCGCCCGATCCCGTAGTTGTAATCGGCGATCCCGTTGTCATCCATGTCGATCAGCGGCAAAGAGGTTCCGTCCGCGCCCAGGGCTTCGAGCGTCCGCCGCATGTCGCGACCGTAAAGGTCCTCGACCACGATCTGGGCGCCCACCGGCCCGGTCAGCACGATGCCCGCCCCGAACACCAGGCCGTTGACGAGCGCGGCGTTGTTCCCCGCGGGTACGGTGTAGGTCATGTCGTCGATAAGGAAGGCCGGGTTCCCGCCTACGAACGACGTCACCTCGAATCGCACCGTATCGAACGTCGAGTTGTTGGCGTCCTGCAGATCGATCGTGAGTTGTCCAAGGCCGAGGGCCGGATTGAAAACCGTCCCCGCCGGACCGGCCGTGAACATGGCCTGCAGCGCCGGGCCGGTGATCGCCGCGACCTGCACGTTGTTGCGGAACAGCCGGACGATGAAGTTGGCCGGGAGCAGGCCCGTGTTGTCCAGGACGTTCTCAGGCTGAACCAGCATGGAGAATCCCGTGGCCTGCACTTTGCGCGTGGGGTTGTCCGGGTCGTTGTAGAACTCGAAGGCGAAGAACTCGCCCGCGTTGTTCGGGGCCGCGCGGAGCCACCGGTTCTGCGCCTGCGCGTCGTTGGGCTGAATCACGTAATCACCCGGCGGCGTGATGTTGTGCGACGTGCGGATCGCCGAGTCAGCGAACAGCCGCCCACTGCCTACCACGCCGGGCGCCTCGTCGTCGAACGGCTCCGCGATGATGGTGTCCGTCGCCGTCCCGCGCGTCGCGGACGTGGCGATGTGCGGCAGGACATAGGCAAAGTACGCCGACACCTGCCCGATGCCCGTGTTCGGGTTCACCGCGTCCGCCGTCACCGTCAGGGAGAACAGCAACTGCCGCGCCTCGAGCGGCTCGGCTCCCACCGGTTCGGCCAGCCCCGCCCACGACGCCAGCCTCGACGCCAGCGACGCCTTCCGTGGCGCAGTGTTCGTGCTTCGACGAGCATCCCGACGGCTCTTGGTCAGACCCATATCGACTCCTGAATCCTTCACGCGAGCGTGCGCGCCCCGGCGCACTCGCGAACTGCCGCATTTCTTCAGCCCATTCGCTGCCTTGCCCGCCGCCTCGGCCGCGCCGACACGCCCCCGCGCATCGCCGCGCCCCGATCGCCCTTCGCGACCGCCTTCCGGCGTCGCGTCGAGTCGCGCAAGGCTCGCCCGGGGTCGGCCACTCAGCCAACCCCACGGACCTTCCGACCCATAGCCTACCGAACTCCGGCCCGACTTACAAGCCGGGTGGCCCTTCGATACGCCTCTTTCACTGCTTTCTTTGCCCGAGCGCCCGATCAATGGCGATCGGCACTCGTTAGGGTGGCTCCCCACGCGACAGCCCCGCCGCGTTCCAGATGGTACGCACACCACGCCCCCGAGTTGCATCCCGCGCGATCGTCCCGATCATCACAACCACACCCGCACACGCCTCATCCCCGGCTTATCCACAAAAAGCACACGCTGATTATCCGAACACAGTTTCGGGTAACCTTCGTTTCCTCACCCGCCATGATCCAGACTGATCCGTTCTCCGGTCTTTTGTCCCAAGACGCGTGGCCGTCATGGGTTGCATTCGCGCTCCTCGTGTTGGGGCTGCTCGCCGGCGCGATCCTCCTCCTGGTCGGCGGCAAGTTGCTCCGCCCGGGGCTGGTTCTTCTCGGGGCCATGGCCGGGATCGGCGGCGGAGTTGTCCTCGCGCGTACCTTCGCCGGCGAACGGTTCTTTGAAATGCCCGTCGAGATGCTTCTCCCGATTGTCGGCGGTCTTGTCGGCGGCTCCGCGGCGCTCGCCCTCTATCGATTCGCGATGGCGATCGGGGCCGCGGTATCGTTCGCGGGGCTGGGGGCGCTCGTGACCATCGTCACGATCTCGTTCACCGGGGGTGAGCTGCCACCCGTGCCACGGGCACCCACCACCGTGCAACTCCTCGCGTCGCCCGCGGGCCTGGCCGAAGCACGCCGCCTCATGGGCGCGGGGTCAAGCGTCGAGGTGGTCTCGGAAAGCGCCCGCACGTCCGCGCGCTCCTACTGGCGGGACATTCCTGATTCGTCGCGGCCCGCACTGGTGCTCGGCGTGCTCGGGGGCGCGGTGCTCGGGCTGTTGTGCGGCGCGGCGTTCCCGCGCTTCACCGGCGCGCTCGTGACGGGCCTGGGCGGGTCGGCCGCGGTGCTCGCCTGCGGCGGCGCCCTCCTATCCAGGGTTGAGCCGCACCTCGTGGGCGACCTCTCGCCGCTCGCGCTGCTCGCGGCGTGGGCGTCGCTGGGCCTGATCGGCGCCGGCATTCAACTCGCGCCCAGTCGGTCCGCGTCGCCGACGCCGGCGCCGGCGCCGGCGTAATGCGCGTTCGCCTTACTCGTGCACGTCATTCGGTAATGGCGCCGGCTCGTCGCTTATCGGCGCCGACTCGGCCTTGACCGGTGCGCTCGGGTAGTACGCGCCCGCGTGAGCGGCCTTGGTCATCAGCCACCCGCCCGCGAGGGACAGCACCAGCACGCCCGCCGCGGAGAGCGCCGCGGCCACGGCCCGGCCCTTGAAGGGCGCCGCCTGAATCGCCGCCGAACCTTCGTCCTTGGCGTCCAGCAGCGGCGTGAACGCCAGCCGCAGGTAGTAGTACGCGGCGATGGCGGAGTTGAGGCCCAGCACGATCACCAGCGGAATCTCCCCCGCCGCGATCCCCACGCTGAACAAGGGCAGCTTCCCGAAGAAGCCCAGCAGCGGCGGCAACCCCAGCAGGCTCAGGCTGCACACCACCAGAACCCACCCCAGCATGGGCCTGCTCGCGCACAGTCCGCGAAGGTCGTCGAACGATTCGGCCTCGCCCACGTGCCCCTCGGCGTCGCGACCGCGCTCGAGCGCGGCGAGCACCGCGAAGGCGCCGGTGTTCATCACCCCGTACGCCGCGAGATAGAACAGAATCGCCGACACGCCGTTGGTCGTGAAGGTGCTCCCCACCGGCCCGGCGATCAGCCCGACGAGCATGTACCCGCTGTGCGCGATCGACGAGTACGCCAGCACGCGCTTCACGCTCGATTGGAGCAGCGCCAGCACGTTGCCCACCGTCATGGTGAGCGCGGCGATCACCCACAGCGTCAGCCGCAGAAGTTCGGGGAGTTGCCGGCCCCCCGCGGCGTGCTTCACCGGTTCCATCCCATCGCCCGCGAAGAGCGACGTCACCCCGGCGCTGTGCCCGGCATACTCCCACCCCACCGCCCCCACGATCAGGAGCAGCGCGACGAACCCCGCCGTCTTGGGCACGAAGGCCAGGAACCCCGACACCTGCGGGGCGGCCCCTTCGTACACGTCGGGGGTGTAGAAGTGCATGGGCACCGCGGCGATCTTGAAGCACAGCCCGAATACCGCCAGCAGCACCCCCGCCATCGAGAGCGTGCTCACGCCGTGCTCGCGGAAGTGCTGCGCGATGGCGTTGAGGTTTGTGTGACCCGTCCCGCCGTACATCAGCGCGAACCCGTAGAGGAAGATCGCCGCCCCGAGAGCGCCGAGGAAGAAGTACTTGACGGCGGCCTCGCGCGAGCGGTTGCGGGCGGTGGAGATGGCCACCATGATGTACGTGGGCAGGCTGGTCAGTTCGAGGGCGAGGAACAGCCAGATGAGGTCGTCGGCGCTGGCCGTCAGCATCAGCCCCGTCAGTGAGAAGAGCACGAAGGCGTAGAACTCGGCCCGGTTGCTGCGCAGCGGGTCGAACACGGCCTGCCCCGCGGCGATGCGGGCCTCGTCCTCGCGGTCCACCGTCCCGGCCATCGTGAGCAGGAGCAGCAGCCCGATGCCGGCGATCATCACCTTGACGTAGGGGACCATCTCGGCGAGCACAACCTGGCCCATCGCCGGGGTCAGCCCGTCGTGGTATACAAAGCCGGAGATGGGGCACGAGGCCTGGCCCATGCGCGGCGTGCTCGCCATGGCCAGCACGCCCGCCGCAACCAATCCCAACCCGGCGACCCAGGCGCTGGCCTTGCGGGCCTTGAGCGTGCGCGACAGACCGAGGACCATGACCACGCAGGTCGCCACGAAGAGCGCGATCTCGGGGTAGAGGAACGCGAGGCGTCCGCTCATGGCGCGCCCCTTTCCGCCGCGGCGGACTTCTCGACTGCCGGCCCCGGGCGTGGGTTGCGCAGCATCTCGTCGTACATCGAGACCGTCCGCGAGACCGGGCCTTGCAGCGCCATCAGCACGGGTTTGGGGTATAGCCCCAGCGCCAGGCAGAGTGCCGCCAGCGGCAGAAGCGTGAGAATCTCACGTTTCGTGAGGTCGGGCGGCAGGCCGCCGGTGGATTCGGTCGCGTGCGAATCCGCGGCGGGCACGTCATGCCCGTGCCCGTGATTATCCGCGCCGTGCCCGTGCGGCAACACCAGTTTTCCCCACACCACGCGCCCGACCATAATGAGCAGGTACATCGCCGCGACGATCATGCCCGTGCCGGCGACCGCGGCGAACCACGGCCCGAGGTCCCCCGGCGTGGCGCCCTTCTGCACGCCCAGCGAATGCCACACGCCCGAGCCCCACGCGCTGCTCGCCTGGAAGGCCCCGAGCAGGCACAGGAACTCGCTGACAAACCCGTTCAGCCCGGGCAACCCCACGCTCGCCATGACGAAGAAGACCATGAACGTGGCCCACACCGGCATGCGCTTGGCCAGCCCGCCCAGTTCCTTCATGCTCCGCGTGTGGTGCCGCTCATAGACCATGCCGATGAGCAGGAAGAGCGCGCCGGTCGAGAGGCCGTGGTTGATCATGTAGAGGATCGAGCCGGTGAGGCCCGTGTTGTTGAGGGCGAACATGCCGAGGATGCAGAAGCCCAGGTGGGCGACCGAGGAGTAGGCCACGAGTTTCTTGACGTCGGTCTGCACCCAGCACACCAGCCCGCCGTAGAGGATGCCCACGATGCTCAGCAGCGCGATCAGCGGGGCGTATTCGACGACCGCGAGCGGGACGAAGGGGAGTACGAAGCGGTACAGGGCGTAGGTGCCGAGTTTCAGGAGCACACCCGCGAGGATGACGCTGCCCGCGGTGGGCGCCTCGGTGTGCGCCAGGGGCAGCCAGGTGTGCACCGGGAAGAGGGGCACCTTGACGGCGAACCCGGCCATGAGGGCCAGCAGCACGAAGGCCTGCTGTTTCGCGCTCATGGTCCTCGCCGCCGATTCGAGCACGCCGATGTCGAACGTCCACCCGGCGAACTTGCCCCCGCTGGTCGTGGTCGCGTACCACGCGACGTAGACCAGCCCGGCCAGCGCGATGACCGACCCGGTGAACGTAAACAGGAAGAACTTGATCGCCGCCTTCTTGCGGTTGGTCGAGCCCCACAGGCTGATGAGCACGAACATGGGGATGAGCGTGAACTCAAAGCAGATGTAGAACACGATGAGATCGCGGGCGCAGAAAACGCCCGTCATCGCGGCCTGAAGGACCAGGAGCCAGGCGTAGTAGGTCCGTACGCGGGTGGTGATGGCCGTCGCCGACGCCGCCACGCAGATCGGCCCGAGCAGCAGCGTCAGCAGCACGAGCAGGAGGGCGACGGAATCCACCCCCAGGGAGAGCGTGATGCCCAGCGGTTTCATCCACGCCGCCGGCTCCATCGGCCCCAGTTGCATGCGCTCGCCCGTGGTCCAGTCGAAGGTCGTCGCCACGTACGCGCCCAGCAGGAGCGGGAGCGTGGTGCCCAGGCCGGCGAGCGTCCTCGCGCGGCCGTCGGGGGCGAAGGCGATCAGCACGCCGAAGAGCAGCGGGATGAGGATCAGCGCCGCGAGCAGCACGCCGCCCCCTTTCCGTGCACCGGTGTTGTCGAGGTCTGTGGGTTCATGTGGCTACCAAGATCACGACCAGGAGCACGACGGCCAGTCCACCCGCCATCCACGCCGCGTACCCGTGCAGTTCGCCGTTCTGCGTGGGTCGGATGGCCTTGCCCGTCATGCCCGGGGCGGCCCCGAACAGGTTGACCAGCCCGTCGACGACCCACTGGTCGATGAAGTACAGCACGTGCGAGAGTACCCAGAGGGGCTTCACGATCAGGAAGTCGTAAATCTCGTCCACGTACCACTTGTTGCGGGCGAACGTCACGACGCGCCCGAGCAACGGCACCAGCGCGTCGGCCCGGCTGGTCGCCGCCTCGGTCCGGTTACCGATCCACAGCCCCTGCCAGCCCTTGGGTCCGTGCAGATACGCGGCGATGAGCAGCCCCACCGCCCCCACGCCCGCAGAGATGAAGTACATCGCGGCGTGCGAGGTGAGGCCGAGGAACGAGAATCCTTCGTGCGGGGTGTTGTACGCGGCGCTGCTGTGCGCCACCATACCGCCCACCCATCCCCCCGGCGCGGCGTGCTCGCCCCGCGCCGCGTGCCCGCCCATGAAGTATGGAATCGCGGCGAGCAGGGTGAGGGCCATGCCCAGACCGATGGCGACCTTCATGGGCGCTCCCGGCGGGTGCGGATCGAACTCGGCGGTCGTCGGGTCGAAGTCTTCCTTGTGCCCGTGCCCGTGGTGATCGTCGTGGGCGTGGGCGTCTTCGCCGGGGGTGAACTCCTTGGGGCCGACGTACACGCGGAAGTAGGTGCGGAAGGTGTAGTACGCCGTCATCCCCGCGGTGACGAGGAGGATCCACCCGACGGCCTGGGCGCCCCAGATGGTCGTGCCGGGCGTCGTGAAGCCCTGGGCGAGGATCATGTCCTTGCTGAAGAACCCGGCCGTGCCCGGCACGCCGCTGAGGTTGATCGATCCGATCAGCATCGCCACGCCCACCAACCCGAACCCGCGCATCCATGCAACGCCCGAGAGGCGGCGGAGGTCGAGTTGCCCGCCGAAGCCGTGCATGACCGCGCCAACGCCCAGGAACAGCGTGGCCTTGAAGAACGCGTGGGTGAACGTGTGGTACGCGGCGCCCGTAGGCGTGAGCAGCCCCAGCCCGGCGAACATGAAGCCCAGTTGCGAGATGGTCGAGTAGCCCATCACGCGCTTGATATCGAAGATGGCCATCTCGATCGTCGCCGCCCACAGGGCCGTGAGCGCCCCGGACCAGGCGACGAAGGAGAGGGCGAGTTTGGCGTCGTCGGCGGCGAAGAGGGGATACAAGCGGGCGATGAGGAACACCCCCGCCGTCACCATGGTGGCGGCGTGGATGAGCGCGGACACGGGCGTGGGGCCTTCCATGGCGTCGGGCAACCACACGTAGAAGAAGATCTGGGCGGACTTGCCGAACGCTCCGATGGCGAAGAGGAACGGGATGACCTGCACCACCCACGTCCCGGTGATGGGCTGGCCCGCGCCGTCGACCCCGCGGCCGATCAGGTCGAAGAGCCGGTCATACTCCAGCGTGCCGAAGGCCACGTAGGTGCTCATCAGCCCCAGGACGAAGCCCAGGTCGCCGATGCGGTTCATGATGAAGGCCTTCTTGCCCGCCGCCACGGCGCTGTCCTTGGTGTAGTAGTAGCCGATGAGCAGGTACGAGCACAGCCCCACGCCCTCCCACCCCAGGAAGGTGAGGAGCAGGTTGTCGCCCATGACCAGGCACGACATCGAGAAGACGAAAAGGTTGAACGCGGCGAAGAACCGGCAGTACCCGGCGCCCACGTCGTGGCTCATGTACTCCGAGGCGTAGAGCGCGATGAGCGCCGCCAGCCCCGTCACGAAGAGCATCCACAGCAGCGTCAGCGAATCGACGTAGAACGCGAAGTTCGAGACCAGGTCGTGCGTCACGCTCGCCCGGTTCTCGGAGATTGTCCAGGAAAAGTTGATCCAGTCGAAGGCGTGGGCGACGCGCGGCGTGCCGTCGTGCCCCAGGAACACCGCCAGCACCACCCCGAAGCACGCCGCCAGCGACGCCACGCTGAACCACGCCGGGAGTTTCGACTTGACCTTCATCGCCGCGAACACGCCGCACATGGCGGTGGCGCCCAGGGTGATGGCGGGGACGAGTTTGATGAGATCGGCCCCGGCGGCGGCGCGCGCGATGCCGCTGGAGAGCGCTCCGCCGTCGCCCAGTGTCACCAGCATGTGTGCCAACCCATCGAGCACGACGCATCCTCACTGAATCAAGGCCGGTTCGCGGCCCCAAACCCTTACCCTTTCAAATCCTCCCACGATCGCGCGTCCAGGCTTTCTTTCCGACGGAACAGGAGCACGATGAGCGCCAGGGCCATCGCCGCTTCCGCCGCCGCCACCGTCAAAATAAACACCACGAACGTCTGCCCGTGGAAGTTGAGGTGGTAGCGGCCGAACGCGACCAGCGCGATGCCCGCCGCCTGGAACATGAGTTCCGTGCACAGGAACATGATGATCAGGTTCCGCCGCGTCAGGAACCCGATCAGCCCGAGCACGAACATGATCGCCGAAACGGCCAGGTAATGCGCCAAGGTCGCCCCCGCCATCGGCTCGGGATACGCCGCTTGCGCCAAGGAAGTCAGGCCGATCATCGCGCGCCCCCTTCCTCGGGGATCAGCCCCAGTCGGTGCGCCTCGGCCTTCTTGGCCTCGTCATCCAACTGGACCTGCTTGCGGCTGAGCACCACCGCCCCCAGCATCGCCATCAGCAGGATCACCCCCGCGATCTCGATGCCCCCGGGGTGGTCGCGCAACAGGTTGAACCCGAGCGATTCCACATTCCCCGTCGCCAGCGACGCGGGCCAATCCTTCCGCTCCACCTTGCGGTAGGTCCCGTCGTCCGCCGTCACCAGGATCGTCCCCGCGCGTTCGTCCACCGCGTTGACCTCTTCTGTCGGTGAAATCACGCCCTCGGCCCGGAGCGTTCGCTGAACCTTCGTGTGCATCTGCCCCATCAATCTTGTGTGTCCCGGCTCGCCCGGCGCGGGAAGGTCCTTCACGCCGCCGAACATCATCGCCGTGAGCAGGGCCAGCAGCAGGAATCCCACCACCGTCGCCGCGGCGGGTTCGCGGGCGTGCGTGTCGTAGTCTGCCAGGGCCTCGGTCTGCCCCTCTTCCGCCGCCTGCGTCGCCAGCATGATGACAAACAGGTAGGTAATGAGAATGGCCCCGGCGTAGACGATGATCAGGGCGAAGGCCATGAACTCCGCCGACAGGAGGAGGAACAACCCGCCCGAGGCAATGACCGTCAGGATGAAGTACAGCGCGGCGTAGACCGGCCGGGGATGGGTGATCACCCGGAGCGCCGCCCCAAGCCCCAGCAGCGAGAACACGTAGAAGTAGAGATTGGGGAACGCCTTGCCCGCGGTCAGCCCGAGCGCCAGCATGGCCCCGCCGCCGATCAGCGCCGCCAGAAGCGCCCCGAGAATCTGCGGCCTCTTCCCGCCCCGGGGCAGCGCAAGGCAGACCCCCACGCCCCCGAGGACGCACAGGCCGTACAGCATGTAGGGATTGATGATCGCGCCCAAGGTGTTCACGCCACTGGTGACCCGGTCCATCCGCCCGTAGAGCCGTGAGGATAGAACAACGCGAACCAATCTTCAACCGACATGCCTTGCCCGGAGATGCCCGGCAGGGACCGGGGGGTGATCGACGGGACCATGTGACGGACAACGGGGACCCTGCTGCGCGTACCATGCGCCCCGTGAGCCAGGCGGCCTCCACTCCAACTACTTCGGCCCGCCCTCTATCTGGGCTGTCGCCCTTCCAACGGGCACTCCCCAACATGCTCACCGCCTCGCGCCTCGTCATTGCCGCGGCGTTCTTCGTGCTGCTGGCCGTCTGGACCTACCCCATCCGCGACCTGATCAATCCGCGGCCGGTAACGCCCTTGCACCCGGTCTGGCCGTACCTCGTCGCCGCCGCCCTGTTCGGGCTGGCCGCTGTTACCGACGCCCTCGACGGCCCGCTGGCCCGCCGCTGGCAGGTTGTCTCCAAGTTCGGCCGGGTCATGGACCCCTTCGCCGACAAGGTGCTCGTCATCGGCGCCTTCATCATGCTCGCCGGGCCGCGCTTCGCTATCGAGCACATGCGCAACCCGGAGTTGTTCTTTCAGGTCAGCGGGGTGCATCCGTGGATGGTCGTGGTGATTCTTGGGCGCGAACTGCTCGTCACGTCCATGCGGGCCGTCGCCGAGGAACAGGGCGTGGACTTCTCCGCCAAGTGGTTCGGGAAGGCCAAGATGGTCCTTCAGGCCACGACTATCCCCGTTATTCTCGTGACGCTCGGCATCACGGAGGTGACCCCGGGCACGTGGGGACGTTACCTCATCGACCTCTCGATGTGGGCGACGCTCGTCGCCACGGTGCTCAGCGGAATCCCGTACCTCGTCAAGGGGTTCAAGGCGCTGCGATAGTCATCGCACGCCATGACTCCCATCGAGTAAGCGCCCCCGTGTCGCCTCATGCGAGCCTCCCCGCCGGATCACGCATCAACCCGTCGTCCGAGGAGGGTGTACGATTCGTCGGCGATGGTGTCCGCCCTGAACTGGCCCCGCGCGAACTGTGCAGAGTGCGGCGGCCTGATGACGCCTACCACTTCGGATCACCCGGTCCGTTGGTAGGAGCGTGCTCATGCCCGAGACCCAAGCCTGGATTCTCAAACCGGCCTTCATCTTCCTCGGTGCCGGGGCGGGGGGCCTGCTGCGTTACTGGCTCGGCGGGATGATCCAAGCCTGGTGGGGCCCCACCTTTCCGCTCGGCACGCTCGTGGTCAATGTCTCGGGATGCCTGGTCATGGGCTTCCTCGCCGCGGCGTGGTACGGGCCGATCCTCGTCCGCGACGACCTCCGCGCCACGGTGCTCATCGGCATCCTCGGCGGGTACACGACCTTCTCGACCTTTGGGCGCGAGACGCTCTCGCTGGCACACGACGGCGAGTGGGGCCGCGCTTCGCTCTACGTGCTTGGGAGTGTCGTGCTCAGCCTCGTGGGCGTGTGGTTCGGATCGGTGATCGCGGGCAAGTTCTACGGCACAGGTGCACCATGAGCAGCAGCATGACCCACGGCGTGTTCCGCACCCCGGTCCCGGCGCAACGCCTCACCATCTACATCGGCGAGGGAGACGCATGGCGTGGGACGCCCCTGTACGAGGCCATCGTGCTCAAGGCGCGCGCACTTCACATGGCCGGCGCCACGGTGCTGCGCGGGCCGATGGGCTTCGGTGCCGACAGCCGCATCCACACCGCCAAGATCCTCCGTCTCTCGGAAGACCTGCCCATCGTCATCGAGATCGTGGACAGCCCGGCGAAGATCGGGGAGTTGATCCCGCATCTTGAGCAGATGGTCAAGGGCGGGCTGGTGACGATTGATGACGTCGGCGTGCTGATCTACAGCCCGTCGGGAAAGAATCTGCCGTGACGGCGCCACGCGCCGCGGTCACCGCCGACCATGCCGCGTTCGACGCGGCGTCCGCCGTCCGAGTTCTCGGGACGATCATCGCGCATCACGGGCTTCCCGCCCGGGCGCCCGCGCTCGCGGCAATCGAATCGATGCGGTCGCAGGCCGTGGCGTGGGTCCATGCGGAACTCACGACCCTGTCGGCGATGCAGTCGGGATCCAGGCACGAGACGGATGGAATCCGAGCATCCCACGAGCAGCTCGGGTACGTGTTGCCCAGCTAGGGACGAAGCACGATGAGTCACCCCGCGCCTGCTCATCCATCCTCGGAACACGACCGCTTGCCTCGGACGGTCGTGCTGCTCGGATGGGTCTCGTTCTGGGCCGACGTGTCGAGCGAGATGGTGTACCCGCTGATCCCGATGTTCGTGGTCGGGGTGCTCGGGGCCTCGGCCACGACGCTGGGGGGGATCGAAGGCGCCGCCGCTCTTCTCGTGGCGTTCGTGACGGCGTGGGCGGGGTTCCGGAGCGATCGTTGTCACCGACGCGTGCCGTACATTCGGGTCGGGTATGGGCTGCCGGTGATCGGCAAGGCGTTGATGGCGCTGGCAGTAGGCTGGCCAATGGTGCTCACCGGGCGGCTGATCGACCGGCTGGGCAAGGGGCTGCGGGGCAGTCCGCGCGACGCGCTGATCGCCGACGCCGCGGGGAAGGCGATCCGTGGTCGGGCCTTCGGGTTTCACCGCGCGATGGACACGGCGGGGGCCCTGGCCGGCGTGCTGCTCGCCGCCGGGTTGTTGTGGTGGTTTACGGGCACGCCGGCGCAGGCCGACGCGGTGTCGACGGCACCCGCCACGCACGACGCCGGCTGGGCAATCCGCGTGGTATTCGGCATCTCGGCGGCGCTCGGGCTGCTCGCGCTCACGCTCACGTTCTTGGTGCGCGAGGCCGACCGGGCGCCCGACGGCACGGCGCCCGGTCCGTCGACGCCCGCGCGCGGGGGGCGACTCGGCCTGCCTGCCTCGTACTGGCGCTGCGTGGCCATGTTGCTGGTGTTCTCACTCGCGAACTCGAGCGACGCGTTCCTGCTGCTGCGGGCGCGCGACGCGGGCCTCTCGCCGTGGGCCGTCGTGCTTGCCTACGCCCTCTACAACCTCACGTACACCGTGCTGTCCTACCCCGCGGGCGTCGCGAGTGATCGGCTTGGACGCTGGAGGGTTTTAGCCGCCGGCTGGACTATCTACGCGGCAACCTACGCCGGATTTGCCTTCCTCGGGTCCGCCTCGTGGGGCGTGTGGCCGCTGCTGGCGCTCTACGGCGTGTACATGGCGCTCACCGAAGGCGTGGGCAAGGCGCTCATCGCCGACCACGCGCCGCCTGACCGACGCGGCACGGCCCTGGGGGTCTTCTCCATGGCCAACGGACTGGTGACGCTGCTGGCGAGCCTCGCCGCGGGGGTCCTGTGGGACCATGTCGGCCCCTGGGCCGCGTTCGGGCTTGGTGCAACGGTTGCGCTGCTGGCGGTAGTGCTCGTGCCGGTACTCAGGCCGAGGTGATCAACGGTGCCCTACGCGAGCGGGCGGCCGACCACGAGCCGATCGGTGACCATGTCCGCACACTCGTCGAGATCGAACATATACTTCCTCGGGCGCGGTTTCCCATTGGAGTTGCGTCCCTGGGCCATGAGCGACAGCCGCTCGAGTGCCGCGGCGTCCACGCGCACGAAGAGTAGTTCGACCAATACCGCGAGCGTCTTGCGATATCGAGAGTGACTCGTGCGCCTTTCCCGAGCCAGGGTGTACAACGACTTGCCCCCCTGGAGCGCCGTGCGCCAGCGTTGAAAGGAGCGGGTAGCGTCGTTGTACTCAACGTCGCACAGTGCGATCACGACGCCATGTTCGCGGTGTTCCCGGATACTCTGCCTCATGGCCGATACGCCATTGAGGATGAACGAGGCGCTATCCGATTTGATCGCCTTCGCCTTCAGATCCCAGTTGATCGATCCCCTCGCATCCCACCGCACCGTCCCGTACCGATCACCCGGCATGGTCAGTGGCGGGCACACATGCCGCATGCACATCAACTCAAAGTAAAAGGCCCACCACTCGACCTGCCGCTAGTGGTACCCGGCTTCTTTCATTTCAAGAACACACGCCTTGCCATCCCACCGGAGAGGCAGCCGCCGAAAGCACGGCTTCATCGCACGCACGTCATCAGAATAACCTGGCATCCCTGATTACCTCCGATTCGATGCGGCGGCGGGCGATATCACAATACCGCTCGCTGATATCGATGCCGAGGAACCGACGACGATTCCGTGCGGCCATCACGGGGGTGGTTCCGCTGCCGCACATCGGATCGAGCACCAGCTCCCCCGGTTTCGAGAAACAGAGGATGATGTCCTCGGCGAGCTTGTCTGGGTATGTGGCCGGGTGCTCCAGCTTCGTCCGATTCCCTTCGGTGTTACTGGTCGCGTAAGGCCAGATGGTGCCCCGGCACTTCTTCTCATTGACCGCCTTCGGATCGATGGCTTTGAAGCCGCCATTCGTGAGTCGATCCGTTCCTGAATACACCTTCCCGGCATGCTTCGACGCCACCATGAGCGGGTCCTTGTTGAAATGCTTCGGACGCGCGCCTTTGTGAAAGATCAGGATGTATTCGTGGTCTACGCGGAAGCGCTGCGACCACCAGGCGCCCGGGTTTCCATGGCGTGAGTAGATACAGCACTCGAATAAACGCCACCCGATGCGATCGACCCAATCCACCGCCCATCGGAATGTCGTGAGCGATTTCGCAAAGTTTCGCGTGCCATCCCCGATTACCACGGCCGCGACGGCACCGTCCTTGGACACGCGAAACACCTGTTCCCCGAGGCCATGGTAATCGAGGTTCCACTCGCCTACATAGTCACGGATGCCGTCGTATGGCGGGCTGAACACCGTCAGGTCGACACTCGCGCTCGGAAGGTCCCGAAGAACCACCATGCAGTCCCCCTGAACAACGCGATCGGCCTCGATCGCTGGCGGGGGTCCCGCTTGCCCAACGGACGTCTTCGCGTGAGGCGATGCCATGCCGAGGAAGATAGGCCTCCGCTCACGAGGCCACGGAATGGGGTGTCGAATCACCGCGCCGGCATTCCACCATCGGGGTCACCATCCCGGTCGCGTCGATCACGCCAGTCATGGCGTTCCGCATTGCACGCTGTCTACGTACAACGCCCGCCCCCCGCCGTACCCTCATCGCATGTGGTACACCCCCGCCCAGGCGTTCATGCGCGAGCACGCCATCGACGCGTGGCTCGTGCACGACTTTCGCTCGTCGAACCCCATCCTCGCCGCGCTGCTGCCCGGCAAGCGCTTCCTCACGCGTCGCGTGGGGCTGGTCATCCCCGCGCGGGACGAGCCGAGCCTCATCGCCAGCCACATCGACGCCTCGAGTTTCAAGGGCGTTGACGTTCCGCTCATGAAGTACCTCACGTGGGGCGAGTACCGCGCCCGGCTCGCCGACGCGCTGCGCGGCGTGAAACGCGTGGCCATGGAATACTCCCCCGGGGGCGACCTGCCCGTGGTGGGCATCGCCGACGCCGGCACCGTCGAACTGGTGCGCTCCTTCGGACCCGAGGTGGTCACCTCGGCCGACCTCATCCAGATCACGGTGGCCCGATGGTCCGACGCGGCTGTCGCGAACCATGCCCGGGCCTCGCACGAGGTCGCGGGCGTCAAGGACGGCGCCTTCGCCTTCATCCGCGACAGCCTCGCCGCGGGTAAGGCCATTACCGAGGTCGACGTGCAGGCCCGCATGCACGAGGCGTTCCGCCGACTGGGGCTGGAATGGCCCGACGGCCCGATCGTCGCCGTCAACGGCCACGCGGGCGACCCGCACTTCGAGCCGACCCCCGCCAACACGAGCACCATCCGCAAGGGCGATTGGGTGCTCATCGACCTGTGGGCGCGTGTGCCGGGCGATGAGAACATTTTCTCTGACATCACCTGGGTCGGGTGCTGCGGCACGCCGACCGAGCGGCAGGTGAACGTGTTTCACGCTGTAAAGGCCGCGCGCGACGCCGCCGTGAAGATTGCCCGGGACCGCTGGGCCTCCCGCGCCCCCGTGCACGGGTGGGAAGTGGATGACGCGGCGATGGGCGAACTTCGCGCCGCCGGGTTTGCCGAGGGCATCCGCCACCGCACCGGGCACAGCCTCTCGCCCGGCCCGAAGGTGCACGGCGTGGGGGTGAACATCGACAACACCGAGACGCACGACACCCGCCGACTGCTCCCGGGCGTGGGCTTTACCGTCGAGCCGGGTCTGTACTTCAGCGATTTCGGCGTGCGACTCGAGATCAATCTCCACATGGACCCGGCCAAGGGACCGACCATCACGAGTTGCGTCCAGGATGACATCCTGCGGCTCGCCTGAACGTCAGGACGGATGCGAAAGCGTCCGACTTGTCGGCCATGATGTTCTCGGACGCACTCACGTGAGACAGCACGCCCACGAGCCGAAGATGCACCTTGCCGCGGCGAGCCAATGAAGGCCAAAGAAGCCGTCTGCAGCGGCAAACCCGGGATATCCCTCAACATCACCCACCGTCGGTTCGATGGATTCCAAACAGATTTGGATCAGGAGGAGTATTTTTGGGTTCGAATCAACCCAACTCGGCTCACGACGAACCCGGAATCTCTCCGACGCGAAGTCCTCGCGGAGAAGCCCGGCTTGCCGGGACACGCCGCACCCGTGAGGCGCCTCGATGGCTCATCCCGACCACGGCCTCGGTGCACCGAAGGCTGCACCTCGCCGCGAGCATCATGATCGGCGTTCTCGTCGCGGTCGGGGTCATCGCGCACAGTCTCCAAAAGCGTGCGAACGAGGCCGATCGGCAACGACTGGAGCGACTGACCGAGCGGTGCGAAACGGACCTGCGGCAAGCCCTCGACGCGCATACCGATGTGCTTCAGGGCCTGGCCGGCCTCTGGGCCGCGAGCAGAAGCGTCGAGCGCGGCGAGTTCGATACCTTTGTCCGCACCGCACGCGTCGGCGAGCAGCTCGGCGAGGGCGTCGGGATTGGATTTGCCCGGCGCGTCCGCGCCGATGAGCTCGGCGCCTTCGTCGAAGCGACCCGCAAGGACGACGCACCGAACTTCGAACTCCTGCCCGGGTGCGATCATGACGCCCCGATCATCGTGGAGTACTTTCACGGGCCGAACCGCTACGGGCACGTCCCGGGGTTGGATCTGACCTGCGTGCCCACGTTCGGCGCGGCGGCGGACCGCGCCGCCCGGGATCATGCCGTCATCATGATCCCGCCCATCGCGTCGCCCGGGGACCCCGGCGCGACCGAGATCCTGCTGGTGTTCCCGGTGTATCCGAGCGGCGCCGGGCACGACTCCACCGAGGAGCGACTGGCTAACGTGCAGGGTTGGGTCTTCACAACCACCCGTGCATCGCACGTGGTGGACGCCTTGGACGACGAGATCGCGAACGAACTTCGGTGCGAAATCGTGGTGCAAGCCTCCGAATGGCCGCCGGTCGAACTCCTCTGCTCGTATCACGGCAACCATGAGGTCGATCGCGAGGAGGATGTCCATCGAGTGGCGTTCGATCAACTCGGAAGCACCTGGTCGATCCGCGCGACGGCATCGCCCGGTTTTCACGCCGCGCCGCGGGGCGCGGTCTGGCGCACGTGCATCGGCGGCGTGATCTTCGCGTTGCTCGCGGCGTGGGTATGCCTGGTGCTGACGGGAACGGCCTCGCGGGCCCACGCGCTCGCCGAGCACATGACCACCTCGCTCCGCGAGAGCGAACGCATCACCCGCCTGCTCGCCGACCATTCCTCCGACATGATCGGGCTGACCGGGTCGGACGGCGCCGTGCACTATCGATCACCTTCCGTGACTCGTGTGCTCGGATATTCCCTCGACGAACTCGACGCTTCACCGTGGACGATTCGCGTGCACCCCGAGGATTTGCCGTCGGTTGAGGCCGCGAACGTGCGGAATCAGCGCGGCGAGTCCACCACGATCCGGTACCGGGCGATCCACAAGGCCGGGCATCACGTCTGGCTGGAATGCACGGCCTGTCCGATCCCGAACGCGGACAGCACGCCCTCGGGTCTCATCGCCTGGGCTTGCCGGGACATTACCATGCAGGTTCGCGACGACGAGCACCGCGTCGCCCGGCTTGCGTTGGCGACGGAGCTTGCCCGCGCATTGAACGTGGACGAGGTCGCGAAGGCGGCGACGGACCACGTGGCCCAGGTCACCGGCCATGACCGCACGGCCGTGCTGCTGGCCAACGACGCGGGTCAATTCTCGTTCGCGGGGTGGCGCGGGTTGAGCGATTCATATCGCGCGTTCATCGAGAAGGCCCGGCCGTGGGAAGCCAACGAGCGGCCGGATGAACCCAAGGTGGTGCATGACGCCGTCGCCTTCGCCCGCACGCCGGAACTCCGCGATGTATTTGCGCGCGAGGAGATCCGGGCGCTGGCGGTGGTGCCGATCCTCGGTCCGCAGGGTGTACGTGGCCGCGTGATCGTGTACGGCCGGGCGCCGGGCATGATCACCGCGGAGCACGTGGCCGAGGTTCAGGCGGTCGCCATGATGGTGGGGAACACGCTCGACCGTCTTCGGGCGTCGGCGTCGCTGGCGCGGGAGTCGATGCGACTGCGGATGATGCTCGACGCCGAGCCGGAGTGCGTGAAGATCGTCGACCGTGAGTACCGCCTTGTCGAACTGAACCGCGCCGGGCTGGACATGGTCGAGGCCGACTCGCTCGAGCAGGTCCGCGGCGCCGATACGCGCGCAGTTATGTCCCCGGAATCCCGAGCGGCGCACGTCGCCTCGTGCGAAGCGGCGTTCCGCGGCGAAGCGACGCGGATCGAACTCGAGTTGATCGGGCTTCGCGGCACGCGGCGTCGGATGGAGCAGTATGCCGTCGGGTTCATCGACCCCGCGTCGCCGGAGCGCGGGTACCAGATGCTCGCGGTGGCGCGGGACATCACCGACCGATATCAGGCCGAGCAGCGACTCGCGGAAAGCGAGGCCAAACTCCGGTCCATCGTGGAAGGCGCCGACGTCATCTTCTGGGAGTATGAACCGGCGACCGACACGTTCACGTACGTATCGCCGCAGGCGGCGAAACTGGGCTACCCGCTGGAAGAATGGGTAACGGTCGGATTCTGGAAGACGCATCTGCACCCGGAGGACGCCGAGTCGGCGATCTCGTACTGCTTATCGGAAGTCGCCGCGGGTCGCAACCACCAGATGCAATACCGCATGATGTGTGCCGACGGGTCCGTCATGTGGGTGGACGATTACGTCAGCGTGGAGGGCATGGGCGAGGCTCGCCCGGTGCTGCGGGGGGTACTGAGAGACATCACCGCGCGCAAGGCCGCGGAACAAGCCGTCCGCGAGGCCTCGGAACGCACCGAACTCGCGTTGGCGGGGGGCAACCTCGGCCTGTGGGACTGGAACATGGCGACGGGGCATTTCGTGGTCGATCAGCGCTCGGCGGCGATGCTCGGGTACGCCGGGAATGAGTTGCGACCGTCGATTGACGCGTGGCGATCAAGCATCCACCCGGACGACTTTGCCGCCACTCAGGCCGAACTCGAACGCCATCTCCGCGGCGAGTCCCCGATCTACCGGTGCTTGTACCGCATGCGACACCGTGACGGCTCATGGCGATGGGTGCAGGAATGCGGACGCACGGTGACCCGCGACGCGGACGGCCGCCCGCAACGCATGGTCGGCATTCACCAGGACGTCACCGAGGAGCGGCGCGTGCAGGACGAACTGCGGCGGCGCGAGGCGGCGCTCACGCGCACAAGCCGCATGGCCCGCGTGGGCTGGTGGGAACTCGATGTCGAGACCATGATCACGACCTGGTCCGACGAGGTCTGCGCCATCCACGAAGTTGCACCGGGATTTCACCCGACGTACGAATCGGCGATCACGTTCTATCCCGGAAACGCGTACGAGCAGATCCACACCGCCGTGCAGGCGGCGATCCGCGAGCAGCGGCCCTACGACATGCAACTGCCCTTTGTCACGGCGAAGGGACGCCACCGCTGGGTGCGGGCTCAGGGCGAACCGATTCTTGACGAGCACGGCCGCGTCGTGAAACTCGCCGGCGCCTTCCAGGACATCACCGACCAGGTCGAGGCGCGCGCCAAGGCCGAGGCCGCCAACCGCGCCAAGAGCGACTTCCTCGCCAACATGAGCCACGAAATCCGCACGCCGATGACGGCCATCCTCGGGTACAGCGATCTGCTCGCCAACGACGCCCATTCGCTCACACCCGAGCGGCGTCGAGAGATCGTGTCCATTATCCAGCGCAACGGCGAGCACCTGCTGTCGCTCCTCAATGACATCCTGGATATCTCCAAGATCGAGGCGGATCGGATGACCGTCGAGTCCATCCCGACCGACCCGGCGGCTCTGGTCGAGGAGATCGCCACGCTGATGCGTGTCCGCGCCGAGGGCAAGGGCCTGGCGGTGCGCGTCGAATACGCAACCATGATCCCCCGGCAGTTCCCGAGCGACCCGGTCCGACTGAAGCAGGTGCTCGTCAACCTCGTCGGCAACGCCGTCAAGTTCACCGAGGTCGGCGCGGTCACCGTCCGCGTCGGGTTCGAGGCCGACGCGCCGTCCATGCTCCGCGTCGACGTGATCGACACGGGCGTCGGCATGACGCCGGAGCAATGCGAACGGATTTTCTGCGCGTTCACGCAGGCCGACGAAACCACGACACGCAAGTTCGGCGGGACCGGGCTGGGGCTGGCCATCGCGCAGCGACTCGCGACCCTCCTGGGCGGGACGATCCGCGTCGAGAGCACACCCGGCCAGGGCAGCACGTTCACCGTCCGCATCGCTACTGGGCCGATCGACCCGGCATCTCTCTGGTTCCCGAGCCGGGTATCCCCGGGGCCATCCTCCTCAGTTCGAGTACCGGCGTCCGAATCGACGCAAGTTCTTGCCGGCGTTCGCATCCTGCTCGCCGAGGACGGCCCGGATAATCAGCGCCTTATTTCTTTTCACCTCAAGAAAGCCGGTGCCGCGGTGACCATCGCCGACACCGGTTCCAAGGCGATCGAGGCGATGACCATCGACGCCACCGCCGCCTCGCCCGTCCGTGAACCCGCGCCGTTCGACCTGATCCTGATGGACATGCAGATGCCTGAAATGGACGGGTATACCGCGACAGCGAAACTCCGGGCGCTGGGGTGCCGCATCCCCATCATCGCGCTCACGGCGCACGCCATGGCGGGGGATCGTGAACGATGCCTCCAGGCCGGATGCGACGACTACGCCACCAAGCCCGTGGATAAGACCGACCTCCTGAGGCGATGCGCCGCGTGGGTGAAAAGCCGTCCGCCGTCGGCACGCGCGGCGTAGTGCCGCGCAAGAGACAAGGCCGGACACACCCCTTTACATGGCGGCCGGGTCCGGTACTCTCTACGCCACGCCATGTCTTCGCCCCGCGACACCCCCGCGATGCAGCAGTACAACCGCTTCAAGAAGCGGCACCCCGGGTGCGTACTGCTCTTCCGCATCGGGGATTTTTACGAAATGTTCGACGACGACGCGGTCGCCGTCAGCAAAGCGATCGGCCTGACGCTCACCCAGCGCACCGAGGGCGTCCCCATGGCGGGCGTCCCGTTCCATCAACTCGAAACCTACCTCCGCAAACTGATCGCCGCGGGGTTCCGCGTGGCGGTCGCCGAACAGTTGATCGAGGCCTCCCAGGCCAAGGGCGTCGTCCCGCGAGCCGTCACGCGCGTCCTTACCCCCGGCACACTCGTCGACGAGACGCTGATCGACCCCGAAGCCCCCGGCGCGCTCGCGGCGATTGCGTTCACCCAACCCGGCGACGCCTCGACCGCTGCTTTCGCCGTGGTCGAAGTTTCCACCGGCGAGTTTGTGATCGGCGAGCGTGCCGCGGATGAACTGAAGGATGAACTCGCCCGCCGCGGTGTCCGCGAACTGCTCTACTGCGACAGCGGCGAGGGCGCCCCGCCACCGCGCGTCGCGCGCGTGCTCGATTCACTCCGACTCCACGGCACCCCCCGCCCCGCGTGGACGTTCCGCCCGGGCGAAGCCCTCGACGCGCTGCGCGAGCATTACGGGGTCGCCACGCTCGCGGGCTTCGGCCTCGCCGACGACGACCCCGCCCTCGCCCCCGCCGGCGCGATCCTCCGTTACCTGCGCGAGACCCAGACGATTGCCGACGAGGACGCCCGGGCCGCGGGGAACATCCGCCTCGCCCGTGCCTCGCTCAAGCACCTCCGCCCGCCTCGTCGCGAGGATGCGGCACGCCATTGTGTCATCGACGCCGTATCCCTGCGCTCGCTCGAGATCGAGCGAACGATCCGCGGCGACGAGCGCGGGGCCGGCTCGCTGCTCTCGATCTTCCTTGGCTCGGGCCGCGCCGGCGTGTGCCGCACCGCCATGGGCCGCCGCATGGTCCGCGATTACCTCTGCCGACCCCTCCGCGACGCCGACGCCATCAAAGCCCGCCAGGACACCGTCGCGGCGCTCGTGGACGACCGCATGCTGGCCGAGCGGCTCGGCACGCTCCTCGACGGCATCCAGGACACCCCTCGCATCGCCGCACGATTGGCCATGGCCCGCGTCACCCCGCGCGACCTCGTCGGACTGGCGCGTTCGCTCGACCGCGCCGCCGGTCTGCGCGACCTGACCGCCGGGCTTCCCGCTTTCGCCCGGCTCCACGCCGCATTGAACGCCGCCGCCGAAGTGCTCGTGCCCCTCGCCACCTCGCTCCTCGCGTCGTGCGTGGACGATCCGCCCCCCCACCTGCGCGAGGGCGGCCTCGTCCGCGACGGCGTCGACCCCGCCCTCGACGAGGCCCGTCTTCTCCAGCGCGACGCCGGCACCTGGCTTGCCCAATATCAGCAGTCGCTCATCCAGAAATACACCCTCCCCAGCCTCAAGGTCGGGTACCACCGCGTCTTCGGGTATCACATCGAACTCCCCGCGGCCCAGGCGCGTTCCGCCCCGCCCGAACTCACCCGCACCCAAACCCTCCGCAACGCCGAGCGCTTCACCACCCCCGAACTCCGCGACTTCGAGCGCAAGGTCACCACCGCCGAGGCCCGCGCCCTCGAACGCGAGCGCGAACTCTTCGCCGAACTCTGCGCCCGCGCCCACGAACACCTCGACCCGATCGCCCGCTTCGGCGTCGCCGTCGCGGAACTCGACGCGCTCCTCGCCTTCGCCGACAAGGCCGTCCAACGCGGCTGGACGCGCCCCGCGATCGTGGAGGAGCCCGTGCTCCACATTCACGGCGGGCGACACCCGGTACTCGATGAGAGTCTCGGGTCGTCCTTCGTCCCCAACGACGCGGAACTCGGCGACCACGCCGGGAAGTCCGAGCCGCGCCTCGCCCTCATCACCGGCCCGAACATGGCCGGCAAATCCACCTACATCCGCCAGACCGCGCTGCTCGTCCTGCTTGCGCACGCCGGGTCGTTCATCCCCGCCGACCGCGCCACCCTCGGCGTGGTTGACCGCATCTTCACGCGCCTGGGCGCCGACGACGCCCTCCACGCCGGGCAATCGACCTTCATGGTCGAGATGATCGAGACCGCCAACATTCTCAACCACGCCTCGCCTCACTCGCTGGTCGTGCTCGATGAAGTCGGCCGGGGCACCAGCACGCTCGACGGCCTCTCCCTCGCCTGGGCCATCGTCGAGCACCTCGCCGGGGGCCCGCGCACCCTCTTCGCCACCCACTACCACGAACTCACCGACCTCGAAGAGCGCCTGCCCGGCCGCGTGAAGAACCTCCACGTCGCCGTGCGCGAGTGGCCCGCCGGCGGCGAGCACGCCGAGATCGTCTTTCTCCACCGCATCCTGCCCGGTCGCACCGACAAGTCCTACGGCCTGCACGTGGCGCGCCTCGCCGGCATGCCCGCCTCCGTCGTCGCTCGCGGGCGGGAGGTCCTCGCCTCGCTCGCCGTGCACCACGCCCCGACCGCGTCGGCCATTCCGCCCAAGCCCGCCCCGCCCGACGGGCAGTTTTCCCTCTTCACCGAGTACGTCCCCCACCCCGCCGTGGAGGCCCTGCGCGAGATCAAACTCGACGCCCTCACGCCCCTCCAGGCGTTCGATGAACTTCGCCGGCTTCAGCGCCGGGCAACGGAGGGGTCGTAACGCCGACAATCCACGCCGCCCCGCATTCCGGGCACACCACGCCCCCGTCGGCTTCGGGCATCAGATTCTCCAGCCCGTATGCGCACGACGGACATACCCCCTCCGCGGCGACCGCACTTGCAAGGAGTGTCGCGTCGACATTCGGCATCCGCGGCCTGAACCGCGATACGCCCACGATGATCCCGACCGACCCCAGTGTCGCCGGCACGCCATAGAACAGCAGTACGAACGTGTCGACCCCGCGGAACGCCAGCGCCCCGACGATCAGCAGCACCCCCACCACGCCCACAATCACCCCCAGCGCAATCATCGATCCCCGGCTGTCGGTCGACACCAGCGCCCCGACCCGCCCGCACACCCGCAGAAACCGCTCGCGCCCCAAGGCCTTGGCCGCGTCCGACGGGACTTCCGCGCCCGGCGCGTACAACGACCGCACCTCGCGCCCGCGGGCGTCCGTCACCTTCGTTCCCACAATCTCCATGGGGCCTCCGCGAACAGGGAGCATACCCGACCCGCGCGGCACGCATGGCCCTATCCTGCCGCATGCTGACGCCCGACACCCTCCGCGCCAAGTTCGCCGCCGGGTTGCCCTATGAGGCATACGTCAAGAGCGGCACGCCCGCGCAGCGCGACGACTGGCAGCGTTTCGAGCGGATCGCCCGCGATCATGCCAGCCTCAACAGCCACCAGCGCTCCGCCCTTCGAGACTTCGTCCGCCCGATCAACATCCTCGTCCTCTCGGGCTTGTGGTGCGGGGATTGCCTGGCCCAGTGCCCGCTCCTGGCCATCATCGCCGACGAACGCCCCGACCTCATCACCCTGCGCTTTCTCGACCGGGATCAGCACCGCGACCTCGCCCAGCACGTCCAGATCTGTGGCGGGTTCCGCGTGCCCACGGCCATTTTCATGAATGAGGAGTTCGACTTCGTTTCGCTCTACGGCGACAAATCGCTTGCCCGATTGCGCGCCGCCGCCGCCAAGAGCCTGGGCGCCAGCTGCCCCCTCCCCACCGCCGAAGTGCCCCACGACGAAATACAGGCGACCATGGCCGATTGGCTCCACGAGGTCGAACGGGTGCACCTGCTCCTTCGCCTCAGCCCGAAACTCAGGGCCAAGTACGGCGATTAGCCGTACGATTTCCAAACACGATTTGCCAAGTTCACATCGGCGCGCCACGTCGAGAATCAGTATGAACATGGCTTTGGAGGGCTTGACAGACTCAGCGAATCTGAGATGATGGCCGTGCGGGAGTCGAGAGAGAGACAAGACACCCTTGCTCGCACTTTCCGCGCGATGCCTTGTGGCATCAGTCCGTCGGCACTGGCCGACCGGGGCAAAGGCTGCGCCGTGATGCAGCCGATTTGCCGCGAAAGCGGCGGGAGAGTGGACAATGCGAGTTGCAATGACAGTTGCCGCGTTTGCGGCCATGGCGGGTGTGGCGAACGCCGCCGTCGTGTACACAAACACCACGCAGACCGGCAGCCGGTATCAGCCCGGCGCGGATATTGGGGGAACGCCCAATATCGTCATTGACGATGTACCCTTCCCGGTCGGCATGACCGGCGGCGCCACGCACGTCGAGATCACCAAGATGACCATCGCGCTTCGCCGGCAGGGGGCGTCCTCGCCCGCGCAGACGGTGAACTTCTACACAACGACGTTTACGGCCACGGCCATCAATGCCCCGTCGCTCCTGGGGTCTATCAACATCCCGGTGGGCACGGGCACGGCATTCTTTACCGACATTCATTCGATTGGTGACGGCTCGACCGTGATGGCCACCGTGCCGCTGGACTACGCACTGATCGCCGGGTTCGGGACCATCGGCGCGGGTATTTCCTTCTCCGATACCGCGGCGACGGCAACCACCGGGTGGCGCGTCACCAGCGGGCCGGACGCGAACGCGAACGCCGGCTGGCTCTGGCTTCCCGATCAGGCGTCCCAGTTCGGACCGTTCACGTTCTCAGGCACCGGCGCCCCGAGCGTCACGTTCTATATCGTGATCGAGGGCAACTTCGTCCCCGCGCCCGGCTCGCTCGCCCTCGTCGGGCTGGGCGGCCTGGTGGCCCTCCGCCGTCGGCGCTGATCCAACTCTCTCATGTTCAACTCTCACGGCCTCTCGCCCCGCGGCGGGAGGCCGTTTTTCTTACCTCAGCGCGTGCAGCCCCTCGGCTCGGCGCGCAGCGTTGAGCAATGCCAACGCCGGCGGGTGGTCCTTCACCAGCCGCACGAGTTGGCTCGCCGAGCATGTCAGCCGCAGCGCCGCCGGGCGTGGGTCCAGCCCGCACGCCCAGAGGTTGTCCATCGCCTCGGCGAGCAGCGCGGGGTAGTCCCAATGCTCGGGGTTGCACGCGACACGCCCGCGCGCGTCGCACCGCGATTTCCACAGAGCACTGCGCTGGTCTCCCTCGGCCACGGCGCACCGCACGCCCACCGCCAGCGCCAACCGCAGCCGACGCAGCGCCACCGGCGCGTTCTCGTGCACGCTCCGCCGTTCGCCGGCATGGGCTTCGATGCCGGTGGATTCGTGCCGGAGGAACACGGCCGTTTCGACCTTGTTGCGGTGCTGCCCCCCCGGGCCGCTCGTGCGTTGAGTGCTCCGCTCGCACAGATCCAACAGGGCCGCCTCATCCAGCGTTGAGGGGTGAGGCGGATTGGTCCAGGTCACGTCCACGCAGCCCCCGTCATGCCGTCGTGGGCTGAGCCGATAGCCCAAGGCCGTCGGCCTCGCCCGCCGCCAGCCGCACGCTGCCCAGCCCGGCGATCATCGCCGCGTTGTCCACGCACCATGCCAACCTTGGCAGGAGCACCGGCACGGCGCGGCGCGACCCCAGCGCGAGGAGTTCGCGGCGCAGTCGCGAGTTCGACGTCACGCCGCCCCCGGTGAGAATCGTCCGGTACAGCGTCCCTCGGGCCGACGCGGCATCCAGCGCTCGCTCGAGCTTCAGCACCGCCGCGGCGCACGCCGCCCACTGAAAACTCGCCGCGAGATCGCGACGCCGTTCGGGGGTCAGCGGCCCCGGTGGCGTGGGCGCACGCTCACCGGGAACGCCCTGCACCGCGTAGAGCAACGCCGTTTTCAACCCCGAAAACGAGAAGTCCAGCGAGTCCTTCCCCAGGCGGCTTACGGGCAACTCCACCGCCGTGTCGTTCGCGCCCGGCTCGCCGGCCAGACGGTCCAGGTTCGGCCCGCCCGGGTACGGCAGCCCCAGGATCGTCGCGGCCTTGTCGAACGCTTCGCCCATCGCGTCGTCGATCGTCGCCCCGAGCCGACGCATCGTGCGCCAGTTCGTCACCTCGTAAAGACTCGTGTGCCCGCCCGAGACGACCAGCCCGAGCGCCGGGAACGCCGCGTCCGGCCCGGGCGATTCGCCGTCCTCATGCAGCACGCCCGCGTAGAGATGCGCCCGCACATGATCGATGCCCACGAGCGGTTTGCCCAGGCTCCACGCCAGCGCCGACGCGGCGCTCACCCCCACCAGCAACGACCCGATCAGCCCCGGTCGGTTCCCCACCGCGACCGCGTCGAGCATGCCCAGTCCCACACCCGCCTGCGCCAGCGCCTCGCGGACTAGGGGAAGGACGCGTTCGGCGTGCGCCCGGCTGGCCAGTTCGGGCACCACCCCGGCGTACTTCTCGTGAAGGTCCGTCTGCGACGCCACCACGCTCGACATCACTCGTCGGCCATCCAGAACCACCGCCGCCGCCGTCTCGTCGCACGAGGTTTCGATCCCCAGCACGATCACGGGTTCGGCTCGCTCTTCTTCCGCACCGCCGCGTCCAGCAGCCACCGCTCCAATCCCTCGCCGGTGATGTCCAGCACGGCGATCACCTTCCCGTCCTTGTCGCGAACCTCGACCTGCCCGCCTCGGAGTTCGATGGCGTCGTCCCACAGGTCCTTCGTCGTGGCCAAGGCCGACGCCTCGGGCGATTCGAGCGCTTCCAGTCGTCGCTCGGTTTTTTCCATCTCCCGGATCAGCCTCGTGCGGTACTCGTTCAACTTCGTGATTTCCGCCCCGGCGATGGTCGCGGCCTGAGGCCCGGGCGCGCCCACGCGGGGCCACTGCCCAGCATCGATCCGTCCCTGCACCGCGTGCACCGCCCCCGCCAACTGCGGGTCTTTCATCGACGACAGGACCCATTCCGGGTCGTCCCAGCGGTCCCCCTCGGCGGGAACCTGCCCCTGCTGCGTGAGCACTTCCCGGGCGCGTCGAACTTCGAGCATGGCCACCGTTTCATCATCGCTCATGGGGATGTAGAACCCGTCGGTCGGGTCTACGCCCCAGGCCGACGTGGTATCCGTGCGGGTCAGACTGCGCCCCGAGGGCAGGAAGTACCCCTGCTCGGTGATCTTCACTTCACTCCCCCCGCCGCGTGGCAGCGAAACAACCTGCTGCACGCTGCCCTTGCCGAACGAGCGGGTGCCGACCGCCACGGCCCGCCCGTTCTCCACCAGCGCCCCCGCGAGCACCTCGCTCGCCGAGGCCGACTGCCCGTTGACCAGCACCGAGATAGGGAAGTCGGGGAGCGTGCCCGCCTTCTCCGCCCGGCGCACCACCTCGGGGTAGGCCCGCCCCTTTGTGGAGACGATGACCCCGCTCTCCAGGAACAGGTCGGCGATGTCCTCGGCCTCGCGGAGCAGCCCGCCGGGGTTGAACCGCAGGTCGAGCACCAGGCCCTTCACGCCGCCGGACTCGACCCCTTCCGACCGGAGCGCCGCGGCGACCTCGGCCGCGCACCCGGGCGTGAACTGCGTCAGCCGGATGTACACGATGCCACGGGCCGCGTCTACGGTGAAGTCCCACTGGTTCGGGTCGGTCGCGGAGCGGCGGACGCCCTTGACGGCCCGGGTCTTGATCTTCGCCCGCTCGATCTCGAACGTCAGCCGCTGCCCCTTGCGTTCGATGAGCAGCGTGACCTTCGTCCCCGGCTCGCCCATCAGTTTCTCGATACAGGCATCGACCCCGATGTTGAACGTCGATTCCCCGTTGATCTCCAGCACTTTGTCGTCGCTCATCAGCCCGGCCCGGAAACTCGGCGAGTCCTCCAGCGGCGAAACGATCGTGAGATATCCCTCGCGGATGTTGATCTGCGCGCCGATGCCGACGTACTCGCCCAGCAGGTCCTTCGAGAATGTTCGCGTCTCCGCGGCCGGCACGTAGACGGTGTACGGATCGTTCAACGCCTCGATCATGCCCTTGATCGCGCCTTCGCGCAGCACCCTGTCGTCCACGTCGTTCACGTAGCGCTTCGAGATCAGGTGCTTGACATCGATGATCTCGTCGAAGAACTCGTACTCGCCCGCGGGCCGATCGCCGGCGAGGCGCTTGCCGACGGCGGCCCCGCCCGTCACCCCGAGCACGCACACCGCCGCCGCCGGCACGATCATCCACGCCCGTTTCCATCCACGCCGCATAGGTTGCTCCTTGCCGGCACGATGGTATGGACGACCCTCGTAGGTGGCCCGCCGCTCCGCGGCGGGTCTGGGTACGGTGCATCCCGACTTACACCCTACCATCCGCCCCTCATGGCCAAGGAACGGACAGAACTTGGGGTCGCCTCCGAACGTGCCGTCCTCGCGGCGGTACGGTTGCCCGACTCGGTCTACGACCCGCGCGACCCATTCGGCGAACTCCGTGCCCTAGCCCAGCAGGCCGGCGCTACCGTGGTCGGCGAGTGCGAGCAGCGCCTTCAACGCCCCGTCGCGGGGACGTACATGGGGACGGGCAAGGTGCACGAACTCAAGGCCCTGTGCGAGGAGCTCGGCGCCGGCACGGTCATCTTCGACCACGACCTCTCCCCCAAGCAGATCAGCAACATCGAGCAGGCCGTGGGGCGCAAGGTGGTCGACCGGTCGGAACTCATCCTCGACATCTTCGCCGGGCGCGCCGCGACCACCGAGGCCAAACTCCAGGTCGAACTGGCGCAACTGGAGTACACGTACCCTCGCCTCCGCGCCATGTGGGACCACCTCGAGCGCATCGTGGGCGGCGGCGGCATCGCGGGCATCGGCACGCGCGGCCCGGGCGAACAGCAGCTCGAGATCGACCGCCGCCTCGTCCAACGCAAGAAACTCGCCCTCCAGCGTGAACTCGACGTCATACGCGCCCGGCGCCGCCGCGAGGTCGCCGCACGCCGGGCCGAGCACTTCACCGTCGGCCTCGTGGGCTACACCAACGCCGGCAAGTCCACCCTCTTCAACACGCTGACCGCCGGCGGGGCCTACGCCGACGACCGCCTCTTCGCCACCCTCATGACCCGCACGCGCGAGTGGAGCCTCGGGCAGGGCGTCGGCGTCATGCTCTCCGACACCGTTGGTTTCGTCCGCGACATCCCCCACCATCTTGTCGCATCCTTCAAATCCACGCTCGAAGAGGCCACCCACGCCGACCTGCTGCTCATCGTCCTCGACGTGGCCGACCCCGCCGCCGAACTCCACCTCGCCACCGTCAACAAGGTTCTCGACGAACTCTTCGACGAGATGGACGGCTCGAAGCACGAGGAGGACCGCCTGCTCGCCCGCCCGGAACGCATCCTCCTGCTGAACAAGGTCGACCGCCTGCGCGACAACGCCGAACTGCTTGTCTGGCAGCGCAAGCATCCCGGGAGCATCACGATCTGCGCGTTGCCGGGGCCGGACGGGCGTCCTCGTTTGGGCGCCGACGAACTCGAGGCCCGCGTCCGCGACGCCGCCCGGGGACAGGTCGAGGAGTTCCGCGTTACCCTGCCCCTCGCCGACGCCAAGACCCTGAGCCTCCTCGAGCGCAGCGGCGATGTGCTGGCCCGCGACTACACCGCCACGCACGTGACGCTCCACGTTCGCATCGGGCGTCGACATCTGGCCCGCCTGCGCTCCGCCGGCGCCCAACTCCACCTCGCCGACGCGAAAGGCCGCGACGTGCCCCGCGGCACACTCCCCGGCGAGCCCGCCCCCGCGAAGTGGTCGACCTGACGCACGGCCCCGCCCGAGTTCAGACCCACACCTGCACGATCAGGTGCGCTTCCTTCCCCAGTTTTCCCGTCCACTCCCCCACCTTCGAGGTGCTGAACTTCACCTCGTACTGCGGATGGGCGTCCAGCCACTCGTTGATCTGCTGATCCAGGTACCCAATCGCGTCGTCCGACAGTTTGCAGTGAAACGTCCGCACGTGGATGGCGCCGTTGCCCGTAACGCTCGGCGAACGCTTCCACGTCTCCTCGTGCTTCTTGACGCCCAGTTTCGACTCGAACGCCTGAATCTTGGGCGGCGGCGGCTCCGCCGGCTGCCCGCCGATCGAGTCCGGATGCAGATACAACGGCGCACGCCTCATGATGCCTCCCTTCAAGCGCCTTGAACGGACGGCCTGAGCGCCAGCCTACCACAACCCCGGCAGATTGTCAGCCCTGATCGGCCCCCGCCGACCGCTCGAACACCCAGCGATCACCCGCGACGCACCGACCACGAAACACCGCGTGGACGCCCCCCCAGTCCACGTTCAACGTGAGGCCGCCCGGATGATCCTCTACCTTCGCCTGCCCGCCGGCCACCCGCGCGACACATCCTCGCCCGCCCGACACCTCCCCCTCATAGTCCAGGTACGCCCGGCGATGGTCCGGCAGCCGTTCCGCCTCGAAATGCGTCACCGCCGGATCGTCAATGCGGACCCCGACGCGGAACGTCATCAGCGTGGCTTTCGCGCCTACCTCGAGCATCCAGTCGTAATGACTCGACCCATCCGGCAGCGCGTGTCGCAGGAGGACAGTTCGCATGGCGTGCGGCTCACTCCGCGGGAATCTGCCGGCGTCGCACCGGCCTGTCAATCAGTCCACCCCGAATCGACGATAGCATGGTCCCGCTGCATGATTTGCGGCTCACACGGAGGTGTTCGATGGTTCTGTCGCGTTTGGCATGCGTCCTGGTACCCGTGCTCGCGCTCCTCGTCGGGTGCGGCGGGCGGCCCCTCCACGTCGTCCTCAAGGACGCCGACCACGCGTACCAGCGAGGCGATTACGCCGCTTCGATCCGCGATTACGCCACCTACGTCGAGCGTCGCCCCGACGAGGTCCACATCCGCTACCGCTACGGCAAGGCCCTCATCGCGGGCGGCCAGGCCCGCACCGCCGTCGAGCAGTTGAACATCTGCACCGACGTGTCGCCGCTCAACGACGCGTACCTCGATGCGCAAGCCCAGGCCATGTACGACGCCGGCGAGGCCGAGGCGCTTCAGACGCTCCTCGCCCGGGCCTCCTCCGAGCGTGGCCGCGTCACCGACTACCTTCGCCAGGGGCACTACGCCGTGCTGCTGGGGAACCTCGACGAGGCCCGCCAGGCCCTGATCACCGCCGCGAAACTCGACCAGGGTGCGTCGTGGCAGGTTCAGCGTGAACTGGCCGACTTCTACGGCAGGGTCGGCGACACGCCCCGGCAGGTCCGCCGCCTGCGCATGGCTTTCTTCCTGAACCCCGACAACCCCGAGTTGCTCGCCGAGATCCGCCGCGTCGGCGAGGTTCCCGGACCCACGTTCGGCCTCCGCCCCGAAGAGATCGTCACCACCGCCACGGCCCCCGAATGAACCGCTCGCACCGGCCTTGACAGACGACCCATGCGTTCTACACTTCATCCGGATAAACGGATGAAGCGTACCGCCGATATTTCGATTACCGATCGTCTGGCGTCGCTTAGCGACCCGGTTCGGTTGCGTCTGCTCCGGATGGTCGAGGGGCAGGAACTTTCCGTGGGTGAAGTCGCTCGGGTACTCCAACTGCCCCAGTCCACCGTCAGCCGCCACCTCAAGACGCTGGCCGCCGCCGGGTGGGTTGCACGACGGAATGAGGGCACCGCCAGCCTGTACCGCCTGGTGGCGGATGAACTGTCGCCCGCGGCACGCTCGATCTGGGCGGCGGTACGCGAGCAGACTCCCCTGGCCCGCGATGATGCCCAGCGCCTCCGGGCCGTGCTCGCCGAGCGCCGTACCGACAGCCAGGCCTTCTTCGGCAAGCACGCCGGAGAGTGGGACGACCTGCGCCAGACGCTCTTCGGAGGGCGATTTACGGCCTTGTCGCTCCTGGGCCTGATCCGCCGCGACTGGATCATCGCCGACCTGGGCTGCGGCACCGGCAACGCCGCCGAACTCCTCGCGCCGCATGTTGCCAGAGTTCTCGCCGTGGACCTCTCGATCCCCATGCTCCAGGCGGCCCGCAAGCGCCTCGCCGGCGTCGAGAATGTCGAGTTCGTCAACGCCCCCGCCGACCGTACGGGCCTCCCGCCCCACAGCGTCGACGCCTGCGTCTGCGTGCTCGTCCTGCACCACCTCGACGAGCCGGCCAAGGCGCTGCGTGAGATGCGACGGCTGCTCCGCCCTGACCGCGGCGGAGGCACGGTGCTCGTGGTCGACATGGCCGCCCACGACCGCGACGAGTATCGCCGCCTCATGGGCCACAAGCACCTGGGGTTCTCCAAAGACGCCATGCTCACCATGATGCACGACGCCGGTTTGGTCGATGGTGTGTACCACGACCTCCCGCCCGAACCCGACGGCAAAGGCCCGGGGCTGTTTGTGGCGACGGCCCGGCTCCCCGCGACGATCAACGACTGAACCACGAACGACCCGTACGAATCACCCACGGAGATGATCATGACCACCGCATCCGCCAAGCCGAATGTCACCCCCTCGCACGCCCTTGATTTCAAGGTCAAGGACCTCGCCCTGGCGAAACTGGGCCGCCACGAAATCCGCCTCGCCGAGCACGAGATGCCCGGACTGATGGCCCTGCGCGAGAAGTACGCGGGGAGCAAGCCCCTGGCGGGCGCCCGCATCGCCGGCTCGCTCCACATGACCGTGCAGACCGCCGTGCTCATCGAAACGCTCGTGGACCTTGGCGCCGACGTGCGCTGGTGCTCGTGCAACATCTTCAGCACGCAGGACTCCGCCGCCGCCGCGGTGGTGGTCGGCCGCACCGGCACGCCGGAGAACCCGCGCGGCACGCCGGTCTTCGCGTGGAAGGGCGAAACGCTGCCCGAGTACTGGTGGTGCACCGAGCGCACGATAGCCTGGCCCGACGGGGGCGGGCCCAACATGATCCTCGACGACGGGGGCGACATGACCCTGCTCGTGCACAAGGGCGCCGAGTTTGAGAAGGCCGGGAAAGTGCCCGCCTTCAACGCGCCGAGCGAGCCGGAAGAGTGGGGCGTCATCCTCGACCTGCTCCGGGCCGAGCAGCAGAAGAACCCCGGCCGGTTCACCAAACTCCTCGCGGGTGTCAAGGGCGTGAGCGAAGAAACCACCACCGGCGTGCACCGCCTCTACGAGATGCAGAAGGCCGGCACCCTCGCCCTGCCCGCCATCAACGTCAACGACAGCGCCACCAAGAGCAAGTTCGACAACCTCTACGGCTGCCGCCACTCGCTGGTGGACGGCCTGAACCGCGCCACCGACGTCATGCTCAGCGGCAAGGTCGCCGTGGTGCTGGGCTACGGCGACGTGGGCAAGGGCTGCTGCCAGGCCCTCAAGGGCCAGGGCGCCCGCGTCGTCGTCACCGAGATCGACCCCATCTGCGCCCTCCAGGCCGCGATGGAGGGCTACCAGGTCGCCACGCTCGAAGACGTGCTCGCCTCCGCCGACATCTTCATCACCGCGACCGGCAACAAGAACGTCATCACCGTCGAGCACATGAAGAAGATGAAGGACAAGGCCATCGTCGCCAACATCGGGCACTTCGACAACGAGATCGACATGGCCGGGCTGGGCAAGTTCCCCGGCGTCAAGCACGTCAACATCAAGCCCCAGTTCGACGAGTGGGTCTTCCCCTCGCACGACGGGCGGCGGGAGCACTCCATCCTCGTCCTCGCCGAGGGCCGCCTCATGAACCTGGGCTGCGCGACCGGGCACCCCTCGTTCGTCATGTCGGCCTCGTTCACGAACCAGGTCGTCGCCCAGATGGACCTGTGGGCGAGCGCCAACGGCAAGCCCACCATGGCCGGCATCCGCTACGAGAAGGGCAAGGTCTACACCCTGCCCAAGAAACTCGACGAGATGGTCGCCCGCCTGCACCTGGAGAAGCTCGGCGTGCGACTCACCACGCTCACCGACGATCAGGCCGCCTATCTCGGCGTCTCCAAGGATGGGCCGTACAAGGCCGATCACTACCGGTATTGAGCCGATCGGGCATGTCGGGCTTGGGGTAGCCCGGCACTCCGTGCCGGGCCTCGTGGCTCGTTCACGGACGAATCGCGCTCAATCCCCCGTATCCAGGACGGCCATGAAGGCCTCCTGCGGGATCGTCACCGCGCCGATGTTCTTCATCCGCTTCTTGCCTTCCTTCTGCTTCTCGAGCAGTTTCCGCTTGCGGCTCACGTCGCCCCCGTAGCACTTGGCCAGCACGTCCTTGCGGTAGGCCTTGATCGTCTCGCGGGCGATGACCTTGCCCCCGATGGCCGCCTGCACGGGAATCTCGAACTGGTGCCGCGGGATCTGCTCGCGGAGTTTGGCGCACAGCGCCCGCCCGCGATGCTCGGCCTTCTCGCGATGCACGATCACCGACAGCGCCTCCACCGGCTCCCCGTTCACCAGGATGTCCATTTTCACCAGGTTGTCCGGGCGGTACGCGATCACCTCATAGTCCATCGTCCCGTACCCGCTCGTCAGCCCCTTCATCTTGTCGAAGAAGTCGTAGATGATCTCGGCGAGGGGGATCTCGAACTGGAGCAGGTCGCGTGTCTGCGACACGAACGACTGGCTCTTGTACTGCCCGCGCCGGTCGAGCACCAGTTTCATGATGTCCCCGATCTTGTCCTTGGGGATCATCAACTCCAGCCGGCAGATCGGCTCTCGCATCTCCATGATCGTCGACGGGTTGGGCAGTTCCGCCGGGTTGTGCACCTCCAGCAGCACGTGCCCCGGCGGCGGGGGCGCATAGTGCGGCATGCCCTCTATCACCTTCTTCAGCACCTGCCCGCTGGGCGACACGATGTCGTCCGTCCCCGCGCGGCAGACGATCTGGTACGACACCGTCGGGGCCGTCTGCACCACCTCCACCCCGCCCTCGCGCTCCAGCCGCTCCTGGATGATGTCCATGTGCAGCAGGCCCAGGAACCCGCAGCGATACCCGAAGCCGAGCGCCTCGCTGTGCACCGGCTGGAACGTGAACGACGAGTCGTTCAGGCTCAGTTTCTCCACCGCCTCGCGCAGGTCCTCGAAATCGCTCGATTCCCCGTCTTCCTTCGTGGATGGATAGAAATCGCAGAAGACCATCTGCCGCGGGGGCTGATACCCCGGCAGCGCCTCGGCCGCGGGGTGGTGCTCGTGCGTCACGGTGTCGCCGATGCGCACGTCCTTGAGCGTGCGGATCGCCGCGACGACATACCCCGTCTCGCCGGGCCCCAGTTCCTTCACGCGCACCGGCTTGGGCGTCATCTTGCCCAGGTCGCTCACCAGGAACGTCCGCTGGGTGCCCATCATGCGGATCTTGTCGCCCACCTTCAGCGTGCCGTCGAAGATACGTGTGTACACGATCACCCCGCGGTAGTCGTCGTACACCGCGTCGAAGATCAGCCCGCGGAGCGCGTCCGTCACCGGCGGGCGCGGCGGGGGGAACTTCTCCGCGATCGACGCCAGCAACTCGGGGATGCCCTGCCCCGTCTTGGCCGACACCAGCAGGCAGTCCTCCGCCTTGAAGCCCAGCGTCTGCTCGATTTCCATCGCCACGTCGATGGGCCTGGCGCCCGGCAGGTCGATCTTGTTGATCACCGGGATAATGTGCAGATTCTCGTTCACCGCGAGGTACGCGTTCACCAGCGTCTGGGCCTGCACGCCCTGCGTCGAGTCCACCACGAGGATGGCCCCTTCGCACGCCTTGAGCGCCCGGCTCACCTCGTAGTTGAAGTCCACGTGCCCCGGTGTATCGATGAAGTTGAACATGTAGAGGTCGCCGTGCGCCTCGGCCGACTCGCCCTTCTTCACCTTGTGCTCGCCCGTCTCGTCGCTCGTCGCCTCGTAGTCCGTTTCCAGATCGTCGGCCTTGGCGCCGGGCTTGTGCCGGTGCCACACCGTCACCGCCGACGCTTTGATCGTGATCCCACGCTCACGCTCGAGGTCCATCGAGTCGAGAATCTGCTCCTTGGCCTCGCGCGGGGAGACGGCGTTGGTCGCCTGCAGGAGCCGGTCGGCCAGCGTGCTCTTGCCGTGGTCGATGTGGGCGATGATCGAGAAGTTCCGGATGTGGGGCGACGAATCGGGCATGCGTGCGGGAGTGTAGGTGACACAACCCCGCGCGCGGGCCATCGATGCTGGGCATCCGCGTGTCCCCGCGTGGCTACACCCGCTCGACGATGAGTTCGAACACCGGCGGCAACTGCACGAACGCGCCCGGGTCGCGCCCGGCCTCGTCCCACGTCCGCTCGAACGCCGCCCGGTCTTCGGGCGTGATGAAGCCCGTTTCCACCAGCCGCGGGAGGAAAGTTTGCCAGAACGAGTTGGGCCAGTGCCACATCATGTCGCCCGGGCGCGCCAGGCGCTGCACCACCTGAAGATCCTCGACCCGGAAGCCGTGCTTGATGAACATGCCCGGCAGCCGGCCCATGATGTCGGTATCGCCCCCGCGCGCCCGCCACGACGCCCCCACCGCGTTGATGACCTTCGAGAACGCCTCGCGCCGCGGGGCCAGCGTCAGACACCGCTCGTAGTTGAAGTAGTCCTGCACGGCCACGCGCCCGCCCGGCTTCACCAGCCGCGCCAGCGCCTTCACCACGTCCTCGGGCCGCGACAGGAAGCAGAACACCCACCGGGCGTACGCCACGTCGATCATCCCCGCGTCGTCGTCGAGCGCCGAGGCCAGGTCGTGCACGTCGCACAGCACCCGCTCGATGTTGTGATGCTTGCGCGACACCGCCTGGTCGTGCAACTGCTTCAGGAAGGACGCCGACTCATCGACGGCGATCACGCGGCCCGTCGGCCCCACGATCTGCGCCAGGTCCAGCGTCGCGTGCCCCGGGCCGCAACCAAGGTCCAGCACCGTCAGCCCCGGCTGCACGCGCGCCCGCTCCCACAGGTTGTGCGCCGCCGCCGACCACAGCCGGTGCTGCAGGCCCAGACGCGCCATCTCGTCGGCGCCGGTGCCCAGCACGTATTCGGGGGTCGCACGGGTTGGGGTGGAGGTCGGCATGAGCGGCAAGCGTATCGGGCGTTTGGGAAGAGTCCATACCGCGGATCGACCCGCGTGGTTCGATGATTTACTCGTCCACGCCCCAAGCACTCACACCACGAGTCCGCCGCCCGCGCAGAACGCCCGCAACGCCCGGGAACCATGTGCTGAGACGGGCGTCTCAATAAGCGAACCCGACCCTGCCCCGCCCGGGCCGTGTGTGCCCGGGGCGAGGAAGTGTCTAGGTTCGATCAAGGAGTGCATGTCATGTGGCTGAGGAAGGCCGCGCTCGCGGCCGCGTTGTTCGTCTGCGCGCCGGCGACGCTCGCCGACGCCGTCCGCGTCACCGTCGCCGTCGGCTCGGGCCGTCAGGACCGAATCATCAGCCGCCCGGGGCAGGTCGGGGGCCTCCGCCGCGACCGCGTCGAGCACCACCACCGCCCGCGCGACCTCGTCGCCAACCTGTGTATTGATGGGCGCGAGGTGCGGGCGATGGTCACCACGACGACCGATCATCACGGGCGGCTCGTCGCCCGTGTCCGGTTCGAATCGCGCGACGGCCGACGCCTGCCGCGGATCGGCGACGTCCACCTCGACGTGGACCAGAGCCGACGCGACTTCTGCATCGACCTCGCCCGCTCAGGACACGGCTGTGACGACTCGGCCGCGTCGTTCGTGGGCGTCGGCGAACGCCTGGCCGCCGGGCACGCGACGTTCACGCTGCGCGTGGGTTCGGGGCGGCACGCCGCGGTGATGACCTGGCGGGCCGTGCCGCTCGACCGGTGCTGAACGTTACTTGTACCGCCCGACCAGTTCGAGAATCTTGGGCTGGTTGCGCTCCACCTGGAGGCTCTTGCGCCACGACGCGAGGGCCTCTTTTCGCGCGCCCTCATTCTTCTGGTCGCTCCAGTGCCACTCGTTCATCAGACACACGCCCACGCCGTTGAGGGCGGGGTAGTGGTTCAGGTCGATCTCGAGGGCCTTGCGGTACGCGGCGAGCGAATCCGTGTATCGACGCAGATGGAACAGCCCCGCGCCGAGTCGCTCGAAGGCGTTGGCCGTCGGCTCGGTCTTCGTCAACTGCTCCAGCGTGTTCACCATCTCGTCGTACCGCCCGCAGCGCCCCAGGCTGTTGGCCAGGTTCAGCAGCACCGGGCCGGTCAGTTCCGTGAGTTCCGCGGCCTGGGTGTACTCGATCACCGCCTCGGGGTGCCGATCCAGCGCCGAGTACGCCGCCCCCAGGTTTGTCCGCGCCGAGCCGCTCTTAGGGTCCAGCTGCACCGCCCGTTGGAGATACCCCACCGCCTCCGAAGGTTCGTTCAGCTGCAGGTACGCGATCCCCAGGTTCATGGTCGCGTTGAAGTCCTCGGGCTTCAGCCGCAGCGCCCGCAGGTACGCCCGCACCGCCAGCGCCGGCTTCTCCAGCATCTGGAGGCACAGGCCGTGCAGATACTGGGCGGCGAAGTTGCTCGGCTCCAGTTCCGCCGCCCGTGCGTACCGCTGCTCCGCCGTCGCGTAATCCCCGCGCTCCCGGTAGATGTCCCCCGCGCTCATGTACGCCACCGTCAGCCGCGGGTTGATCTCGATGGCTTTCTCGAACTCCCGCAGCGCATCCTCGATCAGGCCTTGGGCCTGCAGGGTCGTCGCCCGGTCCACGTTCGCCTGCCCCGGCACGGCCTCGCGGTTCGTCACTGTGCCGGCGGTTGGGCCGGGCGCTGTTCGTGACCCTGCGGTGTTCGGAGCGGACTTCTCGGTGCTTGCCGCCGTCATTGCCGGCGCTCGGCCCTCACGGTTCTTCGACACCATGACGGGCTTGGGTTTGGTCCCGGTTCCTCGGTTGAGGTTCGCGTAGCGATCCAGCGATTGACAGCCTCCCAAGGCCAGGCCCGCGATGATGACGGCAGTGGCGGCGCGCGTTCGTTGATGCATGCGAGAGTCCCTTCCTCGGGGCGATACGCCGGGCACCCCGGCCGGGCGACCGTATCGCCCGTGGTTGTACCGTATCGACCGATACCGTACGTTTCCCGTGACTTTCAGGGTTCGCGCCCAAGCCGCCGAAACCTTCACCCCAACCCTACACCCCCGCCAACATACGCAGCCGACGAAGATTGATCAGGTCGTAGGGCTTGCCCTTGGCATCGTTGACTTTGGGAGTTTCGAGAATCTTGGGCACGTTGATCATGGCTGGGTGGGCCATCCACGCTGCGAAGCCGCTGTCCCGCAGCCGGGCCGGCGTGTACGTCCCCTTCCCGGCGTGGGGCTTCACCGTGCCCCCGATCCAACCCTCCCCGATGTGTTCGTGCCGGTCCAGCTTGCTCCCCGCCTTGCCCTTGCTGTCGTTGCAGTGCAGCACCCCAAGGTGCGACAGGCCGCACACCCGATCAAACTCGGCGATCACGGCCTCGCCCTGGGCGCGCGTGCTCAGGTCGTACCCCGCCGCGTGCATGTGGCAGGTGTCCAGGCAGAAGGCGAGGCGCCCGCCCTGCCCGGTCTGATCGGCGATGCGCGCACGCAGGTCGGCCAGTTCCTCGAACCGCCCCCCGATCGTCGACCCCGCCCCCACCGTCCCCTCCAGGCACGACACTGTGCGATACCCCTTCGTCCGCGAGAACAGTTCCGCGTACGCATCGATGATGCGGTTCATGCCCGTGGCCAGGTCAGCTCCCACGAATGACCCCGGATGGTGCACAAGATACGGAATTGCCAGCGCCTCGCACCGCTCGATCTCGTCCTGCATCAGGTCCACGCTCTTGGCCCACAGGTCGTCCTTGCAACTCGCGAGGTTGATGAGGTACGACGCGTGGCTGACGAGGCCCCCGCGTCCGTCCGGGCCGCCACGGTCCCAGCCCAGCGCCTTCACCTTCGCGTGCCACTCACGGACCATGCCGTCATCAAGCGGCTTGGCCTTCCACTGTTGCTGGTTCTTCGTGAATACCTGCACGCACTCCATGCCCAGCCCTTCGGCCTCGACGAGCGCGTTGACCATGGACCCGGCGATAGACAGGTGCGATCCGAACATGGGTGCAGGGTACTCTTCCGCCATGAACTCGGCATCACCATCGGGACGCATCGCCGTCATCACCGGGGCCTCGGCGGGGATCGGGTTGGCGGCGGCTCATGCACTCGCGGCGAGCGGCGCCTGCCTGGTTCTCAATGCGCGCCGGGCGGAGCGGCTGGACGCCATCGCGCGGGAGATCGGCCCCGATCGCGTGGCCACGGTCGCGGGCGACTGCGCGGATCCCGCCGTCATTGCTCGGATGCTCGATGCCGCCCGGGAGCGTTTCGGACGCGAGGCCGACCTGGTGGTCATCAACGCGGGGCGCGGGCTGAACGGCTCGGTGATGACTTCCGACACCTCGCAGTGGGAGGAGATGGTCCGCACGAACCTGCTCGGGGCGGCCCACCTCATCCGCGAGGCGGGCACGCGCATGCTCCGCGCCAGCGAAGGCAAGCAAGGCCCCGCCGTGCTGACCATTCCACGCGACATCATCATCCTCGGGTCCACCGTCGGACGGAATGTCTCGCCGTTTTCCTCGATGTACGGCTCGACGAAGTTCGGCTTGCACGGGCTGGCCGAGGGCGCCCGGCGCGAACTGGGGCCGCGCGGGATCCGCGTCTCGCTCATCGAGCCGGGGTTCGTCGTCTCCGAGTTCCAGAATGTCGCGGGATACGACCCGAAGTGGGTGGAAGGCGTCTTCGAGCGCATCGGCCCGCCGCTCACGCCCGACGACGTCGCCCGTTGCATCGCGTTCATCGCGCACCAACCGGCGGGGGTGCACGTCGCGGACATCCTGATCCGCCCGACGCGGCAGGATTACCCTTGAATGCCACGCCGCAGCCTTGTGTGCCGTTGACTGGTTGAACTCACGTCATCGCGCCGGGGCGTGTGAACGGAGATCAACGCGACACAACTCTTGCGTTTTTCCATGCGCCGATCCACAATGCGCCGATCTGATTTGAGATTCCCGTGCTCATCGCACAGGGAGCACAAGGAGCACACGCATGATGAAGATGATGCGGACGGCGGTCGCGATGGTCATGTCGTTCGGGGCGATGGCCTTCGGGCAGGGCGGCGTGAGCGTGATCGCCGTCGAGGACCCCGAGGCCCTTCCCGGCCCGCCGACGTGTTCTGAGCCGCCGTCGTACCTCCTGGCTGACGGCGGCGGCGGCCTGTGGGCGGCGTCCACCATCGACGAGGGCGTACTCTGCGACGCCGGGGTCTTCGTCGTGCTCGATGAAGAAATCCTGGCCACCGGGGTCAACGTGGATATCGACGGCCGGATCGGGTTCTGCACCTGGGTGCTCTGCATGGGTGAGTTCACGCCGGTAAACGGCACTCCTGTCTCCCGAGGGATGATCCGTGCCGATGTGGCCTTGATCGGCGGGGGCGAGCCTGAAACGTTCAATGTCGGCTCCGAACTTCCGGCGGCCCTCGCCGAACAGGCTATCGCCGCGGCCCGCGAAACAGTCGTCATCGTGGTCGAGGAAGGCGAGGCCGAACCCGAGAGCGCCCTGGGATCAAGTTGCCACTGCGACGAATGCCCCGGCCCCGGGGGCGGCCGATTCTGGATACCCTTCACGGTCATCGGCATCGGGCAGACCCCCGGCGGGATTTCGTGCTGCGCCACGGCGTGCGCCACGGGTTGTGCCCGCATGCGATCGGGGATGCCTCTTCAGGAAGCGTGGCTGGTCGGTCAGGGTACGTGGGTCGCGTGCATGATCTGCCAGTAGTCGGTGAGTTGAAACCCATGAAGCCACGAACCATGTGGATCATTCTCCTGGTCGTGTCGGTGGGCGTGCTGATCGGCGCGGCGTTCTTCGCGTGGGCGGCCTTCGCTGCCTCACAACGCCTGTGGATCGAGCAGCGCGGGGACTCGCTGGTCCTGATCAACACGGGGCAGGAAGTTCGCTCGGCGAATATCAGCATCACGGTCGGGGGACGGGAACTTCGCGTGCGCAAGGACGTGATCCCGCACGGCGAAACGGTGCTCGTGCGCGACGAGTTCGTCCCCCCGTGCCCGCCCCTGGGGACGTCGACGTTCACCGGCGGGAGCATCACAGGCTCACGCTCGGTCGGCGGGGTCGGTGTGGACTGGACGTGGTACAGCGCTGGGCCGATGTCGCTGGCCTCGGAAACTCGCGAGCCTCCGGGGCTGCCGTAGCACGGGTCATGCACGCCGTGCGCGGCGAGCCGCGGTGAGCAACCCCAGCCCCAGCAGCATGCCCGCACCCGGCGACGGGACCACGCCGTAGGCGATCTCCCCAATCAACCGATGGACCCTCGACGTCGGGTGCACCTCGTCCCAGAAGACGTATTGATCGGGGTTGGCGCCGACGGGCACGGCGGCGTTGCGCGTGGGCGTGAACCACTGGGCCGAGAAATCCCCCGCGTTGATGATGTTCCGCGTCGTGTCCAGGGGCGTCCACCCGAGCTGCCCGGCGATCATGTCGCTCCACAGCCCGTGCACGTTGAGCACCTTGATGTCGACGTTCGGGGCCGTGCCGGCCAGCGCGGTGACCGCGTCGAGCTGCTGCGTGCGGAACGTCTCGCAGGCGTCACCGACCCACCCGGCGACCTCGTCGCCCAGCGAGCGGATGTCGGGCACGCCCTGCATCGGCGGCAGGTTGGGCCAGAGCACCGTGATGCGCTGGTTGCTCGGCACGTGCTGCGAGAGCAGTTCGATCTGTCCCTTGATGTTCGCCACCGCCTGTCGGGCCGACCAGTCGAGCACAAACTGCGTGTCCAGCCCGACCCGGGCCGAGTCGCGGATGTCGTTCCCCCCCGCCCACATCACGTAGAGGCGATCGGTGGGGATGGCCCCGCTTCCTTGGCGCGTGAGGAAGTCGCCGACCTGGCGCTGAAGGTTGTGCGTGATGTTGTACTGGTCGGCGCCCGTGCCGCTCGTCGCGCCCCCGTGGGCGTAGTTGTACCCCGGGTCGGTCGAAGGCCGGGAGGGCGTGGCGCGAGGAATGTTCAGGATGTCCGCGAGGCGCTCGTGCCACACGATCGATCCGTGCGCCATGGCCGTCTGCGTCTGTGGCATCACCGTGTTGTCCGCACCGCAGGTCCACCGCTTCACGGTGTACCACGGCGTGTTCGGTCGCTTGGTGCTCAACAAACCAGTCATGGTGTAGATATTCCCGGTGTCCGACAGGCTGTCGCCGAAGACCACCATCCCCCCGGACCAGTTCTGAGCGGCAGCGCTCCCGGCGGCGATGAGGACGGTCAGGACGGTGATGGTGGTACGGTTCATGGCATGGCTCCTTCCCGATCGAAAACGCGGGAATTTCCCGTGACTCACGCGGCTATCGACACGTGCGGCGAACGCGGGTACGATGCCCTCCCCCGGATGAGGCGGCATCGCCCTTCCCCGGGACCCCTGGCGGAAAAGAAACCGCCGAGAGGCACACGTAACTCACGCAAAGGACAGGACTTCCATGACGCAGGCCCCCGCATCCAAGAAACCCGCCAAGGTCGCTTCCAAGGGCAAGCCCGGTTCGCCGGCCAAGGGGCCCGACCTCCTCACGCACCCGATCTTCGATGAACTGGGCTTTCAGCAGGATCCCAACAACCTCTACCGCCAGACGGTCTCCTCGATGCTCCAGGCCGCGGACCTGATGAACCTCCCGCATCAGTTGAAGATCGTTCTCGCCCAGCCCAAGAACGAGATCATGGTGAACTTCCCCGTCCGCATGGACGACGGCGAATATCGCCTCTTCAAGGGTTACCGCGTTCAGCACAACAACGCCCTCGGGCCGTACAAGGGCGGCCTGCGCTTCCACCACGACGTGCACCTCGACGACGTGAAGAGCCTCGCGTTCCTCATGACCATGAAGTGCTCGCTCGTGGGCGTTCCCTTCGGCGGCGGCAAGGGCGGCATCAAGGTCGATCCCTATAAGCACAGCAAGGCCGAGATGGAGCGCATCGTCCGCCGCTTCACCACCGCGATCGCGCATCAGATCGGGCCCGACTACGACATCCCCGCGCCCGACGTGGGCAGCAACGCCCAGCACATGGCGTGGATCGCCGACACCTACACGTTCCTCTCCGAGGTCGGCGGGCACCAGCCCGAGGCCGTCATCACCGGCAAGCCGGTGGAGTTCGGGGGCTCGCTGGGGCGTGAAAAGGCCACCGGGCAGGGCGTGGTCGACACGCTCATCGAGATGCTCCCCGAACTCAACATCGACATCAAGGGCTGCAAGGTCAGCATCCTGGGCTACGGCAACGTCGGCTCGTGGACGGGCCGCATCCTCCAGGACCGCGGCGCGAAGATCATCGCCGTGATGGACCACACCGGCGCCATCGCCAACGACGGCGGCATCGACGCGTACGCCCTCGCCCAGCACTGCCAGAAGTTCGGGGGCGTCGGCGGCTTCAAGAACGCCGACAAGATCGACAAGGACGAGTTCTACCAGACCAAGGTCGACGTCTTCGTCCCCGCGGCCCTCGAGCAGATGATCCAGGAGCCGGAAGCCAAGATGCTCAACTGCAAGGTTGTGGCCGAGGGCGCCAATGCCCCCACCACCCCCGCGGGCGAGCGCGTCCTCGAGCAGCGCGGCATCGAAGTCCTCCCCGCCATCCTCTGCAACGCCGGCGGGGTCACCGTCTCCTACTTCGAGTGGGTCCAGAACAAGACCTGCAAGTCGTGGGACCTTGAACAAGTCGATCACGAACTCAACAAGCACATGATCCGCGCCGCCGGCAAAGTCCGCGATGCCCGCAAGAAGTACAAGTGCGGCCTCCGCACCGCGGCCTACATCGGCGCCCTCGAACGCCTCAAGGCCGCGTACGAGGTCCGCGGCATCTTCCCGTAAGCGCCTTGGGTAGCCCGGCTCTCCGAGCCGGGCGGCTGTCTCCCCCGATCCCACAAGGACTCGCGCCCCTCGAATCGTCCCTTCGCTCGCGACTCATGGAGTTCAACGCGAAGAGCACGAAGAACTAGAAGGGCAGAAAATAGTGACGGGTCCATGCAGTGAACCGGAGGGACGCGCCGGCGCGTCCCTCTTTTCTTTTCCCTCTTTCCCTTTCCCGTCTCTCTTCTCCACCTTCTCCTTTCCCACTTCGAGCCCTTCACGACCTTGGCGTTTGAAAGAGCCTCGCATGATTCTCTACCTCGCCGCCGATCTCCTCTGGGCCACCCGCATCAAGGCGACCGCCGAGTCCCTCGGCCTCGCAGCGCGCCCTGTCCGCACCCTCGACATGCTCGAAGCCCGCCTCGCCGACACGCAGCCCGCGGCCATCCTCCTCGACCTCGAAGCCCCCGACGCCGCGCTCGCCATGCTCGCCCGATTGCGTGGGCCGACCGCCACCGACCGCGAACGCGCCATCCGAACCCTCGCCTGGTCCCCGCATGTCCACCGCGAGTTGATGGAACAGGCCCGGGCCGCGGGCGCCGACGAGGTGCTGCCGCGCGGGGCGTTCGACCGGAATCTGCCCGAAATACTTACGAAACTCGTCGCCGGGTAGGACGTCACGACCGTCGAACGTCACTGGCCACTACGCCGTCGGCGAGGCGAACGATGCGCCTGCACCGGGCTGCGACGCTGTCGTCGTGCGTGACCATGAGGATCGTCATCCCCTCGGCGTGCAGGCGGTCGAACAGCTCGAGGATCGCCTTGCCGGTCTTGGAGTCCAGGTTGCCCGTCGGTTCGTCGGCCATCAGCACGACCGGTTTGGTCACCAGCGCCCGGGCAATGGCCACGCGCTGCTGCTGCCCGCCCGAGAGTTCGCGCGGGCGATGGTCCAACCGATCGGCCAACCCCACCAGCCCGAGCATCTCTGCGGCACGGCGCAGTCGCTCGGGCTTGGGCACATTCTGATAGAACAGCGGCACCGCGACGTTCTCGTCGATGCGCAGTTCCGGGATCAGGTTGAACGCCTGGAAGACGAACCCGATCTTCCGTCCGCGGTAGGCGCTGAGCGTCTCGTCGCTCATCACGCCGATGTCCTCGCCGTCCAGCAGGTACAGCCCATCGGTCGGACGATCCAGACATCCCAGCACGTTCATCAGCGTGGACTTGCCCGAGCCTGACGACCCCATGATCGCGACGTACTCGCCGCGGTTCACCACCAAGTCCACGCCCTTGAGGGCCTCGACCATCACCGTGCCGTCGGGCTTGAAGTACGTCTTGCGCAGCGCTCGAAGTTCAGCCACGGGAACGCCCCCGGCGGCTTCGTCGATCGTCGTGGTGGGCGCGAGGGTGGTCATGGCGGCGCGAAACGTCAGGCCCGCTTGCGGCGTTCTTCGTCTTCCAGTTGCAGGCCCGCGAGGGCCGTCATCGGGTCGGGCGCGAACCGGAAGACTTTGTCCAGCCCGGTGACGAGGAAGAGCGTCCACACCTGGTCGCCCACGCTGCAGAGGCGCAGGCCCGCGTCGCGCTCGTGCAGCAGTTTCTTCAGCCGCAGCAACTGGGCAAGGTTCGAACTGTTCAGGTACGTCACCTGCCCGAAGTTGAGGACGACGTGGGGCACGAAGCCCTTGGCGGCCTGCACGCGGTCGATGATGGCGTGAAGGTCCTCCGACAGCCCCGGCTCGTCGCCGAGTTCCGTCACCACGATGCGGTCCGACCAGTCCGTGCTCATGGGGTCGCGCCTCCGCCGTTGGTTCCGTTCACCGCCTCGCCCTCGGGCACGCGGGCCGCGGCGACCACCGCGTCGCCCTCGTGCAGCCCCGCGACACGCACGCCCATGGTTCCACGACCACAAATGCGGATCGTGTCCGCGGGCACGCGGACCAGTTGCCCGCCGCGCGAGACCACCACCACATCGTCCCCCGCGTGCACCGCCAGCGCCGCCACGCTGCGACCGTTGCGTTCGCCCGTGTCGATGTCGGCCCGGCCTTTGCCCCCGCGCGATTGCGATCGCATCTTCCCGCTCTCGGGCTGTACGCGGTACTCGTCCACCGGCGTGCGCTTCCCGAACCCGCGCTCCGTGATCGTCAGCAGGCACGCCGACGCATCCGCCGTCATCGGATCGCCCTCGGCGTCGGCGTTCATCGGGATGGCCACCACGCCGATGACCTCGTCACCCTCGGCCAACTCGATGCCCTTGACCCCCGCCGCGGCCCGCCCCATGTCGCGGGCGTCCTGCTCGTTGAACCGGATCGCCATGCCCTGGGCCGTCGCCAGCAGCAGGTCGTCGTTCCCGTCCGTCAGCGTCACGTCGAGCAGGGTGTCGCCCTCCTTCAGTCCCACCGCGATCAGCCCCGCGCGGCTCACGTTCGCGTAGGCCTTCAGGGCCGTGCGCTTCACGATGCCACCCTTGCTCACGAAGGTCAGGAAATCGCTGCCCGCCTCGAAACTCTTGATGGCCAGGTAGGCGCACGTCCGCTCCCCGGGCTTCAGGTCGATCAGGTTCACGATCGACCGCCCCACGCTCGTGCGTGACATCTCGGGGATTTCGTAGACCTTCATCTTGAAGACACGACCGGTATCGGTGAAGCACAGCAGATCGTCGTGCGAACCGGCCACGAAGACGTGCGCGATGAAATCGTCCTCCTTCGCGTCGCCGGCGCGGATGCCCTTGCCCCCGCGGCCCTGCTGGCGATAGGTCTCCAGCGGCACGCGTTTCACGTACCCCTGCCGGCTGATCGTCACCGCCACGTCCTCGCGGGGGATCAGGTCCTCGATCAGGATGTCCTCGCCCGTATCCTCGATGGTCGTCACGCGGGGCGAAGCGTGCCGGGCACGCATCTCGAGCAGCTCGTCGCGGATCAGCCCGAGCACACGGGCCGGGCTGGCGAGGATGCGCTCGTACTCGGCGATTTCGCCCACCACCTTCGTGTAATCGTTCACCAGCCGCTCGATTTCCAGCCCGACCAGTTGGATCAGCCGCATCGCGCCGATCGTCTCGGCCTGCACGCGGGTGAGTTCCAGCCCGCCCGACGCCTCCGCGGCCCGCAGCCGCGACGCCAGTTCGGCGGGGAGTTTCGCCAGGTGCGGGTGACCCGCGGGGATGCGGAATCGCCGCGTCGCCAGCCGCTCGATGGCCTCTTCCCGCGTCTTGCTCGCCCGGATCTCGCGGATCACTTCGTCGATGTCGCAGACCGCGAGGATCATGCCCTCCAGCACGTGGGCCTTCTTCTTGGCCTCGCTCAACAGGTGGGCCGTCCGCCGGCGGATCACGTCGATCCGGTGCGCCAGGTACTGGTCGATCAGTTCGCACAGCCCGAGCGTGCGCGGCTGGCGGTTCACCAGCGCGATGTTGATGATCGACACCGTCTCCTGCAAGGGCGTGAACTCGAAGAGTTGCTTCTCGACCACGCGCGGGTCGCCGCCCTTCTTCAACTCGATCACGATCCGCGTCGCCGCCTCGCGCCCCGACTCGTTGCGCACGTCCGCCACGTCGGTGACTTTCTCTTCCTTCACCGCCCCGACGATGCGCTCGACCAGGTTGTTCTGCGCGAGCATGAAAGGGATCGTGTCGATCACCAGTTGCTGCCGCCCGCCGCCCAGGTCCTCCACGTGCGTCGTGCCGCGGAGCGAGATCTTCCCGCGGCCCGTGGCGTAGGCCTCGAGGATACCCCGCCGACCCGCGATCACGCCGCCGGTGGGGAAGTCCGGCCCCTTGATCCCGTGCCGCTCAATCGACCCGTCCGCGGCGACCACGTCGGTCATCAGCTCCTCGACGCTCAGCCGTTCACGCCCCGCCAGGCGTGCGTCCACCGTGCGGATCAGCGCGTCGAACACCTCGGTGGGGTTGTGCGGCTGAAGGCTCGTCGCCATGCCCACCGCGATCCCGATCCCCCCGTTGATCAGCAGGTTGGGGAACTTGCCCGGCAGCACGAGCGGTTCCTTCAACCGATCGTCGTAGTTGGGCTGAAAGTCGACCGTGCCGAGGGTCAGGTCGGCGAGCATGTCGGTCGCCGCGTGCGTCATGCGGGCCTCGGTGTACCGCATCGCCGCGGGCGGGTCGCCCTCGATGCTGCCGAAGTTGCCCTGCGGGTCCACCAGCGGCCCGCGCATTTTCCACTTCTGCGCCATGCCCACGAGCGTGGGGTAGATGACGCTCTCGCCGTGCGGGTGATAGTTGCCGCTCGTGTCGCCGCAGATCTTCGCGCACTTGAGGTGCTTGTGCCCGGGGCGCAGGTTGAGGTCGTTCATGGCCACGAGGATGCGCCGCTGGCTGGGCTTCAACCCGTCGCGCACGTCGGGCAGCGCGCGGTCCATGATCGTGCTCATCGCGTACGTGAGGTACGAGTCCTTCAGCTCGCGCTGCACGTCCTGCTCGATCACGCGTGCCGGCGTCGCGGCGCCGTCGCGCTCGTCCGGCTGGTGGGTCATTTCCGCGTCGTTGCTCATGCCCTGCGCTCTCCGTGCTGGACGCCCTGCCCGCCGCCCCGGCGGACTTTTCGCGACTCGAACACACCCCGAACCGGCGTGCCGTACCGTCTGGTTCTTTCAACCCGGATTGTACGTTCGCGCGGTGCGTACCGCACGGCCAGACACCACGGATTCACAAGTTTTGCACGGGCTTCAACAGCCTGTGGCTTCGCGGCTTATGGCGCCGCCGGGGACGCCATACGCGACGTTGCTCGCTCCAGTCCGCGTCGAGATTCCGTCACCGTCCAGAGCGCCATCGCGGAGGCTTCGAGCGATTGGCGAGGGTCCCAGAGTGCCAGACGCACGCCGAAGAGCGCACGCCGAGGCTCCACCGCGATATACGCCGTGTCGCGGTCGAGCGCCAACTGCCGCACGAAGCGAAGTCCTGCGACCAGTCGCGACACCTCGCGCAGTGTCTGATCGCGGTCCGTCAATCGATCATCGCCGAGCATGAGGGCCATGCCCGCCAGTGGACGAATGCTGAACCAGGTCGGGTACGGATTGCCCGAGGAAGGGAACACAATTCCTCCCGCCATGTCGGCCTGGTCGGCGAGATCGGTCGAGGCACCCTGATGGTCCCACACGCGGGCACGAAACTCGCGCAGCGCCGGGGCCGACGGCCAGTCGCCGTCGCCCACCAAATACGACTCCGCGAGGATCAGCCACGGCATGTGCACGACAAGCCTCGCGGGCGCGGTATCACGGAAGAGCGACCGCACGGCCTCGCGCGCCACCACGCAGGCCTGCGCGCGGGCTGATTCGTCCGCATCCAACGCCCGAGCCGCCAGGGCGCATGCGATCACGCCTCGCTCATGCTCGGGCACGTCCGGCGCCCAGCCCCGCTCCGGCGTGAACGACGCCGCGAGACGGGCGTCGATCTTCGCGAGTGTGTCCGCGTCGCCGATCGTCGCGGTCGGATCGGCGTCCATCAGTGCCCGGGCCGCAAGCACCCACGCGGCGCTCGCCGCCGTGCGGTCCCAGACCGATCCCTCGTTGTGCGTGAGCGAAATCAGGACCGCACGCGCCGTGCCTAGCGCGCCCGCCGCGGAGAGACGATCCGGCTCGTGCGCGGCATACCGACACAACGCCATCGCCGCCAAAGCCTGGTCCGTCGGCGAGGCCATCTCCGGGTCGGCACGCCCCGTTACCGGCTGATACGTCCCGAGGAAGTGGCAGGTCTCGGCCTCACCGACGAGTCGCGCGGGCGTACGCACCACGCGTGCCTGAAGGTGCTCCGCCAGCGCACGCTCAAATGTGCGAAGCCCCGCCGACGACACGTCCGCCATCGACACGACACGTCCGCCGCGATACGCGAACCACGGCTGCTCGTCGGCCCGCGACTGCACCAGGTGCAGCACGGGAAACCATCCATACGCGAGCCGGTGCGCCTCGGCGAGCGCCCCGGCCTCGCCCCGGGCCGTGCCGCGGATCGGCGCCGACGCATCGCCCACCACCACCGCCACACACCCGGCCAGGGCATCGCCCGGCGTCTTTCCGCTCAGCAGCATCGTCCCGGGGAACGCGGCCTCGATCCGGTCCGCACGTCGTACCACGACCCCCACCAGGCCCGGCGGGAGTTTCGCGTCCGCGTCGGCGAACGTCGCCACGTCGAGCGACTGCTCCGCACCCCCGAGTTCGAGGCTCAGCACCGAGAGCCGCAACGACTCGCGGGCGCGGAGTGCGTCGGCCTCGCTCGCGGCCCGGGCGAGCGCCGCGTCGATCTCCGCACGGGCGGCCTTCGTCGCCGACGCCAAGGCGCCCTCGCCGACCGCCGAACCTCGCGCGATCACGCGGCCGTCCAGCCGGAGCATGATGTGCACCGCTGATTCCCCCACCCCCGAGACTCCGGACGGATCGCCCTCGACCAGGGCCGTTCGTACGTCGTGAAAGGCGCGGATAGCGGCCGCGGGTTCGGGCATCGCCGCAACCTGGGCCGGCGCCCGACCGCCGACGAGCAGCCCCAGCGCTGCCACGGCACCACGCGCGATGTTGCCAGAACGCCACGCGACGGCTCGCATGGAAGCCCGCGCGTCTGATAACCGGTGGCGAACCGCGTTGGCGCCGTGAAAAAGCCTCTTGCCAACAGCCGCCTCGCCGTGGCATACTGCTTGTTCCTCTTCCGCGTGGACAATCCAAGAGAGGTGTTCCATGAGCCGCATCCTCACCGTCACCGAGTCCCACAAGCGCGTCGCCATCCTCTGCCTGCTGTCGTTCCTGGCGCTCTGCTAGACCACGCCACCCGCGAGCGACAGTAGGGCCGACGCCGCCTCGCCCCATGGATCAGCCAATCCGGCGCGTAAAAACGCCCGGACCTGGTGGCCCGGGCGTGGTTGAGTTTCAATCCCGTCTTACTGGAACCGGATCTTGTCCGTGCCCATCGCGTCGTGCGCGCCCATGCCGCCGAGCGAGGGAGAATCGCCCTTGCTCCGCCGCGGCGTCTCCTCGCCCGTCGACGAGGCCCCGCCCGACGAATCGCCCCACTGGGCACGCTTCAGCGACAACCCGATCTTGCGATCGGGCCGATCCACCCGGAGAATCTTCACGTCGATCTCGTCGCCCGCCTTGACCACGTCCTGCGGGTTCTCGACCTTGTGATCGGCGAGTTCCGAGATGTGCAGCAGGCCCTCGAGGTCGTTCTCCAGTTCCACGAAGACGCCGAAGTTCGTGATCTTGGTGACCTTCCCGCGCACGACCATGCCGGGCTTGTAGTGCTCGGGGATCGCCGCGATCCACGGGTCCTCGGACAGTTGCTTGATGCCCAGGCTGATGCGCTGCTTGTCGCGCTCGACCTCGAGCACCACGCACCGCACGGTGTCGCCCTTCTTCACCACCTCGTTGGGGTGCGTGACCTTCTTCGTCCACGACATGTCGGAGATGTGCAGCAGCCCGTCGATGCCCGGCTCGATCTCCACGAACGCGCCGTAGTTCGCCAGGTTCCGCACCTTGCCCTCGATGATCGTCCCCGGGGGGTACTTGTCGCCGACCAGTTCCCACGGGTTGACCTCGATCTGCTTCATGCCGAGGCTGATTTCCTGCTTGTCCTTGTTGATCTCCAGGACGACCACGTCGATCTCCTGGTTGGGCTGCACCATCTCGCTGGGATGGTTCACGCGGCGGGTCCACGACATCTCGGAGATGTGCACCAGCCCCTCGATCCCGTCCTCCAGCCGCACGAACGCCCCGTACGACATGATGTTCACCACCGTCCCGTGGATGCGCGCGCCCACCGGGAACTTCTTCTCGATCTCCTCCCACGGGCTGGCCTCGCGCTGCTTGAGGCCCAGCGCGATCTTCTCCTTCTCCCGGTCGATGTTCAGCACCTTCACTTCGACCTTCTGCCCAAGCTTCAGCAGTTCGCTGGGGTGATTGATCCGACCCCACGACATATCGGTGATGTGCAGCAGTCCGTCGATCCCGCCCAGGTCCACGAACGCGCCGAACTCGGCGATGTTCTTCACCTCGCCGGTCACGATGTCGCCTTCCTTGATCGTGTCCATCAGGCGCTTCTTCGCCGCGTCGCGCTCCGTCTCGATCAGCTTCCGCCGCGAGATGACGATGTTCTTCCGCTCCAGGTCGATCTTCAGGATCTCCGCCCGCACCTTGCGCCCGATGAAGTCCCCCACCTCGCCCGGGCGGCGGATGTCCACCTGGCTCGCCGGCAGGAACACCGGCACCCCGATGTCCACCAGCAACCCGCCCTTGATCTTCTTCGTCACCATCCCCTCGACAACGTCGCCTTCCTTGGTCGTATCGACAATCCGCTGCCACGCCATCATCCGGTCGGCCCGACGCTTCGAGAGTTGGATCAGCCCGCTCTCGCCCTCCAGGTCCTCCAGCAGCACGTCGACCAGGTCGCCCGGCTTGATGTCCATCCCCTCGAACTCTTCCTTGGGGATCAGCCCTTCGCTCTTCAGCCCCACGTCGATCACCACGTCGTCGCCGGCGAAACCGCGGACCTTGCCTCGCACCAACTTCCCGGGCGTAAGGTCCGCCATCTTCGTGGCCACCAGCCCGTCCATGTAATCGGCGCCCTGGGTCTTGGTCCCCATGGCCGCGGCCAGCATCTTCGAGGCTTCATCATCCCCGATGCCCAACGAAGCGATCAGCGTTTCATCAATCATTGAATGTCCTTGTCGCGGCGAAACTCGCCGCCGAAGGTCCGCCCGCCCCGGTGGACATGGGGGGCACCAACCTCCGGGCCTCGCCGTGTCCGGCGTGCCCTGCCCTATGACAGGCAGTAAGGTCGTCCGTGAATCACCGCCCCCTCGCGAACGCGAGGAAAACCGCGGGCCGGTCGTCCACCCACCGGCATGCAAAGTATAGGCGGCGTCAGAACCTGCGCCGCATGCGTCAACCCTGTTACGCCCGTCCGGCCCCTGCGACCTTGGGCGCCTCCGCCGAGAGCGCTACCTCCGGGTTGCGCTGCGTGAAGTGCCGCACCGCCCACTCGTCGGCGAACAGCACCACGGGATTCCCGTCACGATCCTCCCCCAACGCCGCGTTCGACGGCAGGTCCGGCTCGTACCCCTCCGCCGCCCCGGGTTTGGTCCACCAGCGCAGGATTGTCCACGGCGACATCTCCAGCCGCGACTCGGCTCCGTACTCGGCCTTCAGCCGGTACTGCACCACCTCGAACTGCAACGGCCCCACCGCCGCCAGCAAGGGCGTCTTCACCTGCCCCGTCCCCATCATGATCACCTGCACCACGCCCTCCTGGAGCAACTGATCAACCCCCAGCCGGAACTTCTTCGAGTTGCCCGGTTGCGGGTTGTGCAGGTACGCGAACACCTCGGGCGTAAACCGGGGAATCTCATCGAACACGATTCCCCGATCGTCCGTCAGCGTGTCGCCAATCCGCAGCACGTCGTGCCCGACGATGCCCACCACGTCGCCCGCGCGCCCGTCCTCCACCGTCTCGCGCTGCTGCCCGAACAACTTCTGCGCGTTCGACAGCCGGATGCGCTTCCCGCTCTGCGCATGGATCACCGTCATCTCGCGCGTGAAACTCCCCGACACGATCCGCACGAACGCGATGCGGTCGCGGTGCTTGGGGTCCATGTTCGCCTGGATCTTGAACACGAACCCGCTGAAGCCCGGCTCGTCGGGCTTCACCTCGCGCCCCGCGCCGCCATCGGCCCCCAAGGCCCGCCTCGGCCCCGGCGCCGCCGCGTGCTCCAGAAATCCGTCCAGCAGCAACTGCACCCCGAAGTTGTTCGACGCGCTCCCGAAGTACACCGGCGTGATCGCCCCCGCCAGCACCCGCGCCTCGTCGAACGATTCCCCCGCGCCGGAGAGCATCTCCACCTCGTCCCGCGCCTTCTCGTACACCGCGCCGTCGAGTTGCTCGCGCACCCGCGGGTCCTCCATCCCCAGCACCTGCACCGGCGCCGCGTACGCCCCGTGCGCCGTCCGCTCAAACACATGCACCCGGTGCGTCAGCCGGTCGTACACCCCGCGGAACGTCGGCCCCGACCCCAGCGGCCAGTTCACCGGGAACGCGCCGATCCCCAGCACCTTCTCCAACTCGTCCAGCAACTCCAGCGGCTCGCGCGTCGGGCGGTCGCACTTGTTCATGAACGTGAAGATCGGCACCCCACGCCGACGGCACACCTCGAACAACTTCCGCGTCTGCGGCTCGATCCCCTTGCCCGCGTCGATCACCATCACCGCCGAGTCCACCGCCGTCAGCACCCGGTACGTGTCTTCCGAAAAGTCCTTGTGCCCCGGCGTGTCCAGCAGGTTCACCCGGTACCCGCCGTAATCAAACTGCAGCACCGTCGACGAGATCGAGATCCCGCGCTGCTTCTCCAACTCCATCCAGTCGCTCGCCGTCGCCCGCTGGTTCTTGCGGCTCGTCACGCTCCCCGCCAACTGCACCGCCCCGCCGTACAGCAGCAACTTCTCCGTCAGCGTGGTCTTGCCCGCGTCGGGGTGCGAAATGATCGCGAAGGTTCGGCGTGGAAGGGGTGTCTCGGGCATGGTGCTCGGCGTCGAGGTCGGCCCCTCGCGCCGGGGCCAACCTTACGCCCCGAACGCCCGTGCCGCAAACCGCCCACGCTCCGCCGCGCAGTCCATCCCCTGGTCCGGCAACTTCACCCATCGCGCCGGCCTGCCCAACCCCTTCTCGATCTCCCGCTCCAGCCGCCCGGGCATGCACAACGCCCGTGTGTTCGTCGACGCCAGCACCAGCCCCCCCGGCCTCAACACCCCCGCGGCCTCGCGGACCAGCCGCGCGTAGTCCGCTTCGGCGCTCCACGCCCGAACGCCCTTCTTCTTCGACCCCGCCGCGTAACTCGGAGGGTCCAGCACGATCAGGTCGTACGCCATCCCCTTCCGTTTCGCATACCCCAGAAACTCGAACGTGTCCATCTTCGCGAAGCGGTGCGCCGCCGCGTCCAGCCCGTTGTGCGCGAAGTTCCGCTTCCCCCACTCCAGGTACCGCCCCGACACGTCCACGCTCGCCGTCACCGCCCCCGCCCGCGCCGCCGCCGCCGAGAACCCGCACGTGTACGCGAACGTGTTGAGCACGGTGGGCGTCGGCCGCCCCTTCGCCGCGTTCTCCGCCGTACGCCGCGTGACCCACTCCGCGACGAACCGACGGTTCTCACGCTGATCGAGGAACAGCCCGGTTGACAGCCCGTCCCATAGCCGCACCTCGAGCGTCAGCCCGTGCTCGCGGATCAGCACCGCCTCGGGCAGCGCCTCCCCCGCCGCGGGCGTCGGGCTGGTCGCCTCCGCCGGCAACACCCCGCCCAGCGACGATCGATCCTTCACGAACGGCTTGAAGTACACCGCACGCACACCCAGAGGCCGCAACGCCGCAAGCACGGCCTGCGCCTCCGTCACAGCATCGAACCGCGCCGGCGCCAGGCCCTCGTGCACGTTCAGCGTTGCGCCCTCGCCGTACACGTCGATGTACACACCGTCGATGCCGTCGCCGCTCCCGCAGAACGCGCGACAGGCCGATGTCACGCCGGATTCGATCAACCCGCGCCGCTTCGCCAAGGCCCGCGGGAGCATCGCGGCCAGGATCGCGCCCGCATGCTTTGTGACCGCAGGTTTTCCCTGTCGTGATGACACGCCGCATCGTACCGGCGGTGCTCGCCCAATACTTCCGCATGTTTCACACGTGGATCGGCCTGTTCATCGCGGCCGCCATGCTCGCGGGCTGCACGATCTTCAAGACACCCGACGGCCACAGGCTGTGGTCGGCCCACGGTACAACCGCCGTACAGGCCAAAATCGGTACGCCGGACATGATCGAAGAGCGGGAGTCGTACTACTTCGGCCCGTACACCTCCACGACCTACACCTACCTCGACCGTGGGTACACGGTGGGCTTTGTCAATCACCTCGTGCGGAGCGTGCGCGTGATCGCCGATCAGGACCGGGCGGATGTCGAACGCCGCGTGCGTGCGTACCGCGAGGAAGTCCCGAAACTCCCGATCGGTGCGCCGGCCCACGAGGCTATCGCGGTGTTCGGCCCGCCCAATCACGTGGACGTGCAACGCGTCGTGGACGGCATCACGCACGGCGTCTACGCGGGGACGTATCAGGGTGAGTTGCCTTCAGCGCCAGGTGAGCAAGCCCTCTGCTACTGGGCCGCGCGGAATGTGTGCGTGGTTATCGAGAGTGGACACGTCGTCAACGTCCGGCCGCTTACACAATGGGACATCGGCGTGATGCGACGCAGCTCACGTGAAGGCGAACCGTGACGCACTCCTCACCCCCGCTCTGCGGGCGGAAGCCGGGGGGAGGAGTTCCTTCTTTAGGAAGTTGTGGCGAGTCCGCGAGCCGGTGGAGCCTTCGCCACCCTTGGGCTCGTTTAGCGCGGGGCCGTTCCGAGACATCCCGGCCCCGCCGAGAAACCGCCGGTATTCTCGGCCACATGCCTTGAACTCTCGCCTCCTCCTCGCCCTGATGGCGTCGCTGGTCTACAGCCTGTAAAAGCGGCGAATGGTGACCTGTCATCCCGCATAACCCAATGCCATTGGACCGATATACTCCGACGCTTCACAACCTCGGAATGACCCGAAATCGCTTCCATCCCGCCCTTTCCTGGCTCTGCCTGATCTGGTTCGGGCTGACCAACACGCTGTTCGCCGGCGGGATGGTGGTCTGCCGCGATGGCCACGGCGGGTCTCGAATCGAGTGGGGATGCACTCAGAATGCCAACAACGAGTGCGTGACGAGTTGCGGGTCGGACGCCGACGAACCCGAGGACGACACAGAACCGGCGCACCCGTGTGACGACACGCCGATCAAGGGTGATCCCCAACTCACGAAGGCATCGCTGCGCACGACGAGTCATGAGTTGGTTCCGGTCCAGGGGATTCTGGCGGCGATCACCATTGGGTTCGATCCGCCGCCCCCATCACGGCACCATGGGTATCGCGATCGGCCTCCGCGACCGCCTGACTCGCTTCGGTGCTTGCGAGCCGTGATTCTCCTCGTCTAGGCCGTGGGATTTTCCTTGCGGTCCGCTGCGGGACCGCCCGAGGCATGGTCGCGCCCGCGTCATGGGTGCGGCTTGCGATGGCCATCGGCCATCCCCTCCCCACGCGTCACCTGACTCTCCACCTCCCGAGGACCCCCGATGCATCCACGCGCTACCCAAGCCGCGCGAGCAGGCCGAACCCTTGTGCCGTGCGCTGCCATTCTGATGATGATCCAACTCACGGGCTGCGCCGCTCAACGGCCCGATCCAGGGGCCGAAGCGGCCGCTTCAACGGCGATCGGCCTCGGCCAGGCCATTGAGTTCCGAACCGACGGCGGTCCGCTCGACGAACTACCGGAAAGCAGAGACGTGCTGACATTGGGCGACGCCGTGCGCCGCGCCGCGACCACCGACCCTGGACTCCAGGCGGCCCTCGCCCGCGTCCGGATCGCGCTGGCCGACGCTGACCAAGCCCGCCTGCTGCCGAATCCCGTGCTCAACTTCGTTCTGCGCTGGGGGCCGGGCAAGCCGCAGATCGAGGTGTCCCTCGCCCAGGACCTGATCCAGGCGTTCAGGATTCCGCGACAGTCCAGCGCGGCGGATAACCGGCTTCGCCAGGCCGCGGCGGACGCGGTCACGGTGGCGCTCGACACCGTGGCGGAGGTCCAGGAGCGTTATGTCGCCGTCCAGACGCTGGAATCACTCGTGCCCGTCTACGCCGAGCGCCGGGGGTTGCTGGACAAGCTGGTGGCCACCGCCCGGGCGCGGCTTGAGGCGCAAGAAGGCACGCGCAGTGATCTGACCACCCTCGAAGCGCAGCGCGTCGAACTCGACGTTGACATCGCCGAAGCCAACCGGCAGCTCCAGGAGGAACGCCTCCGTCTGGCGCGGTTGATCGGCGAACCCTCCGGTTCGGCCGCCTGGCGGGTCGATCCGTGGATCGCGCCCGCGCTTGCCTCCAACGTCGAATCCCGATGGGTCGACGCCGCTTTGCAGAACCGGCCCGAGGTGCAATCCGTGGCTTGGACACTCGCCGCACTCGGCGACGACGCGGCCCTCGCGCGTCTCCTGCCGTGGGATGGGTTCGGCGTGGGGATCGATGCCCAGCGCGACGACGACTGGTCCGTCGGGCCCTCGGTTTCAACACCCATACCCGTGTTTGACATGGGCCAGGCCAGGCGAGCCCGCGTGACGGCCGAGCAGATCGAGGCTCGCCACAACCTCACACTCGCCAAGCGCAAGGTCGTGGAAGAGGTCCGCGTGGCGTTCCAGTCGTTCGACGCCAGCGCCGCCAATCTGAAGCGGATCCAATCAGAGTTGGTCCCCCTCCAGCAGCAGCGCCGTCAGCAGGCGGAGGATGCCTACCGGGCAGGGCAGACCGACGTCACGGCTCTGTTTCTCGCCGAGCAGGACCTTCGCGCGGCGCGCGCGAGGTCGATCGAAGTTGAACAGCAGATGTCGATCGCACTGATCCGCCTGCAACGGGCGGTTGGCGGCCCGGGCGTAGCCGCGTCGCTCGGCGAGTCCCCGCCAAACACCCAGCCCGCAACGCCCGTCTCTTCCGCCCCACTCGCCCCCGCCCACATCGTCTCGCACGCCTCGAACCACTGAACTCGGCCGTCCTCATCCAGGCCGGAGAAGCAACCCATGATTCACAAGAACCCGACCCGCCGTTCACTCTCTCCCATCCTCAGGCCAACCGGCGCGCTTCTGCTCGCGTTGGGGCTGCTGGCACCGATGGCCTCATGTAAGAAGCACCAGGAAGGTGATGGGCACGATCACGGCACACCCACCGCCAAGGACCCGCACCCCGAAGGTGACGGCCACGACCACGGCTCGGGTGAGGATCACGCCGACGAGGTCAAGTTGACTGGCGAGGCCGTCGAGCGCTACGGCATCAAGATCGGCGAGGCCCAGATGTGGCTGCTCAAACCGACGTTCGTGGCGCCCGCGCGCGTGGGATTCAACACCGAGGCGATGGCCCACGTCGGATCGCCGCTCCGCGGCCGGGCGGTTGAGATCAAGGTGCGGCTGGGCGACCAGGTCCAGAAGAACGATCCGCTCGTCATCGTCGAGAGCCCCGAACTCGGCCAGGCTCAGGCCGAGTTCCTAATGAAGCGGACCGCCGCGCAGACCACGGCACCCCAGGTGGACCTTGCCAAGGCTGCATGGGATCGTGCGAAGAGTCTGCTCGAACAATCCCAGGGCATCTCGCTGACCGAGGTTCAGAAGCGCGAGGCCGAGTACAAGGCTGCGGTGGCGAGCCTCAAGTCCGCCGAGGCGACGGCGGTCGCCGCCGAGAACGCGCTGCACCTCCTCGGGATGGACCAGAAAGCGGTGGACGACCTCGCCTCGACCGGCGAGATCGCGCCGCGGTACACCATCCGGGCCGCCATCGGTGGCCAGGTCGTGCAGCGCGAAGTCACGCTGGGGGAGTTGGTCAACCCCGAGCGAGAGTCGCTGATGGTGCTCGCGGACACCAGCACCCTGTGGGTCCTGGCGGATGTACCGGAGGCGAGGCTTCCATCAATCGCGATCGGAGCCAAGGCGTGGGTGGTCGTCGGTTCGGGTACGGCCCACACGTACGAAGGCGCCGTCGCGTTCATCGCACCGCTGGTTGACCCGTCCACCCGCACCGTCCAGGTGCGCATTGAGGTTCCCAGCACGGCGCTCGGCAACGGCGCGGTCAGACCTGGGATGTTCGCGCAAGTCGAGATCGTCGCGGCTTCACCCGACGGCGCAGAGCCCGTGCCGCAGGTCGCGGTTCCGCAGGAGGCGGTGCAGACGGTCGAGGGCGGCCCCGCCGTGTTCGTGCCTGTTCCCGGCGAGCCCAACACGTTCCAGAAGCGGGCCCTTACGGTCGGGCCGGTCGTAGGCGGCCTGGTGCCGGTCCTGGCGGGCCTGGTCGAAGGCGAGAAGTTTGTCGAGGCCGGGTCGTTCATCCTGAAGGCCGAACTTGGGAAAAGTTCGGCCGCGCACGAGCATTGATTCACCCGACCGAGCACCGCGTCAGGAATGACCATCTTCGCTGCAACGAGACCGACCATGCTTGAAGCCGTCCTGCATTTCTCGATCAAGAACCGCTGGCTCGTCGTCGTCCTTACGGCCCTGGTCGCCGCGGTGGGCGTGCACTCGCTCAAGAAACTCCCCATCGACGCCGTCCCCGACATCACCAACAACCAGGTGCAGATCAACGCGACCGCCCCGTCGCTCTCGCCCGTCGAGGTCGAGAAGCAGGTGACGTTCACCATCGAGAACGCGCTGGCGGGCATCCCGGGCCTGAAGTCGACGCGCTCGCTCTCGCGCAACGGGTTCGCGCAGGTGACCGCCGTCTTTGAGGACGACGTGAACATCTACTTCGCCCGCCAGCAGGTGAGCGAGCGCCTGGGTGAGGCGCGTGAGTCGCTCCCGCCCGGCGTGGACCCCGTCATGGGGCCGATCGCCACGGGCCTGGGCGAGATCTACATGTACACGGTCGAGTACGAGCATCCCCACGGCAAGGGAGCGACCGTGAAGCCCGGGCAGGTGGGATGGCAGAGCGACGGGACGTACCGCACCCCTGAGGGGCGACGGCTCCGCAACGACCTCGAACTGGCCGCGTATCTCCGCGAGGTTCAGGACTGGGTGATCCGCCCGCAGCTCAAGGGGATCAAGGACGTCGCGGGCGTCGAGGCCATCGGCGGGTACGTCAAACAGTACCACGTCCAGCCCGACCCCATGAAACTCGTCTCCTACGGGCTGACCTTTTCCGAAATCATCGAGGCCATCGAGAAGAACAACGTCTCCACCGGCGCCGGCTACATCGAGCACAAGGGCGAGTCGTACCTCGTGCGCGCCACGGGACGCATCGAGAGCATCGAGCAACTCTCCGCCATCGTCGTGGGCACGCGCCACGGCATCCCCATCTACGTTCGCGACATCGTCGTGCCCGATGGAGTGGGCATCGGCCGCGAACTCCGCACCGGCTCGGCTAGCGAGAACGGTGAGGAAGTCGTCGTGAGCACGGTCATCATGCTGCTGGGCGCCAACAGCCGAACGGTGGCCGCGGCCGTGGACGCCAAGATGCCCGAGATCCAGAAGAGCCTTCCGGCCGGCATCCGCGTCAAGACGGTCCTCAACCGCACCAAGCTGGTAGACGCCACGATCAAGACGGTTCAGAAGAACCTGCTCGAGGGCGCCGTCCTGGTGATCGTCGTGCTGCTGCTGCTCCTGGGCAACGTCCGCGCGGCGCTCATCTGCGCCGCGGCGATCCCCCTGTCCATGCTCATGACCGCCACGGGCATGGTGCAGAGCAAGATCAGCGGCAACTTGATGTCCCTGGGGGCGATCGACTTCGGGCTGATCGTGGACGGGGCGGTCATCATCGTCGAGAACTGCCTGCGACGGCTCGCCGAGGCGCAGCACCACAAAGGCCGAGTCCTCACCCTCCAGGAGCGTCTGCACGAGGTGATGGTCGCCGCGAAGGAGATGATCCAGCCGTCGGTGTACGGCCAGGCGATCATCGTGACCGTCTACTTCCCGATCCTCGCGCTCACGGGAATCGAAGGGAAGATGTTCCACCCGATGGCCATGACGGTGATCCTCGCCCTTCTCAGCGCGTTCATCTTGTCGCTCACGTTTGTGCCGGCGATGGTCGCCATTCTTGTCCGCGGCAGGATCACGGAGAAGGAGATGTTCCTGGTCCGTTGGGCCAAGGCCGCCTACGAGCCGATCGTGCGACTCTCCGTACGGCTGCGATGGGCGGTCGTGGCCGGGGCCGTGGTCGCGTTCCTCGGGTCGGCCGCCCTGTTCACCCGGCTGGGACAGGAGTTTGTTCCCACGCTCGACGAGAAGGACCTGGCGATGCACGCGATGCGCATCCCGTCCACGTCAATCTCGCAGTCCCAGTCCATGCAGTTCGACGTCGAGCGGGCCGTCGCGGGCATCCCCGAGGTGGCGTTCGTCTACTCCAAGACGGGCACCGCGGAGATGGCGACCGATCCCATGCCTCCCAACGTGTCGGACACCTTCATCATCTTCAAGGACAAGAGCCAGTGGCGCTCCGAGGCCGACCTCGACCGGCTCATCGCGGAGAAGACCGAAGAACTGGAGCGCATGGGCTCGCACGGTGGGCACGACGAGCACGGCCAGGGCGAAGAGGGCCACGCGCACGAGGGGCCCAAGATCGAGGGCCACAAGGGCAAGCTCATCAAGCTCATCGAGCTGACCGTGGCGACCGTCCCCGGCAACAACTACGAGTTCACCCAGCCCATCCAGATGCGCTTCAACGAGCTCATCTCCGGCGTTCGCGGTGATGTCGCGATCAAGGTCTACGGCGACGACTTCGAGTCCATGACCAGGACCGCGCAGCAGGTACTGTCCGCGATCCAGTCGGTGCCCGGCGCGGCCGACGCCAAGATGGAGCAGGTCGAGGGGCTCCCGGTCATGACCGTGGACATCGACCGCGCGGCGATCGCACGCTACGGTTTGAACATCCACGACATTCAGCAGGTCGTCGCGACCGCCATCGGGGGCGCCAAGGCCGGACTGGTCTTCGAGGGGGACCGCCGCTTTGACCTTGTCGTGCGCCTGCCCGACGAGATTCGCGGCCGGATCGAGGCACTGGAACGGCTGCCGATTCCACTTCCCGGTGGTGATGAGCGTGGCGTGGACGACGCACGCACCTGGGCCAACGATGGCGCCGGGTTGGCCGGGCTGGTTCAGACCCGAAAGATGGGCTTCATCCCCCTCGGGGACGTGGCCAGGATTGAGGTGGCCGAGGGCCGCAACCAGGTCAGCCGCGAGAACGGCAAGCGGCGAATTGTCGTCCAGTGCAACGTGCGGGGACGCGACCTCGGCTCGTTCGTGCGCGACGCGGAGCAGGCCGTCGGATCGATCTCGCTCCCCGCCGGTCAGTGGCTGGTCTGGGGCGGCCAATACGAGAACCTGGTCGCCGCCGAACAGCGGCTCACCATCGTGGTCCCGATCTGCTTCGGGCTGATTTTCCTGCTGCTCTTCTCGACGTTCAAGAGCGTGCGGTACGCCCTGCTGGTCTTCAGCGCGGTCCCGCTCGGCCTCACGGGGGGCATCCTCTCGCTCTGGATCCGCGGCATGCCCTTCTCGATCTCGGCCGCGGTGGGTTTCATCGCGCTCTCGGGCGTCGCCGTACTCAACGGCCTCGTGATGGTGTCGTTCATCAACCAACTCCGACGCGAGGGGCTTGCCCGCGACGAGGCGATCCTCCGCGGCTCGCTCGTGCGCCTCAGACCCGTGCTCATGACCGCGCTCGTAGCGTCGCTCGGGTTCGTGCCGATGGCCATCGCCAGCGGCACCGGGGCCGAGGTGCAAAAGCCGCTGGCCACGGTCGTCATCGGCGGGCTGATCTCCAGCACGCTCCTGACGCTGGTGGTGCTTCCCGCCCTCTACCGCATCTTCACCGGACGCGACCCGGCCGGACGACCTGAACCCCTCACCCAAGACTGGGAACGTCCCGAGTCGGGCCCGTTGGAGGTTCACGCCGCCATGCCCGCATCCGCCGCGCCCGTTGCCTCAGAATCTGCGGGGAATCCTCCACGCTATGCACCGCCTTCCCAATCCGATTCGTCATCGCCGGTGTCCTCGTCGGGCGCGTCGCCCGAAATCAAACCCGGCGAACCACCCAAAGGCTCGGCCTGAGCCTTTTTCCAAAGGAGTCGAGTATGCAGACCAATCGCAACCACGTGATGCTCGGAGTCGTCGCTGGCGTTGGGCTCGCCGCCCTCGCCGGCATCCTGATGGGCCAGGGCGCCTCCCAGCCCGTCAAATCCGAGCCTCAGTACTTCGTCACCGCCGACGGCGAGGGCGCGCACCTCTGGGTCCGCGAGGGCGCCACCCTGCGCGTCGTCGGGCACGGCGAATGCAAGGAGTGCAAGGCCAAGGGGCACGACGACCACGATCACAAGGACGGCGACGGGCACGATCATGGGAAGACGAGTCCCAAGAAGTAGGCCGTCGTCGAATCGCCAACCCTGCACGGCAGTTGGCACGAGTTAGCCGGCCCCGTGCACCGGGATCGACGGCTTGGCGTCGTTCCCGGTGTACCGGCGGCCATCGCCCCGGCGACGGTCGGATGCTGCCAGTCTGTCGACGGCAGGAATGATCCGGCGGACTGCGAGCATGACGGCATCGTGCCCCGCACCGGGCCGCTGTTCAATCAAACGGCCACGACCGTACGACCCGGGGCCATGCGAAGATAGAACACGGGGCATGCCCGCGGCGAGGAGCCACGGCAGAGTTGTGGCTCGGGGACAAGTCCATGTGGCGGATTCACGCGGGACGGGCAACATGAACGGCGTCGAACCGTGGGCACCGAGGAGGCCGCAATGCCGGCCACCTCGGTGGCACGGGCACCGGATGGAACACCTCGGTGCCACCCGCCGGCGAATCTGGAAACTCCCTTTGTCCCGCGACCGCAAGGAGCAGGAGGCGCTGGTGAAAGAGGAACTTGAGCGGGCCAAGGCCACCCTGACCTCGGCAGAGGCCCGACTGGCCGACGCCGAGCGGGCGCACGCGACGGCCCGCAAAGGGCTGTAGTCCCGCAGTCTGGCCCACATCTTCGCCTGAATCGCCCCCTGGCCTACCGGTCGGGGGGTGACTTGACCCGTGCCCAGTGCCGCCCCTCACTGTGGTCCCGCCGTCGCCCCCGGATTGCCCGCACGAACGGAGTTGTCCATGCCCACCGTCTACAAGACCGCGTCGGACCGCACCAAGAAGAACGTCCGCTGGATGGACGCCTGGACCGACGAGTTCGGGAATCGACGCACCCGCCGCGGGTACACCGACAAGGCCCTCAGCGAGCGGCTGGCCCGCCAACTCGAGGACGCGGCGCGCGCGCGGCGAGATGGGACCATCGACGCCGCCGTGGAGCGGATGGCCGACCACTCCCGCCGCCCGCTGGCCGACCACGTCGCGGACTATCGCACGTTCCTCACCGCGAAGGGCAACACGCCCGAGCACACCGACCTGACCGAGGCACGCATCGAGCAGGCGGGGCAGAACGCGGGTTGGAAGACCATCGCGGACATCGACGCCGCCACGCTCAGTCTGCACGTCGAACGCGTCCGGGCCAACGGGCGCGGCCACGCGACGATCAATCACCACCTCCGCGCGGTGAAGGGATTCACCCGCTGGCTCATGACGAACCACCGCCTCGCCCGCGACCCGCTGGTGGGGGTGAAGATGCTCAACGTCAGCACCGACCGGCGGCGCGAACGGCGGGCGCTCGACGACAATGAACTGGCCCGGCTGCTCGCCGTCGCGGGCGCGAACGAGTCGGTGACCATCACGAAGCGGTACAAGCGAAAGGTCGGCCCGAAGAAGGGCGAGATTCGGCTCGGCACTCGGACCTTCACCATCCCGCGCCGCGACGCGCTCTACCTCATGGCGGCATCGACCGGCTTCCGCGTTGGCGAGATCAAGTCGCTGACCACCCGGTCATTCGACCTCGACGCCGACCCGCCGACAGTGACGGTTGAGGCGTCGTACTCGAAGCGCCGCCGGCGCGACGTGCAGCCGCTCCGGCCTGACATCGCCGATGCCCTTCGGGAGACGCTGGACGCGACGCCGCGCGGCCAGCACGTCTGGCCGGGCCTGCCGCATGAGATGGCGCAGGTCATCGCGGCGGACCTCGCGGCCGCGGGCATCGCGGTCAAGGACGACGCCGGGCGCGTCATCGACTTCCACGCCCTACGGCACACGTTCATCACGCGGCTCGCGCGCTCGGGGGTGACGCCCAAGGTCGCCCAAACGCTGGCCCGCCATTCCACCATCACCCTCACGATGGACCGATACGCCCACGTCGCCTTGGCGGACACGTCGAAGGCGCTCGCCGCGCTGCCCGCCCTTCCGCTGGCGGCCGGCGTCGCCAACGAGGCCGCCGTTACCGCCACGGGTACACACGGGCGGGATGTGGCCCGACGGGCGGGGTTGGCGGCTCGTTCCGCCCACGCGCCAACGTCGCCCAACGGGGCGGGAACTGGGCCGACATCCGCGCTGCGAATCGCCCCGCATTGCCTCGCAAAATCGCAGCGCCCGCAGCAGCGCGCAGGGGGCAATCCGGGCCATGCCGCGTCATCCCCCGTCAACGACGCGAGCGCCGCAAAACGCACAGCGGCGGCCTCGGAAGGCCGCCGCAACTCGCGTAAACGTCGGGATTTGTGCGCTCCTGGGCAACCCGTGTCATCGGCTGCCAACGCGGAGGTTTCAAGCGAGGCGGACGGGACTCGAACCCGCAACCACCGGATCGACAGAATACCTAACAAACACCATCCTAGACGTTTTAATGCTGCCAGGTGTCGATGTCGCTGCCATTTCGGAGGGCTTTCCGGTAGCCAATACCGGATCGGCTGTTAGGGTCCGGCGCATTGAGCGTTCAACAACGGCTTGAGCGATGGTCCGCAGCAGGCCCCGAAAGCGGCCCTTCGCAGGGTCATACTCGAAGGACGCTGCTTGGCGAGCGAAGTCAGTCAAGACTTCCTGTACAAGATCTTCCGCATCCTGTGGGCTGAGTCCGGCGTCCTTACCGAAGCACCAGATCAGTCGAGCATACCGACGAGCGAACTCCTGCCATGCCGAAGCATCGTCAGAGGCCCGCAGCTTTGCGAGTACCCTGCTAGCTGTTCTTCGGTGAAGAGACCCTTCGCTGTCCATGCGGGCAACCACTTGTCAGACCCCTCGTAGCTAATCTCGTCGTCTGGCGACACCGTGCCATTCGCAGCGAGTGACTTGAGCGCAGCTTTGGTCAGCGGGCCACTCTTCGAGCCGTTCACGTGCCGGACCATGTACCGCTTCGTATCCGCTGGTCCGCCCATAGATAGCCTCCACCGAATGCGCTAGAAGAGCGCCTTCGTCGCCCGTTCGAATACAAGGAGTCTAACTCGGCAACCAATCACTCTCGACGCAGCAGCCGCTTGATCTCTTCCAGTACCTCTCTGGAGCGAGGAACATCAACCATTTGCCGTCGCAGATCTTGTTCTTGAAGCTTCAAGCGGGCTTCCTCCACGGCCAAGTCCGGGCTGCCAGATGGAGATGATTCCCACGACTTCACCTTCGACAGCAGATCCTTGGCACTCTGGCGGCAGGATGAAGCGTTTCGTTCATGCAATGCTGAAACTCCCGAACCCGCTGACCGGCTCGCTCGAAGTTCCCAGCCTTGAGGTGGTAGACGAGGTGCGGGAAGTCGTAGCCCGCTTCCTCGGCCTGCTTGGCCGTGAAATAGCCCCCCTGGGTCGCCGCCAGAGCGGTCAGGGATCGGAGGGCGTCTTTTTGGCTTCTGTACGTCATGCACAAACCTTCAGATTATTTGAAGGTTTATGCAGTATCGGCTCAGGAGTCAAGGGGCTTGAATCGGCGACAGACAGCAATGGCTCTTTCGGGAGTTTAGTTCTCCGGAATCGCTGCCCGAGGACCTCTCCGATTGAACTGCCAGTATCAAGGCAGCAAGCCACCTCAAAAGGACCGCCTTCGTGTCTGGGGCGGCCGTCCGTCGTTGGTCTGTCCGAATCACGCTTGCGTACGGGCAACTGCACCGGTCATGTACAATCCGGGCAGACCGTGCCACACCGCTACAAGTCCATCGCTGATTCCCTCCGCAGTTGCCGAGTCTCACTCGGAATGAGTTGCGCCTTGGTCGCTGCTCGAAGCGGACTGACCGTACCCACGGTCAAGCGGATTCTTGGCGGTCAAGCAGACACGGCCTCGTTCGCCAGCGTTGTCGCCATCGCTGACCTGTATGCGTGCGGCAGAGTGCTGTACTGCATGCTGATCGCCAAGGGCCGAGGCTCTTTGGTCTGGTGGTTTCGCCGCCGAGCGAGCGGGCGACGGACCAACAACAGGACCGCCTCTTGGATTTCACGCTCGCCGATGGAGGCCAATCGGACATGCTCACCCAGCGCCCGCTTGACCCAACCCAACCGATGCTCGGTCGAGTGGACGAATCCCCAGGAGACCTGCTTCGCCTCAGCGAGGCGGCGGTACGAGTCGAGGTACAGCGAGCAAACCTCACGGACCGTCAAAGCGTTGGCGTCAACGAAGTCGTCCTTCGCCTTCTTGTTCTCGCTGGCTTCGCCGCTGGCGGCCTTCAATGGCCACACGGTTGCCCCGGCGGCCTTGAGGCGGTTCCATTCAGCGACAAGCTCAACGGCCCGTCTGACGGCCTCACGCTCGTCCCCGCCGAGGTACCAGCACTTGGGCTGCGGCTTGCCGCTGCGCCCAAGCTGGTAGCCGACGTACTTGCGGTACTGGCCTTGGGCTGGGGACCAACTGACGCTGACGGTCTTGCCTGCTCGTCGTTCCATGACGGGCGGTGTGGTACCCGTCACCCTGCCGATTGTCGAACGGAAATCCGGTAGTCGAACTCACGACCTCAGGACGATATCGGATTGGGCCGTTAGGGTCCGTGATTCAAAAATAGAAAAAGGCCTGGAAAACCAGGCCCTTTCTTCAAGCGAGGCGGACGGGACTCGAACCCGCAACCACCGGATCGACAGAGGAACCTTGCCCGTGCCCGAAACTCGTAAACCACGATACGGGCGGGGTTTCCGGATTGCAAGCGATGCGGCCCTTGGGCCGTTTTGCGGCCGTTTTCGGGCCGGAGCGCGGTGCGCACCGCGCTACGAGTGCGCCCGCTCCCACGCATCGCTGTCCTTTTCGCGCTGTTCAAGCCGCCATGTGCTGAACGAGTCGCGGTCGATCCGGCGGTCGCGCCCATCCTTCCCGTTGGTGCGGAAGCGCCCCTCCCCAGCGGCCTTGGACACGCGGGCCTTGGCCTTGTTGAGGTCGATTCCCGAGACGTCGGCGAGCAGCAGTTCTGCGGCGGCAGTGACGGTGATCCAGGCGTCCGGTTTGACTTCCACGAGTCCTGACGCAGGGAAGACCTTGGCCAGGTCGAGATCGAGCCCTTCGGTGCCAAGGCGGGCGTGCTCAGCGAGCACCGCCGTCATCGGCCGCTTGCCGACTGACCAGATGTCGCCCGGTTTCACCCCGACCGAGAGCACCGCTGGACGGTCGGACGCCACCAGCCGCGTCGCTGACGCGGCCACCCCAGCGGCGTCTGGCCGCGCAAGGCCGAAGCCCAGGAAGACCTCGCCCACCTGGCCCGCGACGCTCGCCGTCCCGATCAGCACGATGCGCCCAGGCGCGTCCTCCACGACTTTTCCAGATGCTCCAATGGCGCACCGAACCGCCTCGGCGAGCCCGAGCAGGCTGAACCGCCACTGCTCAAAGTCACGCGGCTCCAGAATGACCCTTCCACACCCGTTCATGCACCGATGAACGCAGATCCGCCTGTCCGGGTCGTCCGGATGCTTCTCGAAGCCCAGGTTCGGAGCGAAACACTCATGATTGCCGCCGTCAAGTACGATCTCGTCGGCGAAGCCCGCCGCTTCGACGATGCCCAGCGCCTCGAGCGACGCCAGCCACTCGCGCGGCCATGCCCGTGCATCCTGCGGAGTCAGAACCCCGTCCCGCAGATGCTCCACGCGTGCCAGAAGTCTGCCAAAGTCGTCATGCACTGGCGATCTTCCACTCCACCAGGTACTTCTTCGCCACGACATCGAGTCCGTGGTCCTTCAGGTTGCACCGATCAGGGTACGTGACCTCGAAGGTCAGCGTCTTGCCACGCTTGCCGGTCTGCCCGCGGAAGCGGAAGGACAGACGTGCCTGGGACACATGAAGCTCCGAGAGTGGTACCTTGGTCGTGTTGATGGCTTCTTCGATCATGCCCCGAAGGACATTCGGCATGTCCGGCGTTGGGCGCCCCGACAGCACCAGGCGACGATACCCTTTCCCCGGCAGGTCGAAGCGCAGGAGCCGAAGTTCAACCCGTTCAACGTTGTCGGCCGGGGCGGTCTTGAACGCGAAATCGCCACGTTTCAGCACGTCGAGTGAGAACGGAGGGTTGGCGCGGGGATCGGGCAGTACCTTGAGTCCGAGGATCTCCTTGCAGAAGGCGTCGGCGATCATCTCCCGACGCTTCTGATCGCCGCTGGCGATCATTTCCAGTACGCCATCTTCACGCCTGTAGACGAAGATGATCTCCGTGGCTGTACGACGGATGTGACGGGCAAACTGGCCCTTGTTGTCGTAGCCGAGGTCGGTCTTGGGGTAGTCCTCCGGGTACGCAAACAGGCAGTACCGCTCCGGATCGCGGCGCTCGACCGGGTCCAGGTGGCAGTGCTTGCCCCGTCCTTCGTGCTTGAAGATCTCGCGGAGTGCCTTCTTGAGTCGATCCTGGTGCTGCTCGTCATCATTCACCTGCAGACGTTTGCCGACGTTCCACCGCTGCCATCGGCTCTCGCCGAATCGGTCCATCTCGTTGCAGGCCCAGACCGTCTCGATGAGTTGACGATCCTCGATCAACGCGAGGAGCGCTCGCTCGAAGTCGTTCGCCATGTCCTCCAACTTCTTGACCCAGGGCTTCTTCAAGTATGAAGCCTCCTCGTAGATCAGGCGCGACCCGCCGTCGGTGGCAAGCTCGTTGACCGTGGCGAAGTCCGCGTCCACGGCCTCTTTGACCTTGGCATCCAGCTCCTCCATCGCCTCGATGATCGCAACGGGATCGCCTTCCTTGTACTCACTCCACTTGAAGTCACCGAGCAGTTTGCGGCCGGCGAAGTACCGCTGCAAGAGTGCCTTCGAGATGTTCCGGATGACTTTCTTGGGTGAGTACTGGGCCATGTGTGCAACACCTCCTGAAGATCGCAATCCACTCTCGATTGTGTTTATGCGCGGCGGGTGCTCAGTTCACCTTGAACGAGCCTCCCAGACCTTCGAGAGCCCGATTCACATCCTCCACGACCTTCGGATCGGGTGCGGTCACACCATCACCGATCTCAAGGCGGACGTGGAATCGAAGCGACAGATTGGTCCTGGCCTTGATGTCGAGGAGCCGAGGAACCGCGTCGCCAAGGTCCTGGATTTGCGAAGGTTCGAAGTCCGCCTCAGCCACGCAGACGTTCGGGGGCGGCGGGCGACGACCCGCTCCGCCACTTCCGCCACCGCCCGACGGCACCTGGGCGGCTGCAACCTTCAGCCGGACGGACTTCGCGGCAACGAGATCGCATGGCCAATCACCGGAATCGTCCGTCAGTTCCACGAACCGAGCCTGGAGTGCGCCGGAGATCGCGTCTCGAATCGTCTTCCACGGCAAGGTGGCTCCAGCGGCCTGCGAGAGTGCACTCGCGAGCGCCAGGGCGGACGCCGGACCATCCTGCCAGGCCGCGGGGAGATTCTCGGGGAGCAGCGACGCCGCCGACAGTTGCGCGGGGGGGCGGCGGAGCCTCGCTGTTGGCGTCAACACACCCGCGGGGATCGGCTCGCCCAGAAGGCTGGCCGGCCCGGAGAGCAACCACACCTTCCCAAGTTCCACAGCCTCGCAGATCGCGGCGTTGACGACGACCTCTGCCGCCTTCGGAACGGTCATCGGCTCGGGAAAGCCACCGCGGTCGACCTGCACGACCTTCGTCCCATCGAAATAGGACGCTACCTCCAGCGCCGAAATCTCGTCGGCGTGCCACAGACCGGGCAACGTGCCCTGGGCGAGAAGTTCGCCCGAAATCTCGCCAAGTTCCGCCGCCTCGGGAAGGACCAGTTCCAGTGCTGGGTCGTTCAGCGCGGCCTCGTCCGGACGGCTGCGCCACCAGGTCCGGAACGTGCGGTCCGGTCGAGTGAGTTTCAGGACGAACGTCCCCTGCACGCACCCTTCAACCAGCGTCTCGACGATGGCCTGCGCCTTGAGCATCTTCGGCAGGTGCGGCAACTGGGCGAATGCGCCCGCCAGGTCCTTCACGCGCCGGCTCGCTTCCCCGCCCTTCCACAGGTTGTACGGACCGTCGGGCAACAAGGCTTCCGCGGTGATCGCCGTGTCCTGAACGCGGGAGCGTGAATCGCTCTTGATGGTGTCGAAGTGGGGCTCGTCGGTCACCGTCACCTTGAAGGCCTGCGCCTCATCCTTCTCCGAGACAGTCACGACGATGCAGTAAGCCTGACGGATCGCCTCCGGCACGCGGGCCCGAGCCTTGTCGATGTTGATCTTGAGCGTCTGCAGGCGGGCCACGTCCACCGAGCCCTTCTGCTTCCGATCCTCATCGTTCTTCGGTGTCAAGTCATCGAGGACACGTTCCCACGCGAGCTGGTCGCGCACCCGCGCGTGGGCCACGTCGAGCCCCTCGCGCGAAGGCGCCAGCAGTAGGACCGCGTTGCGGTACACGCGCGGCTTGTCACTGCCGGTCGTCTCGTCAAGGAACCGCTTCGCTTCCGCGCTGGGCTTGCCCGAGTCCGACGCGGCGCTCGGCGGCAGCACGGCGTAGTGAAACAGGCCGTCATCCTCGATGTCGCGGGGCTTGGTCGGGAGCGTGTGAACGCGGACGCCGAACGCGGACGCCCCACTCGTAAGCGCCTTGGTTCGCCCGATCTCCTCGAGCATCTTGGCCTTGACGACGTCATCGGAGATCTGCGCCGCCGCCGCGGCCTGCATCTGAGTCAAGTTCGGGCGGTTCCCGAGCCGCCATTCGGTCGGAAGTTGCCCGTCCTTCTCGGGCAGATCGCCATCATCGAGCCAGTAACTACCCCTCGCCCACCTGGCAAGGCCCTTCTCCAACTCGATCTTGTCGGGGCGGCACGGGCCGACCAGGAGCATCAGATCCCGGGTCTTCGCGCTCCGGCCCGCGGGCTGTGAATGCAGAAACGTCGCGATGACCGCCTGCTCGACCTCGCGGACTCTCAGCCCGACGGAGTCCGCCTGCATGCGCCGGGCGATGTCGAGTTCGCTTTGGATGATGCCGGTCCACCGCGTCGCCTGCCCATCGGTGACGATGGTGTCGGCGATCGAGACCAGTTCGCTCGCGGCCGCAGAAAGCCCACCCTTCTTTGGATCGCTCAAGAAGACCGCCGGCCCAACAAGCGGGCACTCGTCCCACTTCTCGGCCTCACGCAGCGCCAGCGCGAACGTGCGCAGCACGCCGCGGGTCTTCTGGAACCGATCAATCGTCGTCCACTTGGTGTAGAAGACCTCCGTCAACTCCGGGTGGAAGGGGTAACTCTTGAGGTATCGCTCCTCCGCGCTCGCCCCGGCCTTCCCAGTCTGCTCGTCGAGCGGCGTGATCCCCTTGAGCGCGGCGATGACGTGCTGCCGCCAGGTCTCGCGGTCATGGCCCGACACAGGGTCGAACAGACGCCGGCGGAGCACCTCGGCCACGTCGTCCTTCTCCACCGGCTGCACGGCCTCCTCGCGCTGACGCTGGAAGATGTCGTACAACTCCGACACGATCCGCTTGCCGAGATCGTCGGCCTGGTCCTTCGGATCGCTCGACAAGAGCGACGCCACGATGCAGCAACGGTTCACCTTCGCCGCCGCCTGCGTCAGGTACTGGAAGAACGAAGTGAGGATGTCGATCCACCCTGGCTCCGAGCGGATCTTCACCTTCGCGTACAGCAGCACCTCGTCGAGGAGCACGAGCGTCCCCATGCCCTGCTTGGAGGGTAACGACAGCAGGTCGGTCAGCGTGTTCTCGGCGGGCGGCGTCTCCCGTTCCTCGGCGACGCCCTTGGCGCTCATCAACTTCAGCCCGTCGTCGCCGGCGACCTGATACGCCAGGATGCTCCAGGGGTGCTTCAGCCGTCGCACCGCGCCGTCGGGGGACCGGACCTCGCACCCCGTTTCCACGTCGATCTTGTCGAAGCACAGCGCCGCCACCCGCGCCCGCGGCAGGTCCTGCCCGATCGTCTCCATGAACTCCCGCACCGCGGGCAGGTGCGGCAACTTGGCCGGGTCGTGCACCAGATGCCGCATCGTGATCAGCGTGTGCGTCTTGCCGCCGCCGTAGGTCAGTTCCAGCTGCCGGACGGCCTTGTCGTTCTTGCCGGCCAGCCGCAGCACCACGTCCTTGACCAGGTTCCGCAGGTTGTGCGTCGGGAAGGTCAGCGCGAAGAACTCCTCCGGCTTCTCGTAGATCGGCCGCTTCCCGTTCTGCATCATGACCTCATACAGGTCCGCGGCGAACATGTGCAGCGGCAGGTCGCCCGACCGGAGGTCGTCCCGCAGTGTGACCACCTCGTGCCAGGCCTTCCAGGGTTGCTTTGCCATGCGATCCATCCTTTGCCGTGACGCCGCGCTCGGGCCGCGGTATGCTTCTGTCCGATCAACCCAGTAACCCCGCCGTGTCGAGAGGCACGGCCCGACGCCCGCGAAAGCGGGCGTCTATCTTTCATTCGCTCGCTCGTGCCTCGAACAACTCCGGCCCCCGGTCGCGCACAGCCCCCTTCGCCCCGATGTGGTTGCTGATGCTCTCCAGCAGTGATCGCTCGCTGTTGGTTGAGAGTTCGATCAGCGACTGCACCACCCGCTTGAACAGCTCGTTCCGCCGCAGGCCGTGCTCGTCGATGTACTCGTCCACCTTGTGCAGGTCGCCGTCCTTCCACAGGTGCATCAGCCGGTGAATGCGGTCGATCAGCGGCACGGCCTTGCCCTCGGGGGCCTCGTAGCCCAAACTGCGCCCCTTCCGCTGGCTCCACACCTTCAGTTTCACCTTGCTGCCGCCGCCATCGCCCCCCGCCGCGTCGGCGTCGGCGTTGCCGTCGTCCTCGGCGTCATCGTCCTCGCCGAGGTCGTCGGCCGGGGTGTCGCCACCGCCCGCCCCCCCAGCGCCGACGAGGATGTCCCATGACCGCTCAAGTTCGGCATCCGAGAGGCCGCACGCCGTCGCGTACAGGATGCACGCGCCGACGGGGGCGTCGTCCAGGCCGAAGTCATGCCGGTGGAGCAGGTAGTAGGCCGTCACCTCGTCGAGCCGGTCGGCGGCGGAGAGATCCGCCCCCTTCTCGCCGGAAAGCACCTGGCCGACGATGTAGTCCACGACCATGCGGCGGACGTGGTTGAGGAACTCGCCGACACTCATCGTGGCGTTGGGCTCGTTGGCCTTGCGGACGACAGGGTGCTTGCTGTACGCCTCCAGCGCGGGACCGGTGGCGGCCCACACGAAGTCCGGGCCGCGGATGCCGGCATCCCAGAACTCGCGAAGATGGACAGCGATGTTGTGCCGCATCTCCTCGAGGACGCGGTTGTCCCAGCCGGGCTTGGCCGCCGCGGGTCGCTTCTTGCAGACGAGCCACACAGAGGACGCAAGCCGTGCTCCGCCTGCCGCCTTGTGAGGCATCTCCGTTTGAATCGGCCAGCTGGCATCTACGGCAAAGCCGGCCCGAATGATCGCCGATACGAGCGTCTCCCAAGCATCTGGATGCTTGTGCGCGAACACCACCACGAATCGGCCTTCTGCGGCGAGGCAGCGATGGGCCTCGCCGAAAGCACGCGCCATGCCATCTTCGTATCGCTGCTTTGCTAGCCGGTTGTCGCCGCCCGCGAGTCCAGCGTGCTGAATCAGGTCCTTGGTCTTGTCTGTTACCTCTCCATCAAAGCGCCCGGGATAAATCCCTCGGAGTGACCGACGAAGCCACACATAGTAGTAGTCGCTTAGGTCGGAGTACGGGATCGCGTCGTAGTACGGCGGGTCGGTGAGAATCAAGTCCGCCGACTGGTCCGACTCTGGAACGGCTTCGGCTGTGCCGAACACAACCTCGGCCCGCTCACTTTCTGCACTCGCGCACGACGCATGATCGAGAAACCTCGCGATCCACTCTACTGCGTCAATGTAGTTTCCTGTTGTCGGCGAGAAAGGATTGACCTCCGCGTAGTCCCAGTTGACTCTGAGCGCGTATCGCTGAAATGTGCCAGTGATCTTCTCGTAGTCTTTGTTCCAGTGACACAGAGTGCTATTGCGATCAGTCAGCCGATCGACAGACGCGGCCATATATGACGCAATAGCATCCGCCATCAAGCGCTCATACTCGCGACCGATGTGTCCGTGAGCTTCGATCACGCTGTCTACGAACGCTTGAAGCGCGACGACCTGCCGCTGATTGAATACTTTGCTGAAGTCATTGATGCCGTACCGAGTGAGTCCGGAGAGTCCTCGCGCGTTCGGCGACGGACGAATGTCGCTGATGGTGCCGCGGATGGGCTCCACTTGCTGTGCCACAGCGAGGGCAAAGGCGTTGCGCTCTGCGTCAGTGACCTCTCTGAACTCCTTTCCGTTCTCGCCGTCGACGACCACTGCCGTGTTCACGCTCGACCAGGCATCGCTCGTGGCAGCGAACTGGATGTCCTCGTGTGTCTGGATCGCGGGGCAGTGAAGGCACTGAGCGCCCGATTGAGACATCGTCCCCTGGCCGACTTTCCGATCGTTCTCGCGGCGCTGAGCGCCGTTGCCTCCCACTACCCGGACGTTGTGGCTGACCTTGAAGATCACGGTACCGTCCGGATGCGCGATTGGTCGCACAATCACCCGCTTGAGTAGCTTTTTCGACAGCCATGTCGTTTTGAGCAATGGCACGGTCGCACGACAGTTCTTGCAGGTCACCGTGCGCGCCCAGAGGTACGCCACCGTCGGCTTGGCGATCCAGCGCGGGTTGCGCTTGTCGGCCAGGTAGTCCTCGGTGAACTCGGCGTTCAGCGAATCGATATCGGCGGTGCCGTCCTTCTTGAGCGGCACGAGGCGCATCGGCTGGCGCTCGTAGGCGACCTGGTCCTTCTTGATGGGCTCGAAGTCGGCGTAGGTCGGGTAGTACTGGGCCAGTTCCTTTCGCGCCCGGGCCAGCACCCACTGCCCCCACGCGCGGACGTGCCACGCCAGGTCCGCCTGGGTCTCCTCATCCGCCCCATCCGGCGGGCCGAAGGGCAGCCCGACGTCAGCCTGCTTCGCCCCCGGCTTGGCCTTCTTTTTGGTTACCGCGTGCAGCCGCTTGATGGCGGCGGAGGTTTCCGACTTGCTGTACCCCTTGGCCTTCTTGAAGAACTCGGCCATGAAGGCGTCGTCGCGCAGGATGAAGTCGGGGAGCGGTCGCGTCTGCCCGGCGAGTTTCTGCGGGTACTCCAGCGTGCACTTGAGGATGAACCACGCGACGGGGTTGATGTCCACCGCCGTGGCCTCGCACCCGAGGCGCATGGCTTCGAGCGGGATCGCTCCGCCGCCGGCGAAGGGGTCGAGGACCTTGGGGGCGCGCCCGCCGTAGGCCTTGCGAATCTCCTGGCGGAACCATTCCAGCGTCTCGGCGTTCTCGGTTTCACGGCCCCAGTGCAGGATGCCGCCCTCGGTCTCTTCCTTGACCCGCTCGACCGTCTGGCCTCCGGGCATCTTCTTCTTCTCGGTCCGCTTGACGACGCGCCCGCCGATCTTCTCGCAGAGTTCCTTGCGCGCCTCGGGCGTCCCGGGGTCGGGCAGGAGGGTGGCGATGAGCGCCGCGCGGCACGCCGCGAGCGGGCGCCGGGCCGGCCAGATGTGCAGGGTCGAGATGTGCCCGTGACGGACGTTCTTCTCGTGGACGGAGTCCAAAGAAGCCTGCTTGAGGGGGAAGGCGTGCTCGATGAGGCGGGGGAAGTCAGACATGGGCATCCTCCGTGATGATGACCGCCTCGATGGTGTTCTTGATCACCCGTAACCCGTCGAGCACGCCAGGCTTCGACTTCATCACCTTATCGAGTTCGGCGATGGCGTCACCCCTCGTGCGCTCGAAGAAGTGAGGACTCTTCGGAGAGCCCCCAGCAATACGTCGGGCAACAGCGCTAATGATCTCATCGCGAGCCTCTGTCGCCTGCCCTGCCAACGCGGTCAGGGCCTCTCCCATCACGCGACACTTGAACCGGATGGCGTTGTCGTCGTTCACAAAGCACTCGGCGACGATCCCTTCGACGAAACGCGGCGGCCACTGCACCTTGAGGTCAGCAAGCGCGCTCATGAATGTGCCCCCCGAGGCAGCGCTTCCTTCCGCGCACTGCAGGACGTTGTTACCCAACGCTTGCTGCAATGGCTCGGGCAGCGCCTGGACCTGCTCGGGGCCAGCACTCACAAGGGCGTCGATGGCTGGATTCTGGGTGTACCAGTTGTGCGACTTCAGGTCGGCGATCACCCTGTCCACGTAGTACTTCAGGTCGATCCCGGCCTCAGCAAGATTGGCGTACTTGACTCCCTCCAATGCTTGTCGGAACCTCTCCCGCTGGCGATCGTTCAGCATACCTCCGCTGTCGAGTTCCTGGAGACGCCGAGCGCCCGCTACCGCCGTCTTCATCCTCTCGAGCAAATTGCCGACGACGATGTCCTGGGCATGCGGCGGCAGCGCCGCGAACAGCGCGGGGTGCGACAGTGACCAGGATCCCACGACTGGTGTGGCCGAGAGGGGTGGTCGCATGTCGTTCGCCTTGACGTCGAACCCGATCGATTTCAGGAACGCGGCGGAGAACCACACGATCCGGCGCACGAATCTCGCTTGTGACTTGTCTGCCGCGACCGCTTCGCCCGCGGCCCACAGCCGTTCGAGGAACCAGGGCACGAGAGCAGGATCGGTTCGTGTGACCACCTCCTTCGCGTAGTCGCTCACTGCCTCCTCCTGGTCGTCCAAAAAGGCGGAGTCAGTGGAAAGAAGACGTACCTGTTCCTGAAGGTAGCCGTGGCGGAGCAGAACGGGTTGACTTAGGACCAGATCAACGACGGCCACCCCGGCGGCGGCAAGTTCCTCCTCAGAGGGCTGGCGTTCATATGGGTGGCCATAAACACACCGCATCTCGTAGACGTGCTTCAGCCGGGCGTGCGCTGGATCGTCGATGAGGCCGTATTTCCGGGCTTCTTCCAGAACGAGCATGTCGATCGCGGAGTGCGCCGCCTCCTTCTTGCTGATCTCGCCGGCTACACGCTTGGCAGCGCCGTCTCTGGCACTGACGGCGTTGAACCGTCGCTTCAAGGACTCGGCGCAGCTGATCCAGATCAGGATGTAGGCACCCCGGCGAGCGCCGCAGCCCGCGGATGTCACGGCTTCGTTGAACAGCACCTGGTCCTGTGCGTCCAATACCTGCTGTGCCAGATCAGCCAAGGTGCGCATGCTCATTCCTCCGAGGCCTCCACCACCCGGGCCGCGCCGATCAGGACGCTTCCCTTCGCTCGCGCGAGCAGAGTCGCAAACGGGTCCCGCACGCGCACCAGCCGCGGCGCGGGCGACGCGCAGTCGTAGACGGCGTAGAGCCAGTAGCCGCTCCGCAGGTTGGCCGCGCGGGCCCACTCGTTGCTGGAAACCTCGACATCGCCCGTGCCTGCGCGGCCCTTGACCTCGATGGCCCGGCGCTCGCCGCCTTCGTAGATCGCCAGCAGGTCAAAGCCGGGGTTGTCGGTCAGGCCCGCGGCGCGGGCCAGCGGCGGCGTGGATACGTCGACGACTCTCGCGCCGGCTGCCTCCTCGAACGCCCGCGCCAGGTCCATCGCCACCCGCTCGACTTCCGCATCGTGGCGCTTGCGGTCTTCGGGGTCGGTGGAAGGAACCACGAGCGCGTGGGCGAGGAAAGTCACGCTGCCCGGGGTCACCAGTTCGGGCTCGCGGCGGATCGAAGCCAGGGCGAGACGCCGGCGATCGGCCAGCGACCGCTGCTGGTCCTTGATCTCGGCGAGGGCCTTGGCGGCCGCGGCGTTGCCGGAGCGGGCCTTCTCGGAGAGTTTCACGCGGGCCGCGGCGAGTTCGGCCTCCTGGTAGTCAAAGCCGCGCTGCATGAAGCGTTCGCGCTCGGCCAGTGTGTCCAGGAGTTGCTGGCGGTGCTTTGTCGCCATGTCACGGCTCACACGCTCGACAACGAAGGCCTCGGCCTGCTCTTTGAGTGTCGGCGCGTTGATGGCCAGCCGCTGCGCGGCTGCGCCCGGGATGCCGCGCCCGCCCTTGAGCAGCAGGAGATGCTCGACGGGGCAGAGTGAGACGTCGGCCCCTTCGTACTGCTTCACGCCGACGAGCCGGCACTCGAGTGGTTCCTCGTTGGCGAGTTCGGGGAGGTCGGCGTCGGCGTGGCGCACCACGTTCGTGAGCGCGAGGTGGAACACATACGGGCGATCGGCCGTTGGGTCGATGAAGACCGCGCCGCGCAGGGCCTCGTCCCCGAGTTGGTCGCTGACAGTCGCGCGGAACCGCTCGAACACGAGCTCGCCGGGGTGAATCCAGACGGCCTGGTCGCGCTGCTCGGGGCGCACAACGGTGAGCCGTCGCTGGCGCTGGGCGGGGTAGGCGTCGAGCGCGTGAAAGACAGCGGCCCCCGCGCCCGGCTCGGTCGGCACGAAGGTGAACTCGGCGTCCATGTCCCCTTCGATCTTGAGGCCGATGAGCGGCGCGGCGTTCTCGACAAACTGCCGCACGTAGCCGGGGAGCAATCGGCAGTAGGCCTCTCGCTCCAGGTCCTCGCGCAGGCGGGGCAACTGGCGCTTCACGTCGCCCCCGTCGCCGTAGAGCATCCGGTCGCGCGCTTCGAGCGCCGCAACCTGCTCGTCGGTCAGGCGGCCGGCCAATTCTCTGGCGACGGCGTCCTTGTCGCCGACGACCGCCCGCTCCATGTAGTCTTTGATCGAGAGCCCCTCGAAGAGCCGCCCGATGGAGTCGAAGACCTTGTCGCTGCCGAGCGAGAGACGGATCGCTTCGAGTTTCTTGAGCAGTGTGTCGATCACCAGGCCTTCGCGGGTGCTCGGCGCGACGAGGTTGATGATGTGCACGGGGTCGTGCTTCTGGCCGTACCGATGGATGCGGCCCATGCGCTGCTCGAGGCGGGCCGGGTTCCACGGCACATCGAAGTTGATCATGATCCAGCAGAACTGGAGGTTGATGCCTTCGGCCGCGGCGTCCGTGCAGATCATGAACCTCGACCCACCCTCGGCCTGTGTCCTGCGGAACCGGTCGACTTCGTCCTGCCGCTGGAGGTAGTCCATGCCGCCGTGGATCTGGGCGATCTGTCCCGTATAGCCCATGCCTCCAAGCCGGTTGATCAGGTACTCCAGCGTGTCGCGGTGCTCGGTGAAGATGATGAACTTCTCGCCCGCGAACCGATCCTGCGTGAGCACCTCACGGAGCTTGTCAAACTTCGATTCCTCCCCCTTTGCGTGGACTTTTTTGGCGAGCTCGCGGAGATTGACGACCTGCTCGCGCTCCACGACAAGGTCGGCGAGCGACGCGGCGACGACGCCCGCGAGCAGCCGCTCCTCGGACAGTTCGTGCTCTTCGCGGCCGTTCTTCGTCTCCTCTTCGTCTGCCGTGGTCGTGTCAAGGAGGTCCTTCTCTTCGGCGAGCCGCCGCTGGAGCACGACCATCTGTTCCTCGGTCAGTTTGCCCTGCTGGATCTGGCGGATGAGGTCGTCGAGTTTCTCGATGCGACGTTCAAACGAGCGGAGGAGCGCGTAGGTTGAACTGGCAAGCCGCCGCTGCAAGACGCTCATGGCCAGGCGAGCCGCCGATCGGTTCAACACCTTTGCCCGGTTGTAGACATGCCGCATGTACTCTGTCGTCTCGTCGTAAAGGGACTGCTCGCTGATCTCACCCTGCGACAGGTCGTATCCGAGCGTGTCCGAGATCCGCTTCGGATAGAGGGGGGCTCCGCTCAGGTGGACCATCTCCTCCTTCGTGCGCCGGATGAAATGGGCGGCCTTACGGTCGGTCGGATACTGCTCGAATGCCTCCGGCGTGGAGAGCACTTCGGGGGCAAGTATCCGCCATAGGGCGTAGTACGGATAGTCCTTCCCTTGGTGCGGCGTGGCTGTCAGGAGGAGAATGTGCTGCGCGGTCCAGGGCAACCGCCACGCATCGTCCAAGCCCGTAACGCCCGCCAGGGCCTCGGCAAGTTTGTACCGCTCCGTCTTCCGCACACGCAGGTCTGCCCCTCGATCAACCGACAGTTTGTGGGCTTCATCGAAGACCACGAGGTCGTACGGCAACACACCCTGCTCGCGCAGGCGTGCGAACATTCTCGCGCCGGCAAGCGTGTCCACGCTCACAATCAGTCGATCACTTCCCTCGCCGATGAACGGATTCTCCTCGCGGGCAGCAGCCCCGGTGATGATCCGGAAGTCCATGTCGAACAACGTCCGCAACTCGCGCTGCCAGTTTCCGATGAGGCCCGCGGGTGGCACGATGAGGACCCGCCGCAGGAGTCGCCGGGCTTTCATCTCCCGCAGGTACAGGCCCGTCATGATCGTCTTGCCCGCGCCTGCGTCGTCAGCCAGCAAGAAACGGAGCGGCGACTGCGACAGCATGTGCTCGTACACCGCGATCCGCTGGTGTGGCAGCGGGTCGATCTGCGAGATTTCGGTGGCGAACGCGGGATTGAAGAGGTGCCCGAAACTCAGACGCTCGCCTTCCGCCAGCGCACGCACAACGTCGGCCGAGCCAGTGAAATCGAGCGACGGGGCAGATACGGCGGTGGCAACTGCCGACTGCTCCTCGGCGTCCCCCTCGTCCATCCGCATGATCTGCTGCCAGGAGAGCGGCGACGGGGAGGTCTGGCCGTTTTCCCACCGGTTCACGGTTGCAAAGGCCACACCGAGTCGGCTCGCGAGTTCGACCTGTGTGAGGCCCAGGCGGTCCCGCAGTCTCTTCACGCGATTCGGATAGTCACTCGGAATCTCCGGCGAACGTCTACTCGTCATGGACCTCAGTATAACAGGTGCGATATCCATGTCAACCATGCCACCCGATCTGCATTTATGGAGCACTCAAGAACGATAGGTGTTTGGACGGGCCACTGCCCGGTTTCCATGACCCAACGCCTGGGAAAACGCGTTCGCTTCGGAGCCCCGCACACGGGGCTACGGCACGCGCACCGCTAGCACCTCGCCCAGGTACGGCAGTTTCGCCAGACGCTCTGCATCGAGGCGGTCGTGCTTCCGCTGGGAGCGGAAGATCAGTCGCAGATGCCCGGGGTTCGCCACCACGACGCGCCGGGCGAGCGTGGCCAGGCGGTCGTGCAGCAGGCCGTAGCCGCACGAGGCCTCGAAGCAGACCTCGAAGGGCGCCTCGATCCTCCCGAGCCACGCGACCACGTCGGTCCAGAGCCCGCGGATGGTCGCTCGCTGCACGATCTGGCCGTGCTCGTCGAGGACGCACACCGATGACCGCCGCAGATGAACGTCGATTCCAACGTGCCGCATGAGGGGCCGCCTTGTCGGCTCCCGGCCTCCGGTGGGCAGCGTACCCGCCGCGGGGCAAGGCTTCCTCATGGAATCAGGACGTCATCCCATTGGCTCTCCCTCGCATATGGCAAACCACGTTTCGTGTGCATCAACTAATACCACTTCCGTTGTAGTCGGCACAGGACACTCGATGATCCACATACGCGGGTCTGTCGTATATTGATCCACCAAAACGCCGTGGCTGCCGCGAGGCATGGTCGTCGTATTCCCAGTTGAAGACCAGCTCGTCTTACAGTCTACTAGAAGGACTACATTGTCAAATAGCTTCGGCATCAGATCGCTCAGTTGGGAACAGCCGTGATGAATCGCCACATCGACGACCCGCTGTCAAGTTGCCATACAGTCTTGACATTGGCAATACGCCCAGTTGGCCCCATGATGGTCATCGGTACATCTACCTTTGTCGCACCTTGGAAACCAGCCTTGAGGGTCGAGGTTTGGATCGCGGTATCCAGACCGTTCTTGAGTTGACGAGCGAGGTCATCCCCATGCGATGCTGTGAAACCCAGCACGTCCTTGAAGAAACCCGACTTCGAGCTGTTGGTGAGGAGGTACTCGGTAATTTTGCGAGGGTCGATCAATGCTGTCGCGCTGCTCAGTAGCGCGCAAGGCCCACCGTTATGCACCATCACCCCGTCACGCCCGACGCGGTAGTTGTGCAGCCCCTCGACCTCGATGTTGTAGACTGTGGCCACGCGGCCGGTGAACCGGACCAGGACCACCACGGCCGGGCCTCCGCCGGCCGTGCGGACCTCGTCGCCGGGCTTCAGGCTCGCGGCCTGGACCCAGCGGTCGTGAGCCACCGCGCCATCGGCGTCGCCCACCACGCTGCCTCGGTCCACCAGGAACGGGTGCTCCTCGGTCGTGTTCAGCGTCATCAGCCCGGAGACTTCACCACCAGCGATCGCGCCATCATCGGCGACCGCCGGCGAGGCTGTACCGATGAGCGTGACCGCCACGATCGGGGCGGCCTTGCGCACGAAGGTCCGGACGACCTTTCGCAGCGATACCTGGCCGGTGGCCTCGTCCTCTGCGAAGACCTCGTCGCCCTCGCACAGCTCGTCAATGGGCACAAGCCCGCGCGCGGTCTGGACCTGCGTGCCCTCCTCGAAGCAGCCGCAGCCCTTGGCGAGCCAGCCTGCCGCACGCTCAATAATGAAGCCGAGAGGGTGCATTCGAGCCAGATATCTGCCAGCTTTCCCGGCGTAGTGCTTGGCAGCGTTCCATGCTGCCTCGCCAACGCGGCTGACACACTTGCCGATACTGCGGAACGCCGGCCCAAGCAATTTCCCGGCGGGGATCAGGCCCATGCCCGCGGCGATCAGGGCGATGATGGCAGGAAGTCCGCTTGACATAGGCAAACACCAGACCCGAGCCCGCTCATCGGCCGGCCAGACGCCGTGCGTCCTCCAACTGCTTCACATGCCCAAGGCTCATCGACGATCGTAGGGATTCAAGGCGAGGGAGGAGCTCGTCCAGCGTAGCGACGTCCATCGGCCGCGCTCGAGCACCGATCTCGCAGAGTGCGAGCATCGAGGGAATATGCGACGGCAGTACACGTAATGCGCTATGAAACCAGCTTACCCCTTCGTCTGGGCATCGCCAGGGTTGGAGAAACCTGGCAATCTGTCCGAGCATGAACATTGCCTCAGCTCGATCTTCAGCTGTATCAGTGCAGTTCTCTACCACTGCCAGTGCAATCCTCGCTGCTGAGTCGCAGTTCTCGTCAGTTCCCGACTCGACCAGCTTCCAAGCGTGCTCGAGGACCGGCTTCATCTGACCCACCCATCCTTCAGGATCCACTTCTCCAGAGCATCCATCCTTGAGAGTTTGGCCACTACCTCACGGCCGTTGACTACAATTACCTTCTCAAGTTGAACGCCAATCTGTTTGCCCGCGGAGTTGTAGATTGCCTGCGGCATGCCCTCGACTCCTTCGTTTGCCGCTTTCCCGAGCAGTTCCTTGACCTGATTCCACGATGGCTTGCCGCCAAACACCTGATCCCAGTTGTGCTTGGGCTGAAGCACATGGTCGGCCATGTTCGTGCCCCACTGCCAGAGGTTGCACAGATTGTTGTGGACGACAAAGCCCTCTCGCCCCACGCGGTAGTTGTGCAGCCCTTCGACCTCGATGTTGTAGACGGTGGCGCGGCGGCCGGTGAACTGGACGGACACGACAACAGCCGGTTCACCGCCGGCCGTGAAGACCTCGTCGCCGGGCTTCAGGCTTGCGGCCTGGACCCAGCGCCCCGGCGCAGCCTGCTCGCCGTCGACTTCCACCAGGAACGGATGCTCTTCGGTGGTGTTGAGCGTGACGGGGCCGGGCGCGCCGTCCCCGATCGCCCCGTCGTCGGCGACCGCCGGCGAGGCTGTACCGATGAGCGTGACCGCCACGATCGGGGCGGCCTTGCGCACGAATGTCCGGACAACCTTTCGCAGCGATACCTGGCCGGTGGCCTCGTCCTGCGCGAAGACCTCGTCGCCCTCGCACAGCTGATCGATGGGCACCATCCCGCGCGCGGTTTGGACCTGCGTTCCCTCCTCGAAACAGCCGCAGCCCTTGGCGAGCCACCGCCACGCACGCTCGATCAGGAAGCCCGCTGGATGCATCCTCGCGAGGTACTTGCCGGCCTTCCCGGCGTAGTGCTTGGCGGCGTTCCAAGCAGCCGACGCGGCACGCCCGATGAACTTGCCGACGGCCTTGAACGCCGGACCGAGCAGTTTCCCGGCGGGGATCAGGCCCATGCCCGCGGCGATCAGGGCGGTCTGCATGTCCTGCTCGCCCAGGGCGACGAGCGCCAGTTCGCCCGCGAGGCTCGCCGCGGGGAAGGGCAGGTAGGTGGCGATGTGCGCGGCGAGGACGGCGGCGGCCTTCGCGCCGTTGCCCACGGCCGCGAGCAGCGCCGAGCCGCTGGCGGCGTGCTCGGCGATGAGTTCATCGACCATGTCGAAGGGGTCCCAACTGAGACCCATCGGGTCGGAGCGGTTCCAGGGGTTGGAGCCGAGGTACTCGTAGAGATTGGAGCCGTCGCCGTAGCGCTGCGAGAGATCGAAGGCCACGGCGAGCGCGGCGAAGCCGCGGCCGTTGTAGGAGGCGCCTTCGAGCATCGCCAGGGCGGCGGCGTTGGGGTCGGGCTGCATGAAGCGCCCGAACTGCGGGTTGTAGGCGCGGCCGCGGTTGTGGACGATCGCGTGGGCGAAGGGTACGAGGCGCGGCGTTTCCTGCGCCCCCGCCCCCGGCACCGCCTGGTCGGCAACGCCCACGTCGAGCCGATCGAAGAAGAGGCCCTTGTGCCCGGCGTGCATGAAGGGGTGGGCGGACAGGTGGTCGGCGGAGAGGACCGAGCCGTAGGCGTCGTACGTCCACTGCGCGGCGACGAAGGGCGCGCCGGTGACGGTGCCGGCGTTGTCGCAGAGCGCGACGATATCGCCTCCGGCGTCCTGAACGACCCACCAGGGCTTGCGGTTGACGTCGTACTGAACGAAAAGTTCGTCAACACCAGCCGCGCCGTCGCCCGGACCCCATATGTACTCGCGCTCGAGGCGGGCGGCGGGGATGGGCATGGCCACGGGATCGCCGCTCAACTGCGTCTGTTCCACGGTCAGCGGGGTCGCGGACTCGTCGAGTTCACCCTCGGCGGCGGCGGCCTGAGAACTTTGTGACGATGTCGCGGCGGTCTGCACCTGCGAGTTCGAGGAGGAGGTGGCCATCGCGAGCGCTTCGACGGGGTCGGCGACGAGCTCCTGGATGCGCCGGACGCCATCGTAGTAGAACCGCTCGGTGCGCAGGCCTTGATTGTTGTCCGGGGATGGGTAGGGAGACTGGGTACGGATGAGACGGCCGAGGCCGTCATAGGTGTAGTGCTTGATCAGTTCATCGGCGACGATACCGAGCGGGACAGGCGTGGAGGGCGGATCGCCGCCGAAGTTCTCGACACCGGGCTCGAGATGAGCTCGGTTGATCTGAATCAGCCTGTTCCACGTGTCGTACTGATAGAAGTAGGTGCCGTCGAAGATGAGGTTTCCCGCGGCGTCGTGCCGAACCTCCGTGTCCACGCCCTGCATCGGGTTGCCGGTGTGCGTGCGAACGTTCGTGATCTCGTTCTGGCCGTTGACGGTGTGGCTGACGGCGCGGATGTCGTCGGCGGAGTTCGAGCCGTCGGGGTGAGTCCACGGAGTGAGCGTGGCGCCTGTGTCGTAGCCGCCGAGCTCGAACCCGTAGCCGCCGTCAAGGTTGCCGGACGCGAAGCGGCCCGCGGAGTTCGTGCCCGCCGGCCCGCTCCAGTTCCCGAGCAGGTCCAGGGACCAGGTGTCGGCGCGGATCATGTCCGTCACAGACGGCGTCCCGGTCGTGTTGACATGTCCGACCTGCGTTCCGATGAGTTGGTTGAGCTGGTTGTACTGGTTGAGTTGTGAGCGGGTATTCAACTGGGTCTGCCCGCCCACGGGTGCCTGCGTGATCTCCGCCCAGGTACGGTTGCCGGCCGCGTCGTAGGCGTACCGGCCTTGGAACATCGTGGCCCCGCCGACGCTCTTGTAGTGCAGGTTGGCGATGCGACCGAAACGGTCGAGGCCGCCCAGGCCTAGTTCGGTGTTTAGGTGGAAATCCGCGGTGACCGCGCCGTTGCCGTGCCCGATTGCTACGGATCGGCGGCGCGATACCCCGAAGTATTGAAAGCGTGCGACGTCGATGGCGAACCCGGAACTCTGGTTCGACAGCCGGGAGGAGAGCTTGGCCAGCCGAGACAGAATGTCGTCTGTTGAGTCAGTGTCGCCGTAGCCGAAGCTGACAATCCGGCGGGGCAGCCCCTCGTGCGCTGGATACGTCATGGAAGCAAGCCGCTCGTGTCCGATCTGCCCGGCGACGTTTAGATCGGTCTCTTCGTAGTTCCACTCGTAGTTGACGGTGGGCACCGTGGCCTGGTTCTGCGGCGTGATCACCTGGCCGTGCATCTGCAACTCGCCAGCCAAGTTCCCGCGGCTGTCGTAGATGAAGCGGTTGTGCGCGACGACCTCGCCGCCGCGGGAGACGTAGGCGATGACGTCGGCGGGCCTCCCGCCCGCGTCGTAGGTGTGCACGACGTACCCGATGCGGTCTACCGGCGCGCCGCTCGCAGGCGTCATTGTATCGGGATGCTTCTCAGAAAACTCGGTGAACACCGAGTCGTCGTAACGCCCAATGACTATTTCTGTGAGGCGGCCGAGCGCGTCGTAGAAGTACCTGATCGCGGCTCCGCGAGCGTCGATTCGCTCGGCGACCTGGCCGCCGAACGTGTACCGCAGCAGAATGTCGTTGTTCGAGGTGGCGTTGCCGTCGTTCTCGTTGGGAAGGCTCATCTTCCCGACGAGATCGTTGCGACGAGAGACCACCGTGTACAATCGGCTCTCGCCATCACGTACCTCGGCGACGATGTCGGCGCCGTATGTGACGCGCGTCACCTGGTCCTTGCCAACGACGTTTGCCGTGGTTCGGGCAGCGCGAATCTCGACGAGGCGGCCGTACTGGTACTTGTAGCTCGTGGTGCGCCGGAGCGCGGCACTGCCAAAGCGGTTCTCGATCTTCGATGCCGTGCGCCCCGCGCGGTCATAAAGCACCTCGGTGATCGACCCGTCGGGCTGGCGGGTGTGCGTGAGACGGCCCGTGGCGAGGTCGTAGTGATTGACCGACAAGAGCGGGGCGATGCCCCAGCGGATCGCGTTGGGATCGACGAAATCCGGTGCCGCCGCTGGGTTCAGGGGGTCGAATGCGAGGAATGGTTCGGACGCGTTGGCGTCGTTCAGAGGGCGGACATACTGAGTTGGCCCCGCGACAAATCCCTCCGGCCGTTCTGTGCCGAGCTCCGCGGAAGCCGTCATGCGCTTCTTGGGATCAAACCACGCGACAGTACGAGAACGAACCGCGTTGGGGATGCCGGTCGCGGCGAGCGCAGGCTCTTCGTCGAACAGAGCACGCTCGAAACGGGCGGTGTCCACGACGTTGCCGTCCGCGTCGATCGTGTAGTCCGTCCGTCCAATCTCATACCCCCAATTGCCGTTGCGCAGCGCGAGGCTGCGCTGCTTGGCCAGCCGTCCGAGCCCGTCCACCTCACCCTTGGACACGGGCTGCTGCGGGCGCTGGGCGTAGACCTGCACGCCGTTGCGACCGGAGTACGTGTACTCCGAATGCCATCGCGGTTCGGATGCCGTCGAGGATACGTCGTAGGTGCGCACTTCGTTGACCGACCCATCTGGTCCGTAGAAGGTCTCCGTGAGTGAAATTGGCTTGAGATCCAATCCCAGGTACCGCGCCGCGTTTGGGCGAGGATCATCCCGTTCGTTGACTGCCGTCCTGGTCGGGGGATCGAGATCCTGATCGTACTGTAAACTCAAATCGCCGGCGCCGAACGTGGCCTGGATAATTGGCCTGTCGAGGTGGTCGAGTATTGTAAGAGTAGAGGACAACCGCGGGGCGTACGCCGGGTCGCGGCTCCCGGACGCGCCGTCTTCCCCGAAAACATCCACTCGCACAGGCCGCATGCGCCAGTCATACTGGGTGATGGTGGCAAACCCGTCGGAATCTGACGGCGGCGCCGTTCCGTAGTGATCATCTGCCCACGAAGGCTGGTACGTGTACTGCCGAGTAACGGTCGGCATCCACGCGTTCTGTATGCTTGTGCCGTACTCCGTCCGGTTAAGAAGCACTAGATTAGAAAGCAACTGAGGGTTCGACCAGCCGTCGTCGAGAGTGCCGGCATAGGTGCGGAGGGGTTGACCCAACTTGTTTCGCGTGACCCTTGTGATGGTGCCGTCAATTTCCCGTTCGCGGCGGACGTCGACCAGATCGTTGACCTCCTTGGTGCCGACGGAGAGCATCGCCCCGTTCGGGTCCGCCTCGAGGAGTTCAGCACGCGATGGGCGCCCGTTCGAGTCGACCGAGAGCTGAACTCTTGCCTCTTCCACGAACCGGGGTTGGCTCTCGGCTGTGATGGAGAGCGATTCGGGAAGCGCCACGGGAACCGCACCTGCCGGACCGCCCGGGTCAACCGCGAAATACACGCGGCGAACGCGCACGGCCCCGCCGACGGGTTCACGGCCCGCGTAGTCCCTGATCTCGCCCAGCATGCGAGAATACGGATGGCTCGTTCCGGGGGAGTTCGGATCGGCGCGGCGTTCAACGTCGTTGAAGATGTACTCGCGCGCGTAGTAGTCGTTGACGTCCAGATCTGGCAGTCCGCTGTACGAATAGTTGGGCGGGAGTGGGCTCTGGTTCCAGACGAGCGGAGCAGACGGATCGCCCCCGATGTGCTCTTCCTTGCCGATGACCAGGATGCGGCTCGCCCAGCGGCGACCGTTGGGGAAGTACGCGTCCGAGAGGGCGTTCCCCGGATTGTCGTACCTGAACGAGGTCACATAGTTCAAGGCGCCGGCCGCGGGAATCCGAGCCCATCCGTCGGGCGGGCTGCCGATGTCATTGGCGTCGAGTGCGGGGGCCTCTGCGTGCACTCTGATGTTGCCCGCCTGTTGCGCATCCAAGATGGTGTGAACGGGTCGATCGAGCCAATCCCGGAGGTAGCGTGTGAATGTCAGAGACTGCAGCTCTGGTTCATTCGGCGTTGTTCCTGGCGCGGGCTGTAGGGGGTCGAGCACCAGTCCCGATGCGGCCCATTCCATGGCGCCGCCTTCCGAATACCACTCGCGTTCGACGGGGAAGTACCACTCGGAGTTTCCGGGCCGTTGACGGCGTGGTGCGCCAATGACAACCTTGCTCCGGATCGGCCTTTGCGGAACCGGCACAGCCTCGTTGCCAGTGTGCCTCCGGTATGTAAGTGCGTGCGTGACCGCCAAATCGCTGGAAGCGTTGCCGGGCAGCGGCTGGGTAATGTTGGCGCTCTCGACCGGATTGATGAACTGGACGTCGCTCTCCAGTTCGTACTCTGACGCCGTGTCGGGGCTCGTCGGCCGGAATACGCGCCGCGTGTACAGTCTCGGTCCGCCAGAGCCATTGGACACGAGTTGTCCTGTGTTATCGCACCGCCCCAGGAACGCGCGGCCGCGCTTGATCCCCTCGGCTTTCAACTCCAGACTGACGACCAGATCGTCGTCCCAGCCATCGTTGTTCTCATCGGCGTCCTGACCGGATCGGCTCAGATCTCCGTCGTACATGAAGGGCTCGTACTCATAGAACCGTACGAATCCATCCTGACGCCCGTACTCCCAATCCGGTCGGTTCGGATCGGGCGGGAGGTTGCCCAGGTCGGCGAGGTAGGCGGCGGACCAACCCACCGACCGGTGCTCGACCAGCACGACTTCCCGCCGAAGGTGCCCGAGCGGATCCTCCTGAGTGAACTCGTTGACAGGGCTTCCAGGTTCGTACTGCGACGGCACGAGCGGGGGAAGATCGAGGAGCACGGATGCGCGCTCAAAGACAAACTCCTCTCCGAGTCCCGTCCCGCTCGTGAGCACGCCTGAATCTGCAAACTGCCAAAGGCGGTCCCGGAGTGTCACTCCCGAAGGACTCACCTCCACAACCCGCCGGCTCAGCTGGCCCTGCTTCGTTCCGTACTGCGCGGCCTGCGGCGACCCCGAGCCGTAGCTGATTGTGCCATTCGTCAGTGCGGCTCGGCTGGCAAACTCATCGATCACCGTGATCCAACGTGCCTGCGTGTAGTCGGCCGGTGGCTCGGTCAGCGGCACATCGTCGAAATCTCTTGCGAAGCCGTTCCACGCATACGGGGCGTGAACCGCGCTCGGCTGGCATCGGAGCAGTTCTGCCAGTTGACCTCCGCTCCCCTCCGGATCGACCGCAAACCGGAACATGCGATAATGGCGGGTGTTTCCGTCCTGACCCCGAAGGCTGGCGAGGCGAACTTCGCCCGAAGGCGCTTGCCCAAACCTGTACCCGCGGGTGAGCGTTGCCGCGGGCTGTTTGATGTATTGACTACCGTTCTGTGTTGCCGTAGTCAGTGCCAGCCAATCGGGTCCTTCGGGAGTAGCGGTGCCGCTCCAATCGTTCACGCCGTGATTGTCGAGCCGCACCGAAGCGCACCCCAACATCGACTCGGCCAGGTTACCGCTCAGCGCACCGATACTGGCGTTACTGTCGGCCCACAGCGCGAGGTGATTCGACGTGATCCACGAGCCGCCCTGCCCGGGCTGTCGTGCGAGCACCAGAGCCCGATCCACGTCCTCCGGTGAGAAGACGGCCTCCAGCCACGCACTCTCGCCAGCACCGGAGTACTTGAAGACCGTCTGCCGCCGAGTCACTGGAGACTGGGGCGTGCTCCGAGCCTCAACAGTTGTCTTGATCAGTAGCGGCACGGAGGCTAGGGGACCTTCGAGCATCCCGCCGGCTTCGGCGTCGTTAAACGAATAGTGATATCGAACACGATGCTTCCAGTCGCCGAGAACACCCAGTGTCACCTGCGGGCCACCGTCGACGGCGTCGACGTTCGGCCTCCCGACTGGCGGACTCTGCCATACGTTGGAGGAGAACGCCTCGCACAAGTTGGCGGCTGCGACATCGACGCTGCGGTCGCCTTCGTACACATAGATCGAGTCGATAATGCGGCGGCCGTATCGATCGGCTGCATCCGGCACGTCCCACGGCAACCCCGGCGAGGGAAACCGCGGCGCGATCCGATAGGCGTACATCAGCGTCCACTGCACGCCCGCCGCTGAGCTCACCTTGATTGATCTGATCTGACCCTTGCCGGGGCAATTCTGGCTGCATTCGACGCAGCTCGTCGAGAGGTCGTCCATCTTGCGCTGGGTGAACGCGCAGTAGTCGATCTCGACCTTGTGCCCATACCGGTCTTCGATGAGCGTGCAGAGGCCGTAGTACGGCATCCCGACGCCAGGATTGACGGTCGGATCCCAGGTGCGCCAGTTTGGAAGATTGATCCCTGCTGCTACGAGCTGCTGTAGGAGGAAAGGGCGGTCATGGAGCGTTGATTCACACCAGGCCTCTGGGGAGCTCGGGCAGAGTCCGAGACCGGGGGCGCTACTCCATCGATTCTTCGGTGCATCCTCGCGCACTGCGACAAACGTGTAGCGAAGTTCACCGTCGTAGAGCGACACGTGGTACCGTGACGGCGGCGTCGACCAGCGGCGCAGCACGCGATCCCACACGCCGTTGTGCGCGAGCCGGGCGCGGAACCGTGCGGGTGCCTCGTAAAGCCCGGTTGCCTCGATGAGCTGGAACGGGATCGAATGGTGGGCGTCCAGGAGGAGGTATGTCGTTCTGGGCTGATTACCGACCGTCTCCGGAACCGCGGAGTCGATGAGCAGGAGCGGGTTCTCGCTGACCATCCACCCTTCGCCGGCCCAATCCCACCAACGATCCGGCTGAACACACGGAAGTGTGGAGAGGTTGTTGTCTTGTGAACGAGTTCGAATCAAACGGAAGGCGGCACCATCAACCGGAAGCGAGAGGTCTTGAACTTGAATCAGGGGAAGGCCGGTGACCAGGTCCACGACCCGGTCCACAGTCGGTCTGGAGAGGCCCTGCCATCCCGTCGGGGAACTCGCGGCGGCATCAGGCACAAGGCAAACCGAAGTCCCGTCAATCGTCGGTGAAGGAGGCAGGAAATCACCAATTGACGGTTGACCGATCGGATCCACGTTGAGGAAAAAGCCCCACGAGTCCCATGGGTTTCCCCACGGTGCCGGCGTCGCCGGCGGATCTCCCCCCTGTAGTTGGCAGACCGCACTGAGGGATTCGCGCGTTCCTCGCCAGCATGCCGAGGCAAAGAACCCGTACTCGAGCTCCTGGAAAGGCGGCTGCCATTGCGGAGTCGCGTATGGACCGCCCACCGTCCATTCCGCCGCGCATGGATCGCCGGTTCCTGGCGGGTACACGACGGGAACAGTCTGCGCGTTCTGGTCGTTGCACGGCGGGGTCGTCTGAGCGATCCCCGCGACCGCGCCGGCGGTGAGGGTGCCGAAGACGGTCATCCAGCGGAGTACGGTTCGTTGGTTCATACGCAAGGGAGCCTCCCCAAGGCACAGCGCCGATGGTACGGAGCGTACCGCGAACGAGGACGCCCCGCAAGCAACTGACTCCTGGTACCGCCGGTAGTGTGGTATTGGGGTCCGACCACTCCCTTGAGGGCACGAGACTGTGCGGGGCTCCTGCATGCGGCTTGGTCGGGCTGGCAGCCAAGTCGTCCGTCTTGAATCAGCGTTCCGATGGGCCGGCGACGAGCACGGGCGATCCCGCGGACCTGTATACTGACTGGCCATGACACCGCGCCCCAAGCGCCGACACAAGGTCGAAGCACCCGCCCCGCCAACACCGACGATACTCTGGGTGTTCCTCTGGCTCCTAGCCTTGCCGACTCACGACGGGCGGGCGACAGCGCAAGTAGTGCCGCCATCGGGTCCTATCGCGCCGGCGAGTCAGATCGACCTCCCCCGGCTCGTTGACCTATGCTCGCAGCGGCTGGGCTTGCGCATCGACTATGACCCGGCCCTTGTCAAGGGGCAGGTCACGCTGCGCATCCCCGACGCCCTCTCCGATGAGGAGCTCTGGGCGCTCACCAACCAGCTGCTCGCCCAGCGCGGGTTCACCACCGTGCGGGCCTCGGGGGCGCAGACGCTGAGCGTGATCAAGGCTGCGGACGCTCCGCAGGTGGCGCGGGTGGAGTCCGGACGCCCCGGCGCCGGCGAACCCGTGATCGGACAAGCGGGGTTCGCTTCCCTGGTCGTCGCCCCGGGCCGCCGCACCGCCAAGGAGCTCGCTGAAGCGATTCGGCCGCTGCTGACCAAGGGAGTTGGGTCGGCCACTCCGCTTGGGGACTCGCGGCTGCTGCTGATCTCGGACTTCACACCGCGATTGATTGAGCTGCAGGGGTTGTTCGAGCGCCTCGAAGCGCCGGCCGCGGCGATGGCCGTCGAGGAGGTCGCTATCGCCAACGTCTCGCCAGCGGCCTTGGCTGCGGCGGTGATGCAAGTGGCCCAGAAGCGCGACGCGATGGCCGGGGAGCGGCTCCCCGGCGAGGTGATCGCGGCTCCCAGCGGGAGTGGGGTGGTCCTCATCGCGCCCGAGGCCACCGCACCCGCTTGGCGAGATCTTATCGCTCGCTTCGACCAGCGTGAAGCCGTCGAGACGCGCAACTACGTGCCTCGGGTCTTTCCCGCGCGTGATGTCGCGCGACTCGTCGAAGAGGCCGCCAAAGGCGCGCCCGGCCTGGGCGGCAAGGGCGACGATCGATGGCGGCTGGTGGTCGATGATCTGACCGGCACACTCATGGTCACCGCAACGCCGACGCAGCACGTTCAGGTCGCAGAGCTCATGGAGCGGCTCGATTCAGCGCAGGGCGGCCCGCTCCCCATGCGGTCATTCCCGGTCCGCAACCGCCCGGTGAGCGAGATGATCGCGACGCTGTCGCGGCTCATCGAGGCGGGCGTGCTCGAGTCGAGCGGCGCAGAATCCGCGCGCGAGGCCGTGAGGACCGGCGGGGAGCAGCGCACGATCCGCGACCTCGGGACGGGAGCCACAATCCCGGCGGGCTCGCCGCCATCCTCAAGCCTCCTCCCCGGGGCCGGCGCGGCGCCCCCGCCAGCGGCGGCGGGCCGCCCCTCGGCTGCGGGCGATGCTCGCGCGTCGCTCCGGCTCACCGGCGACGAGGCGACCAACACCCTGATCGCCGTGGGCGAACCTCGCCTGCTCGCGCAACTCGAATCGCTTCTCGCAATGCTCGACGTGCGCCAGCCCCAGGTGATGCTGGAAGCGGTCCTGGTGAGCATGACCGACACCGACGCGCTCAACCTCGGCGTCGAGCTCGAGAAGCTCGGCAACGTCGGGGACGCGGCGTACAAGATCGCTTCGCTCTTCGGGCTGAGCACCTCGGCCAACGGCGTGCGCTCGGTCGCCGACGCGGCGGGGTTCACCGGCGCGGTGCTGAGCCCCGGCGAGTTCAGCGTGGTGGTGAAGGCGCTGCAGGCGATCAACAAGGGCCGCTCGCTCTCCAACCCCAAGGTGCTGGTCGCCAACAACGAGCAGGCTCGCTTCTCGTCGGTCCTCCAGCAGCCGTTCGTCCGCACCGACACGACGAGCAGCACCGCGACCAGCTCCTTCGGCGGCAGCGACTCGGCGGGGACCACGATCAGCGTGCGGCCGCAGATTGCGCAGGGCGACCATCTTGTCCTTACTTACAGCATCAACCTGAGTTCCTTCGTCGGCACGCCGGCCGCGGCGGGCCTCCCTCCCCCCAAGCAGCAGAACAGCGTGGACTCGGTGGCCACCATCCCCGACGGGCACGTGGTGGTGGTCGGCGGGCTGGAACTCGAGAGCGAGAGCACCAGCACCAGCCAGATCCCGCTCCTCGGCGACGTGCCCGTCGTCGGTGAGCTCTTCAAGAGCCGGTCGGTGGGCAAGAGCCGCACGCGGTTCTTCGTCTTCATCCGCGCGTCGGTGCTGCGGCACGGGTCCTTCGAGGACCTGAAGTTCATCTCGGCGAAGGACGCCGCGGCGATGCGTGTGCCCGACGGGTGGCCGGAGGTCGAGCCGAGGATCATCCGTTGACCACACCCGCGACCATCCTCGAAGGGATGACGGCCGTCGTGGAGCCGAAGGTGCTCGCGGACCGCGACGGCCAAGCGAGCGGTGCCGGAGACGCCTGGCCGCCCCCGAGCCCGGAGTTCCTCGCACGCGTGAGCCACGATTTCGCGCGGCGGCACTTGATTCTCAGCGAGGGATGCGCCGGCGGCGTCGAGCGCCTCGTGGCCGCGGAGCACGCCAAGGAATCGGCCATCTTCAACGTCGGCGTGCGGCTGAAGCGGGCGGTCCGGCTCCGCCACGCCGCGCCCGAGACAATCGCGGCCGCGATCGACCGGGCGTACGCGGCGGCAGCGGGAACCGCCGCCGGCGCCGCCGAGGCCGACGTGCCAGCCGTGGTGGTCGAGGGATCGGGCAACGTCGAGACCGACCTCGACGCCGCCGTGCGCGAGGCCGAGCGCGACCTGCTCAACACCCAGGGCAAGGCCCCGGCGGTGCGCCTGGTGGACCTCGTGCTCTTCGAGGCCCTCCTGCGCGGGGCCAGCGACGTGCACGTCCAGCCCGTCCGCGACCGCACGCTCGTGCGCTACCGGCTCGACGGGGCCCTGCACACCGTCCGCGAACTCCCCGGCTCTCTGGCCAGCAGCGTGGTCAGCCGCATCAAGGTCATGGCCAGGCTCGACGTGGCCGAGCACCGCACGCCCCAGGACGGGCGGGCCACCGTCACCGTCGGCGGCTCGGCGGGCCATCAATCCGGCCGGCGCGTGGACCTGCGCATCAGCATCCTCCCGAGCACCTACGGCGAGCGCGTTGTGCTGCGACTGCTTGACCCCTCGCGTTCTCCGCACCTGCTCAACTTCTCCGCGCTGGGCATGCCGCCGGAGGTCGAGCGCCGCTACCTCGCCCAAGTCTCCCGGACGAGCGGCATCGTCCTCTCCACCGGCCCCACAGGGAGCGGCAAGACCACCACCCTGTACACGACGCTCGCCTGGCTCAGCACGACCAACGCCGGCGGCCAGGCCCGCGGGTGCGAGCTCAACATGATGACCGTGGAAGACCCGGTCGAGTACGACCTCTCCACCGGCGGCAAGGCGGGCCTCTCCGTCAGCCAGACGCAGGTGGACCCCAAGAAGGGCGTGACGTTCGTCACCGGCCTCAAGCACATCCTGCGTCAGGACCCCGACGTCATCATGGTCGGCGAGGTCCGCGACGAGGAGACCGCCCGCATCGCCGTGCAGGCCAGCCTCACCGGGCACCTCGTCCTCAGCACGCTGCACACCAACGACGCCGCGAGCGCCGTGGCGCGACTCCTGGACCTCGGCGTCGAACCGTTCCTGGTCAGTTCCTCGCTCTCGGCGGTGCTCGCGCAGCGCCTGGTGCGGACGCGCCATGCCGCGTGCGAGGGCGCGGGGTGCCCCGAGTGCGTGGGCACGGGGTTCAAGGGCCGGACCGGCGTCTTCGAGCTCCTCGTGCTCGACGCCGCGATCCGCGACATGGTCTGCCGCCGCGCCTCGGCCCTCGACATCAAGGCCGCGGCCCAGCGCGCCGGGATGGTCACGCTCCGCGAGGCCGGCGAGCGCCTCGCCGCGAGCGGCGCGACCACGCGCGAGGAGGTCGGCCGCGTCATCGACGCGCTCGACGAGGTGGAGACATGACCGCCACCCCCACGAATGCCCCCACGAGTGCACCCGCGACCACCCCCGCGGTTGACACCACGCTCCCGGTCGCGACCGGCAACGACGGCCGTGCGCACCGGATCGCCGTCCGCGCATTCGCCGGGCTGTGCGTGGGGGCCTGCGGCACATGGGCCTTCCTGCCGCTCGGACCGGCGCGGGTGGAAGTCCCCGAGATCGCCGCGGGGCCGGTCGAGTCCCCCGAGCCTGCCCGAGTCGCGCTCGACCTCACCGCGTTCAACGCTCCCTTGTGGGTGGCGCCTCCGCCGCCCCAAATCGTGCAGGCGCCGCCCCCGCCGCCACCGCCCCCTCCGCTCAAGTGGCAGCTGCTCGCGATCGTGCGCGAAAGCGAGGGCTACAAAGCGCTGGTGTACGACCCCGATTCGGACAAGCTGCTCGTGCTCGGCGAGGGCGACCAATCCGGCCCGCGCCGCATCGCGCGCGTCACGCCCACGAGCATGGACGTGCGAGATCCGTCCGGCGTCCGCACGCTCGCGCTCAGCGATCAGGCGGGAGGCCGCCCGTGACCATCCGCCTGACATGGCCCACCGAGCGCTTCTACTGGACGCTCCTCGAGGCCCCGGGCGTACAGCGCACCGGCGAACTGCCCGCCGGCCTGCTCCCGATGCTGGAGGAGGACACGCCCGCCGACGCGGCCGACCTGCACGCCGTGTGCGTTCCGCTCGCGGACGGCCGTCTGGCCGTCTGCGCCGCCGACAGGCCGGATCTCGCGGAGATTCCAGCGGACATCCTGTCGCTGACGCCCGACTCGCTCCCGCGCTTCGTTGAGTCCGCGGGCATCACCCCGGATCGGTTCAACCTCCTCGTGGGGGCGTTCGAGCCGAGGCCGATCCGAGCACGCAGGGTCAAACGGCACATCTTCGCCGCCGCCACCGTCCTCCTCTGCGGCCTGCTCGTCGCGGTCGGCCTGCACCGGCGGGCGTCGCGCTGGGAAGAACGAGCCGACGCCGCCCGCGCCGCGGCGGCGAACGTGGCCGCGCAGTTCGCCCCGGCCGGCCTCGCGGACGATCTCGCGGCCGAGGCCGCACGCCTGAAGGCCACGCGGGATGCGCTGGCCAGGTCTGCGCCCCCGCCGGACGCGTCGCTCGCCCTCGCGGCCGTCCTGCACGCGTGGCCGGCGAACGTCCCGAGCAAGCCGCAGTCGCTTTCCGTGGGCAAGGCGGGTGTCTCGATCTCCGTCTCGGTCGAGGGCGACGCCGCGGCGTTCCTCAGCGCCTTCTCGGCGCCCCCGGGGTGGACACTCGACGAACCCCGGCTCAACTCCGCCGACAGCGTCACCCGCCTGTCCCTTCAACTGCGACCGGCAGGGGGGATGCCGTGAACACCACAACCCCCTCAATCCGGCCGGTCCTCTCGATATGGATTGGAACAGCCTGCACCCTGGGTGCGATCCTGGCGTCCACGATCCCCGCCGCGGTGCGGGCCAACCGCGATGCGCACACCGCCCAAGCCACGCTCAGGAATGTCGCGCGCGACGCCGGCATCGTTGCCGAACTGCGGACCGGCCTGCCGGAGGCGACTTCCACGGACGATCAGACCCGAGGGGGCCTGGCGCCGCGCGTGACCGCCGCGCTCGAACGCGCCGGGCTGCCTCCCGGAACACTCGCCAGCCTCTCCCCCGAAGCCGATTCCCAGGCGACCCTCCAGCCCGGGCTGCGCGTCTCGCGGCGGCGCGCAACGCTGACGCTCGGCGGCGTGACATTGCCGCAGGTGGGCAGGTTCCTCGATGCATGGCGTACGGCCGAGCCTACGTGGACCCCGGCGAGCATCGACCTTTCCCCCGCGGGCGGCAAGTCCCCCGAGGCGGGTGGAGACCTTCCACTGCGGGCGGTCATCTCGATCGAGGCCGTGGCGGTGGGCCATGATGGAGTTCAACGGTGAATCGACCGGTGCACACACTTGTCTGGACGATCGCGGCGATGGCCATGCCACTGCTCGGCGCCGGCTGCGCGACGACCAACCCGCCCGGTCCCTACTCGCCGATGATGGAGGCGGGCCGCGACCCGGCCGCTTCGCAGCGTCTGACGCGGGAGGCCGCGGCGGTCATCGCGACCGACCCGGCGCGGGCGGAGTCGCTCCTGCGCGACGCCCTGAACGCGGACCTCTACAACGGCCCGGCGCACAACAACCTCGGAGCGCTCTACCTCGCGCAGGGCAAGTTGTACGAGGCCGCGGGGGAGTTCGAGTGGGCGCGGAAGCTGATGCCCGGTCATCCCGACCCGCGCCTCAACCTCGCCCTCACGCTCGAGAAGGCCGGGCGCACCGACGAAGCCCTGGCCACCTACGCCACAGCCCTGGAGGTCTATCCCGAGCACATCCCCACGATGCAGGCGCTGACCCGCCTGCAACTGCGCGCGGGCCGCGCCGACGAGCGCACGGCCAGGTTCCTCGACGAGATATCTCTCCGCGGCGAGACGCCGGCGTGGCGCGACTGGGCGAGGTTCCAGCGCGCCCGTCTGGGCCCGTAGCAGTCCCACCACGCGCGGGGCGCGAAACCGCGAATCGCCGGAATCCTCGGCCGATTTCCGGCAAAGTCGCAAAGTCGCACTGATCCTGCAGCCCATCGGCCCGCGGGGTCGAGCCCGTCAGATCGAGAACGAACCCGTCCCGCTCCCGCTCGAGTTGGATCCGCTCGTGGTCCCCGAGCTGCTGCCGGACGAGGAAGACGACATCGACGAGCCGCTGGATTTGCCGCTCGATCCGGACGACGAAGCACTGCCGCTGGAGGAACTGCTCCCCGAGCCCGAGACAGACCCGGAGCCGCTGGAGCTCGAGCCGGAGCCGGAGGAATGGGCCGTCGCCGGCATGTCGTTGTGGACCCACACACCCTCGGCCGAGAACGTGTTCGTGCCAGGGACGTGGATGGCCACGGTGCGGCTCGGGGCATCGACGCGATCGACGGTCTCGACGAGTTCCTCGGCCAGACGCTCGCCGACCAGGAAGTCGCCCTTCTTGAGCAGCTCGGCCGAGGTGAAGCCCCATTCGTCGCCGCGGCGCATGAGGAACGGGTGCTCGGGCGTCGCCTTGATCCGGCGGTTGATGACCACGAAGCCGGCGTGCTCGCCGAGTTTCACGCTGGCGACGCGGCCGACGGTCGGGATCGTGCCGCGCATGCCGCCCCCACGAGCGTGCGACAGCCACTGATACTGCGCGCGGTAGGGGACGTCGACCTCGAGACCGGGCACCTTGATCGTGGCGACGCTGTCGCCGGGCTTGAGGTTCTCGATGGTCGTGACGCGGCCGTCGGCCAGGCGGACGAGCGTGCCGAAGAGGAGGCAGTTCGAACCCCCGCCTCCTCCGCCGCCCCCACCCCCGCCACCACCACCTCCGCCTCCGCCGCCGCCACCCGATCCGCCACCTCCCGATCCGCCACCTCCCGATCCGCCGCTGCCGGAGCCGCCCGAACCCGGGCCACTGCCGGAGCCACCACCCGATCCCCCCGAGCCGCCAGACCCGCCCGATCCCGGCCCGGAGCCGCCGGACCCCGAGCCGGCCCCGCTCGTGCCGCCCGACGTGGCCCCGGACGTGCCGCCACCGCCGCTGGTGCCGGACGCGCCCGAAGTGCCGCCCGAGGCGCCGCTCGACGCGCCACTGGACGCCCCGCTCGATGCGCCGCTGCTGGCCCCGCTGCTCGCGCCGCTCGATGCGCCCGACGAACCGCTCGACGAGCCCGAGCCGCTGCTGGATGACCCGCTCGACGAGGAGCCGGACGAACTGCTCCCGCTCGACGATGACGAACCCGACGAGGAACTCTCCGAACTCCCGGACGAACCCGAGCCAGAGCCCGAGCCGCCGGGGCCACCGGTCGAGGCCCACACGGGGATGTAGAGGAAGTACCGGCGGGGCTCGTCGCTCATCCCTGGTTCTCCTGCGTCGGGTTCGCGGGCTGATACCACCCGGCGGTGCTGATCGGCTTGCCGCACTCCGCCGCGGCGTCGGCCACGGCCTGCTCGAAGGGCACGAACTCGAACGCCTTCAGGGCGCACGACTCGGGGTCGGGCGCGCAGTTGAGCACGCGGAATCGCTGCTGCTCGAAGTGAGGCTTGAGGGCCTCGAAGCGTTTCTGGAGGCTCTCGTACAAGATGTTGTTGTGGCGGATGGCGTCCTTGGAGCGGTGCTCGTCGAAGGCGTAGCGGCGGTCGCGGTCCATCTTGAAGTCGCAGCCGAGCAGGTAGACCGTGCGGAAGCCCAGGTAGTGCAGCAGGTGCAGGGCGGCGAGCATGACGCTGCGCTTGCCCTTGATGCCGAGCGAGTCGGTGTGCTCGCCATCCTGGCCCCAGTTGATCGTGTCGCTCTTGAGGAACCGGCTGTGGTCGAAGTGGTCGCTGCGGCGGTAGAAGAGCACGCCCGGCATCTGCCGCACCTTGAATGCGCTGGCGCGCATGGAACCGTCGGGGTTCTGCACGCGCAGGCGCTTGTCGAAGTGCGAGACGGGCACGATCTTCAGGATGCCCGGGTCCTTCCAGCCGGTGTCGATGAAGCGGCCGGGGTAGTCCACGCAGGTCCACAGCGTCGGGCGGTGCACCGCCCACGCGTTGTTGACGGCCATCGTGACGATGCCGCGGCGGTTGAGCTGGGCCAGGTCGAGCGCGGCCAGGGAGGGCCCCGACAGGATCAGGAACGCCGAGCGTCCGCGATAGAAGTCGCAGAGGGAGACCGAGTCGAAGTCGGCGGTGTAGAGGCGCACGCCGCTCCTCGCCGGCCTGCGCTGCTTCAGCCCCGCCTGCAACGCCGCGATGTCGCCCCCATTCTCTCTCATGAGCAGCCCTCACGCATGCTTGAACGTCCCTGCGATGTACCGGGGTGCGCCCAGTCCCTGGCGCACCGTGCCGACGCGGCCGATCCGGTCGAGCCACCACTTGAGAGGCCGCACCGTGGGGTGCAGCCCTTCGCCGTTCACCTTGGTCTTGCTCTCTCGCGTGCAGATCGAGTAGACGAACCTGCCGCCGGGCACGGCGATCCGCCGCATCTCGTCGAGCACCTCGTCCACTTCCTCGGGAAGCAGGTGCTCCAGTGCGTCGAAGGACGTCACCACGTCGGCGATGCCGGCGGAGACGGGCACGCGGTGCATGGGCGCCACGATGTTCGCCTCGGGAAAGGCGAAGTCGATGCCCAGGCCGTCAATCCCCAGCCGCCGCAGGTGCTGGATGAAGAGGTTGCGACCGCAGCCGAAGTCCACGACGAAGCGAGGCTTCCATCCCTGCACCAGCCGGTACGCGAAGCGCCCATGATTGGTCGAGCCGTAGCCGGTGGGCATGAGCGCGACGTACTTCCGCCGCTCGTGCTCGCGGCGGGCTTCGAGATCGACGGGGATGGAGGCTTGTATGTCAGACATAGAGCCACACCGGGACGTCGAACTCGACCAGTTCAATGCCGTTGAGGGCCTGGAACGCCCAGACCGTCCCGCCACGCGTGTCGCGCTCCGCGAACATCTCCACCGCGACGCCCTTCAGGATGGGCCGGAGCAGCGGGATCGCCGCCTTGCGGGGGCAGTAGCCCGCGGGGTCCTGCGGGTCGAGTTGCCCGGGCACAAAGAGCGAGCGCAGGCCGCCGAAGCCGTCGGTGCCCTCGGGTTCTTCGTCGGGCACGTCGCTGTGGTGGCTCTCGAACCTGTTGATCGCCCAACGCGCCGGGTCCTCCTCGCCGCCCGCGTCCTTGGACGACAGACCCTCCTCCAGCGCGATGTACCGTCCGAAGGTGTCGCTGCCCGGGTCGCCGTCGACCGCCGCCTCGGTCCACGGGTACCGCCAGCGGAAGCGCTCGCCCTCAATCTCGTGGGCCTCGCCGAGGATGGCGACGATGCGACCCCCACGAGGGCGGCCTACCTCGACCAGCGCCCACTTCTCCCCGACTCCCTCTTCCTTCCACAGGATCGCCGCGCTCCCCAAGCCCGCGGACATGAGCACCGTTTCGTCGGGCGCGACCTCGGCGAAGGCGTGCTCTTCGTCCTCGATCAGGATGCGCGCAGGGGTGACGCCATGGACGACGCACAGGCCGACCTCGCCCTGCGGGATCGGCTCGCGGGCGATGGCGAAGGAACCCGGGCGCGTCGAGTCGGTGGGCGTGATGCCCTTGAAGGCCAGGCGGTTTTGGAAGGACTTCTCCGGACCGTCCTCGCCGGGAACAAACAGCGGCCCGTCGATGGCCAGGGCGTGGTAACGCTCCAGGTCCGCGCCGCTGTCGTTGCGGACGGCGACGACGCCCCCGCCGATGAACGACCGCCCACCGTCCCACAGTTCGCCGGCGCGGCGGTCCTGCTGGCGGCGGCGCGACTCCAGCGCCGCGTCGACGAAGGCGTTGTACGCCCGCGCGGGGATGCGGAGCGGATCGCCGGGCCGGACTTTGCGGAGGTCGTCACCCATGTGCTATCCCAACAGCAACGCCGCGAAACTCCCGCTCTCGTACACGCGCTCGACGTAGGCCGCGATGGGGCGCTTCACCAGCGCCTTGGCGGCGGTGTCCTCCTGGTCGCTGTAGCGCACCCACAGGTAGTCCCACCCCTGCTTGGTGATGCCGCCGATCGGACCGATCGACAGGCCCGACACGTTCGGGCTGGCGGCGAAGCGGTACGTGATCTCCCAGTCGGCTTCCGTGCCCGAGCCACGCTTCGCGCCGCTCGCGCCCAGGAACAGCACCTCGCCGGGCGCGAAGCCGCGAAAGCCGTCGCCGTTGACCCTGCCGGTGAGGTTGAAGAGGACGCCCTTGTACGCGCCGGTGATCTGGTTGTCGGGCTTGTAGTGCGTCTCGGCGAAGTGGTAGACGGGGACGGTGATGTCGATCCCCTCGACGCCGTCGGCGCTGACGCCGATGGCGCCTTGGAAGTCGGGCGCGACCATGCCCGGCGCGGGGACGCGCTGCACGGTGGCCCGCGACTGGGTGATGTGCTGCGTGCCGCCGCCGGTGTCGAACTGGAACGAGGATTCGCCGGTGGGCAGGCCGCCCCCGCCGCCGCCGCCGGAGAGGGCGTAGCGGGCCACGCCGTCCCACAGGCCCGGGCCCAGCGGCTCGATCTGCACGCTCTGGCGGGGCAGGGTGGCGTAGTTGGCCGGGGCCTCGGCCTCGAGGGCATCGCGCGCGGCGATGTCGTTGTCCGTGCCAAACACGATGTACGCCAGCTCCGCCGAGGAGTTGGTGCCGTTGGCGGCCTTCACCAGGCGGCGGGACTCGAACTTCTCTCGTACCTCGACCGGCACAGGTCACTCCATTCAGGTAAAGGCCAATCCGCCCGTGCCCACCGCGTCGGCGACGCGCTTGGTGTGCCGGGCCGTCTGCTCCGTCGCTTTGGCCGTGCGCTCAGCCGCGTCGTTCCCCGCTGCCAGCCCCTGCGCGGCCTTGGCGTTGAAGGTGCCGCGCACGCTGATGCCCTTGGCGAGCAGGTCGCCCAGCCCCGCGACTCGGTCCTCGAACTCGGCCATGAGGTCGCGGGGCGACCTGGAAGGGCCACGCTCTGCGTCCGCCGCCTCGCGCTTGCGCCGGGCCTCCTCGATCGCGGCGGCCAGGCGCTCCTTCGCGGCGTCAAGGGCAGCCCGCGACTCGGCGAGGCCCGCCTCTGTGTCCTTGCGGAGGGCCTCCTGGGCGTTCTCGAAGTCCTGGCCGATCGCCGCGAGCGTCGCTTCATGGATCGCGGCGGCCTGCTCGCGCTCGGCGGATCGCCGGCGCTCCCGCGCGGCAACATCGCGCTGGGCGGCATCCTCGAGTTCGACGAGCCGCGATTCGAGTTGCTGGTCCACCGCCCTCTTCGCGGCGTCGACGTCCAGCCCCGAATCGAACAGCCCCTGGATCTCCAGCATCCGCTTGGCGACCCACGACGAGGCCTGCTCCCAGACCATCTGGAAGCCAGTGGTGAAGTTGGTCCAGGTCTTGGAGAGGAACGCGGTCGTTTCGATCCACGCGACCTCGATGGCGTGGAAGCCGATCTCGGCGGCCGCCAGCGCCCCGAACCACATGGACTGCGCGGTGCCGACGAAGAACTGCTTGGCCTGGAGCCAGGCTTTGTTGAGCGCCGCGACGCCCTGCTGCCAGGCGACCTTGAGGCTCAGCCACAGGATCTCGGCGGCTAGGGCGACATCGCCGGCGGCGAGGGCGTCGGAGATCCCGCCGATGACCTTGGTCGCCCAGTCGCGCAGGCGCGTGAACTGCTCCCCGAGCCAATCGAGAGCGGCCCCGCCCGCGCCGGACGTGACGAGAAGCGCCGCGCCCAGCCCGACCACGGCCGCGACGACCAGGCCGATGGGGTTGAGCAGCGCGCCCAGCACCGCGCCGACCAGCCCGAACGCCGCGCCGATGCCCGAGACGACGCTGGCCAGCACGCCCATCGCCGCGCCGATGCCGGTGATGGCCACGCCCAGGCCGATGAGGGCTGCCCCGACCACCGCCGCGCCCGCAGCGACCTTGAGGGCCCAGACGACGACATCCTTGCTCCGCTTGATCCAGTCGGTGGCGGCGACGATGACGCGGGTGATCCGCAGCGACAGGTCCTTGATCGTGGGGGCGAGCGCCCCGCCGATGGCGAAGACGCCCTGCTTAACAACCCGCCAGAGAATGTTGAGCGTGTCGTTGAGTTCCGCGGCGTCCCGGGCCGTCTGGGTGCTCACCGTCAGGCCGAGGCTGCGGGCCTGTTCCTGGAGCTCCTCGATCCCCGCCGCGCCCGAGGAGAGCAAGGGGAGCAGCTTCGTCCCGGCCCGCCCGAAGATCTCCATCGCCAGCGCAGTGCGCAGGGCCGGGTCGGTGACCTGCGCGAGGCGATCGGCCAGGCGCTTGAACTGCTGCTCGGGCGAGAGGCCCGCGAGGTCCTCGGCGGAGAGCCCGAGCAGGGCAAGAGCCTGCTGGGCGGTCGCCGAGCCGCGCGCGGCCTCGACCAGCGACCGCTGCATGAACTTCAGGCCGTTCTCCAGCGTCTCCATGTCGGCCCCCGCCTGCTCGGCGGCGAAGCCGAGTTCGCTGAGGGTCTCGACGCCGACGCCCGTGCGCAGGCTCATCTTGTCGAGGGCGTCGCCCATGTTCGAGAAGACCCTCACGCTGCCCAGCAGCGCGGTGACCGCCGCCGCGCCGATGCCCGCCAGGCGCGTGCCGGCGCTGCGCAGCCCCTGGCCGAAGGCCTCCAGTCGCTTCTGGGCGCGCCGGAGCCCGGCGCTGAGCTTGTCGCTCACGCCGAGCTCGACGAACGCCCGTCCGGCCCGGATGCCCCGCGTGTCGGCCACCGATCAGCCTCCCTTGCGGATCGAGTTCCGCCACAGCAGCGGCAACTTGGGCCGCTCCTTCTCTAATGCCGGGGCCATGAACGGCCGCGCGGCGATCTTGACCTTCCGCGACACCAGCCGCCCGCCGCGCCCCCCCACACGCGTGTGCACCACCGTCTCCCCGCCGTGCTCCAGCGCACGCGGCGCGGTGCTCTTGGCAAACCCCACGGGGCCGACCACGACCGAGTCGCTCGACTTGTCGTACCCGAAGAGGATCAGCCTTCGCAGGCTCCCCTCGTGCGAGTGCGGCGGCTTGCGGGGCGGGGCGCTCCCCTTGCGCTTGCGGATGCTTGTGCGGGCCGCCGTGCGGATGAACGCCCCGGCCCGGCTGAGCACCTTGCGCTTGGCCGAGTCCATTGCTCGCATGACAACGTGGCGATCGAAGAACATGTCCTTGATCCGCATGGTGATCACCCGCCCTCACCCCCCAGCAGCCGCTGGATCAGGGCAATCAGCGTGCGCCGCTTCGCCGGCGGGATGTCCTCGCGGTTCTTCTGCGCCCGGTGCGCGGCCCGGCGCAGTTCGGTGGGCGTGAAGAGCAGGTCAAGCTCCGCGCGCCGCTCGCCACAGACCACCTCGCCGCGCGTGGCGAGGTAGTCCGGGCTGGCGGCGGGGTGCTGGTACGGCGGCTTGTTGGGGACGCGGATGAAGCGTCCGACGACGATCTTCATGTGACAGCCTCCTTGCATGTGTGGTGCGGATCAGGCTTCCGCCATATCGCGGCCCGTCTCCAGGCCCTTGTTGAACGACGCTTCCTTCTCCTTGCGGAGACGCCCGCTGCCGATGAACAGGCCGACGATGCCGGTGAGCGCAGGCAGCGCCGGGCCGAGCACGGGCACGCCCGCCACCGTCGGCCCCACGGTGTCGAGGGCCGAGAGCGTCAGTTGTCCGAGCAGGCCGCGGACCTCGCCGGCCCGCTCGATGTTGCCCTTCCACTGCGCGCCGGTGGCCTGCGTCTGGTTGAACCAGTTTTGGTATTCGGCCTCCGCCTCGTTGAGGCTGAGCGTCGCGCGAAGGCCGGTTGTCTGCTGGATCGTGTTGGGCGTCTTGACCTTGACGAGGTCGCCCAGGTCGATGCCGGCGCACGAGGCCAGCACGAGCGCGAGCAGCGCCAGGCCGGCGAGGTAGACATAGTGGCGGGTGGTCATCCGTGATCCTCCTTTGAGACTGGTGGGAGCCTGCCGTCGATGAACACGTCCTTGAGCACCGAGACGGGCACCGTGACGGGGCGTTGGCGGGCTTGATGTGCGAACGGGTCGAAGTCGCTGGGCTTGAACGAACGCGTGCGCTTGGGGTCGCGGTGCAGGTTGGCGACGACGCTGAGGCACGAGGAGGCGATGGACCAGTCGTGGCGCTGCCGCCCCTCGAGCATCGCCACCAGCTCGCGGAGCGTCAGGGGGCCGGGATCGACGCCGACGGCTCCGGCGCAGTGCCAGACGAGTCGCCAGGCGTCGGCGGCGGTGGGCCCGCCGCCCCGACCTCCTCCAGCGCGTTCTCCGCCAGGCGGTCGAGTTCTCCGCTCTGGATCAGGTGATCGATCCGCCGGGTCGCCAGATCGCGGGCCTTGTCCATGACCTCCCGCGTGGCCTGGAGCACCCGCCCGAGGTTGGCCCGGTCCCTCGGGCTCGGGCAGAAAGCCACGAGCTCCTCCAGCAGCGCCGCGGTGGCGTGCTCGATCGCGTCGCCCGCCATCGCCCGTCCGAAGTCCTCGTCGCTGACGCCGCGCGTGTCCGCCTCGGGCTTGCATAGCGCGTAGACCACGTCGCAGAGCAGGACGGGGTCGCGGACGAGCCGCTCGAGCAGCCCGCCGGAACCGTCGATGGGCTGCATGAGGTCCACCCGCACGAGGCCGCGTACGCGCTTGAGCGCCGCGACGTTGATCTCCACCGGCCACTGTCTGCCCGCGTTGTCCGTGAATGTCCGCATCCGTGTCTCCTGACTGATCGCCGCGTGGGTTAGCCGCCGATCCATGAGGGCGCCGTGGCCGAGTACGTCACCTTGGCCGTGACCGAGACGGTGATGGCCTCTTCGAGCGCCTCGCTGCGCGAGAAGTTGATGATCGAGAAGTCCGCCTGGAGCCCCTGGCCGCTGGTCCCGTCGAGGACCTGCAGGCCGATGACGGCGTTGTTGAAGAAGGCGTTCTTGATGGCGGTGAAACCCGCGTCGGCGGTGTCCCAGACCATCTCGAACTCGACGCTCGCCTCCTTGAGCGTGCCGACGGTGGCGCGCCAGCCCGCGTTGGCGCGGGTGGTCACGTCGGCCTCGCCGGTCTCGAGGTTGAGCGTGACGTCCTTGACGTTGCCAAGCGCCGTCCACGAGCCGCCGCCCGCCTGGCCGCCCACCTTGTGCTTGAGGACGGCCTCCATGCCCAGCTTGATCGCCATCGTCGTGCTCCCTGGTTCTTCTCAGCCGCTGTGCCCGATCACGTACACGCACTCGCCCGGCTTGCTCTTGACCTTGATCTGCGACAGGTCCACGCGCTCGAGGGCAAACTGCGACCCGGGCGCGATGGCCAGTTCCTTCCCGTCCGTCCCCTGCACCGTCGCGTCCTGGCTGCTGGATGAGGGGACCACGAGCGTGAAGGTCGCCACCACGGATGTCGCCGACAGCGCGACGTAGTCGCTGCCCAGGTCCACCTTGAGCGCGATGAAGTTCCTCATTGGCTACCTCCGCACCCGGTACGTGACGCTCAGGACGCTGGTGAAGACCCGGTGCTGCTCGAGCGACTCGCTGGCCACCACCGGCTCATGGGCGATCCCCGCCCACGCGGCCTCGGGCGCGTCGGGCAGCCGTGTGAGCCGCAGTCGGTCGGCAATCTCCTCGGCCAGATCGAGCAGCGCGTCGATCTCCGCCTGCTCGCTCTCGGGCGGCAACTTTTGCTGCACGCCCACGTCGACGACGCACTCGAACATGCTGCCGTCGCGGCTCGCGGCGGAGATCGCCGTCGTGCGGGGCACGACCGAGACGCGCAGGTCCTTCAGGTCCTCGAGCGTGAACGCGGGCTGGTACATCCGCACGGCGTTCACGGGGCGCGAGTACGTCCCGGCGTTGATGTGCGCGGCGACGGCGGCGGCGATGGCGGCGATGGTGCTCACTTCTCGCGCCCTCCCGAGCCGTTGAGCCGGCCCTCGAGGTACGACACCCGCCGCTCGATCGCCTGGTACTCGGTGCGCAGGCCGCGGGCCTCGACGATGAGTTCGTCCAGACGCTTCTCGACCTGCTGGAGCTTGGCGGTGACGACGCCCCACTGGATGGTGAGGGCCCCGGTCGCCAGGAGGATCGTCACGACGATCCCAGCCCACTGCACGCGCAGCGAGGCCTTCGCGCCGTTGCCGTTGTGTCCGTTGCTCGCGTGGGTGTCCGACATCACGCCTCCGTGCAGACCAACTTCGTGTGCACCCGCATCACCCTGCGGTACGGGTCGCTGTATCGCCAGGGTGGCTGCCCGCCGGGGGCGTTGACCTCGTACACCAGCACCTGTCCCCCCACGATGCCCACCTGCTCCCGCACCTGATCACCTGCCCGCGGCCGGATCGGCCCCGAGCCGAGGTCCAGGTCCGCCGCCCGGATCAGGAAGTCCCGCGACTCGACGCGGTGGATGAGACCCGCCTCGTCGGCCTGCTCGAACTCGGTCTTCCCGACCGTGGCCTGGACCTGCGTCTCGTCCGAGCCCCGGCGGTAGGTGACGGGCCGCGTCAGGTGCTGGTGACGCTGAGCATCGATGAACGCCGAGCCACGGTCGAGCAGGTCGCCCACGTCGTCCACCTCACTGCAGCAGGCGGACGCGGACGGTCGTGTCGGCGTCGACGGTGTTCCGCACCGCCTTGCCGATGAGCTTGTTCGCGCCCGAGGCGGAGCTCTTGGTCGCGTTCTGCGCCCCGGCGTCCCAGTAGGCGTTGGTGCCCACGGGAATCGCGCTGCTCGCGCCGGTCGCCTTGGGGAAGTCGAACACGCCGCTGATCGCGAGCGAGCCCAGCTGCCCCGCCTTGAGCGGCGCCTGCGCGACGCCCACGAGCTCGCCCTGCACCACCACCGCGCCGACGAGCACGTCGGCACCCGGGGTGTAGTCGATCGCGTTGCCATCCTGTATGAACTTCGCCGGTCCCGATGCCATGAGTCAGTCTCCTTGGGTCTACTCGCCCTCGCCGCCGATGGGTGTGCTGCCTCCGGGCTCCGCCGGGCCCTCGCCCGACGGTGGCCCCTCGCCCCCTCAGGCCTCGCCCTTGCTCTTGACCCCGCCGCGCGGGTCCTGGAGAGCGACGCCGAAGTCGTGGTACCCGCGCATCCGGACGCCGAGTTGGCTGAAGTCCGCGTCGGAGGTCTCGATGGTCGGGGCCTCTTGCCCGTTGAGGAACGCCATCTCGATGACGGGCAGGTCGCTCGGATCGGCGAGGAGGTACCACGACTTGGCCGAGTTGCCCGTGTAGAGGGCGTTGGACAGGTACCGGCTGACCTCGATGCGGAACTTGCCCTGGTGCGGGTTGGCGACGGGGAACTTGGTGTTCGCCGTCGTGTCCCGCATCTCCACGCTCTTGTAGAGCTGCGTGCCCACCGCCGAGAGCGCCGTGGGAACGAGCAGGATCGACGGCATCACGCCCGTGGGCTTGCCGTCGGAATCCACCAGGTCCATGAACGTGACCTCGCCCTTGGTGAGGCCGTCGATGCCCAGCGCCGTGTCCGCGCCCGAGATGAAGTTCTTGTTGCCGACGCTGAAGAACGCGGCGTTGTTCATGAACGCCGTCCAGAAGACGTCGTTGATCTTGAGACCCGAGCCACGCCCGAGCTTGCGGGGGACCGTCGTGATCGCGCCGAGGTCGTCGTTGATGATGTCGCGGCGGTCGATCGCGAGCATCAGGCCGTAGGTGTCGGCCTTGTTGCTGTAGGTCTCCTCGCCGAGCGTGCCGTGCTTGAGCTCGCCGCCGGGAGCGACCTGTTCGTACTGGTCCTTGCCGACCAGGCGATAGCTCGTGACTGTCTTGAAGTCCGAGACGTTGCGCACGGCGCAGATGCTCCGCCACACACGCTCGACGCTGAAGAAGCCCTCGAGCAGGAACTTGTTGGCGACGTTGGAGAGGATGCCGCCGACGTCGATGATGGTCATCCCCGCCTCGATGCCCCGCCCGAAGGCGGCCTCGAGCACGCGGCGGCTGTCGCGGAACGTCCGGCCCGTGTAGCCGTTGGCGATGGCGGCCTCGATGAGCAGTTCTTGCAGGCCCAGCCCGCTCTGGAAGCGCTTCGCCGCGACCTCCATCGCTTGGGCCGAGCAGACCTTGTCGAGCCCTTCGAACTTGGCGCTCTGGAAGCACGCGGCCTCCAGGACCTCGCTGGTGATGTTCGTGTCGGGCGCATGGATCGCCGGCGCCTTGGGGCGGCTGGCGCGAAGCACTTCGAGCTCCGTGCGCGTCGCGTCCCAGCCGTCGCGGATCGCCTGCGCCTCGATGTCCAGGTGCTTGCCGGCGCAGATCTTCCGGACGGCCGCGATGCGGCTGGTCTCGGCGAGTGCCTCGGCGCGGAGCACTGCAACGCTCCGGCTCTGATCGACGTCGTCGCCGGTCGGGCCGCCGCCATCACCGCCACCCGCGCCCTGGTGGGCGGCGATGGAGGCGCTGGTGCGCCCGTCGGCCCCGAGGTCGACGAAGCTGATCTCGCCGAGCGTCGCCTTGCGGACAACGTTGATCGGGCCGCTGAACTCCAGCCCGTTCACGATCGCCTTCTGCGACTCGCGGATGAACTCGAACTCCTCGACGCTTGCTCCCACCGAGGCCTGCCAGGGGAACCCGTTCCGCGAGGACGCGACCACCTCGCGGGCGGTCGCCGTGTCGCGCGAGATCACGCCGGTGGCCACGAGCTGCCCGCCCTCGACCCGGATGGCGTCCGTGTGCCCGACACCCGCGGCCGGATCATGGGCAAACCGGATCGGCCGGTTCTGCGAGGGCACCGAGAGCCCCGCGAGGTCGAGCACGACCGGGTGACGCCACCCGGCGACGCGCATCGCCCCGCCCGTGTACGCCAGCATCTTGAAGCGCGGGAGCGCCTTCTCACCCTCTGTCCCGCCTGCGCTGGCGGCGATGGCGGTAATCTCCGCCGTGCCGGTCAGCGTCAGCGGAGACGTGCCCGCGGGTGCGGGGTGGGTGGCGGCGGCCTCAAGCCACAGAAGCTTCGGAGCGACTCGTGTCTTGGGCGCGGTCGGAGTCTTCGTTGCCATCGGTGTCATCCTCTTGAGGTGCGGGCGTTTCGCCCGTCGGGGCCGGGGAAGGGGGCGTGAGTCCGAGTTCGTCCATGAGCGCCCGTTCCTTGGCGCGCTGGTAGAGCTCTTGCTCCCAGTCGCGTCCCTGGCGGGCGTACTCGGCGGCGAGGGTCGTTGTGTGGTTGGCCAGGCGCGTGGCCTGGGCGGTCGCTTCCTTGGCGGGATCGACGTGCTCGACGCCATCCCAGAACCACGCGTGCGTGGGCAGGAGCGCGCCGCGCTGCCGCATCGATTGCGGGAGCAACCCTTCGACCAGCACGGCCTCGTTGAGCCAGGCGGTGAGAATGCGGTCGAGCACGGCGAGCTGCAAGTGGTGCTGATCGACCCGCAGGCTCTTGAAGTACACCTGGTGGTCCAGGCGGCCGCTCGCGTAGTTGTAACCGGAGGAGTTCCCCGCCGCGACGTTGAACGGCATGTTCAGGCAGCGGGCGATCTCGTTGAGGATCTCGCGCTTGAACTCTCCGAACGTGGTGGTGGGCTGCTCAGCGTGAACTTGTCCGAGCTTCCAGCCGCCGGGAAGTACCGTCGCCAGCCGCTGCTCGAGCTCGACCTCGTCCATCGGCTCGAGCGGATCGGCCTCGCCGTTGGGTGGGGCATCGGTGTAGATGACGGCGGCGAAGTTGGCAGCCGTCTCGGCGGCCGCGATGGTCGCCAGCGTGTACCGGCGGAGCTGCGCGAACAGCGGGAGCGCGGGCGTGATGTCGGGGATGCCGCGCAACTGTCCAGGCCGATCGGCGCGGAAGTAGTGCACGATGGCTGATGCGGCGAACGTGTCGTAAGCGCTGAGGTCGTCGATGGGGGCGCGGAGAAGGCCGCTGTCGCCCGGATGCCGCTTCAGCACCCGGTACGCGGAGGGATTGCCCCACTGGTCGAGCACGATGCCGTCGATTTCGTCGGTGCGCCCACGCCGTAGGAGCGGAGTGCAGACCTGGTCCGCCTCGATGAGCTTGAGGTCCAGCGATACGGGCGACCCCCACGACTCGAACGCGGGGTTGTTGACGAGGAGCGCGAACGCCTCGCCGCTCTCGGCCCGGGCCAGCCGCATCGTCCGTAGCTTGCCCGCCAGGTCCACCGCCCGGGACCACTGCTCGAATGCGTCCTCGATGCGGGCGTTGGCATCCGCATCGTCCGTGAGCATCTGTAGCCGCGGGCCGGTGCCGATGGTGTCGTTGGCGAGCGTGAGGACGATGCCCTTGGCGTAGGAGTTGTTGGCGACTTCGTAGCGGGCCCGGTTGCGGAGGATGCGCCGCACCTCGGGATTAACCGCGGCGTTCGGTGAGAGGCCGTCCGCGTTCGCCCAGTGCTTGCGGTTGTCGGGGGTGGTCTGCGCCGAGTCGAATTTGGCCACCACGAACCGTCGCGGGCGACCGCCGCGCGGAGCGTCCGTGCTCCGCTCGGCGGGGCCGGGGGGGCGGCCGTTTCGAATCAGCAGGTTGGCGATGGTCTTGAGCATGTGTGCCGTTCAGACGGAGCCGGGCGGAACGATCTTGGCGAACTTGATGCCGAGGCCGGGCTTCCTCGCGGCGTCCTTGGACGCGAGGTAGCGGTCGGCCTCGATCTGGTCCTTCAGCGGGTGCTGCTCGACGGACTGACCGTCCACCGACGCCTTTGCGGGCTGCGACGCGTTGTCGCGGATGGCCTGGTCAAGATCCAAAGTCGTATCGAGCATCGCTGCGCTTCCTTACTCCGGGCCGGGGGTTCCGAGAGGCGATGCCAAAAAGCACAACGCCGCACAGGGGTGCAGCCCTGCACGGCGCATCGCTTGCTTGGCTTGGCGGTGCTCGGGGATCAGCCGCTCACCGTTCGCCTCCGGGAACCTCCGGCCAGGATGTCTACAGCACGTTGTACGCCGCGATGAGCCTGATGTCTCGCCTCCTCGCATCCTCCATAGCAGATGGTTACGCATATGGAACCGGTGCGTCTAACCGATCACTCGTTCCGTCGTGATGACGCCTTTTCCGCAGTTGCGGCACTCACGGCGACGTACGAGCCGACCACCTGGCCTAGCGCGAGTGTAAATCACTCGCCAGTGTGCACAGCCACACTTGGGACAACGCAGCCCTCGCTGGTCATCAGGCTTCTGGGCAACCACATCCATGTACTTCATAATCTGCTCCTCCGCAGATTGGACAGTCGGAGCCGTCGGCGCGGCGTGGCCTCGGTGTCCGTTCCGAATAGCACCGCTCCATGCATCGACGCCGCGACCGCCGCGCCGACCAGGCAGTCGAGCCAGTGGTTGTCGAGACCCTCGACGCGCAGCCTCCACTCGTCCACCGTCCGGCCGCGTCCCTCGGTCTTGACCCGGTACTCGCTGGTCAGGTGCTCGGCGATGAGCCGGTGCGCCTCGGGCTTGCTGCCGTAGAGCGACAGGCAGCCCGGGTCGCCCATCGGGACGGCGAGCCGGGCATGAATGAACGACTTCCAGTAGTTGGTGTCAAAGACCACGTGCCGCACGGCGCGCTTGCCGGTGACGACTGGGACGCGCCAGTTCAGGCCGATCCGCTCGCCGCGCTTGCGTTTGTAATCTGAGAACGGGATGCTCGACGCACCGACGTACCGCCCGTGGCTGGGCATGAGCACGCCCGCGTGCGGACTCTGGCGGCAGAACTGATAGATCACATCCGTGGACGAACCCCAGTTCGCGTCGATCAGGCAGCGATCAACTCGCACCATCGCACCGTCATCGCGCCGCCACTCGCGTGCGACGGTCGCGCCGATCAACCGCTCCAGCCCGGCGTAGATCGCCCCCTCGACGCCGGCCCGGGGAGCTGCCATCGCCAGCGTCCGCCGCATATCACGCAGCGTGAAGTATCCGCCAGGTGCCTTCTGGTCCGGCTCGGTGCCATAGTCGATGACGTAGCCGGTGAAGTCGTCTTCCCACGCGGCCACCAGGTAGAACAGCGCCTTGCCCTGCACGTCCACGAACATCGTGAGCCGCGTACAGCCGATCGGCACCTCGGCGCGGGCCTGCCCATTGACTTTGGCCGCGATCTGGTCGGCGCTGAGCAGGTCGTCCGTCGCCTGCACCTCCGGCAGCGGCTCGTTCTGGTACTCCGCGAAGAACGCCGCCTCGTTCTGGAGTTTCAGGTTCATCGCGTGCTGCAGCGCCGAGAGTTCATCGTGGTTGAATCGCTCCGGCCACGCGACGGCCGCGCCCTCGTCCATCGCCGCCTGGTGCTGCTTGTAGAACTCCGTGGCTGCCTTGATGCCCCGGTCGCTGCGCAGCCCCTCGGCCCGGATCTCCGCGTACCGCTGCCAGAGCGCCTCCCGCGCGGGGAAGGTGTAGACCATTTTCGTCCGCTCGCCCTGCCACTGCGGGTGCTTGTCGCGGTCGAGGATGCGATCGGCCAGGTCGTCGGGGCGAACCACCGTCAGCGTCATCAGCCCCGCGATCTTCTTCCCCGGCCCAGCCAGGCCCAGGATCGCACCGGCGAGGATGCGCTCCCGGTTGGCGCACTGTGAGGGGGAGCGGGCGCTCTCGTCGGTCTGCGGATCGTCGATGAGCACCAGCGAGGGGCGGACGCTCACGCCATCGACGCGCTTGTGCTTCATGCCGCGGATGCGGCCGGTGATCCCGGCGACGCGGATGATGGACCCCGACGCCGCGGAGCCGGGCATGGTGGGCAGCACGATCTCACGGGCCGTCCAGCCGATGTGCGTCTGCTTGCCCTGGAAGAGCTGCCCCGAGGCCCGCTGGTGGATGCCTTCGAGGGAGCGGATCGGATGGCAGACCTCAGGGAAGTCGGCCCCGAGGACCTCGCTGTTCTCCAGCTCGGCCTTGATCGACTCGAGCATTCCCGCCGAGTGCTCTTCGTCCGAGCCGACGAGCGCCACAAACTCGCGATGGCCGTACACGAGCGCCCAGAGGCACGCGACCTCGCACAGGCTGGTCTTGCCGCTGCCACGCGGCATTGCCATCGCAAACAGCCCGCCCTCCAGCACCGCCTGCTCAATCTTGGCGATGACCTTGAGATGGTCGTCCGACCACTTCAGGTGGAACGTCTGCGGGAAGTACGCCTCGCAGAAGTACCGGAAGTCCCGGGCAGCCCGCTGCCTCCGCGCGGGGTCGGCGACGTCGGGCAGGTCGCCGATGTCCCGCCCCGAGAGCGAGAGCATGGCGTTGCGCTCCCGCGCCCGCTCCTTCATTGCCTCATAGCCGGTGAGCCCGACCGGCTCGTCGGCCGCCGCCGCGATCGCCTCGTGTCGCGTCGTTACCAGCCACGCGACGTAGCGGAACAAGTCAACCTTGCCCGCGTCGCCGTCAGCCGCGACGCGGAAACCTGCGCGCGTGCGATGACGGTGGAGCTGCCGCTCGCTGATGACCTCGCCCAGCGGTGTGCTGTTCAGCAACCGCGCGAGTTCGCCGGGCCTGAGTTGGCGCGGGTCAATTGCCACCACTACCTCCAGAGGCCGCCATCTCCTTCACCAGCCACGCCGCGTAGTGCACGAGGTTGAGCGTGCCATCGGCGTTCGTCGGCGCGCCCGCGTCGATGTCCGCGCGGAGCAACTCCTCGGTGACCGGCTTGCCACCCACCCCGCCGATGCGCGTGAGCACGCGCGCGGCGTCGGCCACCGACAGCGCGCCGGGGTTCAGCCGGGACATTCCCTGTGCGGCGGGGGAGGGGCCGGAACTAGGCGCGTGTTCGGGAGTCATCCCGGACCTCCCGGCCCCACATCCCCCGCCACGGGGCCACATGTTTCGCGTAGTTGCCCCCAACGGGCAGATTCTCGGCGAATCCTCGCGCAATCGCCTTGCTGTCCGCGCGATGTCGCGGCTTCATGTGTCACAACGCGGGACGGAACCCCGCGACCCCCACGAAGGAGAACCGAACGATGAGCACAAAGAACCGCATCCCGACCAAGGCCGACCTCGACGCGATCCTCCCCGCCCTGCGGGCCCTCGCCAACACAACGACCTTCGCCTTCGCCAAGGTGGCGCACAGCGTGACCGCGAATCCCGACATCAGCATCGACCTGCCCACGCCCGGCGGCAGCCCGATCTGCATCAACGCCCACGTCGCCTACGGGTCGGTATGGGAGGTGACCGTATCGAGCGCCTCCTTCCGCCTCGGCACGCCCGACGAGGTCCGCACCACCGCGGAGGTGCTCAACGTCGCCCACGCCGTCGCCGCCCTCCTCGCCTCGATCACAACCGCCCGCTGAAAGGACGCCGCAATGAGCACCAAGCGCACGAACATCGACGCCATCACCAAGCGGAAGGCCCTCGACGCCGAGATGGAGTGGGCCAAGATCGAACTGCTGCTCGAAACGCTGGAGACGCGCAAACGCGACAGCCTCGACATCCACGAGATCCCGGTCTGGTCGATCCGCGACCTGGTCCGCCACGCCTTCGAGAGCGGCTACCGCGAGGGGCTGCACGCGGGCTACCGCCAGGGACGAACCGACGCGGCCCGCGAGGCGAGCGGACGCGAGGCCCCGGCGGGGCCGCGAAACCCCGAACTCCCAACCGACCCGACGACCTGAAGCCCGCAACGAGCGGGCTTCGGTGTTTACCGGAGACCACAAGCATCCCGAACCCCAAGGAGAACGACCATGACTAAGCGCACCCCCAAGACCGAACCCACCGCCGCAGAGACCTACGCCGCACGCCGCAGCGACATCGCCCGTCTGCTCGACGTGCTGGCGATGGAACTCGACAAGCACGACGAGCGCGCCAAGGCCGACCCGCGCGACTGGGGCCTGCCCGGCAACCTCGGCAAGGTCCACAGCGACCTGATCGACCTGGTCGGGTTCATCAGCGGGATGGAACGCGAACGCATCGAGGAGTTCTTGCGCGACGCCGAGTGAGCCCCGCCGCGCGGCGTCGCGGGGAACCGCGACCGCCACGCTTTCCCGCCGCAGCGTGCGGCGGGCATTCGCACCGAGAAGAAGGAGTCCGACATGGCACGCAAAGGCACGATCAAGAACATGAGCAAGGTCCAGCGCGAGACGAGCGCTGCGTGGAAGGCGCGCAAGGACGCGAAGCCAACCGCGACGCCCGACGACAAGGCTCCGCCGACGCGCGATGAGGCCAACCACCTTGCCGAGCGGGCGGCGGTCGCGGTCTTTGGTCCGGCGGTCCTCAACCCCGCCCCGGACGCCGCCGCGAAGCCCGCGGGCAAGCGCAGCAAGGCCGCGAAGGCCCCCGCGCTGACCACGGCGAAGAAGACGAAGAGCGCTAAGCCCGCGACGGAGCGGAAGTCCGCCAAGGAGGCGAAGCCAAAGCCCCCGAATGCCGCAGGTGAGAAGAAGCCCAAGCGCCTCAGCGCTCTCGACGCCGCGGCCCAGGTGCTCGCCGCCAGCGATGTGCCGATGCGTACCAAGGACATGATCGCCCAGATGGAGGCGAAGGGCCTGTGGAAGAGCCCCGGCGGCAAGACCCCGGAAGCCACGCTCTACGCGGCGATCATCCGTGAGATCGCCGCGAAGGGGACGGCGGCTCGCTTCAAGAAGCACGAGCGCGGCGTCTTCGTCGCCGGGAAGGGAGCCTGAGCCGTGTCTGCCACGCACCCCAGCGAAGCGCAACTCGAGGCCGTACTCCAGGCCGCCTTGTACCTGCTCGGCGCGCGGCAGGACCAGATGCTCACCATCGAGGAGTGGACGGACCTCGCCCGGGCGGTCGCCGCATGTCAGGAGCGGAAGACCGCCGAATACCTGACCGACCACGACCTTGAGGACATCGCCGAGCGCTACGCCCTCGAATGGGACGAAGCGACGGACGGGGCGCTGCCCAGCCTCGACGAGGAGTAGGTTGCACATCACGCCCCCTTTCCCGCCGCGACCTTCTTCCGGGTCGCGGCTTTCTGTTCGGCCACACCCTTCGCCGGGAGCCGTTCCGCCTTGCGGCCCGTGAACTTCTCCCACCGTTGCACGATCACATCGCAGTAGAGCGCGTCGAGCTCCATGAGGAATGCCCGCCGCCCGGTCATCTCCGCGCCGATGAGCGTGGAGCCGCTGCCCCCGAAGAGGTCGAGCACGTTCTCGCCTGGCCGTGACGAGTACTCGATCGCGCGGCGGGCCAGTTCCACCGGCTTCTCCGTCAGGTGGACCATGCTCTGCGGATTGACCTTCTTGATCGACCAGGTATCGGGCACGTTCGCGGGGCCGAAGAAGCGATGGCCCGCGCCTTCTTTCCAGCCGTAGAAGCACCACTCGTGATTGCCCATGAAGTCCTTCCGCGTCAGGACCGGGTGCTCCTTGATCCAGATGATCGCCTGCGCGAAGTAGAGCTCGCATCGCTTGAACACGGGCGGGTAGTTGCCGCAGTTGGCGTACCCGCCCCAGATGTAGAACGTGCCGCCGGGGATCAGCACGCGGGTGATGTTCCCGAACCACGCGGCGAGCAGCCGGTCGAACTCGTCATCGGACACGAAGTCGTTGGCCAGCGGCCGGTCCTTGGCCCGAAGCTTCTTGTGCGTCGCGCGGCTCTTCTCGGGGTAACGGTTGAGGTCGGCGCTTTGCTGATCGTGCTGGTCGGCCTTGCCCGGAAGCGCGAACGAGCTCAGGCCGGCGACGATGGCGTTGTTCGAGCGCGGCTCGACCTTCACGTTGTACGGCGGGTCCGTGTTGACGAGATGGATCGGCTGGCCATCAAGCAGCCGGTCCAGGTCTTCCGGCTTCGATGAGTCGCCGCACATCAGGCGGTGGTTGCCGAGCACCCAGATATCGCCGGGCACGGTCGTAGCGGCGTCGGGCGGCGCGGGAACATCATCCGGGTCGGTCAGGCCGTCGTTCCCCGCCGGGGCCATGATCGCCGCGAGGTCCTCGGCGCTGAAGCCGAGCACCGCCAGGTCGAAGTCGACGCCCTTGAGGTCTGCCAGCTCGATGGGCAGCAGTTCCATGTCCCACGAGGTGAGCGACGCCACCTTGTTGTCGGCGATGCGCAGGGCCTTGACCTGATCGGGCGTCAGGTCCGATGCGCGGATCGTCGGCACTTCCTTCAGCCCGAGCTTCCGCGCGGCACGGAGCCGCGTGTGGCCGGCGATGATGATGCCGTCGCCATCGATCAGGATCGGGATCTTGAACCCGAACGCCTGGATCGACTTGGCGACCGCATCGATCGCGGCGTCGTTGATGGTGCGGGGGTTGCGGTCATACTCCTTAACCGCGTCGATGGGGAGCATCTCGATGTTCACGGCGATCTCCGTCGTGGGCGCGCGGCAAGCGCCGGCGCGGGGTGGCGCGACATGGCCCGCGGCACATGCCGACGGGTCCGGGGATCGCTGGCTCGATGGATCGCTCGGGCTACGGGCCCGTCCGGGGGCGCTCAGTGCCCCGAGTCTCGCCCCTTACGGGCCGCGCCCGTTGGCCACGGGTTCGCCCACGTTGGCCCACGTCGCGTTCCTGGCGGGGCGGCCTACCAACCCCGCCAGCCGCCCGCCCCGCGCTCGGACAGGCGAAAGAAACTCAATCGACAAGCGCGGCTGTTCCCGCGGGCGTGTCCTTTCGCCTCCGGCGTGGTAGTACCTACCGACCCCTTGCCCGCCCCGTTCGGCTCGCGGTAGGCGCGACCCCCGTGGGGGCGGCGGGGGCTTCTTTCCCTTCTTTCACATTTCACCCCCCCGGGTCGCGCAGACACACACATACGCGCACGCGGGGGTGGGGGTGAGAAGGTGAAAGAGAGAAAGAAGTGTGTGTATGTGTCTACAGCCCGCATTCTGCCCCCTCTTCTTTCACCCTTCCTTCACCATACTTCTCGGCCAGGCGGTAGATCAGGGCCGACCGACCGGCCGTCGCCGCCGACTCCGCCAGCACGTCCCCGCGCTGCACGAGCGTGTCGATGAGGTCGTGGAACGACCGGGAGTCCATCTTCATCCGCTTGAGCAGCACGCTATGCGGCAGTGCCCCATCGGGTGCCTCGCGGATCTTCCGCATCGCGCGCAGCGCCAGCTCATCGAAGGGCGTCTCGGCCGCGTGGTTGGCGGCCATGAAGAGCATCCGCCTGGTCTGGTGCATCACCAGCCGCGACGCCCACCGCACCGCCTTGACGCCGATGACAGGCTGCTCGTGGTTCTCGCTGACGGCGTAGATCAGGGCCAGCTTGCGGGTCTGCTCGCTGGCTCGTCCCCACACCGTGGTCGCCACCGCATCGCGCCGGCCCTCCGCCTCGCCGTACGCTTGCTCGGCGGCCCGGCGAAGCTCGACGAGCAGCGCCCGGGCCTCGTCGGTGTGCGGCACGACGCGCGGCGTGGGATGGGAGTTGGCAAGGTTGCCCGGCCCCGGGCGCAGGTCGGACCACCACTTGGCCGCCGCGAGCACGCGCTCGGGCAGGTCGCTGACCGTTGGCTCCTGGCCCGCCCCGCGCGGACCGGACTCCAGGATCAGCATGCGGGCGAAGAGGCCATTGGTGAGCATTCGCTCGGAGAGCGCGGCGTAGTAGTGGTTCGGGATCGCCGTTCCGAAGAGCACGAGGCACGGCTGATCGATGACGCCTGGTTCGTTCTGCCCCGCCTTGCGGCGCATCGGGAAGATCGAGTTGGACGCCGAGTACATCGTGAGCAGTGTCCCCATGATCGATTCGAACCGCGCGTCGCGGGCGCGGTTGATCGATTGCAGCAGGCCGTCGATCTCGTCGGTCTGGAAGAGCATCGACGGCGTGCCGTGGAGCGCGTCCTGCACGCCCTCGCCCGAGGCGAGCCGGTCGCCCAGCCCGGTGCCGAGCCCAACCGCGTGGAGCACGCGGGCGTTGATCTTGCGGGGCCAGTCCTTACCGGAGGAGGAGTGCGCCAGGCCGAGCAGGTACATGTTGGTGCGGTTATCGCCGGGGTCGCGGACCTTGCGCCCCGCCAGGAACGCCTGGAGCGCCAGCGCCCCGCAGAACGCCAGCGTCTGGCTGGGGTAGGGCGCGGTGGCCAGGCAGTAGTCCATGACTTCGCCGACGAAGCCGGGGACGCGCACGGCCTCGGGCGGGAGCAGGCCGGGGTCGTCGGGCGCGGGCGGCGATGGCGCATCAGTCGCCGGCGCGCGGCCACGCACGACCAGGTGCGACAGGTCAACGCCGCCGAGGTTCTCGGGCCGCTCGGCGTCACGGAGCCACCCGTGCGGTCGGTCGTGCGGCTTGCTCGCCGCGTCGCTGACCTTGTGCCGCAGTTCCTTCTCCGACCACGGCGGCTCGCAGCGCGGGTTGTACCGATCGAGCAACAAGCCCAGGGCCGTCTCCGGGTCGAGCCCGAATCCATGCACCATCGCCGTCGCGGCCGTATACGTCTGGCCATGCCCGCCCGAGCCGGAAATCGCGGGCGGGATGCTGTCGAGGTATGCCGCCGCTCGACGAAGCACCGCCTCTCCCGCTAGGAAACGATCGCTTCCTTGCGCAGGGGACTGGGAAACGATCGTTTCCTTGCGCCCATGTCGCTGCTCCGTCACCGCTTGGGCCAGCGCCGCGACCGCCGCGCCCAGAGTCTCAGGATCGACGACGGCGGGCTCGCCTTCGAGCGGGTCGTACGGCTCGCCGCTGGGGTGCATGCTCGGGCCGACGACCGTCTGCGCGCCGGTGCTCCGGAGCTCGACGATCATCTTCTTCGACGCCGGGTCCTGGTGCTTGCGGGTCCGCGCCCCCTCGCAGATGTACCACCAGTGCGATGCGGGCTTGCCCGGGCGGCCCGACTTCGCGCCCGTCGGCGGTAGGAACGCCGGCGCGAGCGCCACCGCTTCTTCGCAGTCCAGGTCCACATCCACGAGCCAACCGCTGGGCTCCCCGAGCAGGACGCCGATGTTCCCGGTGCCGTCGAAATGCAGGTGCAAGTCGGACTCCGCGAGGCGCAGGTCCGTCCATCCTTTGAGCACGGGCACCTTCGACCCCGCGGGCACCGGAATTGGCGCGTAGCCGCGCGACCGGTACCATCGGGCTGCGTCGAGCAGGCTGGTGGTGTGATCGTGCTGCATCAGAAGGGGATCTCGTCGTCTGGGATGCCGTAGGTCGTCCCCACCGGCGCAGGTGCGTACTCGGGCAGGCCCTCATCGCCGTCGAGCCGCGGTGGCTTGTCCCCCAGCCGGTGCGCTACCACCCGCTCGAACTGCTCGCCGGCCTTCTTCTCGACGGAGATCGAGAGCGCCGGCGCGAGTGCCCCGGCCCGCGCCAGCTCGACCGCCTCCTCGGTGCCGCCGGGCACCGGCTCGACCGAGCGAGCCCGCCACCACGCTTCGGCTTTCGTCCGCGCGTACCCGGTGTGGTCGAAGCAGACCCACTCGCGGAAGTAGCGGTTGAAGCCGACGCGGTACTCGGCGCGCAACGTCAGCGGCGCGGCGGGGTCGTTCCGCTTCATATGGACGTGGTACGTCGTCTCGCTGACGTGGTGTTCCTCGCGGGTGGTCTGGCCCGAGAGGATGCCCTCGGTGCTGGCCTGCGCCTCGTGCTTCTGCCGGTTGGGCTCGGGGAACTGGTGCCCGCACTCCGGGCAGGTCTGGTAGCCCGCCGCGATGAGCGCATGACACTGCGGGCACTCTTTCGCTGGCGCCTCGCCCTCGCCTCGTTCATCCGTGGTGAGCCGGATGGCATCGACCGGCCCGTGCCGGAGCACGTTGCCGCCGAAGTCCAGTACGAGGCAGTCGGCCTTGCCCGGGTTGAGGCGGAAGCCCCGACCGACCATCTGGTAGTACAGGCCGGGCGACATGGTCGGCCGCACGAGCGCCACGCAGTCGATGTGCGGGGCGTCGAACCCGGTCGTCAGCACGTTGACGTTGCAGAGGTACTTGAGCGTTCCGGAGCGGAAGCGGTCGAGGATGGCGCCGCGCACGCCTGCGGGCGTATCCCCGGACACGAACCCGCACTCGACGCCGTGCCTGGACTTGAGCACCTCCACGATGTGCTGGCCGTGGCGGATGCCCGACGAGAAGATCAGAGTGGCGCTGCGGTCCTTGGTGTGCTCGACGATCTCGGCGCACGCGCCGTCGACCAGGGCGTCCTTGTCCATGAGGTCCTCGACCTCGCTGGCGACGAACTCGCCGGCGCGAACGTGAAGATCGTCGGTGCTGACTTTCTGGAGGCCCGCCTTGGTCCGCAGGGGTGACAGGAAGCCCTGCACGATCAGCTCGCGGACGCCGACCTCGAAGCAGACGTGGTTGAGGATGTTGCCCGGCTCGCAGATCGGGCCGGACTTCATCCGGAACGGCGTCGCCGTCAGTCCGATGACCCGTGCCAGCGGGTTCACGACCTTGGCGTCGGCGATGAACTGCCGGTACATCCCTTCCCCGTCGGGCGGGATTAGGTGCGCCTCGTCCACGATGAGCAGGTCCACCGGCCCCAGGTCGCACGCCCGCTGGTAGATGGACTGGATGCCGGCGATGGTGACGGCGTACCCGAGGTCCTTGCGCTTCAGCCCAGCCGAGTAGATGCCCACGGGCACGTCGGGCGCGATGGTGCGGAGCTTGTCCGCCGCCTGCTCCAGCAGTTCCTTGACGTGGGCCAGGATGACCACTCGCCCGTTCCACGGCCCGACCGCGTCGCGGCAGATCGTGGCGATGACGGGCGTCTTGCCGCCCCCGGTGGGAATCACCACACACGGGTTGTCGTCGCGGATCCGCAGGTGCTCGTACACCGCGGCGACGGCTTCGGATTGATAGGGTCGGAGGTTCATTGCTTGAGGGATTCCTCTCGGCGACGCAGAAACCGGCCCGCGGCTTCGGCGAGCACCTCCCCGTTGGCGTCGTTCGGTTCCGAGTGACTCAGGATCTCGGCGGCAACGATCACGTCGGACATTCCGATTTGCCGCAGCAAGCACCCAAGGGAAATGGCCACGGTGCTATTGAGCTCGCTGTTCGCCTCGTATGCCATCTGGATCGAGCCGGTCGAGATGCCCGCGCCATCCGACCACTCAATGGCGACTCGATGCCAACGTCCGGAGTTCTGGTTCACGGGTTGATTCCTTGCGTTGTGATCTGGGTCAGTTCCACCAGCACCATGCCGCCCGGCGTCACCGGGCCTCGCTCCACTTCAAGCCGATCGATCTGCGAGTCGTCGCGGTACGCGCCGCCCTTGGCCAGCGCGTCGAGCAGCGCCTTCTGCACGTTGTCCAGGTCGCGCCGGCGGTGATCGGGCGGGCAGACGGTGACGCGCACCGCCAGCCGCCCATCCATCCGCTCGACCTTCATCGCCGCGAGGGCGGCGCACACGTCCGTGCGGTAGCGCCGACCCTCGCGGCTGATGACGGTCCTCGGCCCCACGCGCCGCCAGATGTGGTTGACACTCGGCGGGTACGGGAGCTCGAGGACGCGACCGGATGGGCTTATCGCTTCCAGGGCGGCGTCCCTCCCAGGCTCCCCGGCCCGACGCCCACGGGCACGCGAGCGCCGGCAGCACCTCCGCAGCCCTTCTTCCCATAGCCCTTGATCACGTTGGTGAACTCGCCGTTGTCGTCGCGCTTCTTCAACCCGACGTTGATCTCCAGAGGGATGTTGTGGAGCTCGACCGAGTCCTTCGGGGCCATGACGCCGACGGCGCGGCAGATCGCCGAGAGCTCGCCGCGCGCGATCTTCACCGTCATCTCGCTCTTGTTCTCCAGGTTCAGCCGCGCCCAGACCAGGCGGCCCTTGTGATCGCCGTCGACGATCTGGAAGGTGAGCTGGAGGTACTTCCCGCCGCCGGCCTTGGTCGGCTTCATCTCCGTCTCGGTGATGACGGCGATGTACTTGCCCGCGGGGATCGGGTCGAGGGCGACGGAGGGGTCCACGTTGTTCGCGTCGAAGTTGTTCAGGTTCGCCATGGGTTAGAGTCCTTTCAGTTGGTGGCGGCCGCGCCCTCGCTGGGCGCAGCATCTGTGTTCTGGGTGAGCGGAGTGGTGGTGCTGACCTCGCCGCGCGATGCCGCGACGTGCGCCGCGAAGACGCGGTAGTCGAGGGGCAGTTCCTCGGGCAGGTTCAGGCGGTTCTTGGCCACGTGCGCCGGACGCTCGACAGTGCGGACGATGCGTTCGCCGGTGCCGACGCCGTTGTGCTTCGCCTTGTTGAACCCCTCGTCCACTTTGACGGTGAGCACCTTGTACGTGGCAAAGAGCACCTCGTCGGCCCACTCCTGCACCAGCGCGGAGGCTAGCTTGTGCAGACGCGGCGAGTAGCGGTCGTACGGCACCGTCTCGGGGTTCTCAAACTTTTCGATCTTCGCGTGGGCGATGACGATCACGGTCATACCGCGGTCGCCGCGGAGAGCGTCGAGCGCACCGAGCACGGTCCGCCACTTCTCGATGGCGAAGGCGTACCCCTTGGCGTACCCGATCTTCTCAATGCTCTCGGCCTGCTCGTCGTCGCAGACTTCGCGCCAGATCAACCGCTCCAACCAGTCGAGCGAGTCGATGACGACGGTCCTGTACCCGTGCTCGCCGGAGTACAGCGACTCCAGCGCCGCCATCACATCGCCGAGCGACCGCGCCAGCGGGAACGACTCGCACTCGATGTCGCCGAGACCGTCCTCGGTCGGGATGAAGATCGGGTTCTCGGCCATCGCGCCGAAGGTGCTCTTGCCGATGCCGTGCGTGCCGTACAGCATCACGCGGCGGGGCTTGGGCTTGCGGCCCTTCGTGATCTGGTTCATCAAGCTGGTCGCGGTCATGGGTTCTCCAGTGGGGTCGAGGTCCTGAGGGAAGATGTCACGGACGTAGTCGCCCTGGCCGAGACGGACGAGCGGCAGGGTCACGCGCCCGCCCCGCACGCGTGCTTTTCTGTCAAGGGGCGCTTCGGAACCGGCCCATCGGCGCGGACCATGCTGAAGGTGTCGTCGCCGAACTCGCGCGAGCAGAAGCCGATGAAGATGCGGGCCACCGCGCGGCCGATGTCGGTGCCGCCGTCGATCACGACCACGCGGGCCTCCGCGTCGATCGCATACCCGGCATCCAAGCGGACGGCCGCCTCGCCGTAGAGGCACCCCACCGCGAGGATCGCCAGGAGCAGCGTCTCCTCGACGGCATCCATATCGACAGGAATCTCAAACTCGAGCCGGTACGCAGTCCGGCCCGTGCGGGCGCTGCCGGTGTTCATGGTCGTTCTCCTTGGGCCATCTACGCGAAGCGCGCAGAAAGTGGCGAACGCGTCAGAGGTATTCCTCCAGCCCCGCGTCGCGGAAGACCTGGCGGATCTTGGTGACGGCGTAGCGAAGCGTGCTCCGTGGCACGCCCATCCCCTTGGCTGCCGGCGAAACCAGGTCGCGCAGGAGCTGGTCGCAGATGGCCCGCTGCTTCGGGTTGAGCTTGCTGAACGCGACGTTCAGGTCCACTCGGAGATCGACGCGTCGGAGCCACGCATCCCCAGACCACGAGCGGTCTTCCAGCCGATCGTCGCCGGTGTCGATCGGCTCGGTTCTCGCACGCCGCTTCTGGGCGCTCCGCTCGCGGAGAAGCGAGACCAGCCGCGTGCTCACGACCTGGTTGATGTACGCCTCGCGGCTGCCCCGCTCGGGGTCGAATCGGTCCCACACCTCCAGCAGGCAGGCCATGACCTCGCTGGCCATGTCCTCAGCCTCGGCACGGCGAATGATGCCGCTCTGGCGGAGCCTCTTGACCTCGGTGCGGATGACGACGTTGGCGAAGGCGAGATGCTGGGGATCGATCTTCATTGGATGGTTCTTTCTGTGCGCAGCCACAGCGCCGAGGCGCGGGGCCGCGTTGAGTGCTGTGATCAGGTGGGTCGGAGAACGGAGGGTGGTCGATGCCGGATGGGACGGTCTCAGCGCGGACGCAGTCGTTGTCGCCGCGACCGACCTATGACGACATCAGGGAAGGGTGAGCGAGTCCGGCAAATCGCACAGCGATGAGATGGCTCGCTGCGACATGCGCGTGCGGCGGGACGGACTGCGAATCGTGTTCATGCATGGCTCCCTGTATCGCCCGGCGCTGTGCCAGTCGAACGTGGGAAGCATGCTCGGGCGCGATGGCGGCTCGTTGGACGCCGCGATTACCTGTCGATGAAATCTGTCGAGAGTCAGATCGTGGAGAGGCAGTAATGGCCCCTCTGGCTCCCATCGATCTTGACACCCGTCACTGTCGCCTTCAGTTGGCGACGCAGATTGCAGACAGCCTTGGCAATCGTGTTCTTCTGAACGACTTGTCCCTCCCAGACGTCCTCCCTCAGCTTGTCCGTGTCGATGTAGACGTTTGGGGACCGACAGAGACGCTCGATCAGTCTGAACTCCGTGCTGTTTCCGAGCTTGCAGGTCCCAGAGCCGTAATGGAAGGAGAACGTGCTCCGGTCTGCGGTGGGCTTGTCAAAGTGAGGTGTACCGCCCTCGGCCGACGGTAGCTTCTCGGTGGTGGCCGTGGCCGGACCAAGCAATCCCACCGCCATGCCGAGCATCGAGTCGGTCGGCACTTGGCCGTTCAGCAAATCCGCGGCGCGATTGCGGATCGCGCCGATGAGCGCCGACGACACCTGCTCTGCGTGCTTGCGGTGGAGATCAAAGGCCGCCTGTGCGATGGACTTGGGGTTCTTCCCGGCGTGCCGCAGTGCTTTCGCAACCTCGGGAAACCGAGTCAGGAACGCGTGAGGCGTCTCAAGCCGGCCAACCTCCTTGATCATGCCCACATAGCGTTCGACGAGGGTGCATTCCTCGGGGTCTTTCCATGAATGCGTCATCAGATCCGCCTCGTACATCCCCGGCGGGTCTTCGTCGGGCTCCAAGGCGGCCGCCAGCGTCACCATCCGTCGATCAATGCACTGCGAGCAGGTGCCGCAGTGGGAGTGCTCGTTCGTTCGCTCCCACGTGTGGGCACAGCTGATCGTGGCCGCGCAGAGCTTGCCAAAGCCTGCTGCCTTGACTTCCCGCACGATGTCCGTCTTCGTTTTCCACAGGAACGGATTCTCAACCGTGAACTCGCAGCCGAAGATCGCCGTGAAGAGCTTTCCGAAGCCCGCAAGGGTCTGAGGATGCGTCGTGCGGCTGGCCCGTCCTCCAAGGCACTGCATGCTGAGGGGCAGGTTGAAGCTCACCACCCCGTTTTCGTAGAACCGGATTCGAGACTTCCCGAGCATTCGGGCTACGACCGCAGCCAGCGCCGCATAGACGAACGACCGCGCTCGCTGGGTGTACTCCTTGCCGAGTGACTTGCCCTTGTTCAGCTCAACCTGAACGTGGAACGGAGCCGGAGCCGTGCCGTTGAGCTGCTTGTTCAGCGCCTCGACGACGCGGCGCTGCGGCGCGCCAACCTTGCTCGTTGGTTCATGGCTGACGAGCGCCACCCTGCGCTGGCCGTCCACGATCTCCTTGATTGCTCCACCGAATGAGTCGAGCCCACCGGAGAACAGCATGACCTCCTCGATGCCACTGCTGTCAACGCCGTCCTTCCGATAATCAAGATACCCATCGACGGGGGGCGGGTTCTTGAGCTTGGTGAAGTTCAGCTCATAGTCGTCGTCCGACAAAAAGGTCAGGACTTCACGGAGAGGCTCAAGTACTCCTGCGTCCATCCAGAAGGCCGGCTTGCGAACAGGGATTTCCAACCACAGGTGGCGTCGCCATTTCAGGCCGTACTCGAACTCGGCCTTGCCTCCGCGACGCACTGCCTGGTCTGCCGCGTAGATGAAGGCGGCGATCTCCAGGAGATCAGTATGCACATCGGAGATATTGGCCGTCATGGAGGACGTCAAGTCATTCAGATGTAGATGCACATCGTGAACCCCGTTCCCGAGCACGAGGTTGATGGGGGCAATCGACTTCCACGCCCCGGCCCGGGCGGAGAGCTTCGCACCACCGCACAGGATGACGTGCTTAGCCGACATCCCGTGCACCCCGAACTTCGAGCTCTGACCTCAACTTGACGAGCGCGTATGCGGCGAAGTTCCGCGCGGACTGTTTCGATATGCCCGTCTCGTACTTCGACTTTGAGAACCACCCTCCGGCGTAGTCCCGAACGATCAGAGCGGCCTGCCTGGTATGGACTGAAAGGCGCTCAAGGAAGGCAGTGTGCTCGCTCGGGTCACGGAATCGCTGATTGGGGCCGACATGCTGTGAGAGCTCGCGACTGAGGTGGTAAGTAAGAAAGCGCTGCATCAGCCGCGCGAAGAAGTCATGGGAAAGCGATGCAAAGCCCTCACGGGTCGAGAGATCGCGCACCGCTTCTTGGACTGGCGCGGAGTCAGTCTGCCACAGGTTCTCTGAAGCGGGGCCCGTGAGCGCGGAAAGAGACTCCACCGCCGCGAGCTGTGCCATCTCCCCGATGTCGGTGCGTGATCGGGTATTGCGCAGATGCCGGTCCAGCGCATCGCTCAAGGCTCCAGCCAGGTCATACACGTTTGCCTCAGCAGGGACATCGAGCCCGAGCTCCTTGAGCCGAGAGGCAAAGCTCGCCTCATCCCTGGCGGCGATGGTTACATGCGCGAGTAGATAGACGGCGTGGGCGAGGCCTTCATCGCCCTTCGCCAGGTCCAGGCCGTGCTGCGCTGCCTGCAACGTGGACTGGGCGACTCCGGCGACTGGCGCACCTTCTGCGACGAGCTCGACAACCTCGCGCCACGGCGCGGTGTCCGGAGTTCGACTACCTCGCTGATGTCCCATAGCGCCGGCGCTGACCCCCGGCGACGGTCACGCGCCGGCCATCCGGGTGTTCGGAGCCGTATCGGGTTCATCGGCCTGCGGGCGGCATCCCTTCATTCGGGTCGAATAACTCCGTCCGAATTGGTCGAGTTGCACATGTTGCATTTGGCGCACGCAAGCGATAACCTCACCGCCACGGAGCTTCCCGCCATGTCCCCCGCCCCGTCCTCACGTCGCGCCGCCCAGCGCGGACCCGTCAGCCCAACAAAACGAGTCGCAAGGCTCGCTCGCGAGGCAAGCCGACGGCTGTCGCCCTATGCCGAGGGAGACCTGCGAATCCGGGTTTCGGGGGAGCAGAGAGACGACATTGAGCTTCCCGCCACCGCCGTCCGACTTCTGGCCGATCTGCTCAACTACCTCGCCGACGGCAGCGCTGTCTCGATCATGCCAACCCGGGCCGAGTTGACGACCCACCAGGCGGCCCACCTCCTGGGCGTCTCTCGCCCATACCTCATCAGGGTGCTCGAGACGGGGACCTTGCCGTTCCGATTGGTCGGCACCCATCGAAGAATCCGGCTCGCCGACCTCATCGCGTACCGCGACACGATGGACGCCCGACGCCAAGCCGCGCTCGACAAACTGACGAGACAGGCGCAGGAGCTGGGCATGGGCTACTGACCCGCAACCACGCCTCCCGCTGCCTCCCCCAGTCCGCGTCCGCCGCGACCGCACGCAACTCCCGCTCCGACACCGCCTCCCGCTCCCCGGCCACCCGGGGCATGAACAGGATCGCCTCCTGGATGTCCGGCGCGAGGTTCAGCAGGTTCACGATCTGGCTCACCCGCGCCCGGGTGACCTGGCCGAGTTCGGCTATGTCAGCGAAGTCCGACATCTCGCCGCTGCGCACGAGGTCCTCGAACCGGATCGCCAGCGCCATCAGCTTCGAGATGCGTGGCACGCGCCCCGCGGGCACGTCCGGCGGCGTCGCGCGTTCTCCGGCGTGGAGCACGCGCGACCCGAACTGGCCGGTGGTGACATGGACCTTGAAATCGATCGTGACGCCATCGTTCATGCCGACACCTCCGCATGCTCGCGCTGGCCGATCGACCGCAGACCCAGCGGGTGGAACGTGATCGACACCGATCCCTTCGTCGCGTCGTAATCCACGCGCTGGACCAGCATCCGCATCAGCCGGGCCTGCTCCTTGGGTGACAGCCGCGACCAGACGCCGTCGAACTCGCCGAGGGCTGCGTCCACCTCGGCCTTGGTGATTTGGCCCGCGTCGGCGTCAACGATCTGACGTCGCAGCACCGCGGCCCGCTCCTCGGCACCCCGGACCTTCTCGTGGAGGTCGGCCAAGCGCCCCGCCGCGTGCGCGTTTGTGGCCGCGTCGCCCGCCACGCGGCCGAGTTCGGCGTGGAGGCGGGCCAACTCCCGTTCGAGGCCCGCTAGTTCTCCCTCCGCCGCCACCCGTTGAGCTGCCATTTGCTCGCGGCACTTGGCCAGCGTGAGCGACAGCAGCGCCGGGTCCTTCCCTATCCGCTTGACCTGCTCAACCACGAAGCCCTCGATCTGCTCGGCGGGCAGCGAGCGGCACGGGCACGCGTCCCAGCCCTGCTTCTGGGCCTTGTAGCAGACGTAGTAGCGGTACACCCGCGAGCCGTCCTTGACCGAGGTGGTGTGCCCCATCGCCAGCCCGCACGGCCCGCAGTGGATTAGGCCCTTCAGCAGCGCGCCGTACTTGTTCCGCAGGAGCATCCCGCCGGCGCGGCCGTTGGACCGCAGCATCTCGTGGACCTTCGTCCACAGCGATTCGTCCACGATCGCCTCGTGCTCGCCGGGAAACGTCTCGACCTTGTACCGCACCCTCCCGCGATACAGGATGTTGCCCAGGACCTTCAGCACGGCGGGCTTGTCCCACTCCCGCCCGCCGTAGGCGACGCCCTTGCGCGTCTGCACAGCCTTGGTCCGTGACCCGCGCCCGTTCAGCGCGCGCACCACGTCCATCAGCGACCGCTTGGCCAGGTACATCCGGAAGACCTCGCGGACCAGCTCCGCCTCGGCGGGATTGACCACGAGCTTCTTCGTCACCGGGTCCACGTCGTACCCCAGGACGGATCGCCCGCCCGACCACTTCCCCTTCCGTCGCGCCGCCGCGATCTTGTCCCGCGTGCGCTCCGAAATGATCTCCCGCTCGAACTGGGCGAACGACAGCAGGATGTTGAGCGTGAGCCGCCCCATCGACTGCGTCGTGTTGAACTGCTGCGTCACAGAAACGAACGAGATCTTCTTCCGCTCGAACAACTCCATCATCCGGGCGAAATCGATCAGGGAGCGGCTCAGTCGGTCCACCTTGTAGACCACGACACAGTCCACCCTGCCCGCCTCGATGTCGGCCATCAGGCGACCCAGTGCGGGACGGTCCATGTTGCCGCCCGTGAACCCGCCGTCGTCGTAGCGCTCGGGCAGGCAGACCCACCCCTCGGCCTTCTGGCTGGCGATGTACGCCTCGGCGCTCTCTCGCTGCGCATCCAGCGAGTTGAACTCCTGCTCCAGGCCGTCCTGCGTGCTCTTGCGGGTGTAGATGGCGCACCGCACCCGCGTGGTTGGCTTTGGCTCCGGTCGCTTGCTCATTCGTCCGCCTCCGATCCCTTCCGTCCGCGGGCCGACGGCAGGCCAAAAAAGCTCACCCCATTCCAGTGTGCGCCCGTGATCTTCCGGGCGATCGCTGTGAGCGAGCGGTACACCTCGCCCTCGTACTCGAATCCGCGCGGCAGAACGCGGACCACCACGGCCTGTCCTTTGTACTCGCGGCGGAGCACGGCCCCCGGCTTTGGAAACGACGCCGGGCGGCCCAAGTTGAAGGCCGCCGCGACCGTCGTCCCCGGCCCCCGCGCCGTTGCCCGCGGCGCGCTCAGGCGGATCTCCGCGTCGTCGGCCAATTCGAGCGCCCGCCGCCGCGCTCGCTCGGACAACCCGCCCTCGCGGAGCGCCTGCATCCGCCAGACGATCCGTTTGACCAGGTGCTGCTTGTGGTTCGAGCGCGTCGGCTCGCCGAAGACCTCGGCATAGCGATGTCTTAGTTCGGGGACCGTGAGTCGGCCCAGGGCCTTCACCGTCGCGGGAGTGTCATCGGGCGTGGGGATCATCGGGACTCTCCGGTTCGCAAGGCGTCAACCGCCCTGGAGCGGACGATCAAGGCGAGCCGGTCCCGATGGTTCAAGTCCAGAATCCTCTCTTTCTGCCGGGGGCAAGATGTCCCCGGGCTCGCCCATGCGGCGGGCGTCGTACCGCCGCCGGCGCACGCCCTCGGCCAGGATCTCCGCGATGATCCGCAGCCGTCGGGCCGGCGTGAGCGGATGGTGGGGCGCGAGATCATCGCGCTCGACCGCCTCGGCGTGGTCGATGGTCATGGGTGCGTCCGTGCGCGAGCCCGGAGGGGCCGGCGGTGGTCGGTTGTGCCCGCCCGCCGACGCGGCGGGCTGTCAACCACCATCTACGCAAACGGTTCGGAATGTGGCGAAAGGTGGGTGATCGTAACCGTGCGTCAATCAGCGATGGGGCGTCACCATCACAGACGGTTGTCGCGGGCCAGCCGCCAGTAGTACCGCCCGGCGGCGGTCAATCGGCACGCCTTGGACTGCATCGCGGCGTCGTACATGTGGTCCACGCCGACGGGGACGACGAGGTGAACCCGGTTGAGCGCCTGCAGCTTGCAGAACATCTTGTGCTTTGCGTCATCTCTCTTCTCACAGGTTGCCTCGCACTCTGGTGAGAGAGGCAGATCCTCTGCCGGGACGGGAAAGAGCGTTGGCAGTTCGCGGAGAATTGCGGTATCGATCGGCGGCGTGCACTTGCGGAGCGGCACGACCTTGGAGACATGCGACTTAAACAGGGGACGTTGATCCCACGCGCCGAGTGCACCTTCGACGAAAGCGTAGATTGACGGTGCGGTGACATCTCCCAACAGGTCAGCACCACCGCCTTCGAGGGCATCACCAACGAGCGAGCTGAAGAGGCCCGCGCCGCTCGATTCCACGGAGACCTGATCGCCCCGACTCGCCGTCAGAATCGATACACCTTCGCGCAGCACCGACTTAGTGTTGTCGATGGTCGGCGCTGTTCCCATGTTCCCCGAATGGCAACAGTCGAGGAGTATCACGACCTCGTCAGCCCGAGACTCATTCGCCATCTTCAGCACGTCCGCCATCGACACACCCTCGTCGTAGGACTTGGCATCCTGAGTGACGAGGTAGCCGCCCAAGTTGTTTTCGGTGCCGTGGCCCGAAAAGTGCAGCAGGGCGACTTCCGCCTTGTCCCTGAACAGCTGGTCGATTGCCTGACGCAGCACTGATCGCGTGACGACAGTCGTACCGCCGCCGTTCGGGGCCACCATCGATCTGCATTCAAAGTTGGGCGTGCCGTTCTCGTGCTTCGAGAGAAGGGCTGCCATGCGCTCAGCATCGCTGACGCATCCCCGAAGTGCGCCGAACGAATACAGGTCGATGCCAACAAGCAGGGCACGGCGCATCGCGGGCTACCTCGCCCCGCCGATAAGGGCTTTCAGGTTGTCCCACGTCCAGCGATAGACCTTGTCGTCGGGAAGCGCTGTCGTCGGCTTGGTGCAGGTCTTGTCCGCGTAAGCCGCAAGCAGGAAATACGGCTTGCCCTTCTCTCGGGCGATGCTCAACTCGGCTGCAACGCCGCTGGCGAGATGCGTGGACTGCCCGCACAGCACGATCACAACGTCGATGTTCTCCATCCGACGTCGGACCTTCTCTTTCCAGTCGCCAGGAAGGTGGTCTCGCACCGAGCCGTCCACGAAATCAAACGGAGCATCCGGGTGCTTGGCCTGTCCGGCAAGCATGAGTTTCGCATCGGAGTCGTGGTCGTAGTCGAAGCTAATGAACGCGCGTTTCCCGGCCATTCGATTGTCTCCGTAGCTCAGCGGCCCCACCGCCGGATTGCGTCCACGATGGTGCCGGTGTTCCAGCCGACGATCTCCGTGGCATTGTCTTGGACGACCTGGGGTAACCGCTCGCTCCCCCACGGCCTGATCGCGATGATGGGCGTGCCAATGCGTCGGGCGAACTGCAACTCCCAATCCATCCACCCGCTACGGGCCGAGTACATGCCTGCGAGGACGAGCATCACGTCGGCGGGTCGTATCTGGTTCCGGAGGTGGTACTCAAGGCGATCCCGGCTGTCGAGGGGATCGTGCTCCGGCACGCTCAGGTTCTCCCAGTCGAAGTTGCGCGCCTGGTCGAGAAAGTCGCAGATGCGGTAGTAGTCCTCGCTGTACTCCCAGTCGTGGCAGACGAAGACGGAATAGGTCCTCAGCGCCGGCATCGGTCCTCCAAGCCCGGGCGGAGTGCCCCGGGTACGATCTCAGTGATCCAAGGATGAACCGCAGATGATAGAGCGTTCATCCCCGTGGAAGGGAGGTTGCGTGTGGCCAAGAAGCGGGTCTTCATCAGCTTCGACATCGCCGATCGGGACGTGAAGCAGAACCTGGTGACCCAGGCGGCCGACCCCGCCTGCCCATTTACGTTCAGCGACAACTCGATCCAGCAGGCCCTGTCAGAGAGGTGGGTTACAGAGGCGCGTCGGCTGATCGGCGAATCGGACTTCGTCATCGTCCTTTGCGGCGATCAAACGCACCAGGCCAAGGGCGTCGAGACGGAACTCCAGATTGCCAAGGAGCTTGGCAAGCCCTATGCCCTCATCAAGGCGACTCGCCAGTACTCCGCCACCCGCCCCAAGTCCGCGAGCCCGAGCGAGGCAATGTATCCCGCGACGTGGCCGACGGTTGCGGCGCTGTTGCGTGGTGAGAGGCCGCAAGTCGCGTGAGCGCGTGTGCTCTCGATTTCGGTACCGTTCCGATCCCCGCCCACCCCTGATCGCAACCCCGCGTCAAATCGGCGGAGGTGTCAACCGAGAGTCGGAGAGAGTTTGAGAGGTTTGGCCGGGAGGCCGACCGGAACCCACGGGGTTCTCGTCGCCCGCCCGATGAGCCGGACCAAACCGAGAGCGCGGCCGAGCGGGCCGGATGCCGATCGGGCGGCGCAAACCCCAATTCTGACGGGACTTTGCGCGGCCCGCCGCGAGCACCCCCGGACGCCCTGAGACCGCCCGGTGCGTAAAGCAAAACCGGCCCGCTTTCGCGGGCCGGTCAGAAGCTCCCCTGTACGGAACCGTTTCAAACCGTCGAATCCTGCCTTGAGCCACCATGTCGGCCTCGAATTGCTGTTTAACAGGCTTGGCGCTATCAAAAACGCGGTTGGCGGGTGAGCGGCGTTCGTCGCGGGGCTTGGCCCGCGGCGAATGCCGCCCGCCGACCACCCCGCCCGCGGGGTGCAAATACTCCATTCGGCGCTCTCGATCCGTTAACCGGCGGCTGCGTCCAAAACTGGCCGCTTCCGGTTAACGGATCGAGAGCGCCGAACGGCTGCTCCGGCCCTGTCGAGGCGGCGAGTGGCAGGATGTCGGCCCGCGTTCCCATCGCCGGACAGTATACAACCACCCATGCCCGCCAACCCCTTCCTCCGCCTGCTCCGGGTCCTGGCCGGGGCGGGACAGGACGACCTACGCCGCCAGGTCCAGTATCTGAAAGCGGAGAACGAGGTCCTCCGATCCAAGATCGCCGGTCCGGTGCGGGTGTCGGCCAAGGAACGCTCCCGGCTGGCCAAACTCGCCAAGCCGCTGGGGTTGGCCCTTCGATCGATCGTCTCGATCGCCCAGCCCGAGACGGTGATGCGGTGGATACGGGAGGCCGACCGCAAGCGCCCCAAGAAGCGGCCCGGGGTCCGCCGCGCGGGGCGGCCGCGCACGCCCGAGGATGTGCGCCAGGTAGTGCTGCGGATCGCCGAGGAAACCGGCTGGGGGTACACGCGCATCCTCGGCGAACTCAAGAAACTCCACATCAAGGTGTCCCGCAGCACCGTCGTCAACATCCTGCGCGAGGCCGGACTGCCCACCGCGCCCGAGCGCGGCGAGCGGACGTGGGAGGAGTTCATCGCCTCGCACGCCAAGACGCTGTGGGCGTGCGACTTCGTGCAGCAGCGGGTGCTCACGCTGCGGGGGTTTCGGGACGCGTTCCTGCTGGTGTTCGTAAACGTCGCCACGCGCCGGGCGGTCGCCACGACCAGCACCGAGCACCCCGACGCGGCATGGGTGGCTGAACAGGTGGCGCGGTTCAAGGCGGCGTCGGGCACACGGGGCTCGTGGGGGACGTGGGGGACGGCGTGCCGCGTGCTGACCCGCGACCGCGATCAGAAGTTCGGGAAGGCCTTCGATGGGGCGCTGCGGGCCAAGGGGATCACGCCGGTCCGCCTGCCACACTGCGCCCCGAACCTCAACGCGCACGTCGAGCGGTTCATCCAGACGCTCCAGAACGAGTGCCTGGACCGGTTCATCGTGTGCGGCAGGGAGCACCTCGACCATCTGATCACCGAGTTCATCGAGCACTACAACGCGGAGCGCCCGCATTCGTCGATCGGGCACCGGCCGCCGGCGGGACGTGCACCCCTTCTGCGGATTGCAGGGCGCGACGGCCCGATCCGATGCCGCACCCGCTTGGGCGGGGTGCTGCGGCACTACTACCGGCTGGCGGCGTGATGCACGACCGTACCGCCGCTGGTCAAGCCTGCTTGACTAGTGGCCGATAATGGTCAAGACTTCTTGACTAGCGGAGGCCGCTGGAAAAGGGGGCTTTCATAGCCATGCCACGAACGACCGGGACATATCGGCTGACCAGGGTCGGTAACGAGGAGGTGCGGGCGTTCGTGTCCGAACCCCTGCCGCCCAAGAACCCGCCGCTCGTGCTCGACGAGGCGATGGCGGCGTTGCACGCCGAGGCCGTCGCGGCGGTCGGGCAACTCGGCGTCGCCGGCGCGATGGTGCCCAGCGCCGAGTGGTTCCTCTACGGCTTCGTCCGCAAAGAGGCGCTGGTCTCGTCCGAGATCGAGGGGACGCAGGCGACACTCCAGGACGTGGTCACCTATGAGGCGACGAAGCAGGCCGAGCGCCCCGACGACGTGCGCGAGGTCTGCAACTACGTTGATGCGTTGACCTTTGCGCGCGAGCAGATCGCCAAGCCGAAGGGCTTGCCGCTGAGCACACGCCTGCTGTGCGAGGCGCACAAGCGGCTCATGCGCGGCGTTCGCGGTGCTGACAAGCGGCCCGGCGAGATCCGCCGCTCGCAGAACTGGATCGGCGGAACACGGCCCGGCAACGCGCGGTTCGTGCCGCCCCCGCCAGAGGACGTGCCCGCGCTCATGGCGCAGCTCGACAAGTGGCTGTACTCCGATGACGCGCTGCCGCCACTGGTGAAGGCCGGGCTGGCGCACGTGCAGTTCGAGACGATCCACCCGTTTCTGGATGGCAACGGCCGCATCGGGCGTCTGCTCATCACGCTGCTGCTCGAGCACTGGGGATTGCTCAAGTCCCCGATGCTGTACCTCAGCCTGGCGTTCAAGCGCCGACAGCAGGAGTACTACGCGCGCCTCGGAGGTGTGCGGACCGAGGGCGAATGGGAAGCATGGACGAGGTTCTACCTTGAGTGCGTCCGCGAGGCGGCCGACGACGGCGTGCGTGCCGCTCAGGCGATCTTCGCGATCATCGGCAAGGACCGCGCGCGGCTCATCAAGCACGCGGCGGTCACCGTGCCCGCGGTGCGCCTGCTCGACCTGCTGCCCTCGCGCCCGGTGGTCACGCTGCCGCTGGCGGTGGACCTGCTCGGCGTCAGCAAGCCGACGGCGATCAAGGCCATCGAGGCGCTCGAGTCGGTCGGCGTGCTGAAAGAGACTTCCGGCAAGCGCCGCGACCGGGTGTACGCCTACCAGAAGTACCTGGACACGCTCACCGGCGAATGAACCGCGTGCGCTCTCTGTTTGGGAAACCTGTTAACCAGCGGGTATCCCCGATCGGAACGGGTTCAAACCGTCGAATCCGGGCCGCCAGAGGGGTTTCAGCAGGCCGTTCTCTGGTTAACAGGCCCACAATCGGTACGTGGGAGGGGTCGCCAACAGGTCAACGAACTTGCCGAACGCGGTCGGCACCTGGCGCCCGATCAGCAGCCAGCCCGGGTCCACCACGGTGATGTCGGCGGCGAGCACGCCTTCGAGCCGACTCTCGCTGTCCATGCCGGTGAATGCGACCGGCTGGAGCCGCTGACCGAGTTTCCACATGCCGACCTCCATAGGCATTCAGCGCTTCCTGGTTGAATCGCGGCCGCGAGTGACCTCCCGGTTCGACCGTTCAGTTCCCGAACCACTTTCGGCGAGCTGGCCGTCATGATATGGTTTCTAGGAGCACCCGGCAGGCTTGGCTCGGGGCCATTACCATTGGCGGCATCCAGCGCCCCTTCATTGGCTGCCAGCATCGCGGGGGCCACGTGACGGAATTCTGCCCTTGCGACGGATGGTCTTTGATAGGGGTGGCATATCCCGGCCCACACCTGAGTGACAGACGCGAACCGGACGCCGCATGAACCCGACCGACTTCAACTCCAAGTTCCTTGCCCACGAACTGACAAAGCGATGCTCCGCTGACAGCATGGAGAAGCTCGCCGGGGCGCTCGTGGACGCCCAGGTTGATCTGAACCCGCATCAGGTTGAAGCAGCACTCTTCGCGTTCCGTTCCCCCCTCTCCAAGGGCGCCCTGTTGGCCGACGAGGTCGGTCTAGGGAAGACCATCGAGGCCGGTCTCGTGATCTCTCAGCGTTGGGCGGAGCATCGGCGGCGCATCCTCGTCATCACGCCCGCGAACCTCCGGAAGCAGTGGCACCAGGAGTTGTCGGAGAAGTTCTTCCTGCCCTGCGCCATTCTGGAGACCAAGTCCTACAACGCCGCGGTGAAGTCGGGCAACCTGGCCCCGTTCGAGCCGAGTGGTCGGGTGGTCATCTGCTCCTACCAGTTCGCACGCGGCAAAGCGAGCGATGTTCAGCGAGTCCCCTGGGACTTGGTCGTCATCGATGAGGCGCACCGGCTCCGTAATGTCTACAAGCCGAACAACGTCATCGCCAACACGCTCAAGCTCGCGCTTTCGCCATACCCGAAGCTGCTGCTGACTGCGACACCCCTGCAAAACTCCCTGCTGGAGTTGTATGGACTCGTCAGCTTCATCGACGAACATGCGTTTGGCGACCTGCGCAGCTTCAGAGAGCAGTACGCCTATCTGTCCGAGGACGGGACGTTCGAGCACCTGAAAGCCCGCCTCCGCCCGCTGTGCCATCGCACTCTCCGGCGGCAGGTGACTGCGTATGTGCCCTACACCAGCCGCCACGCGATGGTGGAGTCGTTCACGCCGGCCGAGAGCGAAGACCAGCTCTACAACCTGGTTTCCGAGTACCTGCAGCGGGAGAACCTGCAAGCGCTGCCGGCAAGCCAGCGCTCGCTGATGACTCTGGTGCTTCGCAAGCTCCTGGCCTCATCCACGTTCGCCATCGCAGGTGCGCTCGACACCCTGATCACGAGGTTGAAGGCCACGCTCCGTAAGGAGGAGCCGCCGCTTCCACTCGCCGACGCGTTGGATGAAGACTACGAGACGCTCGACGAGACTGCGGAGGAGTGGCCTGACGACCCCGTCGAGCCGCGCATGACGCCCGACGAAGTTGCCGCACTCCGGCGCGAGATCGCTGACCTTGAGCGATTCCGCGATCTTGCCACCTCCATCAAGCACAACGCCAAGGGCGAAGCGCTCCTGACGGCCCTCGGCCGCGCCTTTGAGGAGGCGCGCCGCCTCGGCGCGGCGGAGAAGGCGATCGTCTTCACCGAGTCCCGGAAGACGCAGGCCTACTTGGAGCGCCTTCTGGCAGACAGCCCGTATGCCGACGGAATCGTGCTGTTCAACGGCTCGAACACCGATCCGCGCTCCGTGGAGATCTACAAGGAGTGGCTGGCACGACACACCGGTACCGACCGTGTCACCGGGTCTCGTACGGCCGACATGCGGTCGGCGCTCGTGGACTACTTCCGCGACCGCGGTCGGATCATGATCGCCACGGAGGCCGGCGCGGAAGGAATCAACCTCCAGTTCTGCGCCCTGGTGGTCAACTACGACCTTCCGTGGAACCCCCAACGGATCGAGCAGCGGATCGGGCGGTGCCATCGCTACGGCCAGAAGCACGATGTCGTGGTCGTGAACTTCCTGAACCGGAACAACGAGGCCGACCGGCGGGTCTACGAGCTCCTGGAGCAGAAGTTCTCGCTCTTCAGCGGTGTCTTCGGCTCGAGCGACGAGGTGCTGGGCGCGGTTGAATCCGGGGTCGACTTCGAGAAGCGCATCGCGGCGATCTACCAGAAGTGCAGGACCACCGATGACATCAAGGCGTCGTTCGATCAGCTCCAGCGCGAGTTGAGCGCCCAGATCAACGAGGCGATGACGCGGACGCGTCGGCAGCTGCTCGAGAACTTTGACGCCGAGGTTCACGAGAAGCTTCGCATCAATCTGGAGCAGAGCCGCGAACACCTCAACCGATACGAACTGCTCCTGATGAGGCTCACCAAGCACGCGCTCGGCCCCCATGCCGAGTTCGCGGACGACTACGGCAGCTTCACGCTGAAGTCGCGGCCGTTCCCGGACATGCCCGACCTGCCGCTCGGCCGGTACGAGCTGCCGCGCCGATCGGGCGAGGCTCACCTCTACCGCATCGGGCACCCCCTCGCCCAGCGCATCCTGGCACACGCCAAGGGTCTGGAGTTGCCCGCTGCCGAGGTCACGTTCGACCTGACCAACACTGTCCCTACCGTATCTGCGCTGAAGCGCTTCATCGGCGCCTCGGGGCATCTCCTGGTCGTCCAGTTCACGATCGAGTCGATGGACCAGGCCGAGGACCACATCCTCGTGACGGCATGCGCCGATTCGGGGGAAATCATCCCCAGCGAGCTGGCCCGCCGGTTCTTCTCGATGAAGACGGACGCCGTGAGGGAGATGGATCGTGCTGGCACGCCGCACCCGGTTCTCCAACAGGAGGTCGAACGGCTGCAGGCCGAAATCCGCCAAGACATTTCGCAGCGGAACGCGCTGGTCTTCGAGCAGGAGGCGGACAAGCTGGATGGCTGGGCCGACGACCTGAAGGTGGCGCTCGAACGGGACATCAAGGACCTCGACCGGCAGATCAAGGAGGCGAAGCGAGCCGCCACGGTTGCCCTGACGCTCGAGGACAAGCTGGCGGGCCAGAAGCAGATCAAGGCGCTCGAATCACAGCGCAACGCCAAGCGGAAGTCGCTCTTCGAGGCACAGGACGAGATCGACCGGAAGCGTGAGGAACTGATCGCGGCGATCGAGGCGAAGTTGGCGCAGAGGACAACGACCGATGAGGTCCTGTCCCTTCGTTGGAGGCTGACCTGACCCATGCCCAGCCGCGAGGAACAGGTCGCCCAGGTCGAGGCTGTCTTGCGGCAGCGCTTCTTCCCGCTCGTTCCCCAGGACGGCCCCGACGGATGGTCGTCAGAGCAGCACGACGCCAATCGCCTTACGAGATCCCTGGCGGCCTACTCCATAGCGAGGCTCTGTGGGCTCGATGATGCCGCTGCGGCCGAGTGCATCACCGACGGCGGGGACGATGGCGGCATCGACGCTGCTCACTATGACCGAGCGAACAATCAACTCGTCTTGGTCCAGTCCAAGTTCAAGCGCAACGGCACGGCACCCTCGCAACAGGAGACGCTGGCCACGGTGAATGGTGTAAAGGCTCTGCGAGAGAAGCGCTTCACGCAGTTCAATGCCCGTTTTCAGGGCCGCATAGACGAGATCGAAGAGGCACTCGATACCGCCGGGGTTGGGATCACCATCGTCATGGCCCACTTGGGGGACGCCCTTGGGTCGCACGCAACCGCCGACCTCAACGCCTACGCGGCGGAGGCAAACACCGTCGCGGAAGTGGTCCGCTGGAAGGACTGCGGGCTGGCGGTCGTACATGGCTGGATCACGGACCAGCACGCGCCCGGCAACGTGACCATCAACGTGACGCTGGAACTGTGGAAGTGCGTCACCACCCCCCGCAAGGCCGTGTACGGGCAGATCACAGCCGCATCGCTTGCCGCGCTGGCCGAAAGGCACGGCACGAAACTCTTTCAGCGGAACATCCGGCATTACCTCGGCACCCACGGGGTCAACGCTGCAATCGTCGGGACCGTGCAGGCCACGCCAGGCGACCTGTTCTACCTGAACAATGGAATCACCATCGTCGCGGAAGAGATCAGGCCGGGTGGCGGCACCGAGACCAGGTGCGCGTTCGACTTCGTCAATGCCTCCATCGTAAACGGGGCGCAGACCGCCGGCGCGATGCTGACTGCTTCGCAGAATGGGACCATCTCTGCAGATGCTCGCCTGCTCGTGACGGTCATCGAGATCGGCCAGAACGCGGATGAACTCGGTGTGCGCATCACGCGCGCCCGCAACCACCAGAACATTGTCCGCGGCATCGACTTCGCCGCCCTCGATCCGACACAGGAACGCTTGCGCAGGGAGCTCGCCGCGGCGGGCTATCGGTACTTCTACCGCCCGTCCGAAGAGGCTCGCATTCCGAACCCGCAGTCGATCACCGTTGAGGAGGCGGCAGTGGCCCTGGCCTGCCTGTCGTACGTGCCCCTGACGCGCGCCGAGGTCGACATCCGGCGTGCCCGTGGCCAGACGTACCGAAACGCCATCGACCTCGTGGTGGCGGCCAAGAAGGAAGTGTCGCGCCTATGGGACCAGAGCGGGCCGCTCTATCCCCAACTGTTCTCTGCCGACCTGACCGGCGTCCGCGTATGCCGGCTCGTCAGGGTCTTCCGAATGCTCAATGCTATTCTGGACGGATCGGAGCGGGTCGAGGCCGCGTACGCGCGACGGATGTTCTTCCGGCACGGACGGCTGTTCATCATGGCGTTCGTCGGGCAGCGGTGTGCGGCGGTGGTCAACCGCGCCGGACACGATCTCACCGACGCTGACCGAGCCGAGTTGTCACGGGCCACGAACGAGATTGCCGAGGCCATCTACGCCGAGTCGATGGATCGCCAGTGGGAGAAAGGGTACCTCGCCATCTTCCGCAACTTGGGGGACGCCCAGCCGCTGGCGGATCGGGTCATTCGACGGCTCACGGCTCCACCAGCGCCAGCCGCCCCAGCCGCGCCGACACCGGCCACCGCCGTGGGAGTCCCGCCGGGCGTGACCCCCGGTATTGTCCCACCGGCGACCGGAGCCGCTCCGGACGCGCCCGGCGATGCGCCGGCAACCGATGGGCCTACAACTCCCCGTACCGATGAACCGCGAGGACCCGTGACGTGAGCATGCAGAGGAAGCAGAAACTCGAACTGACCTGGATCGGCAAGGAGGAGCGGCCGAAGCTTGAGCCGCGCATCCTCCTCGAGGACCCGGCCAAGTCATACCACGCCGCGCGACGGGTCAGGCCCGACGCCAAGCTCGGCGAGCCGGGCTACCCAGGCGATCTGTTCGACAACCGCCTGATCTTCGGCGACAACCTCCTGGCACTCAAGGCCCTCGAATCGGAGTTCACGGGCAAGATCAAGTGCATCTACATCGACCCGCCGTTCAACACCGGCTCAGCCTTTGAGCACTACGACGATGGGGTAGAGCACTCGCAGTGGCTGTCGCTCATGCGCGATCGTCTAGAGCGACTGCGTGCATTGTTGACGAGAGATGGCCTCTTGTTCGTCCATCTTGATGACTGCGAAATGGCGTATGCCAAGGTCCTACTTGATGAGATCTTCGGGCGCTTCAACTACTGCAACACCATCGCGATGACCACAAACGATCCATCCGGGTTCAAGGCCACGGGAGCCACCGTGTTCTCGACGGCGAATTACGTGCTGGTCTACGCCCGAGACAAGAGCACGACGCCACTCAAGAAGGTCTTCATCGAGAAGCCCTATGACACCGCGTACTCCAAGGTCCTAGCTGACCGGTCTGCTCCGTATACAGAGTGGTCCTGGGACGGGATCAACGAGGTCGTTGCTCGTGAACTTGGGTTCGACTCGGTTCGCGCCGCAAAGCGCGAAGTTGGCGACTCGTTTGAAGATGAGGTGGCGAGATTCGCCATCCGGAACGCTGACCGCGTGTTCCAGACCGCAGCCATCGGGGGCGGAGCGGCAATCAAGCGGGATGCGACAATCAAGCGGTCAATGAGAGAGAGAGAGCGTGTATTTGTGCATCCGGGCGAGGACATGCCCGATTTCTACATACTGAACGGCAGACAGATTCTGTTTTACGACAAGCGACTTCTGGAGATCGATGGGAAACGCGTACCAGGAGAGGTGGTGACCGACGTATGGACGGACATCTCATGGAACGGGATTAGCAATGAAGGTGGCGTCGAGTTCAAGAACGGCAAGAAGCCAGAGCTGCTCATTAAGCGGGTTCTCGAGATGTCTACGAGCCCCGGCGACTGGGTCCTCGACTCCTTCGCCGGCTCTGGCACGACCGGGGCCGTCGCGCACAAAATGGGGCGCCGCTGGATCATGGTCGAACTCGGCGAGCACTGCCACACGCACATCATCCCCCGCCTCATGAAGGTGATTGATGGTGAGGACAAGGGCGGCGTGACCGAAGCCACGCGCTGGAAAGGCGGCGGCGGCTTCCGCTACTACCGTCTGGCCCCGTCGCTGCTGGAGAAGGACCGCTGGGGGAACTGGGTCATCAGCAAGGAGTACAACGCCGCGATGCTCGCCGAGGCGCTGTGCAAACTGGAGGGCTTCACCTATGCCCCCAGCGACACCGTCTACTGGCAGCACGGCCACTCGACCGAGCGCGACTTCATCTACGTGACGACGCAGCCCCTGACGCGCGACATGCTGGCGAAGTTGAGCGACGAGGTGGGCGAGGACCGCACGCTGCTGATCATGTGCAAGGCGTTCACCGGGCGGGCCGGAGGTGGGGCGGGCGGCTTCCCGAATCTGACCATCAAGAAGATCCCGAAGGCCGTGATGGCCAAGTGCGAGTGGGGCCGCGATGACTACTCGCTGGAGATCAAGGCCCTCCCGCCGCCGACCCAGCCCGAGCCCGAGGCGGCAGTTGATGGTGCGCCGGCCGCGGCGACGAAGAAGCCCAAGGTGCTCCGCGGCTCGCGGAAGCCGAAGGGTGATGAGCCCGGTCTCTTCCCCGCCGGTGCCGCGTCCAACGGCAAGGGGGCAAGTCGGTGAATCCCAACACGAACCCAATCGCCAGTCGCCTGAGCCTCCGTCCGCCCCAACGGGAATCGCTGGAGATTCTGGCTCGCGTGTGCGAAATCATCTCGCTGGAGAAGAACGCCGACCCGGCGCAGGCATTGGCGGCGATCCGGAGCGAGTTCCCGAGCGTGACCAGTTTCGAGCGGGAGTTCCCATCGATCTGCTTCGCGCTGGCCACGGGCGTGGGGAAGACGCGGCTCATGGGTGCGTTCATTGCGTACCTCTACCGCGTTGAGCAGGTGCGCAATTTCTTTGTGCTTGCGCCGAACCTCACCATCTACAACAAGTTGCAGGCGGATTTCCACCCCGGCTCGCTGAAGTACGTCTTCAAGGGCATCGCGGAGTTCGCGGTCGAGCCGCCCGTGATCATCACGGGCGAGAACTACGAGCAACTGGCCGGGCACCTCTTCAACGATCCAGACCTGTGCAAGGTCAACATCTTCAACATCTCGAAGATCAACTCCGAGGTGCGAGGGGGCAAGTCGCCGCGGATCAAGAGGATGGCGGAGTACCTGGGACAGCCGTACTTTGACTATCTCGCCGGGCTCGATGACCTGGTTCTGCTGATGGACGAGAGCCACCGCTACCGGGCGTCCGCCGGTGTTCGCGCGATCAACGAGCTCAAGCCGATCCTCGGCTTGGAGCTCACGGCGACCCCGTTCGTCGAGACAAGCAAGGGACCGGTCGCGTTCAGCAACGTAATCTACGACTACCCCCTCGGTCGGGCGATGGCCGATGGGTTCGTGAAGGAGCCCGCGGTCGTCACGCGGAAGGACTTCAACCCGGGAGGCATGTCAGCGGAAGAGATCGAGCGGATGAAGCTCGACGACGGCATCGCCCTGCACGAGACCGTCAAGGTCGAACTGGAGACCTATGCGCGGCAGACGGACAACCGGATCGTCAAGCCGTTCGTGCTCGTGATCGCACGAGACACGACCCACGCGGCCCAGTTGATGGCGTATATCAAGTCTGATGCGTGCTTCGGGGGCCGCTACAAGGAGCGGGTGATCCAGGTCGATTCGAGCATGACCGGGGCGCAAGAGGACGAGATGGTCCAGCGGCTGCTCGCGGTCGAGAGCCCCGATGAGCCGACCGAGATCGTCATCCACGTCAACATGCTGAAGGAAGGTTGGGACGTCACCAATCTCTACACGATCGTGCCGCTGCGAGCGGCGAACGCGCGCACGCTGATCGAGCAGTCGATCGGACGCGGCCTGCGGCTGCCGTATGGGAAGCGGACTGGCGTGGCGGCCGTGGATCGGCTCAACATCGTGGCCCACGACCGGTTTCAGGAGATCGTGGACGAGGCGAACAGGCCGGGGTCGGCGATCCGGCTCCAGCAAGTCATTCTCACCGGCCAGCAGTTGGCCGAGCGGACGGTGACGGTGGTCGCCCAGTCGCAGTTGGCATCCTCGCTCGGCGTGCCGGCGCAGCAGCCGACAACGAGCACGCTTGTCGCCCCGACGGCGGCGAAGCCGGTGTTCACGACGCCGGACGAGCAGCAGGCAGCGAAGCTGGCCTATGACGCCATCCGGAAGCTCGAAGGTCGGCCGGACCTGGTGCCGACCGCGTCCCGCCTCCAAGACAAGAAGGTTCAGGCGGAACTCGTCAAGCAGGTGGCCGAGCAGTTCAGGCCCCACCAGCCCGATCTGCCCGGGATCAAGCCGGAAGTCGATATCGCCGCGATTGTGGCCAAGACGGCGGCGATGGTGGTGGACAAGACCATCGACATTCCACGCATCCTGGTCGTCCCGACCGGTGAGGTCCGCTGCGGCTTTAAGCCCTTCAAGTTGAAACTGGACGGGCTCCGCTACCAGCCGCCGTCGGACGAGTTGTGGGTACAGCATCTGCGCACGAACACACGCGAGGTCATCGCCCTCGGCAAGGGGAGCGACCACGAGGCGAGGTCGGAGGACTACGTCGTCAGCGGCCTGGTGGATTTCGACGACGTGTCGTATGACGACCACGCCGATCTGTTGTACGACCTGGCCGGGCAGGTCGTCACGCACCTTCGCTCGTATCTCTCCGATGACGATGCCCGGAAGGTGCTTCGCTGTTTCCAGAAGCCAATCGCGCAGTTCGTGCATTCGCAGATGCAGGAGCACTACTGGGAGGAGGCGACGGGGTACGAAGTGAAGGTGAGCAAGGGCTTCACCGAACTCAAGCCCAGCGCCTACACGGCGAGCGCGTCGGAGCCGATTCGAGACTTCATGGAGGCGCCGCCGGACAAAGCCAACATCGCGAAGTACGTGTTCGGCGGCTTCCAGCGTTGCCTGTATCCGGTCCAGAAGTTCCAGTCGGACACCGAGCGGAAGCTGGCTGTCGTCTTGGATCGGGACGCACTCAAGTGGTTCAAGCCGGCGAAGGGCCAGTTCCAGATCTTCTACCTGTTCGGTGGGAATCACCTGGAGTATCAGCCGGACTTCGTCGCGGAGGGGCACTCGGCCATCTACATGCTCGAGCCGAAGGCTTCCAACGCGATGACTGACCCGGAGGTGCTTGCAAAGCGTGATGCGGCGGTGAAGTGGTGCCAGCAGGCGACCGAACACGCAAGAAGCGTGGGCGGTAAAGCGTGGAAGTACGTTTTCGTCCCGCACGACGCGGTGGCGACCAACGTGACGCTGGAGGGGCTTGCCCAGCAATACACAGTACAGCCTCCGGCATAGGGCTGCCCCTGCTTATCAGATCGAGTACGTCCCTCCCGGCCCGCCGCTGGACTGGCTGCTGGAGCCGCTGCCGCTACCGGAGCCGGAGGAGGAACTCGACGAAATCGACGAGCCGCTGGACTTGCTGGCCGACGATCCGCTGCTGCTGGAGGAGCCACTGCCGGAACTGGAGCCTGAGCCGCTTGAGCTCGAACCCGAGCCGGAGGAGTGGGCCGTCGCGGGCATGTCGTTGTGGACCCACACGCCCTCGGCCGAGAAGGTGTTCGTGCCGGGGATGTGGATGGCCACGGTGCGGGTCGGGGCGTCGATGCGCTCGACGGTTTCGACGAGTTCCTCAGCGAGTCGCTCGCCGATCAGGTAGTCGCCCTTCTTGAGGAACTCCGCCGACGAGAAGCCCCATTCGTCGCCGCGGCGCATGAGGAACGGGTGCTCGGGCGTCGCCTTGATCCGGCGGTTGATCACAACGAACCCGCTGTGCTCGCCGAGCTTCACGCTGGCGACGCGGCCAACGGTCGGGATCGTGCCGCGCAGGCCGTGGTGCGACAGCCACTGGTACTGGGCGCGGTAGGGGACATCGACTTCGAGGCCGGGCACCTTGATCGTGGCGACGATGTCGCCGGGCTTGAGGTTCTCGATCGTGGTGACGCGGCCGTCGGCCAGGCGGACGAGCGTGCCGAAGAGGAGGCAGTTCGAACCCCCACCGCCACCTCCGCCCCCGCCTCCACCACCTCCTCCGCCGCCTCCACCGCCACCCGATCCGCCGCCTCCCGAACCACCACCTGAGCCGCCGCTTCCCGATCCGCTGCCGCCCGAGCCCCCCGACCCCCCCGAGCCGCCCGAGCCTGATCCGCCCGAACCACCCGAGCCGGAGCCACCGCTGCCGCCGGAACCCGACCCCCCCGATCCGCCCGAACCGCTGCTGCCACCGCCGCCGGAGGAGCCGCCCGATGCGCCCGAACTGCCGCCGCCACCGCTGGAGGCGCCGCTGCTTCCAGCGCCGGAGCTCCCCGATGCCCCGCTCGACGCTCCGCTGCTGGCCCCGCTGCTCGCGCCGCTCGATGCCCCGGAGGAACCGCTCGACGAGCCCGAGCCGCTGCTGGATGATCCGCTCGACGAACCCGACGAACTGCTGCCGCTCGACGAGGACGATCCCGACGAGGAACCCTCCGAACTGCCGGACGAGCCGGAGCCGGACCCCGAGCCTCCGGGGCCGCCGGTGGAGGCCCACACGGGGATGTAGAGGAAGTACCGGCGGGGTTCGTCGCTCATCCCTGGTTCTCCTGCGCTGGGTAGGCGGGCTGATACCACCCGGCGGTGCTGACGGGTTTCGAGCACTCGGCGGCCGCGTCGCTCACGGCCTGCTCGAAGGGCACGAACTCGAACGCCTTCAGAGCGCACGCCTCGGGGTCTGGCGCGCAGTTGACCACGCGGAAGCGGTGCTGCTCGAAGTGCGGCTTCAAGGCCTCGAAGCGCTTCTGGAGGCTCTCGTACAGGATGGTGTTGTGGCGGATCGCGTCCTTGCTGCGGTGCTCGTCGAAGGCGTAGCGTCGCTCGCGGTCCATCTTGAAGTCCGCGCCGAGCAGATACACCGTGCGGAAGCCCAGGTAGTGCAGGAGGTGCAGCGCGGCGAGCATGACCGAGCGCTTGCCCTTGATGCCCAGCGAGTCCGTGTGCTCGCCGTCCTGGCCCCAGTTGATCGTGTCGGACTTCAAGAACCGGCTGTGGTCGAAGTGGTCGCTGCGGCGGTAGAACAGCACGCCCGGCATCTGCCGCACCTTGAACGCGCTCGCACGGAACGAGCCGTCGGGGTTCTGAACGCGGAGGCGCTTGTCGAAGTGGGAGACGGGCACGATCTTCAGGATGCCCGGGTCCTTCCAGCCCGTGTCGATGAAGCGGCCGGGATCATCGACGCAGGTCCACAGGGTGGGGCGATGCACGGCCCAGGCGTTGTTGACGGCCATCGTGATGATGCCGCGACGGTTGAGCCGCGACAGGTCGAGTTGGGCGAGCGAAGGCCCCGACAGGATCAGGAACGCCGAGCGACCCCGGTAGAAGTCGCACAGGGAGACGGAGTCGAAGTCGGCGGTGTAGAGGCGCACGCCGCTCCGTGCGGGCCTGCGCTGCTTGAGCCCCGCCTGCAATGCCGCGATATCGCCACCATTCTCACGCATGGTTGAACACCCCCGCGATGTACCCCCCACGAGGATCGCCGAGTCCCTGACGCACCGTGCCGACGCGGCCGATCCGGTCGAGCCACCACTTGATGGGTCGCACCGTCGGATGCAACCCCTCGCCGTTGACCTTGGTCTTGCTCTCCCGCGTGCAGATCGAGAACACAAAGCCCCCGCCCGGCACGGCGATCCGCCGCATCTCGTCGAGCACCTCGTCCACTTCCTCGGGGAGCAGGTGTTCGAGGGCGTCGAACGAGGTCACCACGTCGGCGATGCCGGCGGAGACGGGCACGCGGTGCATGGGCGCCACGATGTCCGCCTCGGGGAAGGCGAAGTCGATGCCCAGGCCGTCGATCCCGAGCCGTCGGAGGTGCTGAACAAAGAGGTTTCGGCCGCAGCCGAAGTCCACCACGAACGTGGGGCGGGGCTTCCATCCCTGCACCAGCCGGTACGCGAAGCGCCCGTGGTTGGTGGAGCCGTAGTTGCCCCCGGAGTGCCCAGCGAGCGCGAGGTACTTGCGCCGCTCGTGCTCGCGGCGGGCTTCCAAATCAACGGGGATGTTCTCGTGGGGATCAGACATACAGCCACACCGGGACGTCGAACTCGACCAGTTCCATTCCGTTGAGGGCTTGGAACGCCCAGACCGTTCCGCCGCGCGTGTCGCGCTCGGCGACCATCTCCACCGCGACGCCCTTGAGGATGGGGCGGAGCATCGGCACCGCCGCCTTGCGCGGGCAGTAGCCCGCGGGGTCGAGGGGTTCGAGTTGCCCGGGCACGAAGAGCGAACGCAGGCCGCCGAAACCATCGGTCCCTTCGGGCTCTTCCTCCGGCACGTCGCTGTGATGGCTCTCGAACCTGTTGATGGCCCATCGCGCCGGGTCCTCTTCGCCGCCCGCGCCCTTGGAGGACAGACCCTCCTCGACCACGACGTAGCGCCCGAAGGTGTCGCTGCCCGGATCGCCGTCAATCGCGGCCTCTGTCCACGAATAGCGCCAGCGGAAGCGCTCACCTTCGATCTCGCGGGCCTCGCCAAGGATGGCGACGATGCGGCCCCCGCGCGGGCGGCCCACCTCGACCAGCGCCCACTTCTCGCCGACGCCCTCTTCCTTCCACAGGATCGCCGCACTCCCCGTGCCCGCGGACGTGAGCACGGTTTCGTCGGGTGCGACCTCGGCGAACGCGTGCTCCTCGTCCTCGATGAGCACCCGCGCTGGCGTGACGCCGTGGACGACGCACAGGCCGACCTCGCCGCGCGGGATCGGCTCGCGTGCGATGGCGAACGAACCCGGGCGCGTCGTGTCGGTGGGCGTGATGCCCTTGAAGGCCAGGCGGTTCTGGAACGACTTCTCCGGGCCGTCCTCGCCGGGGAGAAAGAGCGGGCCGTCGATGGCCAGGGCGTGGTAGCGCTCCAGATCCGCGCCGCTGTCGTTGCGCACGGCGACGACGCCACCGCCGATGAAGGACCGCCCGCCGTCCCATAGGTCACCGCCGCGGCGGTCCTGCTGGCGGCGGCGCGCGTCCAGCGCCGCATCGACGAAAGCGTTGTACGCCCGCGCGGGGATGCGGAGCGGATCGCCGCGCCGGACTTTGCGGAGGTCGTCACCCATTCGTCATCCCAGTTGCAGTCCCGCGAAACTCCCGCTCTCGTACACACGCTCGACGTAGGCCGCGATGGGGCGCTTCACGAGCGTCTTGGCGGCGGTGTCCTCCTGGTCGCTGTACCGCACCCACAGGTACTCCCACCCCTTCTTGGTGATGCCGTTGATCGGGCCGATCGAGAGGCCCGAGACGTTGGGGCTGGCGGCGAAGCGGTAGGTGATCTCCCAGTCGGCCTCAGCGCCGCTGCCGCGCTTCGAGCCGCTCGCGCCGAGGAAGAGCACCTCACCGGGCGCAAAGCCGCGGAAGCCGTCGGCGTTGACCTTGCCGGTGAGGTTGAACAGCACGCCCTTGTACGCGCCGGTGATCGCCGCATCGGGCTTGTAATGCGTCTCGGCGAAGTGGTAGACGGGGACGGTGATGTCGATCCCCTCGACGCCGTCGGCGCTGACGCCGATGGCCCCCTGGAAGTCGGGCGCGACCATGCCCGGCGCGGGGACGCGCTGGACGGTGGCCAGCGACTGCGTGATGTGCTGCGTGCCCCCGCCGGTGTCGAACTGGAAGGAGGACTCGCCCGTGGGCAGGCCGCCCCCGCCGCCGGAAAGGGCGTAGCGGGCCAGGCCGTCCCACAGGCCCGGCCCCAGCGGCTCTACCTGCACACTCTGGCGGGGGAGGTTGGCGTAGGTGTTCGGGGCCTCGGCTTCCAGCGCATCGCGCGCGGCGATGTCGTTGTCCGTGCCCAGCACGATGTACGCGAGCTCCGCCGAGGAGTTGCTCCCCGTGACGCTCTTGACGAGCCTGCGTGACTCGAACTTCTCGCGCACCTCGATGGGCATCCGTCACTCCGATCAGCCGAACGTCAATCCGCCCGTCCCCGCCGCGTCGGCCAGTCGCTTGGTGTGCCTCGCCGTCTGCTCCGTTGCGCGGGCCGTGCGCTCGGCGGTGTCGTTGCCCGCGGCCAGACCCTGCGCGGCCTTGGCGTTGAACGTGCCGCGCACGCTGATCCCCTTGGCCAGCAGGTCGCCCAGGCCCGCGATGCGATCGTCGAACTCGGCCATGAGGTCGCGGGGCGAACGGGACGGACCCCGCTCCGCGTCCGCCGCCTCGCGTTTCTGGCGGGCCAGTTCGATCGCGTCGGCGAGCTTCTTCTTCGCGGCGTCGAGGGCGGCACGCGACTCGGCAAGGCCCGCCTCCGTGTCCTTGCGGAGGGCCTCCTGCGCGTTCTCGAAGTCCTGGCCGATTGCCGCGAGCGTCGCTTCGTGGATGGCGGCGGCCTGCTCCCGCTCGGCGGCGCGCCTGCGCTCGCGCGCGGCCACGTCGCGCTGGGCGGCGTCCTCCAGTTCGATCAGCCGCGATTCGAGTTGCTGGTCCACGGCCTTCTTGGCGGCGTCCACGTCCAGCCCGGAGTCGAACAGCCCCTGGATCTCCAGCATGCGTTTGGCGACCCACGACGACGCAGACTCCCAGACCTGCTGGAACCCGGTCGTGAAGTTCGTCCACGTCTTGCTGAGGAACGCCGTGGTCTCGATCCACGCGACCTCGATGGCATGGAAGCCGATTTCGGCAGCGGCCAGCGCCCCGTACCACATGGACTGCGCGGTGCCGACGAAGAACTGCTTGGCCTCAAGCCAGACCTTGTTGAGCGCCGCGACGCCCTGCTGCCAGGCGACCTTCAGCGAGAGCCACAGGATCTCGGCGGCCAGGGCGATGTCGCCGGCGGCGAGGGCATCGGAGATGCCGCCGATGACCTTGGTGGCCCAGTCGCGCAGGCGCGTGAACTGCTCCCCGAGCCATTCGAGGGCCGCCCCGCCCGTGCCGCTGGTGACCAGGAGCGCCGCGCCCAGGCCCACGACGGCGGCGATAACCAACCCGACGGGGCTGAGCAGGGCCCCCAACGCCGCCCCGACCAGCCCGAACGCCGCGCCGATGCCGGAGACGACGCTGGCCAGCACGCCCATCGCCGCGCCGATGCCGGTGATCGCCACGCCAAGACCGATGAGGGCGGCCCCGACCACCACGACCCCCGCCGCGACCTTCAGCGCCCAGACGACGAGGTCGTTGTTCCGCTTGATCCAGTCGGTGGCGGCGACGATGATGCGCGTGATCCGCTGCGAGAGGTTCTTGATTGTGGGCGCGAGCGTCCCGCCGATGGCGAAGACTCCCTGCTTGACCGCGCGCCACAGGATGTTGAGCGTGTCGTTGAGTTCCGCGGCGTCCCGGGCCGTCTGCGTGCTGACGGTCAGGCCCAGGCTGCGGGCCTGCTGCTGCAACTCCTCGATCCCCGCCGCGCCCGCCGAGAGCAGGGGGAGCAGTTTCGTCCCGGCCCGTCCGAAGATCTCCATCGCCAGCGCCGTGCGCAGGGCCGGGTCGGTGACCTGAGCAAGGCGATCGGCCAGGCGCCTGAACTGCTGATCGGGCGAAAGGCCAGCAAGGTCCTCAACCGACAGGCCGAGCATCGCGAGCGCCTGCTGCGCCGAGGCCGAGCCCTTGGCGGCGTCCACGAGCGAGCGCTGCATGAACTTCAGGCCGTTCTCCAGCGTTTCCAGGTCCGCCCCCGACTGCTCGGCGGCGAAGCCCAGCTCGCTCAGGGCCTCGGCGCTGACGCCGGTGCGCAAACTCATCTTGTCGAGCGTGTCGCCCATGCCGGAGAAGACCTTCACGCTCCCCAGCAGGGCCGTGACCGCCGCCGCGCCGATCCCCGCCAGTCGCGTGCCGGCGCTACGGAGCCCCTGGCCGAAGGCCTCCAGCCGCTTCTGGGCGCGGCGGAGCCCGGCGCTGAGCTTGTCGCTCACGCCGAGTTCCACGAACGCCCGTCCGGCCCGGATGCCCCGCGTGTCGGCCATTCAGCCTCCCTTGCGAATCGAGTTCCGCCACCAGAGCGGCAGCTTCGGCCGCTCCTTCTCCAGCGCGGGGGCCATGAACGGCCGCGCGGCGATCTTGACCTTCCGCGACACGAGCCGTCCCCGCCGCCGTTGATGAACTACCGTCTCTCCGCCGTGTTCCAGCGCCTTGGTCGCGGTGCTCTTGGCGAACCCCACCGGCCCGACGACCACCGAGTCGCTGGCGCGGTCGTACCCGAAGAGGATCAACTTCCGCAGGCTCCCCTCGTGCGAGTGCGGCGTCTTGCCCGGCGGGGCGGTCCCCTTGCGCTTGCGGATGCTCGTCCGCGCCGCCGTTCGGATGAAGGCACCGGCCTGGCTGAGCACCTTCCGCTTGGCGCTGTCGACCGCCGCCATGACGACGTGCCGGTCGAAGAACATGTCTTTGATGCGCATGGTGATCACGCTAAAACCCATCCAGAACGCGAACAGATGACGCCAAAGAGCGTCAAATGTACGTATACGTGCAAATATGTTCGCTTTCGTACACCAAATACGTTTGACTATGATGCTGCTACGTGCGACAATGGTCGTGTCATTTGAAAAGGAGATTGCCAATGACGACTGAAGACCTCGTGAACGTCCTGGTTCCCCGCAAGCACCTGTCGCAGGTTTATGGGCTGATCGCCCAACTGGAAGGCGCGTCTGCTGCTCCGACTGCGACAATGGACGAGTCGCCGACGACCAGCGACTCGACAGACGAGTGGACTCCAGCCCGCCTTCGCACGATGGTGGAGGACTCTGGCCCAGCGATGCGCGACATCCTCCGCGGGCTGGCATTGCGTCCCGGCGAGTGGCTTACCACGCAGGATCTGGCCACGGCGCTGAAGAACAAGCCGAAGGCCGACTGGAACACGATTGCCGGCACGCTCGGCGCGTTCGGCCGTCGCGTCAAGAGCCGGTACGGTCTTGAGACGTGGCCTTTCCAGGTCAAGCGCGACCATGAGCGGCACTGCTGGATTTACTCGATGAGCAGGGAGATGGCCACGAAGGTGCTCGCCCTGCTCAACGGCAAGTGATCCAACGGGGACGCACGGGTTGGGGGAGCGACGTGTCATGACGTCGCCCCCTCGCCCGCCATGTCGCGGCCGGTCTCCAGGCCCTTGTTAAACGACGCCTCCTTCTCCTTGCGCAGCCGCCCGCTCCCGATGAACAGCCCGACGATGCCCGTGAGCGCAGGCAGAGCCGGGCCGAGCACGGGCAGGCCCGCGACCGTCGGGCCGACGGTGTCGAGGGCCGAGAGCGTGAGTTGTCCAAGCAGGCCACGGACTTCGCCGGCGCGCTGGATGTTGCCCTTCCACTGCGCGCCGGTGGCCTGCGTCTGGTTGAACCAGTGCTGGTATTCGGCCTCGGCCTCGTTCAGCGAGAGCGTCGAGCGCAGACCGGTGGTCTGCTGGATCGCGTTGGGCGTCTTGACCTTGACGAGGTCGCCAAGATCAATCCCGGCGCACGACGCGAGCACCAGCGCCAGCAGGAGCAGGCCGACGAGATAGACGACGTGACGGGTGGAGAGCGAACCTAGGAACTTCATCCGTGAACCTCCATGAGCAGGTTGGGAACCTTGCCGTCGATGAACACGTCCTTCAGGACCGAGACGGGGACCGTGATGCGGCGTTGTGCGTGGGAGCGCTGGGCGAAGGGGTCGAAGTCGCTGGGCTGGAGTCGGCGGGATCGCTTGGGATCGCGGTGCAGGTTGGCGATGACGGAGAGGCACGAGGAAGCGATGGACCAGTCGTGACGCTGCCGCCCTTCAAGCATCTCCATCAACTCGCGGAGCGTCAGGGGGCCGGGATCGACGCCGACGGCTCCGGCGCAGTGCCAGACGTGCCGCCAGGCGTCGGCGGCGGTTGGTCCACTCCCTCCGGCTCGCCCATCGCGTCCTCCGCCAGGCGTTCGAGTTCCCCGCTCTGGATCAGGTGATCGATCCGCCGGGTCGCCAGGTCGCGCGCCTTGTCCATCACCTCCCGCGTGGCCTGGAGCACCCGCCCGAGGTTGGCCCGGTCCCTCGGGCTCGGGCAGAAAGACACGAGTTCCTCCAGCACCGCGGCGGTGGCGTGCTCGATGGCGTCGCCCGCCATCGCCCGGCCGAAGTCCTCGTCGCTGACGCCGCGCGTGTCCGCCTCGGGCTTGCACAGCGCGTAGACCACGTCGCACAGAAGGACCGGGTCGCGCACCAGGCGTTCGAGCAGGCCGCCCGTTCCCTCGATGGGCTGCATGAGGTCCACCCGCACCAGCCCGCGCACGCGCTTGAGCGCCGCGACGTTGATCTCCACCTGCCACTGCCTGCCCGCGTTGTCCGTGAACGTCTGCATCCGTGACTCCTGTCTCTGTGAGTGTGCTCGTCTCGTGAGGATCAGCCGCCGATCCATGAGGGGGCCGTCGTCGAGTACGTGACCTTCGCCGTCACCGAGACGGTGATGGCCTCTTCGAGCGCCTCGCTGCGCGAGAAGTTGGTGATGGAGAAGTCCGCCTGCAGGCCCTGGCCGCTGGTCCCGTCCAGGACTTGCAGCCCGATCACGGCGTTGTTGAAGAAGGCGTTCTTGATGGCCGTGAACCCCGCGTCGGCGGTGTCCCACACCATCTCGAACTCGACGCTCGCCTCCTTAAGCGTGGTGACGGTCGCCCGCCAGCCCGCGTTGGCACGGGTGGTCACGTCGGCCTCGCCCGCTTCGAGGTTGAGCGTCACGTCGCGGGTGTTGCCCAGCGCCGTCCACGTCCCGCCGCCGGCCTGCCCACCGACCTTGTACTTGAGGACCGCCTCCATGCCCAGTTTGATTGCCATCGATCACCTCCGAACGCGGTACGTGACACTCAGGACGCTCGTGAACACCCGATGCTGTTCCAGCGACTCGCTCGACACGACAGGCTCGTGCGCGATGCCGACCCACGCGGCCTCGGGCGCATCGGGCAGCCTCGTCAGCCGCAGCCGATCGGCGATCTCCTCGACCAGGTCGAGCAGGGCGTCGATCTCGGGCTGCTCGTTCTCGGCTGGCAGCTTCTGCTGCACGCCCACGTCGATGACGCACTCGAACGTGCTGCTGTCGCGGCTGGCGGCGGAAATGCCGACCGTCCGCGGCACGACCGACACGCGCAGGTCCTTCAAGTCCTCCAGCGTGAAGGCGGGCTGATAGACTCGCGCGGCGGCCACCGGGCGCGAGTACGTCCCGGAGTTGATGTGCGCGGCAACCGCGTCAGCGATGACGGCGATGGTGCTCACTGCCCCGACCTCCCATTCAGCCGTCCCTCGAGGTACGACACCCGCCGCTCGATCGCCTGGTACTCGGTGCGCAGGGCCCGTGCCTCGACGATCAGTTCGTCAAGCCGCTTCTCGACCTGCTGGAGTTTGGCGGTGACGACGCCCCACTGGACGGTCATCGCGCCCGCCGCGATGAGGATCGTGACGACGATCCCCGCCCACTGGACGCGCAGCGAGGCCTTGCCGCCGTTGGTGCCGTTCTGTCCATTCGGTCCCGTCATCACGCCTCCGTACCCACGAACTTCGTGTGAACCCGCACCACCCGCCGGTAGGGATCGCTGTATCGCCAAGGCGGCTGGCCGCCGGGCGCGTTGACCTCGTACACCAGCACCTTCGTCCCCACCTGCTCCCGCACCTGATCGCCGGCCTTGGGCTGGATCGGGCCAGCGCCCAGGTCCAGATCTGCCGAGCGGATCAGGTAGTCCCGTGATTCCGTGCGGCGAATCAGCCCCGCCTCGTCCGCCTGCTCGAACTCGGTGCGGCCGATCGTGGCCTGGACTTCCTTCTCATCGGTGCCTCGGCGATACACCACCGGGCGGCTCATGTGCCGATGCCGCTGGTCGTCGAGGAACGCCGCGCCCTGTTCGAGCAGGTCACCCATGCCGCCCTCCTCTCGCCAGGGTTACTGCGACATGCGGATGCGCACGATGGTGTCGGCATCGACGGTGTTGCGCACCACCTTGCCGATGAGCTTGTTGCCGGTGGCGGTCTTGGTGGCGACCTTGTTGGCCGCGTCCCAGTAGGCCAGCGAGCCGACAGTCAGGGCGCTGCCCGCGCCCGTCGCTTTGGGGAAGTCGAAGACCCCCTGCACCGCCAGCGAGCCGAGTTGATTGGCCTTGAGGTCAACCCGCGTGGTACCGACCAACTCGCCCTGCACGACGACGGTGCCCGCGGGGATGTCGGCCCCGGGGGTGTAGTCGATCGCCGCGCCCTCGTGTACGAACTTTGTCGTGGACATCTGTGATCCTCCGGAGCCGGGCTCGCCCGGCTCGCCTTCGCCGCCCTCACCACCGATCGGGATCGAGTCGCCCATGGTGGCTTACGCCTCGCCCTTGCTCTTGACGCCGCCGCGCGGGTCCTGCAGCGCCACGCCGAAGTCGTGGTACCCGCGCATCTGGATGCCCAGGCGGTTGAAGTTCTGCTCGGCGGTCTCGATCGTCGGGGACTCCTGCCCGTTGAGGAACGCCATCTCGACAACGGGCAGATCGCTCGCGTCCGCCAGCAGGTACCACGCCTTCGTCGAGTTGCCGGTGAACTTGGGGTTGCCCAGGTAGCGGCTGACCTCGACGCGGAACTTGCCCTGGTGGGGGTTGGTGATCGGGTACCGCGCGCTCGCTGTGTTGTCGCGCAGTTCCAGGCTCTTGAAGAGCTGGCTACCCATCGCCGAGAGGGCCGTGGGCACCAGCAGGATCGACGGCAGCACGCCGATGGGCTTGCCGTCGGAGTCCACCTGGTCCATGAACGTGACCTCGGCCTTGGTCAGGCCATCGATCGAGAGCGCCGTGTCCGCGCCGGAGATGAAGTTCTTGTTCCCGACCGTGAAGAAGCCGCTGTTGGCCATGAAGGCGGCCCAGAAGACCTCGTTGATGGTCTTGCCCGACCCCGAGCCGAGCTTGCGGGGCACGGTCGTGATCGCGCCAAGATCGTCGTTGATGATGTCGGTGCGGTCGATCGAAAGCATCAGCGCGTACGTCTCGGCCTTGTTGGAGTACGACTCTTCGCCGAGCGTGCCGTGCTTGATCTCGCCGCCCGGGGCGACCTTCTCGTACCCGTCGTTGCCGGTGAGGCGGTAGCTGGTCACCGTCTTGAAGTCGGTGACGCTACGGACAGCGCAGATGTTCCGCCAGGTGCGCTCGACGCTGAAGAAGCCCTCCAGCAGGAACTTGTTGGCGACGTTGGAGAGGATGCCCGCGATGCTGATCGTGCTGTTGCCGATCGAGGCCTGCACGTCGGCACCGGGACGCCCGAAGGCCGCGTCCATCACGCCGTGCCAGTCGCGGAAGGTGCGGCCCGAGTAGCCGTTGGCCCACGCGGCGTGCAGGAGCAGTTCCTGCAAGCCCATCGTGCGGCCGAAGGCGCGGCTCGCGGCCTCGAGGTCGCGCTCGTTGCAGTGCTGCTCCGGGTTCTCCAGGCGGCCCGAGAGAATGCACGCGGCCTCGAGCACTTTCTGCGTGATGCCAGCCTGGCTGTGCACGTGGATCGCAGGACCCGCAGGGGCTTTGGGACGACTGGCGCGCAGCACCTCCAACTCCGTGCGCGTGGCGTCCCACCCCTCACGAATCGCCTGCGACTCGATGGCCGCGTGCGCGCCAGCGCACAGACGGCGGATCGCCGCGATCCGGTCCGTCTCGGCGGCCATCTGGGCGCGGAGATCACGAACGGGATCGGTGGCCTCGGCACCGTTGACGGGTGGCGCTGCGGACGTGGAGGGTGTGGGGGGCGTGGTGGACGCAGCGCCGGCCTCGCCCGACGCCGCGATGCTGGCGGTCGTCCCGCCATCGGCCCCGAGGTCCACGAAACTGATCTCGCCCAGCGTGGCGCGGCGGACGATGTTCAGCGGGCCATGCACCTCGCGGCCGTTGACCGTGGCGGACTGGTTCTCGCGGAGGAACTCGAACGCCTCGACGCTCGCACCCACCGACGCCTGCCACGGGAAGCCGTTGCGGGCCGAGGCGACGACCTCCTTGGCCGCGTGCGTATCGCGGGAGATCATGCCCGAGGCAACGAGCTTGCCGTCCTCGACGGCGACGGCGCTCGTGTGCCCAACGCCCGCGGCCGCATCGTGCCCGAAGCGGATCGGGCGGGACTGGGAGGGGATCGCCAGGCCCGCCAGGTCGATGACGACCGGGTGCCGCCATCCGGCGACCTTCATCGGGCCGCCGGTGTACGCGACCATTCGGAACCTGGGCAGCGTTGGCCCGGCCCCGGCGTCGCCGCCCGTGCCGGCGATGATCTCGAACTCCGCCTGCGCCGTCAGCGACAGGCTCTTGTGCGCGGGCGCTTCGGCGTCGGCGGCCTTGTGGGCGCGGATCACGAGCGGATGGTCGTTGAACACGATGGTGTCAGACGGCATGGGATTCGGTCTCCTGTTCCTCGTCGCGCCTCGGCGCGGACTCCTGCTGTGCGGTCGTGGTGAGCGGGAGCCCGAGCTCGGCCATGAGCGCGAGTTCCTTGGCCCGCTGACGCAGCTCGTCCTCCCAGTCGCGCCCCTGGCGGGCGAACTCGGCGGCGAGCGTGGTGGTGTGGTTGGCCAGGCGCATGGCCTGCGCATTGGCTTCCTTGGCCGGGTCGACGTGCTCGACGCCATCCCAGAACCAGGTGTGCGGCATGGCTGCGTTGCGCACCCGCATGGACTGCGGGAGCAGACCTTCAACGAGCGCGGCTTCGTCGAGCCAGGCCTTGAGCAGACGGTCGAGGACCGCCAGACGCAGGTGGTGCTGATCGACGCGCAGGCTCTTGAAGTACGTCTGGTGATCGAGCCGGCCGCTGGCGTAGTTGTACCCCGAGGAGTTCCCCGCCGCGACGTTGAAGGGCATGTTCAGGCAGCGGGCGATCTCGTTCAAGATCTCGCGCTTGAACTCGGCATAGCTCGTCGTCGGCTGCTCGGCGTGGACCTGCCCGAGCTTCCATCCGCCGGGGAGCACGGTGGCCATGCGCTTTTCGAGCTCGACCTCGTCCATCGGCTCGAGCGGATCGGCCTCGCCGTTGGCGGGGGCGTCGGTGTAGAGCACGGCGGCGAAGTCCGCAGCGGTCTCGGCGGCGGCGATGACGGCCAGCGTGTACCGCCGCAGCTGCGCGAACAGCGGCAGCGCGGGCGTGATGTCCGGGATGCCGCGCAGCTGCCCCGGCCGATCGGGCCGGAAGTAGTGCAGCACGCTGCTCGCCGGGAGCGTGTCGAACGCCGCTGGATCGGCACCGCCGCCCGCCCATCCGCTGGTGTCGCCGGGGTGATGGCGCAGCACGCGGTACGCGACGGGAAGGCCATGCTCGTCGAGCACGACGCCATCGACCTCGTTGTCGGGAACCCGCATCCCGATGCGCCACGGTGTGGCGACCTGCTCGGGCTCGATGAGGCGCAGGTCGAGCTTGACCGGCGAGTCGATGCCCGGGCTGCTGACCAGGAGCCCGAACGCCTCGCCGCTCTCGGCGCGCGCGAGCCGCATGGTGCGGAGCTTGCCGGGCAGATCGATGGCCTCGGCCCAGGACTCGAAGAGTTCCTCGACGCGCCGGTTGGCTGCGGCGTCGTCGGTCAGCATCTGCAGGCGCGGGCCGGTGCCGATGGTGTCGTTGGCGAGCGTGAGGACGATTCCCTTGGCGTAGGAGTTGTTGGCGACCTCGTAGCGGGCGCGGTTGCGGAGAACTCGCCGGACCTCCGGGCTGACCGCCGCGTTGGGCGAGAGGCCGTCGGCCGCGGCCCAGTGCCTGCGGTTGTCGGGCGTAGTCTGCGCCGAGTCGAACTTGGCAACGACCACACGACGGCCGCCGCGCGACCCGCGTCCATGCGGGCCTCGCGACGCCGTCGTGGAGGGAGAGACCGCTCGCGTCGCGCGATGGGGGGCGGCCCGGCTCATGATGTTGGCGATGGCTTTCAGCATGAGGGCGTGGTCGTCAGAAGGAACCGGGGGGGACGATCTTGGCGAACTTGACTCCGAGGCCGGGCTTCCTCGCGGCGTCCTTGGACGCGAGGTAGCGATCGGCCTCGATCTGGTCCTTCAACGGGTGCTGCTCGACCGACTGGCCGTCCACCGACGCCTTTGCGGGCTGCGACGCGTTGTCGCGGATGGCCTGTTCGAGGTTGGGGTCTGGATCGGGCATGACTGCTCCCGTGTGCGGCGCAGCGCCGCGTTCGGGAGCCATCTACGCAATCGCTCCGCCCCGTGGCGTGCGCGCGACGCAGAATGGTCGATAGATCGACCTCACACCTGGACTTCGCGCGTCATGACCCGGCGGCCGCAGTGCCGGCACTCGCGACGACGCAGCACAATCCCGCCCGGACGGTGCTTGACGTACACGACGCGAAAGTGCTGGCACCCGCAACCGCGGCACACCAGGCCGACCTGTTGACCACTGTTCGACTCGGGCTGGCGTTTCACACGCGGCATTAGCGACGACCTCCTTGGAGCGAGGAGAGTCGCAGACGCGGCCGCTGCTCGGCGTGTGCATCAGTCCCGAACAGCACCGCCCCGTGCATCGACGCCGCGACGGCCGCGCCCACGAGGCAGTCGAGCCAGTGGTTGTCGAGACCGTCGACGCGGAGTTTCCATTCGTCCACGGTGCGACCTCGCCCCTCGGTCTTGACTCGGTACTCGCTGGTCAGGTGCTCGGCGATGAGCCGGTGCGACTCCGGCTTGCTGCCGAAGAGCGACAGGCAGCCGGGGTCGCCCATGGGCACCGCCAGGCGGGCATGGACGAACGACTTCCAGTAGTTCGTGTCGAAGACGACGTGCCGCACCGCCCGCTTCCCCGTTACCACCGGCACGCGCCAGTTCAGGCCGATGCGCTCGCCGCGCTTGCGCTTGTAGTCGGAGAACGGGATGCTCGACGCCCCCACGTACCGACCGTGGCTGGGCATGAGCACACCCGCCTGCGGGCTCTGGCGGCAGAACTGATACACCACGTCCGTGGACGAGCCCCAGTTGGCGTCGATCAGGCAGCGGTCGATCCGCACCATCGCGCCGTCGTCGCGCCGCCATTCCCGGGCCACCGTTTTGGCGATCAGCCGCTCCAGCCCGGCGTAGATCGCCCCTTCGACCCCGGCCCGGGGCGCAGCCGTCGCCAGCGTCCGGCGCAGATCGCGGAGCGTGAAGTACCCGTGGGGGGCCTTCTGGTCGGGTTCGGTGCCGTAGTCGATCACGTACCCCGTGAAGTCGTCTTCCCACGCGGCCACCAGGTAGAACAGCGCCTTGCCCTGCACGTCCACGAACATCGTCAGGCGCGTGCAGCCCAGGGGCACCTGCCCGCGCTGGTGCCCGCTCACCTTCGCCGCGATCTGGTCGGCGGTGAGCAGGTCGTCCGTCGCCTGAACCTCCGGCAGCGGCTCGTTCTGGTACTCCGCGAAGAACGCCGCCTCGTTCTGGAGTTTCAGGTTCATCGCGTGCTGGAGCGCCGACAGCTCGTCGTGGTTGAATCGCTCCGGCCACGCCACCACCGCGCCCTCGTCCATCGCGGTCCGATGCTGCTTGTAAAACTCCGTGGCGGCCTTGATGCCCCGGTCGCTGCGCAGCCCCTCGGCCCGGATCTCCGCGTACCGCTGCCAGAGCGCGTCCCGCGCGGGGAAGGCGTAGACCATCTTCGTCCGCTCACCCTGCCACTGCGGGTGCTTATCGCGGTCGAGGATGCGGTCGGCCAGATCGTCGGGGCGAACCACCGTCAGCGTCATCAGCCCCGCGATCTTCTTCCCCGGCCCCGCCAGTCCAAGGATCGCGCCGGCGAGGATGCGCTCGCGGTTGGCGCACTGCGAGGGTGACCGGGCACTCTCGTCGGTCTGCGGGTCGTCGATGAGCACCAGCGACGGGCGCGCGGATGTGCCGTCCGCCCGCTTGTGCTTCATGCCTCGGATGCGGCCGGTGATTCCCGCGACACGGATGATCGCGCCCGACGCAACGGAACCCGCAATGGTGGGCAGCACGATCTCTCTGGCTGTCCACCCGATGTGCGTCTGCTTCCCCTGGTAGAGCTGTCCCGAGGCCCGTTGGTGGATGCCCTCCAGCGAGCGGATCGGGTGGCAGACCTCGGGGAAGTCGCCCGCGAGCAGTTCGCTGTTCTCCAGTTCCGCCTTGATCGATTCCAGCATCCCGGCGGCATGCTCTTCATCGGACCCGATGAGCGCCACGAAGTCGCGGTGCCCATACAGCATCGCCCAGAGGCAGGCGGTTTCGCACAGGCTGGTCTTGCCGCTGCCGCGCGGCATCGCCATCGCAAACAGCCCGCCCTCCAGCACCGCCTGCTCGATCTTGGCGATGACCTTCAGGTGGTCGTCCGACCATTTGAGGTGAAACGTCTGAGGGAAGTACGCGTCGCAGAAGTACCGAAAGTCACGGGCCGCCCTCCCCTTCCGCGCGGGGTCTGCCACCTCGGGCAGGTCACCGATGTCGCGTCCCGAGAGCGAGAGCATGGCGTTGCGCTGCCGCGCCCGCTCCTTCATCGCCTCGTAGCCCGTGAGCCCCTCGGGCGCGCGGGCCGCTTCCGCCAGCGCCTCATGCCGGGTCGTCACCAGCCACGCGACATATCGGAAGAGGTCGACCTTGCCCGCGTCGCCATCCGCCGCAACGCGGTACCCCGCGCGCGTTCGGTGGCGGTGGAGCTGCCGCTCGCTGACGACTTCGCCCAGCGGCGTGCTGTTCAGCAGCCGCGCGAGTTCGCCGGGCCTGAGTTGGCGCGGGTCAATCGCCACCACCACCTCCAGAAGCCGCCATCTCCTTCACCAGCCACGCGGCGTAGTGCACGACGTTGATGGTGCCGTTCGCGTTCGTCGGCGCGCCCGCGTCGATGTCCGCGCGGAGCATCTCCTCGGTGACGGGCTTGCCCCCGAGGCGCGTCAGCACGCGGGCGGCGTCGGCCACCGACAGCGCGCCGGGGTTCAGCCGGGACATTCCCTGTCCGGCGGGGACGGCACCGGAACTAGGCGCGTGTTCGGGAGTCATCCCGGACCTCCCGGCCCCACGGCCCTACATCTCCCGCCACGGGGCGACATGTTCCGCGTAGTTGCCCACAACGGGCAGATTCTCGGCGAATCCTCGCCGAATCGCCTTGCTGCTGGCGCGATGTCACGCCTTCATGTGTCACAGCGCGGGCCGAACAACCACGAGCCCCGCGAAGGAGAACGCAGCGATGAACGCGACCAAGACCATCCCGACCAAGGCCGACCTCGACGCGATGCTCCCCGCCCTGCGGGTGCTCGCCAACACCACGCCCTTCGGCTTCGCCAAGGTGGCGCACAGCGGCGTGGGGGGGACGGCGAACCCGGACGTCAGCATCGACCTGCCCACGCCCGGCGGCAGCCCGATCAGCATCAACGCCCACGTCGCCTACGGGTCGGTGTGGGAGGTGACCGTCTCGGGCGCGTCCTTCCGGCTCGGCACGCCCGACGAGGTCCGCACCACCGCGGCGGTGCTCAACGTCGCCCACGCCGTCGCCGCCCTCCTCGCCGCGATCACCACCACCCCCACGACCCCCACGAGCCGCTGAAAGGACGCCGCCATGAGCACCAAGCGCGAGAATATCGACGCGATCACCAAGCGGAAGGCCCTCGACGCCGAGATGGAGTGGGCCAAGGCCGAACTGCTGCTCGAGACGCTGGAGACGCGCAAGCGCGACAGCCTCGACATCCACGAGATCCCGGTCTGGTCCATCCGCGACCTGGTCCGCCACGCCTTCGAGAGTGGCTACCGCGAGGGGCTGCACACCGGCTACCGCCAGGGACGAACCGACGCGGCCCGGGAGGCGACGGGGCACGAGGCCCCGACGTGGCCGCGAAACCCCGAACTCCCAACCGACCCGACGACCTGAAGCCCGCGACGAGCGGGCTTCGGTGTTTACCGGAGACCACCAGCACCTCGAACCCCAAGGAGCACGATCATGACGAAGCGCACCGACAAGATCGAACCCACCGCCGTTGAGACCTACGCCGCGCGGCGGAACGACATCGCCCGCCTGCTCGACGTGCTGGCGATGGAACTCGACAAGCACGACGAGCGCGCCACGGCCGACCCGCGCAACTGGGGCCTGCCCGGCAACCTCGGCAAGGTCCGCAGCGATCTGATCGACCTGCTCGGCTTCATCAGCGGGTTGGAGCGCGAATGCATCGAGGAGTTCCTGCGCGACGCCGAGTGACCCCCGCCGCGCGGCGTCGCGGGGAACCGCGACAGCCACGCTTCCCCCCACGACCCGCCGCAGCGTGCGGCGGGCACACGCACCGAGAAGAAGGAGTCCGACATGGCACGCAAAGGCACCATTCTGAACATGGGCAAAGTCCAGCGCGAGATGAGCGACGCGTGGAAGGCCCGCAAGGCCGTGAAGGCAACCGCGACGCCCGACGACAAGACCCCGCCGACGCGCGACGAAGCCAACCGCCTCGCCGAGCGGGCGGCGGTCGCGGTCTTTGGCCCCGCGGTCCTCAAGCCCGCCCCGGACGAGAGTCCGGCGATGAAGCGGGCCGTCGGCCCCGGAGGTAAGCGCATCCCCAAGCGCAAGCCCGACGCCGCGCCGTCGAGCCCCGCGGCGAAGAGGACGACGAGTGCCAAGCCCGCTGCGGAGCGGAAGGCTGCCAACGCGACGAAGCCGAAGCCCGCGAAGTCCGCAGGCGAGAAGAAGCCCACCCCCCCGAAGCGGGTCAGCGCCCTCGACGCCGCGGCGCAGGTGCTCGCGGCGAGCGAGGTGCCCATGCGGGCCAAGGAGATGATCGCCGCGATGGAGGCCAAGGGCCTGTGGCGCTCGCCGGGCGGCAAGACCCCCGAGGCCACGCTCTACGCCGCCATCATCCGCGAGATCGCCGCCAAGGGCACCGCCGCCCGCTTCAAGAAGCACGAGCGCGGGGTGTTCGTGGCGGGCAGGGCCGGTTGACCCGGGCCACCGCTTCATGACCAACCACCCCGGCCGCAAGCTGGGGTGGTTCTCCGGTTGGGCTGTGCGGATCGTGATACTCTGCCCCGCATGACCGCAGAGCTCCGATTGCATGGGAAGCCCGTATCCAGCGTCTTCGAGCTGCTCGGTGATCGCGAGAACGACATCACATTTAGTCTCGGATGGGCGCTCGCTCAGTGCGCGGAGTTCCGGGCACGCGTGGTCAAGGCGGCGCTGCCTGGATTCACGGCCATCGTGACCGATTCGGTTCTTCTGCAAGAGCATGGAGCAGGCGGCATCACAGACATCGAGATCAAGGGTCCAGCGGTTCACGTCATCATCGAGGCGAAGTGCGGGCTTGAACTCCCCGGCATGGATCAGTTGACCCGATACGGCGAGCGCCTCGCACGCTCTCCGATGCCCGGCCGGGCCATCGTGACCGTCTCCGGTGCCAGCGCGGCGTTCGCTCGCACCCGGCTCCCGAGCGAAGTGAGCGGGCTCTGCTGTCGGCATCTGTCTCTCGCCGATCTCGACGCGTTTGCTAGGGATCGTTCCGGCACGCATGCGGAGAAAAGGCTTCTCCGCGAGTTGAGTCTCTATTTGAACAGGATCGCGCGCATGCAGGACTTGACCTCGAACATGGTGTACGTGGTGGCACTGAGCCATGACCGACCGGCTAACTCCGAGATCACATGGCGCGAGATCGTCGAGACGCACGGCCGGTACTTCCATCCCGTGGGCGGGAACTATCCACGCGAGCCGGTCAACTACCTCGGCTTCCGGTACGGGGGCCAGCTTCGTTCGATACGCCACGCACAGAGTTGCGAAGTGGTCACCGAACTTGGCGACCGCATCCCGGGCTGCCGCTTTCAACTGGACGGTCCGCATTACCTCTACACGCTCGGTCCGGCGGTCATCCCCTCGAAGGCGGTTCATAGCGGAAAGATCTTGATGGCCAATCGCGTCTATGCGGCGATTGACCTCCTCCTGACATGCGACACGATCAGTGAGGCAGGCGAACTCACTCGCCAGCGACTTGGTCGTGATTGAGGTCATGCCGACGCCTCCGCGACGGTGGGCAGCCGCTCCGCCTTGCGGCCCGTGAACTTCTCCCACCGCTGGACGATGACATCGCAGTAGAGCGCGTCGAGTTCCATGAGGAAGGCACGTCGCCCGGTCATCTCCGCGCCGATGAGCGTGCTCCCGCTGCCGCCGAACAGGTCGAGCACGTTCTCGCCCGGGCGCGACGAAAACTCAATCGCCCGTCGCGCGAGTTCGACGGGCTTCTCGGTGAGGTGGACCATGCTCTGCGGGTTGACCTTCTTGATGCTCCAGGTGTCCGGCACGTTCGCGGGGCCGAAGAACCGGTGCGCTGCGCCTTCCTTCCAGCCATAGAAACACCACTCGTGGTTGCCCATGAAGTCCTTGCGCGTCAGGACCGGGTGTTCCTTGATCCAGATGATCGCCTGCGCGAAGTAGAGCTCGCAGCGCTTGAGCACGGGCGGGTAGTTGCCGCAGTTGGCGTAGCCGCCCCAGATGTAGAACGTGCCTCCAGGGATCAGCACCCGCGTGATGTTGCCGAACCACGCGGCGAGCAGCCGGTCGAACTCATCGTCGGACACGAAGTCGTTGGCGAGCGGCCGGTCCTTGGCCCGGAGCTTCTTGTGCGTCGCGCGGCTCTTCTCGGGGTAGCGGTTGAGGTCGGCGCTCTGCTGGTCGTGCTGGTCGGCCTTGCCCGGCAGCGCGAACGAACTCAGGCCCGCGACGATTGCGTTGTTCGAGCGCGGCTCGACCTTGACGTTGTACGGCGGGTCCGTGTTGACGAGGTGGATCAGCTGGCCATCCAGCAGACGGTCCAGGTCCTCACCCTTGGACGAGTCGCCGCACATCAAGCGGTGATTGCCCAGCACCCAGATGTCGCCGGGCACCGTCGTCGCTGCGTCGGGCGGCGCGGGGATGTCGTCGGGGTCTGTGAGGCCCTCGTTGCCGGCGGGAGCCATGATCGCCGCGAGGTCCTCGGCGCTGAAGCCCAGGAGCGACAGGTCGAAGTCAACGCCCTTCAGGTCCGCCAGCTCGATGGGCAGGAGTTCCATGTCCCATGTCGAGAGTTCGTGGAGCTTGTTGTCCGCGATGCGGAGCGCCCGCACCTTGTCCGGGTCAAGTTCCCGCGCGACGTGCACCGGCACCTCGGCCAGGCCGAGCTTCTCCGCGGCCTTCAGCCGCGTGTGCCCGGCGATGATGACGCCGTCGCCATCGACGACGATCGGCACCCTGAACCCGAACTCCTGGATGCTCTTGGCGACCGCGTCGATCGCGCCCTCGTTCTTCCGCGGGTTCTTCTCGTATGGCTTGACCCGCCCAATGCTCCACATCTCGATCTTCATGCCTCGCTCCTTGCGGCGTTGCCGACTCCGTTCATGACCACGCCAGCGGGCCACACGGCCCGCCGTTCTTGACGCTTCTTCATCGCTCGACCGGCGTTGGCGACCAACCGCGGCCACCCCCGGGTGGCCACCACTCCGCCCACGTTCGCCCACGTCGCGTCCGGGGCCGCCGGGCGGTTGAACCCCCGCCCCATCCCCGCCCGTTCGCCCACGTCCCGCCCTGCGCCAACGTGGGCGATACCCCCCAGCCCCCCGGCGCTGCGCTCGGACAGGCAAACAAACTCAGTCTCCCCTTGCGGCTGTTCCCGGCGGCCTCTCCGCGCAGATTCCGCCGGGAAGGAACCATGCCACCGAACTTCGAGCGCGAACTCGAAGCGCGCACGCGTTTGGGGTTCGCGGGTCGCCGCCAACCGGCGGCGCACCCGCGGGGGGTATGGGGGGTGCGCGCGCTTCGAGTTCAACCCGAAGCGCGAGCGCCCAACCGCGTGCGCGCACGCGCTTCGAGAAGTTCGGCGCTCGAAGTTCGGGCGGCTGGCGCGCATCATGACGGGGCCTCCTCGGTCGAGAGGACAAACCCCTGCGGCCCGCCGCGGCCCGGCAGTCGGACGCGCCCGATCAGCCCGCGGCGTTCCGCC
>BQMO01000002.1 GCA_022180725.1 Phycisphaerae bacterium
GGGGGGATGTTGAGACTGAAGCACGTGGTGTGTTGTCAATCAATCGGCGGCGACCGAGATCTACACTCTTTCCCTACACGACGCTCTTCCGATCTCCCTTCAGCAGGACCAGGAACCCGGGCGCCCCCAACATGTCCAACGCAGCACCCCTCGCCCGCTCCCGTGCAAATCAAGCGGTTGCTCGCGCCTGACCGATCCATACCCCAACCGCTTCCGAATGCGTACCCTCTCTCGGAGCATCCCCATGCCGTCCCGGAACTACATCCCCGTGCTCATCGCCAGCGCATCCCTTGCGCTGACCGCGTTTTCATTCGCCCAGGTACCCTCCACGCCCCCCTCGCTTCCGCCAGATGCCCAAGGCACGGTCGAGTTCGAGCAGGAGCCGTTCCGGCTCGACGCGGTCGGGCTGACGCTCTTCCTGCCCCTGGGCAGCACCGCCGAGGCCGGCACCATGCCCGGCAAAACCACCGTCCGCGTCAAACCCGCCGACAACGCCTGGATCGCCAACATCCAGAACCCGCGCACGAGCAATCAGGACCTGACGGCCTCGAAAGTGCTCGAGGACATGGTCACCCAACTCCTCAAGCAATCCGGCGAGGTCTACGAGCGTGGCCGGCCCGATCGCCCCCTCGGGTACCGCGGCGTGGTCCTGTTGCCCTCGGAGACCCGCGTCATCGACGGACGTCCCGCCCAGCGCGCGTACGTCAAACTCCCCGCCGAGGGCTCCAGCGCGGCGATTGTCCGCGGGTACTACGTCTTTCAACTCTCCCCGGCCCAGTTCGTCACCTTCGAACTCATCACCACCGAGCCGGCGCTGACCAACGCCCGGCGCGATTTCGAGGCGATGGTCAGCAGCGCCCGATTCGAGGACCCCGCCAAGGCCAACGCCGACCGCTCGACCGCGATCCAGACCGGGCAGAAAATCCTCCAGCGCATCTCCGAGACGACGATGCGAGAGATCGTCGAGGCCGCCCCGGAGCGCTGGGAGCGACTCTTCCGCCCCAGCCCTACCGGCGCCAAGAAAGACGACGAAGAAATCGGCTACCGGCGCGTCCGCGCGAGCATCGGCCGCCGGGGCGACCTTGACCCGACGCGCAAGAACCCCGGCCCGGGCGACCGTCAACCCGGCTACGTCGTGCGCCTCGACGCACGGTACCTCGACAAGTCCGGCGGCGTGGCCCGCACCATCGACTCCCAAGCCATTTACTTCTTGACCTTTGACCGTGAATCCGAGGCCTGGAACGTCCGCAACGCCATCCGCGCCGGCACGACCACCGACGTCGTCAGCGAGATCGGCGCCCGGCAGGGTGCTTCGATGACGGTGGAAATTACCCCCGCCAAAGGCGCCGGCCGCACCGTGCGCCCGCTGATCCAGGGTGACGGCTACATCAGCCGCGTCGAGTCCATGCTCCTCCCGCAGATCATGATGCGCGCCGGCATCACCGCCGAGGCCGGGTTCTACGCCTACCAGTCCGAGTCTGAAACCATCCGCCTCCGTCGTGACATCCTCGAGCAGCCGATCGACCGTCCCGGCATGTGGCGGCTTATCACGCGCTTCAGCGAAACACAACCCCCCCAGACCAGCGTCTACAACGCCGCGTTCGATCTCATCCGCTCCGAACTCCCCCGCGGGGTGGTGGCCGAGCCGATCACCCTCGAGGAACTGGGCGCGCTCTGGCGGGCCAAGGGCCTCCCGATGAAGTAAGTCCGTGCCCCGGCGCCGGAGGCACGGGGGGAAAGGCACCGCATGGCGACGGAGCGCGTCCTGTCATCCCAGAGCATCCCGGCCGACGAGCCGCAGAACTGGGCCCTCCGCCCCACCACCATCGCCGAGTACGTCGGGCAGACCGACCTGCTCGAACGCTTGTCCATCGCCATCCGGGCCGCCAAACAGCGCGGCGAACCGCTCGAGCACGTCCTGCTCCACGGCCCGCCCGGGCTGGGTAAAACCACCCTCGCCCACGTCCTCGCCCAGGAAATGGGCACGCGCGTCGTCCTCACCAGCGGCCCGGCCCTCACCAAGGGCACCGACCTTGTCGCCTCCCTTACGCGTCTCCAGCAGGGCGACATCCTCTTCATCGACGAAATCCACCGCCTGCCCGTGGCCGTCGAGGAGTTCATCTACCCCGCCATGGAGGATTTCCGCATCGACGTCACCCTGGACGCCGGCCTTTCCGCCCGCACGGTGCAGGTCCGTTGCAAACCCTTCACGCTCATCGGCGCCACGACCCGCGCCGGGCTGCTGTCCGCCCCGCTGCGATCCCGCTTCGGGCTGGCCCATCACCTCAAGTTCTACTCCACCGACGAACTCCTCGCCATCCTCCGGCGCAGCGCCGCCATGCTCGACATCCCCGGCGCCGACGCGGCCTCGCTCGCCGCCATCGCGGTTCGATCCCGCGGGACGCCCCGCATCGCCAACCGCCTGCTCCGCCGCGTCCGCGACTTCGCCGCCGTCCGTGCCGACGGCCGTCTCTCCACCATGCTCGTCCACGACGCCTTGAAACTCGAAGGCGTGGACGACCTGGGCCTGGACGACCTCGACCGCGCCTACCTCCGCTGCCTCGGCACGACCTACCACGGCGGCCCGGCCGGCCTCGAGGCCCTTGCCGCCACCATGAACGAGGACCCGGGCACCCTCGAAGACGTCGTCGAGCCGTACGTCCTCCAGATCGGTTTTCTCGCCCGCACACGCAAGGGCCGAACGCTCACCCGCGCCGCGTGCGCCCACCTGGGCCTGGCCTACACCCAGGCCGATTCCGATGCCGCCTCGGGCCTGTTCGCCTGACCGCATCCGCTCCGCACGCCGTTCGTACACTCCCGCGTGCTGATCCTCACCGTGATCCAAGGCCCCGACAAGGGCCGCAAGTTCGAACTCCCCGAGAACGAGCCGCAACTACTCGGCCGCTCCAGCGAAGCCCTCCCCATCTCCGACAACGCCGTCTCCCGGGCCCACGCCGAACTCACCCCGGACATGGGTGTCTGGTACATCCGCGATCTCAACTCCCAGAACGGAACCTACGTCAACGGGGTCCGCCTCACCGAACGCACGCGCCTGCGACCGGGCGATCAGGTCCGCGTCGGGCAAACCCTCTTCGTCTTCGGCGTCACCGACGCCGGCGAAACCGAAGCCTCGCGCCTGGTCCGCCTCGCCGGCCCGGGCCGCGTCGATGCCTCCATCGAGCGCAGCCTCCCGAGTTACACCCCCGTCGGGCTGCAACTGCCCGGCGGCAACGACGACTCGGTCATCCTCGCCGAGCCGGAACCCCGCGCCGCCGCCGTCGATCACCTCCGCGTCATCTACCGCCTCTCCACCCTCATGACGCGCCCCATGGACCGCGACGCCCTCTGCGGCGCGGTCCTCGACCTCGTCTTCGCCGAGTTCCGCCCCCAGCGTGGCTGCATCCTCCTGCGCCCCGAGGGTGAAGGCCCCGAGGCCGCCCCCGTGCCCGTGGCCTGCAAGTTTCGCGAACAGCCCCTCGACCCCGATGACGCGTCCATCATCGTCAGCAAAACCATCCTCGCACACACGCTCTCCCGCGCCGAGGGCGTCCTCTCCAGCAACGCCATGCACGACCCGCGCTTCGCCAGCGGCGACAGCGTCCAGCGCCTGCACATCCGCTCGGCCATCTGCGCCCCCATCCGCTTCGGCGAGGTCACCTTCGGCGCCATCTACATCGACTCCTCCATCGCCAACTACACCTTCACCGCCGAGCAACTCGCCCTCATGAACGCCATCGGCCAGCACGTCGGCCTCGCCCTCGCCAACTCCGAGGCGCAGCGCCAGAAACTCCAGGCCGAACGCCTCGCCGCCATCGGCGAGACCGTCGCCACGCTTTCGCACGCCATCAAGAACATGCTCCAGGGCCTGCGCGGCGGGGCCGACGTGGTTGACCTCGGGCTGTCCAAGGGTGACCTCCGGGTCGCCCGGGGCGGGTGGGAGATTCTCCACCGCAACCTCGCCCGCATCATCTCGCTCACCATGAACATGCTCGCCTTTTCGCGTCAGCGCCGCGTCGAGGTCGAGCTCGCCCGGCTCGATCCCACCGTCGAGGACTGCGTCCAACTCCTCGAAAGCCAGGCCAAGGCCAAGGGCGTCGCCCTCATCACCGACGTCGACCCCGAGATGCCCCCCGTCCCCATCGACCAGCCCCTCGTCCACCAGGCGCTCATGAACCTCATCGCCAACGCCATCGACGCCGCCCCGACCGCCACCGGCGCGGTCACCATCAAGGGCACCTACCGCCCCGCCGCCCCCGGGCACGCCGCCGAGGTCGAACTCACCGTCATCGACAACGGCCCGGGCATCCCCGCCGCCAAACAGCGATGGATCTTCGAGCCGTTTAACACCACCAAGGGCCTCAAGGGCACCGGGCTGGGCCTCGCCGTGGCCAAGCGCGTCGCCGAGGATCACGGCGGGCGCATCACCGTCGAATCCGCCGAAGGTCGGGGCGCGACGTTCCGCATGGTCCTGCCCGGCGACGCCGCCGGCGCGGGCGATCCCTCCGCCACCTCGCATTCGCGAAGCGGGCCGAGCATGAACCGCTAGCGTGATCGGCAACTACCGCCCGGCGCGCTCGCGACGCTTCTCCGGCGGCTCCAGCGCCTTCTGCGCCGCTTCATCGAGGTACAGAATGCACTGGCACGACCCGCACCGCGTCAGCGATCCCTTCGACAGCAGCCCGCTCACCGCCTCGATCGAGATCGACATCTGACACGCCCCGCAGGTGTACTCGTGGCGCTTGCGGTCTTCCACCTGCACGGGCGCCATCGCATCATCCCCGTGGTTCTTCAGCAGGGTGTTGAGCAGCGAGAGCGCGTCCGCGGGCACGTCCGCCGCCAGCGTCTGCCGCTGGGCCTGCAACTCCGTCAGCCGCGTCTGGATTTCCGCCTGGCGTGCGTCCCGCTCCGTCACCGCCACCTTCCGCACTTGGTCGCGCGTCGCCCGCAGCGCCTCGATCTCCGCCAGCTGCTTGCGGACATCCTCGACCTTGGTCATCGCCTCCAGCGCCGCCGTCTCGGCCTTGCCCTGGTCCGTCTTCAGCGTGTTCATCTCCACAAGGAACGCCTGGTACTGCTTGGTCGTCTGCGCCTGATCCATCTGCCCGCGGATGGTCGTCATCCGCGCTTCCAGCCGCTTCGATTCCCCTTCCGCGTCCCCGGAGGCCGCCAGCAGCGATTTCACCTGCGATTCGAGCGCGGCCTTCTTCGCGTCAAGGGCGGCGAGCTCCTTGGTCTGCTCCGCCAGAAACCGCTCCGCGGAATCGAGCCGCCCGCGTAGTCCGCGCGCCTGTTTCTCGACCTGAAAGAGCCGCTCCAACTTCGCCGTAACGTTCATCCAGTTCCCCTTCGGCCGTCCGCACCGTCCCGCCATTACTGTAGTAAGGCCGTCGCGCCCGGAGCGACCTTCCCCGAAAAGATTCCCGCTTCCGCGTACCACCGCAACAGCCAGTACGCCGCCGGCCCGACCAGCAGGGGCGAATCGATCACGTCCAGCACGCCCCCCATTCCCGGCACCGTCGCGCCGGAGTCCTTCATCCCCGCGTCACGCTTCAGGACGCTTTCCAGCAGGTCCCCCGCCTGCCCCACCACCGCAAAAACAACCCCGGGGAACAACGCCCACCACACCCCCGGTATCGACATCCCATCGTCCTTCAAAAGCAGCCACATCCCGCCCGCGCTCACGCCCGCCGCCACCACCACGCCCCCCGCCAACCCTTCCCACGTCTTCCCGGGGCTGAGCCACGGGATCATCTTGTGCTTTCCGATCGCCTTCCCCGTGAAGTACGCCCCAATGTCGCACGACTTCGTCACCAACAACACCCACAGAAGTACCCACGCCGTCCCCTGCGTTCGAATCGCCAAAAGAAACCCAAACATCACGCCGAGGTATGCAAACGCAAAGAGCGCGCCCGCCACGCCCGACACGACCCCCTCGATCATCCGGTTTCGTATCAAGCAAACGGCCGACACCACCATCACCAGCACCGCACCCGTGGCCATCCCCATCGCGGCGACCGCCGACCCCGCGTGCAACGCGAACACCCAACTCGCCAACCCGACCATCGCCGCGAACGCCGTCAGCCCGCGCGAAGCGCGCACACCCTTCGCCACCAACACCGCCGTGACCTCGCGCGCCGCGAGCAACACCACCGCGATCATGACGAGCAGGATGACCCCGCCCGGCGGCACCCGGCCGGGCCACGCCGGCAGCGCGGCCCCCTCGAACGCCTGATCCGCCCAGAGCCCCGCCACGAGCGCAGCGATCAGGATCGGTCCCATGATCAGCCGCTTACGCATGGGACGCCTCGTCCACCGCCCCGTACCGCCGCGTGCGCGACGCATACTCCCGGATCGCCGCGTCCAGGTCCGCGGCTCTGAAATCCGGCCACAGGGTCGGCGTCACCACGATCTCCGCGTACGACACCTGCCACAACAGAAAGTTGCTCAGCCGCATTTCGCCCGCCGTGCGGATCAGCAGGTCCGGGTCCGGCAACCCCGCCGTGTCGAGCCGTTCCGCCAAAACCGATTCGGTGATCTGCGCGGGCGTCAAGGCGCCCGCGGCCACCTCGCCGGCGAGCCGCCTGGCCGCCCCCACGATCTCGTCGCGCGACCCGTAGTTGATCGCCAGGCACAGGGTCGCCCGCGTGTTCGCCGCCGTCGCGCGTTCCACACGCTCGATGGCCTCCACCACCGGCGCGGGCAGCCCGTCGCGGCGTCCGATCACCCGGAAGCGAATCCCCTCCGACACCAGTTCGCGTTCCTCGCCCTCGAGGTACACGCGGCACAACTGCATCAGTGCCTCGACCTCCGCCGCCGGTCTTTTCCAGTTTTCCAGCGAGAAGGAGTACAGCGTAATGGCCTCCACGCCCAGGCGCCCCGCGTGCCGCACCACCGCGCGGACCGTCGCCGCCCCGTTGCGATGCCCGAACTCGCGCGGAAATCCTCGCGCGGTGGCCCATCGTCCGTTCCCGTCCATGATGATCGCCACGTGCCGGGGAAGGCGTGCCGGATTCACGTCCGGCAGCAACCCGCGCGGGTCCGCGCCCGGGTTGCGAGCGCGGATGCGCTCCAGTGCGGCCTGTCCCGGGGCGTCCAAGTCGGCCTGTGTTGGTACGGTGTTCGCCACGGTCATGCGCTGAGGTGCCGACTTCTCCGCTACCGGAACATCGTTTGCTCACGGTCCGGGCCGACCGACACGATGTCCGCCGGGACCCCCACCGTTTCCTCGATGAACGCCACGTACCGCCGCGCCCCGGGCGACAGGTCCGACAGCGTCCGGCACGACGCGGGGTCGAGCCTGAACCCCTCGAACGTCGCGTACACAGGCTTCGCCCGCGCCAGGTCGTACGCGTCCGCCGGAAAGCGGTTCGTCCGCTCCCCATCGATCTCGTACGCCGTGCAGACGTGCACCGAGTCCATCCCGCCGAGCACATCCAGCATGGTCAACGCCAGCCCCGTCGCGCCGTTGACCATGGCGGCGTATCGCACGGCCACCAGGTCCAACCACCCCACGCGCCTCGGCCGGCCTGTCGTTGTTCCGAACTCGCGCCCACGCGTGCGAATCCCATCACCGACCGCGTCATGAAGTTCGGTCGGCATCGGCCCGGCCCCCACACGCGTCGAGTACGCCTTCATCACGCCCAGCACGCGCCCGACACGCCCCGGGGGCACCCCGGTGCCCGAGCCGATCCCCGCGGTCACCACCGTGGACCCGGTGACGTACGGATACGTCCCGTGGTCCACGTCCAGCAGCGTGCCGTTGGCCCCCTCGAACAAGACCCGCTTCCCCGAATCGAGCAGATCATGCAGGGCGTACGTCGTCTCGCGGATCATCGGCGCCAGCCGCCGCCCGATGGCCACGCCCGATTCGACAATCGCGTCGACGTCCAGGTCCTGCCCGGCCTGGTGCGCGGCGAAGAGAGGCTGTTTCAGCGTCAGCGCGACCCGCACGCGGTCCCGCAACACATCGGGACGCAGCAAATCACCCATCCGTACGGCGCTGGCGCGCTGCACCTTGTCGGCGTAGGCCGGGCCGATCCCGCGGCGCGTCGTCCCGATCTCCGACACCGGCGCCGGCGCATCGGGGCGATCCGCCCCGCTGGGCGTCCGTTCCGTCGCCGCCCGTTTCAGCAGGTCTTCGCGGAGCGCGTCCTCGGCCTTGTGGTACGGCAGCACCGCGTGCGCCCGGTTGGACACGATCAGCGACGAGGTATCGACCCCGCGCGTGGCGAGCGTCTCCAGTTCCTCGACCAGCTTCCACGGGTCCACCACCACGCCGTTCCCGATGATCGCCGCCTTGCCGGGATAGAGAATGCCCGACGGGATCAGGTGCAGCGAGTAGCGGGTCCCCTTGACCACCACCGAATGGCCCGCGTTGGCGCCGCCGTTGTACCTCACCACCGCGTCGTGCTCCCGCGCGAGCAGATCGACCAGTTTTCCCTTGCCTTCATCCCCCCACTGCAACCCCACGACCGCCGTCGCCGCGGGGCGGTCCGAGAATGACGGGGATGGCGCGGGTGCAGTCATGGAGAATCGTCCGACGAGGCGTGGGGAACAGCGTAGCCGAAGACACCAAGCCGGGCGCTGTGGATAAAGCCCGGGGGCGATCTGGACGATGAACGTCCCATGGCCGTGCCCAACGTCTGCATCATGTGCCCGAACCTGGTGTGCCGGAAGATCCTCTCGGTGCCCCCGGAGTGCCGCGGGAAGACCGTCCGCTGCAAGAACTGTGGCACGAACATCCGCGTTCCCGCCAAGGACGCCCCCGCCCCCGCGCCCGCCGACCCCAAGGCCAAGTCCGCGGCGTAGGCCCCGGCGGCACGACCCTACAACTTGGGCTGTTTCCGGAAGTCGTCCTCTTCGTTCAGAAAGTCGAAGTCGTCGACGCTGCTGTCATTGCTCGGGTCGTGCTTGGGCGGGGCCTTGCCGGGCTTCGCCGGTTTCGAGGACGGGGGCGGCGTTGATACTTGCCCGTCCTCCAGCACGTCGTCGGACTCGATCGCCGCGGGCCGGCCCTCGACTCGAACCACAAACACCAGATCGCCGACGGCGAGAAGATCGCCCGGCGCGAGGTCCGCCTGGCTCACGCGACGCTTGTTCACGAACGTGCCATTGCTCGACCCGAGGTCGCGCACCGAGACCTGCCCGCCGTCCACGTGCACTTCGCAATGATGCCGCGAGATCGCACCGCTGGGGATGCGAATCTGGCAATCGGTCTGTCGCCCAATGACCTGCACGGGGCGACGAAGCGGAATCTCCGTCTGCTTCCCGTCCGGCGTCACAAGGACCAGCGACACGCTCATGGGCCTTCCCCTTGCCACCCGGCGACCCGCCCCCCGCGGACGATCGCCTTGGTAAAACATCATAGCGGATTGCCGGCGTGCAGGGTGGGGCGCACTCCCTACGCTGCCGCGTGGATCGTTCTGTCTCGCTTCCGACCTTGGCCCGCGAGATCCCGCGTCATGCGGGGATGGCGCTGGCCGCCGCCCCCGCGCACGCCCGGGCCGGCTCGCTTTACCTCCACGTGCCCTTCTGCTTCCACAAGTGCCACTACTGCGACTTCTACAGCCTCGTCGACACGCGCGACCGTCAGGCGCCCTTTGTGGATCGCCTGATCGAAGAACTCGCCGCCCTGGCGCCGTCGGCCCAGCGCCCGCTTCAGACGATCTTCGTCGGCGGCGGAACACCCAGCCTGCTGCGCACCGACCTCTGGGAGCGGCTGCTCGCGGCACTCGATCGGTGGTACGACCTCGCCTCGATCCGTGCCGGGTCGGGCGAGTTCACCGTCGAGTGCAACCCCGAAACCGTCACCCCGGACCTCACGGCCACCCTCCGTGCCGGCGGGGTCACCCGGGTCAGCATGGGCGCCCAATCCTTCAACCGCACGCACCTCAAAGCCCTCGAACGCTGGCACGACCCCGACAACGTTCCCCGCGCGCTCACCTTGGCCCGTGACGCCGGCATCTCCCGCGCCTCCATCGATCTCATCTTCGCGATCCCGGGCCAGTCGCTCGCCGACGTGGAACAGGACCTCGACACCGCGCTTCGGCTCGGCGTGACGCATCTCTCGTGCTACGCCCTCACCTACGAACCCCACACCGCCATGACCGCGCGACTCACGCGTGGCGAGTTTCAGCGGGCCGACGAGGACCTGGAGGCGGACATGTTCCTGCTCATCCGCGAGCGCCTGGCCGCCGCCGGGCTTTCCGCGTACGAGGTGAGCAACTTCGCACGCCCCGGCGAAGAGTGCCGCCACAACCTCGCGTATTGGCGGCAGGATTCCTGGCTTGCCGCGGGCCCCTCCGCCAGCGGGCACCTCGCCGGGGTCCGCTGGAAGAACGCGCCCCGCCTCGACGATTACCTCGCCTCGTCGACCGACGGCTTCGCCCCGATTGTTGAGTTCGAACCGCTCGATCCACGCCGCGCCCTGGCCGAACGCCTCATGACCGGTCTGCGCCTCCGCGAGGGCCTCGACGAAGCCGACATGCTCGACCAGGCCGCCCGTCTCGATCACGCCGCGCCCGCGCGCCTCCGCGCGTGCGCCGAGCGTCATCGCCGCGCGGGGCTGATGCACCCCGGCCCGCGATGGGCCTTGACCGATTCAGGCATCCTCATCGCCGATCGTGCCGCCGTCGAGTTCCTCGCCGCCCTTTCGCCCTGATGGACCCTCAGGTTCCAGGTCGGGCCTGGAAAGCCCCACTCGCTTCAGGAGCGCCCGCAGATCGCCCGGCCATCGTGTCCGTACGTCGATCGGGTATCCGGTCATCGGGTGCGTGAAGGCCAGCCGATGCGCATGCAACGCCAGCCGCGGCGCGGCGTCCGCCACGGCGCCCGTCGCATAGAACGCGTCCCCCAGGATCGGGCATCGGATCGCCGCCAGGTGCACCCGGACCTGATGCAGGCGACCCGTCACCGGCCGACACTCCACCATCGCCGCGTGGGGCGACGCGGCGAGCACCCGGTACGCCGTCAACGCCGGCTTCCCGTTCGGTGACACCCGCGCCAACTTCTTCGGCCGCGCGTCCCCGGGCACCTTCCCCTGCACCTCGGCGATGGACAGCCGCACCACGCCGGAGGCCCGCTTCGGGGTGTGCGCGGTTACCGCCCAGTAGAACTTCCGCACGTCCCGCCGCTCGAAGGCCTCGCGGAGCGCGTCGTACGCGCGCGCCGTCAGCGCCGCCACCACCAGCCCGCTCGTGTCGCGATCCAGCCGGTGGAGCAGCCCGAAGTCCCGTGACTTTCCGAGATTCTGAAGATCGTGCCCCCACCGCGCAAAGAGGGCGTTGAGGAGCGAGTCCCGCTCGTGCCCCAGCCCGGGCGTGGTGACCAGCCCCGCGGGCTTGCCCACCACCACCACGTGTTCGTCCTGGTAGTGCACCTTGTACGTGATCGCGTCGTTCGGTTCGATCGAGAGTCGCGGCATGCCTCAGGCTCCCCGGCACGCCGCGTAGTCGAGATACCAGCGCAGTTCGCCGCCCGTCGGCGACAGCGCCAGACCGGGCGCCGCCTCGCGCTCGCCCGGCGGACGGCGCAGATTCTCATCCAGATGCCGCAGCGGCGCCGCCACGCCCGCGCCCGCCGCGTAGACCCCGATGAACCGCGCGGCGTTCAGGCACGTCGCGGTCAGGCCGACCTCGACCACGCCGGCACGCGTGGTCCGCGCGGCGCACAGCCCATCACACGAACCCTCGCTCGGCCAGCGAAGACCGGCCAGGTCTCCGTCATCCCCGAGCGCGAGCAGCACGACGTCGAGTCGATCGTGCCCCTTGGCACGCCAGCCGAGATGCTCGCGCAGGAGCGAGGTATACCGGGCCGCGCCGTCCGACGCCCACGCCTCCAACGGATGCGCCTGCTCCACGGGAATTCCCGACTGCTCGACGATCATCTCTCGGATCAGGTCCCACGCGCTGGCGCGGCCATCGGAAAGCCCGTTCCACTCCCGCACCATCCACACCCGCGTGCGTGCCCACGGAAACTCGCGGTAGGCGGGGTCGTACAGCAGCCGGCGAAGCACCGGCTCGATCGAGGGGCACCCGTCGATCGCGATATGACAATCCCCGAATGTCCGCACACAATTCCCCGCGTGGATGAACAGGTCCGCCAGCAGCGCGTCGATCAGCGCGTCCGAATCCGGACGCACGATCGCTTGCCCGCGCAGCCTCGGCGGCTTCGGCGCGGCGTCGCGAACCAGGTCGTAGGAGTGCTCGTCACCCATGGCCTTTCGCTCCACCGTATGCTCGGGGCGCCATGAACGCCCTGCGTCTGCTCGACGCCAACGCCAACCGCGCCCGCGAAGCCCTCCGCGTCCTCGAAGATCTCGCCAGGTTCCTCCTCAACCGCGCCGATCTCGTCGAACGCCTCAAGTCCCTCCGGCACGCGATGACCCACGCCGTCACGGCCGCCGCACCCGACGCGCTCCTCCGCCTTGCCCGGCGCGACACGCCCGGCGACGTGGGCACGACCATCGACGCCCCGGACGAGTACGTCCGCGCCGACGCCCACGCCCTGCTCCACGCCAACGCCGCCCGCCTCACCGAAGCCCTCCGGGCCCTCGAAGAAGCCGCCAAACTCCTCGCCCGTCCCGACGCCGCCCGGTCATTCGAACACGCCCGCTACGGCGCCTACTCCCTCGAACAGGCCCTCCTGCTCGCCCTCGGGTCCGCGTCGCGCCGCCAATGGTCCCTCTGTGTCCTCCTCACCGAACGCCTCTGCGCCCGCCCATGGCTCGACGTCGCCCGCGCCGCCATCGACGGCGGCGCCGACGCGATTCAACTCCGCGAGAAGGACCTCGCCGACCGCGAACTGCTTGACCGCGCCCGCACCCTCGTCGCCTTGGCTCATCCACGCAGCGTCGCCGTCGTCCTCAACGACCGCCCCGACCTCGCCCGCCTCGCCCAAGCCGACGCCGTCCACCTCGGCCAATCGGACCTCTCGGTCCACGACGCCCGCCGAATCGTCGGCTCCATGATCGTCGGCGTCTCCACCACCAACCTCGATCAGGCCCGCCGCGCCCGCCTCGACGGCGCCGACTACCTCGGCCTCGGTCCCATGTACCCCACCACCACCAAGCCCAAGGATCACATCGCCGGCCCCGCCTTCGTCCGCGACGTGCTCGCCGACCCCGACCTCGCCGCGGTCCCCCATCTCGCCATCGGCGGAATCACCCCGTCCACCATCGCGCCGGCCGTCGCCGCCGGCGCGCGCGGGGTCGCGGTCTCGCAGTGCGTGTGCGGCTCCACCGACCCGGCGGCGGTGTGCGCGTCGTTGCGCGCGGCGTTGATCCATGCGGAATAGACTCCGCGCGATGTCGTACACCTTCCGCCACCACACGCTCGCCAACGGCCTCACCATCATCGCCGAATCCTCGCCCTCGGCCCACTCCGCCGCCGTCGGGTTCTTCGTCAAGACCGGCGCCCGCGACGAATCCACGCGGGATATGGGCGTCAGCCACTTTCTCGAACACATGATGTTCAAGGGCGCCGAAGGGTTGTCGGCGGAGGACCTCAACCGCGCCTTCGACGAGATCGGCGCCCGCAACAACGCCTTCACCTCCAACGAGATGACCTGTTTCTACGCCCACACCCTCCCCGAGGCGCTCCCCCGCGCCACCGAACTCCTCGGACGCATGCTGCGCCCTTCGCTGCGCCAGGAGGACTTCGACACCGAGAAGAACGTCATCCTCGAAGAGATCGCCATGTACAAGGACATCCCGTCCTTCGTCCTCTTCGAGGCCGCCGTCGAAAAACACTTCGGCGCCCACCCCCTCGCCCACCGCGTGCTGGGCACCACCGACTCCATCACCGCGCTGCCGCGCGATCGCATGCGCGCCTATTTCGACGCCCGCTACGCCGCCGACAACACCGCCGTCGCCCTCGCCGGCCGCGTCGATTTCGACGCCGCGTGCCGTCAGGTCGATTCCCTCTGCGGCGGATGGGCCGCCACCGGCGTCTCGCGCGACCCCGCCGTCCCCCCGCCCGTCGGCGGCGAGTTCACCCAGCGTATGGACTCCGTCAACCGCGGCTACCTCATCGCGATGGCCCCGGCGCCGAGCGCGAGTGACGATCGCCGCTACGCCGCCGCCCTCCTCGCCGCCATCCTCGGCTCCAGCGACAACAGCCGCTTCCACTGGGCCCTCGTCGAACCGGGCCTCGCCGAGAGCGCCCAGGCCTCCTTCGACCCCCACGACGGCTACGGCGAGTTCATCGTCTTCGCCGCCGCCGACCCCGACCGCCTCGACGAAGTCTGGGACGTCATGCAACGCGAAATGGCCACGCTCCGCGACTCGCTCCAGGAGTCTGACCTTGCACGCCTGCGCGCCAAGGTCGCCACCGCCGCCACGCTCAGCGGCGAACGTCCCCTCGACCGCATGCAGCGCCTCGGCCGCCTCTGGACCACCCTCGGCCGATATCAGTCCCTCGACGAGGAACTCGACTGCATCAACGCCGTCACCCTCGACGACCTCCGAGCCGTCGCCGACACCTGGCCGCTCTCCATGGTGACCGTCGGCCGCCTGCTCCCAAAGGTCTGACGCTTCACTCGCCCAGGAATCGCCGGATCGTCGGCGGGTCGACCGCGAACACCTCCCGGTAGTACATCAGCAGCAGCCGTGTCGCTCGATCGACCGTCGCCGCTTCGGCACGATCGACCCCGCCCCGCCCCTCGGCCAGCGCCCGCAGCAGGGCCACCGTCTCGGCCCGCACGCGCCACACCGGCCCGCCCCCGCCGTCGCCCCCGTCTCGCACCACCCCGCCCAGCCGCGGTGCAAACCCATACGTGGAGGCGTCGGGCAACGCCGCCTGCGTTCCGGCATCGGCGACAACCTGTGGTCGATGCCCCGTGTCCGACACCGCCGCCCACACCAGCCGGAGCAGCCCGACCGCCTCGGCCCGAGGCTCGCCCAGACTCCGCGCCCCCGCGACCAGCGCGTCGTACAGCGCCCCGTGCGGGTCGTGATCGTGCACCGCCCGGTGCGCCACGTCGAGCATCAGCATCCCCGCGTGAAAACTCCGCAGGCTCGTCCGCGCCGCCGGGAATGTCTCGACCAGGTCCCACGACGTCAGGATCGACAGCGCCTCGCCTCCCTTCAGGCTTACCCCGACCTGCCCCCGCGTGAGGACTTCAAGCCCGCCCGAGAACCGAGCGTGATCGCGCTTCGCGCCCTTCGCCACCGCCCGCACCACGCCGTGCGCCCGCGTGAAGACCGACACCGTCTGGCTCGTCTCCGACCAGTCCCACACGCGCACACACATCCCTTCATCGAGCACGATCGCCACGGACGCAGGGTACGGGACCCCCCACCACCGTGGCGCGGCCCTATCCTCGCTCCGTGCACTTCTCACTCGTTGATCGCATCCTCGAACAGACGCCCGACCGCATCGTGACGGTCAAGAACGTCTCCGCCGCCGAGGAATACCTCCAGGACCACTTCCCCACCTTCCCCGTCCTCCCCGGGGTGCTCATGCTCGAGGCCATGGTCCAGGCGGCGCGGCATCTGGCCGAAGGCGAGGGCCGTCCTCGCCTGGTGCTCGGCGGCGTCCGTGCCGTCAAGTACGGCCGGTTCGTCAAGCCGGGCGCCACCCTCCGCGTCGAAGTGAACCTCCTCAAGTCGCACGACGACGGCCGGCTGGAGTTCAAGGGTGAGGCGCGGCTGCTCGAACCCAAGGCCCCACCGGCCGAGGCGCCTGTCGCCGTGTCGGGCAAGTTCTTCCTGCGTCCCATCCGTCCTTCCATGACCGCCGCACTACGCTAAACTTGGCCCCTGTCGTGGGGGCGTGGCGTCGGTCGGCGTCTTCACTCCACGTACGCGAGGTGCCCCGCATGACACGCGACGAGATCTTCACGAAGGTACAAACAATCCTGGTCGACGCGCTGGCCGTCGACGAGGACGAGGTCAAGCCCGAGTCGAGCCTGACCAAGGACCTCGGGGCCGAGTCCATCGATTTCCTCGACATCGTGTTCAAACTCGAGCAGGCCTTCGGGATCAAGATCCCCCAGGGCGAACTCTTCCCCGAGAACGTCGCGAGCAACCCCGAGTACGTGCAGGACGGCAAGGTGACGCCGGCGGGCATCGCGATGCTCAAAGCCCGCATGCCGCACATGACCCTGGGCGCCTGGGAGCAGGACCCGCAGGTGATGAAGGTGCAGGAACTCTTCACGGTCGGCACGCTCGTGCGGTTCGTCGAGGCGAAACTGGCCGCCAAGTAGGCGGGGAGCCGACGCATGCGCTGGCTGTGGATCGACCGCATCGTTGAACTGGTTCCCGGGCAGCGTCTGGTGGCGATCAAGAACCTCTCGCTGGCCGAGGAGTACTTTCACGACCACTTCCCTGCCTCGGGCGAGATGCCCGCGACGCCGATCATGCCGGCGTGCTTCATCCTCGAGGGCATGGCGCAGACCGCGGGCATCCTCGTCGGGCACGCCGAGGGGTTCCGCGAGAAGGTCGCGCTCGCCAAGATCTCCAAAGCCGAACTCTCCGCCGACGCCGTGCCCGGCCAGACACTCCGGTACACCGCGACCTTGCAGAACCTGGACGCCCTTGGCGCGTCCACCGCGGGCGTGGTTGAACTCTTCGACCCCACCCGCCCGGGCGAGGCGACCACGATCGGCCAGATCGACCTCATGTTCTCGCACCTCGACCACAACATGGCCGGGCTGGATTTCCCCGCGCACAACTTCGTCTTCGGCGAATCGTTCAAGACCGTGCTCCGCATGAGCGGCGTCGGCTGATGAATGGTCCTGCGCGCGCGGTAGGATGTTCCCATGCGATCGGTTCGTGCGTGGCATGTCTCGCTTGTTGGGCTGCTCCTGCTCCTGCTCGCCGTCGGCGTGCAGAAGGTCTGGTCCATCGACTTCTGGTGGCAGATCCGCAACGGCGAATGGATCGTCGAGCACGGCAAGGTCCCGACGCGCGAGATGTACTCGTGGTCGGCCGCGGGAAATCCGCTTCGCGAGATGCGTTGGCTCTACTGCACGGCCGTCTATCTCCTCTTCGCCCGGGTCGGCGAGTGGGCGCCGTCGCTGCTGCAAGCCGCGCTCGTGAGCGCGGCGTGGCTCGCCCTCGCCTGGCCCTTCCGCCGTGACCTGCGACACCCCATGGTGATCGCCCTGCTCGCCCTCGGTCTCTGCGCCGGCCTCGCCCGCTGGGTGATGCGCCCCGAACTCGCCACCTACCTCTCCTTCGCGCTCTTCCTCACGTTCCTCGCCCGCCTGCGAGAAACCGGCGGCTGGCGATGCATCCTCGCGCTCTTCGTCACGCAGGTCTTCTGGGTCAACACGCACACGCTCTTTCTGTTCGGGCCCATCCTCGCGTGGTGCTTCTTCGCGGGCGACGCCGTGCAGCGCCGGATCGACCGCATGCGCGGCGGGCCGCCCTCGCCACTGATCAACACTCGCCTTGCGATCACCGGCGTGGCCGTCACCGCGGCCTGCTGGATCAACCCGTACTTCCACGACGGCGCGATGTACGCGGTGCAGATGTACCGCGAGACGCGGGCGGGGCACGCGACGAACCAGATCATCGGGGAGATGCGCAGCCCGCTCGCCATCCCACACGCCGACTGGACATGGGACCTCTTCGCCTGCGTCATCCTCGCGCTCACCTCCACCTTCATCGTCGCCCGCGCGTGGCGGCGGCTTGATGTGGTCACCGGCGGCATCCTCCTCCTGGGCCTCATCCTCTTCGCCCAGTTGCAGCGGAACACGCCGCTGCTGGCGTTGTGCGCGGTGTGGGCGGCGTTGCGGACGATCCACACCGCGCCGCGCGGGTCTGGGGAGGTCGGCGCCCGCCGCGCGTGGGTGGCGCATGGTGCGGTGGCGGCGTGGTGCGTGCTGGCGGCGTGGTTCATCGCGGCGGACCGCGTGGGGGCGAAACTGAACCAGCCGCGCGAGCGCGGGCTGGGCGTGGTACGGGGCATCGTGCCCGAGGGCGGGGCGGGGTTCCTGCGCGAACATCCGCCGACGGGACGGCTGTTCAACGTGGTGCGAGACGGGGCGTACCTGATCTGGGCGGCGCGGGGGGTGCCGGTGTTCATCGACGGGCGGACCGACGCCTACGGGCCGGCGTTGCTGACCATCGCGGCGTCGATGTCGCCGGCGAACTGGGACGCGTGGTCGGCGGAACAGGGCGTGACGGCGGCGATGCTGCCGACGCTGGGGTTCTCGCCGCTGGTGGCGCACCTGGCCGGGTCGTTGGAGTGGGCGCTGGTGTTCGTGGATCATCGGAGCGTGGTGTTCTTTCGGCGGACGGCGGCGCAGGCGGGAGTGATCGAGCGTGCGTCGGGGCGCGTGGAGGCGGCGATCGGCGGGGCGGGTCGAGTGATGGAGGATCCGATCGAAGGATGGAAGCGGCTGATTGGCGCGAGGCCGCGCGCGTGGCGGGCGGAGGGGTGGGCGCAGGTGCTGGTGGACCTGGGGCGCCATGCGGAGGCGCGGGCGGCGATGGAGGCGGGGTTGGCGGTCGAGCCGGGGAACGAGCGGTTGCGTGTGCTGCTGGCGCCGGTGGTGTACGTGGAGGGTCGCGCGTCGGAGGCGTCGCGGCTGCTGGAGGGGCTGGACGGCGAGTTGCGGTTGACGGCGTATCGGGAGGCGGCGCGGGCGGCGATGACGGCGGGGAGGGCGCGTGAGGCGGAGGGAGCGCTGATGGAGGCGTTGGCGATGTCGCCGACGGGTGTGACGAGCCGCGATCTTCGCGTGGCGCTGGGGGACATTCGCTTTCAGACCGGGCGGGCGGCGGAGGCGGCGGCGGAGTATGAGTTGGCGCAGCGTGAGTTGCCGACCGTGAACGAGTGGAACAAGCTGGCGACGATTTATCTTGGGCTGAAGGATGCGGGACGGGCCGAGCGGGCGTTGCGGGCGTCGCTGGCGATGGATGGGGACACGCCCGCGCAGGCGGGGGTGTGGGCGATGCTGGGCGGGGTGCTGGCGCAGCGCGGGGATGTGGGGAGTGCGCGGGCGTGTTATGAGCGGGCGCTGGCGCTCAACCCGAGTCACGCCGGGGCGCGGGAAGGGCTTGAGCGGCTGAAGCGGTAGGCTGGGCACGGGGTGGCGGCCCGACGGCCCGGGATGGCGGATCGGGGTCGCGGGACGCGTGAGGTGCGAGGCTCACAGGCCCGGGGTACGCGGCAAGGTTCGGGGTGAGGGGCGGGGAGACATCACACGGCATCGATGCGGGCGACGGCGACGGGGACGATGTCACGGCCGAGTACCGGACGTTGGCGGACGGGCCGGCGTGCTCCCTGGGCGAGTCGGCGGCGGGGCTCGGTGACACGTCGGGCGGTTCGTGGCGCGAAGGGGAGGAAGGAATCGCGGACGGCACGGCGGCCTGACGCGAGAGGGTCGAGTCGAACCTGGCGATCCGGAGGAGAATGGCGGCGGCCTTTCGGGCGGTTTCGGCCTGGCGGCGCAGGAGTTCGGTGTTTCTGGGCGCGGGAAGGCCGGGGTGGGCGTCGGGGTCGTCAACGCGGAGATGGACGCCGTCGAGGAAGTCGGCGAGGATGGTCTGCATGGCCTTGGCGGCGGTTGTGAGGCTGGCGATGGCGACGAAGCGTGCGCGGCGCGCGATGGCGGACTCGATCTGGGCGGCGCGCTGGGCGATGTCGGGGCGTGCGAACCAGGCGGCGAGGGCTTCGAGGGAGGTGCCGCGGAGTTCGGCGACGGCGCGGAAGGAGAGGTCGGGGTCGCCGAGGTCGCGGAGGATGGCGTCGGCGGTGGCGGGGTCGGGGGTGAAGGGAGGGAATGTCGGAGCGGGCGTGCTGGCGCGGGAACCGGTCGAGGGCGTGGGGGTTGGCGTGGACTCCCCCTCCGCCGCGGCAGGCCGCGGCACCTGTCGATCGTGCGCGGCCCGGTCGAACGGCGCTGCATCCCCCTCCGCCGCGGAGGACTGCGGCACCTGTCGATCGTGCGCGGCCCGGTCGAACGGCGCTGCATCCCCCTCCGCCGCGGAGGACCGCGGCACCTCCCCCTGTGGGGGAGGATCAGGCATGGATGGAACGACGGCCATGCCGCGACGGTACAAGGGGCGTGGCGGAAGGCAAGAGGCAAGTCGCGAAGTGAGCGAAACGTGCGCGCCGGCGAGTGCGTTGGCGAGCGAGGACACGGTGGAAGGCGCGGGCGGCGTGCGCGGATGGCGTGGAGGGAAGGGTGCGGCGCGAGGAACGCGTGGGGGCGATCACGCGGCGGAGGCGGGGAAGACGGAGACTTCGGAGCCTTCGGCGAGGATCTTGGAGACGGGCTTTTCGTGGTCGAGGAACTTCCATTGCGGGCCGTAGGTCTTGCCCCAGTTGACCTTGACCTCGGCCCATTCGACGTGGTAGAGGAGCCAACGCGGGTGGACGACGCGGTAGCGGAGCGGGCGGCCGATGGGGTCGCGGCCGAACCCCCACTGCTGGTCGATGAGGAAGGATTCGAGGCTGTCGTCGGGGGGGAGGAGGGGGGCTTCCTTGGTTGTGGCGAGGGCGATTTCCTGCCAGCGTTCATGGTGCTTGAAGCGGTGGACGACTTCGAGGCCGTCGCCCTTGCGGTGCACGTCGCTTTTCATTTCGATACGTTCGTAGGGTTCGTTGTAGACCTTGCGTGCGATCCAGGAGACGAGGCGCTTGGGGACGAACTCGCGGATGAAGCAGACGCCGCGCTCGCCGGCGGCGTTGGTGACGTAGAAGCGGAGGTTGACTTCGGGGAAGTCGCGGTAGAAGGGCCAGGCGATGCCCTTGACACGGGTGTTCTCGAAGTCGAAGGCGACGAGGGAGACGAAGGCGTGGCCGTCGCGCGTATCGAGACGAAGCCCGCGGGGGAGGTGCGGGGTGAGGAGGTCGGGCGGCACCGCGTACGAAATAACACACAGGTGCGACCAGTGAGCCTGGAGGAACGGCCGCAGCATGGCGGTATTGTGCCATGGTTGGCGGTACGATGCAAGCGTGACCGACGGGAAACCGGACATACCGCACACGAAATCGGGGACGTGGCCGACCGGGATTCCGCCAACCCGGCTGGCGGGGCGGATACGGCACGATTCGGCCTCGGGGTGCACGGTGGCGCTGCTGGGCCTGCCCGACGACCTGGGCGTACGGCTGAACGGGGGACGCGTGGGTGCGGCGGGCGGCCCGACGGCGTTCCGGGCGGCGCTGGCGCGGTACGGCGTGGCGGAGCCGTTCGGGTGGACGTGGCCTGAGGTGTACGACGCGGGAGACGTGGTGCCCGTGGCGGGGGAGGGCGAGGCGTCGCTCTTGGAGACGCACGCGCGGGTGACGGCGGCGACGAAGGCGGTGCTTGGGCTGGGGCTGTTTCCGATCGCGGTGGGCGGCGGGCACGACCTGACGCTGCCGTTCGTGCGCGGGGTGATCGAGCACTGGAAAGCCAGGACGGTGACGGTCGACTCCGGCGTGTACTTCGATGCGCACCTGGACGTGCGCGAGACGGCGGGGAGCGGGATGGCGTTCCGGCGGCTGATCGAGGATCATGGGGTGAAGCACCTGGCGATTCACGGGATGGACCCGTACGCGAACACGCGGGATCATGCGCGGTGGTTTTTGACGCACGGGGGCGTGGACGGCGCGGAGGCTGGGACGACGCCGGCGATGGGGCCGCGGTTCGTGAGCGTGGACCTGGACGTGCTGGACGCGTCGCACGCGCCCGGGGTGAGCGCGATGAACCCGAACGGGTGGAGCGTGGGGCGATTGGCGGGGGCGGTTCAGGCGCTGGCGGCGGACGGGCAGACGCGGTGCATGGACCTGATGGAGTTGAACCCAACGCACGATGAAGGCGGGCGGACGTCGCGGGCGGCGGCGCACGTGTTTCTGGCGATGCTGCGGGGCATTGCGTCGAGGGGCGTGTCGTGAGCGTGCTGATCCGCGATTGTCGGGTGGTGACGCCGAACGGGCCCGGGCCGCAGCGCGGGAAGGCGATGGGCGAGTTGGAGGTGATGCCTCGGGCGGACGTGTGGATCGAGGGCGGGGTGATTGCGCGGGTTCGATCGCACGAGCCCGGGGCGGCGTCGGCGGGCGTGGCGCGGGTAATCGAGGCGCGCGGGCGGGTGTTGATGCCGGGGTTCGTGGATTGCCACACGCACGCGTGCTTCGCGGGGGATCGGCTGGAGGAATGGGAGCGACGGCTGCGCGGGGCGACGTACCAGGAGATCCTGGCGTCGGGCGGCGGGATCATGGCGACGGTGCGGGCGGTGCGCGGGGCGAGCGAGGGGACGCTGCGCGAGTTCGTGGCGGAACGGCTGGCGTCGATGCTGGCGGGCGGCACGACGGCCGTGGAGATCAAGAGCGGGTACGGACTGACGGCGGCGGATGAGTTGAAGATGCTGCGCGCGAGCGCCGCGGCCGCGGCGGAATGGGCGGGGACGGTGCGGCTGACGGCGCTCCTGGGACACGCGATGGACCCGGCGGTGTCACCGTCGGAGTATGTACGACGGACGATTCACGAGACGCTGCCGGCGATCCACGCGGAGTTTCCGGGCATCGCGGTGGACGCGTTCCTGGAGGCTGGGGCGTGGAGCCTGGCGGACACGCGGAAGTTGCTGTCGGCGGCGCGGGGGCTGGGGCATCCTGTTCGGCTGCACGCGGACCAGTTCACGAGTATGGGCGGGGTGGCGTTGGCGGCGGAACTCGGGGCGGTAAGCGTGGATCATCTGGAGGCCTCGTCGCCGGACACGCTGGCAAGCCTGGCCGGGTCGGGGGTGATCGGGGTGGCGTTGCCGATTTGTGGGCTGCACCTGGACAATCGGTACGCGAACCTGCGGCCGCTGATCGATGCGGGCGGGGCGGGGGCGGTAGCGACGAACTTCAACCCCGGGTCGGCGCCGAGCCATTCGATGCCCCTCGCGGGTGCCTTGGCCGTGCGGCGGTGCGGGCTGACGCCGGCGGAGGCGATTACGGCGACGACGGCGAATGCGGCGGCGGTGCTGGGGTTCATGGATCGGGGATTCATCGCGGCGGGGGCGAGGGCGGACCTGGTGCTGCTGACGCACGCGGACGAGCGGCGGTTGTGGCACGATCTTGGCGCGGACGCGGTCGCGATGGTGATGAGTGCCGGGGAGATCCTTCGCGAATCATGCGCGTAACACGTCGAGTCTGACGTTCAACCGCTACCATCCGCCCGCATGTCGAAAGTCCCGAGGCTGACCAAGGCGGAGGCCGACGCGGCGCACGCGGCGGCGCAGAAGGTGGTGGAGGTTCACCGCTGCCTGTCGGCGTTCTTGCGCGCGGGGCAGACGCTGGCGGAGATCGACGCGTTCGTGGGGCGGACGCTGGACGGCCTGCGGGTGAAGTCGTGCTTCAAGGGGTACGTGATCCGCGGGCACCCGCCGTTCCCGAGCCACGCGTGCCTGAGTCTGAACGATTGCGTGGTGCACGGCACCGCGGCGTATTACCGCGGGGCGATCAAGTCGGGGGACGTGCTGAAGATCGACATCGGCGTGTGGCACAACGTGGGGGGCGCGTCGTGGGTGGGCGACGCGGGGTGGACGTATTCGATCGGCGAGCCGTCGGCGATGGTTCGGCGGATGATGGCGTGCGGGAAGACGGCGTTGGCGCGCGGGGTAGCGGCGATGAGGCCGGGGCGGCCGTATTTGGACTGGGCGGTGGCGGTGCAGGACACGGTGGAGCGGGAGTACGGGTTCTATTGCGTGGAGAACTGGGGCGGGCACGGGATCGGGAAGAAGGTGGACGACAAGAGCAAGCGGGGGCTGCACCTGCCGCCGCACGTGCTGAATCATCGGCCGCTGACGCCGGACGGGTGGGCGGAGGCGGATTGCGTGTGGGAGCCGGGGAACCTGGTGGCGGTGGAGCCGATGATCGGGGCGACGACGGGGAAGACGGAGCAGAGGCCGTTCGAGTTCAACCCGAGGCAGACGGACTGGCCGGTGTATATTGCGGACGGGTCGCTGAGCGTGCATTACGAGCACGACGTGCTGATTACGGAGGATGGGCCGCGGGTGCTGACGGAGGGGCTGGAAGAGGTTGGGGACGTGATCACGAGGTAGTGGCTTGGTGGGAAGGACGCGCTGCGCGAGGGCCGGGAAGACTGAACATGTCAAGGATCGACGATATCTTCGCGGACCTCCGCCGGGACGGGCGCAAGGCGCTGATGCCGTTCGTGTGCGCGGGGCATCCGCGACGCGGGGATACGGCGCTGCTGCTGCCGGCGCTGGAGCGGGCGGGGGCGAGCGTGGTGGAGGTCGGTTTCCCGTACACGGACCCGATCGCGGACGGGCCGGTGATCGCGCAGGCGATGCACGGGGCGCTGCGGGCGGGGGTGACGCCGAGGATGGTGTTCGAGGAGGTGGGGTCGATCAGGGAATGGTTGAAGGTTGGATTGGTGGCGATGGTGAGTTACTCGATCGTGCACGGGGTGGGCGGGGCGGGGCGGTTCGTGGGGATGGCGAAGGACGCGGGGTTCGATGGGCTGATCGTGCCGGACCTGCCGCTGGAGGAGTCGGGAGAGGTTCGCGCGGCGGCGGCGGCGGCGGGGCTGACGATGAGCATGTTGATCGCGCCGTCGACGCCGGTGGAGCGGGCGGAGGCGTTGGCGAAGGCGAGCACGGGGTTTGTGTATCTGCTGGCGCGTGCGGGAATCACGGGGGATGGGTCGGGCATACCGGATGTGTCGGGTCGGGTGTCCCGGCTGCGGACGTTTTCCCCGCTCCCGGTGGCCGTTGGATTCGGAGTTTCGACCCCGGAGCAGGTGCGGGGGGTGGTTCGGCACGCGGACGCGGCGATCGTGGGGAGTGCCTTGGTGAGGCGGCTGACGGAAGCGAAGACCGCGGGTCGCGATCCGATCGCGGAGGCGGAGGGGTTTGTGGGGTCGCTGGCCGGCGGGTTGGTGGGGTAGATCGGCTGTCGGTTGGATCAAGGCGGAGTGGCAGGGACGGCGTGGTGGACGAATAATCAACCCCGTTGAGGTCAGGTCGAGCCGGCGCGGGAAGATTCCATACGCACAGGAACGATTGCACCGGCCACCGGGGGCCGGGGCGGGTTGTTGGCGTTGGCCGCACGGCGGACCGTGAACTCGGCGAAAAGGGAGCGCCATGAGCACGCTGCTGAACGGGAAGAACGGGCATACAACGCATCATCGAATGGAGATGTTCATGAACGGCCCCACGGCCCCGCGCGTCGATCAGTCGTTCGCCGAGGATGTGTTCACGTTCCGGGTGATGCAGCAGCGGCTGCCGAAGGACGTGTACCGCGCGCTCCTGCGCACGGTCGAGCACGGGGACGCCATGACCCCCGCGACGGCGGACGTGATCGCGGCGGCGATGAAGGAATGGGCGATGGAGCACGGTGCGACGCACTACACGCACTGGTTCCAGCCGCTCACGGGGCTGACGGCGGAGAAGCACGACGCGTTCCTGACGCCGGACCCGGACGGGACGGCGATCTCGGAGTTCTCGGGCTCGGCGCTGGTGCGGGGTGAGCCGGATGCGTCGAGTTTCCCCTCGGGGGGCATCCGCGCGACATTCGAGGCGCGCGGGTATACGGCGTGGGACTGCACCAGCCCGGTCTTCCTGAACCGCAATGGCGGGACGGTGACGCTGTGCATTCCGACGGCGTTCGTGTCGTGGACCGGGGAGGCGCTGGACAAGAAGACGCCGCTGCTGCGGTCGATGCAGGCGTTGTCGGAGCAGGCGATCCGCATTTTGAAGGTATTCGGCGCGGACACCGGCGTGACGGCGGTGACGGCGACGCTGGGGTGCGAGCAGGAGTATTTTCTGATCGACCGGGAGTACTACTTCCGACGCGAGGACCTGGTGACGTGCGACCGGACGCTCTTCGGGGCCAAGCCGCCGAAGGGCCAGCAGATGGAGGATCATTACTTCGGGTCGATCCCGTCGCGGGTGATCGCGTTCATGAGCGAGGTGGAGCGGGAGTTGACGCGTCTTGGGGTGCCGGTGAAGACGCGGCACAACGAGGTGGCGCCGTGCCAGTTCGAGTTGGCGCCGCTGTTCGAGACGGCGAACATCGCGAGCGACCACCAGATGCTGGTGATGGAGGCGATGAAGCGGGTGGCGCCGCGGCACGGGCTGCAGTGCATTCTGCACGAGAAGCCGTTCAAGGGGATCAACGGGAGCGGGAAGCACGTAAACTGGTCGATGTCGACGAACACGGGGGCGAACCTGCTGGACCCGCGCGACGAGACGCACACGAACATGCAGTTCCTGACGTTCCTGGTGGCGGTGATCCGCGCGGTGGACGTGCACGCGGACATTCTGCGGGCGAGCGTGGCGAGCGCGGCGAACGACCATCGGCTGGGGGCGAACGAGGCCCCGCCGGCGATCATGTCGGTGTTCCTGGGGGACATGCTGACGGACATCATCGAGCAGCTGGAAAGCGGAAATCCGCGGAAGACGCTGAAGGGGGGGAAACTGGACCTGGGGGCACGGACGCTGCCGCAGATTCCGCGGCACAGCGGGGACCGGAACCGGACAAGCCCGTTCGCGTTCACGGGGAACAAGTTCGAGTTCCGGGCGGTGGGTTCGTCGGCGGCGGTGGCGTGGCCCGGCACGGTGCTGAACACGATCGTGGCGGACAGCCTGGACTACGTCGCGACGCTGCTGGAGAGGGCGGTCGGCGGGACGACGGACACGAAGAAGATCGAGATCGCGGTGCGGAAGGTGCTGCAGGGGATCATCAAGCAGCACAAGCGGGTGCTCTTCGACGGGGACGGGTACACGGCGGAGTGGCAGGCGACGGCGAAGAAGCGCGGGCTGCCGAACCATCGGGAGTCGGTGTCGGCGCTGTGCACGATGACGGCGAAGAAGAACATCGCGATGTTCAAGAAGTTCAAGGTGCTGAGCAAGGTGGAGCTGGAGAGCCGCGAGCACATCTTCATCGAGAAGTACATCAAGCAGGTGCTGATCGAGGCGGAGACGGCGTCGAGCATGGCGCGGACGCAGATCCTGCCGGCGGCGCTGCGGCACCAGACGGAACTGGCGGAGGTGGTGGCGGCGACGGAGGCGGCGGGGCTGGACGCCGACGCGGCCCGGGCGCACCTGGAAGGCCATCTGGGCGCGGTCAAGGCGCTGCGGGGGACGCTGGAGCGGCTGGACGCGGCGGTGGCCAAGCACCCCGAGGAAATCCACAAGCACGCGACGCAGGTGCGTGACGAAGTGAGGCCCGCGATGGCGGCGTTGCGGGCGGCGGTGGATGAACTCGAGACGCGCCTACCGCGGGACCTGTGGCCGATCCCGTCGTACCGCGAGATGCTGCTGATCCGGTAGGGGGGTGTGCACAACAAGCACGAAACAGCGCCCCGGTCGAGAGGCCGGGGCGTTGTCGTTGAGTGGGCCCGGCAGGATTCGAACCTGCGACCAGACGGATTATGAGTCCGCTGCTCTACCGCTGAGCTACGAGCCCGAGTGGGTGAGCGTAGAGGCTATCCCGGCACCATGGGATCGCCACCAGACCCGCAAGGTTCTCGCGCGGGTGTGGGTGTCGGATTCCGCTCCGTTACGGTCGCGGCTCGTTTCGATTCGGTCGCGCATGCCACCACGCGCCGAGGAGTGAGAGCGGGTACGCGGCGAGGGGGTACCAGGCGAGCCAGGCGGGGAGCGAATATCGCGACTGAAAGAAAACCATCGCGGCGTGCACGGCGACGACGGCGCCGGTGCCGAGGTACAGGCCGACCATGAGCCAGTGGCGTTTGAGGATCGCCGCGATGCCGCCGGCGATGGCGAGAAGGCAGAGGGGGACCTGCGGGAGGCCCGTGGGGTGATGATCGCACCACCAGGCCCACGCGCTTCGGACAAGGCCGTCCTTCCCGGACATCCCCAGCGGGAGAACCTGCGCGGGCGCGGAGGTGGTCATGAAGTTGGAAGGGCGCGGCGGCCCCCCACCGCCGCTGGAGTTGTCCATGGTGATGCGTTTGAAAAAAATGCGGGTCTGTTCCCAGGACTGGGGGCTGCCCTTGGGGAAGCAGTTGAGTTGCCAGAGGAAGGCCCACCCGACGCGTTGGGCGTAGGCGGCGGGTTGTTTGCGGATGCTGGCGACGGCCCACTCGCGGAAGAAGGCGCGGGGCTGGGCGGCGACGCTGGGTTCGGCGAGGTAGGTCCAGACGTAGTTGCCGCCGTCCTTGGCGGCGGTGAGTTTGGCGGTGGCCTCGCGGACCGGTTCGGGCACGACGTAGTCGCGGTCGTAGAGGTCCTGCTGGACGAGGGAGACCCAGAGCGCCCAGCCGAAGCCCTCGCCGAAGCCCTTGACGCCGCGGTTGGCGTTGTGGACGAGCCAAGTTCCTGAGACACCGAGAAAGCCGAGGAGGACCAATGCGGCGACGCGGAGGCGCTGCTTGAATGACAACCCGGACATGCCGACCATCCCGAGGACGACGAAGGGGACGACGACCTGCATGGCGGGGCGGACGAGGCATGCGGCGGCGAGGCCGATCGACGCGATCATCACCGCCCAGAACGCGGAGCGGTCGGCGTAGACGGCGGCGGCGACGGCGAGCATGACGAAGAAGGCGGCGGCGACCTCGGAGAGCATGAGGTGGGAGAAGCCCAGGAGGAAGGGGTCGAAGGCGACGAGGATGCCGATGACGCACGCGAAGGCAGGACGGACGAAGCGCGCGGCGGCGAAGGTGGCGAGGAGTGCGATGCCCAGGCCGAGGAGGTGATGGAGAAGGAGGACGGCGACGCCGCTGGTGCCCAGCAGGAGGAACGCGATCGCAAGGAGGATGGGGTAGCCCGGGGTGCGGACGGGAGAGAAGTTGGCGGGTTCGCCGGAGGCGATGCGGATGGCGGTGGCGGCGTAGTCGAGGCTGTCGTTGGAGAGGAGGATGGGGAGGGAGGCGCCGAAGAGAAGGCGGACGGCGAATGCGGCGAAGAGCACGACGAGCAAGGCCCGTCGGAGCGTGAAAGGGCGCGGCATGGCGGGGGGCGTGGTATCCATGCGAGGCCGGGCCGAGGGAGGGGTCAATCGGCGCGTCGGGAGTTGATGAGGTCGCCGAGGAGGGCGAAGCCGAGGAACTGGACGCCGAGCATGAAGAGGGCGATGGTGGAGATGTCGTGGATGTCCTTGAAGACGGCCTTGGTGAAGATGGCTTGGGCGACGGCGAGGGCCATGAAGAGGAAGGCGAGGCCGCCGAAGACCTGGAGGGGGCGGAAGTACATGGTGGTGCGGAGGACGAGCATGAAGAAGTTGATGGTGTCCTTGATGGGGTGGATGCCGCTCTGCCCGACGCGTTTGTGGTAATCGATGGGGAGGTAGACGACGGGGAGGCGGTTGATGTGGTGGGCGAGGGTGATGGTGGTGGTGAAACTGAAGCCGTCGGGGAGCATGGACCAGAATCGGCGGACGTTGGCGGTGCGCATGGCGCGCATGCCGGAGTTGACGTCCTTGATGTCGGCGCGGGCCATCCAGCGGGCGTACTTGAGGAGGGCCCACTTGGCGGGGCGGCGGGCGAGGGGGATGTTGACGTTCTGTCCGATGCGTGCGCCGACGGCCATGTCGGCGTTGCGGAGGGCGGCGAGGAGATCGGGGATGCGGTCGTGGGGGTAGGTTCCGTCGGCGTCGGTGATGAGGATGGTGTCGAAGGCGGCGTCGGCGATGCCGCGCTTGAGGGAGTAGCCGTAGCCGCGGTTCTCGCCGTTGTGGAGAACGCGGAGGGCGGGGGAAGCGGCGGCGAGTTGGTCGAGGATGGCGGGGGAGCGGTCGGTGCTGCCGTCGTTGACGATGAGGATCTCGAAGGGCGTGTGGAGCCGCTCCACCTCGACGCGGACCGCGGCGATGGTTTCGGCGATGGCGCCTTCTTCGTCGTGGCAGGGGATGACGACGGAGAGGCCGGGCTTGGGGGGCGCGGTGGTCATGCGCCCAGGCCCCCGCCGGGCGCGTGGCCCGAGCCACGGAAGTACTCGCGTCGCCAGACCTTGAAGGCGCCCTCGACGGGGAGGGCGTTCCAATCGGCGAACTGCCAGGGGCAGAGAACGGACTCCTGGTAGACGTTGCTGTTGGCGACGTAGATGGAGGTGCCGTCGGCACCGACGGCGAGACGGGTGATGGGGGCGCTCGCGTCGATGCGGTCGATGACGATGACGCGGTCGGGCATGAACTCGACGGTGCGCTCGAAGCGGAAGGGGGTGGTGGGCTTGCCGGTGATGAGGATTTTCTGGAGCATCGAGCGGGTGAGGTTGGCGTTGAAGCGGCCGACGGTGAGGAGGAGGGCGCGGAAGACGATGTTCTTGAAGGGCGTGGGGAGGTTGTGTCGCCGGCGGCAGAGGACCGCGCGGACGGTGAAGCGGCCGGCGGCGGGGTCGGCGTCGATGGGCGCGCTGTTCTGGACGAGGTGCGAGACGACCGTGCGGCCGTCGGCGAGCGTGGCGGTCAGGCCGGTGTCGGAGGCGATGGGTCCGTCCGCGTCGAAGACCTTGAGGGCGCCGCCCTTGGCCAGGTTGGCGACGGCGTGGTATTCGGCGGGCGAATCGGGATCGGCGCGGCGGAGGGCCATCTTGGCGCCGGGAAGCCAGAGGATGGTTTGGGCGCGATCGGGCCTGGCGGGCGCCGGGCCTCGCGGGGCGAAGTCGTCGTAGGCCTGGAGGAAGTTGTAGACGTAGTGGGCGGTCATGCGATCGTCGTCGTTGATGTAGCGTTTGCCGCGGGGGGCGCCGCGGAGAAAGGACTCGGCGATGAACATGGCGCTGGGCGCGTGCGGCGCGAGGAGTTCGAAGCCGTGGGGGTAGAAGTGGAAGGTGTTCCGGCTGCCGTACTCCCCGCCGTAGGAGCCGTCGGGGTGCATGAAGTTGGCGGCGAAGTCGGCGGCCTTGACGAGGGGGGCCCGGAGCGAGGTCGCGCCGGCCTTCTGCATGTACTTGGCGAGGAAGTCGATGGTGCAGGTGTGGTAGCCCGGGTCGGCGCCCTCGTACTCCTGGAACCAGCCCTCGGCGTGCTGCCACGAGAGGGTGAGGGCGACGCGGTCTTCGGCGACGCGGCGGTGGCGGTCGTCGCCGGTGATCTGGAAGACAGTGTAGGCGGCGAGGGCGGCGAAGGCCTGGTGATTGGAGAGTTGCCCGGTCTCGTTCTCGTGGGCGAGGTGAGCGACCCGTTTGGCCAGGAGGTCCACCACGCGCGGGTCGTTCATGCCGAGGAGGCGGTAGGACTCGGCGCCGGCGTAGAGGCTGAAGACGAGGGCGCCCATGGCGCGTTCGAAGGGGAAGTAGTCGTCGGTGGTGCCGTCGGAGTGCGAGGCGGGGACGAGGAAGCGGACGGCGGCCTCGGCGAGTTCGCGGACGCGGGCGACGCCGAGGTAGGGGTTGCCGGGGTACGCCCGCGTGACGACGAGGGCGAGGGGGAGGACGAACTCCTGGGCCATGCCGCAGGGAAAGTCCATCGTGCGGTAGTGCCAGTAGGCGCGGTCAAAGCAGCCGTAGGTTCGGCTGAAGGGGTTGCGGTCGATGAGTTGCAGCAGGCGCGGGATGTACGGGAGGGCGAGGCGCGCGTAGATGTCGCGGGCTGAGGCAACGTCCGGCGCGGTGGGCGAGTGCAGAGCGGTGGTCATGCGGTGTGATCGATGATACACGGGTCGGGTTATTCGGTCGGGCGTGGAGGAATCACTCGGCGAAGATCGCGTCGACGAAGGCGGCGGGGTCGAAGGGCTCGACATCGTCGGGGGTTTCGCCCGTGCCGATGAACTTGACGGGGATGCTGGTGGCCTCGCGGATGGCGACGACGATGCCGCCCTTGGCGGTGCCGTCGAGTTTGGAGAGGAAGATGCCGGAGACGCCGGCGGCCTTGGAGAACTCTTCGGCCTGGCGGAGGGCGTTCTGTCCGCTGGTGGCGTCGAGGACGAGGAGGACTTCGTGGGGCCCGCCGGGGACCTGCTTGCCGACGACGCCGACGATCTTGGAGAGTTGGCGCATCAGGGGGTCCTGGGTCTGGAGGCGGCCGGCGGTGTCGAGAATGAGGGCGTCGACGCCGCGGGCCTTGGCGGCGGCGCAGGCGTCGAAGGCGACGGCGGCGGGGTCGCCCCCTTGCTGCCCCTTGACGACCTCGACGCCGAGACGGTCGGCCCAGGTCTGGAGTTGGGCGACGGCGCCGGCGCGGAAGGTGTCGCAGGCGCCGAGCATGACGGACTTGCCCTCGCGCTGGAGGAGGCGGGCGAGTTTGGCGATGGAGGTGGTTTTGCCGACGCCGTTGACGCCGGTCATGACGATGACGGCGGGCGGGGAGGGCGCGAGGCGGAGGGCGCGGTCGGCGGGGGGCCACAGGCGCTTGAGTTCTTCCTTGAGGTAGGCCAGAACCTGATCGCCGGAGTCGATTTTGCCGGCCTTGAAGTCGCGGCGGATGGCGTCCACGAGGCGGGTGGTCGTGGCGGGGCCGACGTCGGCCTGGAGGAGCCTGGCCTGGAGTTCGTCGATGAGGGCGTCGTCGAGGCGGCGGCCGGTGAGGAGGTTTTTGAGCCCGAGCGCGCCGGTCACGAGGGCGTCGCGGGTTTTTTCGAGGCCCTTGCGGAGGGAACCGAGGATGACGCGGAAGAGGGCCACGGTTACGGTTCGCCCCCGGGGTGAACGCGGCGGAGGACCTTGTCGAGCAGGGCGTTGATGAAAGCGGGTGATTTCTCGGTGCTGAAGTGCTTCGCGAGTTCGACGGCCTCGTGGATCACGACCTTGCCCGGGGTCAGGCCGGTGGTGAGTTCGTGGTGCGCGAGGCGCAGAATGGCGCGGTCGACGGCGGCCTGGCGGTGGGTGGGCCACTCGGGGGCGAGGCTCTGGAACTCCTCGTCGGCGGTGAGGCGGGACTCGTAGGCCCCCCGGACCAAGGCCGCGACGCGGTCGCGGGCCATCGGGCCGAGGCCTTCGACGCCGGCGAGGCGGTCGGCGATGGCGTCGATCGGCGTAGCGGCGGCGTCGACTTCGTAGAGGAGTTGGAAGGCAAGGCGTCGAACGGCGATGTTGAGGGCGCGTTCGCGGTCGTGGGGCGCGAGCGAGTCGATCGAGCCGGGTGCGCTGGGGTGCTCGGCCCCGGGGAGTTGGAGGATCGCGTCGAAGGCGGCGAGATGGACGGCGTCGAGGGCGGTCATGACGTCGTCCTTCTTGCGGACGCGGCCTTATCGCGCCGAACATACGAGGCGAGCCACGCGGGCACGCGGTCCGTCGACGAGCGAATCGCCTGCGCGGCCGCGATGGTCATGAGGAGGGCTTCCATCGCCTCGGCGCCCTTGTTGCCGAGGCGGCCGCCCGCACGGGCGGCGGCCTGGGCGGGGGTATTGACGGTGAGCACGCCGAAGGCGCAGGGGACGGCGTGGGCGAGGGAGACCTGGATCAGGCCGTGCGCGATCGCGTCGGCGATGACGCGGTCGTGGATGGTCTGTCCCTTGATGATGCAGCCGAGCGCGAGGACGCCGTCGAAGCGTCCTGAGGCGGCGGCGACGTGGGCGAGGACGGGGAGTTCGAAGGCCCCGGGGGCGTCGATGACCACGAACCGTTCACGCATGCCGGCGGGGCTGGCGCGGAGGACCTCGACGGCGCCGGCGAGCAGGCGGGTGGTGATCGAGGCGTTGTAGCGGCTGACCACGATCGCCACCGCGGGCGAGCGGCGTGGCCGGCTTGTCGAGCGTGACGTGGGCATCGGAGGGCGGATGGTAGGTCGCGCTCACACGAGTTTCAGCGCGTAGAAGACGGCGGTGAAGGCGAGGTCGGCGATGACGATGGCGACGACGCACTGGACGACGGTGCCGGTGGTGGCGCGGCCGACGCCGGCGGCGCCGCCGGAGACGCGCAGCCCGTTGACGCAGGCGATGAGCCCGATGAGCATGCCGAAGACGGTGCCCTTGAAGAGGCCGGTGGTGAAGTCGACGGGCTTGGCCTGGTCGAGCATGTTGGAGACGAAGGTGGCGTAGGGGATTTCGAGGGCGACCATGGCGATGCCCAGGGCCGCGAGGACGGCGACCACGTCGGAGATCACGGCGAGCACGGTCATGCTGACGATCGAGGCGACGACGCGCGGGACGACGAGAAAGCGGACGGGGTCGAGGGCGTGGGCCTCGAGGGCTTCCACTTCCTCGTTGACGACCATGGTGCCGATCTCGGCGGCGATGGAGGCGCCGGCGAAGCCGGTGAGGACGATGGCGGCGATGAGCGGTCCCAGTTCGCGGAGCACGGCGATGACGATGATGTTGGCGACGAGTTCCTTCTGCCCGAACTGATCGAGGGGAGGCGCGAGTTGAAAGGCGAGGATGAGGCCGACGCAGGCGGAGACGAGGGAGACGATGAAGACGGAGCGAGCCCCGATGCGGACGAGTTGGGTGATGATGGCGGGGCGGCCGAGGCGGACGCGCGGGGCGGTGAGGCCACGCCAGACCCACCGGAGCGTGGTCGCGAAGAGGAGCGTGGCGGCGCCGATCTGCGTGACCGCGGCGAGGGCCCGACGGCCGAGAAACTCGACGGGCGCGGCGGCAGCACGCGCCACGGTTGTCGCCGCCGATGGAGGATGTGTTCCGTCGTGCGGCATCGCGGGTTATCCGGGGAGGGCGTGGTCAACCGAGGCGACGATGGTGAAGACGGTGTGGAGGCGTGCGATCTCGAAGACGGCGCGGACGCGGTCGGACATGCCGGCGAGCACGAGAGGAACCGAGTTCTTCTTGGAGATCTGGAGGGCTTCAACAAGGGTGGCCAGCCCGGGGGTGGCCATGTAGGCCACGGCGGACAGGTCGACGACGATCGTCTTGGGGCGCCGGTCGTAGGCCTCGCGGATGGCGTTGCGGAGCGCTGGGGCCTCGTGGTACCCGATCTCACCGGCGGCGGAGACGATGGCGGCGCCGGAGGCGTGGACACGGGTGGAGACTTGGAGCGGGGAAGGGTCAGCCATGAGGTTGTGCCGAGGAAGTGGTGCCGGGGTCGGAACAGCCGCAGGCGTCGCACGCCTTGGCGGGGGAGGAAAGGTACTTTTCAATCGTCAGCCGCATGCCCGCGCCGGCACGTTTTTCGTAGACGGCGGAGTCGGTGACTTCGCGGATGATGTGAACACCCAGGCCGCCGGGTCGGATGTCGGCGAGGTCGCGGCCCCTGATGGCGGCGGGCTCCACCTGACGCGCCTCGTCCTCGATGACGATGCGCACGCCGGGTCCCTTCGCGGTGTCGGAGACGGGGATGACCGCGAGCCAGATGCGTCCATCGCAACGGCCGGCGTAGCCGTGTCGCATGACGTTCGCGACGGCCTCATCGACGGCGAGGGCGATCTGGGAGGCCTGGTTGTCGGCGAAGCCGAGGGCCCGGGTGGCGGCGGCGATGAAGTCCCGGACCGCGCCGAGATAACGCGGATGGCTGACGAGTTCGAGTCTGACCTCGGCGGCGTGCGTGGTCATGGACGATTCGGGTCCTCTGGGCGGCCTTGGTTGACATACGCCACCCACTTGGCGATGGCTGGTTCGCGTTCGGTCGCGCTCGCGGCGGGATCGTACCCGTAGCGCTGGCCGGTCAATCGTTCGAGCGCCTGGATGGCAAGCAGGCGTGTGGCGGGGTCATCGCTGTCGAGCATGCGGACGAGGTCGGGGATCTTCGAGGCATCACGGTTGTCAACGGCCTGGACGATGGCGGCGTTTCGTGCGGCGGGCTCCGGGGAGTTGAAGTCGGGGACGATGGTCGGACCGCAGGCGCCCACGAAGAACCCGGCAAAGATCACGGCGAGGCATCTCACGCCGGGAGTCTAGCGGCTGGGCGCGGGAGGTCGCCTCGGCGCGGGGCGGGGTTGAACGGCAAGAACCGACAGGCGGGTGGAACTATGCTTCCCATTCCCCATTGATTGTGCACGGCCCCTCACGCCGGAACCGAACCATGGCCGCCCCCACCACCACCGCCCGAGAAGTGGTCCCGATCCTCGATTTTGGCGGGCAGACCGCGCAGTTGATCGCCCGCCGCGTCCGCGATGCCGGGGTTTTTTCGCTGCTGGTGAGGCCGGACATCACGCCGGCGGCGTTGCGCGCGATGGGGGCGAAGGGGATCATTCTGTCGGGCGGGCCGATGAGCGTGTACGAGACCGGGGCGCCGACGTGCGACCGGGGGATCTTCGACCTCGGGGTGCCGGTGTTGGGGATCTGCTACGGGCTGCAACTGGCGGCCCACCTGCTGGGGGGCACGGTGACTCCCGGGTCTCACCGGGAGTTCGGCCGCGCCGGGTTGCACATCACGGGGACGGACCCCTTGCTGCGTGGGGTGCCGGACCGGACGATCGTGTGGATGTCGCACGGGGACCAGGTGACGAAGGCTGACGGATTATTCGTGCCGATCGCCTCGACGCCGACGTGCCCGATCGCGGCGGTACGGTCGGCCGACCCGTCGCGTCGGCTGTACGGCGTGCAGTTTCACCCCGAGGTGACGCACACGCCGCACGGGTCGGACATCATTCGGAACTTCCTGTACGACATCTGCCTGTGCGAGGGGACATGGCGGATGAGCGAGTTCGCCGAGGTCGCGTCGCGGCAGGTGAAGCAGAGCGTGGGCGAGGCCCATGTCATCTGCGGGTTGTCGGGGGGCGTGGATTCGGCGGTGACGGCGGCCCTGCTGCACAAGGCCATCGGGCGGCAGTTGCACTGCGTGTTCGTCGATACGGGGCTGCTGCGCAAGGGCGAGCGCACGCTGGTGGAGACGACGTTCCGCGACCACTTCAAGATCGACCTGCACGTGGTGGACGCGGAGGCGGCCTTCCTGGCGGACCTGGCGGGGGTGACGGACCCGCAGGAGAAGCGGCGACGGATCGGGCATCGCTTCATCGAGGTGTTCAAGCACAAGGCGAAGGCGATCCCCGGGGCGACATGCCTGGCGCAGGGGACGCTGTACCCGGACGTGATCGAGTCGGGGCATGGGCACAGCGGACAGGCGGCGGGGATCAAACTGCACCACAACGTCGGGGGACTCCCCGCGGAGCTCGGTTTTACGCTCGTGGAGCCGCTGCGAGAACTGTTCAAGGACGAGGTGCGGAAACTCGGCGAGGTGTTGGGGCTTCCCGAACAGCTCGTCTGGCGGCATCCCTTCCCCGGGCCGGGGCTGGCGGTGCGTGTGCTGGGCGAAGTCACCCGCGCGAAACTGGATATTCTGCGTGAGGCCGACCAGATTCTGCTGGACGAGATCATCGCGGCGGACCTGTACCGCAAGACGAGCCAGGTGTTCGCGGTGCTGCTGCCGGTGCAGAGCGTGGGGGTGATGGGCGACGGGCGGACGTACGAGGGGACGATCGCGGTGCGGGCGGTAGAGACGGAGGACTTCATGTCGGCGGACTGGTCGCGCCTGCCGTACGACGTGCTGGCGCGGGTGAGCGGGCGGATCATCAACGAGGTGCGCGGGGTGAACCGGGTGGTGTACGACATTTCGAGCAAGCCGCCGGCGACGATCGAGTGGGAATGATCGCGCCCCACGCGGGCACGGACGAGGGGCCACACATGGCGAAGGCGGTTGTCCTGGGCGCGGGGATGGTGGGGTCGGTGATCGCGGCGGACCTCGCGCGGCAGGGGTTCGACACGACGGTGGCGGACCGGAGCGAAGCGAACCTGGCATCGGCGGCGGGGCGTGCGGCGGTGAAGACCGTCCGGGCGGACTTGTCGGATGCGGCATCGATCCGACGCGTGGTCGAGCCGGCGGACATCGTGTGCGGCGCGCTGTCGAGCCGGCTTGGGTTCGGCGCGCTGCGGGCGGTGATCGAGGCCGGGAAGCCCTACGTGGACATTTCGTTCATGGAAGAGGATTTTACGGAACTCGACGCGCTGGCGAAGGCGCGCGGGGTGACGGTGGTGACGGACATGGGGGTGGCGCCGGGGATGAGCCACCTGCTGGCGGCGCATGGGGCACGGACGCTGGATCGGTGCGACGTGATCGAGATCTACGTGGGCGGGCTGCCGCGCGTGCGGACCTGGCCGTACGACTACAAGGCGGCGTTTGCGCCGGCGGACGTGCTGGAGGAGTACACGAGGCCGGCGCGGCTGGTGGAGCATGGGAAGGTGGTCGTGCGACCGGCCCTCTCCGAACCGGAACTGATGGACATTCCCGGGGTGGGGACGCTCGAGGCGTTCAACACGGACGGGCTTCGCAGCCTGTGCGCCTCGTTGCCGGTGCCGTTCATGAAGGAGAAGACGTGGCGGTACCCCGGGCATATTGAGTTGATGCGGGCGATGCGGGAGACGGGGCTGTTCTCGAAGGAGGCGATCCGGGTGGGCGGCGTGGAGGTTCGGCCGCTGGACGTGACGAGTGCGTTGCTGTTCCCGAAGTGGACGTATGGACCGGGCGAGGAGGACCTGACGGTGATGCGGATCGTGGCGCGCGGGGCGCGAGGCGGGAAGGCCGCGACATTGCAATGGGACCTGCTCGACTTCTACCATGCGCCGACACGTGCGTCGAGCATGTCGCGGACAACGGGGTTCCCGTGCGCGATCGTCGCGGGGCTGATCCACGCGGGGAACTATCGACACCCGGGAGTGAATCCGCCGGAGCGGCTGGCGGAGCACGCCGGGCTGGTCGAAGGCGTGCTCGCGGAGCACGCGGCCCGTGGAATCACGTATACCGCGAGTCGAACCTAGTTGTCACGAACATGCACGTGCGACAGAACTTATGATTCTCCGGCGCATACGATCCCGATAGAGACAGGACGTTCGAGATAGAATTTCCGCGGCCCGCGACGGCGAGCGGGACCAGGAGCCGACCTTGACCTCGCTCATCACGACTTCGACGACATCCCAGAGCGCGATCGTCGCATCCCGTCCACTCCCCGCCGCGTTGTGTGCGATTGCGGGGCTGGGGCATTACCTTCCGGACCGCATCATAACCAACGACGAGCTGGCGCAGACGGTGGACACGAGCGACCAGTGGATCATGGAGCGGACGGGGATCAGCGGTCGGCGGTGCGCGGCCCCGGAAGAGGCGACCAGCGACATGGCCCATCGCGCGGCGCTGGAGGCGATGGCGGACGCGGGCGTCACGGCGGAGGACCTGGACCTCATCCTGCTGGCAACCTCGACGCCGGACACGCCGGTGCCCTCGACGGCGTGCTACTTGCAGGCACGGCTGGGATGCGGCGGGGTGCCGGCGATGGACATCGCGGCGGGGTGCTCGGGGTTTGGGTTCGCGCTGCAGATGGCGGCGGCGAGCGTGAAGAGCGGTCTGCACCGGACGGTGCTGGTGGTCGGGGCGGACACGCTGACGCGGATCACGAACTACGCGGATCGGCAGTCGTGCATCCTGTTCGGCGACGGGGCGGGGGCGGCGGTCGTCGCGCCGACGGGCCGGTTTGACGTGATTTACTCGTCGATCGGGTCGGATGGGAGCGGGACGGGGATGATCCGCGTGCGGGCCGGGGGAAGCCGGACCCCCGCGAGTCTGGATTCGGTGGCGACGGCGGGGCACACGCTGGAGTTGCACGGGCGGGAGGTCTTCAAGGCGGCGGTGCTGCGCATGTCGGACTGCATCCGCAAGGCCGCCTCGGCGATCGGCGTGAGGCCGGGCGACTTCGATCTCGTCATCCCGCACCAGGCCAACGCGCGGATCATCGAGGCGGTGGGCCGGCAGTTGGACGTTCCGCCGGAGCGGCTGCTGAGCGACATCCGCGAGACGGGGAACACGGCGGCGGCGTCGATCCCGATCGCGCTGGGTCGGGCCGACCGGGCCTCCCCCCTGGCGCCGGGGAAACTGGTGTGCATCGTGGGGTTCGGCGCCGGGCTGGCGTGGGCGTGTCAGGTGCTGCTGGTGCGTGACCGTTGAGGCGGGTGGTACACTCGCGGCATGAACACGATGCTCTTTGCGTGCGCGGCGTCGGCCGCGCTGGTCGGGCCGGCGGCGCCCTCGCACCGGGAACCTGTTTCACTCACGGTTCATTCGATCCGGGAGACACGCCTCTCCACGGCCACGGATGAGGCCACGGGATTGCTGCTTTCGTGCGCTCCCGGGCTGTTCGTGCGGCTGATGCCGACGTTGCCGGAGGGCACGAAGGTGCTCGACGTTGTCCAGCCGGAGTCGATCACCGCGACGGACAATCTGGGCGCGGACCTGTCCCAGATCGAGCCGGACTTCTTCGACCGACGCGAGTGGGTCGAGCATGATTCCTTCGCCGACACCGACGCCATCGTGCTGAAACTCGCGCTGCCTTCGCGGAAGGCCGAGACTTTCTCGGTGCGAGCCGAGGCGAAGGCGCGGGTGAGTTCCGGGTTTGAGATGCACGATCTGGAGCCGGTGGAGAAGTGGACGGCGTTCAAGCATCCGGCGCTGGCGGCGATCAAGGCGGAGTACCGGTTCAAGCGGGAGGACGACCGCGGCACGTTCCGCGTGAGGCCGACGGAGGCGCGGGCGTACATCGAGTCGGTAGTGCCGGCCACGGACGACGCGACCGAGCCGCAGGGGTATTCGATCTCGTACAACGACGAGTTCGCGTCGTTCGACGTGGAGGTGCCGGAACCGGGGCAGAAGTTGCGACTGTTTCTGCACAAGAACCTGCGCACGTTGCCGCTGGTGATCGAGTTGAAGGATCAGCCCCTGCCGTGACCGAGTCAGGGCGAGACCTGGCGCAGAAGTTTTGGCGTGGGCAGGCCGGCGAGGTGGAAACGGAGCATGGCGAGGGCGGTGAGGGCGGACCAGCGTCGGACGGCGGCGCGGTCGCCGGGGAACTCGAACCGGCGGACGTCGGCGGGTTGATCGCGCGCGGCCCGGGCGATGAAGACGGTGCCGACGGGCTTGGCGGGGACGCCGTCGCGCGCGGGGACGGCGCCGTCCGGCCCGGCGATGCCGGTGATGGCGAGGGCATGGTCGGCGCGGAGGCGTTCAAGCCCGCCGAGGGCGAGCGCGGCGGCGCATTCGGCGCTGACGGCGCCGGGGCCTGGGATTTCGAGGATGTGCGGGTCGACGCCGACGAGGGCGGACTTGGCGGGGTTGGCGTAGGCGACGATGCCGCCGAGGAAGGCCGAGGATGAACCCGGAATGTCGGTGAGCATGGAGGCGAGCAGGCCACCGGAGCAGCTTTCGACACACGCGAGCGTTTCGCCGCGCGTGCGCAGCAGCGCGAGCACGACGGAGGGAAGTCGATCTTCGTCCTGGCCGAAGATGAACTCGCCGAGGCGGGTGCGGATGTCGCGCTCGGTCAGGTCGAGGGCGGCGTCGGCGTCGGCGGGGGTGGCGGGTCCCTCGAAGCGCAGGCGGACGGAAACGACCCCCGCGCTGGCGGTGGTGCCGACCAGCGGCATGCTTGTGCGTGCCATCATGGCGCCGAGGCGCGTCGCGGCGTCGGATTCACCGATGCCGAAGCAGTGCAGGGCGCGTGTGCGGACGACGCGGCCTGGGTCGGGGCGGAGGCGCGGCACGACCTGCTGCTCGAACATGGGCTTCATTTCGCCGGGCGGGCCGGGGAGACAGAACACATCGACGCCGTTCACGATGCCCCACAGCCCCGGGGCGGTGCCGTGCAGGTTTGCGAGCGATCGCCCACGCGACGGTCGTTGAGCCTGGGCGCGGTTGATGTCGGGCATGGGGCGGCCGCGCGCGGCGAAGAAGGCTTCGACCTGGGCGAGGGCGACCATGTCTTCGACGAGGTGGTCGTCCATGGCCTGGGCGAGGGCTGGACGGGTGAGGTCGTCGGCGGTCGGGCCGAGGCCGCCGGTGCCGATCACCAGGTCGGCGACGTCGGCGAGGCGGCGCAACGCGGCGGAGTGTCGCGCGAGGTTGTCGGGGACGGTGTTGAACTCGACGGCGAGGATGCCGAGTTGGTGGAGGCGGTGGGCGAGCCAGGCGGAGTTGGTGTCGGCGGTCTGGCCGAGGGTGAGTTCATCACCGACGGCAAGGATCGCGGCACGGAGATGAGGGCCGCCGTGAACGTGTGTCATCACCGGAGCGTAGAGCGCTGACGACTCCGCCCGCCATTGCCGAATGTGGATCCTCGCGCCTACCCTCGTGCTGCTTCGGGCGCGTAGCTCAGTTGGCTAGAGCGCGGCTGTCACATAGCCGAGGTCACAGGTTCGAGCCCTGTTGCGCCCATTTTCGCATCCGGCGAGGTATCGCCCACCGATGCCCACCCCCCACCACGATCCCTCGGTGCTCCCGGCGGGCTTGCCCACGCCGATCGATGACGGCGCGTGCCTGCACCTGCGTGGGGCCGCGATGCCGGGCGTGTTGCTGCGGCGGCACGATGGCGGCGAGGTGTCCGCGGCGGATGTGGCGTCGCTCGGCGAGCGGGGCGTGGTGATGTTCTTCTACCCGCACACGGGCGTGCCGGGACGGGCGCCCGGAGCGGGGTTCGCGGGTGAGGCGTGGGACACGATCCCCGGCGCGCGGGGGTGCACGCCGCAGTCGTGCGGGTTTCGCGACGCGTTCGGCGCGTTCGCGAGGCTGGGCGTGGGCGTGGCGGCGGTGTCGACGAACACGACGGCGCACCAGGGCGAGTTCGTTGGGCGGATGAGGATCCCGTATCCGATGTTCAGCGACGCGGCTCTCGCGTTGACACGGGCGATGAACCTGCCGACGTTCGAGTTTCCTGTGGGCGACGATGGGCCGACGACGCTGGTGAGGCGGATGGCGTGGTTCGTGTCGCGGGATGGGGGCGGCGCGGCCCGGGTGCGCGAGGTGTGGTACCCGGTCTATCCGCCGGACCAGAACGCGGCGATGGTGCTGCGGTGGCTGGAGGCGCGGGACGGGGTGACGGTGGAGCCCGCGCGGGCGTCGGACACGGCGTTCGTTCGTGGCGTGCTGGCGTCGCAGTGGAATACGCGGCGGGTGTGGGCGCGCGGGGCGGCCCACGATCCGTACACGCTTCCGACGGTGATTGCCCGGCGCGAAGGGCGGGCGGTGGGCATGGCGGTGTACACGACCGGGGCGGCGGAGTTCGAGATCGTGGCGCTGGGGGTGACGGAGCGCGGGGCGGCGGTGGCGCCGATGCTGCTGGACGCGGTGGAGGACGAGGCGCGGGGCGCGGGGGCGGGGAAGGTGTGCATCTCGGCGCCGAACAGCGCGACGGAGGCGCTGGCGTTTCTGCAGCGGCGCGGGTATGTGATGACGGCGATTCGGCGCGGGCAGATCGACTGGTATCGCCGAAGCGAGCCGGGCATCCCACGGGTTGCGCCCGGGGGGGTGCCGAACCGGGACGAGATCGAGTTGGAGCGGGTGATTACCTAGAGTTGCCGACCATGGCCGCCCCCGAACGACTGGACGTGCTGAAGACGTACAAGTTGTACATCGACGGGAAGTTCCCGCGGAGCGAGAGCGGGCGGACGTGGGCGGTCGCCGATGCACGCGGGCGGGTGCTGGCGCACGTGTCGCGGGCGTCGCGGAAGGATCTGCGGGAGGCGGTGGAGGCGGCGCGCAAGGCCCAGCCGGGGTGGGGCGGTGCGACGGCGTACCTCCGCGGGCAGATTCTGTATCGGATGGCGGAGATGCTGGAGGGGAAGCGCGAGGAACTCGCGGCGGCGATCGCGGCGGCGCACGGGGCGACGCCCAAGGCGCTGCGGACAGCGCAACGCGAAGTCTCGGCGGCGATCGATCGGCTGGTGCATTTCGCCGGGTGGGCGGACAAGTTTTCGCAGGTGCTGGGGTGCCACAACCCGGTCGCCGGACCGTATTACAACTTCACCATCGCGGAGCCGACGGGGGTGGTGGCGGTGGTGCCGCCGGACGAGGCGTCGCTCCTGGCGTTGGTGTCGCTCGCGGCGCCGGCGCTGTGCGCGGGGAACGCGGTGGTGGCGTTGTGCAGCGGGGCGAACCCGATCCCCGCGGCGGTGCTGGGCGAGGTGTGCGCGACGAGCGACCTTCCGCCCGGGGTCTTGAACATCCTCACGGGGACGCGGGACGAGCTGCTGAAGTTCATCGCGGAGCATCGGGACGTGGACGCGGTGCACGCGGCGAACCTGACGGCCGGGGAGGCCGAGACGTTGCGGCTTGGCGCCGCGGAGAATCTCAAGCGGGTGCGGGTGCGTGCGGGCGTCGATTGGAACGACGTGGGCGAATGCCACACCCCCTGGTGGATCGAGCCGCTGGTGGAGATGAAGACGATCTGGCACCCGTCGTCAGCCTGAGGCGTGGTTCGCGGAAGGCGCGCCGCGCGCACACTCGAAGGCGCGGATGAGGCAATGTCCCGCGGCACAGGCGAGAATGACCCATACGAGGGCGATGATAAAGAGCACCGCGCCGAGGATGAGATTGGGGATGGTGTTCATGAAGGACGGCACGCCGCGCGCGAGGGCGAACGGGCCGGCCACGATCGCGCACGCCGCACCGAGGAGCATCGCCCGCACGAAATACGCCCGGCCTTCGCGCGATCGACGCAGCACGGCGTAGACGGCGAGCACGCCGAAACCCGCGGCGAGCACCATGCGCCCGGCACACCACCACACCGGGGACCATGAGGCGCCCCCTCGGGTCAGCACGAACCCACCCCGGGTTGCCAGGTAGGAGAGGAATCCGCCTACCAGCAACGTCCCGGAAATACATGCAAGCCACAGCCCCTGCCCCTCATCGAATCGGCCTCGCCACCCGGCCAGCCCGAGACAGCCGGCGATGGCGATGGCAACCTCGAACCCGAACATGACCCATACGGGTGTCGGGGCGGTGACGACTGTGGCAAACGCCATGATGACGGCCGAGACCAAGGTCACGACGGACAGGACGAGGACGACATATCGGACCTTGGCGGGGAGCGGCGGGATCGTGTGCGAGGCCACGTTCATGCTGTTCCTTCGGCGATCGGGCTGTATCGGGTCGACCCCAAGGGTACCGAACTCGAATCGACCCGGTTCGTGACATCGTGGCTGAAGGCCACTGGAGCAACAGGCCGATTCTTGGATATCAGCCACCCGCGACCAACGCGGGGGTTGTCATGATGAACCGAGAAACGACCATCCCGACGGCTGCCCACGATCCGCGCCGGATGTTTGAGCGGGTCCTGGGGCCGTGGGCGGCGGACATGCTGGAACTGCGACGCCGCGGGCTGGACAAGCCGAGCCATCGCCCGGGGTGGATCGTGCCCGAGGCCGGGCCACGCGTGTGGATGCCCGCGACGGATCGCAAGGCGGCCTGAAGCCGGCGGGCGGAGGAACAGCGATGAGCGGCATCACGAGCGGGGTGGGCATCTTCAGCGGGGTGGACTCGGCGTCGATCATCCAGCAGCTCCTCGCGCTCGAAGCACGTCCGCGCACCCAGGCCCAGGCGCGGATCGCCCAACTCCAACTGCAATCGGCGGCGTACCTGGACATCAACTCGCGGTTGAGCACGCTGGCGACGGCGGCCAGGGCGTTCCGCGAGGCCAAGACCTTTCAGACCAAGTCGGCATCGTCGTCGGCGGAAAGCGTGCTGGTGGCCACGGCGGGGACCACGGCGGCGAGCGGCTCGTTCCAGTTCATCGTCGATCGGATGGTATCGACGCAGCAGGCGCTCAGCCGGGGATTCGCCAACAGCAACGCGGCCGCGGTCGGGGTGACGTCGATGACGCTGGAGACCGCCCAGGCGCGCCTGGACCGGGATGTTCCGCTAAGCGACCTGAACGGCGGGGCGGGGGTGGAACGCGGGCGGATCACGATCACCGATTCGAGCGGCGCCACGCGGGAAATCGACCTCTCGCGGGCGACGACGGTGAACGAGGTCCTGGACGCGATCAACAGCAACGGGGTGGTGCGTGTCGCGGCGCGGGTTGACGGGGGGCGGCTGGTCATCGCCGACACCGCGGGGGGCGGGGGCACGATGACCATCGCCAGCGCGGGCGGGTACAACACGGCGACGAGCCTGGGCATCGCCGGGTCGGCCACGGGGGGCACGATCACCGGTGCGGCCGTGTACGGACTGAACGGCTCGATGCTGCTGAGCCAACTGAACGATGGACGCGGCGTGTTCATCAAGAACGTGGCGGGCACGGACGCGCACACGTTCCGCGTCGTGATCGATGACGGCGTTTCCCCGATCACGGTCAATGTGAACCTGGGCGATGTCTACGAGGATGTCGTGCCGCCCGGGGGCGGGCCGGCGGTGCTCACCAAGACCGCCGGCGCGGTGACGACGGTGCAGGGCGTGCTCGACCGGATGAACACGGCCATGGCGGCGGCCATGGACGCCGCGGCACAACCCGACGTGATCGCGTCGGTCGACGCGACCACGGGGCGGTTTGTGCTCACCGACACCGGCGGGACGCGGACGATCCGCGTGGAGGAGAACGGAGAAACGACCGCCGCGGAACTCGGGCTGACCGGACCGGCGGCGGGGCCGGTCCTGTCGGGCCGGCGCGTGCTCGCGGGGTTGAACACGACGCTGGTGGCGGGGCTGAATGGAGGACGGGGCCTGGCCGGCGATGGAGCGCTGGCGTTCACGCTCCGCAACGGCGCGTCGTTCAACGTCACGCTCGATCCGACCGCGTCGCTGCACGACCTGTTCCGGCAGATCGAGGACGCGAGCGACGCGGGCAGCGGGAAGCGGGTCAGTGTGACGCTCGACGCGCGCGGGACGGGCATCGTCGTGACGGACCTGACCGGGGGCACGGGCAACCTCGTGATCACCGGAACAGGGGGGGCGGATTCGGCGGCGTCGCTGGGCATTTCGACAGGCCCGACGGGTGTCGCGGCGTCGACCGTCAGTTCCGGGAATCTCCAGCGGCAGTACCTCAGCCGGGCGACGCGGCTGTCGACGCTGAACGCGGGGCGCGGGATCGGGACGGGGACGATCCGCATCACGGACGCCTCCGGGAACACGCAAGCCGTAACGATCGCCGACACCCTGCAAACCGTCGGCGACCTGATCGCGCACCTGAACTCGCGCGGGCTGGACATCACGGCGCGGATCAACACCAACGGCGACGGGCTGGAGATCGTGGAGAAGATCCCCGACGGGGGCAGCCCGGCGGCGGGGAAGATCCGCATCGCCGACGAGTCGGGGAGCGTGGCCCGGAGCCTGAATATCGCGGGCACCGCCGCGGGGACGGGGGTGGACAATGTGATCAACGGCTCGTTCGAACGGACGATCACGTTCTCCGCCGCGGACACGCTGACGCAGGTGGTGGAGAAGCTCAACGCGGCGAACGCGGGGGTCACGGCGGCGATCATCCAGGACGGGAGCGCATCGGCGCCGTTCCGTTTGAGCCTGACGGGGACGGCCAGCGGCTCGGCGGGTCGGTTCATCATCAACAGCGGCTCGTTCGACTTCGGGTTCCAGACGCTGGACGAAGGCCGCGACGCGCGGATTTTCTACGGCTCCTCGGACCCCGCGCGGGGCGTGGCGGTCATCGGGTCCACGAACACGATGGACACCATCCTGCCGGGCGTGCGGATCGACCTCAAGGGAACGAGCGCGACCCCGGTGACGCTCACGGTGCAGACGGATACGGCGGCGATCGAGAAGGCGGTGGGTGATTTTGTCGCGGCGTTCAACACGTTGATCGGGCGTATTGACACGCAGAGCAAGTACGACGAGGCGTCGAAGAAGGGCGGGCCGCTGCTGGGCGACGGGACAACCCGCGAACTTCGGTCGGCGCTGTTCGCGATGGTGAACACGCCGGGCCTCGGCACGACGGGGCGGTTCAACCGGCTGGCGGACGTGGGGATCAAGATCAAGAGCGGCGGGGCGATGGAACTCGACGTGGACCGGTTCCGGGCGGCGCTGCAGGAGGACCCGGGAAGCGTCGAGTCGCTGTTTGTCACCCGCACGCAGGCCACCGACACCACCATCGATGTGTTCGGCGATGGCTCGGTCATTGTGCGCAACCCGAACGCGGGCGGGACGTTCACCGCGCTGGGCGTGATGGGGCAGTTCGAGGAGCTCATCAAGCGGTACGTGGATTCGACCTCGGGCGTGCTCACGGGCCGGAGCAAGTCGGTCACCGACCAGATCGCGCTCCAGAACGCCCGCATCGAGGCGATGACGGCCCGGCTCGAGAATCGCCGAACGGTGCTCGAACGACAGTTCCGCGCGATGGAAACGGCGATCGGGAAGTTGCAGGGACAATCGTCCGCGCTCGCGTCGCTCTCGGGGCTGGTCGCGGGCGGGTGAAGTCCGCACCCGAACGAGACGATACATCTCCCAACCATGCCGACACCCGCCCCCACCACCCACGCCTACCTCCGCACGCGGGTGCTGACCGCCAGCCCGGAAGAACTTCGGCTGATGCTCCTGGAGGGGGCGATCAAGTTTCTGCGTCAGGGCCGCACGGCGCTCGCGGAGAACCGGCACGAGGCGGCGTTCACCGGCCTCTCGCAGGGGCGCGAGATCGTGTTCGAGTTGCTCAACACGATCCGCGACGATGTCGATCCCGAACTCGCCGCCAACGCCAAGGCCCTCTACGCGTTCATCTACCGACTGATCGTGGACGGCGCGCACGAGAAGGACCCCGCCAAGGTCGATAAGGCGGTCGAACTGATCGAGTTCGAACGCGAGACCTGGGTGATGCTGATGCAGCGGCTGGCGGCGGAACGGGGCGTGGCCCCGGCGGCGCCGGCCTCGATCAGCGTGCAAGGCTGATCCATCGCGATCAGGAGGCCCCGACGCTCTCGCCCAGGGCCAGGTCGCAGGCGAGCCGCTCGAACACGAAGAGGGGCGTGAGGTTCGCGTCCAGGTGCGCCTCGGCGTCGCGGAGCGCGTCGGCCCACCGTACCGCCACATGGCGCGTCGCCGCGCGTCGCGCCACGTCGCGCGCATGGGAAGCCAGGAGACGCAGCATCCAATCGGCGCCCGCGCGGGTCGCGGCGGACTTGCTCCCTTCGTCCCCGCTTTCGACGCGTGCCTTGGCCCAGGCATCGACCAGTTCGGCCATCGTCGGCCCGAGCGCGGGCGCGTAGCGACCCGCCGCCGCGTCCTCGAGCATCGGGCCGAGTGCCGCACGCCACGCCGGCAACCCGGCCGCCACGGCCCCGGCCGCCACGCCCGGGCTGCCCATGGCGAAGGTGCGAAGCCACGCCATATCGCCCGATGACCCCTGAAGCCCCGCCGCGGTCAGCCATCGATTCATCGCGTCGGGGGGCAAGGGGCCGAAGTACACCCGCTGGCATCGAGATCGGATGGTGGGCAGCAAGTGCTCTTCGCTGGTGGTGACCAGCATGACGATGGACCGGGGGGGAGGCTCTTCGAGGAACTTCAGGAGGGCGTTCTGCGCGGCGGCGCCCATCAACTCGGCCTCGTCGACGATGAAGACCTTGCCGGCCAGGGAACGGGCCGCGACCGACGCGGCCCGGTTGCCCGGCGCGATGAGGAACTCCCGGACGACGTCCACGGGGATCGTCGTGAGTTTGAGTTTGCGCACGTCGGGGTCGGAGTGGAACTTCGCCAACTCCTTCGTCACCACGTGCAGATCGGGATGGGCGCCCGCGTCGAGAAGACGGCGCGTCGGGCTGTCGGGGTCGCTGACGATCTCCCCGGTGATGCCCGGCTGGGTGGTAGGGTCGAGCAGGAGCGCGGCGAAGGCCAGGGCGGCGGTGAACTTCCCCACCCCCGCCGGGCCGTGAAAGACCCACGCATGGTGGATGCGTCCGGAGCGCATCGCCTCGGTCAGCCGTGCGATGGCCATGTCCTGCCCGAGGATCGACGCGAACGGGACGGGCGTGGGCATGGGTTCGGCGGCCGGGGCACGCACCTCGATTTCGCGCGGGGGCGTCGGCTTGCTTTTCGCGGCGGGTCGCTTGGCCATGAAGTCAACTGTACTCGCCGCGGATTGGCGGCATCCGCGTTCCCCTCGGACACGGAGATTTCCTACGCTTGCCGCATGCCCACGCCCGACGTGCTCGAAGCGTTTCCGACACCTTCCGACTCGGCGTTCATCATCGAGCACGTCGTGGACGAGTTCACGAGCGTGTGCCCCGTGACGGGGCACCCTGATTTCGGGGTGATCACGGTGCGATTCGAGCCAAGGCCGGCTCAGGCCGGCGGGGTGTGCGTGGAACTCAAGAGCCTGAAGTTGTACATGCAGAGTTTTCGGAACGAGGGCATTTACTACGAGGCCGTGACGAACCGGATTCGCGACGACCTGGCGCGGCTGATGTCGCCGACCTGGCTGCTGGTGCGGAGTGAATGGCGCGGGCGCGGGGGCATCCGGAGCATCATCCGGGCGACGCACGGCATCGTCCCGCCCGCGTGGGCGTCGTAGGATCACCGCTCACGTTCCCTCGAAAGGCATCTTCGCATGACGACCGCCCCCGGAAAGCCCGCCACACCCGCCCGCCTGCTGATCGCGGACCTGGGCGAGCCGCCGCAGACGCTGAGCGGCGCGTACGCCATCATCAATAAGCAACTGGGCACCACGCGCGAGAGCCGGAAGTACTTCCTGAAATGCCTGATCGGGGACAAGACCGGGCAGATCACCGCGCGGATGTGGACGATCGACGAGAGCACGTACAGCGCGCTGCCGACGGACGGGTTCGTGCGGCTGGAAGGGCAGACGCAGTCGTACCAGGGCGAGGTGCAGTTGATCATCAACCGCATCGAGCCGATCGACCTCTCGCCGGAGGAGATCCGCGAGTTGCTGCCCGCCTCGGCACGGCCCCCGGCGGAGATGTTCGCGGAACTGACGGCCATCCTCGCCACGCTGAAGCACCCCGCGATGCTGGCGCTCGCGAAGGCGTACCTCGGCGATGAGTTTCTGATGGATCAGTTCCGGCAGGCGCCTGCGGCCAAGAGCATGCACCATGCCTACCTGGGCGGGCTGCTCGAACACACGCTGACCCTGCTCAAACTCGCGGACGTGGTCTGCCCGCTGTACCCGAAGATCAACCGCGACATCGTGCTGATGGGGCTGTTCCTGCACGACCTGGCGAAGACGCGGGAACTGGTGTACGACCGCGCGTTCTCGTACTCGGACCGCGGCGAGCTGATCGGGCACATCGTGGACGGCGCGATCATGCTCCACGACAAGGCGCAGCACGTGATGCGGGAGCAGGGCGTGCGCATCCCCGGCCCGGCGATGCTCGTGCTCCAGCACATCATCATCTCGCACCACGGACAACCCGAGTTCGGGGCCGCGAAGATCCCGAGCACGCCCGAGGCCATCCTTGTGAGTCAACTGGACAATCTCGACGCGAAAACGACGATGGCGCTGGCGGCGGCCCGGCCCGACCGCGCGAGCAACGGGAACGCCGGGGGCCACTTCACCGAGAAGCAGTGGGCGCTGGACACCAAGATCTTCAAGCCCGACCCGCTGGCGTAGGGGCCGCTAGAGCCGGCACACGGGCGTGTCGGGGGGGAGCGTCGTGAGCGACAAGGCGTTGAGCAGGGTGATCATGCCGGCCGCGTCGTGCTCGTTGAACGCCGCGGTGTCGTGACTGTCCACGTCGAGCACGCCCCGGCAGGCGCCGTCGGGACCCACCAGCGGAATGACCAGTTCGGACTGGTCGCGCGGGTCGCACGCGATGTAGTTCGCCCCGAGCGTGCGGACATCATCGACGATGATCGGGCGGGCCTCGTGCCACGAGCGCCCGCACATGCCGTGCAACCCGATGGGTGAGCACGCGGGCCTGGGCTCCCGGCAGACGAGGACCATCTCGTCGGCGTCGGGCGCCTTGTCGTAGAAGCCGATCCACGAGAGGCCGCTGGAGCCGAGGGCGCCCCAGAGGATGTCGACGGCGCGGCGCATGACGGCGGGCGCGTCATTCGGCGCATGCGACAGAGGACGCGCCGGGTTCAGCCCGTGGCGCGCGAGGATGGCCGCGTAGTCGCGGAGGGGAGACGTCACGCGCGAGAGTTTACAGCGTCGCGGAGGTGTACGGCAGGAGGGCCATGTAGCGGGCCCGCTTGATGGCCTGGGCGACCTTGCGCTGCTCGGCGGCGCTGGTGGAGAGGCGCTTGCGTCCGAGGATCTTGCCGTTGGGGGACATCAGTTTGCGGAGGGTTTCGACGTCCTTCCAATCGACGATGACCGTGCCGCCCGGGGCGGTGGAGGCCATGCGGACTTTCTGTTGCGTGCCGAACCGAGGAAACTTGCTCATGGATTTCCGTCCTGGTCTGTGGCCCGAGGGCGACGGCGACGCGCGGTCGAACTCGGGCGACGGATGGGGTCATGATACTAGGAGGGCACGTCGCGCAGGTCCATGCGGGATGGATCAGTCCCGCGGCTCGCGCTGCAGGGCAAGCGAACCGGCGCCGCGGCCGAGGACGATCCCCACGAGCACGAGCAGCACGCTGTTGCGGACGATCTGGCACCAGCCGACGCTGCTCCCGCAGGGGAACTCGAGTTTGCCGAAACAGGAGCAATGGGTGTCGATACCGCGGAGCATGACCGAGGCCATGGCGGTGATGAAGGCGAAGAGCATGGCGGCGATGACGCCGGCGGCGGGCCTGGCCCACCACCCCAGCACGAGCAGCGCCCCGGCGATGATTTCCGTCCACGGGAACGTGAAGGTCGCCAGCACGGTGAGATGGTCGGGCATGCCCATCTTGAAGGCCATGATGGCCTGCTTGAAGTGGAGCGGGTTCATCAACTTGAGGACGCCGGCGAAGATGAACAACCCGCCCAGGACCACCCGGGCCCCCAGGCACACCAACCCCCATGCGCGCACGCGTTCGGCCATGTCAGGGTGCTCCGATCTCGGGCTTGCCGATGGCGGTCGGGTGACCGGCCTCGGCCCAGGGCTGGTAGCCGTCTTTCATGATCAGGCACTTGCCGAACCCGACGAGGCGGAGAAACTCGGCGACGTTGTGCGAGGCATCGCAGTTGCCGCCGGTGCAGTAGATGACGATCCACGATGACTTGTCGAGGAAGTCCAAGGCCGCGGGTACCTTCCCGTTCATGAACTGGTCCGTGGTGATCCAGAAAGCCCCCTCGACGTGGCCCTTCTCGTAGTCCTCCAGGAATCGCGCGTCGGCAAAGGGCGTCCCGGCCTGGAAAAGTTCCCAGGCCTTGGCGAGATCGATCTCCTGCCCGTGGACGAGTCCGCCCGGGTCGCTCGCGGTCGGCGTGCCAGCGTCGCCGGAGGGCAACGCCGCACGTGGCGCGTCGAGCGGACGGAGGGCCGAATGGACCGCACCGGCGGCGACGCCCAGGAAGATAATCACGATACCTTGCTGCACCATGGATCGCCGCGGCATGGGTGGTTCCTCCGCGTGGGAGCGAGGGACGATACGCCAAGCAACAGGGCGGCGCGCGACCCCGCACGCCGCCCCGGGGTGTGTTTGATGGACTTACTTGGGTTGCGTCGGGGCGACCGGCGCGACCTCGGCGGGCTTGGTCTCGACCGGGACCGGCTTGGGCGTCTGGCGGACGAAGCCGTAGTACGGAATCTTGATTTCCTTCTCGTCGGGAAGATCGGTGTGAACAACGAGGTAACCGCTGACCGAACCGCCCAGGGACGGGGCCACCCCGCCGAGCGTGATCATGAACGACGGAACCGTGGTCGGGTCGCCGGACTTCTGCGGAATCTCCTTGACATCCAAGGTTGTGAAGATGGCGCCCATGGCGGCGTTGGCGGGGAGTTCCTCGACCTTGGAGACCTTGAAGGGCTTGCCGTTGCGGCTCTTGAGGGTGACGATGCTGGAGAGGGCCTGGCCCGGGGTGATGGCCTGCAACTGGACGCGCTGCGGATTGACCGCGACATCGCCGAGGATTTCGCCCTGCACGGTGAAGTTGATCACGCGGCCCACCTCGTTCGTGCGGATGGCCACACTGCCGTTCACCGGCCCCACCGGCGCGGAGGGCGACACGGCGACCTCGACCGGGTACTTCCAGACGGTCTCACCGTTCACCTGCGCTTCAACTCCCGGGAGCACGTTGGTTGAGATCGTCGCGATGGTCGGGGTGGCGCCCATGATGGTGAGGTCGGCCTTGCGCGAGGTGACCATGACGGTCATCTTGCGGGCCTCGCCCCGGCGGACTTCGCCGAGGGAGAGGACCTGCGGATCGGCCATGACCATGGGACGCACGTCGGACTTGAGCGTCAGGACGACCGATCGTGCGGAATCGTCATTGGTGGAGACAGTCACGGTCGTCGTCTGCGCGCCACGCTTGTGGTTGGGGTCGAACTGGACCTTGATGGTGCCGCTCTCGCCCGGGGCGTAGGTCGTCTTGGAGAGCGCCGGGACAGTGCACCCGCACGACCCCGCGGTCTTGGTGATCTCGAGCGGGCCCGTGCCGGAGTTCGTGAAGGTGAACTCCGTCTCAACCTTGCGGTCGTCGCTGATGACGCCGAAGTCGTGGAGTTGGTTCGTGAAGACGATTTTCCCGCCCGAAGAGGGCACCTGCGGCTGGTTGGGGTTGACCTTGGTCAGCAACTCCGGGTTGACGGGCTGCGGCTTGGTCACTGGTTCTGTCTTGGCCGGGGCCGTGTCCTGCGCCCACGCGCTCATCGCCATGCCCGCCGTCGCCACCACCACCGCCGCGAGTTTGATACCGGTCATTGCCATGCTCCTGATGCCGCGGCGAACCCTCGCCGCCTGATTGCCGTGTGTGATTCTGGGACCACCGGGCCGACACGCCCGGGTCATCATTCTTCGCCACTTCCTCCGCGGCGCTCGACGAAAAGACGAGATTGCCGCCATGGGACAGCTACCGTACACGAACCGAATCAGCATGTGGACTTTTGCGACTATTCTCCGATCGACATGCTGCGATTAGGCCATGTTCAACTTCAGACGAACCTGCTCCTCGCGCCGATCGCCGGGTACTGCGACCTGGCGTTTCGGACGATCTGCCGGGAATGGGGCGGGGTGGGGCTGGCCTGCACGGACTTGCTTTCGCCGCAGGGCCTCCTGCGTGGCACCGCTACCAGCCTCGACCTGGCGAAAACCAACGACTTCGATAAGCCGGTGGGGATGCAGTTGTACGGGAGCGATCCGGAGATCATGGCGCAGGGCGCTCGCTGGGCGGTGGAGCACGGCGCGACCATCATCGATATCAACATGGGCTGCCCGGTGGACAAGGTGACGAAGAAGGACGGCGGCTCCAAACTGCTCACCGACCTCCCGCGCACCGCCCGCATTGTCGAGCGCGTTGTACGCGAACTGGAGAAGTGCCCACTGGACGCCGCGGCGTGGGCCGCTCGACTCGGCCCCGGGGCGCCCGTGCGTGCTTCTGCCGCGCCGGTCCCTCTCACGTGCAAGATCCGGCTGTGCTGGCACACGGCCGATTATGACGCCGGGCTGGCCTGCTCGCCGCACCTCGCGCGAGCGCTCGCCGATGCCGGCGTGGTCGGCGTCACGGTGCACGGGCGGACCACCGAGGACAAGTTCGCGGGCCATGTGCGGCTGGAGGGGATCGCGCGCGTGGTCGAGGCCGTGGGCGGGCGCATCCCCGTCATCGGGAATGGCGACGTGCGCACGCCGCTCGACGCCGAGCGGATGATCCGTGTGACGGGGTGCGACGGCGTGATGATCGGGCGCGGGGCGTTGGCGAGGCCGTGGGTCTTCCGCGATACGTGGGCGCACCTGTGCGAGGTCGGGCTTGGGTCGCGCACAGGCGGGACGCCCGTGCCACCCATACCGCGGGCGGCGGAGCCGACCGAGGCGGAGAAACTCGCCACTATCCGTCGATTCTTCGACCTGATGCGCGCGTACCGCGACGACCGCTACGCGCTCTTCCAGATCAACCGCCGCGTCTCGTGGTTCGCGAAGACGCTTCAGCGCGACCTGGGAAACGGCAAACTGGAGAGCATCAAACCCTTCAAGGAAGCCGTGCGCAACGCGAAAACGCCCGCCGAGGTCCATGAAGCGCTGGATCGATTCGCGGCGGGGGAGTTGCGGGGTGGTTGGGAAGCCCATCCCGAGGAGGCGGCGGTGTGAGGGGCGTGCGACTCAAGGTTGTGGTGCTCACCTTGCTTGTCGCCATCCCGGCATGTGTGGCGATCTGGTGGCATTCGCCCGGCGGGGTGCAGTGGCGTCGGATGCGCGAGGCCCAGGCCTGGCTGGACTGGGCAACCCCGGCCCTGCGTGAAGACCCTCGCTTGACGGAGTTGGAATATCTGGTCAGCACCAGCGAGCAGATCTGGGTGCGTGGTACGGTGGAAGCGCCGTCGGACCTGTCGTATCTCGCGGGATTGATTGAGAACCTCGGGCCGCCGTGCCCGGTGCGGCTGCTGGAGGTCACCGGCCGCGACGGAGAGATTCTTGAACCGACGGCGTACCCCGAGTTCTTTCGCGGGAAGTAGACCAACGGATACGAGCTTGATTCCCTGAGCAGTCCGCGGGGCATGAACCGGCCGGCGGGTTGTACGACGCGATCGCGCCGCGCTAGTGGTCGCACCCGCCGACGAGCGCCCCGAGCGCGCCCTCGGGCACGATGGATGCGGCCCCGGCGAGGGTGGGCTCGCCCGCGTGCGGGAAGGCCCGCGACAACTTGTTGAGGATGCCGCTCTTGAACTCGGCTTCTTTCAGTTTGTACGCCGGGTTGCCCTGCGTCTGCGGAAACTCGTTGGCGATCTTCTTTCGGAGGGCCTCGGCGCGGCGGGCGGGGTCGGGATGGGTGGAGAGAATTTCCGGGGGCTTGCTGGAGCCGGCGACGGCGTTGAGGATTTCCATGACTTGGACGGCGCCCATGGGGTCGTAGCCGACGGCGACCATGTACTCGGCGCCGAGCGAGTCGGACTCGGATTCCTGCCGGCGGTCGTAACTCATCAGGAAGAGTTCGGTGGATTGGGCGGCGATCTGGTGGATGAGTTGGGCGCTCTCGCCGGAACCCATGGCGGCGGCGGCGACTTCCAGGCCCAGTTGCGCGGCGAGGGTGCGGGAGACACGCTCGTTGCCGTGACGGGCCATGACGTGGCCGATTTCGTGCCCGAGCACGGCGGCGAGCTGGGCCTCGTTGGTCATTTTCTGCATCAGGCCGCGCGACATGAAGACCTTGCCGCCCGGCAGCGCGAAGGCGTTGATGACGTTGGAGTCGAGGACGGTGAACTCCCAGGTGAAGGAGGCCATCTTGGGGTCGCGCTCGAGGGCGGGGGCGAGCAGGCTCTTGCCGACGCGCTCAACGTAGAGGTTGATTTCCGCCCGTGACATGGCCGGGCCCATCTCGGCGAGCATCTGCGGCTTGGCCTCGGCGCCGAGTTGCGCCTCGTGCTGCAAACTCAGGAAGAGCATCTGCTGTCGGCCTGTGGTCGCGTTGGTCTGACAGCCCCCGGCCACGATCCCCACTATGGCGCCCAGCAGCACGAGAACGCTTCGGATGAGCATCGCGAGTCCTCCCGACGATCCATCGCCGCCCTCGCCCGGTGCTCCGGCGGCGCGTCGCAGAATGGTACAACATCACCGGTCCCGGCGGGACAGTCACCATGGCGTCCCGGGCAGTGTGCCCTGAAACGAAGGTACGCAATCCGAAGACCCCTGGGCCGCGTTATCGCGCCCGCTTCAACTCGAACTTGAGGGCCTCGCGCTGCGGGTCCTTGAAGGACACGGTGATCTTCAGCGTGTCGCCGACGGCGTCGTACGTGCAGGCCGACAGGCCGCCGACGTCGGAGGCGTTCGTGAACACGACCTTGGATTTTTCGACCGTGGTGGCCTTCATGGCGGCCACCCCGTCGCACTCGCCCTTCCAGGGGGCGAAGTCGGGGCCGAAGTGGCGGAGGCGGAGCACCGCGGCGCCATCCTCGGCCTTGATGGAGAGCATTTCCCAGAGGGTGGTCTTGCCCTCGCTCTGCCAACGGAACATGCCGATGATCGAGTCGGCGCTGGGGGCACTCCAGGTTTCTTCGACAGGGTCGCCGTGCATGACGCCGCGCCACGTGCCGTGGAGGAAGGCGAGGGCGGCGACTTCGGGGGCGGCCGCATCGCGGATGCGTCCGAGCGGCACCGGCTCGACGGGCGGGGTTGCTGAACCCGTACCGACCATCGCCACAACCATCCCGGCCGACAACGCCGCGCCGCACACGACCATGCAGGTGACCTTCATGGACTGCTCCTTGCTCACCCCTGATTGCCCCGTGGCAGCATACCACACGCCGTGGGGCCTACGATCGGCCGATATGAACGGCCCGACGACGCCCACGACTCCGACGACACCCCCCACCACCGCCTGAAGGCCGGCCGGCGATGGTCCCTGAGCAGCACGCGAAGCCCGGCCCGATGAGGCCGGGCTTTTGATTTTGGAGATACGCATGGCAGGTCAACCTGTATGTCTGGTGTGCAAGAAGGTCATGGAGCCCGGGTTCATGACCGATCGCGGGCACGGCCCGGCGGTGAATCTCCCGCGGTGGTGCCCCGGCACGCCCGAGGCGAGCTGGTGGAGCGGGGAGGTCAAGCGCTCGCAGGCCGACGCGGGGTTCATCGTCGTGGCGTACCGATGCCCGGAGTGCGAGGCGTTGCGGCTCTACGCTCCCGCCGCGAAGTAGCGTGCCTCTGTTTCTGTTATGTATTCCCGTGTGACCCTTCGGAACCACTCTCCATGCCCGTCATTACCCTCCCCAACGGCGATAAGAAGGTCTTTGAGAAGCCCGTGACCGCGGCGGAGGTGGCCGCGTCCATCGGCGCCGGCCTGGCGAAGGCCGCGATCGGCGCGAAAGTGGACGGCGAACTGCGCGATCTTTCAACGGTGCTGGACCGGGATTGCTTGCTGGCGATCGTGACGGCGCCCAAGCCGGGGCAGGCGGCGTCGGCGGATGCGCTGTACCTCATGCGGCACTCCGCCGCTCACGTGATGGCCGAGGCGATCCAGGACGTACTGGGCAAGGACGTGCTGCTGGCGTACGGCCCGCCGACCGACACCGGGTTCTTCTACGACATGTACGTGCCCGAGGGAAAGAAACTCTCGACCGACCATTTTGACGCGATCAACACGCGGATGGCGGAGATCATCGCGGAGAATCGGACGTTTACGCGGTACGAGCAGGATGCCGAGGCAAGCCTGACGCGTCTGCAACGGGAAGGGAACAAGTACAAGATCGACAACGCGGAGCGGGCCCTTGGGCGTGCGTCGTCGGTCTACAAGAGTTCCAAACCCGTGGCGGACGCTTCGATGATCCGGAATCCGGACACGACGGGGCTTTCTTTTTACGCCACCGGGGAACCCGGCAAGAACTGGGAGGACCTCTGCCGCGGCCCGCACGTGCCGAGCACGGGGCGGATCGGGGCGGCCCGCGTCATGTCGCTCGCGTCGTCGTACTGGCACGGGGACGAGAACTCGGATCGGCTGACCCGCGTGTACGGGACCGCGTTCGCGTCGCAGGCCGACCTGGATGCGTACCTGAACCAACTTGAGCAGGCCAAGGCCCGTGATCACCGTGTGATCGGCAAGAACCTGCGGCTGTTCCACATCGACGAGACCGTGGGCCAGGGGCTGATCCTGTGGACGCCCAAGGGCGCGATCGTCCGCAAGGAGTTGCAGGCGTTCATCGCGGCCGAACTCAAGAAGCAGGGGTACACCGAGGTTTTTACCCCGCACATCGGCTCGTTGGAGTTGTACAAGACCAGCGGGCACTTTCCGTACTACAAGGACGCCCAGTACCCGCCGATCATCGAGCGGGAGACGCTGGAGGCGCTGGCGGCGTGCTCGTGCGCGGAGGTGATGCGGCGGGTGGAGGGCGTGTCGGCGCGGCTGGCGGCGGGCATCAACGAACGCACCAAGGCCCAGACCATCACCCCCGACCGCGTGCTGCCCGACGAGCAACTCGTCAAGGGGTTCATGCTCAAGCCCATGAACTGCCCGCACCACGCGAAGATCTTCGATTCGGCCCCCCACTCGTACCGCGACATGCCGGTGCGGCTGGCGGAGTTCGGGACGGTCTACCGCTGGGAACAGTCCGGTGAACTCAACGGCCTCACCCGCGTGCGAGGCTTCACGCAGGACGACGCGCACCTCTTCTGCACCGAGGACCAGATTCCGGCGGAGATCCAGGGGTGCCTCACGCTTGTGAAGGTAATTTTCGCGACGCTGGGGATGAAGGACTACCGCGTGCGGGTGGGCCTGCGCGACCCGGACAGTTCCAAGTACACCGGGAGCGCCGAGAGTTGGGACAAGGCGGAGGCGGCGTGCCTCGAAGCGGCGGCGTCCCTGGGCGTGGCGTTCAGCAAGGAGCCGGGCGAGGCGGCGTTCTATGGGCCGAAGATCGACTTCGTAGTGAAGGACGTGATCGGGCGCGAGTGGCAACTGGGGACGGTGCAGGTCGATTACCAGATGGGCAACCGGTTTGACCTGTCGTACATCGGGCCCGACGGCGGGAAGCACCGCCCCGTGGTGATTCACCGCGCGCCCTTCGGGAGCATGGAGCGGTTCTGCGGCGTGCTCATCGAACACTTCGCGGGGGCATTCCCGACGTGGCTCAGCCCGGAGCAGGTGCGGGTGCTGCCGATCAGTGAGAAGACCAACGAGTACGCCCAGCGCGTGGCCGGGCTGCTCCGCGAGGCGGGCGTTCGTGTTGGAGTGGACGCCGGGCCTGACCGCATTCAGGCGAAGGTCAAGGTGGCCGCGGAGGAGAAGATCCCGTACTTGCTCGTGGTGGGGCCGCGCGATGCGGAAGCAGGGACAGTGTCTGTACGGGTGCGTGGTGTTGAGAAGGACCTAGGCGCGATGCCGCTTTCGGCGTTTGTCGAGGGCGTAGTAGGCGAAATAGCGATTCGACGGGCTGATCTGACCGTGAGGCCGTAGGCGCTAGCCGCTGAATCACGGTAAGCCCTGTGCTTCGCAACACCAGCATTTTCCATTGAATCCTGTCCGACTACCCTCCGTGCAGTTTGATAGCATTCCGTACGGTATTCGGTATTGAGCCGTGCCATGTGCCGGTATCGATATTTGCCATTGACACATCAAGCAAGAGTCTGGTAATCTGCGGCAGAGAGACAAGGAGCCGAAAGGCTCCGCGGAACGTGGACTACTTGATGAGCACGTCTTCTCGCGTGGGGAGCGTGCCTGAGTCGAGGCGTTCGCGTGAGGAGAGAGACATGAGAAACAGCATTGGCATTGGGTGCGCGGTCGTGGCCGCGCTCGCCGGGCAGGCCTCGGCGCAGATCAACGTGGCGGCGACGACGAACGCGGCGCTTCTCCAGAACGCGCTGATCAACGACGGGTCGATGACGATTCACTCGTTCGTCGTGAGCGGCCAGACGAACGGCGCGATCAGCACGGGCGTGTACTGGACGACCGGGCCGAACAACTACATGCTCGACCGTCCGGGCATCGTGATCTCGAGCGGCAACGCGGGCGCGTACGGCTCGGGGCCGAACACGTCGGGGTCCTTCTCGCACAACTACTTGTCCGGGAACGCCAGCGGCGGCCCCGGCGTGCCGTCGACGCTCGCCGATGATGCGCTGCTGAACCCGATCACCGGCGGCCTCAGCCCGCACTATGACGTCACCCGGATCGACATCACGTTCGAAATGAACGCCGGCTTCAACACCGTGGGCTTCGACGTGGTGTTCGGGTCGGACGAGTTCCCCGAGTTTGTCGGCTCGTCGTACATCGACGGGTTCGGGCTGTACCTGGACGGGAACAACATTGCGTTCCAGAGTGGTTTTCCGATCTCGATCAACCACCCCGGCATGGCCGCGGTTCCGGAGACGGAACTCGATGGTGTGGTGGTCACGCAGTTCGGCTCGCCGCTGATGCGGTTCCTGCAGCCGGTCGGCGCGGGCATTCACACGCTGACGTTCATCATCTGCGACACGGCGGACGGCATCTTTGACTCGACGGCGTACATCGCCGGGCTGGGCGTACCGGCCCCGGGCGCGGGCGCGCTGTTCGGGCTGGGCCTGTTCGCGATGGCTCGTCGTCGCCGCTGAGTTCCGACCGATCGGAATGAGAGAGATCAACCGGCGGGCGTCCTCTGAACAAGGGAACGCCCGCTTTGTTATTGTTGTTGAGGGACTCAACGCAACGCGGCACGGCACGCTACATTGATGACACGGAGGTTCCCATGCTGACCATCGCCGTGCTCGCCATCGCCGCACTCGGGCAGACCGATCCGTTTCCCCCCGCCTCGGGATGGACGCTGTATTCAGGCCCCAACGCATCGACCCTCTGGCACGGTTATCGCCAGAAGGCATTCCCGGCGAAGGGCTGGACCGTCGCGGGCGGCGAACTTCGCGTGGCGAAAGGAGGAGGCGGGGGCGACATCCTGACGAACGCGATGTTCGGCGACTTCGAGGCCGCGTTCGAGTTCAAGCTCGGGGAGAAGTCCAACTCGGGCATCATCTGGCGTGTGACGGAGAAGCACGACGCTTCGTGGCAGACCGGGCCGGAGTACCAGTTACTTGAAGACGCCACGTACGGGGTCTCCTCGACCGACGGGCACTCGTGTGGGGCACTCTACGACCTCGCACCGCCGGCGACCGGCAAGGTCATGAAACCAGTCGGCGAATGGAACGAGGGTCGAATCTACCTTCGCAACGGTCTGCTGCAGCACTGGCTGAACGGCGTGAAGGTGGTCGAGATGACGATCGCGGACGCGAACGGAACGCCGACCAAGGCGTGGCTCGACGCGATCGCGGGGAGCAAGTTCAAGGCGTACGAGGGGTTTGGGCTCCAGCCGCGGGGCGGGATCGCGGTGCAGGACCACGGGGATACGGACCTGGCCCTGCGGAACTTCTTCCTCCGCGATCTTGGCACGGCGCGAACGGGCGAGGTGGCGCTATTCAACGGGCATGACCTGACGGGGTGGAAGGCGGTGGTGCCGGAGGCCGCGGCCAAGGGCCTCGCGCCCGAGTCGGTATGGTCGGTGCGTGACGGGGTGCTGGTGTGCGCGGGCAATCCGGTGGGGTACATCCGTACGACGGCGACGTACACGAACTTCATACTGCGGCTTCAGTGGCGGTTCGACCCGGCGAAGGGGGCGGGGAACTCGGGGGTGCTGCTGCGGATGATGGGCGAGGACAAGGTGTGGCCGAAGAGTGTCGAGGCACAACTGCATTCGGGGAACGCGGGGGATTTCTGGAACATCGACGAGTTTCCGATGACGACTGATCCGTCGCGGACGAAGGGGCGGAACACGAAGAAGACGCACGGGGCGGAGCGTCCGCTGGGCGAGTGGAACGAGTACGAGATCATCGTGAACAAAGGCGATGTGATTTTGAAGGTGAATGGGGAGGAGTTGAATCGGGCCACCGGGGTGGCGGAAGTCCCCGGGCATCTCTGTCTGCAGAGCGAAGGGGCTGAGATTCACTTCCGGGATATCCGGCTCGTGCCGCTGCCGTAGCGGCTATTGTGTGTGGATGCGGTCCGTTGGCCGCCTTCGAGCGCCCACCCCCTGCCCCCTCGACCGAGAGCGGGCGACCTGGAGCCTCGCATGACGACGCACATCGGGATCGTCGGGGTCAGCCCGGAAGGCGCGGCGCTGTTTTACCAGCAGGTGACGCGTCAGGCGGCGCGCGTGCGCGGGCCGAATGATCAGCCGCGCGTCTCGATTCACAATGAGCCGCTGCACCTGTATCTTGATGCCATCCGCAAGGGCGATTGGCACGCGGTGGATCGGCTGCTGCGTCGATCGGCGGAGTTGCTGGCCCGATGCGGGGCGACGCTGTGCGTGTGCCCGGATAACGCCGTGCAGCACGCGGTGCAGATGGCGGAGGTTGGCAGTCCGATTCCCTGGCTGCCGATGGGAGAACTGGTGGCCCGCGCGGTGTGCGGCGATGGGCGCAAAACCGTGGGGCTGATCGGGACGAAACTGATCACGAACTCCTCGACGTACCAGACGCACCTGGGCCTGAAGGGGGTTCAGGTGTTGGGGCCGCAGCCGGGCGAGGATGAGACCTTGGACCAGATCATCTTCGGGGAACTGCTGTACGGGCAGACCCGGCCGGAGAGCCGTCTGGCGGTGCTGCAGATCATCGCGGGCATGGCCGGGCGTGGGTGCGACGGGGTAATCCTGGCGTGCAGCGAAGCGCCGATGCTGGTGACACGGGAGAACTCCCCCTTGCCGGTGTATGACGCGGCGGAAATCTTGGCGGAAGCGGCGGTCAAGCGTCAATCGACATAGAACTTGACAACCGAAGGAAGATGTGGTACGAAAGGGAACGGGACGACGGATTGAGCATCCGACCGACCAATCGCGTGCGCTGGGGCGGCTGACACGCAGCGGAGACCGCGTCCAAGAGATTCGAGTTCTGTTTGGTACGGAAGGCGACTGGACGAACGCCCCTGTTGTCATGTATGCTGTGGTAAGGCGGCGCACGCGGCGTGCGATTCTTTGCGTTGGAAGGCTGTTCGGAAGAGCGGCCTGGTAGCGCGGGGGGTAACGCCGGGCCGAAGCCTCCGGGGCTACGCCCGCCGCTCAGTGTTCGAGATGTTCACCGCCGCACGCGCCGGAAGGAACCGGCCATGTCGTGGCTCAGTCAGGTTTGTTGGAGTGGTCCATGAAGATCAGCCCCATCGTTCCGGGAATCGATACCTCCACCGCCCCCACCACCCGCACGACGCGGGCCGCGAAGGCGCCGAGCCGACTGCTTGATCGGGTCGGTCGAGCGATCGGCCTGACGGGTTCGAGCCGCGGGATGGCGTTCGATGCGCTCGAAGCGCGCCAGATGCTGGAGGGTTCGTTCGCGACGGCGATCCTGGTCACGCTCGACGGGGCGGGGCGCGGCACGTCGCCGGGGGTCATCAACCCCGCGGTGGCGTCGACGGACAACGACTACTACCGGTTCGTGGCGCCGGCGAACGACTTCGTGCGGATCCTGGCGAACACGGCGAACGAGGCGACGATCAGCACGCTGAACAACCGCGTGTCGGTGTACAACGACGCGTTTCAGTTGATCGCGTCGAGCAACAACAACGGCACGCTGACCACGGGCGTGCAGCGCGACGGGTGGGCGGGGATCATCGCGGAGGCCGGGAAGACGTACTACGTCGTGGTGTCGAGCGATTACGCGGGTCCCGCGCCGAACCTGACGAGCGGGAACACCTACACGCTGACGATCAATGCGCTGTCGAGCACGTTCATGCTTGATCCGAACGGGTCGGGCATCGCGCTGGACCCGAACACGCCGGCGCCGCCGCCCGACCTGTTCCCCCCGGTGGGCGGGAACATCGCGTTGCGGCAGGAGGACCAGGTCTGGACGTACACGGCGGCGACGACGAGCCTGGTGACGGTCAACGCGCAGCACAACCGGTACAACGCGCCGTTCCTGCCGAACTCCTCGATCCCGAACCGGCTGGACACGCGCCTGGAGATCTACAACAGCGCCGGGGTGCGGATCGCGTTCGACTCCGACGCCGGACGGATCAACGATGCGTTCACGTCGTTCATGGCGACGCAAGGGCAGACGTACTTCATCCGCGTACGGAGCGACGAGGTGCGTCCGCGGCGGACGAACGACCCCGCGTTCGACGTGACGCTGGCGACGGGGAACTTCTGGCTGGTGGTGGACACCGATGCGCAGCCCGTGCCGCTGAACCAGGTGCTGCGGCGCGCGACGGTGAACGACGCGTTCGCCGGGTTCGACGACCCGCTGACCCCGCCGGTGCCGCCGCTCCCGAACCCGACCTTCCAGACGCAGGTGTACGCGTTCGAGGCGGCGGGGGACGGGCTGGCGATCATCACGGTGACGCCGACGGGGCTGGCGCCGGTGACGGACCCGGCGGTGCGGCTGTACAACAGCCTGGGGCAGCAGGTCGCGTACAACGACAACTTCGCGGGGCTGGCGGCGCAACTCGAGGTGCGCCTGGTCGGCGGGCAGGACTACTTCATCGTCGTGGACGGGTTCGAGATCAACTCGGCGGTGCAGTTCATTCTGAACCTGGAGGCGAACCACACGCTCAATCCGAGCAACGGCGCGGTCACGGACGATCACGTGAACAACCCGAACCTGCCGCAGAACCCGACACCCGAGCAGGTGGCGGCGGCGCGGCGCGTCTTTGCGCGGGCGACCGGGCTGACCTTCGGCGCCCCGACGCCGGTGCTCGATGCGAACCGCAACGAAGTGCGCGACCGCGGGGTGCGCGTGACGGCGACGGGCACGGGCCGCCTGCACGCGGGGGACGACACGGACCTGTTCCAGTTCACGGCGCCGACGGACATGCTCAACGAGCACCCCGGCGACAACGACGACGCCGGGCTGTCGATGTTCATCGGCGGTATTTTCCAGGGCGCGACGAACAACACGGCGTGGCCGACGCGGTCGCGGAACCTTACCACGTGGGACGCGAACGACTACTGGTACACGGGCGCGCAGTATTACGACGCGCAGTTCGATGTGACGTACGGGTTCAACGACAACCCGGACACCGCGGGCACGGCCGGGGCGGAGATTTACACGCTCTTCGATTACGACCGCGGGTTCGGGGCGGTGCCGCAGGGGATGAACCGGCGGTGGCTGATCGTGGGCGGGGACTTCGACCTGATCGTGCCGACGCCCTTCGGGCCGGCGACGATCAAGAACCTCGCGGTGTGGTTCCAGAACACGCAGACGGGCCGCTGGGGCTGGGGTTCGCTGGGCGACGTGGACGGGCCGGTGCGGGCGGTCACGTCGTTCACGCCGGACGAAACCGTGCCGTCGCTGACGGCGGTGGATACCGATCTTCCGACCAACCGCCCTGTCAACCAGGGCACGGCCTTGCCGATGCTGATCATCGGCGGCGCGTTCGGGGACGTGGACGGCAACGCCGTGAACAATCTGGCGTCGTGGGATGGGATCAACGGGTGGCGGGCGATCGGCTCGGGCACGAACGGGACGGTGCACGCGCTGGCGGTGTACAACGGGGATGATGCCGGCGCCGAACGCCAGGCGCAGGCCGGGCCTCCCCCGCTGCCGCAGGTGAACGACAGCCCGGACATGCCCACCGGCTTGTACGTGGGCGGGGAGTTCACGAACCTGGGCGGCGCGGCGGTGAGCAACCTGGGGTATTGGGACGGCGTGCAGTTCGACAGCGTGTGGAGCGGGCCGATCGGCACGGCGCACGCCAACGCCGGGCCGAACGGGCCGGTGTTCGCCCTCGCGGTGTACACGCAGGCATGGGACCCGGACGCGGACGGACCGATCGAGGCGCCGACGAACGGGGTGCTGATCGTGGGCGGGCAGTTCACGCAGATCGCCACGGGCGAAGGGCAGAACGTCGCCTCGACGAGCATCGCGGCGTTCGGCTTCAAGGGCTTCGGGATTCAGGATCAGCAGGACCCGAACTACGCGCCGCGGCTGGGCTGGACCAACATGGCCGGGGCGAGCATCACGGACGCGAACGCGAACGGCGACGGGCCGGTGGTGCTGGCGCTGGCGCAGTGGGACCCGCCGGACATCAACAACCAGACGATCGAGCCGGTGCTGGTGATCGGCGGGAGTTTCAACGTCGGCGGGGCGATCGACAACCTGGTGGCGTTCGCGACCGGGCCGGACGCCGATGCCCCGTTGGGCTTCGGATGGTTCAACGGCTCGACGGGGACGAACGGGACGGTGCGGGCGATCGCGGTGGCGCGGGGCGCGCAGCCCGGCGGGCAGGACGGCCCGGACATTCAGGAGCCGGGGATCGCGAACAACCTGCTGTCGGGCAACCCGCAGGACGCGCTGTACATCGGCGGGGACTTTACCGAGGTGTACAACGGGGACCTGGCGGACCCGGTGTTCGCGAACAACGTGGCGCAGTTCGCCGCGTTCCACGACGAGCAGTCGAACACGGACTTCTTCTACTTCACGACGCTGCTGGGCGGGGTGATGAACTTTGATGAAACGGCGCCGACGACGCAGGTCTTCGCGCTGGCGGCGTTCGACGACGGCAACCCGCTGGAATGGGACCGCCACGACCGCCCGGGCACGACGCTGTCGATCGTCGTGTCGCCGGCGAGCGGCTCGTTCGCGAACATGCGTGTGCGCGTGTACGACTCGAACCTGAACATCGTGTACGGCTTCGACAAGGCGGGCAGCGAGAGCATCGCGCCGCCCTTCCCCGACCCGGCCGGGATGACGGACACGTCGCTGGCCGGCCCGCCGCTGGACTCGGTCTTCAACGGGATCAAGGTCTGGGGCGGGGAGGTGTACTACATCGAGATCTCGTGCCTGGGCGGGACGGACAACCAGAACTTCACGAACCGGGGCGGCTCGGGTCGGTACAACTTCACGGTCATTGCCGACGGCATGGCCACGGACCTCAACGGCGATGACGTGTTCGACGACGTGAACGCGAACATCGGGCGCGAGCCGCTCGACGGGCGTTTCACGCAGGCGATCGCCATCAACCTTCCGCTGGGGACGGGGGACGGGAGCAACTTCGTGCAGGCGCACACGCAACCGCTGCACGGGAACTCGTCGCGCGTGGCGAGGATCAACCCCTCGACGAACCTGCAGTACCAGTCGACGGGCGACCTGGGGAACATTTCCGAGATCACGGATACCGACCTGTACTCGTTCCGCGCGCAGTTCGACGGGTTTGTCGAGGTGCGCATCACGACGAGCCTGATCGGGGACGCGTTCGGCGAGCAGTACGGGAACAACTTCCGCGGGCTGCAGAAGACGATCTCGTCGTGGCTCGATTCGGCGCTGCGCGTGTTCCGCAACGACTTCGAGCAGATCGCGTACAACGACGACAACGCGGGCATCCGCGGCGAGTTCATCGACCTGCCCTTCGGGGGCGTGGGCGCCCGCCGCTTCTACGCGCGCGATGCACGGGTGGTCATCCCCGTCACCGCGGGCAACATCTACTACATCCAGGTCGAGAGCGGCGCCCGGTTCTCCGACGGATCGGCCGCGCTCCTCGAGGATCGGCCCGAGAACATCGCCCGTGAGGTGGATATCCGCCGGGCCACCGGCGCGTACGAACTGCTCATCAACGCGATGCCCAACATGCTCAACGACATTGAGAACGGGCAGGTGGTGGTGGACGATCACGCGAACAACCCTGGAGTGCAGGCGACGCCGATCGTGCTGGGCGACCTCACGAGCGGCTTGCAGAACGGCACGGGCGCGTTCACGGGCGTGATCAACAACACGCCGATCACCAACCCGCTCGACCAGGACCTGTTCCAGTTCTTCACCCCCGGCGCGGGCACGCTCAACATCACGATCACCCGCGCCACCGGCTCGAACATCCTGCTCACGGCGCTGCTGCTGGACACCACCACGGGGAACATCGTCTCGACGGGCAACCCGCTGCCCAACGGCGGGGTCTCGATCACGCACGATGCGCAGAAGGGCGACTGGTACATCCTGCTCGTGGCGGGTTCGGGCGGCACGGAGGGGGCCTACCAGGGCGTCATCACGGGCGTGCCGGAGGTCGACGACCACGCGGACTTCGCGAAGTTGGAGCACGCCACGACGATCACCATGCGTGACTTCCTGGGCCAGGGCCAGGCGTCGGGGGCCATCGAGGCCCCGGGCGACACGGACCTGTTCCGGTTCTCCTTCGACACGTTCTTCACGAGCATGACGGTGGACGTGACGTCGCTGGACGCGACGCTCGACCCCGTGGTGTATGTCTATGAGGTGAGCGAGGACCCGTCGGGCAACCCGATGCTGCTGCTGGTCGGGTTCAACGACGATATTTCGGACACGAACCGCAACTCGAGAGTGATCGTGCCGATCACGCCGGACCGGCTGAAGGCCGGCCCCCCGGAGCGGCCGTACCCGTACTACTACATCGTGGTCGAGGGCTTCAACCCCGGCGCCGACCAAGGCCGCTACACGCTGACGCTGTCGTTCCCGGCGACGGACGACCACCCGGACGCGGTGCCGCAGGCGGTGCCGACGCCGACCACCGTGGACACGAGCGAGTTCTCGTTCGCCACGACGATCGTCATCGACTCGACGACGGGCCTGGGCGCGTCGCTGGGCAACATCGAGAAGGTGGGCGACACGGACCTGCTGAAGTTCACGGCCCCGGCGGGCGGGCTGGCGCAGGTCGTCATCAGCCGCCCGGGCACCAGCCTGCTGCGGACGCGCGTCTTCCTGACCGACGCGGGGGGCAACGTGCTCTCCTCGGGCATCGCGCAGGACAGCACGATCTTCATCAACTCGACGGCGTCGTCGACTGTGACGCGCAACCAGACGTACTACATCGTCATCCAGGGCTACGAGGACGACGGCGTTCCCAACGTCAACACCACGTTGACGGGCACGTACACGATCAGCGTGACGGCGCCGCCCATCGACGATCACCCCAACGCGGGCGAATGGACGCTGGCCACGGGCATGAGTTTCAACACGCTGACGGGCGTGGCGCAGATCGGCGGGGCGGCGGCGGGCGACCCGCTCAACGCGCGCCTCAACCCGATCGGGGACACGGACCTGTTCACCTTCACCACCCTGCTGGCGGGCAACCAGGTCATCACGATCGCGCCGTTCCTGGCGGGCGGCAACTTCTCGCCCCGCATCACGATCTTCGACGCGCTCCAGAACCAGATCGGGCAGGTGTCGGGCACGCTCCCGCTCCAGCAGGTGTCGTTCACGATCACCAACGCCACGCAGGGCGCGCGGTACTACATCCTCGTGTCCGCGGTTCCGGGCGTGCCCGGGGCGACCTTGACGGGCGAGTACAGCCTTCGCGTGGCCGGGCCGGTGCCGGGGTCGAACACCGGGCCGGACCCCTCGACGATCGACTTCAACGCGCCGCTCACGGTTGAACTCGACACGCGCACGGGCGACGGGAACCGGTTCGACACGATCAGCCCGGCGGGCGACCGCGACCTGTTCACGTTCACCACCTACGCCGCGGGCCGGGTCTTCGTGCAAGTCGTGACCCCGAGCGGCTCGCTGCTGGACGCGTCGGTGACGATCCTCAGCGCGCCGAACGAGAACGCCGAGTCGGTCGTGGTGTTCGACGCCGACGGCGTGCCGGGGGTGTCGGCGAACGCGACGTTCATGGCGGCGGCCAACGCCCAATACTGGGTGATCGTCGATGGGCTTGGCTCGTCGGTCGGCTCGTACGAGGTCCGGGTGAACACGCAGCCGGTCACGAACCGCCTGTTCTTCCCCGAGGGTTTCGCGACGACGAACATCCGCGAGTTCCTGTCGATCATCAACCCGGGCGACCTGCCGGCGACCTACACGGTGTACATCCGCTACGAGTGGGGGCAGCTGGAGACGGTCGTCGCCTCCGGGACCATCCCCGCGCACACGCGCAGCGGCGTGACGCTCATCAACGGGTCCGGGTATCGCACCCCGGGGCTGCTCCTCAACGTGCCCTACGCGATCATCATCGACTCGGACCAGCCCATCGGGGCGACCCTGGCGCACTACGACTTCGGCTCGGCGGTGGGCGACTCCTTCACCGAGACGCTCTCCTCGACGTGGAACTTCGCCCGGGTCGAACGCAGCGGGTCGCAGGCTCGCGACTTCATCGTGTTCTACAACCCCAACACCTTCGCCGTCGACGTGACCCTGACGGCGATGGTCAACGGGCAGAGCGTGTCGACCACCCGCACGGTGCAGCCGCTGCGTCGGGGCGGGTTCTCGATCAACGGGCTGACCACCTTCCCCACGGGGGTGTTCGGGGCGTCCCTGACCGCCAAGGTCGCCAACACGAACACCGCGGCGAACATCGTCGCGTCGATCTCGCACTACTCCATCTCGGGCAACTCGGCGTTCTCGACGCTCGGCACGCCCGTGACCGCCGACAGCCCCCAGGGCGGCTCGACCCGCGGCGTGATGACCAACATCATGCAAGGCTCCACCGTTTCCTCGCAGATGGTCTTCTTCAACCCCGGGCTGACCGCCGCGACGGTGACCATCACCGGCACCTACATCCGAACGGCCGGGCTGCCCGCGTTCACCCGCATCTTCGACATCCCCGCCCGCAGCGTGTACACGATCAACGGCTCGTCCCTGGGCCTGGTCGCGAACCAGCCCGTGGGCGTGTCGTGGAGCAGCAATCGCGCGATCACCGCGCTCGCCAGCGAACAGCAGTTCGGCGATGGGGACGCGACCCAGCCCGCCACGACGGCCGCGCGGCAGTACTACTTCGGCGATGCCTTCATCGACGTGGCCAAGGCCGGGACGCAGTTCTTCGAGACGCTCTTCTTCCACAACCCCACGGCGGTGGCGACGACGATCACGGTGCGGCTGGTCTTCTTCGACCGCACCGAGGCGTCCTTCAATGTCGCCGTCCCGGCGCGTGGGTATGCCGAGGTCAAGCTGCACGAACGCCCGGAGATTGTCCAGCAGCGCACCGGGAAGCAGTGGTTCGCGGTCGATGCGTTCTCGACCTTGCCGTTCATCGCGTCGATGCAGCACTACGACCTGGTGCTGGGCGGCGGCTGGGCGACCACGGGCATCCCCTTCGGGATTCCCACCCCGCTCACGCTGATCCCGTAAGCCGCGGTGTATCGAGATTCTCACGACGCCCGAAGGCCCACGCCTTCGGGCGTTTTCGTTCCGGCGAGCGGGCGTCGCCCGGATCGGAACGCCGGAGATTCACTTGGCGGCTTCGACCTCTCCGCCGAGCGACCGCCACTCTTCCAAGCCGCCCGGGAAGAACCGAACGCCGGAGTACCCGATGGCGAGGAGTCGCTTGGTCATGGCCCGGGCGGCGGCGCTGGAGGGGTCGTTCCCGTACACGACGACGGTCTCGAACCGGGCCAGCGCCGGATCGACGCGCGCATCGGGAGGGACATCGGACAATCGCAGGTTCTGCGCGCCGGGGATGCGCCCGGCCACGTACTCGCGCGGGTGACGCGGGTCGATGAGGACCAGCGTCGCGGCGTTCCGGTCCTTGGAGGCCTGATCGACCAGGCGCCGGAGTTCCAGGCCGGTCATGTTCTCGATACTGCGGTCGCTGACGCCCCGGCAGGCCCCGAGGATGGCTACGGGCGCGATGATCACCGACAAACGGAGCACGAACACGCAGGCCGAACTGACGGAGACGAAGGGTCGTAGCATCATGGCGCAAGCGTATCGCGCCGCCTACGGGCGTGCGCGACCGAGGCGACCCGGAGCACGTTCCGCATGATGCAGCACGGCGCAAGACTGGGGATTTTTGTGATGGGCGCGGCGGGCGTGACATGCGCCGAGCCGCCGAAGACCCCCGAGCCGAACCATGCCACACCGAGGCTGGTGTGCGAGAGGACGGGCCTGGAGCCTGGCAAGGTCGCCACGCTGGCGCTGACGTTCGACATTGCCGCGAAGTGGCATCTGTACTGGAATGGGTTGATCGAGGAAGGCATGACGCCCGCGTGGTCGCTCACGATGCCGGAGGGGTTCGAGGCCGAGCCCGCGCAGTGGCCCGTGCCGCAACGGCTCGTGCTCCCGGGAGACGTTCTCTCGCACGTCTACGAGGGCACGCTGACGGTTCTGATCCCGGTGCGTGTGCCCGAGTCGGCCCGGGCAGGGCAGTCTGTCACAATTCAGGGCACGGTGTCGTGGGTTGCGTGCTCGTCGGTTTGCATTCCCGAGAATGAGGCCGTCTCGGCCACGTTTCGCGTGGTGGCCCCGGGTGAGGCGACGGCGACACCGGAGGCGAAGCGGATCGAGGCCGCGAGGTTGAACCTCCCGAGGCCGATCGATCAGGCCGAGCCGAAGGTGTCGGTGGAGGCCGAGGATGGACGGCTGACCGTGCGGGCGCCGGGAGCGACCCGGGTCGCGTTCTTTCCGGGCGTGGGATGTGTCGAGGTCCCTCGGATTGTGGCGCAAGGCGATCGCCGCGGCGAGCGGCTTATCATTGATTTGGAACACGCGGAGAACGCCCGCGTCGTTGGGATGGTGCGGGTCGAACGCGAGGGGGTTTCCCCCAAGGGCTATTGGATCGATGTTCCGGTCAAGAAGCGCCAGGCGAAACCATAAAAGTTCACCCCGCCTTGGAGTGTTCCAAGCGGATCGGCAAGGTCGGAATGTGTTTGGTCACCCATGAAAGGAGTCAGAACATGAAACGTGCGTCGATCCTTCTCAGCGTTCTCGGCGCGGCCCTGGTTCTCTCCGCGTCGCCGGTGATGGCCCAGGCGACCCCATCGACAGCCCCGACGGCCCAGCCCGAGAAGGGCAAGGCCCCCAAGGACAAGGGCGACCAACCCAAGGAGCACGACAACCGCGCGAAGGAGAAGGAGAAGGAGAAGGAGAAGGAGAAGGAAAAGGAGAAGGAAGGCAAGGACCGCACCGGCCCCGCCGATCCTGGGGCCAAGGCCGCCGACTTCACGCTCACCGATACCGACGGGAAGACGGTATCGCTGGCGAACGTGCTGAAGGACGGCAACACGATCGTGGTGCTGCAATGGTTCAACGCGGACTGCCCGTTCGTGAAGAAGCACTACGGCGAGACCAAGACGTTCAACGACCTGGCGGCGAAGTACGAGGGCAAGCACGTGAAGTTCTTCGCGATCTGCTCGAGCGCCAAGGGCGAGCAGGGGGCCGGGCAGGAGCGCAACGCCAAGGCGAAGAAGGAGTGGGCCATGCCGTACCCCATCCTGCTCGATGAGTCGGGCGCGGTGGGCAAGGCGTACGGCGCGACGAACACGCCGCACATGTTCGTGATCGCCAAGGACGGGACGATCGCGTACAACGGCGCGATCGACGATGACCGCGGGAACGGGATCGGGAAGACGAACTACGTCGCCAAGGCGGTGGACGAACTCCTCGCCGGGACGAACGTGACGATGGCCAAGACGCGCCCCTACGGGTGCAACGTGAAGTACGCGAAGTAACTACCACGGATCGTTCGCGCGGCCCGGGCGTTCACCGTCCGGGCCGCGCTGTTTTTGGAGCCTCGCGGGGCACGTATCATCGAGCATGCAGGCACTGTTCACGTTTCTGGACTTTCTGCTCGTGGCCTTCGGATTCGGGCTGATCGTCTTTCTCCATGAACTTGGACACTTTCTGGCGGCGCGGTGGGCGGGGATCCGCGTGCTGGCGTTCGCGGTGGGGTTCGGGCCGGCGTTGTTCTCGTACCGCCGCGGCCTGGGCCTTCGGCGCGGGTCGAGCGAGCCGGACTATCTCCGGCGGTTGCGTACGGCGGGGGCGGACCTGAACGACCCGCCAACGGTACTCGCGGGGATCAGCCCGACGGAGTATCGCCTGAACGTGCTCCCGTTCGGGGGCTACGTGAAGATGCTGGGGCAGGTGGATGGGGACGCCTCGGCGGTGTCCGCCGCCGCGGACGGCTATCAGCGGTGCGTCCCGTGGAAGCGGATGGTGGTGATCTCCGCGGGGGTGATCGCGAACCTGATCACGGCGGCGCTGATCTTCATGCTGGTGTTCAAGGTCGGGCTGAAGACCGAGACGACGGTGATCGGGGCGGTGGCGCCGGGGTCGCCCGCGGCCCGGGCGGTGGTGCTCGCCGAGGCGGAGGCGCCCGCCTTGACGGGGCTGCGGCCGGGCGATCGGCTGATCTCGATCGACGGCGACACTCTGAAGCATTTCCCGGATATCACGACGGCGGTGGCGATGGCGCCGCGCGGGCAAGCCGTGGTCATCGTGTTCGAGCGTGACGGTCGTACGCTGACCGCGGAGGTCACCCCCGAGAAGGGCGATCTGGGACTGCTGCAGATCGGGATCGAACCGGCGCGGTCGGCGACGCTGTTCGCGGGCGAAACACCCGAAGAGGACCGGCTCCTGCGTGCGTATCTTGCGCGGGAAGGCCTCGACGGCGTGGAGCCGGGGTGGACGCTGGCCGCGATCAACGACGCGTCCAATCCGCCGGGGTTCTACGCGCTCCGTGCGGCGGCGGAGGCGTCGAACGGGCAACCGCTCCGTCTGACCTTCGCCTCGCCCGACGGCGCACGGCGCGTCACGCTTCCCCGCGCGCCCACGCCCCGGCTGGAGGTTGGGCACGTGCCGCGCGAGGGCGCCCCCGCGGTGAGCATGGAGCACCTGCTCGGGCTGACCCCGGTGATGAAGGTGGGCGATGCCTCGCCCAAGCAGGGGCCGAAGGCGTCGGAGAAGGGGTTTATCGACGGGGACGTGTTCGCCCGGCTGGGGGGTGTGGAGTTCCCGAACATCGAGCAGGGGATCCGCGAACTGCGGGCGCATCGTGGGAAGGTGATTCCGGTTTCAGTGCTCCGCAAGGATGATCACGGCGCGTGGCGGGAGATCGACCTGCCGAACGTTGAGGTGAGCGCCGCCGGGACGTTGGGGTTCGGGATCAGCGATACGGGGAGTGAATCGCTGCTGCTGTCGCGACCGCCGGCGTTGATCCGCCCGGCGACGGGCCGCGACCGGGCCGAGTACACCCCCGCGGCGGCCAGCCTCGTGCAATCGCCTGGGATGGAACTCGTGACGATCAACGGGGCGGCGGTGGCCAACTTCGCCGAGTTGCGCGACGCTCTGCGGCGCGCGGTGCTGGGCGCGGCGCCCGCGCAGGACGTGTCGGTGCGGGTGGGGTTTCGTCGTCCGGCGTTTCGGGGCGATACTCCCTCGTCGGAAGTTCATCAGACCGACTGGGTGCTGACGCCACGTGATGTGTCGACGCTGGCATCGCTGGGGTGGGAAAGTCCTGTTCCGGCGGAGTTGTTCGTGCCGGATTCGTTCCTGCTGAAGGCGGAAGGCCCGCTGGGCGCGGTGTCGCTGGGCCTGGCGGAGACGCGGCGGGTGATGCTGAGCACGTACCTGACGTTCAAGCGGCTGACGGTGGACCGGACGGTGAAGGTGGAGCATCTGAAGGGGCCGATCGGGATTGCACACCTGGGGACGGCGGTGGCGAGCCGCGGGATGATCTGGCTTCTGTTCTTCCTCGCGCTGATCTCGGTCAACCTCGCGGTGATCAACTTTCTGCCGCTGCCGATCGTGGACGGGGGGCAGTTCCTGTTCCTGGTGTATGAGCAGATTCGAGGCCGTCCCGCCCCGATCGCGGTGCAGAATGTGCTGACCTACGCCGGGCTGCTGCTGATTGCGTGCGTGTTTCTCGTGGTCACGTTCAACGACGTGAAGAATCTCCTCGGGCTGTAGCCCTGATCACATCCTCCACTCCTTCCGCGGACCTCACCTGTGCCGGGCTTCATCCTTCTCCTCACGATCGGGCTGCTCGTCTTTCTCGCGGCCCTCACGGGGTACACGGCGTGGGTGCTGACGCATCCGCCGCGGCGGACGTACGCGTCGGCGTTGGCGAAGGGCAAGCCCGGCGACCCGGGCGAACTGCCGCCCGGGCCGCGCGGTCCGCGCACGTGGTCGGCGTGGATGCTGGCATGGCGGGGTTTACAACTGCCCGTGTGGGATCTCGCGGGCGATGACCCGTCGGGTCCGGTGTTCGTGCTGTCGCACGGGTGGGGGGATTCGCGGATCGGGGGATTGACGCGGGCGGCGTATCTGCTGCCGCTGGCCTCCCGCGTGATCCTGTGGGACATGCCCGGGCACGGCGAAGCACCGGGGGTGTGCACGCTGGGCACGCGCGAGCCCGAGGCGCTGCGGGCGCTGATCGAGCGCGTGGGCTGCGCCGCGCCGATCGTGCTGTACGGGTGGTCGCTGGGGGCGGGCGTGTCGATTGCGTGCGCGGCGATGCCAGACGGCCCACCCCCCGGCCTCCTCCCACGAATCGGGGGCGTGGTGGCCGAGGCGCCGTATCGGCTGGCGGCGACACCGGCGCGGAACGTGCTGGAATCGTGGGCGTTGCCATGGCGCATCAACCTTCCGCTGGCGCTGGGGTTGTTGGGCATGCGGTTCGGGGTGGGGTGGACGTGGCGCGGGTTTGATCGCCTTGAGCACGCCGGCAGGCTGCGCGTGCCGCTGCTGGTTCTGCACGGGGTGGAGGATGCGATCTCGCCGGTGCAGGATGGGCGCGACCTGGTGCGGGCCGCGGCGTTGGGGCGGATGGTGGAACTTCCCGCGGGGCATCATGGCATCTGGACCGATCCGGCGACGGCCGAGACGGCGGCCGCGGCGGCGCGGGGGTTCGTCGCTACGATGGCGGATGCACGCACGCCCGACGGTTGACGCGGTGATGGCGGCCGAACGGGCCGCGACGTTCACCAAGCGGTCGATCAAGGCCTCGGCCAAACTCGCCGGGCTGACGCTCGCGGTGTCGATGGTGGACCTGACGACGCTGGAGGGGAAGGACTCGCCGGAGAAAGCGCGGAGCCTGTGCCGCAAGGCGGTGAGGCCGTGGGAGCGGGACGTGGACGTGCTGGGCGAGGCGCTGCCGCACGCGGCGGCGGTGTGCGTGTACCCGGCGATGGTGCGGGTGTGCGTGGATGAACTGCGGGGGCGAGACCCGGACGCCGGGGTGAAGGTGGCGTCGGTGGCAACGGGGTTCCCGAGCGGGCAGTTTCCGTTGGAGGTTCGGCTGGCAGACACGCGGCGGGCGGTGGCGGACGGGGCCGACGAAATCGACATGGTGATCTCGCGCGGGGCGTTCCTTGCGGGGCGTCTGGACGAGGTGGCGGAGGAGATTCGGGAGGTGAAGCGCGCGTGCCGGCGAGGGGACGGGAGTTTCGCGCACCTCAAGGTGATCCTGGAAACGGGCGAACTTGAAACGCTGGACCATGTTCGGCGGGCGAGTGATCTTGCGATCCGGGCGATGGCCGAGGTGGACGAAGAGGCGGGCGTGGGCGGCGTGGGCACGGCGGACTTCATCAAGACGAGCACGGGGAAGGTGCAGCCCGCCGCGACCATGCCCGTGACGCTGGTCATGCTCGAAGCGATCCGCGACTGGTACCTGGAGACGGGGCGGCTGGTGGGCATGAAGCCTGCGGGGGGCATCCGCACGGCCAAGCAGGCGCTGCATTACCTCGTGATGGTGAAGGAAACGATGAACCTCGGCGTGGCGGGGTTCGAGCACGCGGGGGGCAACCCGTGGCTGACGCCCGCGTATTTCCGATTCGGGGCGAGCACGCTCTTGAATGATCTGCTGCGGCAGATCGCGTGGCTGAAGACGGGGAAGTACCAGGCGGGGTACGACTTCGCGGAGGCGTGAGGGGGACGTCGTGGGCGGGAAAGCACTGAGCGCGCGGATTGATCGTTCGGACATCGCCGCGCTGCGGAAGGCGGGCGCGCCGATCGAGATGCTGTTCGACGCGTCGCACCCTTTGAAGGTGAAGGCGCCGCACTTGGAGATCAAGGTGTCGATGACCGAGCCGCAGCGGATGGCGCTCGCGAAGAACGCGTGGGGGACGTGCCAGAAGTTCTTCATGCACACCGACGGGGTGAAGAAGCTGCTCGCGTCGGGGGCTCGGTTCGAGGTGAAGAACTACGACCGGGCGTTCATGGGGGAGAGCGCGGCGATCAAGGACGCCTGGAAGAAGCTCGAAGCGGGCGACAAGGCGGGGATGATCCGCGTCAAAGTGCCGTAGCGGTCGCTGGGGCGTGTCTCGCGGCGGATGAGCGTACCCTGTAGCGGAGCATCTCATGGGCCGAATCACGGTCACATCACCGAGCTCGCCTTCGGCCGCCACGCGGGCGGCATCCGATTGGGCGAACGGGTACGCGCCCGCGCCCGAGACGGTGAAGGTGGCGATCAAGCCGCGGCACGGGCACTTCATCGCGGGCCGGTGGGTGCTGCCCAAGGCCGGTCGCGGCGAGGGGTCGGGGTATTTTCCGACGATCAACCCGGCGACGGAGGCGGTGCTGAGCGAGGTGGCGCAGGGGACGGAGAAGGACGTGGACGCGGCGGTGTCCGCGGCGCGAAAGGCACTGCCCGCGTGGGCGGGGTTGCCGGGCGTGGAGCGGGCGAAGTACCTGTATCGGATCGCGCGGCGGGTGCAGGAGCGGTCGCGCGAGTTGGCGGTGCTGGAGACGCTGGACAGCGGGAAGCCGATCAAGGAAAGCCGCGACGTGGACGTGCCGCTGGTGGCGGCGCACTTTTTTTATCACGCGGGGTGGGCGGACAAGCTGGCGTTCGCCTTTCCGGGGCGGACGCCCAGGCCGGTCGGCGTGTGTGCGCAGGTCATCCCGTGGAACTTTCCGCTGCTGATGGCGGCGTGGAAGATCGCGCCCGCGCTGGCGTGCGGGAACACGGTGGTGCTCAAGCCGGCCGAAACCACGCCGCTGACGGCGCTGCGGCTGGCGGAGATCCTCGAGGAGTGCGCGTTGCCCGCGGGGGTGGTGAACCTCGTGACGGGAGACGGGCGCACCGGGGCGGCCCTGGCCTGTCACGCGGGCGTGGACAAGGTGGCCTTCACCGGGTCGACGGACGTGGGCAAGAAGATTGCCCGGGCGGCGGCGGCGCGGGGGACGAAACTGACGCTCGAGCTGGGCGGCAAATCGCCGCACATCATCTTCGAGGACGCGAGCCTCGACCAGGCGATCGAAGGCATCGTCGCGGGGATTTACTTCAACCAGGGCGAGGTGTGCTGCGCGGGGTCGCGGCTGTTCGTGCAGGAGTCGATCGTGGACACGGTGGTGCGCAAACTCGAAGGGCGCATGGCGAGTCTCCGCGTGGGCGACCCGATGGACAAGAACACCGACGTCGGCGCGGTGAACAGCCGTCAGCAACTGGAGACGATCCGGAGGTACATGGCGCTGGGCGGGGCGGAGGGCGCGACGCTGCACGTGCCCGGCGCGCACGCGGGGGATGATCCATTCGGCCCGCCGACCAATACCCTCCCGCGGGGAGCAGGATTCTGGTGCCGCCCGTGCTTCTTTACCGGCGTGCAGCCGAGCCACACGATCGCGCGGGAGGAGATCTTCGGCCCGGTGCTGAGCGTGCTGACGTTCCGAACGCCGGAGGAGGCGATTCAGCGGGCGAACAACACGCCGTACGGCCTGGCGGCGGGCGTGTGGACGGACAAGGGCTCCAAGATCTTCGATATCGCGGCGAAACTGAAGGCCGGCGTCGTCTGGTGCAATACCTACAACAAGTTCGATCCCGCCAGCCCCTTCGGGGGATACAAGGAATCGGGGTTTGGACGCGAAGGCGGCGTGCAGGGACTTCGGGCGTACGTCGTGCTGGAGTAATGCTCACGGCCCCTGTCGCGAGCGCAGCGTCAGGACATGAGAAACGCCACTCGTGTGATTCAACGTCACGGTCCCGGCGGCACGGTCGATGTGCGCCACGGACCATCCCGGGGCGATGGTGTCGCCCGGGCGTCGAACACGCCCATCGATCACCGCGATGGCCTGTTCTCCCGCGGCCATAATCGACGTAAGCATGACCACGGGCGTCGTAATCGGCGTACGTGTTGGCGGGTTCATGCGATCCCCGGCCGGACTATCGGCGGCGTTCGAGAGGGGTTCGCGCCTTCGCATGACGATCGGCGAATCGCCGAACCCGCCGGCGGCGATCTGATCCATCACGGCACGGAGTTCCGACTGGGCGGGCGTCGGCCGAGTCTGATGGGGGGTGAGGATGATCGAACCCGACTCGGAGGCCGGCACGGCGCCGGCCACCGCCGGTCCGTGCGCCGGGAGCACGACGCGGAACGCGAGCACGGCACAGGCCGGGGCGAATGCGAGCACCGTCATCGGCACGCGGCGCCTCCATCGGTGCGTCGGTATGGCCACAGGCGTCGGGGTCATCGGTCCCTCCGTTTCGGGGTGGTATCACGCTCACCCGGTGACGGCGGCGCCAGCCGCACGTGGATCGTTTCGATCGTCGCGCTCAGGATCGATGCTTGACCGGACGGTGACGGCGCCGTCGCCGACACCCGGAGCGCCCCGAGCCGCGTCGCGCCGAGTTGATGTTCGCACGCGTGCACAAACTCGGCGATGGCGGCGTAGGTGCCCGTGATATCCACCGTGTACCCGGCGGTTTCGACGGCGACCTCGTGCGGTTGACGAGCGCCGGCCCGCACGGCTTGGCGCGCGGCGGCAGGCTCGATCCGTTCCAGCCGCACCCCGCTTGCGGTGGCGAGGCGGCGGAGCGATTCGTACAGCCGTCCGGTGTCTCCGGAGATCGAGGCCCAGGCGTAGAGGTCCCCGAGTTGCCCACGCATGGACTCGATCGCGGGCGCGAGGTCCGCGACGGATTCGGCGTTGGATTCGATCTGTTCGAGTTCGCGGAGCGAGGTGGCCAGCCGTGCCTGCTCGGCGGAGGCTCGACGCTCGAGCGGGCGGACGAGCAGCGCCCAAGCCGCACAGGCGGCCAGCGCGGCGACCGCGGCGCGCATGGCGTACTGGCGCGTCATCGCCGGACGAGTTCCGGACGGTTCCTTGGTCATGGGGCAGCCTCCGGATCGAGGGCGGCGTGACGCAAGCCCGGCATCGGCACGGGAAGGGTCCGAAGCGTGACCGCGATCGTGAACTGCTTGACCTCCTGCCCCGCGGCGAACTCGGACCGCGTCGACACCATGCGGGCGGACTCGACCAGGGGCGACTTGCTGAGGCGGTCGATCAACCCGGCCAGGACGTCTTCGGCGGAGCGGGCATCCTCGGCGGGCCACGAGGTCCCACGGAGCGTCAGGATGGACGAGGACGTTCCATCCTTGGCCGGGCTCCCGGCGACTTCGGCGAGTTCGATATCCGGGCCCACGATCTGGGTCAGGTTGGCGAGCGTCGCCTTCCAATGTGGTCTGGCGGGCATTGCCTGAATCACCGCGCCCGTTGCGGAGACGAGTTCGGCCGAGGTTGCGGCGGCGAGTTCGCGGAGTTCGCGCTGCGACCGAACGGCGGCGACGCGCGACTCGAGCATGGCCGTGCGCGATTCGGTTTCCGCCAACCGTGCCCGCGCCTGGTACCAAAGCCCGCCGACCACGGCGAACGCGGCGAGCGCGCCCGTCCAGACCGCGCGACGCAGGGCGGTTTCCTCGCGCCGCCGCGCTTCACTCGGGGGCAGCAACGCCATCGAGCGATGAAACGCCGTGATCGCGTGCGCAAGTTCCCCGGCGGGGTCCGGGATACCGCCGGACGAGGACGGCCCGGCGGCGTGCCCCTCCGCGCGCGAGACGGCCCAATCGAGTTCCCCCGCGAACATGGCGCCAAGCCCGGGCACCTCGGCGCCGGGGCCGGCCAAGTGCACCGTGGCCCGGGCGAGGTCGCCCTCGGGCAGCCCGAATCGCAGCGATTGCTTGGTTTCCACGATGAAACGCTGCAGAATGCTCTGCATCAAGGGCAGGACCGATTCGGCCTTCAGCCCGGTCGCGGGGTCCACGAGCGTGCCCCGCGCGGGGACCCCCACGGTCATCAGCAGCGCCATGGCCGCGTCCGCGTGCATCGGTCTACCGGCGTTCGCCGCGGCGCGCTCGAAGGCCTGGGCGAGCGGCGCGGCTCCGAGATCGAGCATGCGCACGAAGAGCATCCGCCCGCGATTCTTCGCCACGATGATGGTCGTGTGGGAGTCGATCCAAACCAGCGCGTGCGCCCCGTCGTCCGGGCACGACGCCGCTGCGCGGATCGCCGCGGACGCGAGGAGCGATCGGGCGGGGACCAGCGAATCGATCGTCAATCCCGCGCGGATCATCAACCCGCCGATCGCCTCGACGTGGGAGACCTGCTCCCCCGCGAGCAGCACGTGCGAGCGAGCCGGGTCGAGCACGCCCTGGAACTCGGACGCGTCCTCGCGCAGCACGGGACACGCCGAGGTGACACGCGATGCGCCGTCGGTCGTGGATTCGCGGAGCATGAGGTGCGCCGCCTGGAGGGCACGCGCCCCGTGGAGCGGGACCGAGGTGCAATCGACGAACGTCCCCGGGGCCGTGTAGATCACGCGGGCACGCGAGCCCGCTCGCACCCCGCCGGCCGCCAAGGCCCCGTTCAAGGGTTTTTCGAGGTCGCGCAGGCCGTTCTCCCACGAAGTTGTCCACGAGGCCGGGTCCAGCCGAACGTGCTCGACCTGCGTCAGGCGCGATCCACGTACCGTGGCCAGCCGGAGCGCACCGGGCGAAAGGCCGATCAGGACCAGGTCGGGTCTTAGCACGAGAAATACCTCCGGGCGGAGCGCTGCCCGAGGTGGTATCGGCCGAACCCTGCCGACACTTTGGGACCATGCCCCTACGGCTCGTCGAGTGTTAACTTCACTCGTCGGCGCGTCGTCCCACTGGACCCGATAATCACGATATCGCCGGGTTGACCGACGTTGGGCATCACCTCGTACTCGACCATGGCGTGTGTGAGCGGGAGCGTTGATCCCGCCGCGGGAAGTGGCTCGCCGGCGAGGGTCAACCGGAGCGTGACGACCGCGCCGGATTCCGCCGCGAAGAACGCCCGGGAAGTTTCGAGCCGCATGGCCCCCACCGCGGACTCGTCGCCCGAGGCCGCCACCGCGCCGAGCACGGCCATGTTGAGGATGGCCAGGACGACGACGATGACGGCGATGCCCGCGCCGCGACGCCAGAGGCCGCCGAAACGACGCGCGGTCGGGCCAAGGACTGAGTTCATGGCGTCACCGCCTTCATCCGCGGAAAGGCCGCGGCGTGGAGCGAGAACGAACGGACCGTGAGCGACACATGGAAGCGCTGGGTGGATGTCAGCGACGCGGCGGTCGATGTCCGCCCGTCGGACGCGAGGCACGTGAGTGCGAACGAGTCCACGTCCTCGCACAAGACCGACGACCCGCCGCCCGGGGACAGCAAGGAGAGCGTCGTGCCCGTGAGTCGCAGGCCACGCCCATCGGTGAACACGATCTCGGTCGCCGACGCCGAGGCGATGCCCAGCGTGCCGGGGCTGTCCCCATCGGGCGCATCGCGGAGCAAGCGGATCGATTTCTCGAGCGCGTACGCGCCTCGTTCGCACGCGCGGCGGGCCTCCGCGGCCCCGGCATAAGCGTCGGTCGCGCCGGCAATGACCGGCATGGAAACGCCCGCCACGATCGCGAGGATCGTGATCGACACCACGAGTTCCACCAGCGTGGCGGCACGACGCGTGCGCAGGTTGGATGTCACGCGCGTCATAGATCGGTCACCATGGCCTCGACCTGAAGCACGATCGGCGTGGCGCTGGATGCCGAGCCGTACGTCACGGTGACCGTGGCGCGCCGAAAGAGATTCTTCGACGCGTCGGCGTTGACGGCGCCGGTCGCATCGATCAACGCACTGAACTCCACCGTGTACGCGAATCCGATGGCCTCCGAGGGGCCGGTGAGCGTGGCGAGTCTCGCCCGCAGGCCGGTGGTCGGAGTGTCGAGATACGCCGCGGGCGAGGCGAACGCGGCAAAGCCCAGGCCCGGGGCATCGCTCGACGCGTCGGCGAGGATCGTCTCCATGACGGTGGTCGCCAGCGTCGAGGCGCGGACGGCGTTCACGCTGTCGGCCCGGCGTGAGGCCGATTCCCCCAGCCACGCCACGGTCGACGGCACGGAGATCGCGAGCACGAGGACGACGATGATCGCCTCGAGGAGGGAGAAGGCCCGGCGGGCGTGTCGGCGTGGGGCGCTCATCGCGTGATTGCTCCGGTGACGCCCCGGATGGTGATCGTGAACCCGCCCGTCAGGGTGATCGACGCGTCCTGCGACCACGTTCCCAGCGAGGCGCCCGCGGCGGAACGTGCGTGGGGCGCGCCGTCGTAGGCGAACCAGATCGTCTGGGCGCCCGACCCCGCCGGGGTTGACACGTGCGTGATCTGAACGCCCGGGTAGGCCGCGGCGAGGTTGAACACCGGCTCAGCCTGGCCGAGCGGATCGGTCGCGGGTGTCGGGGTGCCACCCGCCGAGGCGATGGTGAGCGTTCGGAGCGTCTGGGCGGCGGGGTCGATCGCGAGGCCGAACGGCGCGCCCTCGGCCATGGCCCGCGCGCGTGCGACACCGAGGCGACGTTCGAGTTCGTCGGCCGCGGACGCCTGTCGTGCCGCGGATATCGACGACAACGCGGGGATGGCCGTCGCCGCGAGAATCCCCGTGATGATGATGACCAGGGCCGCTTCGAGCAGCGTGAATCCTCGATGAGTTGTCACGAGTCGAGGGCGCATGGGGCGAGGCTTACAACTGGTTGGCGGTCCTGAATCCGCCGGCGCCATCGCTGACCGTCGTGATCTCTGTGGAGTTTGCGTAGAAGATGGCGGCGGGTGGATTGGCCGTGTTATCCACGTAGTAGTTCCAGCCGTACGCGGTTGGATTCACGACGGTCCGCGCGGCGGCCTGCGCCGCGGTGACGGCCTGGACGGTTGCATGGTTGTTGTACGGGTTGGGGGGCATGGCGGATTGGAGCACCGTTCCCTGCGTGGTCAGTTGCGCGAGCGTCGGAAAGGGCACGTTGCCGGCGATCACCTGCCGCGCGCGGTATCCGGCGATGGATGATCGCACCCCGCCCAGCCCGCCCTGAAGGGCTGAAGCTTTCGCGTCGTTGGAGACGCCTCCGAACTGGGGGATCACGATCGCGGCGAGAATGCCGACGATCAGCACGACCACCATGACCTCAATAAACGTGAACGCTCGCCGTGCGGCCTGGGCCCAGTGTTCGAGAAACGCGATGTGCATGCGTTCCATATCGAGCGCCACGCCCCCGCGGTTGCGATGATCGAGGAACTGATTGTGCCGCCGGTACGGATCGTTCGTGGGATGCCGTCTGTGCGGACGGCTCAGTGGTTGATCGAGGCCATTTTCCACATCGGCAGGAACACCGCCAGGGCCACGACCAGCACGATCCCGGCCATCGCCACGGTCATCAGCGGCTCGATGACGGTGTTCACGTTCTTGGTGAGGTGCGAGGCTTCACGGTCGTAGTACCGCGAGACGATGGTGCACGACTTGGCGAGTTCGGCCGAGTCCTTGCCCGCGCCGAGCATGCGTTTCGCGAAGCTCGGGATGTACGACGCCGACCGGATGACGTCCACGAACGCCTCGCCGGTCTTGAGCCGATCGCACATCATCTCGCATTCCGCAACGAACACGGGGCGTCCGGTCGATCGCCCGCCGATGCGCACCGCCTCGACCAGGTCCAGCCCGGATTCCAGCGCGATGGACAGCACGCGCGCGAACCGCCCGGCCGTCACGGCGACGATGATGCGGCGGACATAGGGCACGCGGAGTAGAAGGCGTTCCAGGGTGAATCGGCCCGCGGGCCTCGACCACGCGGCCATCAAGGACACGACCGCGCCCGCGAGCACGCCGGCGTAGACGTACCATTGCTCGCGGACGTTGTTGCCCAGGGCCTGGATGATCCGCGTGGCGAGCGGCATCTCGGCGCCCTGCGACGCGAACGTCGCGGCAAACTTCGGCACGACGAACACCACGATCACTGTGACGGCGACGGCGACCACGGACAGGACAATGGCCGGGTACATCATGGCCCGGCGCAACTGTTGCCGCACCTCGAGTTGCTTCTCGAGCAGTTCGGCGAGGTGGTTCATGACCGCGGACAGGTTGCCCGATTTTTCTCCGGCGCGGATGGTCTCGATGTACACTTCGCCGAAGGCCTCGCGGTACTGACCGAGCGCGCTGGTGAGGGCCTCCCCGCTCTCGATGCGGGCCGCGATGTCGCGGATCATCTCCGTCAGGGCGCTCTTGCCCTCGTGCTCGGCGATCGCCGCCAGCCCGCGGTCGATCGGGATTCGCGCCTCGGCCAGCACGGCGAGTTCGCGCGTCAGGCCGACGATGTCTTCCTGCTTCAGCCGCTGCCACGAGAACATCGGGCCTCGGGTTTTCTGGGCATCGAGGGCCAGCGGGGTCAGCCGGGCCGCCGCAATGCGCTTGAACGCGTCGCGTTCGTCCGCCGCGAGGATCGTCCCGCGACGGGACTTGCCCTCGGCGTCGACCGCGCGGTACTCGAAGAGCCGGGCGCTCATGCCGCGATCCTCGCCGAGGATTGACGATCGTGGAAGACCCGCATGGTGAGGGCTTCATCCAGACTCGTCAGCCCCCGCGACGCCTTCTCCACCGCGTCCTCCCACATCAGCCGCATCCCGTTCGCGCGGGCCGCCGCTTCGATCTCATCGCGGGGCGCCGTGCGTTCGATCAACCCTTGCACCGCCGGCGTGACGCGGAAGAGTTCGTACACGCCCATGCGGCCCTTGTATCCCGCGTTGCCGCACTCCCCGCACCCAACGGCCTTGTGGAATGATGCCTGGCGATACGCCGGTGGGAGCGTCGCTCGAGCGGGGCACTCGAGGTCCACCGCCGCGCACGCGCCGCACAATCGCCGCACCAGCCGCTGCGCCAGCACGCCGAGCAGCGCGTTGTTGATGGCAAAGCCGGGGACGCCGAAGTCCGTGAGGCGTGCCAGCGCCCCCACCGCGTCGTTGGTGTGGAGCGTGGAGAAGACCAGGTGCCCCGTGAGGGCCGCCTGCACGGCGATCTTGGCGGTCTCGTCGTCGCGGATCTCGCCCACCAGCACCACGTCCGGGTCCTGCCGCAGCACGCTGCGCAAGGCCGCGGCGAAGGTCAGCCCGATCTCCGGCGCCGCCTGCACCTGCCGCACCATCGACAGCCGGATTTCCACGGGGTCCTCGATCGTGATGATGTTCACGTCGGGGGAGTTCAGCCGGTGCAGCGCGGTATAGAGGGTGGTGGTCTTGCCCGAACCGGTGGGCCCGGTGACGAGGATCATGCCGTGGGGCTTGGCGATGGCCTCCTCGTACCACGCCTCGATGTCCGGGGGCATGCCCAGCGACGCGATCGGCCCGATCTTCGCCGCCGCCCGCAACAGGCGCATCACCACGTTCTCCCCGTGAATGGTCGGCAGGAGCGAGAGGCGGATATCCACCGGCTCGCCCTTGTGGACGAAGCGGAACTTGCCGTCCTGGGGCTTGCGCGTCTGGGCGAGGTCGAGTTTCGCCAGCACCTTCAGCCGCTGCACGATGCCCGCGTGGCTGGCACGCGGCGGGCCCTGCTGCGGCGCGAGCACCCCGTCCACCCGGTAGCGCAGGAACAGGTCGTTCTCGTCGGGGTTGATGTGGATATCCGACGCTCCCGCCTCGGCCGCGCCGGCGAGAATCTGGTTCACCGCCGCCACGATCGGTTCGTCCCCCGTCGTGAGCGTCTGGTCTGCCCCGGCGTCCGCCGCCGGCTCGTCCGTGCGCACCATCGAGTAGGCACGGCTGATCAGCGCCCGCAACTGCTCCGCGTCGGCGACGACCGGGTCCACGTCGCGCCGCACCAACTGCCGAACCTGGTCCACGGCCTGGAGATTCAATGGGTCGAGCATGGCGACCGCGGTCGTGCCACGCTGGAAGAACAGCGGGAACACGCACAGCCGCTCCGCCACGGCCCGCGGGATATACCGCGAGTTGCGGTAGTCAATCTCGTAGTGCGACAGATCGACGAACGGGTATTCGCAGATCTTCGCCTTGGCGATCGCCAGCTTCCGCGAGGTCACGATGCCCAGCGCCGCGAGCGAATCGAGCAGGTCGGCCCCGGTCGCCACCGCGTGCTCGGTCGCGCGGCGCACGTCCGCGTCCTTCAGCACGCCGTCGGCGAGGAGCGTTCGGATGACAAAGTGGCGCGAGTCGATCACGGTCAGTTCTCCGGCCAAGGTCAGGCGGGGTCCTGCCCCGACAGCGAATCCAGCAAAGACGCGAGTTGGGCCTTGCTCTCCGGCGTCAGCGCGTCGAACGAGCATCCCATCAGATACGCGGGGCGACGGTCGGTCATGCAGACGCGCTGGACCCGCGTCCTCGCGGTGAGCACCAACGCCGTTCCGTCTCCCGGCCCGAACACCCGCGTCTCGAGCAGGCAAGTCCGCGGGAAGAACACCATCGAGATGAACCCCAGCCCTCCCGACGCGATATCCACGATGTCCACGTCGACGTAGCCGTCCTTGGTTCCGGCGGAGGGCGAGAGCCGCACCCCGCCCTCTTCTTCGGGGATCACGCGCACCTGCCCGCGCAGGCACAGGTCGTGCCGCACCGAGTTCCGCACGATGAGGTTGGGCTGTTGCTCCATGGGCACAACTCCCGGCCTGAGACGACAAGGCCGAGAACATCGTCGGCGTAATGACCGCGACGGTTCACCACGAGCGGCGTTCACTCCTGATGCCCGGGCCGCCATGGTCCGCATAACGCCCAGGAGTTCATACTGATTCCGACAGGCAAGTTGTCGGATGGGGGGCGGGGGTGCTACAGTTGGGCGTTCAGTGCCTAGTCGGGGTACCGAACCGCGGCCGTCGGGTGGTCATTGGCGGCCTTGAAGAACACGACAACTCCGAGCCGCTCCGGCTCGCACACAGAAGCGCCCTGATGGCGAGATCGCGCTGGGGGTGGGGTGTTCCCTCCCGAGGCGACCGACTCGATCCCGCCGGTGTCGCTGCCCGCAGGTGGACCATGGCCAACACACTCGTACAAGACCTCGTCGAATCCGGCATTCACTTCGGGCAGCGCTCCAGCGGCTGGAACCCGAAGATGGGTCCGTACATCTACGGGAAGCGCAACGGCATCCACATCATCGACATCAAGGAGACGATCAAGGGGCTGCTGCTCGCGAAGCGCTACCTCTCGAAGGTCGTGGCCGACGGCAAGGACGTGTGCTTCGTGGGCACGAAGCGGCAGGCCAAGAGCGTGCTGGAGACGCGCGTGCCGGATGCGAAGATGCACTTCGTGACCGAGCGTTGGCTGGGCGGCACGCTGACGAACTTCCGCACGATCCGCACGCGGCTGAAGCGCCTCGAAGAACTCGAGGCCATCGAGAAGGGCGAGAACTTCGCGTCGTACTCCAAGAAGATGGAGAGCCAGCTCAAGCGCGAAAAGGCCAAGATCTTCCGCAACCTCAACGGCATCCGGGGGATGGACAAGCTCCCGGGCGTGCTCGTCGTCGTCGATGTGAAGCACGAAGTTACCGCCCTCAAGGAAGCCCGCAAACTCGGCATCCCGACGGTCGGCCTCATCGACACCGACGGCGACCCCGACATGGTCGATATCCCGATCCCCGGGAATGACGACTCGATGCGTTCCATCGACGTGGTCGTCCGCGAACTGTGCCTGGCCATCGTCGAGGGTCGCGAGCAACGTGCCGCCGTGTCCCCCGCGGCGGGCGCCGGCGACGCGGGCGCCGACCAGGCTCCTCAGCCACGCCGCAGCCGTCGTTCGCAGTTCCGCGCCGACGATTCGAGTTCCGAGGGTGGCCGCGGCGAGACGGCGTCGCCGAGCCAGCCCGCGGTCTCGACCTGATCGGCGTTGTTCCCGGTTCCGAAGTCCAGCATTCACACCCCATGCCGCCGGCGGCGGCTTTGAGCGGAGTTTCTCGTCATGGCGGAGATCAGCGCGAAGGACGTGATGGCCCTGCGGAACAAGACGGGCCTGTCGATGATGGCGTGCAAGGCGGCGATGGTCGAGGCCGGGGGCGACCCCGAGAAGGCCGAGGAAATTCTCCGCAAGCAACTCAAGGGCAAGATGGACACCAAGACGGACCGCGCCGCGGGCGAGGGACGCATCGCCGTGGGGCGTTCGCGCGAGGCCGCCACGATCGTCGAGGTGCGTGCCGAGACGGACTTCACGGCGAAGAACGAGAAGTTCATCACGGCCGTGCAGAAGATCGCGGACCTGGCGCTGGAGGCGCACCCGGGCGACGTGCCCGTGTCGCCCGCGATGACGAAGATCATCGATGAACTGCGCATCTCCACCGGCGAGAACATTTCCTTCGCCCGCGGGCACAAGATCGCCCAGGACCCCGCCTCGGGCGGGTTCGGGAGCTACGTGCACCACGACGGCAAGACGGGCGTGCTCGTGCAGGCCGAGGGCGACGTGAGCGAGGAGAAACTCAAGGACGTGTGCATGCACATCACCGCGGTCACGCCGCGGCCCATGGGCGTCACCGTGAACGACGTGCCCGCGGACCTGGCCGACAAGGAACGCCGCTTCCGCATCGCGCAGGCGATGGAGAGCGGCAAGCCCCAGCAGATCGCCGAGAAGATGGTCGAGGGCGCGATGAAGAAGTTCTTCGAGGAGCGCGCCCTCATGGAGCAGCCCTTCGTCCGCGACGAGTCGAAGAAGATCAAGGACGTGCTGGGGCCCAAGACCACCATCGTCGCCTTCTTCCGCTGGCAGGTCGGCGAGGCGAACTGACCCCGCCCTCCGCACGAGCACTCGAATCGACCACACGACGCCCGGGCTTTGGCTTGGGCGTTGTCGTTCCAAGCCTCACTCCCATCCGCACGCGCGGGGCGATACGATGTCGCATCGCAGGAGGCACCCCATGGAATCGACCCACGTGCAACGTCGTGACGTCATCGGCGCTCTGGCCGTGAGCGGGTTGGCGAGCCTGGCCCTCGCGGCCCAACCCCAGGAGTTCATCCCCGCGGGCAAGAAGCCCGACGGCCCGTGCCCGCCGCCCGAGGCGCTGGGGTGGGACGCGGTGAAGGGTGACTACGTCCTCCCGGCGCTCCCCTATGCCGCGAACGCCTTGGAGCCGTACATCGATGCGAAGACGATGGAGGTGCATCACGGGAAGCACCACGCGGCGTACGTGGCCGGGGCGAACAAGGCCGTCACGGAACTCTTTCGCATCCGCGAGGGGGGCGACGCGGGGCTGGTCAAGCACTGGTCACGGGAGTTGAGTTTTCACCTGGGCGGGCACGTGAACCATTGCCTCTTCTGGCGGATGATGGCGCCGGCGGGCAAGGGGGGGGGCGGCCAGCCCGACGGGCTTCTGGCGGCGGCCATCACACGGGACTTCGGGAGTTACGAGAAGTTTCTGGCCCATTTCAAGGCCGCGGCGGTGCAGGTCGAAGGGGGCGGATGGTCCTGGCTGGTCTACGACCCCCACAGCACCCGCCTGCTGATCGTCCAGCAGGAAAAGCAGCAGGACATGATGCCCACCGGCATGCGTCCTCTGCTGGGTCTGGATGTCTGGGAGCACGCGTATTACCTGAAGTACCAGAATCAGCGGTCGTCCTACGTCGACGCGTGGTTCAACGTGGTCAACTGGCCATTTGTTCAGTGTTTGTTCGATACATACACCCGAAAGTGATTTTTACGCGGGAACTTCCAGTACGGGTGTGATCTCGCCACCGTGAATCAGTTGGGAATTAGGTGTGCGCAACCTATTGCGTTCATGTTGTTTATGCACAATTTACTGATCCGGTAAGAAATTCCGTCTAAATGGGTGGCACGGATCGGATTCGTCGTGCATGTTGAGGGGGTCTTGTCTCTCTCTCCTCCTATGACTCGGCTGTGAGCGGAAACGCACAGGCGAGTCTTACCGGGGGCGGCGGGGTGGCCCGGCGTTCTCGAACGGTGTCTTGTCTCTCTCTCCTCCTATGACTCGGCTGTGAGCGGAAACGCACAGGCGAGTCTTTTTCTTTTTGATCGTGGCTGTCGGGTCGGCGCACGGCGGGTCGGGTAGGGTCCGTCTCTCGCGCCGCCATGATGACCCTCGCCGCCAATCTCGCCGGACCGGACTGGATTGTGCTGGGGGCGTACTTCGCGCTGCTCGCGGTGACCGGGTGGTGGTTTGCGCGACGGCGGGCCGGCGACGCAAAAGGGTATTTCGTTGGCGACGGGGCGATGCCCGCGTGGGCGGTGGGGATCTCGATCCTCGCGACGAGCCAATCGGCGGCGACGTTCATCGGCGTGCCGCAGGAAAGTTTCAGGGGCGACCTCACGTACCTCATGATGAGCGTGGGCGCCCTGCTCGCGGCGGGAGTGATCGCGCGGTGGTTCATCCCCGCGTACTACCGGCGGGGCGTGTGGACGGCGTATGAACTGCTCGAAGCACGATTCGGATCGGGGGCGCGGCTGGCCACGAGCGTGACGTACCTCGTCGGGCGGGTCTTCGCGACGGGGTCGCGGGTGTTCATCGGTTCGCTCCCGGCCTCAATGATCCTGTTCGGGGACACCGACGCGGGGCACGTTGTGCTCGCGGTCGGGGTCATGACGTTCCTGGGCATCGTGTACACCCTGGCGGGGGGCATCCGCAGCGTGATCTGGACGGATGTCATCCAGACGGCGGTGTACCTCGGAACGGCGGTGCTGGCGGCCGTGGTGCTGTGGCGGGCGATCGGGCAGCCTTGGGGAGATGTACAGGCGGCGCTGGCCTCGCCGCCCGGTGGCGGGGCGTCGAAACTGCGGCTGATCGATCTCGGGCTGCGCGCGGATGCTGGGATGCCGGTGATTGACTGGACGCGGGTCTACACGCTCATCACGGCGGCGACCGGCCTCATGCTGCTGAACCTGGCGGCGTTCGGGACGGATCAGGACTTCGTGCAGCGGACCCTGGCGTGCAAGGACGCGGGGCGCGGCGGGCGATCGGTGCTTGTCGGCACGCTGGCCAACCTGCCCGCGACGGGGCTGTTCCTGGTGATCGGGCTGCTGTTATGGGTGTACTACCACGGGCCGGGGTCGGCGGGGCACGCGCCGCCGGGGGAGAAGTCGGTATTTCTAGGGTTCATCATGCGGGAGATGCCTGTCGGGCTGAAGGGGCTGATGCTGGCGGGGCTGCTGGCGGCGGGGCTTTCGACGGTGAACTCGACGCTGAACTCGATGGCGTCGAGTTTCGTCGCGGACGTGTACGGGCGGGGCGGGTTCGAGCACCGCCGCACGGCGTCGGCGGGGCGGTGGTCGGTCGCGGGGGCGGGGGTTCTGGTGGGCGGGTTCGCGGCGATGTGCGTGGCGTGGTACGACCCGGCGCACGACACGCTGGTCACGTTTGCCTTGTCGGTGATGACCTTCGCGTACGCGGGGCTGCTTGGCGTCTTTCTGACGGCGCTGTTCACCACACGCGGGAGCGGCGCGAGCGCGGTCGCGGCGCTGGGGGCGGGGTTCGCGAGCATCGCGCTGACCCAGCCGGGCGTGCTGGCGTGGATGGGCATGGAGTTGAAACTGGCGTTTCCGTGGCAGTTGGTGATCGGCGCGGGGGTGGCGTTCGCCGTGTGTGCGTGCGTGCCGGGTCGGCATGTGACAAGGCATGAGGCAAGGCATGAGGCAAGGGGCAAGGGGAAAGGGGCATGAGGCAAGAGGGCATGAGGCGGGCCGTCGGGTGCATGACGGGGACGAGCCTGGATGGGATCGACGTCGCGCTGGTGGAAGTTGAGGGCGTCGGGCTGTCGATGCGTGCGAGGTTTGTTCGCGGCGTGAGTCACGGGCTTGGCGAGGTCGGGATGCGTCTGCGGCACCTGGCCGAGCAGCACCCGATGCGGGCGCACGAGATCGCGGCGATGATGTACGAGTTCGCGGGGCTGCACGTGTCGGCGATTCGGGCGTTGCTCGGCGGTGAAGGGTGCGACCTGGTGAGCGTGCACGGGCAGACGGTGTTTCACAAGCCGCCGCTGAGTTGGCAGGTGATGCAGCCGGCCCGAGTTGCGCGGGAGATCGGCGCGAAGGTGGTGTTTGATCTTCGGCAGGCGGACCTGGCGGCGGGCGGGCAGGGGGCGCCGATCACGCCGATCGCCGACGCGATTCTGTTCCGGGATGTGCCCGGGCCGTGGGGCGTGGTGAACCTTGGCGGGTTCTGCAACGTGACACTGGCGCCCGGAGGCGACGTCCGTCCGGAAGCGATCATGGCGAAGGACGTGTGCGCATGCAACCAGTTGCTCGACAGCGTGGCGCGGACGGTGCTGTACCGGGCGTACGACGAGGGGGGCGAGGCGGCGCTCCGCGGGCGGGTTCACGAGGACGCCTTTGCGGACCTCGAAGGGATCTTGGCTTCGCAAGGTGGCGCGGGACGGAGTTTGGGCACGGGGGATGAGCCGGGCGCGTGGGTGTCGAGGTGGCGGGCGCACATGACCCCCGATGACCTGTGCGCCACGGCGTGCGCGGGGATCGCGGAGGCGGCGGCGCTGGCGACGGCGGATGCGTCGGTGCTGCTGCTGGCGGGGGGCGGGACGAGGAATCAGGCGCTGGTCGAGGCGATGGGATCGTCGTCGTCGGCTCGGGTCGGCATGACGGACGAGGCGGGGGTGCCGGCGATGTACCGCGAGGCGGCGTGCTTCGCGGTGCTCGGGGCGTTGTGCGAGGATCGCGTTCCGATCACGCTCCCGCAGGTGACGGGGTGCGCGTCGCCGGCGCCCGTGAGCGGGGTATGGGTGATGTGATCGATTTCGGAACCGCTCCCTTACGGTCGCGGCTCGTTCATGGCGGATTTCGGAACCGCTCCCTTACGGTCGCGGCTCGTTCTTGGCGGATCGTTGGATGCGGATCAACGAGGCCTATCGTGCGGCATGATGCCACCGGATCGGGCGCATGTCGCGACGGAAAAACGCAACCCGCGGACGATGAACCTGCATGCGCTGGGCGTCGGGGAGATCGTCGAGACCATCCATCGCGAGGATCGTGACGTGGCGTTGGCGCTGAAGCGCGCGGGGAAGCGGCTGACGCGACTGATCGAGGCGATGGAGCCGGGGTTCGTGGCCGGGGGGCGGGTGGTGTACGTCGGCGCGGGGACGAGCGGTCGGCTGGGGGTGTTGGACGCGAGCGAGGCGCCGCCGACGTTCTGTGTGCCGGAAGGACGGATCGTGGGGATCATCGCGGGGGGCGACGCCTCGCTGCGCAAGAGCAGCGAAGGGGCGGAGGACGATCCGCGCGGGGCGTGGGACTCGTTGGGCGCGCTGGGGTTGACGGCGCGGGACGCGGTGATCGCGATCGCGGCTGGGGGCACGACGCCGTACGCGTTGGGCGCGCTGGCGTGGTGCAAGGAGGAATGCCCCGAGGGGCGCCGGCCGCTGACAGCGCTGTTGACCTGCGCAGATCCGGGCGAGGTTCCGCACGCGGATCATGTGGTGGTGCTGAAGGTGGGGCCGGAAGTGCTGACGGGATCGACGCGGATGAAGGCGGGGAGCGCGACGAAGATGGCGTTGAACACGATTTCGACGGCGCTGATGGTGCGGTCGGGGCGGGTGTACGAGAACCTGATGGTCGATGTGCGGGCGACGAACGCGAAGTTGCGGGATCGGGCCGCCCGGATCGTGCGGACGCTGACGGGACTGGAGCGCGAGGCGGCGTTCGCCCTGCTCGATGATGCCGGGGGCGCGGTGAAAGTGGCGGTGGTGATGGCGCGGCTGGGGGTGAGCCGGGATGAGGCGGAGGGGCGGCTGGAACGCGCCGAGGGCCGGCTTGATCGCGTGCTTGAAGGGTGACCCAATCTCAGGCCGCTAGCGCGGCTTGTTGACCCACCCCCACTCGCTGGCGGAGGAACTGCCGAGTGGGAACTGGATGTTCCTCGCGTGCAAGCGCAGGTGATTGGTGGTCATGTCGTTGGCTTCCTGCAACGTGTCGGAACCGCCCGAGGGGGTGGCGAACTGCATCACCCCGCCGTCGAGGAGGGCGACGTTGCCGGTGCGGGTGTGCCGGCGGGACCATTGATCGAGATTGGCGAAGGAGCCGTCGTCGACCTGCGTGTTGTACCAACGCTCGTCCTCCTCGATGAGCAAGGGGATGGCGGGAAAGTACTTGCGGGGCGATGCGGCGTTGGAAGGCGTCTCGGGGTAACTGACCTTCCATTCCAGGTCGGTGCGCGCCCCGGCGAGGCGGATGATCATGGTGTAGTCGAACCACTGATTGGGACGTTTGCCGGTGGGACAGATGAAGGTGCGGTCGAAGTCGCCCATGTAGGAACGGAGGACGGAGGTCTCGATGGGGTGGTAGTAGTTGTTGGGGTTATTGACGTAGGTCTGGTTGTTTCGGCCGCACCAGTCGAGATTGATCGGGCCTTGCCAGTAGGCCCCGGGAATGGTCTTGTAGTCGCCGGCGTAGGTGAACATGGCCAGGCCGACCTGGCGGATGTTGGAGCGGCAGATGACGGCGCGGCCGGCCTCGCGGGCCTTGGAGAGGCTGGGCAGCAGGATGCCGATGAGCAGGGCGATGACCGCGATCACCACGAGGAGTTCGATGAGCGTGAAGGCGCGGCGGGACGGGACATGGGCCATGGCGTCTCCCGGGACAATACCAGTGTACCGGAAAAGTCACGAATGGGAAGTCGAGGGATACGCTGCTGTCAGGGGGATGATCCGCGGCGGAGGGAACCGCCGATAATGGACGCCCGGCGGGATTGGCATCAAGGATGAGAGGATCGGCATGGCTCGGCTTGGCGTGACGGAAAGCACCGCGACCACCATGACCGTGGATGGTCGCGAGGTGCTCGCGTTCGGGGGGTGCAACTACCTCGGGCTGGCCCACCACCCGGAGGTGGTGAGGGCGCTGTGCGAGGAAGCCGGGCGGAGCGGGATATCGACCACGGCGTCTCGCGAGACGACGGGAAACACGGGGGTGCACGAGGCGCTCGAAGCGGCCTTGGCGTCGTGGATGGGCCAGGAGGCGGCGATCCTGCTGGCCGAGGGGTATACCGCGAACATCGCCCTGTGCCAGGCCCTGGCGCGGGACCACGGGGTGGCGCTGATCGACGCGAAGGCTCACCGCAGTTTGCGGTCGGCGGCGACCGCCGCGGGGATGCAGGTCTTCGAGTACGAGCATCGATCGCCCAAGTCGGCGGCGTGGCTGTGCCGGCAGTACGGCGACCTGGGGGTGGCGATTCTCACCGACGGGGTCTTCGCCGCGGACGGGGCATTGGCGCCGCTGCCGGAACTGCTCGGGGTGCTTCCGGCGCGGCGGGCGACGCTGGTGGTGGACGACTGCCACGGGGTGTGCGTACTGGGCGCGCGCGGAAGCGGATCGGTGGAGCACTTCGGGCTGCGCGACGAGCGGGTGGCGATCACCACGACGCTGGCGAAGGGGGTGGGGTGCTACGGGGGCGCGGTGATCGGCCGGCGCCGGCTGGTGGACGCGGTGCGCGAACACGCGGACGTGTACCGGCGCTCGACACCCGTGCCGACGCCGCTCGCCCGGGCGGCGTTGACAGCGGTGGACCTGGTGGCGCGCGAGCCGGGCATGCTGGCACGATTGCGATCGAACACGGCCAGGCTGCGCGACGGACTGATTGCGTTGGGCCTCGCCTCGCACGAGGGGCGTGTGCCGATCTTTACGTTCGTGCTCGAGCCGGCGTCGCGGATGCAGCCGCTGCACGAGGCGCTGATGCACGAGGGCGTCTACGCCCCGCTGATCGAGTATCCCGGGGGGCCGACGGCGCGATTCTTCAGGATCACCGTCACCGCGACGCACCGCGACGAGGACATCGACCGCCTGGTGGCGGGGCTTCGTCGTCACGTGGGCGGGTAGGCGGCGCGGCGCTATTCACCGCACGGCTTGATGTAGGCGTCCATGAACGCCTCGAGGTCCTTGATGGTGGTTTCGCCGTCGGCGTCGAAGTCCGCATCATCCTCCAGGAAAGCCTTGAAGAAGGCGTCGGCGTCGGCCTCGGTCACCTTGCCGTCGCGGTTCCAGTCGCAGGGGCAGCGTCGCGGCTCGCAGCTATCCGGCTCGCACCAGACGTGCTGGCCGAGGAACGTACCGCCCGCGGCATCGCACTGATAGCGGTGCATGACCTGGCAGCGGACGCCGTCGTCGGTGGTGATGCAACAGCCGCCGAGGAAGAACTCGGCGCAGGTCTCGTCGGCGCACGCGGTGCCTACCCCGCGGAAGTGCCCGTTCATGGTCGTGCATTGTGCTTGGGTCACCACGGTACACCAGACGGCGACATCGCCGACGATGCAGCAGGCGCCGGCGAAGGAGGCCGCGGCGCAGGTGTCGTTGCCGCAGGTGGTGCCGTGGCCTCGGAAGTTGCCGCCCTGGGTGGCGCACTGGGCCTGGGTGGTGATGATGCAGGTGACGCCGCCGTTGGCCTGGAGGCAGCAGGCGCCGGTGGGCGTTGGCGCGGGGCAGGCGGTGTTGGTGCAGGTGGTGCCATGGCCGCGATAGACGCCACCCTCGGCGTGGCACTGGGCCTCGGTACGGACGACGCAGATGATGCCCGCGGAGGAGGCAATGCAGCAGGCACCCGTCGGCGCGGGGGTCGGGCAGGTCGTGTTGGTACAGGAGGTGCCCACGCCGCGGAAGACACCACCCTCGGCCAGACAGCGGGAGCGTGTCATCTGCACACAGGTCACGCCATTGGGAGTCGTGAGGCAGCAGGCGCCCGTGATCGAGGCTGCGGGGCAGGCGTTGGTGCAGGTGGTGCCGTTCCCGCGGTACACGCCGTTACGCGCCTGGCATTGGGCATGAGTCAGAATGACACACTCAACCCCTCCCGTCGCGGAGGGGACACAACACGCGCCGGTTGGCGCAGGCATGGGGCACGCGGCGGTGGAACAGACCGTGCCGTTTCCGCGGTAGATGCCGTTGTGCTTTTCACATTCCGGCCCGGAAAGGATGACGCAGATCACTCCACCATTGGGCGCTTGCAGGCAACAGGCTCCGACCGCCGGCGGGGGCGTGCAGATGGTGTTCGAGCACACGGTGCCGTTCCCGCGGTAGGAGCCGCCCTCGGCGTGGCACTGGGCCTCGGTACGGATGACGCAGGTGACGCCGTTGGGCGTGGTAATGCAGCAGGCGCCGGCGGGCGTAATCTGCGGGCAGATCGAACCAAGGCAGTTGGTGCCGTGGCCGCGGTAGGTGCCCCCCTCGGCGTGGCACTGGGCCTCGGTGCGGATGACGCAGACAATGCCGCTGGGCGTGTTGATACAGCACGCGCCGGTGGGTGTGGGTTGCGGGCAGATGGTGCTGGAGCACGCCGTGCCATGGCCGCGGTAGGTGCCCCCCTCGGCGTGGCACTGGGCTTCGGTGCGGATGACGCATGTCACGCCGTTGGGGGTGGAGATGCAGCAGGCCCCGGTGGGCGTGGGCAAGGGGCATGAGACGGCGCAGGAGGTGCCATGGCCGCGGTAGGTGCCGCCCTCGGCGGCACAGTGGGATTGAGTGGTGACAATGCAGACGACGCCATTGGCGGTCGGGATGCAGCAGGAACCGGTGGGAACGAGGTTGGCGCAGATGCCGGCGGTGGAGCATGAGGTGCCGGTACCCCGCCACACACCCCCGAGGCCGGCGCAGTTGGATTGTGTTGTCTGGTGGCAGGTGACGCCGGTGGGCGAGACCACGCAGCACGCGCCGGTGGGCGTGGTATTGGTGCAGATGCCGATCGTGTTGCAGGAGGTGCCCGCGCCGCGCCAGACGCCGCCGAGGCTCACGCACTGGGCTTCGGTGACCTGGTGACAGGTGATGAAGCCCGACGAGGCGACGCAGCAGGCGCCGGTCGATTGTGCGAACGACATGGCCGCGGAGGCAAGGCACACACACGCGAACGTGACCGCTCGGGCGATGGATCGGATCGACATGACTACTCCTTGGACGTGCGAGACGCGTCCTGGAAGCACGGCCCCAGCCCCTTGGCCGACGCTGATAATCTACCGAGTTCCTGGACGAAGGGAAAGAGGAATCCGCGAAGACGACATGCCAAGGAAACCCGCAACAGATTCCGCAAAGGCTGAACCACCGACCCGAGCGCTGGCGTGGTGGCGGGTGCTGGGCATTGTCGCGGCGAGCGCGAGCGTGGCGGCCTGCGCGGTGCTGGTCATGGCGCATTTACGGCACGTATCGGTACCGGGGTGCGGGGCGGGAAGCGGGTGCGCGGCGGCGGCGGGCGGGAGGCTGGGGAGCATCCCGCTCGTGGGCTGGCCGACGTCGATCGTCGGCGCGGCGTACTTCGCCGGCGTGCTCGCGGGGTGGCTGAGCGGGGCGCGGGTGTCGCGGGCGTTGCTGTGGGCGGCGCGGCTGGGGGCGGTGGCGGCGGTGTTCTTCGCTGGGGGCATGGCGGGGGGCGGGTGGTTCTGCACGTACTGCGTGATTGCGCACGCGGGGGCCGTGCTAGGGTGGGTGGCGGCGGAACGGTCGGCGCACGCCGGCGTGGCGGAGAAGTCCTGGCAGCCGATGGGGCTGGCGGGGGCGTGGGTGGTGGTGCTGGGCGTGCTGGTGGCTGTGTCGGGCGGGCGCGAAAAGGCGGCGGCCACAAAGGCGGAAGAGTCGCTGGCGCGCTCGACGGAGACGATGGTGCGGCGACCGGGCGAAGCCGAGCCGGCGGCACGGATGGGGTTCGAGGGACGGTACCGCCGCGGGCCCGCGGCGGCGGCGGCGCGGGTGGTGATCTTCACGGACTATCAGTGCCCGGATTGCAAGGAGATCGAGCGGCAGTTGGAAGGGTTGCTGCGCGAAGGGCTGCCGATCGCGGCGTCGGTGAAGATGTTCCCGCTGAACAGCGAGTGCAATCCTCATGCGCCGGCGATGCACGCGAACGCGTGCTGGGCGGCGCGGGCGGCGGAGGCGGCGGGGATCGTGGGCGGGGCCGAAGCGTTCTGGCGGATGCACGCGTGGCTGTTCGCGCGCGGGGGGGCGTTCACGGACGCGGAACTGGACGCGGGGTTGGCGGCGATGGGCTTCCCACGCGAGACGTTCCTCCGGGTGATGACGGGGGCGGAGGTCAATGTGCGGATCGGCACGGACGTGGCGGAGGGGATGCGGTTGGGGATCGCGCAGACACCGATGATCTTCATCAATGGGGTGGAGTTGAAGGGGTGGAACGCGCCCAACGCGCTGGACCGGGCGGTGCGGGCGGTGCTGGCGGCCTCGCCCGCGGCGGCGACAAGCGTGGCGGATGCCCCGCCGGACGGGGCGACGCGATTCCTGGCGGATTGGCGCGAGTCGCCGGTGCGGTCGATCCCCGAGGCGGAACTGGCGCACACGGTGGGGCCGGCGGACGCGCCGATCCGGGTGGTGATCTTCGGGGACTACCAGGAGCCGACGACGGCGGAGGCCGACGGTTTGACGCGGTTGTACACGACGGGCGAGCGGGCGAACATCCGGTACTCGTTCGTGCCGTTCCCGGTGGATCAGTCGTGCAACCCGTTCACGCAGGTCACGGCGTTCCCGATGGCGTGCCGGGCGGCCCTGGCGGCGGAAGCGGCGGGTGTGCTCGACGGGCCGGAAGGATTCTGGCGCATGCACGGGTGGTTGATGGCCAACCGGGAGGGACTGACGGACGAGGCCATGCTGCGCGCGGCGGGGAGCCTGGGGTTTGATCCCGCCGCTTTCGCGGAAGCGATGCAGCAGCCTTTCCTGCAGGACGTGATCCTGGCGAACGCTCGGCTGGGGAACCGGATGGGGTTGCGGTCGATCCCCATGGTGTTCGTGAACGGGAAGCAGGTGGCGCGGTGGAAGTGGGAGAACGAGAACGTGCTGGGTCGGGTGTTTCTGGAGGCGGCGGAGCACGCCGGGCACGGACATTGATCGCTACGCTGGGTGCGTGACGCCGCACGGGCACATCCCGGTGCTTGAGAATGAGGTCGCGCGGGCGTTGTCGCCCCGGCCGGGACAGACGTACGCCGACTGCACGGCCGGGTTGGGGGGGCACGCGGCGTTGATCGCGGCGAACGTGGCCCCGGGCGGGCGGGTGGTGCTGAACGACGTGGACCCCGGAAACCTTGAAGCCGCGGCGGCGCGCGTACGGGAGGTGGCGCCGGGGGTCGAGGTGATGACAATCCGCGGGAACTTCGCGGAACTCCCCCACCACCTGCGGGGCATGGGTGTGCGGGCGGACCTGGTGCTGGCGGACCTTGGGTTTTCGTCGAACCAGATGGAAAACGCGGAGCGGGGGCTGTCGTTCATGCGGGATGGGCCGCTGGACATGCGGCTGGACCCGACCCTGCCGACGACGGCGGCGGACCTGGTGGCGTCGCTGCCGGAGGTGGAGCTGGCACGGCTGATCGCGGAGTACGGCGAGGACAAGCACGCGCGGCGGATCGCGGCGCGGATCGTGCGGGCACGGGGGGAAGGGCCGATCACGACGACGGGGCGGCTGGCGGAGGTTGTTCGCTCGGCGAACGGAGGCGTGGGCGGGGGTGGGATCGATCCGGCCACGCGGACCTTTCAGGCGTTGCGGATCGCGGTGAACGACGAGCTGGGGTGCCTGGAGGCGCTGATGGCGCACGTGGAGGCCGAGGCACGGGCGATGGCCGAGGGGAACCCGGGCGGATGGCTGACGCGGGGAGGTCGCGTCGCGGTTATCACGTTTCATTCGCTGGAAGATCGGGTGGTGAAGGCGTCGTTCGAACGGTGCGAAGGGCTGGGGTGCACGGACGTGCTCGGGGGCGCGGCGGAGGCGTCGGAAGGCGAACGGGGATCGAACCCCCGGTCGCGGTCGGCGAAGGTGCGGTGTGTGGAGATGCCGCGGTAGACGCGGCACGAAAGCACGGTCGGTTTTTCCCGCCTGCGCGCTCGGCGAGCCGACGTAGTGCACTACACTCCGGTCCCTGCGCCTTCGCGGGGACCATGGCACGCAGGACGGGTGTACGGACGCACTCGACCATGCCCGGGTGAAGGGACGTTGGGGGGCGACGGCGACGCGCCCACGTTGGCAAGGATGCTCATCGTGACTCGTGAACTGAAACTGGCGTTGATTGTCGGGTTCTCGCTGGTGCTGGTGGTGACGGTGCTCGTGAGCGACCATCTGTCGCGGGCGCGGAACACGACGCTCGACCCGACGCTGGCGGAGACCCCGCCGTTGACGCCGAGGCTGGACCCGGAGACGGCCGGCGCCGGCCATCGCGATGAACGCGAATCGACGCTGGCGTCGCGGGACCCGAGGGGCGGAACACAGGACGGCCACGGCGTCAACCCCGTGGCCGGGGCCGGCACGGGCGTGACCTCTCCGCCGGCGAATCCGCCGGTGGAACTGACGATGGGTCGCACGACTCGCGGTACGGATGACGTGTCGGACCTGGAGCGCGCGGTGCGATCCCTGGGCGGGGAGATCCGGGATGGACGGGTATACCTGCCCCCGGCGGCGGGCACACTCGGGCCGAGCACGCCCGGGAGCGTGCCGTCGGGCGAGATGAAAGCAACGTGGGAACGCTCGTCGCCGGGGACTGGGACACCGACGATCGTGACGCCGCCGCCCGCGCCGCCGGCAATGCCGGACCGGATGTACACGGTGGTGGCGGGCGATTCGGCGTACAAGATCGCGAAGCGGGAACTGGGGGATGGGGAGTTGTGGCGTTCGCTGGTGTCGTACAACAAGGGCGTGATTCCCGAGAGCGGGGCGCTGCGCGAGGGGATGAAGATCAAACTGCCGCCGAAGGCGGGCGGGGCGACGGTGGCGAGCAAGGAGAAGACGCCCGAGGCGACGCCGGCGAAGGCGACGACGCCGGGTACGCCCGGCAAGACGCGGACGTACGTCATCAAGAAGGGCGACACGCTGGGGCTGATCGCGCAGCGGGAACTGGGGACGGTGAAGCGGCTGCAGGAGTTGATCGACCTGAACAAGGACGTGCTGCACGACCCGGACGTCGCGCCGTTGGGCGTGACGCTGAAACTGCCGGCGACGTGATCGAGCCGGCGCCCGATCGCGGGCGCTCCTCAGCGGAGACCACGCCATGTTCATGAAGTGTGCGGCGATGATCGTGACGATCGGGGCGTGCGCGGGGGTGCTGCTGGCGCTGCGGCAGCAGCGGCTGACGGTTGCCGGGGAACTGGCGCGGGCGCAGTTGCGGATGTCGGCGCAGGACGAGCGGCTGTGGCGGCTGCGGGCGGGGATCGCGGAACAGACCTCGCCGCGGAAGGTGCAGCAGATGGCGTCCGCGCTCGGGCCGCTCACCCCGATCGTCGAGTCGCCGCGGCCCGTGGAGCGGGCGAGGCCCGACGTGCCGGCGATTCGTGTGGCGCGGCAGGATCGGCGGTAGGTCCTCTTGGGGGAATCGCGGCGCATGCCCACGACACAGAGCGCGACAGGGCGAGGGTTCACGGTCACCGCATGGTGCGTGGCGGGCGGGGTCACGCTGGCGCTGGCGGGGCTGCTTGGGCGGGTGGCGCAGTTGCAACTGAGGCCCAGCGAGGCGCTGCGGGCGCAGATGTCGCCGCGCGTCTCGACCAGGATCGAGCCGGCCATCCGCGGGGACATCGTCGACCGCAAGGGACGGGTCCTGGCGGCGACGCGGTTCGGGTACCGCGTGATCGTCGATCCGACGGTGCTGGACACGAAGGTGCTGGATCAGACGATCGTGCGGTTGGCGGGGGCGATGGACCTGCCGATGGATGATGTCGGGACGCGGATCATCCTGGCGATCGAGCGGAATCGGAAGGTGGCGGCGGAAGAGGCCGAGGGTGGCCCGGTGTCGGAGGCCGAGGGCGAGGAATCGGCGGCGCCCCGCAAAGGCCCGATCCGGTACCTGCCGATCGGGAAGGTGTTGAGCGATGGAGCCGCGGCGGAGGTGCGCGACCTGAAGATCAAGGGTGTTCTGCTGGAGAAGCGCGCGGTGCGCGAGTACCCCGGCGGGGATGAGGTGGCGTCGCTCTTGGGGAAGGTCGGGTTCGAGGAAACCGGGCTGATGGGTGCGGAGCGGCTGCTGGAGAAGGACCTGGCGGGTGAAGCCGGAGCGATCCGGTATGTGCGCGACGTGGGCGGCAGGCCGCTCTGGGTGGAGGCGGGATTTATCGACCCGCCCAAGGCCGGGATGGATGTCCGGTTGTCGTTGGACACGGAGTTGCAGCGGATCGCGACGGAGGAGTTGACGCGGCAGGTGGAAGCGGTGGACGCGGCGGGGGGTCGGCTGGTGATGGCGGACCCGAACACAGGGGAGATCCTGGCGATGGTGGACATCGTGCGGGAGATGCCCGGGCTGACGCCGTTCCCATGGGTGCAGGCGACGCCGCGGGCACGCGGGCAGAAGGCACCGGCGGACCCGCCCCTGCCCAAGGCGCGGTACGTGACGATCCCCGCGGACCCGGGGCGGCGAATCCACCCGGCGCTGGCGCGGAACCGGTGCATCGAGGACGTGTACGAACCGGGCTCGACCTTCAAGCCGTTCGTGTGGTCGACGGTGACGGAACTGAAGCGGGCGCGGCTGGAGGAAGTGTTCGACACGCATAACGGGCGGTGGACGATTCCCGGGCTGGGGCGGTACATCGAAGACGTGACGAAGCGCCCGCAGATGACGTGGCGCGACGTGCTGGTGAACTCATCGAATATCGGGATGATCCAGGGGGCGTCGAGGCTGACGCCGCAGGAGCTGCACGACTGCGTGAAACGGTTCGGGTTTGGGACGAAGACGGGAATCGGGCTTCCGGGCAGGCCCTTTCCAGGCGAGGCCGCGGGCATTGTGACGCCGATCGCGAAGTGGACGAAGTTCACACACACGAGCGTGCCGTGGGGGCATGAGATCGCGGTGACGCCGGTGCAGATGGTGCGGGCGTTCAGCGCGTTCGCGCGGCGGGGCGACATGGCGGGGACGCTGCCGCGGCTGCGGCTGTCGGCGTATACGCCCGGCGAGGGGGAGGGCGTGACGTACCGCGTGCTGCCGGCGGAGATCGCCGTGCTGACGCGCGACACGATGCGCGGGGTGGTGACGAACATGGAGAATGGGATGAAACTCCGCAAGGAGGAGATTCCCGAGGGCGGATGGCGGTACACGATGTTCGGGAAGTCGGGGACGGCGGACATTCCGCTGGGCCCACCGCCCAAGGGCATGAGGGCGCCCAACTCCGTCAAGGGGTTTTATCCCGGGCAACTCAACACGAGTTTCATCGCGGGCGCGCCGGCGGAGAACCCGCGGCTGGTGGTGATCGTCGTCATCGACGACCCGGGGCCCAAGTCCGATCGGCGGCAGATGTACGGCTCGGCGACGGCGGGGCCGGTGGTGCGGCGGGTGATGGAGCGGGCGCTGACGTACCTGGGCGAGCCGCCCTCGCCGAAGGCGGACGCCGCGAAGCAGTAAGCCACGCGTGAGCGCGACGATTCACGACGCGAACGGCGCTCCGTGTCAGCGTGGTATTGTGGCGCGTGAGTGCGCGCGACGGCCCACCCCCTAGCCCCCTCCCTCCGGGAGGGGGGACTGGCCGGCGACAATCTTTTCGCGGGCGCCGACGCGTACGACCTGGTCGATGAACGCGCGGTAGGGGGTGTTGAGGTCGGCGGCGGAGGCGCCGAAGTAGATGGCGAGGAGGTCGACGCCGGTGCGGCGCGTGGCGTAGGCGGAGGCGGCGCGTTGGCCGGCGTCGCGGCGGATGCGGCGGGCGAGTTCACCGCTGGCGGCGTCACGGAGGAGTTGCTGGAGCGACGCGCGGTGCACCCCGCCGTCGCCCTCGTTCAGGAAGTGCATCAGCGCCCAGACCTGGGCGTAGTAGACCAGGGCGGCGTCGGGGTCGTCGGCGATGATCTCCTGCGGGGTGGTCTGCTGAAGGGTGGCGAGGGGGAGGAGTTTGCCGCGGGCGGCGGCGGTACGGAGTTGCTCGAAGCGTTCGACGTTGGCCCAGGGGAGGAAGGCGGGGCGGGTGCGGTCGGCGTCGGTCCAGCGGAAGCCTTCCATGAAGGTGGCGAGGCCTTCCTCGAAGCAGACGGTGAGCGGGGCGCGGAAGGCGCGCTGGGTGTATTGATGCCATCCTTCGTGGGCGGCGATGGCGAAGGTGTCGCGCGGGCCGATGTCGTAGAGGATGGCCCGCCCGTTGGCGGCGAACCCGCCCCGCTGGATCTTGAGATAGATGTCGGCGTCGGCGCCCATGAATCGCTGGGTGACGCGCGTCCACTGGGGGCGGTTGCCGAGGAGGTAGGTTTCCATCGGCTCGCGTGGGCGTGGCAGGTCGGCCAGCGTGCTGGTGTAGTGGACGAGGCAGCGTTCGAGGAAGACGGGAAGCCGCTCGGAGAGGCTGTACTTGGTGGCGGTGGAATAGACGCGGTACGAATGGGTGCGCAGGAGCAGGCCTTCCTTGTCCTCGAAAGTCCATGGCTCGGAGGCGACGACGACGTCGGCGGGCGAGGCGACGGACGGGGCAGGGGACGGCGCGTCGGCGGGGCGGGAAAGGGTGGTTGGTGAGGCCGGGGGCGAGGCGCAGGCGCCAAGGATCGCCATGCACAGGAGTAACGGACCAAAGGAAGCGAGCCGGCGAGCGGAAGCCGCGTCGCTCGGTGCCGAGCACGGATGTTGGAGGTGGCGAGGGGTCACAGGCTCTCCAAGGCCTTGCGTGCGGCGGCGAGTTCGGTCTCGACCTTGGCCAGTTGGTCGCGGGTCTGCTGGACCATGTGCGGCGGGGCCTTGTCGGTGTAGCCGGGGTTGTTGAGGCGGCCTCGCAGGGTGCCCGCGGACTTGTCAAGATCGGCGATGACCTTCTCCAGCCTGGTCTTTTCGGCCGAGGTATCTACGGCGGCCTGGTCGGCGAGGTTGCTGACGCGGTACTCGCGGGCGTCGGCGGTGATGACGACGCTGGGGCCTTGGGGCGCCTCGGGGGAGATGGCCTCGAGGTTGGCGAGGGTGACGACGAGGGCGGCGTGGTCGCCGAGCGCGGCGATGTCGGCCTGGAGCATGTGAAGCGTCACTTTGCGCTTGTACGGCGCGTTGTGCTGGGCCTTGACCTCGCGCACGGCGGTGACAAGGGCCTGCACGCGGGCGAAGGCGGCCACTGCGGCGGGGTCGGCGAGCGCGGGGGCCGCGGCGGGCCAACCGGCGGTGGCGAGCAGACCGGCCTTGCGGGGCGGGGTGAGCGACAGCCCGGCAACAGGGGCGGCGGGGACGGTCGAGAAACGCTCGTAGATCGTCTCCGTCACGAAGGGCATCACGGGGTGGAGCAGCCGAAGCGTGGCGTCGAGCGTGGCGCGGAGCACGGCCTGCTGGGCGGGGTCGGCGGCGACGGTCGGCTTGACGGCCTCGAGGTACCAGTCGCAGAAGTCGTTCCAGAGGAACGTGTAGCACGCCTGGGAATAATCGGCGAACTCGTAGTGGGCGAGGGCGCGGTCGCAGGCGGCGATGGTGGCGGCGAGTCGGGCGAGAATCCAGCGATCGGGGAGCGATGTCGGTTGGGCTGATGGCGTGCCGCCCGGCGCGGGCGTCGCCAGTTTCTCCATCGCGAACTTGGCGGCGTTCCAGAGTTTGGTCGCGAAGTTGCGCCCGTTGTCGAACTTGGGGCTGGTGTTGCGGCCCTGAGGGTCTTTCACCACGGGCAGGCGGACGTCCTGGGTGTTGGTCGCCATCTGGCAGAGCGTGAAGCGCATGGCGTCGGCGCCGTGCGTGGCGATGATGTCGAGCGGGTCCACGCCGTTGCCGAGGGACTTGGACATCTTCCGCCCCTCGCCGTCCTGGATGACGGCGTGGATGAAGACGTCGCGGAAGGGGGGAGTTTCGGAGTTCCGATGTTCCGAAGTTCCGGAGTTGCTCCCTTCGTCACTTCGGAACTTCGTCACTTCGGAACTTCTCAGGTACCGATTGAACATCGTCATCCGGCTCACCCACAGCGTGATGATCTCGCGGGCGGTGCAGAGGACGGTGGACGGGTTGAAGGCGTCGAGCAACAACGGGAAGTCGGCGATGCCCGTTTCTTTCGCGGCCAGCGCGGGGTCGGGCCACCCCATCGTCGAGAGCGGCCAGAGGCCGGAGGAGAACCAGGTGTCGAGGACGTCGGGGTCTTGCGGCGCCCCATGAGGGATGAGAAGCCCACTCGCAGCGTTCCACGCCGCTTCACCGTATCGATCGCGGAAGTTCAGACTCAACCGCTTGTTGTGGTCATCATGCTTGTTTCCAGATCGCCAAGCACAAAGCAACTCCAAGAACTCCTGCGCCTGAGGTGTTCTCGCCGAGAACGGAACAAAGAACACTGACGCAGCGCCGTGCGCGGCTCCTTCTGGAGCCATCGTTGAGACGGCGTCGGGCCGAGCGCAAACATCCTCGGCAACGTGACAATGTTCGGCGATTCGGATTACGCTCTCAATCAACCAGCGCACTCGAGTCGGATGGTTTGGCTCTGAAGGCTCACCGGCAAAGAACGTGGGGAGCGAAACGTACCACACCGGAATCCGATGCCCCCACCACAACTGGCGCGAGATGCACCAGTCGCGGATGTTGTCGTGCCAGTGCTCGAAGGTCTTGGCGTAGCGGGCGGGGTAGAAGCGCATGGAACCGTCGCCCAACGGCCCGCGGACGGCATCATCCGCTCCCTGACGGTCGCGGCTCGTAGGAGGCGGTTTATTCAACGAGCCGCGACCGTCAGGGAGCGGAGATGCCCCTCGGCGCGCGGTGCTCGCTCGATCTTCGCGAATGATCCCGCCGAGGTCTTCGCCCTGCTCTTCGAGCACGTAGCGCCGTGCGCCCGCGATGGAGTCGTCCGTGTTCAGGTATCGCGTGCTGCCGTGGCGCGTCCAGACGTGTTCGGGCAGGGCGGGATCGGCGCGTCGCATGGCCCGGGTGGCGTACGACTTGAAATCGTTCATCACTCGCTCGGGCGGTTGGTCGGCCACCACGACCACGTGAACATGATTCGTACGGACGTTGCAGGCGCGAAGCCCCCAACCACGATGCGTGCACACCTCGGCGATGGCGGCGGCGACGACGGGACGGTGCGTGGGCGTGAGTGTGAAGGGCGGGTGCTGGAGCGACACGCGTTCGGATTCATGGCGTGCATCGTCGGGAGTGAGAAGGGGTGTGGCGGGTGTGTTGTGGTCTCGATCGACCGAGCCTCGGGTGTCACCATGAAGCCAAGTGCCGTAGGTGGTGAAGGTGATGAGGTAGTGGGTGAACTCCGCTCCCTGACGGTCGCGGCTCGTAGGAGATGAAGAACCGCTCCCTGACGGTCGCGGCTCGTTCGGTCGCGGGTCGTTTGGTCGCGGGTCGTTTGGTCGCGGGTCGTGGCGCTGGTCGGGGACCATGGCGCGGAGGGCGGCGCCGGCGAGGCGGTCGTCGGTCACGCGGACGTACCACTGATCGCTCAGGTACGGCTCGATCTCCGCCTTGCTGCGATCCGAGAACTTTTTGTTCTGGCGGTAGGGCTTCACACTCTCCAGCAGGCCGCGGGCCTCGAACGCCTTGGCCACGGCCTTGCGGGCGTCGGCCATCTTCATGCCGACGAACTCTTTCGCGTCGCCGACATCCGTCCAGCCGTGCTTGTCGGAGACGCGCCCGTCGGGGGACATCATGTTGATGGCGGGCAGGGCGTGGCGCTGGCCGATCTCGGCGTCGTGGGCGTCGTGGGCGGGGGTGACCTTGAGGAAGCCGGTGGCGAACTCGGCCTTGGGGTCGTTGGCCTCGTCGTCGTCGCGGGCGAGGGCCTTGGGGAGGACGACGTAGGCATCCTCGATGATCGGGATGACACGGCCGACGAGGGGCAGCTCGACGGACAGCCCGCGAAGGGCCTTGGCGCGCGGGTCGTGCGGGTTGACGGCGACGGCGGTATCGCCGAGGTAGGTTTCGGGGCGCGTGGTGGCGACGGTGACCCAGGCCTGCTGCTCGGGGTCGAGCTGGTCGGCGCCCGGGTAGCCGCGAGCGGCGAGTTCGGACCAGGTGACGGGCACGGCGTCGTCGGGCGCGGGTTGGCCCTGGGCGCGCTCCCTGGCGGTGGTCGGGCCGTGCGCGTGGACGAGGGGGTAGCGGAGATACCAGAAGGAGGAATCAACCTCTTCCTCGTAGCACTCATCGTCGGCCACGGCTGTCTGGAGGGCGGGGTCCCAGTTCACCAGCCGCTTGCCGCGGTAGATCAGCCCATCTCGGAACAGAATGAAGAACGCCTCGCGGACAGCGCGAGCGCAGACGGAGTCCATGGTGAACCGCTGGCGGTCCCAATCGCACGAGCACCCCATCTTCTGCAACTGCCCGGTGATGACCGCCTCGTACTCGTCCTTGAAGGCCTGCACGTGCCCCACGAACTCCTCGCGGCCCATCGCCTGCTTCAGCGCGCCTTTGAGTTTGCCCTCCTTCCGCAGCCGCTTCTCCACCACGGCCTGGGTGGCGATACCGGCGTGGTCGGTGCCGGGCATCCAAAGCGTCTCGAAGCCCTTCATGCGGTGGGCCCGCACGAGAACGTCTTGGAGCGTGTTGTTGAGGGCATGCCCAAGGTGGAGGGCGGCGGTGACATTGGGGGGCGGGATGAGGATGCAGAAGGGGTCTTTGGAGCCGCCGTTGGCGATGACAGCCGAGGGATCGGCGTGGAAGGCCTTGGCGGCGATCCAGCGGTCCCAGATGCGGGGTTCGTGGTCGGCGGGGCGATACTGTTTGGGGAGGTCGCCCTCGCCGGCGGCGTGGCCGGAAGACGGGGCGGGGGCGGGGTTTGCGGCGGGCGAGGACATCGTGCGGCGAGTGTACGCGAGCCGATAGAAAGCGGGCATGAGCACGACGGGCACAGACAAGAGGGGCGGACGATCGCGCGGGATGGTCGTGGTCTTCGTACTCCTGCTGGTGGCGGGCGGCGTGGCGTATGTCGCACTGCGCAATGTTCGGCCGCGCGATGCGCAGGCGGAGGGGACGACTCCGCCGCGGGGGAATCGCGGGCCGGAGGCAATCGACGCGATCCTGAACTCGGCGCTGGCGTACATGAACCGCGAGGAACCGGCGAAGGCCGAGTTGATCCTGGCGGCGGCCATCCGGGAGAACCCGGAGGAACAACGGCTGTACCTGATCCACGCGGAGGCGTTGGCGGCGTTGCGGCGTCCGGCGGAGGCGTACGCGGCGTACGAGAGGGCGCTGGCGATCGGCCCGCGGGAAGGGGAGACGGAGTTCGCGGCGGGGACGCTGGCGAACATGATCGGGAAGCCGGAACGGTCGATCGAGCACTACCAGGCGGCGCAGCGGGCGATGAAGAGCGACCCCAGGCCGTCGCTTTTTCTGGCGCAGGTGCAGTTGAAACTCGGGCAGCGGGAAGAGGCGAAGGGGAACCTGGCGCTGGCGGCGCGGCTGGCGCCGGAGTTGGCGGTGGTGTGGGGGACGTGGGCGCAGATCGAACTGGACGAGAATCGGCCCGGTGTGGCGGCGCAACACGCGGCGAAGGCGCGGGAACTGGAGCCGCGCGTCACGCTGTGGCGGCTGCTCGAGGCGCGGGCGCTGCGGCGCGACGGGAAGGCGGAAGAGGCGCTGCGGCTTCTGGTGTATCTCGACGAGGTCGAGCAGCGCGACCCGCAGGTAATGAGCGTCATGGGCGAGTGCTACGGACTGCTGGGGAGGTTCGCGGACGCGGCGGCGCTGTATGCCCGGGCGGCAGAGGCGGACCCCGCCAACGGCACGCTGGCGATGGAGACGGCCGGATGGTTCGAGCGCGCGGGCGACAAGGCGACGGCGCTGCGGCACGCCGAGCGGGCGGCGATGCTCGCGACCCCCGGGGCGGCGGGGATGGTCGAGCGCCTGAAGAAGTGACCGGTTCCGGGCAACGGTCGGGGCACGGGCCACGGTGCGACTACGACTACTCGGCGACCGCGCACTCGTTACACCACGCGGTTGGGCGGCTCGCGGCCTTCGAGGACCGCACGGGCGTTGGCGCAGGCCATGTCGGTCATCATGGCGCGGAAGCGGATGGCCCCCGAGCCGATGTGCGGGGTGAGCACGCAGTTGGACAGCCCGAGCAGGTCGGAGTGGACGATCGGCTCGCGCTCGAAGACGTCCAGCCCCGCGCCCCAGATGCGGCGGGCCTTGAGATGGGCGGCGAGGGCGGCTTCATCGATGATCGGCCCTCGGGCGGTGTTCACGAGGATGGCGGCGGGCTTCATCAGGGCGAGGTTGCCCGCGTGGATGAGGCCGCGGGTTTCGGGGGTGAGCGGGGTGTGGATGCTGACCACGTCGGCCTCGCGCAGGGCGTCGTCGAGGCAGACGCGGCGGGCGGCGAGGGGGGCGAGTTCGAAGTTCGTGTGGCGTGAGCGGGCAACGTAGAGCACGCGCATGCCCCACCCGAGCGAGCGCAGGGCGACGGCGTAGCCGATGCGTCCGGCGCCGACGATGGCGAGCGTGCGCCCGGTGAGGTCCTGCCCGAGAAACTCGTCGGGCCCGAGCGGGCCGCGGGCGGGATAGTCGGCGGATCGAGCGAAGCGGTCGGCCTCGACAAGGCGGCGGGCGGTGGCGAGGATCAGCGTCCAGGCGAGATCGGCGGTGCCCTCGGTGACGGCGTCGGGGGTGTTGGTGACGAGGACGCCTCGCTGCTGGCAGGCGGGGAGATCGATGTTGTCGGTGCCGACGGCGAAGTTGCAGACGGCGCGGAGGCTCGGCCCGGCGGCGTCCAGCAGGGCGGCGTCGACGCGTTCGGAGACCCAGGTGATGAGCACCGCGGCGCCCTTGACGAACGCATGGAGTTCGTCGCGGGTGAATGCACGGTCGGCGGCGTTCTGGCGCACCTCGGCGCCGGGGAGGGCGATGGTCCCGGGGAGGCGGCGGCAGATGGCGACGATGGGCGGCATGGGCGGAAGAAGGTAGGCGGGCACGGGCTTGGCGCGGGCCACGCGGGTAGAGTTGCCCATGACTCGAATCTCGCTGTCGATCGTCATGATCGTGATGTGGATCGTCGCGCCGCTGGGCCGGGCGCAGAGCGTGGCGTACACGGTCCGGCTGCACGACGCGCGGTCGCAGGTCGTGGAGATCGAGATGCTGGTGCGCGGGTGGGAGGCGGAGACGATGGACGTGCACCTGCCGGCGTGGCGGCCGGGCAAGTACACGATCCTGGACCCCGCGGCGACGGTGCGGACGATCACCGCGACGAACGCGGCGGGAACCGTGTTGGACGTGCATCAGTACGCCAAGGCCTCGTGGCGTGTGTCGGGTTCGCGGGGCGACGTGCGCGTGACGTACCGGCTGTACGCGAACTCGCTGGGAGACCGCACGCGGCATGCCGACGACACGCACGCCTTCCTGAGCGGCTCGACGGTGTTCCTGTACGTGCCCGAACTGCGGGACCGCCCGCTGACAGTGGACGTGGAGACGCCGGGGCGCTGGCGCGTGGCGTGCGGGCTGGAGCGCGACGGGCGGGTGCTGAAGGCGGCGTCGTACGACGACCTGGTGGACAGTCCGATCGAGGTCGGGCTGCACGAGTTCGCGGAGCGGACGGTCGAGGGGGTGCGGTTCGAGGTGGCGGTGTGGGGCGCGACGGGGTGGACGGACCGGGCCGAGGGGATCAACCTCGCCCGCGTGATGGATGACATCGAGAAGATCGCGAAGGAGCAGATCCGTCTGTTCGGGGGGTTTCCGGCGTCACGATACCTGTTCATCGTGCATGTCGCGCCGGGGATCGGCGGCGGCACGGAGCACTTGAACTCGACGGTGTGCCAGACGCGGCCCGAGACGTTCGAGGACGAGAAGGCGTACGCGCGGTTTCTCTCGCTGCTGAGCCACGAGCTGTTTCACACGTGGAACGTGAAGGCGTTCCGCCCGGCGGGGCTGGTGCCGTACGACTACCAGAAGGAGAACTACACCACGCTGCTGTGGGTGGCCGAGGGGATCACGAACTACTACGACACGCTGACGCTGGCGCGAACGGGGCAGGTGCGCGAGAAGGACTACCTCGACCAGTTGAGCGGAACGATCCGCGGGGAGATGGATCGGCCGGGCGGCAAGGTGCAGAGCCTGGAGGGGTCGAGTTTCGAGGCGTGGACGAAGTTCAGCCGCCCGTCGCCCGACTCGGCGAACACCACGGTGGACTTCTACAGCCGGGGCGAAGTCACGGCCTTCGCGCTCGACCTGGCCATCCGTCGGGCGAGCGGGGGCAAGGCGAGCCTGGACACGGTGATGCGGCTGATGTGGGAGCGGTTCCCCTCGGCGACGCGCGCGTACACGACGGCGGACTTCATGCGGGCGGTGCACGACGCGGCGGGAGAGGACCTGTCGTGGTTTTATGAGGCGCACATCCGCGGGACGGCGATGCCGGACGTCGCCGGGCTGGCGGGGAGCGTCGGGCTGGAGTTCGGCACGAAAACGGATGAAGCCAAGGATGACGAATCCAAACCCAAAGCGACGCGCGCGTATCTCGGGCTGAGGTTGCGTGACGAGGGCGGACTGGCGGCGGTGTCGGGGGTGCTGGAAGACGGTCCGGCGTTCGCGGCGGGGGTCATCGCGGACGATGTGCTGCTGGCGGTCAACGGGCGTCGGATGAGAGGGACGGACCTGGACGCTCGGCTGAAGGATCTGGCGGATGGGGAAACGGTGCGGCTGACGTTCTTCCGGCGGGAGGAGTTGCGCGAGGTGTACCTGGAGCCGCGCTGGAAGCCCACGGCCCAACCGACGCTGCGGAAGGTGGCCAAGCCGTCGGAGGACCAGACCGCAGGATTCGCCGATTGGCTCGGGAAGGGCGGGAAGACGCCGTAGGGCTGTCCCCGGGCTGGTGAACGGCGTATGATCTTGGCCCTGCGTCATTCCGGCCTCGCGGAGGCCGTCGTCGCCGATGGCGACCAAGGGTTGACGATGGGGTTTCGAGCAACGCCGGCCTGTGGTCGGGTGAAGGAGTCTCGCATGGTTCGTTTGCGGATGCAGCGTCTGGGGCGGAAGAATCGGCCTTACTACCGGATCGGGGCGGCGGAGAAGCGGACGCGGCGGAACGGCCCGCTGATCGAACTCCTCGGCACGTACGACCCGCTGGAGAAGGACGCGGCCAAGCAGATCACGCTCAATGCAGAGCGCGTGAAGTACTGGCTCGGCAAGGGCGCCCAGCCGTCGGACACGGTGCGGGACATGCTGGCCAAGCGCGGGCTGATCGACGTCAAGGCGTGGGAATCGGCCCGGACGCAGGACAAGAAGGACCTGGCCGATCGGCTGGCGAAAGCGCCGGCCGAGAAGAAGGACGAGAAGAAGGGCTGAGTTCTCTGCACGGAGACTTCCAACGCCCCGCCGACGCGGGGCGTTTTTTGTTGATACGGCGAGGTACGATCGAGCGGCCGGCGAGGGCGCGATGCGGATTGACGTGCTGACGACATTTCCCGAGATGTTCGCGACATCGCCCCCGGCGGCGCTGGGGGTCAGCATCCCCGGTCGGGCGGCGGCACTCGGGGTCGTGAATGTCGTGGCGACGGACATCCGGGCGTACGCGGAGAACAAGCACCAGAAGACGGACGACCGGCCGTTCGGAGGCGGACCGGGCATGGTGATGATGTGCCAGCCGCTGTGGGATGCGGTGCACGCGGTGGAGGCGATGGACCCCGCCCCGGCGACGCGGGTGCTGCTGTCGCCGCAGGGAGAGCGACTGACGCAGTCGCACGTGGAAGAGTTGGCGCGCCAGCCGCGGCTGCTGCTGATCGCGGGGCACTACGAGGGGATCGATGAACGCGTGATCGAGTCGCTGGCGCCGCGGGAAGTGTCGATCGGGGACTACGTGCTGTCGGGGGGTGAACTGGCGGCGATGGTGCTGATCGACGCGGTGGCAAGGCTGCTGCCCGGCGTGCTGGGGGATGAGGGGTCGAGCGGTCAGGACTCGTTCGGGGAGTATGCGGTGCCGGTGTCGAAGAAGGCAACGGAGACGCGGCGGCTGCTGGATTGTCCGCACTACACCAAGCCGCGGGAGTGGATGGGGCGGGGCGTGCCCGAGGTGCTGCTGAGCGGGGATCATGGGCGGATCGAGGCGTGGCGGCTGGAACAGCGATTGGCACGGACGCGGGCGCGTCGGCCGGATATGTTGCCACCGGGATGAGGCCTCGTCGAATGGAAGACACGGAGGCCGGGGCCTATGATCTCGACCCCGGAGAAGTCGGGAACTGTGAGGCGTCCATGACCAGTCTGATCATCGAAGAGATCGAGAAATCCCAGATCAAAGCCCAACCCGGGTTCCAGCCCGGCGACACCATCAACGTGCACTTCCGGATCGTGGAAGGGGACAAGGAGCGCACGCAGATGTTCCAGGGCGTGTGCATCTCGCGGCACGGGCGTGGGATCAACGAGATGGCAACGGTGCGGAAGCTGGTGGACGAGGTGGGCGTAGAGCGGATCTTCCCGCTGTGCTCGCCGCTGGTGGCGAAGGTGGAGATCGTCCGCCGGGCGGACACCCGCCGGGCGAAGTTGTACTACCTGCGGGATCGCGCCGGGAAGTCGCGTCGGTTGCGTGACCAGCGTCGCGGCGTCAAGCACAACGCGAAGGACGGGGTGCCGATCCCCGGGCAGGAGGCCCCGAAGGCCGCGCCGGCCGCCGCACCCGCCGAGGCAAAGGCCTGAGGCGAAACCCACGCACGAACACACGAAACCCGCGCCGCACGGCGCGGGTTTTTCTTTCTACGATGCGGGCATGCGAGCACTCATCGTTACGCGGCAGGGGAACCCGGTTTCGCCGAACGTGGAGTTTCGAACGGACTGGCCCGAACCGGGGATGCCGCAGGCCGGGTGGGTGGTGATTCGCGCGCTGGCGACGGCGTTCAACCAGATGGACCTGTGGGTGGGGCGCGGCGTGCCGGGGCTGACGCTGACGTACCCGCGGGTGTCGGGATGCGACGCGTGCGGGGTGGTGGAGCGGGTTGGCGAGGGCGTGGACCCGGCGTGGGTGGGTCGGCGGGTGATCGTGAACGCGGCGATGCGCGTGCCGGAGCGTGTATCGCCGGACGATCCGCCGGGCACGACGCTGGCGCCGAACTACGAGTTGATCGGGGAACATCACCACGGGATGCTGGCGGAACGGTTTGGAGCGCCGGCGGCGAACCTGGCGGACGTGGGCGAGGCCGACCCGGCGGAAGCGGCGGCGTTCGGGCTGTGCGCGCTGACGGCGTGGTCGATGATGGTGACGAAGGGTCAACTCCGGGCCGGACAGAGCGTGCTGATCACGGGAATCGGTGGCGGGGTTGCCACGAGCGCGTTGGCGATCGCGAAACACGTTGGGTGCGAGGTGATCGTGACGAGCCGGCACGCGTGGAAACTGGAGCGGGCCAAGGCGCTGGGGGCCGATCACGGGATTCTGGATACCGGTCAGGACTGGTCGAAGGAGGTTCGCGCGTTCACGCGGAAGCGTGGCGTGGACATGGCGGTGGATTCGTCGGGCAAGGCGACGCACCAGAACTGCATCAAGAGCCTGGCGCGGGGCGGGGCGTACGTAACGCCTGGGTGCACGAGCGGGCCGGACGCGGTGACGGACCTGGCGCGGCTGTTCTGGAATCAGTTGCGGCTGCTTGGCTCGACGATGGGCAGCAACGAGGAGTTCCGTGAGGTGACGGCGCTGTTCCGTCGCGGGGCGCTGAGGCCGGTCGTGGACCAGATGTTCAAGGTTGAGGAAGGTCGGAAGGCCTACGAGCGTCTGGAAGCCGGTGAGCAGTTCGGGAAGATCGTCGTGAGGTGGTGATTCGCGGGGCGTTGGCCCAGGACGAACCATGCGGCCCGCGAGGGCCTGGCGCCGGCGGGTCGATAGCGGGGGCCGTCGGAGACGGGGGTGATGTTCGCCAAGTGGATAAGCGTGGCGAACTTGGCGCGGGACTTGGATTTCCAGTAGGCGGTACCGCCGAGGATGGCGTGCTCGTATGTTCGGCGCAGGTGGCGGACGGCGGCGGGCCGAAGGCCGGTGATGGTGGTGACGCCGTCGGCGACGGCCTTGGCGCCGAAGGCGCCGCCGCTGGCCTTGAAGTAGATGGTGTCACCGGCCGTGATTTGGCCGTAGGGCGCGACGCGCGAAAGCGAAAGCCTCGACTCGATGGTTTTGCGACCGGCGAGGATATTGGCCAGGCACGCGCGCGAGACGATGGCGACGTGGCACACGGGCATGGCTAGCGTGCCGCGACGGCGGCGCGGACCTCGGCGCGGTCGCGCATGGCCTGCACGAACTGGTCGAAGAGATACGCGGCGTCGTGCGGCCCGGGCGAGGCTTCGGGGTGGTATTGCACGGAGAAGACGGGCTTGTCCTTCAGGCGGAAGCCCGCGAGTGTGCCGTCGTTGAGGTGGGTGTGGGTGGGCACGCCGCCCACGGCTTCGATGGACGCGGCGTCGACCGCGAAGCCGTGATTCTGGCTCGTGATCTCGACCTTGCCGAGGGCATTGTTGAGGATGGGCTGGTTGGCGCCGCGGTGTCCAAACTTGAGTTTGTAGGTTGTTCCCCCGACGGCCAGGGCGAGGAGTTGGTGCCCGAGGCAGATGCCGAACGTCGGCGGGACCAGATCAGCGGGCTGGTCGAGGACGTCGCGGAGGGTCTGAATGGTGGCGTGGACGGCGGCGGGGTCGCCCGGGCCGTTGGAAATGAACAGGCCGTCGATCTCGCCCGCGTGATAGAGACGGAGGATTTCGGAGGCGGAGGTATCGTGCGGCACAACGCGGACCTCGCAGCCGCGCTGGGTGAGGTTCCGGAGGATGTTGGCTTTGGCGCCGCAATCGAGGGTGAGGACGCGGAAGCGGCGCGCGCCCGTGGGCGTCGCGGTCATGGCCCAGTCGCCGAGCGTTTGCGCCCAGGTGAAGCCGGAGGTGCAACCGACCGTGGGGACAAGGTTCTGTCCGGCCATGGAGGGGGCGGCCTTGGCCCTGGCGACAAGGTCGGCGTCGGTGAGGTCGGCGCGGTCGGTGAGCACGCCGGCGATGGAGCCGCCCGAGCGGAGGAGGCGGGTGAGGGCGCGGGTGTCGATGCCGGTGAGGCCGAGCACGCCCTGGGCGGCGAGGTACGCGGCAAGGGAATCGGTGGCGCGGAAGTTGGAGTGCCGGCGGGCGAGTTCACGGACGACGAACCCCGCGACCTGAACCTTGCGGGATTCGACGTCGTCGGCGTTGACGCCGTAGTTCCCGATGAGGGGGAATGTCTGGACCAGGATTTGGCCGGTGTAGGACGGGTCGGTGAGAGATTCCTGGTAGCCGCACATCGCGGTGTTGAAGACGACCTCGGCGACAGCGAGGATGCCGCGGCCGGTGGCGCCGAAGGCGGTGCCGTGGAAGACATGCCCGCTCGCAAGCGCCAAGCGCGCGGGCGGTGCGGACGATACGGTGCTGGGGGTGGTCATCAAAGGCGGAGCATAGCGCGCGTGAACGACCTGTTGTTCGAAACACCCGACAATTCACCCGCGACGGGTCGGTACGCCCGCGTGGCGGTGGAGCGGTCGATCGACCGGCTGGATGATGACGGAACCCTGACGTATGCGGTCCCTGGCGCGGACCCCGAGCCGGGCACGCGGGTGGAGGTGCCGCTGGGGAAGGGGTCGAGGGCGACGCCGGGCATCGTGGTCTGCGTGGGCGGGCGTGAACTGCTCGAGGGGCTATCGCCCGGACGGGTGAAGTCGATTTCGCGGGTGGGCGAAGCGCGGCTGACGCCGGAGTTGATGAGGCTGGCGTCGTGGATGAGCGGGTATTACGTGTGCCCGCTGGGGATGACGCTGGCGGCGATGATGCCCGCGGCGGTGAAGCGGGGAACCGGGAAGCGGCGCGTCGAGCGTGTGGAACTCGCGCCGGGAATCGTGCTTGACGCGGCGCAGGAACTCCCCGTGGGCATCGGGAAATCCGGGCGGCGGGTGTGGGAGCGGCTGGTGGCGATGGGCGCGTTCCCGGCGGGAGCCACGGTGCGGGACCTGGCGATGCGGATGGGGCTGAAGACGGTCGCGCCGATCCGGAAACTGGCGGCGTCAGGCGTGCTTCGGATCACGCACGAGGACAAGGTCGTGGCGGCGTTGCGGGCGACCCCGAGCGTGGAGGCGCCGGGGCGGCCTGACGCGGTCACGCTGACCCCGGAGCAGTTGGCAACGGTCGAGGGGATCGATACGACTCGCGGGTTTGGCGTGCATCTGCTGCGCGGGGTGACGGGGTCGGGGAAGACGGAGGTGTACCTGCGTCTGATCGAGCGGGTCTTGGAGCGGGGACAGTCGGCGGTGGTGCTGGTGCCGGAGATTGCGCTCACGCCGCAGGCGGCGGAGCGGTTCACGACGCGGTTCGGCCCGGGTGTGGTGGCGGTGCTGCACTCGGGGCTGAGGCCCGCGGAGCGGCACCGGGCCTGGGCGCGGGCGGCGAGCGGGGAAGCCCGGGTGGTCGTGGGGGCACGCTCGGCGGTGTTCGCGCCGGTCACGAACCTTGGGCTGGTGGTGGTCGATGAGGAGCACGATTCGTCGTACAAGCAGGACCGCCTGCCTCGCTATCACGGGCGGGACACGGCGATTCAGCGGGCGCACCTCGCGGGGTGCCCCGTGGTGCTGGGGTCGGCGACACCGTCGATGGAGTCGTGGGCCAACGCGCAGCGCGGGAAGTATCGTCTGTGGACGCTGACGGGTCGGGTCGGCGGCGCGACGCTGCCGGAGGTGCGGGTGGTGAGCCTGGCCGACGAGCGGCGTGTTCGCGTGCAGCGCGACCCTGGCGACACGCGGCTGCACCTGGTCGGCCCGACGCTGGAGGCGGCGCTGGAAAGGACGCTGCGGGGAGGGGGGCAGGCGATCCTGCTGCTGAACCGGCGCGGGCTGGCGCAGTACGTATGGTGCCGGTCGGCGGCGTGCGGGTACGTGCTGTCGTGCGACCACTGCGATGCGGGGTTGGTCGTGCATCGGGCGAGGGAGGTGCCGGCGGGGGGCGTGGTGCGGTGCCACCACTGCGACGCGGCCCAGCGCGTGCCGACACTGTGCCCGGGGTGCGGGTCGAAACTCGCGCTGTTCGGGTGGGGGACGCAGCGGGCGGAAGAGGAGGTAGCCGAGAAGTTCGGCGCGCTGGGGCTGGAAATCGGGCGGACGCTGCTGCGGGTGGATTCGGACGAGATGAAATCGGCGGGGGCGTTTCACGCGGCGTTGGCGCGGTTCGCCTCGGGCGAGGCGCGGGTGCTGCTGGGGACGCAGATGATTGCGAAGGGGCTGGACTTTCCGAACGTACGGCTGGTGGGCGTGCTCGACGCGGACACGGCGCTCCATCAGCCGGACTTCCGGGCGTGCGAGCGGACGTTTCAACTGGTGAGCCAGGTCGCGGGGCGCGCGGGGCGAGGGGCGCACGCCGGGCTGGTGGTGGTGCAGACGATGATGCCGACGGAGCCGGCGATCGCGCTGGCGGCGCGGCACGACTACGTGTCGTTCGCGACGGGGGAGCTGGCCACACGCGCGCGGGCGAAACTGCCCCCGGCGACGCGGCTGGCGCGGATCGTGTGCCGGGACCAGAACGCGGCGAAGGCTCGTTCGGCGGCGGAGACGTTGACGGCGCGTTTGCGGCGCGAGGCGGGGGTGGAGGTGTTCGGGCCGTACGTGCCGGCGCTGTCGCGGGTAGCGGGCTACTTTCGCGTGGCCATCGACGTGCGGTCGGATCGGAGCGGACCCGTGCAGGCGGCGCTGGGAGCGGCCCGGCGCGACGGGATGCTCACGAGCGACTCGCACACGGCGGTGGATGTGGACCCGGTGTCGCTGATCTAGCCATGGACGATGCGGCGTTTCAATCGCGGCGGGTGACGGTGATGGGCCTGGGCCGATTCGGGGGGGGCCTGGGTGTGACGCGGTATCTGCTCGCGCGCGGGGCGAGCGTGGTGGTGACAGACCTGGAGCCGGCGGATCGCCTGGCCGAGCCGCTCGGGGCGTTGAGGCCTTGGATCGAGTCGGGGCGGGTGATACTGCGGCTGGGCGAGCACGACGAGGCGGACTTCACACAGGCCGACCTTGTGGTGGCGAACCCGGCGGTGCCCCGTCCCTGGGAGAACTCGTACTTACGGGCGGCGCGCGGGGCGGGCGTGCCGATCACAACCGAGATCGGGCTGACGGTGTCGCGCCTGGGGCGTGACCGTGTAATCGGGGTAACGGGGTCGGCGGGGAAGAGCACGACGAGCGCGATGATCGCGCACGCGTTGAACGCGGCGGGAACGCGGACGCACCTGGCCGGGAACATCGGCGGTTCGCTGTTGGAGCGGTTGGGAGAGGTCGGCGTCGGGGATTGGGTCGTGCTCGAGTTGTCGTCGTTCATGCTGTACTGGCTGGGCGAGGACGCGGGCACGGCGGGGTGGTCGCCGCGGGTGGGCGTGCTGACGAACCTCGCGCCCAACCACCTGGACTGGCACGGCACGTTCGAGCACTACCGGGCCTCGAAAGTCGGCCTGTTCAAGCACACACGTCCCGGGGTGGACCATGCGGTGATTCCCGACGACGCGGCGCTGGCGGACCTGCTGCACGGGAGCGGGGCGACGGTGCAACGAGTACCGCGGGACGAGGTTGCCGGCGCGGGCGTGGTAACACTTCCGCCGCTGGCGGTTCCCGGGGCGCACAACCGCCTGAACGCGCGGATGGCGCTGCGGGCGGCGACGCTGGCCGCGGGAATGGAGCGCGTCGAAGCGATGGCACGATCCCTGGCGACGTTTCCGGGCCTCCCCCACCGCTTGCAGTTCGTGGGCGAGCGGCGCGGCGTGCGGTACTACAACGATTCGAAGTCCACGACGCCCGAGGCGACGCTGCTGGGCGTGGGCGCGTTCGAAGACGCCTCGCGCGTGCACCTGATCGCGGGCGGGTACGACAAAAAGAGCGACCTGGGCGCCGTGGCGCGGCTCGGGGCGAGCCTGGCGGGGTTGTACACGATCGGGGCGACCGGCCCGGCGATTGCGAAGGCCGCGGGGGGGCGCGCGGTCGAGTGCGGGACGCTTCCTGAGGCGGTTCGGCGGGTCGCGGCACGGGCAAAGCCCGGCGAGGTCGTGCTGCTCAGCCCGGGGTGCGCGTCGTGGGATCAGTTTACGAACTACGAGGCGCGCGGGGAGGCGTTTGTCCGCCTGGTTGGGGAGGTGGCGGAATGATCGGGCGTCTGACCATGCGTTGCGTCTGGGTGAGCGTGCTGGTGATGATCTCGTCGTGCGCGAATCGACCGGGGAACACCGCGCCACCGGACGCCCCACCCTCACCCCCACCGCCGCCTCCCTCGACGCCGTCTCTGGCGGATGCGGCCGTCCAGTCGAATCCAACGGCCGTCGAAGTTCCCGTCAGGGCGCACGAACTGCACGAGGTCTTTCCGTTCGTGCGGGTGGATGCGACGCGGGGCATGATGGAGTTCGACGCGACGGTGTGCATCAACGTACGCGACCCCAAGACGCCGCGCGTGTACCTGGAAGTGCTCGCGTGCATCCCGGACACGAAGGAGCACGAATCGCTGGTGGTGACGCGGGCGTTGCCGTCGCACGTGCACGCGGCGCTGCTGCTGGCGGGGCTGACGCCGGGCACGCCGGGCACGTGGGACTGGGAAGGGGCGACGATCCGTCCCGTGCCGCCAACAGGCCCTCGGGTGCGTGTGACGGCGGTGTACGGGCACGGAGACCACGAGCACGTCGAGTCGCTGACGGACTGGGTGGTGGACGTGAACGACGGGCGGACGATGACCGCTTCGGCGGGCGCGGATCACTTTGTATTCGCCGGGTCGCAGATGCTCGAGCGCCGGGGCGTGTCGCGGTATCGGGCGGACGGCGAAGGGTGCGTGGTGGGCCTGGCGACGTTCGGGGGCGAGACGATCGCGTGGACGCGGTTGTTCAATCCGGATGCGAGCCTGGAGGAGCCTCGGTGGATCGCCGAACCGGCCAAGGTGCCCGAGTTCGGCACGCCGGTGGTGGTACGGATCGAGCGGGAGTGAGCGTCAATCCGGGGCGGAGCGGAGGACGAGGTCGCGCTCCTGACCATCGGACGCGCGAACGCGGACACTGACGGGCTTGCCGGCGAGCAGGCCCTGGGCGAGCAGGGCCGAGGCGGCCTCGGCGGCGTCGGCAACGCGCGCCCCCTCAACGCTGAACAGGATCAGCCCCCGCTCCAGGCCGCAGACCGACGCAGGTGTGTCCTCGAGCACGTCCCAGATGACGGCGCCCTCGCGGACGTCGCGGAGGCTGAGGCCGAACTCGCGGAAGAGTTCGGACTGGAGTTCGGCGGAGCGGGCGGCGCGGGGGTATTCGCCGAGAGTCACGCGGAGGGTGAGCGACTCGCCGGCGCGGAGCACGATCAGTTCGACATCCTGGCCTGGTGACGAGGCGGAGATGACGCCGCGCAGGACCTCGGGGCCGGTGATGGTGGTGCCGTCGATGGAGGTGATGAGATCGCCGACGGCGAGGCCGGCGGCGCGGCCCGGGCCGTTCTCGGCCAGGGCGGTAATCTCGACGCCGCGGCGGAGCGAGCCGCCGGGGATGTTCTCGGCGGAGAAGGTGATGCCGAGATACCCCGAGAGGACGGGGCCGCCGGCGATGAGTTGGGGAACGCGGGATTCGATCATGGCGAGGGGAATGGCGAAGGAGATGCCCGCGCTCTGACCCTCGGTGCTCCCGCGGGTGTCCTGGGCGGTGGCGATGGCGACGTTCATGCCGACGAGGCGCCCGCGGACATCGACGAGGGGGCCGCCGGAGTTGCCCGGGTTGACCGCGGCGTCGGTCTGGATGAAGTTGCTGAACCCGGCAAAGCCCATGGCGGTGCGGGCGGATCGTCCCAGTCCGGACACGATCCCCTCGGACATCGAGAACTTGAACCCGAAGGGAGAGCCGAACGCGAAGACGCGGTCTCCCTTGAAGACGCGCTCGCCCACGGCCCGCCGGGCGGGCACCAGGTGCGGACCCGGCTCAACCCGGAGCACCGCGATGTCGCTGAGCGGGTCCATGCCCACGAGCGTGGCGCGGCTGGTTTGCCCGTCGTGGAACTGCACCGAAATCCGGTCCGCCCCGGCAACGACGTGGGCGTTGGTCACGAGGTGCCCGGCGTCGTCCCAGACCCAGCCCGACCCGGAGGAGGCACGCCCTTCCCGCCGGCCTCCCACGTCCACATGGACCACGCTCGGCTCGACGCTCAGCGCGATGTCACGCACGGCGGCGTTGAGGCGGACGAGCACGTCGTCCTGGTCGAGGCGCTGCTGGGCGAGGGTGACGGTGGCGCGGGTGCGAGCGGCGGTGATGGCGCGGATGGCCGAGGGGACGGCGAACAGCACCACGACGGCGCACGTGAGCACGACGAACGCAGGCCCGAACGAGACGATACGGCGCATGGACCAGTCCTTCTTGCTCCCGACGCGAACACGGTACGGGTACACGGTACATCGGTTGCCGGTCGGGCCGGCATCGACCGGGGCGGCGTGTCGTTACACCAGGGCGTCCTCCCCACCGACGCGCCTCGGCGGGGCTTTGGCCTCGGCCCCCGGCCCGCTCACGCTCCGCGCGGCGACCCGGCGAACCCACTCCTCGCCCGCCGACTGGATCGCCTCACCCAGGCGCGCCACCGCGGGCGCGAACCGGGGCGGGGCATCGGTCATGCCGAGGAGGTCCTGGAGGACGAGGACCTGGCCATGGGGCGCGTTGCCCGCGCCGATGCCGATCAGCGGGGCGGTGGTGGCCTTCAGGATGGCGTCGGTGACGGTGGGCGGTACGGCCTCGACGAGAAGCATCACGGCGCCGGCCTGTTCGAGGGCGACGGCGTCGTCGACGATCGTGGCGGCTTCCTTCGCGGTGCGCCCGGCGCCGCCATAGCCGCCTTGCAGCCCGGCGAGTTGCGGACGGCTGCCCACGTGCGCGCAGACGGGAATGCCGGCGCGAGTCATCTTCTCAACCAGCCCGATGTAGGAAGCGTCGGCCTCGATCTTGACGACATCGGCGCGGCCTTCGGTGATGAACCGCCCGGCGTTGCGGATGGCCTCGGCGTCGTCGGCCTGGTAGGACATGAAGGGCATGTCGGCCATAACCATGGTGCGCGGCGCGCCGCGCTTGACCGCCGCGGTCAGCGCGACCGCGATATCCAGCGGCATGTCCACGGTACGGTCGAAGCCGAGAATGACCTCGGCGGCGGTGTCGCCCACGAGCAGGACGTGGACCCCCGCGCGTTCGAGCCATCGGGCCGTCGTCGCGTCGTAGCAGGTCAGGCAGGCGAAGGGTTCTCCGTCGCGGACCATGCGGCGGATGGTGCGGATCGTGACGGGGTCTCGGGGGTGTTCGGGCACGCGGAATAGTAGTTCGGCCGCCCGGCAGGGCTCGTCGGCCCCTACCCTGACGCCCTGTGCCGATACTCGCCGCGACCAACCTGACCGTGCGATTCGGGGTGGACATCATCCTGGACGGGGTGTCGCTGTCGATTGAGGCCGGTGACCGCATCGGGCTGGTGGGTCGGAACGGAACAGGAAAGTCCACCCTGATGAAGGCCTTGGCGGGGATGATCGCACCTGACGGCGGGTCGGTGTCCCTTCAGCGCGGGTGCAAGGCGGGGTACCTGCACCAGGACCCGAACCTGGACCCCGAGGAGACGCTGAAGGATGCCGCCGAGAGAGCGTTCGAAGAGCTGCACCGTCTGCACGCGGAGTTGCACACGGTGTTCGACGAGATGGCCCACGCCAGCGGCCCGGCGATGGACGCGCTGCTGCGGCGCCAGGGCGACCTGGAGACGCGGATCGAAGCGGCGGGCGGGTACGTCATCGACCACAAAATCGAGGAAGTGCTCCACGGGCTGGGGTTCACCGACGCCCAGTTTTCGCTGAAGGTGAAGAACCTGTCCGGCGGGCAGAAAGGACGGCTGGCGCTGTCGCGGCTGCTGCTCGAATCGCCCGACGTGCTGCTGCTCGACGAGCCGACGAACCACCTCGACATCGAAGGGCGGCTGTGGCTCGAACACTTCCTGAAGGATGAATATCGCGGGGCGGTGGTGCTGGTGAGCCACGACCGGGCGCTGCTCGACAACGTCGTGACGCGGATCGTGGAGACCGAGCAGGGGCGGCTGATCGAGTACCCGGGCAACTACGCGAAGTTCCGGGAGTTGCGGGCGCAACGACGCGAGGTGATGCTGCGGGCGTACGAGGCGCAGCAGCACAAGTTCAAGAAGGAGGAGGAGTACATCCGGCGCTTCAAGGCCGGGCAGCGCGCGCGGCAGGCCCGCGGACGCGAAACGCGGCTGGACCGCGAAAAAGAACAGAACACGCTCGAGCGCCCGATGGAACTCGACGCGTTCAGCATCGAACTGCCCAAGGCCGAACGGTCGGGCGATATCGCCGTCTCGGCCCGCGGCCTTTCGAAGCGGTACCCCGCCGACGACGGGACGATGAAGGTGCTCTTTGATTCGCTCGACGTGGTGATCGAGCGCGGGGAGCGCTGGGGGATCATCGGCCCGAACGGCGCGGGCAAGACGACCCTCGTCCGGGCGATGTTGGGCGAACTCGCGCCGGACGCGGGCATCGCCCGGCTTGGGTCGAATGTGCGGGTGGGATACTACCGGCAAACGCACGATGGGCTGCCGGGCGACCAGCCGGTGTGGCGGTACTTGCAAGGGGTGATTCTCAAGGAGGCGCCCGGGGCGGCGATGTCGGAACAGGCCGCACGAGACCTGGCCGGAGCGTTTCTCTTCTCGGGCGACGAGCAGGAGAAGCCCTTGCGCGTGCTCTCGGGCGGGGAACGTGCGCGGGCGGTCCTGGCGGGGCTTCTGGCGTCGGCGAAGAACCTGCTGATTCTCGACGAGCCGACGAACCACCTGGACATCATCTCGGCGGAACGGTTGGAGGAGGCGTTGCGGGCCGAGTCGGGGTACGAGGGGACGATGCTGCTGATCTCGCACGACCGGGCATTGATCGACGCGACGTGCGACCATCTGATTGTGCTCGACGGGAAGGGTGGCGCGGACGTCTTCCTGGGGAACTACTCGGACTGGAAGCGCACCCGGGACGAACGCGCCGCCCGCGAGTCGAAGGCGGCGGCGGAGGCCAAGGCTCGGGAGGACGAGGCCGAGCGTGCCCGCAAGGCGGCCCGGGAACGTTCGGCGAAGGCGTCGGCGGCCCGTCCCGCCTCGGGCGACAAGTACGCCCGGATGAAAACCGAGCAGTTGGAGCGGCGGATCGAAGAGATCGAGACGCGCCTCCGGGAGATCGACGCGTCGCTGTCGGATCCGGCGGTCTGGCGTGACCATGCCCGATCGCAGGTGCTGGGGGCGGAGCGTGCCAGGCTGGAGGCGGAGAAGGAGCCGCTGGAGTTCGAGTGGTCCCGCCGGGCCGACGCGTAGCGGGCTGCCGGTTTGCCGCCGAACGCCCCGCCGCGGCGCGGGTACACTCTCCCCTCACTGGAGTTCGCTTTCATGAACCTGCTCGACATCCTGGGCATGAACGACATTCGCGCCCCGCTCGTGGCGAAAGACAAGCGCGGCGTGATCGACGAACTGGTCGACCTGCTCGCCTCGTCGAGCCGCGTCGATGATCCCAAGGCCTTGAAGGACGCGGTGTGGACGCGTGAGCAGATGCGAACGACGGGCATCGGCGCCGGGCTGGCGATCCCGCACGGAAAGTGCGCGGGGATGAAAACGTTGGCCATGGCGATCGGCAAGCCGGCGTCGCCGATGGACTTCGAAGCGATCGACGGGCAACCTGTCAAACTGGTCGTGCTGCTGGCCTCGCCGCCGGACAAGACCTCGGACCATATCCAGGCGCTGGCGCGGATCTCCCGGCTGATGACCATGGAAACGTTTCGGGAGCGGATCTACGCCGCATCGTCCGCCGCAGAGATTTACGAACTGCTCCGGTCGCAGGAAAAGCCGGCCTAGCCGAGGTGCGTGCCGCGCATGGCCTCCCCCGACGCGATCCTGGATCCCTTGCCGATCATCGAGGCCCGCCTCGCCGAACTCTGTGGCGGCGACGCGGACACGCCGCGCGTGCTGGCCGAGGCGATGCGCTACGCGGTGCTGAACGGCGGGAAGCGACTCCGACCGCTCTTGTGCTGGCACGCGGCGGAGGCCGTCGGACCACCGTTCGACCGCTTGGACGCCGCGGACCAGGAATCACGCCTCCGCGCGTGCATCGCGCTCGAACTCGTGCATGCGTTCTCCCTGGTGCACGACGATCTTCCGGCGCTGGACAACGACGACCTGCGGCGGGGCCAGCCGACCCTGCACAAGCACGCCGGCGAGGCCGCGGCCATCCTCGCGGGTGACGCCCTGCTCACGTATGCGTTCCGCGTGCTGGACGGCATGACGCCGCGTCCCCGAGCATTGGCCACGTCGATCCTGGCGGACGCGTCATGGCGGATGGTGCGCGGGCAGGTGCTCGACACGCTGGGCGGCTTCCCGGAGCGAGACCCGCCCGCGCAGCGCGTGCGCACCGTGCACGAGCAGAAAACGGGGGCACTCATCGCGGCGGCGTGCCTCCTCGGGGGCGTGTGCGGCGCGGCGCGTTCGCCCGGCGAGGATCTCGACGCGCACGTCACGGCACTCGGTCGGTTCGGCGAGCACGTGGGGCTGATGTTCCAGATCGTCGATGATCTGCTGGACGAGGAACAATCCGCCGAACACCTCGGCAAGCGCGCCGGGAAGGACGCCCGCGCGGGGAAACTCACCTACCCGGCCGTGCACGGCATCGCCGCGTCCAGGGCCGAGGTGGAGCGGCTTCGCGTGGAGGCACGCCGAGCGATCGACCCGCTGGGCGTCAAGGCCGAGAACCTGCGCCTCTTCGCCGACCTGCTGGCCTCGCGAACGAAGTAGCCATGGCCGACGTACGTACCCGCCGGGTATTCTCCTTTCCTGGTGTGCGTCAGACGGGTTGCACGCGGCGGCCTGATCGTCTACTATTTTCAGTAATCATTGAAAATCATGACATCGATACTTCCCCATCTCCGCTCGCCGCAAGACCTCCGCGGACTGTCCGTTCCACAACTCCAGCAACTCGCGGCGGAGATTCGCCACGCGATCACGACGCAGATCGCCAACTCGGGCGGGCACCTGGCCCCGAACCTGGGCGTGGTCGAACTTACGATCGCGCTGCACTACGTCTTTGATTTCGGGCACGACCGACTGCTCTTCGACGTGGGGCATCAGTGCTACCCGCACAAGTTGCTTACCGGGCGTTTGCCGCTACTCTCGCGCCTTCGGACGCGCGACGGCATGGCGGGCTTCCCCGAGCCGCGCGAGTCGCCGTACGACCTGTTTGCCGTCGGGCACGCGGGGACGGGCATCTCCACCGCCGTGGGCATGGCGCGCGGCGACATGCTGAACAAGGATGCGTTCGACCCGAAGACCAACCCGACGGGCCGGCGGGTTGTGACGCTGATCGGGGATGCCTCGATTGTGAACGGCGTGGCGATGGAAGGCCTGAACAACGCGGGAACGCTGAAGCGGCAGTTCCTGGTGGTGCTGAACGACAACGGCATGTCGATCAGCAAGCCGCAGGGCGCGCTGTCGCACTACTTTGATCGCCTGCGACTGTCGCACACGTACGCGGACTTCAAGAAATCGGCGGGCCAAGCGCTGAAGGGCCTGCCCGGGGGCGAGGCCCTGCGGAAGGCGTACCACAAGGTGGGCGAGGCGGGCAAGGCCGTGACCAACGAGGCGGCGTGGTTCGAGCACTTCGGGCTGGTGACGGTGGGCCCGATCGACGGGCACGACTTGCCGCGGCTGATCGACTACCTGCGCGAGGCGCGGGACTTTGAACGACCGCTCGTGCTGCACGTGCACACGATCAAGGGCAAGGGCTTTGAAGCGGCGGAGAGTGACAGCACGACCTTTCACTCGCCTCCGGCGTTCAGGGTGGAAGGCCCGGTGGATTCGGAAGATTGCCGGGTGGAGTTGCGGAACGAGGGGCGGTCCTTCACGACCGCCTTCGCGGATGCGTTGAGTGACGTCATGGAACGCGACCCGCGCGCCGTCACGTGTACGGCCGCGATGCCCGACGGCACGGGGCTCAGCAAGATTCTGCCGAAGTTTCCGGATCGCGCGTGGGACGTGGGCATCTGCGAGAGCCACGCGCTGGACATGATGGCCGGGCTGGCCAAGACCGGGTACAAGCCGTTCCTCGCGGTCTACTGCACGTTCCTCCAACGGGCGTTCGACCAGGCCTTCCAGGAGGCGGCGCTGCAGGGCCTGCCGGTGCGGCTCTGCCTCGACCGGGCCGGCCTCGTGGGCGGCGACGGGGCGGTGCACCACGGGTTCTGCGACGTGGCGCTGCTGCGGACGTTGCCGGGCGCGGTGATCACCGCGGCGATCGACGAGCCCTCGCTGCGTGCGGCGCTGGAGTTCATGCGGCTGTACGACGACGGGCTGTCCGCCGTGCGGTACCCGCGTGACCTTGTGTCGGGTGCGCTGGCGGACCGGGCGTGCCCGACGTTCGTGCTCGGCAAGGCTCGGAACCTGACGCCCGACATCACCGACCCCGACGCGGCCATCCTCGCGTTCGGCACGCCGGCGATCACCGCCCTCGACGCGGCCGCTCGCGTGCCCGGGGCGCGGGTCGCGGTGTACGACGCGCGATTCGCCAAACCGGTGGACGCCGATCTGGTCCGCGACCTGCTGATGCGCTGCATTCCGGTTATCACCATCGAGGACCACTCGATCATCGGCGGGTTCGGATCGGCCGTGCTCGAGGCGGCGCAGGAGATGGGGCTGGACACGTCGGGCGTGACGCGGCTGGGGCTGCCGGACCGCTGGGTGTACCAGGACAGCCGCGCGCGGCAGTTGGCGGAGGTGGGGTTGGATGTGGAAGGGATCGCCGAGGCCATCGAGGCCGCTCTCGGCATGAGCGGTTCGGGCCGCACAGATGTCCCGACGGTGTCGGCGACCCGGAGACTTCCGCTCAGGCGAGACGCCTGAGCCACCTATACCTGCACATCCTCTCGCGCTTCTTCCTGACGTGCGCATGCGAACCCTCCTTCTCGTCAACACCGCCAAGCCCAACGCCGTCGCGGCGGCGGTCGAGGTTCGTACGCTCATCCGGCAGCACGCCACGCTGCTGGCCGATCTCCCCGCCGATTCCGCGACCCTGCCGCCGATCGCCCGCGAGGCGGACTTGATTGTCGTGCTGGGGGGCGACGGCACGCTGCTCTCGCAGTGCCGCCGCTGCATTGACTTGCCCGCGCCGCTGCTCGGCGTGAATCTGGGTCGGCTGGGCTTTCTGGCCGAGTTCGATCTCGAGGCCTTCAAGGACCAGGCCGCAACGTTGCTCACGACCAAGGACCTGCCGACCCACCCGCTGACCGCTCTGCGCGTCGAGGTCTTCACCGGCCGCCAGAAGACGCCCCGTTTCTCCGACATCGCCATCAACGACGCGGCCATCACCGCGGGCCCGCCCTTCCGGATGATCGCCCTCTCGCTCTCCATCGACCATCAGAAGGGCCCGACGCTCCTGGGCGACGGCGTGATCGTCTCGACGTCGCTGGGCTCCACGGCGTACAACCTCTCGGCGGGCGGGCCGATCCTCTCGCCGCGCGTGAACGCCCTGGCCATCACGCCGATCGCGGCCCACTCGCTCTCGTTCCGCCCGGTGGTTGTGCCCGCAGACTCGCGGATCGAAATCCGCGTCGAGCGCGCCAACGCGGTGCCGGGCGACGGCGTGGGGGGCGGGACGACGCTCGTCCTCGACGGCCAATCCACCACCACCATCGCCGCGGGCGACCGGGTTCTCCTGACGCGCCACGCCCTCGCCGTGCGCCTCGTGCAGAACACCAAGTCCGACTACTGGGCGCGCCTGATCTCGAAACTCAACTGGGCCACCACGCCGCGGCTGAACGGGTAGCGGGAGGGGCGTTCCACATGATTCGCCATTTCCGAGTTCCAGGCGAAGCAACGAGATGGGCTGCGGGCACTGCTCCGTGCCACGGCCCTTGCCCGTTGGACTGCTCGCCGGCCAAGTCCTCATCGGGCGAGGGCCGTGCCGCGCGGCGGTCTTCGGCAGACCGCACTGCCTCGGCGAGGCGCCGAGACTGGGGCACGCCCCCCGCACCAGTGGCACGCTCCGTCATTGGGTGGGCGAAGGCCCGGGAGAAGCGTCCCAAAAGAGACCGGAGCCTTTCGGCTCCGGCCCATTGAACAGAGTTGAACTCGTGGGGATGGCTTACCAGCCGCCGCGGCCACCGCCGCCGCCGCCACCGCCACCGCCGCCGCCGAAGCCACCGCGACCGCGACCACCACCGCCGCCGCCGCCGCCGAACCCGCCGCCGCCGCGGCGACCGCCGCCGCCGAACCCGCCGCGCTCTTCACGCGGGCGAGCCTCGTTGACGACGAGGTCACGGCCACCGACGTTCTGGCCGTTGAGCGCGGTCATCGCCGCCTTGGCCTGCTCGTCGTTGTTCATCTCGACGAATCCGAAGCCACGGGGGCGCCCCGTCTCGCGGTCCATGACCAGCGACGCGCTGGCGACTTCACCGTGCTGCTCGAACATCGCGCGGAGTTCGGACTCGGTGGTCTGGAACGAGAGGTTACCGACATAGATCTTCATGACACTTTCCCTTGCACGTGCCCTTGAACTTGAATCGCCGCTGCTTGAACTCGGGCACGAGAAAGCGTCGGGGAACCTGAGAACCGCGCCCACTGAGGGCGCCCAGAACCAGAGATCGGGGTAAGTATACCCCGACCGGATCGTGGGTGGGGTATACCTCACCGAAACCACCCGGGCATACACCAAACATCGATCTTGACATGTCTTCACGAGGCTGGAGTGAAAACCAGCGATCGAAACGTGGCGAACGCATGCCCGTTGAACATCTTGTGCCGGGAAGCATGTCGTGGAAGCCGGAACTGAAGCACCCACCATCGTCTGAACACGGCAGCGCATGAGCGTGTGACTTGTACGTTGCCTGATGCTTCGTCACTGGGTCGTGCATGCGCCGGAATCCATCAGGCACAGAATCAGCCGCTTGCGGCTTGCCAGCATCGGCGCTTGATTTGTGGCCTCGCGGATGGATGCGGCGTGCCCCGGGTCGGCGTCGGACGAGTTGCGCCGGTGTTGGAGAGCCGCCCAGCAGGCGTCCATCAAGAGTTCGACACTAGGGTTGAGCGTCGCGCGAGGCCAGGAGCACTGAACCAGGTCGAGCTGGGCGGCGGCCCGGTCGAGGTCGCCGTTCAGAACAAGTGCCGCGGCGTACGTGATCCGCGACGTGGCGAGCGCGATGGGCGGCTCATCGGATCGAGACTCGAGGCAATCCACGCGAATACGGAGCTCGCCGACAGCGGCGGCATAGTCACCGCGGTCCAGCGCTTCGAGCCCCGCGAGATAATGGACAACCGCCACGGATTCCGAGCCGTGACCGCTGCTCTCAGCGCGGGCCATGAGCGCTCGCTGGCGGAGCCGATCCGCGTCGTCGAACCGTCCGATCTCCGCGCAGCACGCCGCAAGGGTGACCACACTGTTGATCGTGTGGGGGTGCGTCGGCCCGAGCGTGGCCTCACGGACTTCGAGTGCCTCCCGCGCGAGGCGTTCGGCCTCCTGCGGATAGCCGCTGAAGAGCAGCGTGTCCGCGAGATCAGTCAGGATCATTGCGGTCTGCGGATGCCTGCGCCCCAGGGCACGAACCGCCATTTCCAGCGCCCCGCGGATGACGGCCTCGGACTCCGCCAGACGCTCGCGCGTGCGAAGGAGCGCCCCGTGCCAGGCGTAGCAGTGCAGTCGGAGCGACAACGGGCAATCGTTCAGCTCGTCCGCCTGACGGACCGCGGCCGCCGCGTCCGTGAGCGCTTGATCAAGTCGCTGCATGGCCGCCCAGAGATTCGAGCGGCTTCGCAGAACCCGAACGCGTTCGATCTGTTCCTCGCGAGAGCGTCCCGGAATCAACGCGGCCGCTTCCGCGAGCGCTCGATCACTCGCCTCCCACTCCTCGCGCTGCCGCAGGGCGTCGGCATACTCCCGAAGCACATCGGCACGCGCCGCCGGGGTACGGGCATCATCGCCGGCCGGAACGCCGAGAGAGGCGTGCAGCTCGCGTGCGGCCTCTTCGGACAAGCCGAGGCCGGCGTAGGCTCGTCCCAGCACGGCGCGCGTCTTCGCAAGGACATCGCGGCGGATCGTCGCTTCGCGCAGGGTCAGCTGGGCGGAGGCCACGTCCAGCAGCTCGCGGACCGTCGCGTTCGCCCCGTACGCCAAGGGGTCGGCGCGGGTGAGCGTCTCGACGAGCATATCGCACTGCGCCATCGCGCCGTCCGCCTCGCGCTGCGCGCGGACTAGCCCCACCGAGAGTCCCACGAGGCCCGCGACCAGCACACCCAACATCATGCCCGCGACCATCACTCCCAGCCGATGGTGTCGCGCGAAGCGCCGCACCGCGGCCCAAGGGGTGGCGCGTGCCGCCAGGACCGGTTTGTCCGCGAGGTAGCGGCGCAGGTCGGCCGCCAGCTCCGCCACGCTCGCGTACCGATCCGCCGGTGACGGTTGCAGCGCCTTGTCGAGGATTGCATCCAGTTCGCCACGGAGCATCGCGGCGGCGTTCCGGCCGACACGGCGCCCCGCCGCAACCGAGGCCACGGGAAACCGCGCTTCGCGAGCCCGTTTCAGCAGGCCATCCATCGCGGCGTCCGGAGCGCAGGCGGCATAGAGCGGCGCGGCTCCCACGAGTAGCTCGTACAGGATGGCGCCTAAGGCAAACACATCCGTCCGGATGTCGGTCCGCTCGAGACGGGCCTGCTCCGGGCTCATGTACGCCGGCGTTCCGATCAGATTCCCCGCCAGCGTCAGGCCCGGGTCCGCCTCGGGCCGCGACCATTTCGCGACGCCAAAGTCGATCACCCTCGGTTCTACCCGGCCATCGGCCTCGACGATGAGGATGTTGGCCGGTTTCAGATCGCGGTGAATCACGCCATTCTGATGAGCGTACTGCACAGCCTCGCACACGCTGGCGAGAAGTTCGATGCGCTCGCGCACCGTGTTGTCGCGAGCGGCGCAGTACTCCGTAATGGATGCGCCGCGGATGCATTCCATCACGACAAACGGTCGACCGTCGGCCGTCGTGCCGACCTCGTACAGTCGGGCGATGCCGGGGTGTTCCAGGCTCGCGAGGATCTGCATCTCTTGATCGAAGCGCTCGTGATGCCGGGCCCCGGGCGCAGACCAGCGGGCCACCTTGATCGCCACGATCCGACGCACCGGGTGCTGTTGTTCGGCCCGGTACACGATGCCGAATCCGCCTTCGCCGAGCACTTCCATGATACGAAAGCCGGGCACGACCGGGGCGTCGGCATCGGACAACTTTTCAACAACCGAGGGGCCGTCGGCGCATGCGAGCAGCTGCAGTACCTCGGCGCGCAGCGCGGTGTCCTCGCACTGCGCCATAAGAAACAGGGTGCGCTGCTCCCGGGGCAGGGACCGCGCGGCATGGAACAGCGACTCCAGTTGGCTCTGTCCGGCCTGGCTCATCCGGGATCCCCGATCGATCGGCTCACCTCGCGCTGGAGCCACGCCCGGGCGAACGCCCAGTCGCGCTCGACCGTCGCGGTCGATAATCCCAGCGCCTGTGCTGTCTCTTCGATCGAAAGTCCCGTGAAGAACCGCAGCGACACAACGAAGTGCTTGCGTTCGTCCATCTGTCGGAGACGCTCAAGCGCCGCATCGAGCGCCAGCAACTCGTCATCGCTTTCCGTCATGCCGTTCGCGTGTGTCGGCATGATTCGGGCGTGTTCGGTCTGGGCGCGCCGCGCGGCCTGGCGCCGGCGGGCGTGCTCGACCAAGAGGTTCCGAACGGCGATTGCCGCGGCTCCGAAAAAATGGGCCCGGCTCTCCCATTGCTTCGTGTCCACAAGCCCTCGTGCCAAAACCTCGTTCACGATGGCCGTCGCCTCGAGTGTCTGGCCGGCGGGCAACGTGGCTAGCCGTGCCGCGGCGATGCGGCGGAGCTCGTCGTAGATGGCACGGAATGCCAAGGGCCCAGTACGTGGCTCTGTAACGAATGTAAAGAGAGCGTCATGGATACCGGATGCACCTTCCATGTTCATTGAATCGCCAGCGTTGACTTGTATTCCACCTAAGTTACACATTTGCAGCAGTTTAACTCATACCATGATGGAATGGAAGACTCCCGAACGAGTGTCGAAGGAGCCGAGATGAGTTTCCGATGCGACGATCCGAAGGAAGGTGATTTGGTTATAGGTCCTTGATGCGCGAGGTATTTGGAATGAAAGTCGTACGCAACCTGTTGGTTGGAAAGCAGTTAGTTCTACTAGCGGCCGTCATCACGATGCACGCCACAGGCCTGTTCCCGACGGCGCGCGCGCAATGGACAGTGACCAGACTCCATCCTTCCGGCGCGATCAACTCGGGCGCAGTCCACATCGCCGGCATGCAGCAAGTCGGCCAAGCGGTCGTGGACGACGTCGCTCGAGCCTCCCTCTGGACTGGTAGTGCAGCTTCATGGGTCGACCTTCATCCTGCCGACGCGGCATTGTCGGTCGCTTACGCGACATCGGGTTCGCAGCAAGCCGGGTATGCAGTCATCGCGGGCCGATCACGGGCGATGCTCTGGAGCGGGAGCGCCGCATCCGCTGTAGACCTGACTCCGGCGGGCGCAACTGACGCCATCGCCTTCGGAGCCTCGGCTGGACGTCAGGTTGGGTATGCATGGTATGGATTATCGCATGCGGGCCTCTGGCACGGCACGGCGAGTTCTTGGATTGACTTGCATCCCGCGGGCGTCGACAGTTCGCTGGCTCGTGCCGTGTCTGGGGAGGATCAGGTCGGCGAGACGCTCATTGGCACGGTGTTGCATGCCGCGCTGTGGCGCGGGACGGCGGATTCCTGGGTCGACCTCCATCCCGGCGTCGCGTCTGCCTCACGGGCCTTGGCGACTTCCGGCACACATCAGGTCGGATATGCCATCGTCTCCGGCAGCTGGCACGCCGGTCTGTGGACGGGATCAGCGGCGACCTGGGTCGATCTTAACCCCGATGGCGCGATCCAATCGATCGCCAACGGGGTCTTTGATACGCTCCAAGTTGGCTACGCGGACTTCGAGGACACGCGGCGTGCCGTCGCATGGAACGGTTCCGCGGATTCCTGGGAGAATCTTCACGCGGTCCTCCCCGCCGAGTTCAGCATGTCGGAGGCCTATGGCATCTGGAGCGACGGCGTGTCGATCAGCGTAGCGGGCGCGGGATTCAACACGGTCGCGAATCGATATGAAGCCCTCCTCTGGACCCGCCCTGTTCCCGAGCCACACGCCATGGTGATGTTGGCGCTCGGGGTCGGGGTCGTTTGGCGTCGGCGGCGAAAGCAACCGCACCGCGGTGCGTGACGATCTGTCGCGGTTGACATCAAGCAACGTATGTCAGTCGCCGTGCTCATGAATGAAAGAGAGAGCCATGTTCACGACACATCGATCTGTGCTCACCACCTTGCTGCTATCCACCATCACCCCGTGGATGCCTCAACCAGCGAGCGCGCAGTGGAGCGTGACCAACTTGAATCCATCCAACGCCCTCCAGTCCCAGGCGCACGGGGTGAGTGGGTTCAAGCAGGTTGGAGGAGTGGGGATTAACGGGGTCTATCGCGCAAGCATGTGGAGTGGAGACGCAAACTCCTGGGTCGACCTTCACCCCGCGGGGGCGTCCGAGTCAAGCGCTTCCGCCTGCGCGGGGTCGCAGCAGGTCGGATGGGTCCGAGTTGGAACTCAGACCAGCGCCAGCCTGTGGAGCGGCAGCGCCGCCACTTGGGTCAATCTGAACCCGGCGGGGTCATTCGGTTCGTACGCGCTGGGCGTGTCCGGCACACAGCAAGTTGGCAGCGCATTCATCGGCGCCACGAGGCGCGCAAGCCTCTGGACCGGGTCTGCCGCCTCCTGGATCGACCTCAACCCCGCGGGGTCCACGGAATCAGAGGCCTACAGCATCTCGGACAACCAGCAGGCAGGGTACGCACGATTTGGAAACTTGCAGCACGCCGGCGTGTGGAGCGGATCGGCGCTGACATGGGTCGATCTCCATCCATCCGGAGCCATGCGATCGACTGCGTACGCAACGACCGGCTCGCAGCAGGTCGGATACATCGACCCCGGAAATGGTTTTCCGCGAGCCAGCCTGTGGTCCGGCACGGCGGCGTCATGGGTGGATCTGCACCCTGCAATCGGAAGCGCGTACCGATCCGAAGCCCTCGGTGCGTTTGGTTCATATCAAGTCGGATATGTCCAAGTCGGCAGCGTGGAAAAGGCAAGTGTGTGGAGCGGCACCGCGGCATCGTGGGAGGATCTGTCGGTAGCGCTTACGGGGTCGTGGGTTCACACGAGGGCTGAGGGCATCTGGAGCGACGAAGCCATGCTCTACGTCGTCGGAAGCGGTATGAACCTCGGCACGAACCGTTGGGAAGCCCTGTTGTGGACCCGCCCGGTGCCGGCGCCAAGCGCACTCCTGCTGCAGTCCCTCGGCGGATTGATCGCCGCGCGGCGGCGGCGGAGTTGAACACCGCTCGCCCGACGCGACGGCGGACCCGACCGTCAAGGTAATCAGACGCACACGAGCCCTGCACACGATGCCGCGTTCTGCCGACTACGCCGCGGTGCGGCGAATCCTCGAGGTTGTCTGTTGAAACCGCATCCTCGAAGCCGCATCTCGAGTTTGTTGCGGAGGAATGGTCCTTCGACGTGTTCGCCGAACGGCTTGTCCCTTTGAGCAATCGGGGTGGGCGGATTCGAACCGCCGACCTTTTGACCCCCAGTCAAACGCGCTAACCAAGCTGCGCTACACCCCGGTGGTGAGTGAGGAGAGTAGGCCGGACCGGGGCGTTTGTCCGCCGGCAACCTTGCACAGCCCGCGTGGGTCGATTGTCAGATTGTGGAATCCCGCGGCGGAGTTGGGCGGCGTGCGAGAAAGCACCTGTCGCACTTTCGTCGCGGCGCGGGCGGACCTGGCGAGCATGAGGATGAATCCCCCACCACCCGCACCGGGAAGCGCCGCGGCGGCGAGGTGGGGCCGGGCGCTGTCGAGGATGCCGCGGATCAGATCGTTTGACGAGGCCGGGTCGAGGGCCTGCTTGAGCGTCCAGTACTCATTGAGGCGCACGGCGAAGGCGTCGAGGTCGCGGCGTCGGAGCGCCTCGGCCATGGCAAGGGCGCCGTCGCGCAGGCGGGCGAGGGTGGCCAGGGCCTGCGGCTCTCGGCGGAGGTAGCGGAGCACGACGGTGCGGAGAATGTTGCGGGCTAGTCGACGCTGGCCGGTGTAGTACAGCAGCAGCCGCGGGGCAACTTCGGACGAGGCGAGCGTATCGCCGACGTCGATCGGATGGATGCGGGGGAGTTGCAACGGGCCGGGGGGCGTCGTGAGGAGTTTGACGCCGGGGATGATCGCCCCGGCCTGATCCTGCCAGCCCCCGCCGGTGGTCATGCGCTGTTCGAGCGCGGAGGTATCGCGGATGATTGCCTCGTGCGTGACGGGTTCGCCTGATGCGGCGGCGAGCGCGGCGAGGAGCGCGGCCCCGAGGATGGAACTGCCGCCCAGGCCCGACCCTTTCGGAAGCGCCGAGGCGAGGGTGATTTCCAAACCGGGCGTGCCGAGCCGACGCATGAGGCGATCGGCCACGCGGCCATGCGCGGGCAGCAGGCCGCGGAGTTCGAGCGCCGCACGAGGGAGCGCATCCCAATGGGAGGGGTCTCGCGGACGGTCGGCCGGGTCGGCCACCAGGAGCCGCGTAGATCGACGCAGGTCGGTGCTGATTATGCGGAAGCCGGGCGAATTGACGGCCCGTACGCGGACGCGGATGGGGTGAGCGCCGTTGATGCTGACGGCGGCATTGAGGACCGCCCCGCCGAGATCGGAGCAGATGGGGGGCGTGTCGGTCCATCCGCCGGCGAGATCGATGCGCGCGGGGCAGGTGACGAGCACGTCGCGGGCCGGCGCGTGGCGCGGCGCGGGCGGGTGCGACGGGTTGGCCGCGACGGACTCGGCGACGGCGCGGAAGGCATGGTCGAGGGCACGATCGGGCGTGGGCCAGGACGCGGACCGAAATCGAGGCGGCGTCGCGTCGGCGATGGATACCCACAGCGACGCCCGCCGGGCGGGTGATTGCTCGACGCGGAGTCGCTCGAGCAGAAACGCGGCGTGCGCCTCGGCTCGGCGCGCCCGGAGACGGTCGTGATTCACCCGCGTGAGCACGTCACGCATGGTGAGCCGCGTCGCGCGCCGCCAGGCCTGAGGCGGGACGAGGTCCGCGTGCTGCATGAACTCCGTCGAGGCGAGGGTCGCGCGCGGCGAGCCGACGGGCCAGAGGCGGGCCGACCAGGCCGATCGGTCGGCATCGTTCGGCGCGAAGAGGTCGGCCTCGCCGAGCACGCCGCGTGCCAGGAGGCGGGCCAGGGAGGCGTGGATCGAGCCTGGGCCAGGCGCGGGAAGCACCAGCGGGGTCTTGAAGTCGTCGTCAACGCCGAAACGAACGCAGGTCCACAGGCGTTCGTCGATGGGGAGCATGACCAGCCCGAGGCCCGGGCGAGAGCGGATCGCCGGCACGCCGCGGGATGGGAGGTTGACCACCATCGACCCCGGCGTGAGGTGGAGAGGTGATGCGGACGTGCACGAATCGAGCACGGCCCGGCCGGGAATGGAGAGACGCGCGGGCGTGGTCGCGTTGAGGCGTCGCAGGCCGGGGCGCGGGGCGTAGAGGGCGACGGCCTCGCGCGTCGTGCCGACGTGCACGAACGCAGCGCCCGGCGTCGTCCGCACGTCGAAGGGCAGGCCGGCGATTCGATTGGCCCAGGCACGCAGCGGGTGGCCGCGTGCGTACCCGGCCTGCCGCAGCACGGCGGCGGGTAGGTCGCGGTACAGGTCGATGGCGAGGCGGCCCCGGTCCAGCATCGGGAGCACGTCGGCCCGTGACGACGCGACGAGTCTTTCGACGGCGCGAAAGGAGATCGATATCACCCCGGAATCGACGATCGCCTTCCCTCGTCGCACGGCGCCGGCCCGGCGAAGGGCTGCGCGGGTCGGTTTCTGGAGAAAGTTCGTGACGCGGCCTGCTTCATCGGCGACGTAGACCCCGTGGCGCGACGCGCGGTCAAGGTCGGAAGGGATGGCGACGCCGACGAGGCCCGGGCCGGCCAGGTCCGGCGCCTCGGCGGCCAGCGCAAGGTACACGTCGCCCGACGCGACGACGACGTGCCCCGCGGGCACGAGCGGGGCGAGGTCGCCCGCCACGTCGTCGAGGAGCGTGCGCCCGGGCGTGGCGTCGGGCAGGGGTGAGGGGGCGAGGATCTTCCCCATCGCGGCGTACGCCGGAAGGCGGCGCGAATCGCCCCCGGAGTGAAGGATCAGCACGCGTCGCAAGGGTCCCGGCACAAGCCGGCACACACGGGCCAGGGCGCGGAGGGTCGAGCCACCCGAGCCGATGCGGCGACCGCGCGGATCGGGAAGCACGAGGACGCGCCGCGCCGGGAGGCGATGCCCGCGCAGGTACGCGCGCAAGGCCCGGGCCTGCGCGGCGTTGGCCGTGGTGAGGATCAGCAAATCGAGCGGGGTGGGGTCAAGAGCGGGCATGCGGCGTCACGGTACGGCGCGGCGACGGCGGAGCGTGTCGAGAAGCACGGCGGCGATGATGACGTGCCCGACGATGAGTTCCTGCACGAAGTTGGGCCAGCCCAGGGCCGAGCAACGATTGCGCAGGTACGCCATCATGACGGCCCCGGCGAGCGTGCCGAGGATCGAGCCGGTGCCGCCGGCGAGCGAGGCCCCGCCGATGACCACGGCGGCGATGACTTCGAGTTCGATCCCCACCGCCACGGTGGGGTCGCCGACGGTGAGACGCGCGAACTGCAGGGCGCCGGCCAACCCGGTGCACGCGCCGAGGAGGGCGTAGATCTGGATGCGGCGCGTGCGCAAGGGGATGGCGGCGAACCGGGCGGCGGTCTCGTTGGAGCCGATCGCGACCACGTGCCGCCCGAAGACGGTGCGATGGAGGGTGAACGCCGCGAGGGCGGCGAGCACGGCCGTGAGCCATACCCCCGGCGCAAAGAGCCAGAACGCGTGCGGCGGGGTGGGGTCCATGAGCACATCAAGCCCCTGGGTCGGCGCCTTGACTGTGCCGGGGCCGGCAATCCACTTCCCAAGTCCGCGGAAGAGTCCCAGCGTGCCGAGGGTGACGATAAATGCGGGGAGGCGGAGCGAGGCGATGAGCACGCCGTTGTAAGCGCCGCAAAGCACGCCCGTGGCGACGCCCGCAAGGACGACCATGGGCGCGGGCCACCCCTGTCGGGCGGCAAGGGCCGAGATGACGCACGCGAGGGCGAGCATCGAGCCGACGGAGAGGTCGATCCCGCCGGCGATCACCACCAGCGTCATGCCCAGCCCGATGGTGCTGACGAGGACCGCGTGGACGGCGACGGTACGGAGGTCGAGGAGCGAGATCGGCGGATGAGGCGGGATCAGCGCGAAGATCACCACGACCGCGAGCAGCCCGAGAAGCGGGGCCAGCGCGGCGGCCAATCGTCGCGGATGGATCGTCGCTGTGTCCATCGTGGATCAGGGCGCCCCGTCCAGAAGCGCCTTGAGGTCGGGCGCCCAGAGTTCGCGGGCCTCGGGCGTATCGAGGACATTGGGCGTGAGCAGGAAGGTACCGGTGTCGATCACGGGGGTGACGGGGCGCCCGGCCAGATGATCCAGGGCCGCCTGCACGCCGAGTTGCCCCATCCGGATGGGGTTCTGGAGCACCAGAGCCTGCACGTGTCCCTGGCGCATGCCGTCGATGGCGGCGTCGGAAGCGTCGAACCCGACGAAGGTGACTTTTCCGGCCAGCCCGCGCGCCTTGAGTGCCAGGAGCATTCCGAAGGTGGACGGCTCGTTGGGAGTGAAGACGGCGTCGATGCCGGGGTTGGCGGCGAGAAGATTCTCGGCGGCTTCCTGGGCGGTGGCGCGGGTCGCGCCGGCGTAACGCTTGGGATCGATCACGGTGATACCGGGGTACGACGCCATCGCGGCGATGAAGCCGTCTTCGCGCTGCGTGGTCGAGAGCGAACCTTCGAGGTACCGCAGGACGAGCACGGTGCCCGCGCCGCGGCGCAGGTCGGCGAGGTGGTGCCCGGCGAGCAACCCGCCCGCCCGGTTGTCGGTCGCGACGAAGGAGACATAGTCCGCGCCGGCCTGGGCGTCGAGGCCGGAGTCGATGATGACGACAGGAATTCCCGCGGCCTTGGCCTGACGGACCGGGCCGACCAGGGCGGCGTTGTCGAGCGGCGCGAGGACGAGGGCGTCGTACTTCGCGGCGATCAGGTTCTGCACGAGGGCGATCTGCTGTTCGCGGTCGTCCTCCTTCTCGGGTCCGCGGAAGGTCACGTCGGCCTGCCCTTCACGGGCCGCGCGCAGCGCGCCGGCGTGCACCGACTTCCAGAACTCGTGCGTCGTGCCCTTGGGGACCACGGCGATGCGGGGTTTGGGCGGCGTCCCCGCCGCGGGCGGCGCGGACGAATCGCGGCACCCCGGGAGCACCCCGAACACGCCGACGCACAGGGCCAGAAGCCGCCGTATTGATACGTTCATGCACGCCATGGTACAACACGCGTGCCCGCGGTGCCCCGGAGGTGTGCATGACCCGCTTCGCCCAGGCGCTGGACCTTGTGGACGACCCCGCGATGATCGTGGCGTACGAGCGGCATCACCGGGCGGTGTGGCCCGAGGTGGAGCGGGCGCTGCGCGACATCGGCATCACGTCGATGCGGATCTACCGCGCGGGGACGCGGCTGTTCATGGTGTGCGAGGCAGCGGACGGGTTCGATCCCGCGCGGGACTTTCAGCGATTCGCCGAGTCGCCGCGCGGGGCCGAGTGGGACGCGCTGATGCGGACGTATCAGAAGCCCGTGCCCGGCGCGCCGGCGGGGGCCTGGTGGACGCCCATGAACCTGGTGTACGACCTGTCGTGGAGCGAGGAGGGCGGCGCGTGATTCGGGCGTGGATGGTGATGGTGCTGGGGGTGCTGGCGGCGTGTGCGCCGCTGAAGCGGTACGAGTTTGCACGGGTGTGCATGGGGGTGGAAGCGCGGGTGACGCTGTACGCCGGGTCGCCCGCGGCCGCGGAACTCGCCGCCGCCGAGGCCTTCGGCGAACTGGCCCGGCTCGACGCGATGATGAGCGACTACCGCCCGAGCAGCCAGGTGAGCGCCATGGGACGGGAGGCTGGTGGCGCGTGGGCGCCCATCGCGCCGGAGTTGGAGTCGGTGCTGCGGCTGGCGGGTGAGGTTTCGAGCGCGAGCGGGGGCGCGTTCGACGTGACCGCCGGGCCGATGACCCACGCCTGGCGCGAGACCCGTCGCACGGGACGGCTGCCGACGCCCGAGGAGTTGGAGCGGCTGCGTGGGCTGGTGGATTGGCGCGGGGTCGAGGTTGCACTGGGTCGGGCACGGCTCGCGAGGGCCGGGATGCGCGTGGACCTGGGCGGGATTGCCAAGGGGTACGCGGCGCAGCGCGCGGTGGATCGACTGCGGGCGAGGGGCGTGCCACGATGCCTCGTGGCGCTGGCGGGGGACATTGTCGCGGGGGGCGAACCACCCGGAAGGCCCGGCTGGCACGTGGAGGTGCGGGGGCGCGATGGACCGGTAGGGGTGCTGCTGCTGGCGAGACAGGCCGCGTCCACGTCGGGCGACACGGAACAGTTCGTCGAGATTGACGGCGTGCGATACGCCCACCTGGTCGATCCGCGCACGGGGCTGGGCAGTTCACGTCGGGTAAGCGCGACGGTGATCGCGCCCCGGGGCGAGTTGGCCGACGCGCTGGCCACCGCCGCATGTCTGCTCACGCCCGACGAGGCGGGGGTGATGCTCGCTCGGTTTCCGGGCACCGCGTGCGTGCTGGTCGAGGGTGAGCCGGGGGCCTCGCCCGCGGCGCGATATCTCGGCGCGACCAAGGCCATGCGCTGGCACACGGGCGGCCCGGTGCGGTAGACTGCGCCCGAAGGAGACGCCATGATCGAGGATACCGCGAAGGACGATGGGCTATCACGACGAAGCGTGCTCGGGCTGGCCGCGGGGCTGGTTCTGGCGAGCGGGACGGCGTCGCGGGCTGCAATGGAGACGCCTCGATGGAAAGGCCGTCTGAAGCACTCCGTGTGCCGCTGGTGCTATGGGCGGATGCCTCTGGAGGAACTGTGCGCCCAGGCCAAGGCGATGGGGTTGGCGTCGGTGGAACTGCTCGGGCCGGACGAGTGGCCGGTGGCCAAGGCCCACGGGCTGACATGCGCCGTGGCGACCAATGTGAAGTCGAACCCCATCCCGCGCGGGTTCAACCGCGTAGAGCACCACGACGCGATCGTGCGCGACCTGGAGGAGCGGCTGCCGATGGTCGCGGCGGCGGGTCTGCCGTGCCAGATCGTCTTTTCGGGCAACCGCGCCGGCCTGGACGACGCCGAAGCGATCCGCAACTGCGTGGCGGGCCTGAAGCGGATCGCGCCGCTGGCCGAGCGGCTCGGGGTGACGCTGGTGATGGAACTGCTGAACAGCAAGGACCACGGGGACTACCACTGCGACCGCACGCCGTGGGGCGTGGAGGTCGTGAAGGGTGTGGGGAGCGACCGCTTCAAACTGCTGTACGACATCTACCACATGCAGCGGATGGAAGGGGATGTCATCGCGACGATCCGCGAGAACCTGGCGCACATCGCGCACTTCCACACCGGGGGCGTGCCCGGGCGGGCGGAGATCGACCAGACGCAGGAACTGAACTACGCGACGATCTGCAAGGCCATCGCCGACGCGGGGTACACGGGGTACATCGGGCAGGAGTTCATCCCGCGGGGCGACCCGATGGCGTCGCTGCGGAAGGCCGTCGAACTGTGCGATCAGTGATCCGTCGCGGGCTTACTTCGGATCGGCGTCCTTCTTCGGCGCGGTGTCCGTCGGCGTGGCGTCGGGCTTGGCGGGGGACTTCTTCGCGGGGGCCTTGGCCGGCTCCTTGCCCTTGGGCTTGTCGTCGCCCTTCTTGTCCTTGACAACCTTCAACGCCGCATCAATGGCCTTCTCGAAAGCCTCGGAGCCGGGGTGCCCGATCCACGCGATCTTTGATTCGCTATCGACGACAAAGGCACAGGGGATGCCGTTCTGTCCGGCGGCGCGCATCCACGTGCTGCTCATCACCCCGCCCGCGTCGTACGCCACGCGGTAGTTCATCCCGTTGCCCTTCCCGCGGACGAAGTTCTGAAGGTCGGGCAGGCGCTTGTCGGGCTGGCCCTTGGCGGGCGGGCGCTCGCTGGCGGCGACGGCGATCACCGTGAGGTCGGGCCGATCCTTCTGAATCTGGTTCAGGTGCGGGATGTTCGCGATGCACGGGCCGCACCACGTCGCCCAGAACTCCACCGCGTAGACCTTGCCCGCTTCCAGCCCTGACACCGGCTGTCCCTTGATCCACGAATCCACCGAGAGGCTGGGGGCCTTGTCGCCGACCTTGAGTGTAATGGCGGGTGCGGTCCTGGTCGGCGCGGGCTGCGAGGGCACCACGCCCCGGCCCTGGGCCAGCACGACTCCCGATGACACGACACAGGCGAGCACGGCGAACACGGCACGGTTCATGCGAAGGCTCCTGGGGGTTCCGATCAGTGTACGAGGCTACACGCCGCGACGTTCGCGGCAGCGTTCGAGCAGCCGCTTGGTCGCGCGGATGCCCTCGGCCTCGGGCAGCGTGTCCCCCTCGTACTCGACCCCGATGTACCCGTGGTACCCCGCGGCGAGGACGATGTCGAGCATGCGGTCGTAGTCCGTGCGGGTTTCGTTCCCGTGCTCGTCGAAGTCGTGCGACTTGGCCGAGACGCCGCGGGCGAAGGGCATCATGTCCTTGACGCCCTGGTAGCGGTCGTACTCGTAGAAGTTGCCGAAGTCGGGGAGCGTGCCGACGCGCGGATGATCGACGCGGCGCATGACCGCGGCGAGCCAGTCGCCGTGGCTGGAAAGGCCCCCGTGGTTCTCGACGATGCAGTGGAGGTCGAGGGTGGCGCAGTACTCGGTAAGGCGGCGCAGCCCGTCGGCGGCGAGTCGTTCCTGCTCGTCACGTGGTCCCTCGCTCTGCGCGTTCACGCGGATGCTGTGGCACCCCAGATACCTGGCCGCGTCGGCCCACTTGCGGTGGTTGTCGACCGCGCGGATTCTCTTGCCCTCGTCGGGGTCGCCCAGGGCGCCCTCGCCGTCGCACATGATGAGCACGCTGGCGACGCCCAGGGCATCGCAGCGCCCGCGCAGGTCGGCGAGGTAGACCGCGTCCTTGGCCTTGTCCTTGAAGAACGAGTTGACGTACTCGACGGCGGAAATCCCGAACTCGTCGCGCGCCACGCGCGGAAAGTCGAGGTTCGTCATCGCCCCGGACCGGATCGTGCGGTGCAGGGACCATTCGGCCAGTGAAATCTTGAAGAGCGGCGCGCGGGCCTTGGCGGGACGGGGCGATGCGCACGAGGCGAGCGGGATGGCCCCCGCCGCGAGCGAGACGGCGCCAAGCAGGAACGATCGACGGTCCGTCCCGTCGCCGCGATGCGTGGGAGTGGCGTGCGTCATGGCAGTTCCTTGATGAAGAGGTTGGTCCATTCGATGGGCGATCCGTGCGCCTGGAGGGCGAGGGGCCCTTCCGCCGCGACCCCGGGCAGGTGGGCGTTCTCGATCACCGTCGTCCCGTTGAGCACCACGGTCAGGCGCTCGCCCTTCATCGTGATCTCGAAACGGTTCCACTGCCCGATCGGGGCGTCGGCGACGGCCTTGGGTGTGACGCCCGCGCGAACTTCGGGCGGCTGTGCGGGGTCGGTGCGGTAGCCGTACACCTCGCCCGAGCCGATCGGCCAGCACCACGCGTTGACCTGGCTCTTGGACGACCCGCGCAGGTAGATGCCCGAATCGCCCGCGTCGGGAATCTCGACCATCGCGGTCGTGCCGTCGGGGTTTTTCTTGTCTGTGCCGTCGGGCAGGATGACGGGGCGCGGCGTCGGTGTGGGCTTGGCCGTCCAGCGCCAGTCGGCGATGAGGACGAAGTTCTTGAAGGAGCGCGTGGACCAGAGGTCCGGGCCTTGGCCGTCGAAGGCGATGACGTTGTCGTTCGCGGTAAAGTGTCCGCGATGGGCCTCTTCGAACTTCCACCCGTCGAAATCCAGCCCGGAGAAGAGCGGGACGAAGCCTTCATCCGTGCGGGCGGTCATTTCGGCGGGAACCGTCGGCGTGGACGCTGGAAGTTCCTTGATTCGAATGTTCCGGAAGTCGATCGGGGTGCCCTCCGATTCGAGGCATATGTACCCCTGACGCGGAGAAGCGTCCGTGCCCCGCGTGACGACCTTGCCGTTGACGGCCAGCGAGATCGCGCCGTCGAGGCACTCGACGCGGTAGTGATTCCACTCGGGCGCGGGCTTCATCCGCTTCTCGGTGGGGTACGAGCGCATCCCGCCCTTGGGGCGCGGGTTCAGCGGGGTCATCCTCGCGCCATGAATCGGAAAAACGTCGCCGTCGGAGGTGTACCAGTCGGCCTCCGAGCCGACCATCACCTGCACCTCGACGGCCCGCGAGAACGGCACGCCCTTGGCCGTCAGCGCATCGCTCCAGACGAACAGCCCGGCGTTGCCCTGCGGCTCCAGGTGCCGCCACTCGAGTTCGAGCACGAAGTTCTCGTACGGACGCGCGGTGCGGAGCAGCCCGGTCGGGCGACCCGTGCAGCGGATCATGCCGCCCTCGGCCCGCCAGGTGCTTGGGGCGGTGTTCATGTTCACCCAGCCGCCAAGGTCGCGCCCGTTGAAGAGGGCGACGAACGCGGGGTCGTCGTTCAGAAACTCGGTGCGGCCGAAGTCCTCGGGCGGGGGCCACCCTCCGCCGGGCGTCGGCCAGGCGTCTGTCCTGAACGGTTCGGCGGGAAGGTCGTCATCGCCGAAGAGGTTGGTCTCGCACGCGGCCTCGAAGGCGTAGCGCACGGCGAGGATGTCGGACACCGCGGGGTGATGCACGCGCACCGCATCGGGTCTGATGATCTCGGCATGGGCACGCCGGAAGACGCCGTCATGGCCGGCGACCAGAAAGTGCTTCGGCGGGCCGCCGCGCGAGGTGAGTGACTTCGCGCCGTGCAGGCCGAACGTCACGGTGGCCGAACCGTCCGCGGCACGCATGGACGCGAACGACGGCCCGCGGGCGATGTGGTCCGCCTGGCTGTACGCGTGCGTCAGCGCCAACCGGGCCAGCCGATCTCCCACCGCGTGCTTGTTCGTGGGGTGGATGTCGCGCGGGTTGCCCACGTCCATGGTCACGGCCATGCCGGTGTTGGGGAGGGTAAGGGCGGCGGCCTGGGCCTCGCGGAGCAAGGCCGTCTGCCCGCGATCGCCCCCGTAGTTGAACGGCGCGATCTGCACGAAGTAGAAGGGGAAGTCGCCCTGCCCCCACGCGTCGCGCCAGGCACGGATCATCGCCGGAAACAACCGGGCGTACAGGTCGGCGTTGCCGCGGTTGGACTCGCCCTGGTACCAGATCGCCCCCGCGAGGCGGAAGGGCGCCAGCGGGTGGATCATGGCGTTGTAGAGGGATGCGGGCGAACCGGGACCAAACGTGAACGTCTGCCCTATAGGAGGCAGATCGCTCACCGCTGGACCCTTGAGGTACTTCCACGTTCCTGCGAGTGGGACCGACACGCCCGCGCCCTCGAGTTTCAGGACCGAGGATTCGCCGAAAATGCCCCCCGGCCCGCCGGTATCAACCACGCGCACGGCGATGACGTTCTCCCCCGCGCGGAGCACGTTGGCGGGCACGGCGTAGGCGCGGGGCTTGTTCCATTGGCCGTCGTCGCGCGTGCCCCCCACGCGCACGCCGTTGACGTACGCATCGTCGCGGTCGTCGATGGGGCCGAGGGCGAGCGTGGCGGGCTTGCCGGCGGACTCCGCGGGGACGATGACGCGAGTGCGCACGTACACCACGCCGTCGAAGGAGGCCAGGTCGCCCGCGAAGCGCGAAGGCACGGTGATGGCGCCCCAGGCGCTGTCGTCGAACCCCGGGGCGGCCCAGAGGGGGCCGGGCGCGCCGCGGGCGCTGTCGAGCGCATCCCACCAGCCAGACGCCAACTTTGCCGCCTTCGCCGCGCGCACGTTCGGATCGGGATCGAGCGACGCGACGAACTCCGCCTGGCGCGCCAACTCGGGGAACGACGCGGCGATGGGCAGGGGCGTCCACGCCTCGGCGGGGGTACCCCCCCAGTCGGCCTCGATGACTCCGATGGGCACGTTCAATCGGCCCTGGAGCGTCACGGCGAAGTGGTAGGCGACGGCGCTGAAGGATCGCGCCGACTCGGGCGTGCACAGCCGCCACGCGTCGGTCGAAACCACGTCGCGCTGCGGGCGGGGCGCGATCTTGTTCTCTGCGTTGAAAAGACGGATGCCCGGGTGGTTTGCCGCCTCGACGCTGGCGGGCGCGCCGTCGCTGGCCGACAGTGGCCACTCCATGTTCGACTGACCCGAGGCAAGCCACACCTCGCCCAGCAGCAGGTCGCGGAGGATGATCGTGTTCTTTCCCTGCACGGTGAGTGAGAAAGGCGTGCCGTCGGCCTCGGGGGTTCGGATGGCGAGCGACCAGCGCCCGTCCGGCCCGGCCGTGGCGCTCGCCGGCTCGGCGGCCCAGGGGGTCGTCACATGTACCGCCTCGCCCGGATCGGCCCAGCCCCACACGGTGACGTCGGCGCGCTGCTGGACGACCGCACGGCTCGACCACACCCGGGGAAGGGTCACGTCCGCGAACGCTCCCGTCGCCGCCAATGCCACAACCAACGCCGTCACGTTGCGCATCGTCATCTCCTTCAGGTCGAGAGTGTACCGGATCATGCTCGACGGCCGCTACCGCGCGGGCAGGACGACGCGGCCGTCCTCGACCCGGACGATCCCCAGCGGGTTGGCGTCGTGCAGCGCCTCGGGCAGCAGGGCCTGCGGGGTGTTCTGGAAGCACACGGGGCGGCACCAGCGGCGGATGGCCCACGGGCCGACGGCGGTGGAGTCGGGCCGGCTGCACGCGGGGAACGGCCCGGAGTGGACCATCGCGCCGGCGACCTCGACGCCGGTGGGTACGCCGTTCACGATGAGCCGCCCTGCCCGATCCGCGAGCGCCGCGAGCAGTCCACAAGCCCGGGCGTGGTCGTCGGCGTCGGCGTGCACAGTCGCCGTCAACGAGCCTTCGAGCAACGCCGCCGCCTCCAGAAACTCGTCGGCGTTCGTGCACCGCACCACGATCGTGCTCGGGCCGAAGCACTCTTCACGGAGCGTCCCGGCGGCGAGAAACTCGCGCAGGTTCACCACGGCGAGCACGGGTGAGGCAATCACCGGGCCGGTCGAATCCGTGCCCACGCGCGGGTCGCCGGCGAGCACCCACGCCCCCGGCGCGCCGGCCACGTCCGCGAGCCTTCGACGGTACGACTGCGCGATCCGCGGGGTGAGCATTATGACGGGCGGCATCGACGCGAACGCTTCGCGCAGCGCCTGCACGAACGCGTCCGCCGGCTCGGGAACGAAGATCAGCCCCGGGCAGGTGCACATCTGCCCGCCCGACGCCGTCGCGCTCGCGGCGAGGAATTGCGCGATCGCCGTTCCTCGGGCGGCGATCGCCGCGGGGAGCACGAACACGGGGTTGACGCTGCCCATCTCGGCGAAGACGGGGATCGGTTCGGCGCGGGCGTTCGCCAGGCGCACTAAGGCCTTCCCCCCGGCCACGGAACCCGTAAACCCCACCGCGCGGACGCGCGGATGCGTGACAAGTTCTTCCCCGACGGTCAGGTCTCGCGCGCCGCCCGCGGGGAGGTATTGGAACAGGCCGCGGGGTAACGCGTGCGCGTGAACGGCCTCGCTGATCCGAGCGGCGATGGCCTCGCCCGTGCCCGGGTGGGCGCTATGCCCCTTGACCAGGACGGGGCACCCGGCGGCCAGGGCGCTGGCCGTGTCGCCCCCCGCCACGCCGTACGCCAGGGGGAAGTTGCTCGCACCGAAGACCGCGACCGGGCCCAGGGGCACGAGCATACGTCGCAGGTCGGGCTTGGGAAGGGGCGTGCGTGACGGATCGCCACGGTCAATGACCGCCTCGACCCACGAACCGTCGCGGAGAAGCGACGCGAACATGCGGAGCGTGTGCGTGGTGCGGGCGAGTTCGCCGCGGAGGCGAGCCTCGGGCAGGGCGGTTTCCTCGCGCGCCACGGCGAGGATCGCGTCGGCGTCGCGGTCGAGGTTCGAGGCGATGGATTCGAGGAACGCCGCGCGCTGATTGTCGCGAGTCCCGGCACGAAAGGCCGTCCATGCCGACTCGCCCGCGGAGGCAACCTCGCCGGTCGTGGCGGCGTGGTACGTCGGCGCGGTGGGCCGACCCGCCGCGGGGTTGAACCCGCGGAAAGACTCGCGGTGATGGACGGAAGGCGTGGCCACGGCTGGTACGACGCGCGGCGAAAGCCGCCGGATGGCGAAGCCTCAGCGCTGCTCGATGGTGGGTCGCATCTTCTGCCCGCGCTGCTTGTACGCGTTCATCGCGGAGAGTTTGTCCGGGAACTCGCTGGTCATGAAGGTGATTTTCGAGTTGCCGATCTGAATCTCGTCGTTGTCGACCAGGTCGCACTCGCCCTCGATGCGGCGGCCGTTGATGTACAACCCGTTCGCCGACTTCATGTCGAAGGCGACGTAGGCGTTGCGGGCATCGTCGAAGCGAATCTGCACGTGCTTGCGCGAGACGCGGTCGTCGAGCACCTGCATGGCGCAGCCCTCGTCGCGACCAATGACGCTCACACGCTTGCCCAGCGGGAGGTACTGCCCCTCGCTCGGCCCGGACACGACCAGGATCGACGCCATGTTCCATTCCCCTTGCACAGAACGACCGGGGGGTAGCGTACCACGAACCACCCCGGGGGGCAACGGGCCACAGGGCTAGAGCAGCGGGCTGAGGAGTTGGGCGAGGTTGTCGCGGACCTTCGCCCCGAGCCGGCGGCGCTTCCACGCCGCCAGAGTCACGGGGGACCCTTCGTTCGCGTAGTGCTGCTGCATGAACCGGAGTTGAGAGGCGAAGACCTCGTCGTAGACGAAGAGGGTGGCCTCGAAGTTCAGCCAGAACGAGCGCACGTCGAAGTTCGCCGACCCGAGCATCGCCACCGATCGGTCGATGGTCGCGGTCTTGGCGTGCAGCAGCCCTTCCTCGTGATGCACGATGCGGATACCCGCCATGAGCAGGTCCTCGTAGTGCGCCCGCGACGCCGCCGCCACGAGGTGCGCGTCGAGCACGTCGGGCAGCACGAGTGTGACCTCGACCCCGCGCAAAGCCGCGTTGATCAGCACGGCCTTGGTCGCCTCGTCGGGCACGAAGTAGGGCGTTGTCAGAATAATCTCCTCCCGCGCCGCCAGCAGCATCCCGAGCATCGCCTGATGAATGGCCTCGGCCTGCGGGCCGGGGCCGGACGGCACCACGTGCACCGGCGAGCCGGACGTGCTGATCTCCGTCGCCGAGGGCGGCGGAAAGTACGCCTCGATCGGGCGCAGATCGCGGTCGCGCTCCATCAGCCAATCACGCACGAACACGGTCTGCAATGCCTGCACCGCGGGCCCGCGCAGGCGCACCGTCGCGTCGATCCATGGGCCGGTCTTCTTGCGCCGGCGGAACTTGAACGACTCGTCCGTCAGGTTCTGACTCCCGCAGTACGCCACGCTCGCGTCGATCACCGCGATCTTCCGATGGTTGCGCAGATCCGCCCGGGCCAGGAGCATTCGCCACGGGCTGACCGGGAGCGCTTCGACCACGCGCACGCCCGCCTCTGTCATCCGCCGCCGCGTCTCGCTCCGCAGAAACTTCTTGCTCCCCACCGCATCCACCAGCACCCGGCACTCGACCCCGCGGCCCGCAGCCCGGATGAGCGCCTCGGCCACTTCCTCCGCCGTGCCCCCCGGCTGCCAGATGTAGTACAGAAGGTGCACGTGGTGTATGGCGGCGTCGATGTCCTGCACGAGCCGTCGCAGCACGACCGCCCCCGTGCCCAGCAGTTCCACGTCGTTCCCGCGGAGGGCCGGCATGCCGCTCGTCGCCGTCGCCAGGCGCGACAAGGCCGTGTACGGATACTCCTCCGCCGTCCAGGTCAGCCCGGCCCGCGTCCAGTGGAGGACCGCCTGCTCTTCGATCCGTCGCGTGGCCCGCTCGTACGCCGCCGCCCGGCGAGAGCCAAGTCGAGGCTCGCCCACGAGCAGGTACAACACCCCCGATACAAACGGCAGGAACAGCAACACCAGCAGCCACGAAAGCGTCACCGACACGGGGCATCGCCGAACGATGACCCGAAACGCCACCACGAGCCGGAATGCCACGTCGAGCGCCACCAGCGCCGTCGAGGCCCAGAACTTCCAGTCGTCCATCGGCATGCCGCGGGGAGTCTACTCTGTCCTCGGGAGGCTCATGCGTTACCGTGTTCGCTGCGAGGACCGCAACACCGGCCGGGGGTATGTCATCGAGCAGGAGGGGCGGTCCCCCCAGGCCGCCCTGTCGCTCGCCATGATGGCCGGGCACAACGCCCTCGGCTTGGCGGACGATCAGACCGCACCACGGGTGGGTTCTTCCGTAGCCGCCGCCACGCCGGCCCGTGCCGCGGCCGACGGCAAGGCCATCACGAGCATGATCCTCTCGTGCCTGGCCCTGGTCCTGTGCTGCGTACCACCGTTGTCCGTTCCCCTGGCGCTGCTGGGGTTGGTGTTCGGCGTGTTCGCCCCTTCCGGGAGCGGCGTTCGCGCGGCGGGCATCGTGATCGGGGTGGTTGCCCTTGTTCTCAGCGGCTTCGCCGTCGTCGCCTGGATTGCCCTTTCGCCGACGCTCCGGCCCTGACAACCCCGAACTCCCCCACTACGATTCAACTTGTTACCACCCGCACGCTCCCCGGAGAACTCATCCATGCCCATCCGCATCGGTATCAACGGCTTCGGCCGCATCGGCCGCCTCTTCTACCGCATCGCCGCCGAGGACCCGACCATCGAGATCGTCGGGGTCAACGACCTGGTGCCCGCCGACAACCTCGCGTACCTCCTCTCCTACGACACCATGCACCGCCGCTTCATGCTCGGCGGGCAACTCGCGAGCGTGACCGCCACCGAGAACTCGTTCACCGTCAACGGGCGCACCACGAAGACCTTCGCCGAGAAAGACCCGGCCAAGTTGCCGTGGAAGGACCTGGGCGTGCAGTACGTCCTCGAATCCACCGGCCTTTTCACCGACTTCGAGAAGGCCGGCCTGCACCTCGCCGCGGGCGCCAAGCGCGTGGTCATTTCCGCCCCCACCAAGAGCGAGCCGGCCCAGGTGCCCACGCTCTGCCTGGGCGTCAACCAGGAGACGTACGACCCCGCGAAGCACACGGTGGTCAGCAACGCCAGCTGCACGACCAACTGCCTGGCGCCCATCGCCAAAGTCATCCACGATTCGTTCGGGCTTGACGAGGGCCTGATGACCACCGTGCACGCCGCCACCGCGACGCAGCCCACGCAGGACGGCCCATCGAAGAAGGACTGGCGCGGCGGACGCAACGCGTATCAGAACATCATCCCCGCGAGCACCGGCGCCGCCAAGGCCGTCACGCTGTGCATCCCGTCGCTCAAGGGCAAACTCACCGGCATGTCCTTCCGCGTGCCCACCGCCGACGTCTCGTGCGTGGACCTCACTTTCCGTACCGCGAAGGACGCCACGCTGGGCGACATCAACGCCGCGATGAAGGCCGCCTCGAACGGGGCGATGAAGGGCGTCCTCGGGTACACCGACGAAGAGGTGGTGTCGAGCGATTTCATCGGCGATCGGCGGTCGAGCATCTACGACGCCAAGGCGGGCATTGAACTCAACAAGCGGTTCTTCAAGGTCGTCTCGTGGTACGACAACGAGGCCGGCTATGCCGCACGGTGCGTGGACCTGATGCGAATGATCGCGGGGAAGGACAAGTAGAGGCAGTTTCACCGCCAACGCGCCGAGCGTGCCCCGGGGGCGGAGCGTCATCCCTTTGACGGCAGGAACGCCGTGACATGCACGTCGGAAGTTCTGATAGTCTCTACGCCATTCATGGAGCCCCTCGATGGGAATGTTGCACAAGCCGGGGAAGAAGTGTCCGCAGTGCAACGGAACGGGTGTGAAGAACGCGCGGTCGAACATGCCCGCGCCGCCGCGGCCCGCGCCCGGGGCCGCCCCCATGCCCACGCCCCAGGCCGAGAAGTGCCCGAAGTGCGCCGGCAAGGGCGTCTTGCCCGCGTAGTGAGCCCGAGATCGGCGGGTCGCACGGCCCGGCGCGTAGGATGCCCGCATGTTCCTCGGCCTCGACCTGGGCACTTCCGCCGCGAAGGCGATCCTCATCCGCGCTGACGGCGCCGTCGCCGGCGTCGGCAGCGCCGCGTACCCCATTTCCCAGCCGCACGATCGCTGGTCGGAACAGAATCCGCTCGACTGGTGGGCCGGGGCGATCAACGCCACGCGCGCGGCGTGCGCCGGGGTCGAGCCGGACGCCGTGCTGGCCATCGGGCTGACGGGGCAGATGCACGGGCTGGTGCTGGTCGACGCCGAGGGGCTGCGCCACGCGGGCACGCACGCGGTGGCGCCGGTGCGGCCGGCCATGCTGTGGAACGACCAGCGAACCGACGCCGAGTGCGCAACCATCGAGCGGACGCTGGGTGGACGGGCCGCGTGCGTGCGCGCCACGGGCAACGCCGCCCTGCCGGGGTTCACGCTGCCCAAGATGCTCTGGGTCCGCGGGCACGAACCGGAAACATGGGCCAAGGCCGAACGCGTGTTTCTGCCCAAGGATTACCTGCGCCTGGTGATGACGGCGGAGACTGCGACCGACGTGGGCGACGCCGCGGGCATGCTCCTGATCGACCCCGCGACGCGAGGATGGGCCGACGCGGTGCTCTCGGCGTTCGACATCGACCGCCGTTCGCTCCCCACGCTGCGCGAGAGCGGGTCGATCACGGGCGATCTCACCGTCTGGGCGTCGGGGCAACTCGGGCTGAAGCGTTCGACGCCGGTTATTGCCGGCTCGGGGGACAACCAGACCGCGGCGGTGGGCGCGGGCGTCGTCGCGCCGGGCACCGGGGTGCTTTCGCTCGGCACCAGCGGCGTGTTGTATATCCATACCGACGCGCCGCGGCTGGACCTCGGCTCGCCGCCGGGCCGACTGCACGTCTTTCCCGCGGCGGACGGTGTGCGGGGCACGCGGGGCGGGTGGTGCAGCACGGCGTGCATGCTCTCGGCGGGCGGGGCGCTGGCGTGGGCCGCCGGCGTGCTCGCCCCGAATGTCGCGATCGACGACCTGCTCCGCGAGGCCGCCGTCGCGCCCGCGGGGTGCGACGGTTTGTTGTTCCTCCCCCACCTCACCGGAGAGCGATGCCCGTACGCCGACCCCACGGCCCGGGGCGCGTGGGTCGGACTGACCTCGCGTCACACGCGCGGGCACCTCGTGCGGGCCGTGCTCGAAGGCGTCGCGCTCACCAATGCGATGAACCTCGATCTCATGCGCGGGGCAGGGGTGGGGTTGGATTCACTCCGCGTGGTGGGAGGTGGCGCCCGCTCGCCGCTGTGGCTGGCTATCCACGCCGCGGCGATGAACACGTCGCTCACGTGCCTGGCGTCGGACGAAGGCCCGGCGCTGGGGGCGGCGATGCTCGCGGGCGTGGGGGTGGGCGCGTGGGATACCGTGCGCGAGGCCGCCGCCGCGTGCGTGCGCACCACGGACACGATCGAACCCGATCAGGCCCTCGTCACGATGTACGGCGAACAGCGCGAGAAACTTTCCCGCGTCTATCACGCGTTGCACGCAGATTCGACGACGCACACTCGGTAGGTGTCAACGCCGACGGCGCGCCGCCAGCAGACCGCCGAGGCCGAGCACCGCAGCCACGCCCGGCGCGGGCACGGGGTTGATCTGCCCGCGAATTTCCCCGCCGGGGAAGACCTGCGTGTGGATGTTGAAGTACCACAGCCCGGCCAGGAAATCAGTTTCCTGCGTGGCCGTCAGCACGTGTGAGTTGCCGTACGCGCCGAAGGTTACGCCCAAGGGGAAACCGGCCGGACCGATCATCACAGGACCGGCCACCCCGGGCGGGGCCATATGAAAGTGCGCGGCGGACGTCGGCGCCACCAACCCGGTGAAGTTCAGCGAGTACGTCAGAAGATTCGTAACGTCGTCGTACGTGCCGGAGATGACCCCGGTCGCCGGGCTGGCATTCGGCGGAACTTCCTGCAATCCCACCATGGGGTCGTTGAACGTCCAGACCGTGGCCGACGCGGAGGCTGCGCAGCACCCAACGACGGTTGCAGCAATCAAGTTCACATTCCGCATGATTCGTCTCTCCTGGGCGGGCCTCTCCCACGACCCGCCACCATGATAATGTCCGCCGACTCAATACCTATGGCAAAATCACATCATTCACGTCATACGAACAGAACACAATCAGATTAGAGCAGGTATTCTGCGCGATTCTGAGAACTCCGGGAGTCATCATGCCACTCGCCGATCTTCGAACGCAGGCAACTCGCCGAAACCCGCAGGCCATGCTTGCGCACCTCAAGACATTCTCGCTCGACCTGAAGTTCTCCGCGGGCATCTGGTTCTTTTCCCCCGCCGGTTCACGGTTCCACGATCGGTACGGCCCGGTGCTGGATATCGAGCGTCGGCTCGAGCTGGCCGCCGCGTGCAAACCCCTTGGCCTCGCCGCCCTCGAGGCCCATTACCCGAACGAAATCAACGAGGACAACGTGGCCCTCTGGAAGAAGTTCGCCGCCCAGACCGGCCTCCGCATTCTCACGGTGATCCCGCTGCTCTTCTGGGACACCCAGTTCGAGTTCGGATCGCTCTCCAACCCGCTGCCCGGCCCCCGGGGCGCGGCCCTCGAGCGTGCCAAGCGCGCCCTCGCCATGAATCGCGAGCTCGACACCGACTTCGCGGTCGTGTGGCCCGGCATCGACGGCTATGAAAACCCCTTCGGGCATGACTTCCCGGCGTACCGCGACCGATTTATCGACGGGCTGGCCGAGGCCATGGACGCCGTGCCCGGGGTGCGCATCGCCTTCGAACCTAAGCCCTACGAGCCGCGCGGGCGCATTCTCTTCGGCCTCACGCCCGAAGGGGTTCTCCTCGGGCGTGATGTGGAGTCGCGTCTCCGCGCGCCACTCAATCGCGCGCTTATCGCCGAGGGGCACACACTCCTGTGCATGAACCCCGAGGTCGGGCACGTGCTGATGGGCTTCGAGGACCTGCCGTACGCCTTGTCCTGGCCGTTGTCGGAAGGCCGCCTGGCGCACACGCACTGGAACAGCCAGCCCTTGGGCAACTACGACCAGGACCTGAACGTGGGCGTGGTCTCGCCCGAACAGGCCGAGGCGGGGCTGTACACGCTGAAGATGCACGGGTACACGGGGTATTTCGGCATCGATGTCAACCCGGAGCGCATGCCGGTGGACGTCGCGCTGCGCAACTCGTTCGACGCACTCCGCGCCGCCAACGACCGCATCGACATGCTTGATCACGAGGCCATTCTGTTCAGTCATTCACACCCCGATCAGGCGCGCGGCTGGCTCGAAGGCCACCTCCTCCGCGCCCGGGCCGGTGCCTCCACGCGGCTCGCGCCGCTCGTGCGTCCGAACCTCCGCCAATAACGAGCCGCTCCTCGTCCTAGTGTTGACCAGCATGACCGGTACCCCCCCACTGATCGCGGCCGGATCGCATCCCAAGGAATCGCTCGACCTCCCGCAGACTGTGGCGCCCATCCGCGTGCGATGGCATTACGCCTTCAGCATCGTGCTGCTCCACGCCGTGGCGCTCCTGGCCTTCCTGCCGTGGTTCTTTACGTGGACAGGGCTGATCGTGTGCGTGCTCGGCTTCTACGTCTTCGGCACGCTGGGCATCAACCTCTGCTACCACCGGCTCCTCACGCACCGCGCCTTCACGTGCCCCGTGTGGCTCGAGCGCACGCTCGCCATCCTCGGCCTGTGCTGTCTTCAGGAGGCCCCGGGCCGATGGGTCGCCATCCATCGCAAGCACCACCAGCACTCCGACGAACAGCCCGACCCCCACAGCCCGCTGGTCGCGTTCCTCTGGGGCCACGTCGGGTGGTTGGTGATCGAGAATCGTGATACGGAGTCCATCTTCCTGTACCAGCGATACGCGCGCGACATTCTTCATCAGCCCTTCTATCTCTGGCTGGAGAAGAAACTCCGCTGGCTATGGGTGTACCTCGCGCACGCGCTCGTCTTTGCCGCCGTCGGGTTCGTGATCGGGTTCATCGTGGATGGCACGCTCGCCGACGCGGGTCGGTTTGCCGCCAGCGTGGTGCTCTGGGGCGTGGTGGTGCGCACGGTGCTGGTCTGGCACATCACCTGGAGCGTGAACTCGCTGAGTCACCTGTTCGGGTACCAATCCCACGACACCGGCGAGAACAGCCGCAACAACTGGTTCGTGGCGCTGATCTCCAACGGCGAGGGCTGGCACAACAACCACCACGCCGACCAGCGGTGCGCCGCGCACGGGTGGCGCTGGTGGGAGTTTGACGTCACGTACCTCACCATTATGGCCCTAGAAAAACTCGGGGTGGCGGGCAACGTCATGCGCCCCGGCCGGCGCGAATCGGCCGCACCACGCTGACCGCACGCACGTATCATGAGTACGGGAGGGTTCCATGTTCATGCGCATGGTGTACGACGACGCGCTCGCCCAGGCCGCGTACGTCATCGGGTGCCAGAAGACCGGCGAGGCCATCGTCATCGACCCGGAGCGCGACGTGGACCGCTACGAACGGCTCGCCTCGGCCAATGGACTCCGCCTCGTCGCCGCCGCCGAAACGCACATCCACGCCGACTTCCACTCGGGTTCCCGTGAACTCGCCGAGAAGGGCGCCACGGTGTACCTGTCCGACGAGGGCGACGCCGACTGGAAGTATCAGTGGCACACCAAGAAGACCGGCGGGGGGTCGTACGCCCATCGTCTGCTGAAGGACGGCGACACGTTCCGCGTCGGGAACATCGAGTTCACCGCCGTGCACACGCCCGGGCACACACCCGAGCACCTGTGCTACATGGTGACCGACCGTGGCGGCGGGGCTGACAAGCCCATCGGCGTCGCGACGGGGGACTTCCTGTTCGTGGGCGATCTGGGCCGGCCCGATCTGCTCGAGTCCGCCGCGGGGCACGCCGGCCAGGCCGACCCGTCCGCCCGCAGGCTCTACCAGACCGTGCGGAAGTTCCAGTCATGGCCTGACTATCTGCAGGTGTGGCCCGGGCACGGCGCGGGAAGTGCGTGCGGGAAGGCGCTCGGGGCCGTGCCCCAGAGCACGGTCGGGTACGAAAAGCTCTTCAACCCTTCGGTGCGCGCGGCGACGGGCGAGCAGGCGTTCACGTCGTACATCCTTGAGGGCCAGCCCGAGCCGCCGTTGTACTTCGCGCGAATGAAGCGTGACAACAAACTTGGCCCGCCGGTGCTGGGGCGGCTGCCCGCCCCGCGCCAACTCACCGCCGCCGAACTGGCGGGGATTGATGCCCGCACGACGGCAATTGTGGACACGCGTCCGTGGGCGGCGTTCCGGGCGGGGCACGTTCCCGGCGCGCTCACGCTGCCGCTGACCAATGCCTTCCCCACCGACGCCGGATCGATGATCGCCGAGGGGGAGCCGATCGTGCTGCTCGTCGATCGGGGCCGGCTCGACGAGGCGATTCGCGCCCTCATCCGCGTCGGGCTGGATTCGATCACCGGGTGGTTCGACGCCGCGGCCTTTGATCAGTTCGCGGCGGGGCGGACCCTCGCGACGACGCCGGAGATTTCCGTCCGCGAAGCCCTGACCCTGATCGAAACCGTCAGGCCGGTGCTGCTCGACGCCCGCCGGGCCACGGAGTTCGCCGAGGGGCATATCCCCGGGGCGCTGAACATCGCGCACACGCGTCTGTTGGCACGGCTCACGGAAGTTCCCAAGGACCGACCGATTCTCGTCAACTGTCGCAGTGGGATGCGTTCGTCGCGTGCGTGCGCGCTGCTCCAGCGTCACGGCCGCAGCGCTACAAACCTTGCCGGCGGGTTCCTCGCGTGGGAGCAAGCCGGTGCGCGGGTTGACCGTTGATCATGTCTTGATACGGAGATTACCTCATGACCACCATGCCCCAGGCGACCACGTCCGCCGCGACTGCCATTTCACCCGGCGGCATTGAAAACGCCTCACCCGCGCAGATCGCCGAGTGGGTTCGTCGGGGCGAGGCCGTCATCATCGACGTGCGCGAGCCCGACGAGCACGCCCGCGAGCACATCGCCGGGGCGTGCCTTGTCCCGCTCTCGTCGTTCGATCCCGAGCGTGCGGCGGCCCGCGCCAAACCGGGACAGATGCTGGTCATGCACTGTCGCAGCGGACGGCGCTCCGCCGACGCCGCCGGGCGGTGCGCGACCCTCACCCCGAAGGGCTGGCGCCTGGTGAACATGACGGGCGGGATCGAGGCGTGGAAGCAGGCCGGGCTGCCGGTCGAGGTCAACACCGCCGCCCCGCGCATGAGCCTGATGCGGCAGGTGCAACTGACCATCGGCGTGGGCGTGCTCGCGGGGTGCGCCCTGGCGTGGTTCGTCCATCCATGGTTCATCGGCCTGGCCGCGTTCTTCGGCGCCGGGCTGGTCTTTGCCGGGCTGTCGGGGACGTGCGGCTTGGCGGCGGTGCTCGCCCGCATGCCGTGGAACGCGCACCAAGGCACGGGGGCGTCGTGCGATCGCGGGACGTGCGCATAGGTCGTGCGAGAACGCTTGAGCCTTACACGCCGGCAAGGCGCCGGATCATGTCCGGACTTTCGGGCTGACCGGTGCGTGCGGCGAGCAGGGCCGCATGGGCCATGACCAGCGCGGGGGCGTGGTCGCCTTGCACGCCTGGCGGCGCCGCCAGGGCGGCGCGGAGTGACGCCGCGTGCCATGTCACCGCCGGATCGGCCTTGGGGGCTGCAGCGCGGCGCGTGGCGGGCCTGTGGGCATCGACCACATTGCCGTCCTGGCCGAGCCATTCCCACCCCGTGTCTGTCACGTGGAGCCGCCCCTTCGCGGACATCAAGGTCGCGGAAAACTCCCACCGCGGTGCGGCATCCGAGGCCTCGACCACGGCGGCGGCGGCGGGATAGCGCAGCGTCGCGGCCATATCGCCGTGCAGGTCGCGCAGCGTGTCGGGTGGGGCCGCGTGCAGCCCCGACGCCGCGCGCGGGCCGACGTACACCGCGTCCACGGATTCCGGCTCACCCAACACCGCTCGCACCAGATCAAGCACGCCGACCAGCCGTGCGCCCAACGAACCGGCCTCCGGCCTCGCCCAGGTCCGCGCGTGCATCATGCGCACGGGGCTGAACTCACGCCGCACCTCGGCAAGGCGCGTCCACGGCTCGGCCGACGCGGGCAATCCGACCATGCCCGGCGGGGCGTACACGGCCAGTCCCGGGGCCGAGGCCGGGTGCGGTTCGGTGGTGACGCACCGCACGCCGCGCGCGATCAGTTCGTCCGTTAGCCTTGCCTCGGCACGCTCGTCGGGCAGCCCCATCGGCGCGGCGAGCCAGAAGGCCTCCACGTCGAGGGTCGCGGCGGCGGCACGCAGATCGTCAAACGGCTCCGCACCGAGCGCCACCGAGACGTCGCCCGACCGCCCGACGTCGGGTGCTCCCGCGTGCGTCACCACGCACCCCGCCGACCCGGCGACGGCCTGCACGAATGCCGCCTGGTGCGGCCCGAGCCACACCGCGATGCGCCGAACCTGACTCATGGCGCGCATCGTACCCGCACGCGTATACTTCAGTTGAGCGCGGCAGGGCGATCGCGCGGGCGGGTTCTCCGTCCGTGAGGAAAGTCCGAGCACGGCAGGACACGCCGGTGGGTAACACCCACCCGTCCGGTTCGCTCCCGGGCGAGGGACAGTGCCACAGAAATCACACCGCCGATGGCCCGCGAGGGATCAGGCAAGGGTGAAATGGTGGGGTAAGAGCCCACCGCCCCGATGGTGACATCGGGGGCACGGCAAACCCCGGCGCGTGCAAGGTCCAGCAGCCCCCGCCTGAGCCCGGTCCGGGCGATGGGGGCGGGTAGACCGCTCGAGGTGAACGGCGACGTTCATCCCAGAGAAATGGTCGCCGCCGCCGGAAGGCCCGCCCCAGCCCCCGTCAAGGTCGGGCGGGAACCCCCGGCGGAACAGAACTCGGCTTACCAGCCGCGTGAGCGCGTGCGCAGGCCCCCGGCAACCCCGGGGGCCTGCGGCCTTTTCCTCGACATGGACCCGCGCGGGCATGCCGCGGGTTCTGCAACCGTCCGACCGGACGGTTTGACACCGACCGACCGGACGGTATACTTTCGCCCGATGACCGCCCCCGCCCGCCACGACGCCCCGCAGGCCGACGCCCTGCACGACCGCGTGCTCGACGCCGCCGAGGCCGTGGTCGTGCGGCAGGGCATCGGGAACCTCACGCTCGACGCGGTGGCCGCCGAGGCCGGGCTGAGCAAGGGCGGGCTGCTGCACCACTACCCGTCGAAGGATCGGCTGATCGAGGCGATGGTGTCGCGGTGCGCGAACAACTGGCGTGCCTGCGCCCTGGAGGCTGTCGAAGAGACCCCCCATGGCCCCGCCCGGGTGGCCCGCGCCATGCTGCATCACCTGGACGACGCCCAGGCGTGGACCGATCAGTGCCAGCGGAGTTCGTCCGCCGTGTTCGCGGCCCTGGTGCAGAACCCGCAACTCATCGAACCGATGCGCGCGGTGTACGGCGAACTGCGGGCCAAGATCGCCGAGGACCGGCTCGCCCCGGGCGTCGCTGAAGTCGTCGTCGCCGCGATGGACGGGCTGTGGCTGTACCGCGTGCTGGGGCTGGCGCCGGTCGATCAGGCCATGATGGACCGCATCCGCGGCGTGCTCCTGCAACTGCTCAAGGCGCCCCAGGCCCGGCTCTCGCCCGCGCGCCGATCCGTGAAGAAGTCAACGCCGACTCGCCCCGTCGCGAGGTCGCGTGGAGGTCGTCGATGAAACGCTCAACCGTGGTGGGGCTTGTGATCGCCGCCGGCGTGCTGCTTGCGGGCGGCTGGTTCGGGTGGACAAAGTACCGCGCGATGCAGGCCGGGATGGCCGGCGGCCCGCCCGGGGGCATGGCCGGCTTCGAGCCGATGGAGGCCGTGCAGGTGGTCGAAGCGCGCGATCTGGCGTGGCAGGAAACCGCGGACCTGGTGGGCACGGTGTTCCCGATCCGCGCGGTAACGGTGCGGAACGAACTCGCCGCCGCCGTCACGTTCGTCGGGTTTGATTCCGGCTCAGTGGTCGAGGCGGGGCAGGTTTTGCTGCGACAGGACGACACCACCGAACGGGCCGACCTGGCCGCCGCCCAAGCCGCCATTCGCGTTGCCGAGGCCAATGTCGCGCAGGTTCAGACGCAGGTGCGTCTGGCCGAGGTGGAGTTGGAGCGGCTGGCCGGGGCGGCCAAGGGCGCCGTCGCCGAAGTGGAAGTGGACCGTGCCCGGGCAAAGGTTGACGCGGCGAAGGCCGACCTGGCCAAGTGGCAGGCCGAGGTCGAACAGGCCCAGGCCCACGCCGCCCAGGTCAACGCGCGTCTGGCGAAGTTGACGATCCACGCGCCATTCCGGGCCCGCGCGGGCATGCGAACCGTCCACGAAGGACAGATGCTCCCCGCGGGGGCCGACGTCGTCACGCTCCAGGAACTCACCGATTCGATCTACCTCGACTTCGCAATCCCCCAGCAGTACGCCCCGCGCGTGGCCATCGGCACCAAGGTCATGGCCACCGGCACGCTGCTCGGGCCGAACCCGGTGGCGATCGAGGTTGTCGCGGTGGACGCGGTGGTGAACAACCAGACGCGGAATCTCCGCGTGCGGGGCCTGGTCGCCAACCCCGGGGGCGTGCTCGTGCCCGGGATGTTCGTCCAGGTCCGCGTGCCCATCGACGCGCCCAAGACGTTCGTCGCCATCCCCAGCACCGCCGTCCGCCGAAACGCCTATGCCACGTCCGTCTTCGTCGTGCCCGCGTCGCCCGACGCGAAAGGCGACGTCCGCGTGGCCCAGCGGTTCGTCACGCTCGGGCAGAGCGTGGGCGACGAGGTCATCGTGCTCGACGGGCTTCGCGCGGGCGAACGCGTCGCCGCGGCGGGGTCGTTCAAACTCCGTGACGGCGCGAAAGTCCTGCTCGCCCCGCCCGGCGCGGCCCAGCGCCCCAACGGCCAGCCCGGGTCCTGATCCCCGACACGCCACGCCCCCACCGCCCTCCAAGGACACCCCGTGAAATCGTTCACCGACATCTTCATCCGCAAACCCGTGCTGGCGGTGGTGGTCAACCTCATCATCCTCGCCGTGGGCTGGCGGACGATCAGTTCGCTCCCCGTGCGTCAGTACCCGCGCCTGGAGAGCAGCGCCATCGTCATCACCACCGTGTACGTCGGCGCCAGCGCCGAGACGGTGCGCGGGTTCATCACCACGCCCATCGAGCAGGCGGTGTCGGCCATCGACGGCATCGACTACATCGAGAGCAGCAGCCGCGCGGGCGTCAGCATGGTCACCGTGCGCCTGCGCCTCAATCACAACAGCAACGACGCCCTCGCCGAGATCAGCGCCCGGCTGAACCAGGTGCGCAGCCGCCTGCCCGCCAGTGCCGAGGCCCCCAGCGTCGACATCCAGCGCACCGACAAGCCCTACGCCACGTTCTACATCAGTTTCACCAGCACCCAGATGGAACTGCGGCAGATCGACGATTTCCTCGTGCGCGAGGTGCAGCCGGAGATCCAGACCATCCCCGGGGTGCAGCGGGCCGGGGTGGAGGGCGCGCGCGAACTGGCCATGCGCGTCTGGCTCGACCCGGTGAAGATGGAGAGTTTCGACATCACCCCGCGCGAGGCGTGGGACGCCCTGTCGCGCAACAACTTCCTCGCGGCCGTGGGGCGGACCAAGGGCCGCGACATCCAGATCGACCTGCTGACCGACACGGACCTGCGCACCGCTCCGGAGTTCGATTCGCTCATCGTGCGAGAACGCGACGGCACCATCGTCCGGCTGTCGGACATTGCCCGGGTCGAACTGGGCAGCGAAGAACCGACCGGGCAGGCCGGGTTCAACGGCAAGCCCGCCGTGTGGCTCTCCGTCTGGCCCCTGCCCAGCGCCAACGAACTCGACGTGTCGCGCCTGCTCAAGCAGCGGCTCGAGCAGATCCGCCCGTCGCTCCCCGCGGGGATGGAGATGACCCTGGCCTACGACGGCACGTACTACATGGACCGCGCCATCAAGGAGATCGTCTCGACCCTCGCCGAGACCATCGGCATCGTGGCCTTGGTCGTGTTCCTCTTCATGGGGTCGATCCGCACCGTCCTCGTGCCGCTGGTGGCCATGCCCGTCTCGCTGGTGGGCGCCTGCATCGCCATGCTGCTCTTCGGCTTCTCGCTCAACCTGCTCACCATCCTCGCGATCGTCCTCTCCGTCGGGCTGGTGGTCGACGACGCCATCGTCATGGTCGAGAACGTCGAGCGGCACATCCGCGAGGGGAAGGGCAAACTGGACGCGGCGCTCATCGGCGCCCGCGAGCTCTTCGCCCCGGTCATCTCCATGACCATCACCCTCGCCGCGGTCTACACGCCTATCGGCTTCCAGAGCGGGCTGACGGGCATGCTCTTCCGCGAGTTCGCGTTCACGCTCGCCGCCGCGGTCATCATCTCGGGCATCGTCGCCGTCACGCTCTCGCCCATCATGAGCGCGTGGGTCGTCCCCGCGCACGGACGCGAGGGGTGGTTCACACGGAAGGTCAACGGCTTTTTCGACTGGCTCCGCGTGGTGTACGAGGCGGTGCTGAAGCAGGTGCTGCGGGCGTGGTGGGTGTGCGTGCTCGCGGCGATCGCCGTGTGCGTCTTCGCCCCCCCGCTCTACCAGCGCTCGAAGAAGGAACTGGCCCCCACCGAGGACGAGGGGATCGTCTTCGCGGTCGTACAGACCGCGCCCGACGCGACGCTCGACTACACCGTGCGCGGGTTCAATAAGGTCGCCCAGGCCTTCATGTCCATCCCCGAGGCCCGGTTCTTCTTCCAGGTCGCCGAACTCTCGATGGGCGGCGGGTTCGGGGGCATCCAAACCAAGGACTGGGCGGAGCGCACCCGCTCCACTGAAGAGATCCAGCAGCACGCCATCGCCAACCTGATGGCCATCGAGGAACTCCGCTCGATCGCGGTGCGCCCCGCGCCCCTCCCCGGGGCCGGGCAGTTCGACGTGGAACTCATGATCACCAGCAGCGACGAGGCGCTCGACATGGAGCCGGTGATCAACCAGCTCATCGGGGCGGGCTACGGCAGCGGCAAGTTCGTCTACGTCGACTCGGACCTGCGCATCGACCTCCCGCAGACCCGGATCGAGATCGACCGCCGGAAGGTCGCCGACCTCGGGCTGGACATGGCCGACGTGGGGCAGGACCTCGCGGTGCTCCTCGCCGGGGGGTATGTCAACCGATTCAACTTCGCCGGGCGCTCGTACAAGGTCATCCCGCAGGTGGGCGACACCCAGCGCCAGAACCCCGAGCAACTCCTCGAACTGAAGGTGCGCACCCGCGACGGCGGCAGCGTCTCGATGCGCAGCCTCGTCTCGCTCCGCACCGAGACCGTGCCACGCGTGCTCACGCGCTTCCAGCAGCGCAACAGCGCCAAGGTCTTCGGCGTCGTCGCCCCGGGCGTCACCAAGGAAGAAGCCCTCTCCAGCCTCGAACAGGCCGCCAAGGCCATCGTGCCGCCGGGCTACGCCATCGACTACGCCGGCGAAAGCCGCCAGATGCGCACCGAGGGCGCGACCATGGTCTCGACCCTCGGCTTTGCCATCGGACTTATTTACCTCGTGCTGGCAGCCCAGTTCGGGAGTTTCCGCGACCCGCTCATCGTGCTGCTGGGGTCCGTCCCGCTCGCGCTGACGGGCGCGCTGGTGTTCACGGCCTTCGGCGCGACCACCATCAACATCTACTCGCAGGTTGGGCTGATCACGCTGGTCGGGCTGGTGGCCAAGAACGGCATCCTCATCGTCGAGTTCGCGAATCACCTGCGCGAGCAAGGCCTGTCGAAACGTGACGCCGTGCGCCAGGCCGCGGGCACGCGCCTGCGCCCCATCCTCATGACCTCCGCCGCCACCGTGTTCGGACACTTCCCGCTGGTGCTGGTGACCGGCGCCGGCGCCGAGGCCCGCAACAGCATCGGCATCATCCTGGTGAGCGGCATGGCCATCTCGACGCTGTTCACGCTCTTCGTGGTCCCGTCGATCTACGTGTTCCTCTCCGGGCGGCACGAGGCCGCGGCGAAGCCCGCCGAGCCGACCGACGCGTCCGCCCCCGATTCCTCCATGCCGCTCCCCGCAGCCTGACCCCGCCATGCGAAACGAACGCACCCCATCCTTGAATCTCCGCATCGTGCTCGTCGCGCCAGTGTTGCTCGCGGTCGCCGGCTGCACGGTCGGGCCGAAGGCCGAGCCGCCCCAGGCCCGCGTGGCCGAAGCATGGTCCCAGCCACTCCCGTCCGGCCTGGCCGCCGATCCCGCCGACCTCTCGGCCTGGTGGACCACCTTCAACGATCCCGTGCTGACCTCGTTGATCGATCGGGCGATCGCCACGAACCTCGATCTGCGTGCCGCCACCTCCCGCGTGCGCGAGGCCCGCGCCGCCCGTGGGCTTGTCACCGCCGATCGTCTCCCCGCCGTCGAGGCTCGCGGGTCGGCCTCGCTGCGGCACTCCAGCGACACCAGCAACGGCGGGCCCGGGGGGGCGCCGGGCGACACCAATGACTCCTACGACGTCGGCTTCGACGCAACGTGGGAACTCGACCTCTTCGGGCGCGTTCGCCGATCCGTCGACGCCGCGGATGCCGATCTCGCCGCCTCGGTCGAGTCGCTCCGCGATGCGCGCGTCGTGCTCGTGGCGGAAGTGGCCCGCGCGTACGTGGACCTCCGCTCAGCGCAGGCGCGGCTGGACATCGCGCGCCAGAATGCACGGGTGCAGCAGCAGACCCTGGACCTCTCCGCCGAGCGACGCCGCGCCGGGCTGGGCACCGACCTCGACGTGGCCCGCGCCCGGGCGCAACTCGAAACCATCCATGCGCAGATCCCCCCCTTCGAGACCGCGCGCCAGCAGGCACAGCACCGTCTCGATGTCCTCCTCGGACAACTCCCCGGCACCCTCGCGGCGGAACTCGACGCGCCCTCGCCGGTCCCATCGTCCCCCGACGCCCTCGCCGTGGGGCTGCCGGCCGATCTGCTCCGCCGCCGCCCCGACATCCGACGCGCCGAGCGCCAACTCGCCGCCGCCGCCGCCCGTGTCGGGGTCGCCACCGCCGATCTCTACCCGCGCTTCACCCTGAGCGGTTCGTTCGGGTTGGAGAGCGGCGAACTCGGGACGCTCTTCGAGGCCCGCAGCAACGCGTGGAGCGTCGGCCCGCTGTCGGTCCGCTGGCCGATCTTCGACGGCGGGCGCGTCCGGGCCGCCCTGCGCGTGCAGGAAGCCCGCCAGGAACTGGCGTGCCTCGCCTACGAAGCCGCCGTCCTTGCGTCACACCAGGACGTCGCCGATGCGCTGGTCGCGTACGCCCAGGTCCGCACGCGGCGCGACACCCTGGCCCGCGCCCTGCAGGCCGACCGCCAAGCCGTGGACCTCGCAAGCGATCTCTGGTCGCGAGGCCTCACCGGCTTCCTCGACGTGCTCGACGCGCAGCGGGCGCTGTTCCTGGTGCAGGATCAACTCGCCGCCGCCGACGCCGAGGCCGCCACCAGCCTCATCGCGCTCTACAAGGCCCTCGGCGGGGGGTGGGAGGCGCCCCAGACCGCCGCCGCGTCGCCCTGACCCGCGCTCACCACGAATACACCACGGTGTACGTCACCACACCCTCTTCCCCGGGCTTGAGCGCCAGCGGGAAGTGCACGCGCCGGCTGTCCACCTTCGTGTAATCGTGCGACTTCTCGGCGATCTTCCACCCCGTCCATCGGTACATCCGCTCTTGGACGAGCACCTTCACCGGCTGGGCCTTGTGATTCCGGACTTTCACCTCGATCGTCTCGGTCATCGTGCGGCGGTCCCAATCGACCTCGAAGTTCTTCACCACGCGCTCCCCCACCAGGTCGAACGCCTTGCCCACCTTGACGAGCACGTCCTCGTCCTTCGGGGTGTGCCGGATCACGTCCTCCCCGATGAACTCCACGCCCCCGTCCGCCGGGTCCACCTTGCTCATCCGAATGCGCCCCGCCGGCAGGGGCATGCCCATCCCCGACGCCGCGTCGTTGCGGAACTTCACGTACACGTCCACGTCCTTCTTCGTCGGCGTGCCCGGGCCGGCGTCGGTGTACGGGTCCGTCCCGCCCCACCACCACTCACCCCCGAACCCGTCGTACACGATCACCTTCGTGCACGGCACGTTCGCCGCCGTCGGGAAGAGTTCAATCTGCTTGGTCGAGTTGTCCGGCAGGGTGCTGGGCCGTCCCAGCGTGTACAGGTGATACTCGAAAAACGACTTTTCCTGGAATCCCGCCACACCGCCGTCATCGCGTGCCGTCGACGACCGCGCCATGCCGAGAAACTGCTCGTTCTGCCCGCGCGGCGCCCGGTTCACCTCCCCCGCGACCAGTTTCAGCGTCGCGTCGCCGTACGACGCCCCCGACTGATTCAGAATGCTCACCCACGCCCCCACCGTCAGCGTGCCCGAGTTCTCGTCCTTCCCGTCCGCGTAGAGCAGGTTGTAATCCGCCCACCACGTCATTCCCTGCGTCTCGTACGACACCCGGGCCGTCTGCGACCCCGGCGCGGGCGACTTCACCTTCCACACCAGCGTCGGCCGCGTGATCAACCCCTCGGGCAGACTCGCGAACGACAGCCCCGAATACCCGTTCACCAGTTCCAGCCCGTCCCGGGTCTTGAGGATCAGCCCGCCGGGCGACGAGGACAGCAGCACGCCGGTGATCGTCTCGGAATGATCGCCCCGGATGACTGTCGCCGTCACCTCGCGGTCGATGAACCGCTCGAGCAGTTTCTCGTTCGACACCAGGTCGAACTGGTAGTTCTGCTCCAGCACGACCGTGCCAGGGTCGGTCAGGCACGTGAACGACACCGTCGTCGGGTCGATCAGCGCCGCCACGTCCGTGAACTTCACTTCCGAAACCGCGCCGCCGAGCGTGATGGGCCGATCCACCCGCACAATACCGAACCCGGGCACCACGCCGGGCTGGCGGTATTGGTACGCGTACGAGTACGCCGCCCCGGGGGTCGGGCGGTACATCTCCGGCGGAATCGCCCCCGGCGCGGCGCTGCTGTAGATCGTCACCGACGTCCCCCCGCCGGGCTTCTCCCCGGCCCAGGCGACTCCCGCGAGCAGGGCGATCATCAACGGCGACACCGTGCGGTTCATGCGTGGCTCCTTCTGTGAACGATACCGAGTGGTCTTCATGTTACCGTGAGACGCGGGGCACCGTGGTTTCGTTCGCGGCGGCGCTTGCGGCCGTGACAGGCCCGTGACACTCGGCGCGCCTTCAATTACCTGTCATGGACGACCGTTCTCAACCCCGAGCCTTCGCCCCGCGCGACAAACTCCGCCAGGCCGCCACGCTGACCAAGTCCGGCGCCCGCCGCTACCACCGCGAGGCCATCCGCGCCCTGCGGGGGCAATCCCCCGTCCATGACGCCATCAGGATCGACCCGGCCGACGCCACGGCCCCCCTCGCCGCCGCATGGCTCGGGCACGCCACCGTCCTCGTCCGCCTGGGCGACCGCTGGATCCTCACCGACCCGGTCCTGTCTCATCGCATCGGGGTGAAGTTCGGCCCGATCACGCTCGGCGTGCCGCGCCTTCTCCCCGCGGTCGATCCCGCCACCCTCCCGCCGATCGACCTGATCCTGCTCAGCCACGCCCACTTCGACCACCTCGACAAGCCCACGCTGAAGAAACTCGTTTCCCGCGACACACGCGTCGTCACCGCCACGGGCACCGCCGACCTCATCCCGCGCGGGTTCGGCGAGGTGCACGAACTGCCGTGGGACGCCGTCACCACCCTCGCGGGCGTCGAAATCCGCGCTGTACGGCCCGAACACTGGGGCGCCCGCACGGCCCTCGACCGCCGACGCGGGTTCAATGCCTACCTCGTCCGTGCCGACGCCGGCCGCGTGCTCTTCACCGGTGACACCGCCCAGACCGATGCCTTCGCCCGCGTGAACGGGGCCGACCTCACCATCTTCGGCATCGGGGCGTACAACCCCTGGGTGCACGCGCACGCTACGCCGGAGCAGGCCTGGTGCATGCACACCGCCGCGGGCGGGTCGTACCTGCTCCCCATGCACCACTCGACCTTCAAACTCAGCGACGAACCGGCGGGCGAGCCGATGCAGCGATTGCTCGCCGCCGCAGGTCCGCGAGCCGCGTCTATCGTCGGACGCACCCTCGCGACCTTCTGGAACCGCGACACCCACGCCGCCTGACCACCGCGCGGGTACGCTTGCCAAGACCCACCGGAGCCAACTCGTGCACCCCAACGCCGCCTGGGAGTTCGCCAAGGACATCCTCCACACCCACTTCCAGGGCGTCACCCAGCCCATGTTCTTCGGGCATGAACTCACCCCCGAAGACCACACCACCCGACGCGGCAAACCACGCCCTTCCATCCTCGCCACCATCGACCTGCTCAAGAAACTCGGCGGCAAGACCATCGTCGAGATCGGCTGCATGCGCCAGCCCCTCACCCACGAACTCGACGAGTTCAACCCCGTCTGCTGCAACGACGGGCACTCCACCGCCTTCTGGGCCATGACCGGACTGGCCGTGCATTCCGTCGACATCGACCCGGCCTGCTGCCAAGTCGCCGCCGAAACGTGCGGCGCCTGCCCCAACGTCTCGATCTACTGCGCCGACGGCATCGAGTTCCTCCGCCAGTTCTCCGGCGTCATCGACCTGCTCTACCTCGACGCCTGGGACGCCATCGAGGGCATCCCCTACGCCGAGAAGCACCTCGAAGCCTTCCAGGTCGCCCGCCCGAAACTCGCCCGGCGGTCGCTCATCCTCATCGACGATACCGACGTGGCCTTCGGGGGCAAGGGCCGCCAGGCCATCCCCGCCATCATCCGCGACGGGTACGACCTGCTCTTCGTCGGGCGGCAGACCCTGCTCCTGCGCCTCGACTAAGCGGGGATCAGCACGCCCGCGATGCACGCCGTGCTCCAGCACGCCATCGCCCCGGCCACCATCGCCCGCGGGGCGAGCGCCACCAAATCAGCCCGTCGCGTCGGCGCCAGCGCCGACAGCCCGCCGATCTGAATCGCGATCGACGGCAGGTTTGCGAACCCGCACAGCGCATACGTCGCGATCTGCACCGTGCGAGGCGAGAGCGTCCCCGCGGCCTGGTGCTCGCTCAGCCCCAGGTACGCCACGAACTCCGTCGCCACCACCTGCGTCCCCAGCAGCGAGCCCAGCGCCCTCGCCTCGCCCCACGGCGCCCCCATGCACCATGCCAGCGGCATCAGAATCGTCCCCAGGATGTTCTGGAACGAGAACTCGGGCAGCCCGTGCTCGGCGCGCCACGTCGCCACCGGCCCCCACGCGCTCAGCGCCGTCAAGGGCCAGTTGAGCAGCGCCAGCAGCGAGACGAACGCCACCAGCATCGCCGCCACGTTCAGCGCCAGCCGCAGCCCCTCCCCCGCCCCCAACGCCGCCGCGTCGACCACGTTTGTCGCCCGCGACCCTTCCGCCGACACGTCGGCTTGTTCCATCGGGAGCGGCTCGGTCTCCGGGCACAGGATCTTCGCGAACACGAACCCCGCCGGGGCCGACATGACGCTCGCCGTGATCAGGTGTTTGGCGAAGAGCACCCGCTGGCTCTCGTCGTCGCCCCCCAGTTTCAGCACGTACGCCGCCAGCACGCTCCCCGCGATGGTCGCGAACCCCCCCGTCATCACCGCCATGAGTTGCGAGCGGGTCATGGTCGCCAGGTACGGGCGGATGCACAGCGGGGCCTCGGTCTGCCCGACGAACACGTTCGCCGCCGCCGAGAGCGCCTCCGCCCCGCTCACGCCCATCGCCCGCCGCATCACCCACGCCATCCCCGCCACCACCCGCGGCATGATGCCGAGGTGGTAGAGCACCGCCATGAGCGACGCGAAGAACACGATCACGGGGAGCACCTTGACCGCGAAGATGAACCCCCAGGCCCCGCCCGCGTCCGCCGCGTTCCCGAACAGGAACGCCGTCCCCGCGTCCGCGAACGAGATCACCCGCGTCACGCCCAGCGCAAGATACTCGAAGGCCGCGGACACGCCCGGCACGCGGAGCATGAGCACCGCGAGGATCGCCTGTAGCACGACCCCGCCGACGACGATCCGCGTGTTGATCCGCGTTCGGTGCGACGACATCGCCCACGCCGCGCCGATGAGCACCACGATCCCGAGCAGCCCCGTGTACCGATCCATGCCGCCTCCCGCGCCACGCGCGGGACGCAGCATACCCACAGGAGCGAGCGCCTCGTGGATGCTCAACTGCCGCCGTGCTTGCGTCGTTACCGGCGGATCGGGCACGGGAGTGTGGCGCACAGGCCGTCCCGGCGGCTTCACCCCCTCCCCGTGGGAGGGGGCCGGGGGGGTGGGCAATCCTCCCCCCAGGGGGAAGTGGCGAGTCCGCGAACCGGAGGGGGATTCCTCACACACCCACTCGCCGCGTCCGGCTCCCCCTCCGCCGCGAGGACGCGGCACCTCCCCCTTCGTGGGAGGACCTTCTTCTTGGGTAGCCCGGCACTCCGTGCCGGGCCTTCCGTGCCTTCCTTTTCTTCATTCCCCACCGAATTCCGCTGGCACCAACGCCGAGTGTGATGCATACTTCACGCATGAGCGCCCCCGCCAGTTCGGCTTCCGTCCGCCGCACCCTCGGCCAGATCGTTGCGTTGGCGGCCGCCCTGGCCGTGTTCCACGCGCCCGCCCTCGCCCAGCCCGACCCCTCCGGCATCGACTTTGTCACCATCACCCATCCCGGCAACGCGGCGTGGGACGGCACGGGCATCACGCCCGACGTGCGCCCTCCGCGGTATCCGCCCCGATCCGATTGTTGGTTGACAGCGAACACCGAGATCGCCTCGGCGAGGTGAGCCCGTAACGGCCGTCGCTTCGATCATGGGCTTGCGGAAGAACCGGGAGGTACCCGCCTGGTGCATGTCGCCGCGGCGCAGCGCGACCCTCCCCCGCGACGCACGCCTCCACGACCGAGGCCATGCAGCACACTTTCAGTCGAGCCCGCATCGAACCGGCGTACGCTCCGCCGCCATGGGCGATCCCTCCCGCGTCTGCTTCGACCACGCCCCGGACGCCATCCGCGCGCGCGTCGCCCACGGTCGCACCGCCGTTGTCGGCCTGACCGGCCCCGTCGGCTCGGGCAAGTCCACCCTCGCCGCGCTCCTTTCCCCTTGCATCCTCGCCACCGACGACTACCTCCCCGACTACGACCGCCTGCCCGAGCACGAGCGCGACGAGCCGCACCACGCCGACCTGCCCCGCCTTGCCGAGAACATCCGCGCCCTGCGCGAGGGCCGACCCGCCCGCGTGCCCGTCTGGTCCTTCCATGCCCACGCCCGCACCGGCGAACGCGACGTGGCCCCGCCGGCCGCCCCGGGCCTGATCGTCGTCGAGGGGCTGCACGCGCTGCACACCTCGCTTCTCCCCCTGCTCGATCTCGCGGTCTATGTTGACGCCCCGCGCGGCGTGCGCTGGGAACGATGGGAGTACCTCGAAACCTCGGGCGTCCGCGGGTGGGGCCCCGATCGCGCCCGCGCCTTCTTCGACGCCGTCGCCGAACCGACCTTCGCTCGGTACGAGCCTGGCTACCGCGCCGCCGCGTCGCTCATCGTGCTCAACGACGCCGGCGTGCCTCGGCGGGATACGTTTCCGGCGTGACCCACGCGCGCCTCACTGTGGTCGCCGGGCCGATGTTCGCGGGCAAGACCGCCGAACTCCTCCGCCGCGTCGCCGCCGCCCATGACCAGGGCCGCGCGGTCACCGTCTACAAGCCCGAGACCGACAACCGCTACGACGCCCTCGCCCTGGTCACGCACGACGGCCGGCGCCTCACCGCCTCGCCCATCACCCTTGATTGCGCCGGCCTTGTGCTCCCGCCACCCGGTGCGCTGCTCGTCATCGACGAGGCCCACTTCTTCGGCAACGCCCTCCTCGCACCCGTCCGAAGCGCCCTGGCGACAGGGGTCGATGTGCTTCTCGCGGGCGTCGACCTTGATCACCGGGGCCTGCCATTCGACCCCTTCCCCACCCTTCTCTGCGAGGCCGATGAGGTCGTCAAACTCCGTGCCCGCTGCGCGCGCTGCGGCGGGCCGGCCGTCCACTCTCACCGCCTCGCGCCCGGCAGCGACCGCGTGCTCGTCGGCGGGGCCGAGGCCTATGAGCCCCGCTGTCGCGCGTGCTTTCCGCGGTAGCCTGCGCACCCCGGCGCCGCATCACCTCGGCGCCGGGAAATCGCTCGATCAACGTGATGCGTGCGCGATGATCCATCGGATGCAAAAACTGCCCTTATCGATCTCGGCCACGCAGTCCACCGTCAGTCCCGAGTACATTGAACGGCGCACTCCCGAACGGACGCTGCACAAGCGTGTCTCCCAACTCCAGGTACTCTGACTGACTCACCGTATCGACACTTGAATCACCAAACCCCCGAACCACAACACTCTGACCGCTCGACTGTCCTGCTCGCCGTAGCGACCGGTCAACGATGTACGCCTTCAAGGACGGAAACCGGACCTCGTCCAGCCGGGTGCCGACGCACGAGCCCGCGTCGGACACCGGCGGCCCCTCAAAGAACTTCGGATGCGCGAAGAGCGTGTCCGATGCTGAAATCTCGGAGCGAACAAGGTCCGCCGGTACACCCTCGCTGAGATTGTTGCGGATCACCCCCTCGGTATCCGCTTCCAGAATCTGACGCGGAACATCCAGATATGAACGGTCCAGAAAGTTCGGCCAGAAGTTCCGGCACGACGCAAAGTACGAGTTGGTAAGTTCGGTTTCCATGAACACCGCGCCGCGCGTTGGCTCGCCCGCGGTCATGAAGTACAAGTGTCCGTCTCGGTGCTCGTGTGCGTACTGCAGCATGGCGGTCACGACCTGTTGTGACAACGCGATTCGTTTCGTGACGCGCGCCTGAAATCTCGAACTCACCAACAAGGGCAACGCGATGGCAGTCAGAATCGCCACGATGGCGATGACGACCAGCGTCTCAATGAGCGTAAAGGCCCGCTTCGCGCCATCTGCCCGTGAGTGCTGAGCGGGGTCAGGTGCAGACGTGCGCCGATGAACGGCCCATGGAACGAGTGTCAGTGCCATGGCAACACCGTTTCGCGCGAGACCGAGCGGTGCGTTATCTTTCGCGTCTCGAACCGCGCCGAAACAGCCGCAGGCGGGCGCGTCAGGGTCCGAAACAAGCACGATCAACGCGACGGTCAGCCCAACGAGCGTGACCCGCACCGCCCACAACACCCAGGCTCGCGAGGCGTCGAACAGCAGCATCAACGCGAGGAACGCCTCCCAGAATACCAGTCCCGCCGCCACCGTTCGAGAGTGCCATCCCGAATCGCGATCACGATCGAGCAAGAATCGCACGGCACCTTCGATACCAGCCGGAGCATTGATCTTCCCAATCACCCCCCACCCAAAGAGAAGCACGAGCGAGCCGGTCGCGACCCAGAACGCCAGATGATGCCAACGAGTCCGAGGTGCCATTGGCCCGCCTCCTTTCATTCGGCCTCATCAATACTCGAGCGGCCACGGCGCCTCCCCGGCCTCTCCGAGGTCGTAATAGTTCACGGAGTCGAGCGACCAGTTCCCGGTCAGAGTTGAGAAAAAATAGGTCAGTACAATCGGTCGTCGCCTGCCGTCACCAAACTCGGCGATCACGCCGACCTCCGCACACCAACCACCTTGGCCCATATTCGACGATTCCCATTGACGACTCCGGCGGTACCATGATCGCATGGTGCCGGCGCGCCCTGCATACCACGCCACAGCGCCAAGACCGCCTTGAATGTGCGGCCGCGCCCTCCCAACGTTTGGCGGTATCCACCCGACGCTCATTCCGACGCCGCTTGAGTCACACGCCATACCCACAACCCTTGACTGTCCTCCGGGCTGCTCCTGGCACACTCCCCAAAGGCTGTCAAACACGCTGACAAACGTCGCATCGGCACTCGGTGCCTTGCCGAAGTGTGCGGCGTACGCTGCTCCGGCATGTTCACCGCGATTCGATAGAACTTCGTCCAACGGTCGTGCTTGGGCGTGATTCGCTTCGCGCCATGCACGATAGGTTGCCGCGTCCCGTGCGCCAAACTGACGCCATAAAAATGCTGCAGATAAACGACCCAGCGTCCGGTGTGCATCGACCGGCGGAACACCCGGAAGGTGGGTCGGACGCGAGATCACCGTCCACGGTGACGAGCCCGGCGTGTCAGCGCCGTGCTCATACTTCACCCAGTCCTTGGCTCCCTGAGAAAAGCAGAGATCGATGTCTGCTTCCGAGAGGTCCGCGAACTCACGAACATCGCAATCGCGGTACTTCGAGCGGGCCTCCACGAGCATCCGCCTATGCAACTCATCGTGTGATCCTGATCGAGGGGCACTCGACCTGAACACATAGATTCCCGCCGCGCACGCCGACAGAGCCAGGGCGAACATCCACTTGAACGCGGCTGTACGCAGTTGCTAGTCCTTGCAGGTCACCCCGGCGGGCGGGGTCTTACACGTTCCGCCAACCAGCAATCCTGAACCGGGGCATGTACATGTTTTCACGCCCGTCGCAGTCCAACAACAGCACACGACCTCGGTACACCCGTGTACGGGGTTGCCTCCGCAGGGCGTGTACGAGCACGTTTGCCCAACGCTGCCACTGGCCAATGCAACCGAAATCAAGAGGAAGATACCGCCGCACGCAGTCGCCACGAACGTGAGTCGCTCTTTCATCGAACTACACATGCACCGTCTCCTTTTCAGGATTACGTTGCGTTGCATCCTACCTCCGCGCCCCCCCCCCCACTGTCAAGTGGAAAACCTGTGCTTGCCGTAATTTCTACCAACGCTTGAATACAGTCACAAAATGGCCTGTCACACGATGCAACATACAATAAACGACTTGCGCCGATTGCCGGAATGACCGTGTT
>BQMO01000003.1 GCA_022180725.1 Phycisphaerae bacterium
GGTGGTGAACGGGTTCGACATCGCGACGGTGGAAGACGTCGTCGGCGGCGGGCCGTGCCCGTAATACCCCCTCCGCCGCGAGGACGCGGCACCTCCCCCCCTTCGGGGGAGGACCGGATGGATCCTCCCCTCAGGGGGAGGTGGCGAGTCCGCGCGCCGGAGGGGGATTCCACACCCACTCACCGTGTGCGGCCCCTCGCCGCCGCGAGGACACGGCACATCTCCCCCGTTGGGGGGAAGATTAGCCGGTACGCAGCGCGCGATTGTGGACGCGGGAGAGCGTAATCAGCGCGACGGCGGCGCCGACGGCGCAGAGGGCCATGTCCTTCTGCGTGTCCCAGATGTCGCCCTGCATGCCCAGGAAGGCCGCCGAGCCGCTCTGATCAATCTCGGCGACGGCCCATTCGAGGAGTTCGTAGAGGGCGGCGATGCCGGTGCACATGCTGACGATGATCCACGCGAGCCACCCGCCCGGGCGCAGGGGGGTGAGTCGGAGCAGGACTTCGCGCGCGACGATGGCGGGGACGAAGCCCTGCACGAAGTGCCCGAGTCGGTCGTAATGGTTGCGTTCGAGGCCGAGCCAGTCCTTGACCCACAGGCCCAGAGGCACCTCGGCGTAGGTGTAGTGCCCGCCGACGATGAGCAGGGCGGCGTGAAGAAACATGAGGACGTAGGCCAGGCGCGTGAAGGGAAACCGGCGGTACGTCGCGGCGAGGAGGAGCATGGCGGCGAGGGCGGGGGCGACTTCGAGCCACCAGGTCACGCGGTCCTTGGGCTGGATCCCGGACCAGGTGAGCAGGGCGAGCGTGAGGGCGAGCAGGATGAGGGCCAGCCGCGGCGTGGACGGGTGCGGGGTGAAGGCGCCGGGGGGCATCGCTGAAGGCTAGGCGGCACGGCGACAGTTCACGGCTTATCGGGGGCGAATGGCAGTCATGGTTGGTGACTTGTTCGGCTTGCGAAAACTGTCTGATCGAGTACCTTGGTGCATCACCCGGGCAGAAAGCTCGGCGAACCCAAGGGAGTTGTGCATGAAGTTCGCGATGATGGCGGCGGCGGCGGTGTGTGTGACGGCCTCGGTGGGCTTTGCCCAGGGACGGTTGATCTGCGTCGACAGCAGCCGGGCTTTGTTTGAAGTGAACATGCAGACAGGGGCGAAAACACAGATCGGAACCGTCTCGGCCAACGCCGGCACGACGGGGGGCCTCGCGTACGACTGCGTGACGCAGACCCTGTGGGTGACCAGCACGGGGAACGATTCGCTGTACTCGCTGGATTTGGCGACCGGCACGGCGACGTTGATCGGGTTCTACGGGAGCGCGTCGTTTGTCATGCACGGGCTGGAGTGGGACAGCAGCACCAGCACGCTGTACGGCGTTTCGTCCCACGACAACGGGTTGTACGTCATCGACACCGAAACCGGCGGCACCACGCTGGTGGGCACGTCGGGGCTGACGTCCTTCTCGAACTTGGGGTACAACTCCGATACGGACGTGATGTATTCCACGAACAGCGGCACCGACAGTTTCTACGTGATGGACCGGGAGACCGGGGCCGCCACACTGATCGGATCGCTGCAAGGTCCGACCAACCCCAACGGGCTGGCGTACAACTTCCACAACCACACCATGTACCTGGTGGACAACTCCACGGACAACTTGTACACGATTAATCTCGTAACAGGGCAGGCCACGAGCGTTGGGTCCATGGGCAGCGGCAACATCCTCGGGCTGGCGTACGTCCCCGACGAGCCGTGCACCGGGCCGACGTGCGACGCCGACGTGAACTGCGACGGCGCGGTGAACGGGGTGGACGTGGAGATCCAGGAACTGGCGGTGGGCGGTGTGTTCGATGATTACTGCCAGGCGGACGCGGACTTCAACCAGGACGGGGCCGTGAACGGCGGCGATGTGGAAGCGGTGGAGTTGGTCGTGGGCGGCGCGGCGTGCCCGTGACGGCCGAGTGACCCGCGTTCGGAGCGTGGACGCACGTTGATGGATGCGCTCGTCACGGCGCGTCGGAGTGTCCAGGGGCGGGTTTTTCGGAAGGCCGGGGAGCCTCGAAAACTCGGTGGAGGCGGCGCATGGTCGCACGCAGGATCCTCGTCGTAGTGGGTCTCTTGGCGGCACACGCCGCGGGGCAGACGTCGGTGTGCCTGCATCCCGCGTCGTTCACGGTTGAGGCCGGGCGGGCGGCGTCCCTGCGGGTGCAGCAGGCCCAGGGCGAGGGCTGGGCGGATACGAACTGGCCCGCGTCGGTCGAGTGGATGTTCGTGCGCGTGGCGGGGACGCAGGCGAACTACGACGCGGAGTCGGCGCCGAAACCGGATGGTCAGGGTCGCGTCTCGATCACGCCGGTCGCCGCGGGCGTCGCGTTGATCGGGCTGGACATGGCGGCGGACGAGCGAGCCTGGGAGCCGGCGGCCATCGCGGCGTTCGCGGCCAAGGCCGGGCGGGCCGACCTCTGCCCGAACGCGCCCACGCCCGTGCGGCACGTGCGCAGCGCGTCGGCCTTGATCACGGTGACCGAACCGGCCTCGCCGGCGGTGCAGTCGGCGGCGACGGGCAAGAGCGGGCTGGCCGTCGAGATCCGCCCGCTCATGGACCCCACGGCGATGCGCCCCGAGGGGGACATCCCCGTGCGGGTGTATCTCGGTGGCGAAGGGGCGGCGGGGGCGGTCGTCCGCGCGACGCATCGGGCGTCGGGCGCGGCGGTCGTCGTGAAGGCCGACGGGAAGGGCATCGCGGCCTTGCGGATCGATCAACCGGGCGAGTGGCTCGTCGAGTTCCACGTGCTGCGCGAGGCCAGGCACGAGGGCGGGCCGATGGAGGCATTCTCCGGCACGCTGACGTTCGAGGCTCCGCCGAGGCCCGCGGGCGAAGACGCCTCCGCCTTGAAACCCGAGGTCGCGCCATGATCCGCGCGCTGGTATGGCTCCCGGCGGCGGCGGCGGCGGCGCTGGCGCAGCCGGCGGTGGAACTCGGCCCCGGGCCGATCACCAACGCGGGCGACACGGGCCGCGTGTCGGCCCTCGCGTGCCACCCGACGGACGCGAGCGTGTACTACCTCGGGGCGGCGGACGGGGGCGTGTGGAAGTCGATCAACGCGGGCGCGACGTGGTCGCCGCTCACCGATGCCATGCCGACGCAGGCCATCGGGTCGCTCGCGCTCGACCCGTCGAACCCGAACGTGGTGTTCGCGGGCACCGGCGAAGGGAACTTCGCCAATCACAGCCGCTACGGGGTGGGCATCTACAAATCGATCGACGCGGGATCCACGTGGACGATCGTGGGGGCGGACGTGTTCGCCGGGCGGTGCGTGGGTGACTTGCTCGTGCTGCCGTCGGGGCGGATCATCGCGGCGGCGACGCGCGCGGGCGGTTTCCCGGAACTCGCCGCGGCGAAGGGACACCCGCAGGCCGCCGGGCCGGTGGGCGTGTTCACTTCCGACGACGGCGGCGCGACGTGGACGCACCGGACGGCGGGGCTTCCCGCATTGTCGGTGACGGACTTGGCGAACACCCCTTCGACGCCGGGCGTGGTGTACGCGGCGGTATCGCACATCTTCGGTCACGCCGACAACGGGGTGTACAAGTCGGTCGACGCGGGCCTGACGTGGTCGAAACTCGCGGGAGGGCTGCCCACAACAGGGATCGGGCGCACGGCGCTGGCGGTGTCGCCCTCGAACCCGAATCGGGTGTACGCGCTGATCGCCGCGGCGTGCGACGCGAGCGGCGGCGGGGCGAGCACGCTGGGCGCCTACCGCTCGAACGACGCGGGGGCCACGTGGACGTCGATCTCGCCCGGCTCGGTGCACGCCACGTACGGGTGGTACCTCAACGTGGCGGGGGTGCACCCGACAAACTCCGACGTGTACATCGTGGGCGGGCTGAACCTTCGGCGGTCGACGAACGCGGGCGGGTCGTACTCGACGATCACCCCGCCGCACGTCGATCTGCACGCCGTCGCGTGGGACGCGGCGGGGCGATTGCTGGTGGGGGACGACGGCGGGGTGCACCGCTCGACGGACCTGGGCGCGACATGGACGCCGCTGAACGTGGGGCTGGGCGCGGTGCAGTTCTACGCCGGGCTTTCCACGCACCCGACGAACCCGCTGGCCGTGCTGGGCGGCACGCAGGACAACGGGAGCAACCTGCGCTCGACGGACACGCTCGAGTGGTTCCGCGTGACCGGGGGCGACGGCGGATGGACGCAATGGGACCAGGCGAACCCGCTGCGGATGTTCACGGAATCGCAGGGGACGGGGAATCTGTACCGCTCGACAAACGGGGGCGCGTCGTTCGCTCAGGTGAGTTCGGGGATCACGACGTCGGACCGCAACTGCTTCCTGCCGCCCTACCTGATTCATCCCGGCAACTCGTCGATCATGCTCTACGCGACCCATCGGGTGTACCGCTCGGTAAACGGGGGCACGAACTGGACGGCGATCAGCACGGACCTGACGCTCGGCGCGGGGGCGATCCGCACGCTGGCCATCAGCCCGGTCGATCCGCAGACGGTGTACGCGGCGACGAACGACCATCGCGTGCTGGCCTCGACCGACGGCGGGGCGACGTTCACGGTCCGCCTGACCGACGCGGTAGGCTGGCCCCGCGTGACGCGCGAACTCTGGCCCGACCCGGTCGACCCCGCGACGGTGTACGTGGCCGGGGCGACGTTCGGCGGGGCGAAGGTGCGGCGTTCGCGCGACCGCGGCGCGACGTGGGACGTGCTCGACGGCGACCTGCCCGACGTGCCGGTGAACGTGGTGGCGACCGACGCGCGGTGCGTGCCGCCCACGCTGTTCGCGGGGACGGACGCCGGGCTGTACCGCTCGGACGACGACGGAGCGACCTGGCGGCTGATTGGCGAGGGGCTGCCGCGGGCGTGCGTGATCGATCTGCGTCCCGAGCCGTGGCGCGATCGGCTGGTGGTGGCGACGCAGGGACGCGGGGCGTGGCTGGTGCCGATGACGATCGGCGCGTGCCCGCCGACGTGCGACGCCGACGTGAACTGCGACGGGGCGGTGAACGGGGTGGACGTGGAAATCCAGGAACTCGCCGTGGGCGGCGTGCTGGATGATTACTGCCAACCCGACGCGGACTTCAACCAGGACGGGGCGGTAAACGGCACCGACGTGGAGGCGGTGGAGTTGGTCGTGGGCGGCGGGCCGTGCCCGTGAACCTCGGCGGAACCGCCTCCGCGCGGCGGGTCTTGTCCACACTCGCAAGGCCGCGGGTGAGAGTTGCCTACGCGTCGACACCGGGCGGAATAACGACCTGGGGAGTGGTTATTACAGCGCCGTGGGCAGAGGGTGATGCGCCCGGCACGGAGTGCCGGGCTACCCAAGAGGCCGGGTTTCCAGTTAATCGCAAGCCGTATCGTGGGTTCTCGGCGTGTGGTAGGCTGTCGCCGTGCCGGCGCCCAACGACCAGCCCACGCGCGACCACACCACGGCCCCCATGCCGGACCGTGCCGGCCCGGGCGATGACCTGGGCGACTACCGGCTCGTCTCGATCCTCGGCGAGGGCGGGTTCGGCACGGTGTACCTCGCGCAGCGACGCACGCCGTACGTGCAGCAGGTGGCGCTCAAGATCGTCAAGCCCGGGATGGATTCCGCGGCGGTCGTGGAGCGCTTCACGCAGGAGCGGCAGGCGCTCGCCTCGCTCGACCATCCGCACGTTGCGCGGATTCTCGACGCGGGGCAGACCCCGCAGGGAAGGCCCTACTTCGTGATGGAGTACGTCCCCGGGCCGACGATCACGGCCTTTGCCCAGCGGCACGCGCTGACGGTCGAGGATCGGCTGCGCCTGTTCATCCCGGTCTGCGAGGCGGTCCACCACGCGCACCAGCGCGGCCTCATCCACCGCGACCTCAAGCCCTCGAACATCCTCGTCGCCCAGCCGGAAGGGCACGAGGGGGGATTCCCGAAGGTGATCGACTTCGGGATCGCGCGGGCATTGTCCGGGGTGTCGGCGGGTGCGACGCGACCCGGGGCGGCGGTGGGCACGCCCGAGTACATGAGCCCGGAGCAGGCGCGGGGCGAGCCGGTGGGGCCAGCGTCGGACGTGTTCACGTTGGGTGTGGTGCTCTTCGAACTGCTCACGGGACGCCTGCCGCGCGAACTGCCGTCAGGCATCGATCCGCTCTCGCCCGAGTCTCACCGCGTGCTCGAGGGCGTCATGCCCGCGCGGGCGTCGTCGATCGTGCCTTCGCTGCGGGGCGACCTGGACGTAATCCTGGCCCGGGCCATGGCGCACGAGCCGCACCGGCGGTACGCCTCGGCCGAGGCGCTCGCCGACGACCTGCGCCGGAACCTGGCGCGCGAACCGATCGCGGCGCGGCGTGACAGCGTGCTCTACGTCGTGGGCACCCGTACGCGACGGCTGGCGCACCGGCAGCCCTTGGCGGTCGTGCTGCTCGCGGCAACGGTCGGGTTCCTCGTCGCGACGTACGTGGTAATGCCCGTGTTGTACCGCTGGACGGCCTGGGGCGGGGTGTTCGAGCGGGTGCTCGCGTGGATCCCGCCGCGCGATGTCGGCACGTTCGAGCACGTGGTCGTCATCACCATCTCCGAGGGACCGACGCAGAGCGAACTCGGCGCCCTCGCGGGCGTGAGCGGCGTCAGCGAGGATCGGGCGTCCCTTCGGCTGGTTCACGGCGAACTGATGCGACGCCTGGCGAACGCCGGCCCCGCGGTTGCCGCGTTTGACATCGTGTTTTCGACGCCGTCCGCGGAGGCCACGCACGACAGCGCGCTCGCCGCGGGCCTGGCGTCCCTCCACGAGGCCGGAGTGCCCGTGGTCCTCGCGACGCGCGTCTGGCCGATCGACGGCGGGCTGGTCCGGGTGGCGCCCCTCCTGCGAGAGTCCGCCGGGGTACGGTTCGGAGGCGTGACCCTGGGCGAGGGCGATCAGTTCATCTACGTCCACCTTTTTGCGCAGCGGCGGCCGGGGCTGCCAGAGCCGTCGTTGGCGCTCGCCGCGTTCGCGGCCAATCACGAGCCGTCGGCCCGGCCGCAGATCATGGTGCGCGAGCACGACGATGCCGCCGACGTTGTATACGTCACCTCAACCTCCGCGGGCGCTCGCCGACTGCCGCGCGCCGACACGCTCCGCGCGATCGCGATTCAGGCGTGCGGAATCGAGGTCGAGCGCAACGGTCTGCGGCCTGACGACATGCTGGGCTTGATGCAGGTCCGCCTTCCGCCCACGCCCGTGCTCAACGCGGCGACGATTCCGTTGGACGCAGTTCTTGCGATGTCCGAGGCCGACCTGCGGGCACGCGTCACGGGCCGCATCGTCGTGGTTGGGGACGCCCGCGCTGTTTCGAATGATTTCCGCACGCTCCCCGATGGGCGCACGGTCGCGGGGTGCCACATCATCGCCACGGCCATCGAGCAACTCTTGCGCGGCTGGGCGGTGACGCGACCCCAGGAAGCGGTTCATTACACCATGTTGGCGGTCCTTTCGCTGATGGGCGCCCTGATCGGGATACGAACAAGACCGATCGGACGGCTTGTGACGTACGTGGGCGTGCTGGTGGGGCTTGCGGGGGTATGCATGGCGCTGTACGCTCTGGCGGCGATTTACGCCGGCCCGCTCGTCGGGGCGGGGGCGTTCATCATCGCGGGCGAACTCGCCGCGCACGCCCGCGGCCGCCGAGGTCTCACGTAAGGGGGGTTGCCATGCTGATCCGCGTGTTCGTCGCCGCCGCTCTCGCCGCGTCCGTGCTGCCCGCGTGCGCTCCCAAACGATCGCCCGCCCCGTTGCACCAGGGGCCACGTACTTCGACCACCGCACGCACGATTGACAAGATTCGCATCCTTCGTGCCGGCGGGGTCAACGATCGCGTCGCCTTCAGCGTCGCGCACACGCCGGCATGGAAGTATCAGGCCGCGTTTGGCGGCACCGACGCCGGGCTGGACCTCGCCCACGGCTCGGACATCTACCTCGACGAGGGGTGGGTCTACGTGCAGGGCGTGTTCGGCGGCGCGTCCATACTGCGCGTGCCCATCGTCATCACCCAGGTCATCGACATCTCCGCGGAAGGCACGGCGTTCCTGGTCCATCGGGCCACGAATGCGCTCGACGAACGGATCACGGTCGCGTGCGCGGAAGGGAAAGTCTCGGTCAAGGACCGTATCAACTCCAAAACGAGATTGTTCACGGTCGAGGCGCCGAACTACGCCGTGTACAAATGGAACGGCCAGGCCGTCGCGGAGATCGAAACGGGCACGATCGCGTCCAACGCGATGATCCGGGAGTTGATCGCCAAGGGCAAGTTGTTCGCCGACGACGTGAAGCCCACGGACACGACATCACCCTGAACCGTCCCCACGTACCGCCCGGCGGGTTTTGAACGCTCGAGCGTCGTGCGACCCGGGATGGCGACGCGGCGTACTCACCGGGCGTGCCGAAACTCGTCGAAATCCGGGTTGGATTTCGCCGATTTTGGTGTACGCTCGTGCTCGGGCGTGGGCGCTCGTCGCCCGCGGCTGATCCACCCGGAGATTGCGCCATGTTGACCCGTGTTGTGATTGTGGCCGCCTTGACGCTCCCCGCGTTCGCCAACAACCCCCCGGCCACGCCCGAGGTCACCGAGCCGCCCGTCGGCCGCATCGTCAACCCCGCCGACCTCCACATGGAGTGCTCGGCCTTCGCCGACCCTGATCCCGGCGACACCCACCTCTGCACCGATTGGGAAGTTTGGACCATCTCGCCGCTGCAGCGCGTCTGGTTCACCTCGTGCATCGGCGGCGTCGAACGCCTGCACACCCACATGGGCGACGGCGTCTTCCAAGGCTCCCACGCCGGGCGCACCGAGTTCCTCCCCAACACGAACTACCGCCTTCGCGTCCGCCACCGCGACTCCAGCGGCGATGCGGCGACCGAATGGTCCGGCTACGGCGAGCGCGACTTTGTCACCGGGCAGGCCAGCCAGGTTTTCCCGCTCGAACTCGACGATATCGCCGACGCGCCGGCGCCCGCGCTGCGCAACGCCGTCGGCGCCGCCGTCGTGCTGCCACCCGCGAGCACGCCCCCGAGCATCCGCCTCGAATCCGCCTCGGGGCAGTTGCTCCTCGCCTTCGCCGGGTTCAACGGCGTGACGAACCAGGTGACCAACCCGCCCAGCATCGCCGCCCACGTGCCCGTGCGTGTCCGCGTCTCCGCCGGGTCGCTGGCTTCGCCGCTCGCGCTGCCCGAGAGCGACGTGACGTTCAGCAAGCCCGACGGCACGGCCATCACCGTGTACCTGCCCGCGATGAGCGTCGCGACCGGGGCCGCCAACGACCGGTACTTCTGGGTCGCCACGCCCGGCTCGACCTTCGTGGGTGACGCCTCGCAGACGCAGCCCGACTTCGCGACCCTCGCCCGCGGCAACCCGGTGCCCTGGGCCGCCCGCCAGCCGGGCTACCGCGTCGAGGTCATGGCCTCGGGCTTCCAACTCCCCGTCAACATCGCCTTCGTGCCCAACCCCGGCCCGGGCCCCAACGCCCCGCTCTACTACGTCACCGAGTTGTACGGCACGATCAAGGTCGTCACCCGGAGCGGCACGATCGGCACCTACGCGACCAACCTGCTCAACTTCAACCCCACGGGCAACTTCCCCGGTTCGGGCGAGCAGGGCGTTGCCGGCGTCGCCGTCGATCCCGACAACGGCGATGTCTACGCCACCATGCTCTACTCCTCCGTCCCCGGACAGGAGGCCGTCCCGCACTATCCCAAGGTCGTCCGCTTCACGAGCGTGGACGGCGGCCTCACCGCGGCGTCGCAGACCATCATCCGCAACATGACCGGCGAATCGCAGGGCCAGTCACACCAGATCTCCACCATCACCTTCGGCCCCGACGGGAAGGTGTACGTGCACATGGGCGACGGCTTCGACGCCAGCACCGCCCAGAACCTCGCCTCCTACCGCGGCAAGATCCTCCGCATGAACAAGGACGGCTCCGCACCCACCGACAACCCCTTCTACGACGCCGCCGACGGCATCACCTCGCGTGACTTCGTGTTTGCGTACGGCGTGCGCAACCCCTTCGGCGGGGCCTGGCGCCACAGCGATGGCTTCCTTTACGAGGTCGAGAACGGGCCGAGCGTCGACCGCATCGTGAAGGTCGTCGCCGGGCGGAACTATCTCTGGTCCGGCTCCGACGCCAGCATGGCCAACTACGCCATCTGGAACTGGAACCCCGCTGTCGGTCCGGTCAACATGGCCTTCACCCAGGTCGGCACCTTCGGCGGGTCGGGCTTCCCCGCCTCCAAGATGGACCACATGTTCATCTCCGAGTCAGGCCCCACGTGGGCCACCGGCCCGCAGAGCAACGGCAAGCGCCTCAGCGAGTTCGTCCTCGACGCCGCGGGCAACCGCCTCGCCGGCCCCACGCCGCTGGTCGAGTACATCGGCACGGGCAAGGCCACCGCCTGCGCCCTCGCCGCCGGGCCGGACGGCCTGTACTTCTCGACACTCTACAAGGACCTCAACTACGGCACCCCGATCGACGCCGGCGCCCAGATTCTCCGCGTCCGCTTCGTCGGCAGCGCCGACTTCGCCGCCAACGTCACCACCGGCGCCGCCCCCCTCGCCGTGCAGTTCACCGACCTCTCGACCGTGCCCAGCCCCTCGGCCTGGCTGTGGGAGTTCGGCGACGGCGCAACCAGCACGCAGCAGCACCCCTCGCACGTCTACGCCGACGACGGGGTCTACACCGTCCGCCTGAGCGTGACCGGCGCTTCGGGTGTGATGCTCGAACAGAAGACCGGATACATCCGCGTGGGCAGCATCCCCAGGATCGCGCTGATCGGGGTGAGCATGCCGCCCACCGCCGCCGACGCCGCCGTGGGGGCCTTCCTCACGGGCCTGGGCTACACCGTGACGCACTTCGACGACGATCCGGCCAATCGGCCCACCGCGGCCCAACTCGCCGCCGACCACGACCTCATCCTCGTGTCGTCCACCATCGCCTCGGGCAACGTGGCCGGGCAGTTCCGCACGCTGCCCGTGCCCATGCTCTTCTGGGAGAACGCGCTGCTGCGCACGGGACGCGAGGCGCTGACCGACAACGGCACGGTCGTCTCGGCGACGCAGATCAACGTGCTGAACAACACGCACTTCATCACGCAGGGCCTGCCCCTGGGCGCGACCACGGTGTACGCCGCCGCCTCGAACATGAGCGTCGCCACCGGCACGTACGGCTCGGGCGTGCAGGTGCTGGCGCGCCGGCAGGGGTCCACCACCGAGGGCGCCCTCCTCGCCGCCGAGACCGGCGCTGCGGGCGTCAGTTACACCATGCCCGCCCGCCGCGTCTTCTTCTTCCTCGAGGACGCGACATTCGGCAGCACCAACGCGACGGCGAGGAACCTGCTCGCCCGCTCGGCGTGCTGGGCGATCAACGGCGCCGCGCCCTCGTTCACTCAGCAGCCCGAAACTCAGGCCGTCTGCCCGGGCGAGCGCGTCACCCTCTCGGCCACGCTCGCCGGTACCACACCCATGGCGTACCAGTGGCACCGCGACGGCGTGCCCATCCCCGGGGCCACCTCGCGCACGCTCACCCTCGACCCGTTCCTGCCGAGTCACGCAGGGTCGTACACGCTAACCGCGACCAACCCGTGCGGCTCGGCGACGAGCACCCCCGCCGTGCTCACCGCGGGCGGGTGTCCACCCTGCGACCCCGACGTCAACTGCGACGGGGCGGCCAACGGCCTCGATGTCGAGATCCAGGAACTCGCCGTCGGCGGCGACCTGGCCGACTACTGCCAGCCCGACGCGGACTTTAACCGCGACGGCGCCGTCAACGGACTGGATGTGGAGGCCGTCGAGATCGTGGTGGGCGGCGGGCCGTGTCCGTGAGCGTTGTCTAGGTACGAGGGCGGACCTCGGTCGAGGGGCGGGTCTGCCGCGCGATGGTTTCCAGCGCCGTGAGCAGCGCCCGCTGCCCGGCCTCGACGCCCGAGAGCACCCGCGTGTTGTCGCGCAGCGCCTCGACGGCCACCTCCAGCCCGCGCCGTTCCTGCATCAGCCGCTCGTGCAGCGAGGCCAGTTGGCGTTCGCGCTCGCCCGAGGCTCGGCGTTCGCTCAGCCACAACCACCCGATCAGCCCGGCCGTGCCGAACTGCGTGAGCAGCGCCGTCGTGTCCGCATCGATCATGCCGCACCTCCGTTCGCGCACCCGCGTTCACAGCGCCTGAAAGACCGCCTCATACGCCACACTCCACGCACGGCCTCTGTCCGCCGGGCCGTGCTCGGCGTACCGTACGAAGGTCAGCCCGCTCCACGAGTGCCCGTGGTGGTCGATGAACGTGCCCGCGGTGGGCGTTGCCTGGAGTTGAGCGCGCACGGCCTCACGCAGCGTGTGCAGCGCGCTCTCGCTCGTCGCCACGAGCCGACCGCGCACCACGAGGGTCCAGTCGGTGAGGCCCTGGGCGGTGCTGCCCCCGCCCGAACCCCCGCCGAAGAAGTCGATGGTGACCAGGTGCCCGCGCGGGCCGAACTCAACCCGGTGCGGGCCCGAGTTGAAGAGGTTCAGCCCTTTGAAGGTGGTGGCCATGGATCAGACTCCCGCGGGGGTGATGGTGATGGGGTCGGCCACGCCGTCGGACGAGACGGCGACGAACTCGATGGTGCGCGTGGCGCCTTTGGGGAGCGCCACCTCGTGCGTGACACGTATGGCCACGCATGCCGCCGAGACGATCCGCCGCCCGACCTCGCCCCCGCCGGGCGAAGCGGTGAAGGTGAGCGTGTTGCTGTCGCCGGGCCTGGGGGCGGCCTCGAGGTCGGCCCCGGCCTCCAGGACCACGCGCAGGCGCACGCGCGTGCGCGGCACATCGGCGAACGTCGCGTGCGGGCCGAAGTCGCCCCATTCGATCACTTCCTGCACCGCCATGCGGTCGATGGCGATGGCGCGGACGTCTTTCCACCGCTGGATACCGAAGCGGACTTCGCTGGGGTTGAGCACGAACATGCGGCCTCCGGGAGTTAGCCGCGCGTGAGGTACGCGACGGCGGGGCGGCGGACGGCGTCGGCGACGCCGTCGTGGTCGAGGTCGAGCAGGGCCATGGCACGCCCGCGTTCGTCGGCGAAGCGACGCTGGTACATCGCCGCACGTTGAGCGAACGGTCCCTCGTCGCCATGCGCCGCGGCGGCCGCGGCGTAGATCAGGTGCAGGGCGCCCAGGGCCTCCAGGCGCATCAGGTCGCGGGGGTTGGTGACCTGTGACGCCGTCGCCCCGCCCGCGGCGGGGTCGTCAGGGTCGATGCCGAGCAGCCGCAGCACGTGGCGGTGTGCGAGGGCGATCTGCGGCGCAAAGGTCGAGATGTACGCGGGCCGGGCCGTCATCTTCGGCGGCGGAATAACCGGGTCGCCCGTCGCCACGCGGAGCAGGCTGGCGATCACCTCGGAAGACCCGATGCGTTCGAGGATCTCGTAGGCGATCTGGTCGATCATCACGACGTGCCCGGGGCCGATGCCGCGCTCCTCGAGGCTTGGGTCGGTGCTGATCTCCATCGTGCTGCCGACCAAGGTGGCCTCGCCGCTGGCGAGGGTCTGCCCGGCCCAGGCCAGATCGCGGAAAAGGTGCGGCTCGTAGATCAGCAGATCGCGGTCGGCGGCGAACATGAGGTCCTCCTCGCGGGCATGGACCCGCGGACGATCACGCGGGGAACTGCCCCGCGGACTGGTTCAGAAGCCGCGCCCGGGCGCTGTCGCGTCCGGGGCGGTGCGGCGTCGGCCCTCCGGCGACCGCCGCGTGCTCGCGCACTCAGGTCGTGGAAAGCCCGCGGATCACCGCGTGCGCGTTCTCGTTGCGGAACTCCAGCGTGTACTCGCCGACGACCTGCCCGCTCACGCTGTCGCCGGTCGGCCCCAGCGGGCGGTAGTGGAACGAGCGCCCCGCGAGCGGCAGCACCTCGATCCGCGAGGAATCGAGCAGGAGCACGGTGTCGGCGGGGGTCCAGCGCGAGAGAATGACCTTGCACACGCCGAAGTCGCTCTCGTACGCGCTCACCATGTCGCGGAACTTCGCGTCGCCGGGGGCGAAGTGCCGCATCGTGCTCGCGACGAACTGGTTGATCCGCCGCTTCTGGAACCCGCCCACGACGATGGTGTCGATGCGCCCCTGGCTCTGCTCCCACGCCAGGCGCAGCGCGGCGTTCAGCACCGTCTCGTTCAGGTCCGTGCCCGAGCCGCCCCCGCTGGGGAACCCTCCCTGCCCGGGCACGAACTGGTTGGTGCTGATCTGCCGCACGATGCCGTTCATGGAGCGGCGGACGCTGGCCGAGCCTTGCGGCGTGCTTGCCGGGGCCGTGCCGTTGAGGACGCAGTTTTCCAGGTCGCGCAGGAGTTCGCGCAGGCGCTCCTGCTTCTGGTAGTCGAGTTCGTCGCTGGTGCCGTAGGCCCGGGCGGCCTGCATGGTGCCGGTCACGTCCACGGTGGCGGCGAAGATCTGCGTGTAGTTCTGCTTGCGGACGCGGCTGGTGAAGCGTGCGGCCGTCGCGTCGGCCCCTTCGAGGGCCGCGTTGCCCAGGATGGTCAGTTTCGTGCCGTTCGTCAGCGTGAACGCCGGCGTCGAGCCGTAGCGCCGGACCACGGTGAGCACGTTGCCGGCCACCGCCGTCACGAGCCAGACTTCGGTGGCGTTCGCGGGGCGGACCAGATCGCCCACCTGGAAGCGCGAACCGGTGGCGACGGTGATGCTGGTGGCGTCCTGCCCGTTGGGGGTGAAGGTCGTCTGGTTCACGCTGTCGGTGTTGGGCAGCAGCGTGTCCACACTGCTTACCCGTCTGGTGTCAAAGCCCTTCTGCTGGGGCCCTGCGGGTATCCGCTCCGCTCTGCCGCGACCTGTTAAGCCACGCAATCGGAGCGGAACACGCCGCGATGACGATGCGACCGCATCCAGTCGGCCCGTCTCCGGATTCCCCGGACCGCCCAGACGGCGTGTCTGCCAGGAGGACCACCCATGAATAGCCGACGCGGGAAGAAATCTTTCCACATCACCACTGGTTCCGCTTTGCCATGCGTATACTGGTCTAGAGACCAACATCCCGCCCCGCCTCGGAGCACCGCCATGTCCATCTCCTCGACTGTACGCCGAATTCAAGACATCATGCGAAAGGACCCGGGCGTCGACGGCGACGCCCAGCGAGTGGCACAGTTGGCATGGATCATCTTCCTGAAGGTTTTCGACTCCTATGAACAGTCGGCTGGTACCTCCGTCCTGCCGTCCGCCCTGCAGTGGAGCACGTGGACCAAGGAACATCACGACGTAACAGGTGATCGTCTCATCAGGTTCGTCAACGATCATCTGTTTCCGGGCCTGCGCAGCCTGAAACCGTCAAGCGATCGCGCGACACTCGTATCGCAGGCTTTCCAGGAGACCACCAACTACATGCGGTCGGGTTCGCTGCTGCGTGAGGTCATTGGTTTGCTCGAGAGAGAGGTCGATTTCGACCCTAGCGGAGCTCGTTTCGTTATCGGCGACATCTACGAGAAGATGCTTGGTGACCTGCAGAGTGCCGGCAATGCCGGCGAGTTCTATACGCCCCGCCCAATCGTCGATTTTGCGGTCGAGATGGTGAACCCAAAGGCGGGCGAGCGATTCTTGGATTTTGCATGTGGCGTTGGCGGGTTCCTCGTGAGTGGCCTTAAGCGAATGTCCGAGGGGACCAGTCCAGGGAGTGCGGCCTTCCGTAGAGCCTTGCTAGGTGTCTCGGGAGTCGAAAAGAAGGCGCTACCGCACTTTCTGTGCATCACCAATCTACTGCTTCACGGTCTTGACCGCCCAGGAGCAGTATCGCTGGACAACTTGCTAACCCGACAGATTCACTCATTTTCCAGCGGAGACAAGGTAGATGTGATCTGCACGAACCCACCATTTGGGGGCGCCGAGGAAGAGGCAGTGTACCAGAAGTTCCCCGATGGACTTCGCTCCCGCGAAACCGCCGACCTGTTCGTTCTTCTCATGATGCACCTGCTCCGTGATGGTGGACGCGCAGCGGTCGTGCTGCCTGACGGGTTCTTGTTTGGAGCCGGAGCAAAAGCCCGCATTCGGCAACTGCTATTGTCCACATGCGACGTGCACACCATTGTTCGCATTCCCAAAGGCGCCTTCAATCCCTATACCGGCATCGCCACCAACATCTTGTTTTTGACGAAAGGACGTCCAACCGACCATGTGTGGTACTATGAACACAAGTACCCTGTCGGCCAAGGATCGTACTCAAAGACGCGACCGCTTCGTGCTGAGGAGTTTGATCCGATACGCAGATGGTGGACCGATCGGCAGGAAACAGAAAGTGCCTGGCTTGTTGAGCGAAAGGCCCTTGAAGCCTGTTCCTTGAACCTTGATCAGCGCAATCCGTTCGTGGAACGGAAGCGAAAGATCAATCCCACGGCTCGGGTACGCAAGTATCACCGCCTACGAGAAGACATCTCTCAGAAGTGTCAGAGCCTGCGAACGGCTCTCGTGGATTCGTTTGCCACGGACCGGTTGCCGATTCTGCTTGACCACTTGGAACTGATGGTCAGCGATTCCGTTGGCATCAGCTCGCTGCGGGAGTTGGTGTTGTCCCTGGCGATGAGCGGTCATGTGAAGAGCGGTGGACCTGCGATCGGCGAGTGGCCGGGCGAGCTGCTCGCCATCGATTCCGTGTCGCCAAAGACTCGGTCTGGATTGCCGAAGCACTGGAGAGTGATGCGCCTCGATCAACTCGGGGAAATCGTCGGCGGCAGCACACCCAGCGCTTCGGACGAATCGAACTTCGCTGAAGAAGGCGGGGTTCCGTGGCTTACGCCCAGCGATCTCTATGGACATCGGAGCAAGTGGATCGACCGCGGTCGGCGAAACCTGACTCAGAAGGGGTTGTCCAGCTGCTCAGCAAAGGTAATCCCGAAGGGCAGCGTGCTGTTTTCGACGAGGGCGCCGATCGGATACGTGGCGATGGCCGCGAACCCTCTGTCGACCAACCAAGGTTTCAAGTCGGTGGTGCCCAAAGTGAAGGAGATGAGTGAGTTCATCTACTACTTCCTGCTTGCTGAGCGCAAGTTGATTGAGAGTAGGGCTTCTGGTACCACCTTCAAGGAAGTGCCTTCGAGAGACATGCGAGCAATCACTGTTCCCGTGCCTCCACTCGTGGAGCAGCAAACCATCGTTGCAACACTGGATAGGCTGATGGCGTTGTGTGATGACTTGGAGATTGCCGCAAACGAATCCAGGAGTGAGCATGCCGCGCTGATCGAAAACCTCGCTGGATATGTTGGGGCGCGGTGACCGGCGCGCCGACGCCAAGGCCTATTCCGGTGGAGCGCGCCAGACCATTGTGACGATGTGTTCGGCTCCAGGCATGATGCTGGTCTCAGCCCCAGCGATCCGTTGTGCCGAGACAATCCACCTCTGGCCCTCGAAGTCGATTTGTCGCTCATGGACATGGTGATCGGGCAACTGCGCAAGGTCTACGAGAATCTGTTGAAATCGAACCGTGCCAGTTCGACGGTCGGCTTGGTGTCTCGGTCCTTCGCCGCGCCACTTTCGGTGTGCTGTTTCCGACAGGCAAATGACCAACAGATCGGCTCGATCATCTTTAAGAAGATCAATGTCCTTCTCAAGCTGGGCACCGTCCAAATTTTTGGTCTTCCCAAGCCACCCTCGCGCCTTGAATTCCATGCGCACATATTGACCAGCAGCGAGGTCCCCTCCTCCGATCTTTGTGTCACTCATCCGCTGTTCGTCGGGATCGCGATCAAAGATCGTATGACCTGCGAGTAGCATTTTGGCCCGGCGGCCGGTTCCCAGTGCGTCTCCGGCCCTGTTCCAACCTTGAAGACGCCCATCTGCATCCAATCTCAACTGCTGCACCTTGTCACCGTGATAGTTGATCCCGATCCGAATGAAGTACTTCGGGTCTGTGGTCGCCCTCAGGATCTCAAATTCCAGATGGTGCTGGATGTAGGCTTCGGACGACGTGGATGCCGGGTTCGTGCTAAGAAGGTTTTGCAGTTCCTGATGAATCAGTCTGACAAGAGATGCAGGGGGAATCACGCCCAAGGTCAAACTCCTCTGGTACCTCCTCAGTGTACTCATCCCAGAGCTGTGACAGCACCGACGGCTACTCCAGCAGGGGAGCCCGTTCGACGGGAGCTGGGGTGATTGCGCGGGTTTGCGATGCGCTACCGATCTGGCCGGAGCCTCCACATCCGGGGCGATGGGGCAACAATTTCCTTTCAATGGCGCTGCGAATCGGCCCCGTCGCCGGAAATAAGGGTTGGGGGGGTGGGCCTGTCGCCCGACGCCCCCCAGCAAGGAGACCACCGTGACCCGAATCGGACTGACCCTCGACGAGCATTTCGACCTCCGCGTGAAGCCCCTTGCGGGCGCGGACCCCGCGTTCTGTGAGGCGGCCGAGCAGGAGCGGGACCGGATGTTCCCGATGACGACGACCGCGGCATCGCACCACCTGCGGTCCCGCGGCTACGACTGCCGCCCTGCACTGCTCGAAGCACTTGTCGAGCAGGGAGTGGTTACGCCGTCGCGGCCGGACGCCTGGACGCAGGTCGAGGTCGACGCCGCCGCTGGGCATTTCGAGGAGTGCCAGATTTTCGTTCCGTACGTGACGCTGTGCCTGGCGCTCGGGTGCCGGTACGCCGACTTCCTCCGGGCGCTGCGCCAGGCCGCTGAGCGCGAGTCGGACAAGTACGGGAAGCCGGTGCCTGATGACGACGGTTACTTCGTCCTGCACCGCGTGCCGCCCCGTGCGAACACTCCGGCGGTGATCTCGTTCACGCTGTGCGACGATATCCGCGAGAGGCTTGAGCGTGGCGAGGAGGTCTGAATGCAGGACCCCTCACCCGTTGAACTCGAACTCACCCCCGACCTGCTCGACTACGCGCGGCGGGTGGCGTTCAAGGAGGCCCAGAAGCGTTGCCGCCCTGGTGTCGATCACGACGACGCCGCGCAGCAGGCGCTTTTGCACCTGATTGCCAAGCCGCCCGTCTGGGATCCGGCGCGGGGCGCGAAGCCGAAGTCGCTGGTCTACACGGTTATCCAGCGGGCGGTCATGAAGTTCGCCGTCCGTGAAAGGAAAACTGTCCGCAAGTTCCAGCCGCTGCGTCCACCTTCGGACGCCAAGCAGAAGGCCACGGATGGCGTCTACCCGGATCCCTCGGGGAAGGAGATTGCCCGCAACCGCACGGTCGGCCTGTCGCAGTCGTTCTGGACGATGGAGGACGTGTTGGACTTCATCGACAACGAGACCAGCCGTGAAACCTGCCGGGTCATCATGGAGAGCGGTGGAAACGTCAGCGAGGCTGCACGCCGCCTAGGTCGAAGCGAGAGTGCGATTCGTACGCGGATCGATGTGCTGATCCCGAAGCTGCTGGCGAAGGGCTTCAAGGTGGTCTCAGAAGGAGAGTTCCATGGACGGAAACACGGTCAAGGATGACCTGCTGCTCACGGCCGCCGGAGTCGAGATCGAGGCCGCGGGCAAGGATGCCCGCCCCAAGATCAGCGTCGTCGCCTATACCGGGCGCATCATGCGCGTGCCCGGCTGGGGCGACATCGCGATCGACCTGGCTGGTTTGGAAGCGGGCGGCCAGGTGCCCCTGCTGGCCGACCACAACGCCACGGTCGGCAGCGTCGTCGGCCACGGCGAGCCCGCCGTCGCCAACGGGCGGCTCATGGTCGCGGGCGTCGTCAGCGGTGCTGGCGAACCGGCGCGGCACGTCGTGGAGATGGCCAGGGGTGGTTTCCAGTTCCAGGCATCGGTCGGTGTCGCGCCCACCGAGCACGAACGGGTGAAGCCGAACCAGTCGGTCGAGGTCAACGGGCGGTCGCTGTCGTCGCCGGGCGGGTTCACGCTTGTGCGCAAGGGGCGGCTGCGGGAAGTCAGCATCACGCCGCTGGGGGCCGACGCGGAAACGTCGGTGGCCATCGCGGCATCACGTCAAGGACGGACGAACATGGCGGACATCGCACACGAGGATCAGATCCGCGCCGACGAGCGCGACCGGCTGAAGGAAATCGAACTGACCTGCCGTCCCATCTTCGCCGGTGGGGGCGAGCGGGACTGGGGCGTGCACCAGAAGCGGGTGGACGACATGAAGGCCAAGGCCGTCGCGGGTGACATGACCGTGAGCGAACTCCGCGCGGGCGTGCTTGAGGTCCTGCGGGCCTCGCGCCCCGTGCTCTCCGGCTTCATCACCGGCGGCGGGTCGGGCCACATCCCGCGTGCCCGGGTGATTGAGGCGGCGATCCTCAAGCGTGCGGGCTTCGCCGCGCTCGCCGAGAAGGCCCTGGGCCCGGCGTGCATGGAGGCGGCGGACGACCTCCGCGTCGCCCACACCCTCGACCTCTGCCGCGCTGCCTTGCATCACGAAGGGATCGACGCGCCCGCCGACCGCGAGGGCATGGTGCGGGCGTCGCTCACGACGCACACGCTGACCGAGGCGCTGGGTGCCGCGGTCAACAAGGTGCTGCTCGACGGCTATCAGGAGAGCCCGGCCACCTGGCGGTCCTTCGCGGGCGTGCGGAGCGTGCCGGACTTCAAGACGGCCACGGCGATCCGTCCGTCGTTCACTGGCTCGCTGCAGCAGATTCCGCCCGGCGGCGAGTTCAAGCACGGCGGTGCCGACGAGGCGACGACCCAGTACAAGGTGGACACCTACGGCAAGATGTTCAGCATCGACCGCCGCGACCTGATCAACGACGACCTGTCGCTGTTCGACAGCGTCGCCCGCGCGATGGGCCAGGCGGCGATGCGGAAACTCAGCGATCTGGTGTACGACACCCTGATGTCGAACGCCGGCGCGTTCTTCTCCGCGGGCAACGGCAACTACATCACCGGTGCCGACACGAATCTCAGCACGGACGGCCTGACCAAGGCCATCACCGCAATGCTCACGCAGCGGGACGCCGAGGGCAACGACCTGGACCTGCGGCCGACCCGATTGGTCGTTCCGCCGGAACTCCAGACGGTGGCCCGCGCCGTGCTCGAGAGCGAGTACATCGCGGCCCAGACGAACCTGCCGACCGGTAACAGCCTGCGGAACGCGGTGGGTCTTGAGGTCGAGCCGCGCCTGAGCAACACCAAGAAGTACGGCGCCAAGGCTTCGACGAAGCACTGGTACCTGTTCGCGGCTCCGGCGGCGAGCCCGATCATCGTCGGGTTCCTCAACGGCCAGCAGACGCCGACGGTCGAGTTCTTCGGGCTCGACCAGACGGTGAACAAGTTGGCGGTGTCGTGGCGCGTGTACTTCGACTTCGGCGCGGCCCTGTGCGACCCGCGGGCGGCGGTGCGGAGCAAGGGCGAGGCGTAAACGGTCGGCGCTGGTGCGGCCGGGGGCGGTTGCGGGCCGCCCCCGGCCTTTCTCACACACGGATCACGAATGACGCACGCCGCGCCGATCGCGGCGGCGCGATGGGTGCGCTCATGGTCGAGCAGCAGGACATCCCGCCGTCCCGGATCCAAATCGGGGACATCGCGTTCGAGATCGAGTTCATCGAGGTCCCCGATGCCGCTGCGCGTTGGAACGAGGTGATCGACCACGTCGGTGCGTGGTTGCTGGCCGAGTGGGAGCGTGAGCAACTGGAAAGCGAGCCGGAGTGACAGCGCAGCACTGCACAGAGTTCGGCATCGTCGTCGCTGCGGGCCAGCGGTACGCCCGCTGGTATGACGATGGCCCGTCGCCAAGCCGCTACGACGGCAGTGATCCCATCGATGTGGAGCAGGCGTATAGGACGGCGTTCCTTGGGGCCGCCGGTGAGGTCGCCGGGTGGGGTGAGCCCGATGATCGAGCGGTCGAAGCGGCATGGCGGGCCAGGTGCGACGCTTACGAGGCCGCCCATGTCTTGATCCCCTCGGCCGACTACTTCGGCGTGACCGATCCCGAACGGCGATCCGAGTTCCTCGGCGAGCAGGTGGTGTATCGGTTGGAACACGCCATCACCGCCGCACGCGCCCGCGGCCGCCACCAGGCGCTCGCCACATCCAACGACGCTTGGTCGCGGTTGTCTGAGCGCGGCCTGTCCGGCGATCAGATCGTCAGATCGCTGCTCCCTACATGGCTCATGGAGGTACAGGCCTGGGCGACGCAGCCCGCCAAGCCCGAGGTCGTCTCTGTCCCGCCGGTGCTGGATGAGACGGAAGCGGCGCTGCGGCTGGCTGCGCCGCATGCGGTGACACGCACGCGAGCCTCACTTGCACAATGTGCAAGTGACGAGGCTGCCTCTCCCCGCTCCTTCACCAGCGAGCCCCCGTCTCCGCAGTTCATCAGTGTTCGCCAGCTCATGGCTGCATGCCCGGCGCTACGTCCGCCCGTGGTCAATGGCCTGCTCCGCGAAGGCGAAACGATGAACCTGATCGCATCGCCTAAGACCGGCAAGTCGTGGCTCGTGCTCGACCTGGCGATAGCGGTCGCCACCGGTCGCCCGTGGCTCGGTCGCTTCCCGACGGTCGCCGGCGATGTGCTGATCATCGACAACGAGCTGCATGGCGAGACATCGGCCAATCGCATTCCCAAGGTCGCCAAGGCCCGCGGCCTCGGCACCGATGAGTTCGCCGACAAGGTCTTCATCCGCAACCTGCGCGGCGGGCTACAGGACATCGTCTCGCTTAGCCCGTACTTCCGCGCCATCGAGCCGGGGCGATTCCGCCTCATCGTGCTCGACGCCTTCTACCGCTTCCTGCCCGCGGGCATGGACGAGAACGCCAACGCCGACATGGCGTCGCTCTACAACCACATCGACCGGTACGCCGCCGACCTCGGCTGCGCGTTCGTGCTGATCCACCACAGCAGCAAGGGCAACCAGTCTGGCAAGTCGGTCACCGATGTCGGCGCTGGCGCTGGCAGCCAGAGCCGCGCGACCGATGCTCACCTCGTCCTGCGGCCGCATGAAGAGCCGGACGTGGTCGTGCTCGATGCGGCCGTGCGGTCATGGCCGCCGCATGAGTCGGCATGCCTGCGCTGGGCGTTCCCTGTGTGGGACGTGGCCGACGACCTCGACCCCAAGCGGCTCAAGGTCGAGACCCCTCGCCGACGGCAGCGTGCCGACCGACCATCGCCGCCCGAGGACTGGACCCCGGAGCGTTTCGTCGGCGCGTTCGTATCTGGCGACCCGGCGCTACGCGACGAGATCCTCATGGCCGCTGCCAAGGACCTGTCACACGCCAAGGCGAGCAGCATGCTCAAACTCGCGGAGGCCCGGGGGCTTGTTCAGCGCGTCCAGCCTGGCCCGTCCGATCGCGTCCGGTTCGTTGTGACGCAGAGAACCGAGGGTGGCCCGTGAGGGGGGGGGGAGGGGGGTTGCGCGCAAACACGTGCGCGCGTATGCCCCCCGGGGGGGGCATACGCACCCGGGGGGTATGGGGGGGAACTCGACCCCCCTCCCCCCTTGGTTCCTTCCTGGCCGACCCGGCGAACCGACGCCCGCGGGAACAGCGGCAAGGGAAAACAGAGTTTGTTTCGCCCGTCCGGACGCGGGCTGCCCCCACATGGCCCACATCGCCGGAATGTGCCGGATTCGACTTGAACTTCGCCACCCATGACGCCCTCCTGTGTCCGCCGGGCGGCAATTCCGCCGCCCCGCGATTTGGAGACTTGAACATGGCCAAGAAGAACACGACCCGCAAGATGTCCAAGAGCGCCGCCCGCGCTGAGGGCGCTACCCGCACCAAGCGAGCGCTGACCATCGGCAAGAACGCCGCCGCCAAGCCCGCCGCCGACAAGCGGCTCAGCGCCATCAGCGCTGCCGCCAAGGTGCTCGCCGACGCTGGCAAGCCGATGCGGGCCAAGGAGATGATCGAGGCGGCGAGCGCGAAGGGCCTGTGGTCGAGCCCCAAGGGCAAGACCCCCGAGGCCACGCTTTACGCCGCGATCATCCGTGAGATCGCCGCCAAGGGGAAGGCGGCACGCTTCAGCAAGGTCGAGCGCGGCCTGTTCGCCACAACGGAGGTGGCATGATCGCCAACGACATCCGCTTTGCGGTTGGCTATGCCCGGCGCTCGACCGACCTGCAAGAACGGTCGCTTCCCGACCAGAAGGCGGCGGTTGAGCGCTGGGCTCGCGATCACGGATACCGCATCCTGCGGTGGTTCGTGGACGACGCCATCAGCGGCACCAGCGCCCGGGGTCGCGACCAGTTCACCCGCCTCATCCATGAGGCCGAGAACGGTCGCGACTTCGATGCGGTGCTCTGCTACGACATGTCCCGGTTCTCGCGCGGCGGCACCAACGAGACCGGCTACTACATCCATCGCCTCCGTCTGGCGGGCGTCGAGACGCACTTCACCGCCGAGGGCATCCCCGAAGGCGACGAAGGTGAACTGCTCCAAGGCGTGAAGTCGTGGCAGGCCCGCCAGTACTCGGTGAAACTCTCGCGCGACAGCATTCGTGGCCAGCACTCGACGGTGACCGTGAAGCACAGCGCGATGGGCGGGCGCTCCCCCTACGGCTACGACCGCCAGTACGTGTCCGCCAACGGACAGGTGCTCAAGACCGTCCGCACGCTCTCCGATGGCCGACGCCAGGAGTTCGGGCCCGACGGGCGGCACCTGCGCTTCATCGACCCGAAGGAGAAACTCCCCAAGAAGATGAAGTCGGACATCGTGCGGCTCATCCCTGGCGACCCGAAGCACATCGCCGTCGTGCGCGACATCTTCGACATGTGCGCCAAGGGGCTGGGCTTCCGGTCGATTCTCATCGCGCTCAACGCCAAGGGCATCGAAGGCCCGATGCACGCCCGCTGGAACCAGATGGCGGTGAAGTCGATCCTCCAGAACCCGTGCTATCGCGGGGCGCTGGCGTGGAACCGCCGCACGTTCGGGAAGATCCACGAGGTGGCGTCCGACGGGTCGGCCATCCCGAAGAAGGTGGCGAAGACGACGCGCAACCCCAAGGACCGCTGGATCGTCATCGAGAACGTCCATGAGGCGATCGTGCCGCCGGACCTGTTCTGGAAGGCGCACGAGCAGATGGCCAAGCGCCGAAATGCCGGTGGCCTGGCTCGCCCGACGCAGCGGTACCTGCTGTCCGGGCTTGTGCGGTGCAAGCACTGTGGCCACAACTTCTGGGGCTGCGTGCTCAAGAACAGCGCGGGGGAGATCCGGTACTACGCCGACGGCGGGTATCGCGCGCAGGGCATTGGCGTCTGCAAAGCGACGCACATCCAGGCCGCGGCGCTTGACCGCTGGGTACTGGAACAACTGCGGGCCACCTTCCTGGCCGACAAGGCCGGGGTCGAGCGGGCCATTGAGCAGTTCGTGAAGGCAGCGTGCGGACGGGGCGCGTCCGCGAAGGCGCAACCGGACCGCAGCAGGGAACTGGCCGACCTGAACAAGCGGATCAAGACGACGGTCGCGCTGCTTTCCGACAGCGATCTCGCCGATGTTGGCGAACTGCGGACCGCGCTCGTTGATCTCAAACGCCGCCGCGAGACGCTCGAAGCCGACGTGGCCAACAAGCCCGCGTCCCCGAAGTCAATCGACCCCGACCGCCTGCGGGCCTGGGCACGCGAGCGAGTCGCCGACCTCGCGCGGGCTCTCAAGCCCGGCACACCGATGATCGAGGCACGCTCGGCTGTCCACGCGTTCGTCCCGAAGATCGAGATTGATCCCGACCGCAAGGTGGGTACGCTCTTCCTGCCGCGCGACACGTGCAGCGCCCTTCAATCAGCGTTTGTCAGACGGGATACGAGCGCATCCTCGAGCCATTCGTGGATGGTGCTGGTGGCCGGGCGCTTGGCGTCGCCCAGGTGGTCCAGCAGCGGCGTCTCGAAGGGGCTGACGATGCCGATGACGTCGGAAACGTCTTCCAGGATTTCCGGCAGGTCCGCGCCCGCCGCGTACGTGGCTTTTCCGCTGAAACTCATGTGGGATCCCTCCTGTGGGGGCCAGGCCCCCGGTGCGTGGATCGAACGCGCGTTCGATCGCGGGTGGTGACGGGTGTCGTGTGCTCAACCGGCGCGACGGGCGCGGAGGTACCGCAGCAGGCTTGCGCGGTCGCCGGTCTCGCGCGCCTCGCGCGCGAACCGGTCCGCCGGACGCTCCGGGGCGGAGGCCCCGCTCCCCATGGCCGAGGGCGCGGTGCGGCGTCGGAACAGGAACGGCTTGGCGCGGCGCAGGTCGGCCACCGCGGCGGCCACGTCGGCGTTCTGCATCCCCGCCACCGCCGTTGCGGTGAGCAGCCGCGCCGTCTCCAGGTCCACCGCGTCGGCTCGGAGGAGTTCCAGGTCGATGGCGTGGCGGCGTTCGGCGTGGTCGAGCGCCTCGCGCGCCTTCGCCAGCGTGTCGCGGAGGGCCGCGAGTTCCTGCGCGAGTTTCGCCGTCGCCGCGTCGCGGGTGGCGCCCATCGCCTCGCCCGCCTCGGGCGCGGCGCCGTCCGATGGTGTGTGGGCCGCGTCCGGTTCGAGCACGCCGTTGACATGCGTTTCCGTGTCCATGTGAATCTCCTTCGAGCAATAAGGCGGCCGCACGCCGGCCGCGCGGTTCAGCCGATGCCCTGATCCGTCGCGCGATAACCCAGTTCCTCGAGCACGCGCTGCTCGGGCACGCCGAGATCGACCTTGGCCTTGGCGGCGAGCACGGTGTCGTGCACGTCTTCGGGGAGGGGGTCGGGCCACTCGAGGCGCACGCCGCGGTCCTCGGGGCTGGCCGGCAGCGCCCCGCTCTGGTCGAGGGCGGCCAGAATCAGCCCGCACATCCGCGCGATGCCGCGGCCGTAGGTCACGCGCTTGCGGGCCGTCTTCGCCAGCACGCTCATCAGCGTGATGCGCAGCGCGTTGGCGCTCGAGAGATTCCCGATCCGCCCCTGCACCACCCCGCCCGCCAGCGGCGGCACGCCCGACACCTTGTCCATCGCCTCGCGGATCTGCGCGATGTGCGCCGCCTCGCTGGGCGACTCGGCGTCGCCACCGAAGGCCTCGATCTTCGCGTCGTGGTTGTCCGTGCTCCACACCTGCCCGGGGCGCACCGGCGTACGCTCAAAGCCCTCGACCCCCTTGGCCAGGTACATGCGGAAACTCTGGAACGTCACGCGCGTCGCTCGATCGCTCAGCCGTGTGTTGAGTTCATCCTGGAGCGGGATGAGCGGCTCGACCTCGCTCAGGCCCGAGTAGGCGAACGGCTCGGCCACGTTCTGCACGTGCACGATCGGAACTTCGCCTCCCGTCGCCGTGCCTTCGCGCTCCCACAGCAGCCGTCCGTTCTCGTACACCTGGTGCGCGTTCGCGGAGACCAGTTCGAGCACCTCGATGCGCCGTGCGGCCGCGCCCTCGCGCCCCAGCATCCGCGCCATCACGCGGTCGGCCAGGCTCGCGGGCGACGCGACCTCACGCTCATACCGCACGGCATACGCCCGCAGGGCGCGGTAGTCGTGCGGATCGACGAACGCCACCCCGCGCCGCGGCTCGATGACCTCGACGCGCAGCCCCGACGCGGCCCGCAGCGCCCGCGGATCGATCTCGCCCGCGCCTCCGCCTCGCACCCACTCGTCGTCGACTCGCAGGAGCAGGTCGACGTGCCCGTACACCTGCCCGAGCAGGGCCATGTCCTGGAGAAGGGCGATGCCCCCGCTCGCTTCCCACACCCGGTCGAGCACACGCTCGATCGTGCCCCGCAACGCCTCGTCGCGGGCCGTGCTGATGATCCGCACGGGCCGCCCGAGGAGAAAATCGACCATCGACTGCACGCGCCAGGCGATGTCGTTCTCGATGACGCGTTCACCCGGGCCGGCACGGTCGTCGCCCGGCCAGCTCGACGCCGACCTTCCAACGAGCCGCGCGGGCAGGCCAACCTCTTGCCCCAGCCGGTACCCGTGCCCGTCGCGGCCGAGGATCATCGGGTTGCGGTAGTATCGCCACAGGCGTTCGAGGCGCGGGAGTGCTTCGTGCTCGTGACGCTCGAGCGCGGCGGCGAGCGTGTCGTCGGTCAGGCCGGCGTCGGCGAACGGGGCGAGTTGTAGCGCCATGGGTGAACCTCCGGCGGGGCCGCGTGTCGTGCCGCGTCCCGCCGAAAGTCATCCCCGACGGAGCCGTCCGTGCGCGCCGATCTCGCCGCCGAAGGTGCGCAGAGGCGTCGCGGACCCCTGCCGTTGAAGGGCCGAGCGCGACCCTGGAAAAATCGGAGGTTCACCGCCGAGGCACGACGCGTCGGCGCGCACGAACCCGTACGCGCTACTCCGGCCCGGCCATCGTGTACGTCGCCGTCGCGCTGAAGACGCTGGTCGTCGGCCCCTGCCAGTCCCCCGAACTGACGCCGATGTAGTACGACGTCGTCGCGTTGTCGATCGTGATACCGGGATTGACGCTCACGGTCTGGATGTTGTTGAGATTGATCGTGCCGGGCGATGGCAGCGGCGAGGTGCCGAACTGCCCGTGCGGCCGGGCATAGAGCCGCAGCACCAGCGACGACGAGGCCGCGTTGTCGTAACAGTACAGCGTGACGTTCGTGAGCACGCACCCGTCGGGCAGGTGGAGCGGGGCCAGGAGTTCGCCGCTGCCCACCGCCGCGTCGATGTAGGTGCCGCTCGCCGCGACCTCGGCGACGACGCGGTGGGCCGAGTCCGCCGCCCGGAACGCCGCGCCCGGGACGGCGAGCGTCCGCGTCATGGGCGTGGCGTAGGCGAAGGCCTGCGCGCGGGCCGTCCCGCCGACGTCGAGTTTCGCCGTCGCCGCGTTGAGGCCCACGCCGATGCCGACGTTGCCGTTGCTCTCCACCGCCAGGGCGTCCACGATGTTGTGGACAAACCACGTCTGCGTGCTGCCCTGGTAGCCCGTCCACGCGGTGCGGACGCCGTTCCCCGTGCTGTACCCATAGAACGGCAGCGCGTTCTGTCCCGGCGTGTTGATGTACATGCCCCCGTAGGTGAAATCGGGCACGGGTGCGGTGAAGCCGAAGTACTCCGCGGTCGTGAGCCTCGCCGTGCGGTTGAAGAACACCCTCGTCCGCGTCGGATCGTTCGTCAGCACCGACGACGGCGCGGGCTGGAGCCACTCCGTCAGCGCCCGAACCGCGTACGGCGCGGGCATGATCTTCTGCCGCGGCGTCAGCGTCGTGAATGACACGCCCCCGCCCGCCGGACGCACCGCGATCTCCACCCACGCGTCCAGTCCCGTGAAGATGCCCGCCCCGGGATCGACCGTCGCCGTGAAGCGGCCCGCCGTCACGGGCAACCCCAGCACCGTCGTCGTCACCCCCATCTGTTCCGGCCCCGCGGCGGTGGCGAAGACGCGAAACTCAAAGTCGTGCGGCGCGTTGACCGCAACACCCGATTGCTGGAGTTCGCCCTGATAGGTGAAGGGCTGGGCCAGCGCCGACGGCGCGAGGGTCGCGACGAACAGGAAGACGTAACTTCGCATGACCATGCTCCAACGCGCGGCGTGCCGCGCTATGAGCACCATACCACGGTTGTCAAGCCGGTCGGTGAGCACCCCGGCGCGCTCACAGCACTTCGACGCTCGAATACTGGTCGAGGTTGACGTGCACGATCTCGCCGTCGGCCTTCCGCAGGATCAGCCGGTCCAGCCAGAGTTTGTGGTCCTTGCTGTGGGCGAACCACGAGCCGGTCTTGGCCTGCGTGAACTCGACAATCGTCCCCTCGACCGTCACCGCCGAGGTCGGGTCCGCGTTCCCCAGCCGCGGCACCTGCTGCGTCACCCGCACCCGCTGCCCGGCCTGATACACCTGCGTCGTCATAGGCCCCAAGCGTAGTCCGAATTCCGTGCTCGGCCCCGTGAGTCGCGTCCGGGTTCGTCGCTGCCCCTCTCGCCGGGACGACCCGGCCCCGCCCGAGGGCGGGCGAACCCCGAACCCGACACACCCCGAAGGAATCACGCGATGCGATCGTCCACGATGTCACTCTGCGCCTTGTTTGCCATTGCCAATGCCGCCTCGGCCGCGACGGTGTTCAACCCCTCGTTCGAGTTCGGCGTGCCCGTGATGGGCGGCCCGCTGACCACGGACTGGCGCTGGGACACCCATAACTTCGTCACCGCCGAGAACGGCATCACCCCCGCCGCCGGCGTGCAGATGCTCAAGTTCCTCGAGACCTCGACCGGGTTCGGCCCCGGCCCCGGCGTCGTGTGCGATGTCTTCCAGATCGTCGACCTCACCTCGCCCGCCGACCAGGCGATTATCTCCACCGGCTTCGGCAATATCACGGTGAGTGCGCTCTTCAACCGCGTGGCCGGGCCCGTGCCCTCGCCCGTGGATACCCGCTTCGACATCAACGTGCGGTCACACTCAACGCTCGCCAACGCGCAGTCGCTCACCGCGACCAACTTCGGCAACAGCATGCTCTTCTCCGATGCCAATCTCCAGACGTGGGAAGGGCTGGCAACCTCGATCAGCCTGCCCGTGGGCACGCAGTACATCACGATCCACCTCGCCGCCGTCGAGGATGTGATCAACGACTCCACCGGCGTGGAGTTCCACGGGCATTACGCGGACGACGTGCGGCTGTCGCTCGTCCCCGCGCCAGGACCGGTTGCCCTCGCCGGGCTGGGCGGCCTGCTCGCCCTGCGCCGCCGTCGGTGAATCGTCGCAGTCACCCCGTGCAGGAAAGGAACCGCGTCATGTTCATCCGACCTTGCATCCTGGCCCTCGGCCTCGCGGCCTCCGGCGCATTCGGACAAGTGCTCATGAACCCGTCCTTCGAGACTGGCGCGCCCATCATGACAACCGGTGCGGCCCCGGTCGGGGCCTGGGGGTGGGATTCGTGTGCGTTCGTCGGCCCGTCGATGGGCATCTTCCCCGCGCACGGCAATCGCATGCTGCGGTTCCTCGCCACCACGCCCGGAGGGCCTTCGGCCGACACGGTGAGCCGCGTCGCGCAGGTCGTCGACTTCACGCCCATGACCTCGTCGATCAACGCGGGCCTGGTGACGGTGACGGCCGGGATGATGTTCAACCGGCGCCAGACCGGGCCGCCCTTCCAGGCCGACACGCTCTTCCGCATGCACGTCGCCGCGTACAGCACGCCCACGGTCATCCAGCCGACGAACTTTCCCTCCGGCGCACTGGCTCTTTCGACGGGCACGCTGATCTCCGACGCTAACCCCGCGACGTGGCAGCCGATCTCGGTGAGCCTGCTCCTCCCCGCGGGCACGACGCACGTGCTCGTGGCCATCGAGGCCGTCGAGAACGTCTTCAATAACTTCACCGGCAGCGAGTTCAGCGGCCACTTCGCGGATAACGGCCGGATGATCTACACCCCCGCGCCGGGCACGCTGCTCCTCGCGGGCGCTCCCCTGCTCCTCATGGCCCGCCGCCGACGTTGACATTCTCCTCGATACCGATCGGGGTTCCTTGGCGGGGCGGCGGGTGAACAACCCGCGCCCCGCGTTCCCCCCTCCCCGAGGGAGGGGGCTGGGGGGGTCGGTTGGCGAATCCACCGGCGCTTGGCCACCGTCGTGGTCGGCCCGACTACCCCCGCGCCACACGCGCCGCCTCATCGAGAACTTCATTCGCCGCGCGGGGCGTCGGCGCCTCGGCGATCAGCCGCATGATCGGCTCGGTGTTGCTCGCCCGCACGTGCAGCCACGCCTTGCCCTTGTGCGGGCCGCTGGTGAAGTCCACCCACACCCCGTCCTGCCGATCGACCCGGTGCGTGCCATACGCCGCGGCGAGGCGTTCGAGCACGGGCGTGGCATCTTCGCGCCGGGCCAGGTCCACCTTGCGCTTCTCGATGGCGTACGCGGGGATCGACTTCACCAGGTCGCTGACGGTTCGACGCCGGCCCTGCCCACCGCCCGCCGGCGACATCAGCCACAGCACCAGGGCCATGGCGCTGAGCGAGTCTCGGACGTACGTCACACGGGGCCAGATCAGCCCGCCGTTGCCCTCCCCGCCGCAGACCACGTCGAACCCTTCCGCGGCGAGGCGCTTCATCGCGGCGACCACGTGCGCCTCGCCGACGGGGGTACGCACGACCCGCGCCCCGTACCGAGCCGCCACGTCGTCGAGCATCCGGCTGGTCGAAAGATTTGTCACCAGGACCCGCTCGCGTGCCCGCATCCCGGATTGGCTGTGCGCCGGCGCCCCGTCCAGCAGCGCCATCGCCGACAGCGCCAGCGTGTATTCCTCGCCGATATAGACCCCACGCTCGTCGACGATCGCCAGCCGATCGGCGTCGGGATCCTGTGCGAAGCCGACGGCACTCCCGCTCTCCCGCACGGCCTCGCACAGCCCTCCGGGCAGCGACAAGTTCTCCCGTGTCGGCTCGGGCGGGTGCGGAAAGACGCCCGAGGTCTCGCCGCCGATGTGAAGCAACTCCGCGCAACCAAGCGTTTCGAGAAACTCACGTCCACCCTCAACACCCGAGGCGTTCACCGAGTCGAGCGCGACCTGTAATCCCTCGGCGAGTATCTCCGGCTCGTCGCTCAATCCCGCGTCCTGCATCGCGCGCACCACGCGTTCGATATGGGCGTAGTTCGCGGAGCCTTCCGGTTCGGCGTTCGCATCGCACGCCGTGATGCCCTCGCGCTGCTCAAAGCGGGCGATGATCTCTCGCGCGATCTCCGCGGACGGCGCACACGCCGCGGAGCCATACTCGCCCCCCTCGGCCAGAAGACACTTCAGCCCGCACCATTCCTGCGGATTGTGACTCGCGGTAATCACCACCCCCCCTCCCAGATGCGAGCGAGGGTCCGGGGAGGGGCTGCCGCCCACCCCGGGCGTGTGCTTCGCCCGTCGGCGCACTTCATCGACCATCACCGCCACCGACGGAGTCATTGCTACGCCGACATCAACCACACGGCAACCCACGCTCGCCAACCCCCGCATCGCGGCGGCCTGAATCTCCGCGCTGCCCCGGCGTCCGTCTCGCCCGATGACGAGGCCGGCACCAGGGCCGGTGCGTTCGATCACGTACCCGCCGAACGCGGCGGCAAAGCGGGCTGCAACGTCGGGGGTCATGGTTTCGCCGAGAATGCCCCGGCAGCCGGAGATCGAGAGCATCAATCGTGCCATGCGCACCAAGCGTACTCGCCCGCGACGGCGCGAGCGGAAAGACCGATTCCTGCTTGCGCCGTCAGAGGTATAACTCGGCGGGCGTTAGGGGGTCTTTGGACGATGAAGATTGGTACACGGCCGAGCGCTTCCGCGCGGACAACGCCCAACAATCCTGACCGACCATGTCCCACGCCGCCCGCAAGATTTCGCCCCGTCCCGCCCTGGTGTCATTCGTGGGCGACCCCGACGCGCGCTTCTTCAGCCGCGACCTGTCGTGGCTCGAGTTCAACCGCCGCGTGCTGGCGCAGGCGGGGGATACGACCATCCCGCTGCTGGAGCGCGTCCGCTTCCTCTCGATCTTCACCAGCAACCTCGACGAGTTCTTCATGAAGCGGGTGGGGCTGATCAAGCGGCAGGTGCACGCGGGGATGGACCAGGTTGGCCCGGACGGGTTTACGCCGCGCCAGCAACTCAACGCCTGTCGCGAGTTCGTGGCGCGTCTGCAGCGAGAGCACGCGGCCCTGCGCGCCGCGATCTTCCCGCAACTCGAGCAGCACGGCATCGCCGTGCTCCGCTACGCCGATCTCCCGGGCAAGGACCGCGAATGGGCCGATGGGTGGTACAAGTCCAACGCGTTCCCCGCGCTCACGCCCCTGGCCGTGAACCCGACGCACCGGTTCCCGTTCATCTCGAACCTCTCCGAGAACCTGGCCATCCTGGCGCAGCCCCCGGCCCAGAGCGGGGCGCCGATCGACCCCGAGGACGAGCCGGAGCCGTCGTTCGCCCGCTTGAAGTTTCCGCCCACGCTGAATCAACTGGTGCGGCTGCCGGGCAAGGCTGGCGGCCCGCAGCGGTACGTCCGCCTTCAGGACATCATCCGGCACAACCTCGACGACCTCTTCCCCGGGCTGGACATCCGCGAGCAGGTGACGTTCCGCGTGACGCGGAGCAGCGGCATCCAGAAGGACGACCTCGACACGGTGAACCTGCTCCAGTCCATCGAGGCTGACCTGAAGCAGCGACGTTTCGCGCGGGTGGTGCGGCTGGAGGTCGAGGCATCGGCCAGCGCGGACCTCCGCCGGTGGCTGGCCGACAAACTCTCCATCGAGCCGGGCGATGTCTTCGAGATGCCCGAGGGGAGCAGCGTGCAGGCCCTGGCCGAGCTCGCCGAGATCGACCGCCCGGACCTGAAGTTCAAGCCCTGGAAGCCGGTGGTGCCCAAGCGGCTTGTGCAGGCCTTGGCGGCGACGGGCGAGAAGGCCCCCGCCGCCTTCTTCGCCGCCATCCGCAAGCAGGACATCCTCGTCCACCACCCCTACGAGAGTTTCAATGCCAGCGTCGAGCGGTTTATCGCCGCCGCCGCGAACGACCCCGACGTGCTCACCATCAAGCAGACGCTCTACCGCACGACGCCCGACTCGCCGTTCATCGAGAGTCTGATGCGCGCCGCGGAGAACGGCAAGCAGGTGGCGTGCCTGGTCGAACTCCGCGCCCGCTTCGACGAAGGACGCAACGTCCGCTTCGCCCGCCAGCTCGAAAAGGCCGGCGTGCACGTGGCGTACGGCGTCGCAGGCCTGAAAACACACTGCAAGACCAGCCTCGTCGTCCGCCGCGAACGCAACGCCCTGCGCTGCTACGCCCACCTGGGCACGGGCAACTATCACCCGAAGACGGCCCAGTTGTACACCGACGCCGGGCTGCTCACCTGCGACCCCGACATCACCGGGGACCTGGTCAACCTTTTCAACTTCCTTACGGGCCTCGCGGCGACGCAGTCCTACGCCACGCTGCTGGTGGCGCCCTTCACCATGAGGCAGAAGTTCACGGCGCTGATCGAGCGCGAGGCCGACAACGCCAAGCGAGGCCTGCCGGCACGCATCTGGGCCAAGGTCAACGCGATGGAGGACCGCGAGATCGCCGAGCGCCTCTACGCCGCGTCGCAGGCCGGGGTCAAGATCGACCTCGTCTGCCGCGGGTTCTGCTGTCTGCGTCCCGGGGTGCCCGGGCTTTCCGACAACATCCGCGTGACAAGCGTGGTCGGGCGATTCCTCGAGCACTCGCGCCTGTTCCATTTCGCGGCGGGTCAGGCCGACCCGCTCGACGGCGATTGGTACATGGGCAGTGCCGACTGGATGTACCGCAACCTGTCGAACCGCGTCGAGGTTGCGGTGCCCGTCAACGACAAGGAAGCCCGTGCGCGTCTGCACCGCGTCTTCGAATCGCACCAGGCCGACCGCCGATGCGCGTGGGACCTGACCAACGACGGGAACTACGTCCGGCGGACGTTGCCCGCCGACGCCGCGCCGGATTCACCCGCCGCGCTCGGCTCGTTCGAGACGCTCATGCGCGACGCGATGGAGTAGCCCGCCGCTCGCCGGGACGGATCATCGCCGCCGCCGTCGCAACATTGCCAGCGCCCCCAACCCCAACATTCCCGCCGACGCTGGCGCCGGTACCGGGTTCGCGTACACGTACAACTGGTACTCGAGTTTCAGGATCATGTTCGCCGAGCCGTTCCACCCGATGAACTGCTCCCCGGTTCGGCCCATGGCGATGGTGTACGCCCCCGCGGGGATGATCGCCGGGTTGCCCAGCAAGGCGCCCATGTCGATGAGCGAATCGCGCGGCGCGGCCGCGTGCCCGCACAGCGCGTCGAGCGCCACGTCGAAGTCGTCGTCATTCACCCACGCCGGGTTGGGGTACTGCCCAGGCAGCCCCACGCCCATCACGCCGTCCTCCAGCGGACTCACCAGATGGTCCATATCGAAGAGGAGTTGCGTCGTGGGGAAGGACACGATCACGGTGATGAAATCCACGTCCGGGGCCATCGGCGTTACAAACCCCACCGCGGCCAAGGTCACGCCCCCGGTGGTCACCACCACGGGCGGCGCCGCCGCGGGAAAGTCGGGAAGATCGCCCGAAATGTACTCGCTGTAGAGTTGAGCCTGAGCGGCCCCGGCCAGCCCGGTGCACGCCACGACGCCCGCGATGAACTGTTTCATGTCTTGCTCTCCCGATGTCGAGACGCCGACCGGCCGCAGCGACATCCGCGACATTCTCTCACGTTTCGCAGAATCCGCAATCGCATCCGGGCCGGTGGATTACCGGGGATGCGGGGTGATAAGAAGGTGGATATCGGGCCTTGGAGTCAGCGGGCCGTCGCTTGTGAGCCGGGCGGCGATGGCGCTGAGCGCCTCACCGGAAACCGGGTGCCGCAGGGCGGGGTCGAGCATTGCGAGCAACGCCGCGGCGTAATGACGCTCCGCCGCGTGCGGGTGCGGCACGCGAACGTCCGGGGCGTCGATCACCTCGTCACCGATCAGGCACAGGTCCAGGTCGAGCGCGATATGGCCCGGCGCCTCGCCGCCCCGCCCGCACTCGCGCTCGATCGCCTTCAGACGCCGACGGACCTCCGCCGCGGGGAGCGTCGTCGTCAACGCCGCCGCCGCGTTCAGGTAGTTTGCCCCCGGCCCGCGCCCGGCGGGGGGCGACTCGTGCACCGACGTGGCCTTCACGACGCGACCGATGCGGGAGAGAAGGGTGAACCCGCGGGGCAGACGCTCCTCGGCCCGGTCGTTGGACCCCAGCACGATGTACGCCGTCCGGGTCACGTCCGCCGCGGCTCGTTCGATCTCGACCTCGACCGCTCGCGCGTACCGCTCGGCGCTGGGTTTGGACAGCCGCACCCCGACCCGCTCGACCCCGGCGAACGACAGGGCGATGCCCGCGGCGTCGGTCGCCAGCGCTTCGATCGTGTACCGGTGCGACGCCTCGACGTGCTCGATGATCGCCTTGGCCACGTGCGAGTAGTTCACCCCGTGCTCGATCCGGTCGCTCCCCGCGATGCGCCGCAGGTCCGTGTGCAGCACGATCGACAGCAGCACGTCCTGCTTTCCGCGGCGTTCCCACTCGTGCAGCCCGACGACGGCGCGGCAGAGAAGCCCCTCGATGCGGATGCGGTCCGTCGTCATGCCCCAAGCGTACGCGTCAGGCCTCGACGCGCTCGAAGGAAATCTTCCCCTCGGTCCGCCGTGCGAAGTACGCCTCGATGCGGTCCAGCCCGGTCACGCGGTGCACGAACGCCGCCGCCCGCACCAGGTCCGCCCGCTGCATGAGTTCCAGCCGGGGCGGGGTGAGACTCAGGCGGTTCGTGTAGAACGCGCAGGCGTCGTGCGCGATCAGCACCACCCGCGACAGGCTGTGCACCTCGACGAGGAACTTGAGCTCGTCAACCACACCCTGTTCTTCGAGGTGCGCCTGCTGGTGCCCCGCCAGGCACGCGGGCCCCCCGGGCAGGGCCACGCGGTCGTACCGCGGCAGGCCCAGCCCGTTCTGGAGGAAATCGTCGAAGTGCTCGCCCACGCGACCGTCGGAGCAGTAGATCGCCGCCGCGTGGATGCGGGCCGGGTTGTACTCGATGCCGGATGTGAACCCCATGGGCGGAGTCTAGCCAATTGCGCCCGCGCTTGCCCGCCGCCTCTCGTACCCTTCCGCCCGTGCCCGACATGTTCGACATCCTCGCCGTCACGAACTTCGGGCTTGAGGCGGTCGCCACGCGCGAACTCAAGGCCCTCGGGTACGACGCCAAGGGCGCGTCCACGGGCCGCGTGCTCTTCCGGGGCGATGCCCGGGCTGTCGCCCGCGCCAACCTCCACCTCCGCACCGCCGACCGCGTCCTCATCCGCCTCGCCTCGTTCCCCTGCCGCGACTTCGACACCCTCTTCGAGGGCGTGAAGGCCCTGCCCTGGGAGGAATGGATCCCCGCCGACTTCGCCTTCCCCGTGGACGGCCGGAGCGTTCGCAGCCAACTCTCCAGCGTGCCCGCCCTCCAGCGCACCGTCAAGAAGGGCATCGTCCAGCGCCTTCTGGCCGCCCACCGTACGCAGACTCTCCCAGAGACAGGCCCCACCGTTCGCATTGAAATCTCGCTCCTGCACGACACGGCCACGCTCACGCTCGACACCTCGGGCCCGGGCTTGCACAAGCGCGGCTACCGCACCACGCCGGGCGAAGCCGCCCTGAAGGAAACTCTCGCCGCGGGCTTGGTGCTGCTCTCCGTCTGGCGGCCCGACCGCCCATTGGTCGATCCCTTCTGCGGGACAGGCACGATCGCCATCGAGGCGGCGATGATCGCCCGCAACCTCGCGCCCGGGCTGCACCGCGCCTTCGACGCCGAACGCTGGCCCCGCCTGGGCGAGGCCGCCTGGCGCGAGGCCCGTGACGAGGCCCTCGCCCAACCGCGCGGCGACCTTGCGTACACGATCCACGCCAGCGACCTTGACGAGCGCGCCCTGGGCCTGGCACGCCGCGCCGCCGTCGCCGCGGGGGTCGAACGCGACGTGCACTTCAAGCACCAGCCCTTCGACCAACTCCACAGCAGGGCCGAGTACGGGTGCATCGTGACCAACCCGCCGTACGGCGTGCGGCTCGGCGAAGACGCCGAGATCGAGGCCCTCTATCGCGCCATGCCCCTGGTCTTCCGCGCGCTCCCCACGTGGTCGTTCCACGTCCTCACCGGCCGGCTCGACCTCGAGCAGATTGTCGGCCAGAAGGCCACCCGCCGCCGCAAGTTCTACAACGCCCAGATCGAGTGCTGGTACTTCCAGTTCCTGGGGCCCAGGCCGAATGATCGCAGCGTGTCGGAGAAAGCAGAGCGGAACGGAGAAGATTCAGGGGGCGAGCAGACCGACGTCCACGACTCGGGAGAAACGGACGGTGCTGAGTCTGTTCGTGGTGGAGAATCGCCCGAGGAGCCTTCCGTGGCCTCCTCTCCTTCGGGGCGCTCGACGCGGCCTCCGCGATTACAACCGTCGCCCGCTTTCGGCGGCCTGCGTGACCGCGACGCACGCGAGGTCCGCGAGTTCGGCGCGTGCCTGACGAAGAACGTGCGCCACCTCCGCCGGTACCCGTCGCGGGGCATCACGTGCTACCGCGTGTACGAGCGTGACCAGGTCGACGTGCCGCTCATTATCGATCTGTACGAAGGCCGGGCGCACGTCGCCGAGTACGAGCGCGAGCACAGCCGCACCCCGGCCCAGCAGGCCGACTGGTGGGACGCGGTCAAGCGCGAGATCGCCGCCGCCACCGGCATCGCCCCGGACCAGATCTTCACGAAAGAGAAGCACCGCCAGCGCGACTTCACGCAGCACGAGAAGGTCGAGCACACCGGGCATGCCGTCCTGGTCCACGAGGGCGGGCTGACCTTCGAGGTGAATCTCCGCGACTATATCGACACGGGGCTGTTCCTCGACCACCGCCTGACGCGGACCATGGTCCGTGAACAGGCCCGTAACGAGCGATTTCTCAACCTGTTCTGCTACACCGGCGCGTTCACCGTCTACGCCGCCGCGGGCGGCGCCGAATCGACCACCAGCGTCGATCTGTCGAACACCTACCTCGACTGGGCGAAGCGGAACCTGGCGCACAACTCCCTCGCCGGGACTCGGCATCGCTTCGTGCGCGGCGACGTGCTGGAGTTCCTCCGCGACCACCCGCCGGGGGCGCACTACGACCTCGCCGTGGTCGATCCGCCGACGTACAGCCGCAGCAAGGCTACCGAGGAGGACTGGGACGTGGCCGAGGATCACACCGAACTGCTCACGCGCACACTCGCGCTCATGGCGCCCGGCGGGACGGTGTACTTCTCGACCAACTACCGGCGATTCAAGATGGACGAGGCCGCCCTCGCCGCCGCGGGGGCGAGCATCCGCGAGATCAGCACGCAGACCGTGCCGCCGGAGTACCGCAACCGGCGCATCCACCGGTGCTGGCGGATCACGAAGGGATAACGCGGGTCGGATTTGCTTATACTCCGCCTCATGATCCTCCCCCGTCTTCTCGCCGCCGCCGGGCTGCTCCTGCTCGTGGCGTGTTCGGCCAACCCGCTGGGCCTGCGCCCCGGCGCCACCAGCGTGCTCCAGACCTTTGCCGACCCGACGCCCTCCGAGGCCGTCGACATGGCTCTCGACAAGCACGATGCCGACCGGCGCTACCGCGGCACGCTCATCCTCGCCAAGCAGCGCTTCGCGGGCGATCCGCTCTACCTCGACCTCTTCGCACGGGGCATCACCGACGCCGATCCGGGCGTGCGGGCGGCGTCGGCACGCGCCCTGGGCCTCCACGGGCGGGCCGACCACGCGCCCCTCCTCATCGCGCGCCTCACCGACGAGGATCCCTCGGTGCGTGAAGAAGCCGCCCGGGCGCTCCAGCGCCTCCATACCCCCGAGGCCGTCGAGCCGCTGATGAACGCCATGCGCCGCGACCGCGAGGACGAGACCCCCGTGCGCGTCCAGGCCGCCCTGGCCCTGGGGCAGTACGCCCAGGCCCGCGTTGTCGAGCAACTCATCGCCGCCATGGCCGACGAAAGCCTCGCCGTCAACGCTTCGGCCCTCTCATCTCTCCGCACCCTCACCGGGCAGGACTTCGGGTACGACCGGGCCGAGTGGCAGCGCTGGTACAACGCCACCGACACGCTCTTCGCCGCCCGCGTGGCGTACCTCTACCCCGCCTTCTCCCGCCGCAAGCGCTGGTACGAGTACATCCCGCTCATTCCCCCGCCGCCCAACGAACCCACCGGGCTGCCCGTCGGGGTCAACCCCGATTTCACCGCCGGCAAGTAAGCCGCCGGCAAGTCGCCCCCTTATTCGTCCGATACTCCACCGGGCGGTTCGTGCGCGCCCGTCGGGAGGTCGTTCGTGAAGGCCATCGTCTTCGACAGCGGGTCGGCCAGGCTCGATGAACGCCCCGACCCCGCCCCCGCGCCGGGCGAGGCCCTGGTACGACCGACGCTGATGGGCATCGCCCCGCCGGACCTTGCCGTGCTCGCCGGGCGGGTCGTGTTCACCGGCGTCATGGGCCACGAGGGCGTCGGCGTGGTCGAACGCGTCAACGCCGACGCCGACACGCGCGCGAAGTGGGAAGGCAAGCGAGTCGTTTTCACCCCCTGGGTGTCGTGCGGCGGGTGTAATCTGTGTGCGCGGGGCCTCTCTCCGCAGTGCCAGGCCCGCACCGTCATGGGCCTGCACCGCCGCGACGGATGCTTCGCCGAGCGGTTCACGATCCCCGCGGCCAACCTGGTCGAGGTTCCCAAGGCGCTCGCCGACGACGCCGCGCTCTTCGCCGGCGTGGTCGCCGCCGCCGTTCACGCCGCCCGCGTCGCGCGCATCGAGGGCAAGCCCTTCGTCACCGTGCTGGGGGACGGGGCCGAAGGACTGGTGACGGCCCAGGTGCTCGCGGCGCTGAACGCCTCGGTCCGCCTGCTGGGCGAAACACCCGCACGCTTCACGCGCTGCGAGAAATGGGGGATCAAGCACCGCCACGTCTCCGAAGTCGGCCAGCGCCGCGATCAGGACATCGTCGTCGATTGTTCGAACACCCCCGCGGGGATGGATCTGGCGATGCACCTGGCCCGCCCACGCGGGGTCATCATCACCCGCAATGCGCCGGCCCTCGTTCCGCTCGCCGGGTTGGCATCCAGGCCCGCCGGGGCCGATCTCGCCCCGGTCGTGTGCAACGAACTCCACGTCGTCGGCGCTGGATGGGGCAACCTCCGCGACGGAGTTGACTTGCTCGCCCGCGGCGGCGTCGAGGTTTCCAGCCTTATCACCCGGCGCAATAGGCTATCGGACGGTGTTGGAGCCTTCAGGAGCGCCATGCAGCCGGATTGTGTGCGATTTCTCATGGGCCAATCGTAGTGATAATGACCGTTACACAGGAAACTACTTGACGCCACCGAAACGAGTGGTATCTTCGGCGGAACGCATCGATTCGATCGATTGCTGGAGCATTCCCATGCGATTCAACTCTGCCTTGGTGTCGAGTGTGTTCTTCATGGCGGCGGTGTGCGCCTGTCAGAGCAAGGCCCTTGGGCAAGGGATCGAGCAACGGCCGGGCGTCTCTGTTCAGACAATCTCCGGCGTACACCATGTCGATCGGTTTGTCGTAGCCGAGAACGAGACGTACATCGTCACAGATGATCTGACCATTGTCGCGCAACGGGGCATTCATATTCGCGGCCGGGTCATCGGGGTGCCCATCCCGGGGCAGACGTCGGGAGTCTCCATCCAACTTCGATCCCACGTAGGCGTCCTCGTCGCCGGAGAACTCATGGCTGGCGAAGGAACCACCCCGGACGTGGCCGGCGGTGCCGGAGGTCATGCCGGGAGTGTGACCCTGGTCGCGCCGGTGGTGGTTCTTGACGGGATCGCCTGCCTTCAAGGCGCCCCGGGCGGGAATGGAGCGCCCGGCGGTGGGGATGGCGGCCGTGGCGGTGAAGTTTCCGTCTTCGGGCACCTTCGGACGCATCATGCGAACAAGAATGTCGAGATCCTCGGTGGTCGTGGCGGCAACGGCGGCACGGGTCATGCGTCCGACAAGACGAGAACCGCCGGACATGGTGGGCGCGGCGGTCGAGGTGGTGATGCTCGCATTGCACCGTACGCCGCGGCGCCCGTGATGCCGGTCGCGGGTGGGTACGGCGACCGTGCAGACGGGCCGCCGGGCGATGGTGGTGACGAGGGCGATGTGATCTTCGGGACTTCGGGCGCGAATGGAGCCCCCGTGACACATCCGTGCTCCTCGGGATACGACGGCGGACATGGGGCTGCCGCGACGGGCGGACCCGGCGGTGTCGGGGGCAATGGGGGCAATGCAACCCTGCCCGGCGGCGGCATCGGTGGATCAGGTGGTACGGGTGGCGCCGGAGGTGCGGGGTACGGCGGCGATGGTGGGCACGGCAGTGCTGCCACAACGTGCTGTAGCCCAGTCGCCAATGGAAAAAACGGAGGAAAGGGCGGGTCCGGCGCCCTCGGCATCGGCGGCGAGGGGGGCAACGGCGGTGCAGGCGGAGCGGGCTTGGGACCCGGCAACTCTGGAGGAGCCGGTGGCGGCGGCGGCGCGGGTGGGTCGGGATACGGCGGCGATGGAGGTAACGGCGGCGCGGGCGGGGATGGATCACCGGGCATTGGCGCCGGAGGCACGGGTGGCGCGGCCGGGGGCTATCAGGGTGGCCGAGGTGGGGAAGGCGGAAAGGGCGGGAATGGCGGGAGTGCGGGCGGAAACCCCAAAGGGCCGGATGGAAGCGCCGGAGCCTCGGGCGGCGGTGCTTCCGGCGTTCCCGGTTTGAACGGTGTCTACGGGAAATCGTGCTCATCCGGAAGCGGTTCATGAACGTTCCGGTACCAGTCTCCACCTGACCGACTCACGGATGTGAAAGTCTCACGCCCACTTCCGGAACCATGGGCGGGAGGTTTGCCATGCGGTTCCTGCTCGCCATCCTGCTGCCCCCGCTCGCCGTGCTCAGTTGCGGGAAGCCCCTCCAGGCCATCCTGAACCTGCTGCTCACGCTCTGCTTCTGGCTGCCGGGGGCGCTCCACGCCGTGCTCGTGGTCAATCAGTACTACGAGGACCGCAACGCCGACCGCATCATCGCGGCGCTGCGGCATTAGCCCACCCCCTCCCGGAGGGAAGGGGCCGGGGCGTGGGCAGAACAGCGACCCGCAACACTGCCACCGCCATTCACTCTTTACCACAGCATTCGCACGCGGATGGTTTCCGGCACGCTCCGCAGCCGCTCGAGCACCTTGGCCCCGTCGGTCGGGTCCACGTCGAGCACGACGTAGCCCACGTCGTCCTTCGTGCGCAGATACTCCGCCGAGACGTTCACGCCGAGGTCCGAGATCATCGCGTGCATTTTCGAGAGCACGCCGGGCACGTTGCGGTGAAAGTGCAGGATGCGGTGCGGCCTGGTTCGTCCGCCGCTCCGCGACGCGTCCGCCGCCTGCTGCTCGGGCAGCTCGACCTCGGGCACGTTCACCGCGCCGGTCGTTGTCCCCACGTTCACGAACTTGATGAACTTCGCGGCCACGTCCTCCGCGATTGAAGCCTGGGCCTCTTCCGTGCTCCCGCCCACGTGCGGGGTGAGGATCACATTCCCCAGCCCGCGCAGCGGACTCTCGAACCCTTCGCCCTTCCCCGCCGGTTCGATCGGAAACACGTCGAGCGCTGCCCCGCCCAGCCGCCCCTCGCGCAGCGCCTCGGCCAGCGCGTCCACGTCCACCACGTTCCCCCGCGCGTTGTTGATCAGCATCGCCCCGGGCTTCATCCGCTTCAGTTGGCCCGCGCCGATCAGCCCCTTGGTCTGCGGCGTCGCGGGCACGTGCAGCGTCACCACGTCCGCGTCCTTCAGCAGGTCGTGGAGCGACTTCACCGCCCGCGCGTTGCCCAAGGGCATCTTCGCCACGATGTCGTGGAAAATCACCCGCATGCCCAGCGCCTCGGCCAGCACGCTCACCTGCGACCCGATGTGCCCGTACCCCACGATGCCGATCGTCCGCCCGCGGACCTCGTGCGCCCCCGCCGCCGACTTGTCCCACACCCCGCGGTGCAGCAGATCGCTCTTCTCCACCAGCCGCCGGTGCAGCCCGATCACCTCGGCGATGGTGAGTTCCGCCACGCTCCGCGTGTTCGAGAAGGGCGAGTTGAAGACCGGCACCCCCCGCCGGGCCGCGTGCGGCAGGTCCACCTGGTTCGTCCCGATGCAGAAGCACCCCACCGCCAGGAGTTTCTCCCCCCGGTCGAGCATCGTTGCGGGCAGGTCGGTCTTGGACCGGACCCCCACCAGGTGCGCCCCGGCGAGGAGTTTCGCCAGTTTCGCCTCGTCGGGCGACGCCGGCAGCGATTCGACCTGGAACCCTTCCTCGCGCAGCATCGCCGCCCCCGCGGGGTGAATCCCCTCCAGCAGGACGGCTCGGATGGCGCTCTTGGGAAACGATGTCTTCATGGCGTGGGCGGGCGCTCCCACTTCATCGGTTGAATCGTCCGCTGAGTTTGGTTCGGGTCCGTCGACCCGTGCGGCCTGAGCGTCACCACCCCCGCGGCCATCAGGGCCATCAGCACCGCCGCCAGCACCAGCCGGTACCACCCGAACACCCCAAGCCCATGCTTGGAAAGGAACGCGACGAGAAACTTCACCGCCGCCCCCGCCGACACCGCCGCCACCACCAGCCCCACCAGCGTCGGCATCAGCCCCAGCACCTGGTAGAAGCTCTGCCCGCCGGTGTCGTGGGCGTGGTGCAGGTCTTTCGCGAGCGTGTACAGCGAGGCCGCGGTGAGCGTCGGCAGCCCGAGCAAAAACGAGAACTCCGCCGCGGCTTTCGGGCGCAGCCCCACGATCATCCCCCCGGTGATGGTCATCATCGAGCGGCTGGTGCCCGGCCACATCGCCAGGCACTGGAGCAGCCCGATCACCAGCGCGTCGGTCAGCGTCAGGTCATCGATGGTCTTCTCGCCCAGCGACGACTTCGTCCGCCCTAGCCGCCCGCGCTGCCGCCAGTCCAGCACGATCATGAACACGCCCCCGGCCACGATCGCCGCGAGCACGGGCACGGCGTGGAACAGGTGCTTCTCGATCGTGCTCTTGAGCAGCACGCCCAGCACCGCCGACGGGACGAACGCCGTCACCAACATCACCAGCAGTTTGAACCCCCCGGGGTCCTTCCCCAGCAGGCCACGCAGCATCCGCAGGCACGAGGGCCAGTAGAGCGTCACCACCGCGAGAATGGCCCCGCCCTGCACCACGATGTTGAACGCATCGACCGCGGCCTTGCGCTCGGGCGTATCCAGCCCCATCAGGCTCGACGCCAGGATCAGATGCCCCGTGCTGCTGATGGGAAGGTACTCGGTAATCCCCTCCACCAGCCCCAGCACCACCGCCTGCCAAACTTCAAGTCCCATCGGAACCTCATCGACGCGATCGGGTGTGCGGCTTCAAACCCGGACATGCGGGTCGGATGGGCACTCGGCAGGAGTTTTCGAGGCACCACAGGATCTGCGATCACCTGACGTGATAGACTGAGCGAGGGCAAGTTGATTCGAGTGCAGGTCAAACCCGAGCTCTTACGCTGGGCCTGCGAGCGCGCGGGCAAGCCGGAGTCTGCGCTGGCCGAGAAATTTGCCGGATTCACGGACTGGCTGGCCGGCGAGAAGGCTCCCACGTTCAAGCAGTTGGAGGACTTCGCCAAGGCGACTCACACGCCCATCGGCTTCTTCTTCCTGCCGGAGCCGCCGGTCGAGACGATCCCGATCCCGGACTTCCGCACCGTCGGCAGCGAACGGGTCCAGCACCCATCCCCCGACCTGCTCGACACGATCTACCTCTGCCAGCAGCGCCAGGATTGGTACCGCCAGAACGCCCTCATCCTGGGCGAACCGCCGCTGGACTTCATCGGCTCCGCCACCGTGCAGAGCGACGTCGTCGCCACCGCCGCACGCATCCGCCAGGCCGTCGGCTTTGACCTCGACGCCCGGGCCGAGGCCACCACCTTTCTCGACGCCCTCCGCATGATGATCGACGCCGCCGACCAGGCGGGCATCCTCGTCATGATCAGCGGCATCGTCGGGCACAACTCCCACCGCCCGCTCGACACCGCCGAGTTTCGCGGCTTCGCCCTGAGCGACGACCGTGCCCCGCTCATCTTCATCAACGGCACCGACACCAAATCGGGCCAGATGTTCACGCTCGCCCACGAACTGGCCCACCTCTGGCTTGGTGAGTCGGGCGTCTCGGATGTCACCCCCGCCTCGTCGTTGCCGCAACGTGCATCGGTCGAGCGCTGGTGCAACGCCGTCGCCGCGGAGATGCTCGTCCCGCTCGATGGCTTCCGTCAGGCCTACAGCCGCCGCGCGGACCTGCGGTCGGAGATGCAGCGCCTCAGCAGGCAGTACAAGGTCAGCACGCTGGTGATCCTCCGCCGCATGCTCGATGCGGGCGGCCTGACGCGCGACGCCTTCCAGGCCGCGTTCGATGCCGAACTCAAGCGGCTCCGGGCCGAACTCGCCAAGCGCAAGGCCGCCGGAGGCGGCGGCAACTACTACGCCACCACCAGCGTCCGCGTCAGCGAGCGCTTCGCCAAGGCCGTGCTGGCCAGCACCTGGGAGGGGCGATCCACGTTCACCGAGGCCTTCCGCCTGCTCGGCTGCCGCAACGCCAAGACCCTCGAATCGCTCGGCGATCGCCTCGGTATGTCCGCCTACCTGCGTGGGGGGGCTGTCTGATGGCCTACCTCCTTGATACCGGCGTCTTCATCGAGGCCAAGCGCCGGTTCTACGACCTGGACTTTGTTCCCGGCTATTGGGATTGGCTCATGCGCGAGGCCAAGACGGGCACGATCCGCTCGATCGAAAAGGTCGCTGACGAGATCGGCGCGCAACAGGATGAACTGAGCGCGTGGGCGGCCACCTTGCCCAACGGGTTCTTCCTCCGTCCGGATGCCACCTTCAGCGCGGCATTCCAGCAGATCAGCCAGTGGGCGCTGAACTCGGGCTTCCAGGCCGCGGCGTACAACGAGTTCCTCGGCGTGGCCGATTCCTTCCTCGTCGCGCAGGCGCTGGCGGGCCAGCACACCGTCGTGACGCTGGAGAAGCCCGCAACCACGCCCAGCAAGCGGAAGATCAAGGTCCCCGACGCGTGCGCCGGCGTGAGCGTCAAGTGCATGACACCGTACGAGGTGATGCGGCTGCGGGGCGTGCGGCTGGTTTTAGCGGCGGTGTAACAAACGGCTGTGCACCCGACTTGTCCTCGAAGCCCAGATGCTCTGCTGGGCCTTGCATCGAGTGTTCCCCGGTTTGCCTTACCTCCCTGACTCTCTTTGTTCGTGTCGATCCAAGACATCATCGCTGGTCAATAGAATCGTCATCGCTGCACGCATCATCCCCATCGCCGACCCCGCCGATCCGCGTCTGGCCGATTATGCCGGGCTGAAGGACGCCGCCTTGCGCGCCGACGAGGCCGCGGGGCGTCGCGGGGTCTTCAACGCCGAGGGCGAGACGATCCTCCGCATCATCGCCGCCTCGCGCTTCCGCGTGCGCAGCGTCCTGCTCACGCCCACACGCCTCGACGGCCTGCGCGACGTGCTCGACTCCCTCCCCGACGGCACGCCCGCCTACGTGCTGCCCGAGTCGGCCATGCATGCGCTGGTCGGGTTCCCGTTCCACCGCGGCGTGCTCGCGTGCGGCGAACGACCCGCCCCGATCGACCTCACCACGCTCCTCGCCTCGTCGCGCACGCTGGTCATCCTCGAAAGCCTGACCAACGCCGAGAACGTGGGGGCCGTGTTCCGCAACACCGCGGCCTTGGCCGGTGCGGGCAGCGCGGTCCTGCTCTCGCCCTCGTGCTGTGACCCGCTGTACCGCAAGGCCGTGCGCGTCTCGATGGGGCATGTACTTCGCGTGCCCTACGCGAAACTCACCGCCTGGCCCCACGACATCACGGCCATCAAACAAGCCGGCTTCAAAGTCCTCGCCATGACGCCAGGCCCCGGTTCGATCGACATCAACGACCTCCGCCCCACGCCCAACGACCGTCTCGCCATCCTCCTTGGCACCGAGGGTGAAGGCCTCTCCAAAGCCGCGCTCGCCGCCGCCGACACACTCGGCCGAATCCCCATGGCCCCGGGCGTGGACTCGTTGAATGTGGGCGTGGCCTGCGCGGTGGCCCTGCATCATCTGGGCCGGGCCGAGGATTAGGCGCGAACCCGTCGCCGATCCCGGCGTCCTACTACCATGGGTGTTCGTGGGGAAGCGTCCCCTTCGGGGGGCCGCGTGGTTGTCGAGGCTTCGGCTCGGAGGTCTGTGCGCATGTCCAAGGTGCTTCTGCTGTCGGCCTGCATCGCGGCCTGTTCGTTCGCCCCGGCCTTTGCCCAATCCGGCGACGGCATTATCCGCGAGGGCGAGGGTCAACGCCGCAAACAACTCGACGCCCGCGAACTCAAGCCGTTCGATTTCTCCACGTTTGCAAAGCTTTCGGACTGGAAGAACGGTTCGGCCCTCTCCGCCGGCGACGCCGCGGGCAAGCCGATCCTGATCCTCACCTGGACCGACTACGTCCCGCAGTCCAAGCGGGCGCTCGCGCTGGCGAAGCGCATGAGCGAACGGCATGGCCCCAATGGGCTTATCGTGGTGGCCGCGCACAGTGCCGAAGAGTGGACCGCCCTCGGCAAGATCGAACAACCCAAGGACGCTGTGTTCCTCGTCGCCCATGACAAGGACGGGGAGTTCCGCAAGGCCATCGCATCGGACTCGGACCCTGATTTCTACGTCATCGATCGGGCAGGGCAGTTGCGATTTGCCGACATTGTGACCGAATCGGTCGAGGCGGCGTGCGAGAAGGTGGTTTCCGAAGCGACCGAAGCGGCGGCGGGCGAGAACGATCGGCTGAAGGGCCTGGCCGAGGCCGCGGCCATCGAACTCCGCCGCACCGAGGCGCTCCGCCAAGGGGTGGACCTCACGAGCATGCCCGAGGTTTCGTTCGAGGAGCCGTCCATGGAGGTGTACAAGGCGGCCAAGTGGCCCAAGCCTCCCGAGGATCAGAACGCCCGTCAGCAGGTTGCTCCGGGCGAGACCTACGACCCCTTCGCGGATTTGCCGAAGTTCACGATTCCCGATACGGCATGGTTTCCCATGAAGCCCCAGGGCAAGGGCCGCATCACGGTCTGCTACTTCTGGCACCCCGACTCGCGCTTCACGCTGAGCCAGATCGACCCGTTCGAAATGCTTCAGCGGCAACTCGGGCGCGACGCCTATGTCGTGGGCATCCTCAGCCCTCTGGGAGACAACTCCGGGCAATCGACTCTGAACATGAAGCCCGAGTTCATCGCCGAGAGTTTCAGGAAGTTCGTGACGCAGAAGGGCCTGCGGCACACCTTCGCCGCCGACCCCGACGGCTCGCTCTTCGAGATGACGAAAAAATCGTACCAAAACCTCAGCAGCGGGTTCCCGATTCCGTGGGGCTTCATTGTGTCGAGCGACGGGACAATGCACTGGTGGGGGCACCTGAACAGCGCCGCGGGCCGAGCGGCGCTCGACAAGATTCTCGCGGTGGACCCCGGTGTCATCGCCCGCCGCAAGGCCGAGGACGAGCACATCCGATCGCGTACGGGCAAGTGACCATGCCCTTGCTCGACGTGGTGCTGGTTCGCCCCGAGATTCCCAACAACACCGGGAACATCGGCCGCACGTGCGTGGCCACCGGGTGCGCCCTGCACCTGGTCCATCCGCTCGGGTTCGACGTGTCGGAAAAGGCCTGCCGCCGCGCCGGGTTGGACTACTGGCCGCGCCTGGCCGTCCACGAGCACGCATCGTGGGATGCATACATGGCCGCCCATGGGAAAACTCGGCGATGGGTCTTCACGACCAAGGCGGCCACGCCGTTCTTCGACGCCGAGTTCTTGCCGGGCGATGCCCTGATCTTCGGCAGTGAGACCGCGGGGCTGGATGAGTCGATCCTCGCGGCCCACCATGGTCGGACGCTTTCGATGCCCATGGTGCCCGGGGAGCGTTCGCTGAACCTGGCCACCGCCGTGTGCGCGGCCGTGTACGAGGCCATCCGCCAGTTCCGTACACGCGGTGAAGTTGAGTTCGATACGAACGGCAAACTAACGACGCGTTGAATCTACGGGAACGTCCGAGAATGCGCGTTTGATAAGAACCAGTCTCGGCACGAGGCCGTAGAGGTACGTGGGCGAGGCCCACGATCGGTGCGCTTCGTCCACTCCTGTTGTCTCTCTCTCCTCCGGTGTGCCGCTCGCTGCGTGCGGGCGGTACACTCTTGTCGCATGAAGCGGACCTCACCCACGTTACGCCGACTCGTGAACTGTGCGGTCATCTCGGCCTGTCTTGGCGGGTGCGGGGAGCAACTGTTCACGGAAACCGAGGTCCGCAGCCAGTACGACCGCAACGACGCGGCCCGGGACCGCCGCCCGCCGGCCAAGGTGCGCGACATCATGGGCGAGAACCGTCCCAATGTCCGCGGGCGCGTCCTGGTCGGCACTGAAGACTAGATCGTGGTGAGCCGCATGCTGACGGCTGCGCGCCGAGGCGGCGTGCTAGGCTGACGAAAAATCTGTCGCGGGTTGTGGACCTTTACACGCGACCGCGACGATGCTTGTCCCCGCGTCGATCGTTCCACCTTACGTCATGGCCTCACGCTCCCGCTCAAGTTCGCCCCGCCGCACCTCGGCCAATTCCGCCGGGGTATCGTCGCGCACCAAGGCCGTGTGGGGCGTGTTCGTGGCGTCGATGACCGTGGTGGGGGGGCTGATGCTGGCGCTCGACCGCGGCCCGCGCGGCGGGGCGGACGGGTTCTCACTCCCGCCCCTGGCGGCGCTCGCCGGTCGCGGCGGGGTTGAGGCCGTGCTCGACACGCCCGAGCCGATCGTCAAGGGCCGGTGGCAGGCCATCGTCATCCATGACACGGGGGCCAGTTCCGCGACGCCCGAGAGCCTCGATCAGCAAGCGCGGGCCGTGGGCCTGCGCGGGCTGGGGTTCCACTTCGTCATCGGGAACGGGAACGGGCTGGGGGACGGACAGATCCACGCCGGGCAACGGTGGCTCTCGCAGGTCAACGGCGCCCACGCCGCGGGCAAGCAGGCCGAGTGGTTCAACCGCAACGCCATCGGCATCTGCCTGGTGGGCAACGGCGACCGTCGCACGTTCACCGAGAACCAGATCGAACGCGTCACGCAACTGGTCGATGTGCTGATGCGCGAGTGCGGCATCCCCGCCGACCGGGTCTACCTGCACCGCGACATCGCCGACACGCCCAGCCCCGGGCGGTTCTTCCCGCAGGCCCAGGTGCGGGCGCAACTCGGCGTCCGCTGAGCGAGCCCCGCGCCGTTACGCCACCGCCGCGCACACCTTCTTCGCCGCGTCCGTCAGGTCCGTTGCCGCTTGCAGCGTCGGCAGACTGCCCCGGGCTCCTTCCAGTAGTTTCCGCCCGGCCTCGACGTTGGTCCCCTCCAGCCGGACCACCAGCGGCACCTTGAACCCCGTCGAGCCGTCGGGGTTCTTGAACTTCGTCGCGGCGTTCACGATGCCCTGGGCGATGATGTCGCACTTCATGATCCCGCCGAAGATGTTCACCATCACCCCTTTCACGGCGCGGTCCGAAAGGATGATCGAGAAGGCCTCGGTGACGGCCTCCTCGGTGGCGCCCCCGCCCACGTCCAGGAAGTTCGCCGGCTCGCCCCCGTGGAGTTTGATGACATCCATCGTCGCCATCGCCAGCCCGGCGCCGTTCACGAGGCACCCGATGCTGCCGTCGAGCGCGATGTAGTTCAGCCCGAACTTCGCCGCCCGCCGCTCCAGCGGGTTCTGCTCGCCCGGGTCGTCCATCCCCGCGATGTCCTTGTGCCGGAAGATCGCGTTCTCGTCGAACGAGAACTTCGCGTCAATCGCCATGACCGGCCCGGGCGCGCCGCCCGTCCCCGCCGTGATCACGAGCGGGTTGATCTCCGCCAGCGTGCAGTCCTTCTCCACGAAGAGCCGGGCGAGTTTCAGCATGATGTCCGCGGCTTGGCCCGCGTGCTTGCCCGCGAAGCCCAGCCGATACGCCGTGTCGCGGGCCTGGAAGGGCTGAAGACCCGCGATCGGGTGGAGCGGCACCTTCGCGATCGCCTCCGGCCGGTCGTGCGCCACCTGCTCGATGTCCACGCCGCCCTCGCGCGAGGCTATAAGAATGTTCCGACGCGTGCCGCGGTCGGTCGTCACGGCGAGGTAGAACTCCTCGGCCCCGCCCCCGGGCCGCGCCGCGATGTCCACCGCCTGGGCGATGAGCAATCGCTTGACCTCCAGCCCCTCGGGCGGGGTCTGGGGCGACTTCATGCGGTTGCTGAGCATGAATCGAGCGGCGGCCTCGGCCTCCGCGGCGGTCTTGACCAGTTTCACAAAGCCTGCCTTGCCGCGCCCGCCCGCGTGCACCTGCGCCTTGACCACCGCCAGCGGCGAGGCTTGACCCGCCGTGACCATCTTGAACGCGCCCGCCGCGGCCTCGATCGACTCGATCATCTGCCCGGCCGGAACCGGCACGCCGTACGACGCCAGAAGGTCACGCCCCTGATACTCGTAAATCCTCATGCGCGGAGTGTAGGAAAGCGCAGCCCGTCCGTTCAGAAACTCCCACATTCCCTGGCGTATTGGTGAAAATGGTGTATATTCGAGGCATGGCGTGCCCGTTCCGCAGACTCCCGGTTTCGATTGTGGCCGTGGCCCTGTTCTCGGGCTTGGCACACGGACAGGCGTTCTACCTGACGGGCCTTGGGCCGGACGGCGGTTCTTCGCGTGTGACGGGCCTGTCGGCGGATGGAACTCTTGCCGCAGGGTACTGGACCGGGTCGAGCGTGGCACCCGGCTTCACATGGTCGGCGGGTTTACGGAACGATTTCGGGCTGGAGCCGGGATTGCCGATCTTCACGCCTACAGCGGGCATGTCCGGTAATGGCCAAGTGGTCGTGGGTGCGGGCAGAAACTTCACAACCAACTTCGTAGCATACCGCTGGAGCGGACCGGGCACCTACGAATCGCTGGGCGTGCCGTCCGGATATGACCGTTCGTGGGCGGTAGCCACGAGCAATGACGGATCGGTGATCGCAGGGCGCGCCGAGTTCGGCGTGACCGGCAACATCGGGCAGGCGTTCCGCTGGACCGAGGGTGGCGGCTACCAGTTGTTGGGCGTCACCCGCCCCGGTCAGCACGGCTTCAGCCAGTCGATGGGTGTGAGCCGTGATGGAAGCACCGTGGTGGGCATCAGCCGTGGGGCCGACACGCAGGCGTTCATCTGGACGACTGCGCTAGGCATGCAGGAGTTGCCCGCATTGCCGGGGACGGGAGCAAGGTCCACCAGCGCGTTCGGCGTGAACCACGACGGCACTGTCGTGGTGGGTCAGTCAGGGTTTCTGTCTACGCCAACGGTATGGCGAAGCGGCGTGCCGACTGACCTCGGCACGATTCCAGACCATGGCGGCGGAAGGATGTATGCTGCGAACGACGCCGGAAATGTACTCGTGGGCTCGTTGAACTCACTCAACGGATTCTCGGCAAGCATCTACACGGAGAGTCGCGGTTTGGAACTTCTCTCGTCGTATCTCCTATTCCACGGGATCACAGTGCCAGCCGGGATCAACCTTCGTGAATGTACCAGCGTCTCAGCATCCGGAAACGTGATCGCCGGGTACACATCGGGTTCGACCTCGCAGGGCTTTGTGGTCGTCATTCCCACCCCAGCCTCTGCGGGTCTCTTCGCGGTGTACATCTTGTCGATTGCGCGCCGCCGACCTCGCTGATTTCAAAGTCACGAAGTATCCGGACATGCACTCATGTTGAGCCGGTGGTATCCTGCGCGAACATCATCCGTTCGTCCGTGCAGCAGGCGCCTTTCAAGGAGTTGCTCATGCGTCGATTCTCGGTTGGTCCCGCGATTCTCGTGGTTTTGGCCGCGGTGGTGCCCGGCATGTCGGCGTTCGCCCAAGGTCCGGGGCTGGAGCGCGTCATACCAGATAGTTTCCTGTGGCAGCCACACCCCGACGGGATCACGATCGATCCGAAGATGGCGAGCATCGTCTCGTACCAGATTCATGTGCCGCTCTGGCAGTCGCCTCTCGATCCGCGGATTCCCGAAGAGGCCGCGCAACTCTTCATGGCGAAGATCCGCGCCGAACTCACCGCCCAGCGGCTGCACGCGGGGAATATCAGCGTGTTCTTGCATGGGTTCGGTCATGACTGGTCGCTGTCTGATCTACACGCCCCGGCGAACGAGCGGTGGGAGCAGAGCAACCGATTCTTCTGCGAGGACGACCGGCTGCCGGGCATCGACGATTCGTCGGATTTCCCGATCTCATACCCCAACGACGGCGACCACAGCGCCCGCGCGTATCGCCACGCGTTCCTGTGGAACGCAACATCGAGCGGCCCGCTCGCGCAGTGGATGGAATCGTTCTGCGCCTACATCGCCGAGCACTACGATGATGCGGAGTACGCCCTGCCTCATCCCGGCACTTGGAAATGGTGGTTCGATAGCGAGGTGTGGATTGCGACGTGGTACGGCGGGCCGAACCCGGTCTACATGCTCTCGCAACTCGCATCGCGCCCCAACATCTGGGGCACCGCGAGCGAGAGCAATCGCGGCTGGCCCGTGCCCGGCAGCACCGGGTGGACCACGCCGACCGACTGGCCCCGCACCGGCACGGACCGTAACTGGAACGCGCAGATGCCCGCATCGGCCGACGGCCTGTCGTACTACGAAATGTACGAGGCCGTGCGCGCGGATCAGTTGGCGGCAGGAGTGGACCAGTGGCCGCCGGATATCCGCGACCTCACCTACGGCCTCTTGGCGGGTGCTCGCGCCGACGACGACCGCAACCGCAAATTTCTGATCTGGTTTCTCCAGACGACGTACGCCGCCCAGGACGCCGCGTTCGCGGCCTCGGCGTACGACGTGATCCGATCGCACTTCGGCCAGAACACCGTCTGCTCGAACTACGAGTACGCCGACTACGACGGCGTGGAGGATTGGACGGGGTGGTACCTCGACCTTGCCAACGCCAACCAGCCCTCCAATCGCTTCCCGCGCGTCTGGCTCGACCGCAGCGCATCGTTCGCGCTCATGGCCAAGGACAACGTGCTGGGGCCGACGGTGCACGACCGCTGGGTGGGCACGCGCCAGAAGAACAGCGCGAGCATGAACTCGCCCGTGCTGTACCCGCTGCAGTACCTGCAACTGGCGGGGCACCCGGGCCTGCCGCAGCAGAAGAGCCACTCGCAGGCGAACCTGTACTTGCCGACCACACTCTCGTGCTACACCTGCAACTCGGACTGCGACTATGTGTACAACCCGGACCCGGCGGGCGACCAGTGCGAGGGCACCTGCATCACGCACGCCTACCGCATCGAGGAGACCGACGCGTGGACGTGCCAACTGGCCGGTTGTGGGCGGTGCGGGTGGGACAACTCGCTGCGGCTGGATCGGCTGGCCATCGAGTCGATCATCAACTCGCACGGCGGGATGCACTTTGACACGCTCGCGCCGTGGCTCGTGCAACTCATCCTCGGCGATGTTGACCCCTTTTCATACTACGACAACGAAGATCCGTTCCGCGCAACGCTGGCGATGCTGCGGGCCAAGAACGTGCCGGTTCTGATCTTCTGGACCGGCGGCCAGACCGGCAGTCCCACGCTGAACGCCTGGCAGACCACCAAGAGCCTGATCCGGCGCGTCTACGCGGCCGAGGTCTTCGGCATCAAGTCCGTCTACGGCGACGTGCCCGACGGGTTCGACTCGCACGAGAAGACGATGCTGGAGTACACCCTGCGCGACGCGACGGGCGCGGAGTATGTCTCGTCGGTGCGGGGCGAGTTCTCGTACAACGAGGTGGACAACATATGGGAAATGCTCGCGGGCATCGAGGTGTACTTCGATGTCCGATTGAAGGACAACGATGATGCGTTCGTCGATCTCGCGAGCGGCGACTTTAAATACGAGATCAATGTCGAGAGCGTCGGCGATTCTGAGAACCTCGGCATCATCGAGCGCGTGCTGGTGTGGGATTATCTCGGAGAGGAGTGGGTGTATGTGCCGACGCGCGAAGGCGAGCTGTCGCATGGCTTCAACACGCCCGACGGCACGTCGCGCCGAACATTGATGCTGCCGTACGCTTCCGCTCGCCGCTACGCGGAGTTAGCCGAGGAGCCTGTCCCCGGCAACCCCAATGAGACACGCCCCGTGAACCGGATGAAGATCCGTGTGGTCCACAAGGGGCCAATGGCCAACGGCCAATGGCCCGGATGGCACCATTCCGAGTTTGATCTTGTGCAAGTCATCCCGATTCCCGTACCCAGCGACTCGTTCGAAGATGAAGGCGAAGGCCTCGCGACGGGCGACATGAACTTCGACGGCCTGGTGGGTGATTCCGACCTGGACATGTTCGCTCGCGCATGGCTGAACGAAAAAGCCGTCGCCGACCTGAACATGGACGCAGTCGTAGACGACTTCGACTTGGAGGCGTTCATCGAGTCGTATCACCAGCAGCCGTGAGCGCGGCTGGTGGCACGCTTACGCTGATGTCGACTCCGGAAGGCCGTCGGCCGCCACCCCATCCGACGAACTTACCCTCTGGAACCTCATGCACCGCACCGACGAGGACGGCCGCAAGCGCATCATCGCCCGCGCCCGCACGCTCACCAAGTCCATGTGGAAACTCGAAAACGACGCCCTCCTCCGGCTCGACGAGGGCGCCATGGAAGCCTGGTGGCGGATGCTCGAATCACCCTGATCAAGCGAGAATGAACGGGTTACGACATCCGCCCGGATTCTGCGTGATAGACCCGGGCGTTGACGCCGCGACGATGAAATCGTGGTGCCCGTCGCCTATGCTTCCGCCCCCCATTCCGGGACAGGCCCGGGCGGGTGTTGTTCGGCATCGGCGAGGCGCGAGGGCGCCGTCACTGCGAGGTTGGCATGTCCACGACCGGCACGATCACCCAAGTCATCGGTTCGACCTTCGACGCCCAGTTCCCCGAGGACAAACTCCCGGACATCTACAACGCCCTGGAGATCAAGGCCACGACCAAGGCCGGGCCTCTCGACCTCGTCGGCGAGGTTCAGCAGCACCTCGGCGGCGGGCGCGTGCGGGCGGTGGCGCTCGGCTCGACCGACGGCCTGACCCGCGGCATGCCCGCCATCGACACCGGCGCCCCCGTGAGCGTGCCGGTGGGCGAGCAGGTGCTGGGCCGGGTGTTCAACCTGCTGGGCCGGGCCATCGATAAGAAGCCCGACGTCGCCGGCAAGCGCTCGCCCATCCACAAGGCCCCGCCCGAGTTCTCGCAACTCAACCCCCGCACCGAGATCCTCGCCACGGGCATCAAGGTCATCGACCTGCTCTGCCCCTTCGTCCGCGGTGGAAAGATCGGACTGTTCGGCGGCGCCGGCGTCGGGAAGACCGTCGTGATTCAGGAGATGATCGCCCGCGTGGCCAAGAACTTCGGCGGGTACTCGGTGTTCGCCGGGGTCGGCGAGCGCACCCGCGAGGGCAACGACCTGTGGCGCGAAATGAAGGAAGCCGAGTACACCGACGCCGACGGCAAGAAGGCGCACGTGCTCGACAAGGTCGCCATGGTGTTCGGGCAGATGAACGAGCCGCCGGGCGCGCGTTTGCGCGTGGCCCTCTCCGCCCTCACCATGGCCGAGGAGTTCCGCGACGCCTCCGGTAAAGAGACGCTGATGTTTGTGGACAACGTCTTCCGCTTCACGCAGGCGGGTTCGGAAGTGTCGGCCCTGCTGGGCCGCATGCCCAGCGCCGTGGGGTACCAGCCCACCCTCTCGACCGAGATGGGCGAGTTGCAGGAGCGCATCACCTCGACGGCCAAGGGCGCCATCACGAGCGTGCAGGCCATCTACGTGCCGGCGGACGACCTGACCGACCCGGCCCCGGCCACCGCCTTCAGCCACCTCGACGCGTTCGTGGTGCTCAGCCGCGGCATCGCCGAGAAGGGCATCTACCCCGCCGTCGATCCGCTGGCTTCCACCAGCCGCATCCTCTCGGCGGACATCCTCGGTGAGCGGCACTACAAGGTGTCGCGCCGGGTTCAGTCGATCCTGCAGCGGTACAAGGACCTCCAGGACATCATCGCCATTCTGGGCGTCGACGAACTCTCGCAGGAAGACAAGTTGACGGTGGCCCGCGCCCGCAAGATCGAGCGGTTCCTCAGCCAGCCCTTCCACGTCGCCGAGCAGTTCACCGGCTTCAAGGGCGTGGACTCCCCGCTCGACGCGACGATCGACTCGTTCGAGCGCCTCTGCAACGGCGAGGGCGACGACCTGCCGGAGGCGGCCTTCATGTACGTCGGCACGCTCGACGATGCGAAGGCCAAGGCCGCCAAGATGGCCGCGGGCTGAGTTCGCTTGCGTGTCGCCGGCGGGGCGGTAGACTCCACTCCCGGAGGAGCACGCCCATGCCCCATTCATCGGTATTTTCGGCCGTCAGCCGCGCCATGCGCGTCGGCGAGTTCGCCCATGATCGCACCCTGTCCGCGCGCGAGGCGCTCGAGCACGCGGCGCGGTCCGACGCCGCGGGCCTCTCCCGCCGTCGGTTTCTCCTCGCGACGAGCATGGCGGCGGGGGCCGCCGCGGTAGGGGCCTGGCCCCGCGCGGCCTCGGGCACTCCGCCGTGGGGCAACCCGCGCATCGCCATCGTCGGCGGGGGCCTCGCCGGGTTGTGCGCCGCCGACGCCCTCGCTGGTCGCGGGCTTTCAGCCACGATCTACGAGGCCGCCGACCGCGTCGGGGGACGGTGCTGGTCGCTGCGCGGGTTCTTCCCCGGCCAAGTCGCCGAGCGGGGGGGCGAGTTCATCGACACCACGCACCAGACCATGCGCCACTACGCCGTGCGCTTCGGCCTGGCCCGCGAGGATGTTCGCCACGAGGCGGGCGACGTCCTGTACCACTTCGGCGGCACAACCTACTCCGATGCGCAGATCGTCGAGGAGTACCGCCGCCTCGTCCCGCGCCTCCGGGCCGATCTGCGGACCCTCTCGAACGAGCCGACGTTCTTCCGTCACACGCCCGCCGACGCGGCGCTCGACGCGGTGAGCCTCGCCGAGTATCTCGCGACGCGCGCGGGCGACCTGCCCCTGGTGCGGGCCGCGCTCGACGAGGCGTACGTCGCCGAGTACGGCCTCGAAGCCGCCGAGCAGTCGTGCCTCAACCTGCTGTTGTTCATCCACGCCGACCGCCGCCGCCGCTTCAAGCCGTTCGGCGTCTTCAGCGACGAGCGGTTTCATCTTGTCGGCGGGAACGACGCCATCGCGAGCGGCATCGCCGCGGGGCTGCCCGGGCCGATCCTGACCGGGCGACGGCTGGTGCGGCTTGCACGGGCCGCGGACGGTGCGTACGTGCTGGAGTTCGACGACGGGCCGAGCGCCACGGCGGACTTCGTCGTGATGACGCTCCCCTTCTCCGTCCTCCGCACGCTCGACCTCGACCCGAGCCTGGGCCTTTCCGCGGACAAGCGCCGCGCCATCGACGATCTCGGGTACGGGAACAACGCCAAGACCATGGTCAACTTCCATGGCCGCCCGTGGAGCGTCGTGGGCGGGAGCGGGGCGATGTACAGCGACCTGCCCGAGGTGCAAACAACGTGGGAGACCAACGCGAGTGCCGCCGGCGCCACGAGCGTGCTCACGGACTACGCCGGCGGCACGCGGGGCCAGGCCATCGGGGCGCAGCCGCTCCAAGATCAGGTCGCGGCGTTCCTGGGCGACCTGAACGAGATCGTGCCGGGGGCAAACGTCGCGGCGGTGCGGGACGGCGGCGGCGCGGTGCGGGCTTTCCGCGAGCATTGGCCGAGCAACCCCCTCTCGCGCGGGGCGTACACGTGCTACACCCCGGGCCAGTTCACGAGCATCGCGGGGTTGGAAGGCCAGCCCGCGGGGCGTTTGAAGTTCGCCGGCGAGCACGCCGACTCGTTCTACTCCTGGCAGGGCTTTATGGAGGGCGCGTGCCTGTCGGGCATCCGGGCGGCGGGCGAGATCATCACCGATCTGCGGCGACGGTAACTTCACGCGGTACGACTAGCGCAGTTCCACCCGCTCGAAGACCAGCACTCCATCAATCAGCACGTCGTCGTCGACCAGGTTCTCCGCGTAGTCCGTGTCCGGCGTGAGCGTGATGCGATACAGGCCCGTGGGCAGCGGGTTGTCCACCATCGTCCCGGGCGGCTGGAAATGCCAGCCCGCGTCCTTGTACCGCACGATGCACGGTCCGAGTCGGATGATCGAGCGCGGGTCGGTCGTGCCGTCGTCATTCACGCGCACCGCTTCGGCACGATACACACCCGCGACGGTGTGCTTCACCGCGTCGAGAATGGCTTTGACTGAGGCTGCCTCGGGGCTGATGCCGATCCCCATCCCGATCCACGATTGCGTCGCCGAGGCCGGGTTGGATCGGAGCGAGGCGAAGAGTGACTTCTGCAGCGCCGCCCGGGCCGATTCATCGACCACCAGGCGCACCGGACGCTCGCTCGGCGGGAGCACTTCCAACGCCACGCGGTGCGTGGCCGAGATCGGCACGTCATCTCCCGCGGGCTTGTAGGGGTACATGCGCCCCTGCCGCGTCAGGTACACCGTCGTCGTCGCTTCCAGCGTGTATGTTCCTGGGGGCACGTCGAGCGGGATGGAGAGAAGGTACGATGTTGCGCTTCCCTTCCCACCACCCTGCAACACGGGAAACGTCTGGAGCGTGCCGCCCGCGGGGTGTTCCCGGCGGGCGATCTCGTTCCCGGCCTCGTCCAGCACGCGGACCAGCACACTCGTGCACCCCACACCCCGCGCCCCCGCGCCGACAAACCGGTCGTCGATCGAGGCGCCCAGCCGCATCGGCAAGGGCTTCCCCGCGCGGATGTGCGGGCGCGACGCCAGGGCCACGTACGCCCCCTGCGCCATGGCCGTGGTCTGTTCGCCCGGCGAAAGCAGGCCTCGGAGCGTGTCATCATTCAGTACCGCCGCCGCGGACTTTGGGAAGGCCAGCCGCGGATTCTGCTGGAGCACGAACGCGCAGCGGGCCAGTGATTCGCGTTGGCCGAGTGACAAGGCCCCGTTCATGTCCCGGTCGAGCAGTTCCTTGAGCACGTCCTCCAGCCCCGCGTCGGTGCGCACGCGTGCCTCGAGCAGCAGCACCCCCGTCGGGGTCACCTTGTGCACGTTCGGCCCGCCCAGGAACGCCGCCACCCCCGCCGACAGCCCCAGCACCCCTGCCAGCAGCATCACGCCGCCCGCGATCGCAAGCCGGGGGCGTCGCACCCTCACGCCCACGCGCACGGCCGCGGCGGCGGCCAAATCTGCCCCGCACTCCGGGCACCGCGCCGGCGAGACCAGGCCATCAAGATCGAACCCGCACGCCGTGCAGATCGGATGGTCGTTCACCCGCCGTCCGCGCAGCCCGATCATCAGGAAGATCACCCCGGCGGCCAGGAGTATCACGATGAGCACGGGGATCGAGATCACGCTGGAGAAGCGTATCAAAACGCTCGAACCTCATGCGCCCGCCGGGTGACGTACCGTTCCCGACCTTGGATACGGATATCCGACGCAGCGCACGGATCGCGGGGGTGCTCGGGGCGGCGGTGCCCGGGGCCGTGGCCGACTTCCACCCCGCCACGCTGCCCCGCATGGCCCGCCGGACCTACGCCCTCGAACTCACGTCAACCTTCTTCTTCGCACTGGCCCTCACCGCGATCGACGGCGGGGTGCTCGCGGTCCTCGCCAAGCAGACCTACTCGGGCATCGTGCCCGAACGCGTGCTCAACCTGTGCGTGGGTTTGCTGGGCGCCATGGACGCCGCCGCCAACATCCTGAGTTTCGCGTGGCTCAGCGTGGGGCAGGGCAAGCCCAAGATTCCCGTCGTCAACCTGCTCCAGGTCGGGGTCATCGCGACCCTGGGCGGCATCGCCCTGCTCCCGCAGACTCCGACGGGGCTGGTCCTGCTCGTGCTGCTGGCGATGATCGCCCGTTCGTGCTGGTCGGGCATTCTCACCATTCGCCCGACGGTGTGGCGGACGACCTACCCCGCCTCGATGCGGGCGCGCGTCGTCGGACGATTCTCCACCATCCAGTTGATCGTGGTGTCCATCGGCGGGGCGCTGCTGGGGCGGCTGCTCGACGTGGATCGCGGGTGGTACGGCCCGGCGGTGGGAGCGGCGGGGTTCGTCGCCCTCTTCGCCGTCGTTGCCACCAGCCGCATCCGCGTCCGCCGCGAGGCCCGCCAACTCCGCCTCGAACGCCATGGTGAGCCGATCATGAAGCCGTGGCACGGGCCGGCGGCGGTGTGGCGCGTGCTCCGCAGGGACCGCCGCTACGCCCAGTTCCAGGGGTGCATGACGGTGCTCGGGTTCGCCAACATCATGGTGAACCCCATCCTCGCCATCACGCTCAAGGAACAGTTCGGCAAGGATTTCTTCGCCAGCATTCTCATCACCAGCACGCTCCAGCAGGGCATGCAGATCGTCGCGATTCCCATGTGGGCCAAGATGCTCGACCGGTCGCACGTCGTGCAGTTCCGGGCCATTCACAGTTGGGTGTTCGCGCTCAGCGGGCTGTTGCTGGTCGCCGGGGCCGTGCTCCATCAGGTCGCGTGGTTCTATGTCGCCGCGATGGTGATGGGGCTGGCGTACGGGGGCGGCTCGATCGCGTGGCACCTCGGGCACGTGGACTTCGCGCCCCCGAGCGAGACGAGCCAGTACATGGCCGCCCACGTTACGCTCAACGGTGTGCGCGGGCTGATCGCGCCCTTCGTGTCGGTCACGCTGTACGAAGTCTTCAAGGCCGCGGGGTGGAACGCCTCGGCTTTGGTGTTGGGGGTGTCGCTGGGCGTGTCGGTCGCCGGCGCGGTCGGGTTCTCGTGGCTGAACGCCTCGATGAAGCGCGAGATGATCGGATTCTCACGCGCCAAGAAAGCCGCCGCGTCGTGACCGACGCGGCGCGCCCGATTCAACCCTCTCCTCCATCGCCGTTTATCCGATGCGGATCTTCCGCGGCTGAATCTGCGCCGGCTTGGGCAGCCGGAGCGTCAGCACGCCGTTGACCAGTTCGGCCTGGGCCTGGTCCTCGAGCACCGGCGCGGGCAGTTGCACCCGCCGCGCCAGCGTGTTCGTGCGCCGCTCGCGCCGGTGGTACCGCTCGGTGGTCTCCTCGGTGCTTTCCTCGCGCGTCGCGGTGAGGCTCAGCACGCCGTCGTGCACCTCGGCCTCGACCTGCTCCTTCGTGAACCCCGGCACCGACGCCCGCACGATCACGTGCGTGTCCGTTTCGGAAATGTCCAGGGCCATCGCCTCCGCCCCGTCCCGCAACGTCGGCATCGACGTGAAGAACGGCTCATTGAAGAACGACTCGAACACGGCCACGGGCGAGAGGGAATTCTGTCGGCGGATCATGCAGTTCATGGATGCCTCCTTGTGTTATCCGGCTTTATTCGTGCCGCACGATGCGGCATGAGGACCCAAGGCAACCGGCGTGCCAGCATGATCCCCACCGCCCCACACGATCACGTCCGTACGCAGTTGTGGCGTGCGTGGGTGAGGGCGTGCGTGGGTGAGGGCGTGCGTGGGGAAGGGGGCAAGCATCCCATCGCCGTCGATGGCGGCAGTCTTGCTGCCAAGATGACATCGAACGCCCGTTCGTACGAACGGATGGCCGGGGAAGGCCCCCCGCTGACGGATTCTTCGCCCGCTCGCATCGTCGTGGGTACGCTGTTCGAATCGGAGGCTGCCCGTGCTCCCCGTGGTGCTGATAAGTCTTCTCGCGTCGCTCGCGCTTGGGTTGGCCATGCTGTGGGTGGGGCTGCGCGGGCGGCGCATCAACGATCACCCGGTCTGTCGCCAGTGCGCGTTTGATCTTCACGGCATCTACCCCGAAAGTGTGACGTGCCCGGAGTGCGGTGCGGGGTTGAAGCGCGAAAAGAGCGTGCGGATCGGGGCGCGTCGACGAATGGTCGGCGTGACGCTGCTTGGGGCGTTCCTGGCCCTGGCGCCGCTGCCCCCGATCGCCGCGGTCGCGTTGGCAGCCATCACCGGGACGGACGTCAACGCATACAAGCCCCTGGGGTTGATTCTGTGGGAGGCCCGCCGGGCCGATCGGGCGCGCACCGCGAAACTCGCCGCCGAGGTCCTGAACCGGGCGCTCTCCAAGTCGCTCTCGCCCGCGCAATACCAGACGGTGATCGAGGCCGTGCTCGCCATGCAGGCCGACTCCGCCGTGGTGTGGGACGAGGGCTGGGGCGACCTCATCGAACGCGCGAAACTCGACGGCGTCTTGACGGCGGCTCAGGAATCACGGTTCAACACACAGGCCTTCGCGCTCACGCCACGAACACGGGCCAAGGTCCGCGCCGGTCAGGTGCTGCCCGTGCGTCTCATGCCCGGCGCGGGCCGGGTCGCCTCGACGACGAACCTGCTGGCCGGGGTGACGTTCGTGGGCGCACGGATCGACGGCACGCCTGTGACGCAAGCCGCCGACGCTCCGCCCGCCGAGATCATCAGCCCCTTCGGCGGATTCGCCGTGATGAGCCTCGGCGGATTCGACGACGCCGGGCCGAATCTGGGCTTTGTATCGATCAACGGCACGCGCGCGGGCACGGTCTTCGGGCTGGGCGGCCCGCTCAAGGACCTCAAACTCGAACTCCCGCGCGCCCTGACGCCAGGCGTGCACCGCCTGGAGATCGACCTCGATCTCGACGTGCAGCCCGGCGGGCGCGGGGGCATGGCCATGACCCTTGTCAACGGACGGTTACTGTCCGGCGGCCCCGCGAACGAATCCACCCGCGTCAGTCTTGGCGTTGACGTCGAAGTGGTCCCCGACGATCAACCCGTTGCCACGGCCCAAGCGCCCAGCCCCGACGCCGACGCCGCCCTCGCCAAGGCCCTCGGACCGGTCTCGGTCCGCATCGACGCCGCGAGCCCCGCGACCCGCGCCGACCGAACCCTCCCCCGCGCCGTTACCGCCGAGTTCACGGTCAAAGATCTGCCGGTGCCCGTGGCCTTCGATGTCTTTCTGCGATTCGGCGGCGAGGAGATCCGCCTGGGCAGCCTTGACAGCGCGCCCCGACCTGACCGTGGCGGCCTGATGACATTCTCCTCCGCCGTCAGCATTACGGTCAACGGCATCACGCGGAGTTCGCGCGCCGACGGCGCGCCCGGGCGCGCCTCGGTGAGCGCCTCGATCCGGGGCCTCGCCGCGAGCGATCAGGTTGATGTCGTGCTTCGTCCCAGCGAAGACGTCGCCGCGGCGACGCTTGAACTGGACTCGTACTACGGCGGGGAAGTCGTGCTCCCCGGGCTCATCGTCGAACCCGGCGTATCGAACGACCCCTTCGACCGCATGCGCGAACTCCAGGACACGCTGCGCCGGCAACTCACCCCCGCACGTCCGCGTGGAGGATCGCCCGCCGCCCCCGTGTCGCCTTCCGGCCCGTTCTAGGGAGACGCGTACCCTCCCGTACACTTCGGGCATGCCCGAAACGACCGTTGATCTTCGCAGCGATACCGTGACGCGCCCCACGCCCGCCATGCGCGAGGCCATGATGCGCGCCCCGCTGGGCGACGACGTGCTGGGCGATGATCCGACGGTGAAAACCCTCGAGGCGCGATTCGCCTTGCTGCTCGGCAAGCAGGCCGCCGTGTTCGTTCCCTCGGGCACGATGGCCAACCAGGCGGCCATCCGCGCTCACACCGAGCCGGGCGACGAGATCATCGCGCACGAGAGCAGCCACGTGGTGCTCTACGAGGGCGGCGCCCCTGCGGCCCTCTCGGGGTGCCTGGTAAGGTGCCTGCGGGGTTCGCGCGGGCAGTTCACCGCCGACGACGTGCGCGGCGCCGTCCGCGCGCGCAATGACCACTTCCCCATCTCCAAACTCGTCGTCGTCGAGAACACCCAGAATCGCGGGGGAGGATCGGTCTGGGCGCTCGACGACCTCCGCGCCGTCGCCGCCGCCTCGCGCGAGCACGGCCTGCGCCTGCACCTCGACGGGGCGCGCCTCTGGAACGCCCACGTGGCCGCCGGCGTGCCGCTGAAGGATTACGCCGCCCTGTTCGACACGGTGTCCTGCTGCTTCAGCAAGGGCCTTGGGGCACCCGTCGGCTCGGCCTTGGCGGGCGACGCCGCCACCATCGCCCGTGCCCGGCGCTTCCGCAAGATGTTCGGCGGGGGGATGCGCCAGAGCGGCCTGCTCGCCGCCGCCGCCCTGCATGCGATGGATCACCACGTCGCGCGCCTCGCCGACGACCACGCGAACGCGGCCTACCTGGCCCGGGGCCTCGCCGAAGTGCCCGGCTTGGCGCTCGCCGGCGAGCATCGGGGCCGGGGAGTCGAGACGAACATCGTGTACGTGGACCTGACGCCCGACGCGCCCCTCGACGCGGCGGGGCTGGTGACCCGGCTCGAAGCCGCGGGGGTGCGCGTGCTCGCCACCGGGCCGCGCCAGTTTCGCGCGGTGACGCACCTCGACGTGGACCGGGCGGGGATGGACCGTGCCCTGGCCGCCTGCCGTGCCGTGCTGGGCGCCACGCCCGCTACTTCACGCGCGTGACCTTGACGTTCATTTCCTGCGTCGTGTTCTCCGCCTTTCCGTCGCGGCGGACCTGCACGCTGAGGCGCTGGCGGGAATCACTCTCCACCAGCATCCCGCCTTCAAGGTCCCACACGGTTTTCCCCGTGATGGTCGAGTCGCTGATCCGCACCGGCGGCATCGTCCCCTGGCCTGACGAAGGGTCGAGCAGCACTTTGCCCACCGAGGTGATGGTCGCCCGTCCGCCGCTGCTCGAGGCGATCGTGTGCGTCATCTCGATCCGCGTCGTGCCCATCAGCCCTTCGAGGCTGCTCTGGGTCGTCCATGATTCGCCGACCGAGGCCTTGCCCTGGCCCTTCTTCGTCGTGGTGATCGGTCCGAAGATGGACTTGAAGACGTCCGCCGCCCCGAACGACGCGCCCAGGCCCCCCGCCAGCCCGCGGAGCGCCTCCCCCCCTGACACGCTCGTGATCTCCCCGTGCTTGTCCATGACCACGGTCTGTGTCAGCCCGACCAGCGACCGCAGGACCGCGTCGAAGGGGTCGTCGGGCGTGGCGGGCTTCGTGCTGTCGAACTCCACGTCGGCCACGCCGTTCCTGATCGTCGCTTTGAACGACTCGTACACCAGGTCGAGCGTGTACCCCTTTTCCGGGTCCACCCCCGTGCACCGAAGCAACAGCCCGATTTCCTGTTTGGTGCTCGTGCCGCCGTCCTCTCCCTCGGCGGCGCCCATCCCCTTGCTGTCGAGGGTCATTTTCAGTCGAACTTCCTGTCCCTTGGTGAAGCGAGGCCGCAGATCGACCTCGGCCCCCTTGGGCACGCGGGCCTCGGGCTTTACCTGCGCCGAGGCCGTGTCGGCGGTAACGCCTCCGAGAATGGCCAGAACGAGCACGAGGGCAAGTCGGCGACCGCGCATGGGGACTCTCCGTGGTGAGCCGGTGTACGGAAACCCGGGGACGCGGGTTGCGGCTTCGTGACAGGAGTCTATGAGGGTCTGACGCCCGATCGGGCGGAGCGTTCCGGCGTGATCAGGCCGCGTCGGTGCGGCGGTACCGGACCGTTTCGTTGTGAGCGCACGCCCGGGCCAGGTTCGTCAGAACACGGCGCTGCTCAGGGGTCAGGTCCATGAACTCCAGCCCGGCCTCACGCCGGAAGAGCCCGGCCCGTCGTACCCAGCGCACCACGCACGTCAAGGTCATGTCCTGCTCGAAGGCCGAGAGTATGACGCCGATGATCTCGCCGGTTGTCGGGGCGCCCTGGTTGCATCGGATTCGAACGCCACCCGCGGAAAGGTCGAGCACGGTGCCCAGAGAACACCCAATATCTTGACACATCAGCCGCCCGTGCCGCCGGGCGTTGGTATTCTCCGGCGGCGGTTCATCGTGCAGGAATGGATTCCAGTCTGGATAGCGGGTCATGGCACGTTCACCATGCTCCATGATCGACCGAGGAGCAAGGGAATCGATGCGAAACTCACGAACTCGTACCGGCGCAGTCGTTACAGGCGTCGCGTGTACGCCGAACTCCCATGAAATCCCACGAAACCATTGAACATATGCCATGGTCAGGATTTGCGGATGAGCCGTCACCCCAATCTTGGTGGCATCCCGGCGTCGGACGGGGCGGCGTATCACCCGGACAGTCTCCCGGCGTTATCCGTTGGAGTCGAGGTTCCGCGGCGGTCTCCCGCTCGACGCCGCGCGCATCAATCCAACTGGCCATGACGCATGCGGGAGTCTCGCCACGGCTCCTGCGCCCTCCGGCGGAATATCTGGTAGTGTTCCGCCCATGCTCCGCCTGGAAAACCTCGTCAAGACGTTCGGCGCGCTGCGCGCGGTTGACGGCGTGTCCATCGAGATCAGGCCGGGCGAAGTCTTCGGGCTGCTCGGGCCCAACGGCGCGGGCAAGAGCACCACACTGGCCATGGCCGTCGGGCTGACCGCGCCTGATTCGGGCCGCGTCGAGATTACCGGGCACGGTTCGCCCACGTCCCCCTCGTCCCGGCGCGTCCTGGGCATCGCCCCACAGGCCCTCGCCCTCTACCACGACCTGACCGCCGAGGAGAACCTGCGGTTCTTCGGCCGGCTCTACGGACTGCGCGGCTCGGCGCTGAAGGGTCGTGTGGACACGGTCCTCGCCATGGTCGGTCTGGGTGATCGTCGCCGCGACCGCGTCAAGACCTATTCCGGGGGCATGCAGCGTCGCCTGAATCTCGCCGCCGCCCTGGTGCACGACCCGGCCTTGGTCCTGCTCGACGAGCCGACGGCGGGGGTCGATCCGCAATCGCGCAACAACATCCTCGACCTCGTGCGCCTGCTCGCCTCGCAGGGCCGCACCATCGTCTACACGACCCACTACATGGAAGAGGCGCAGAAACTCTGCACGCGCGTGGGCATCATCGACAAGGGGCGGCTGCTGGGCGTGGGGACGGTCGACGAACTCATCGCGCGTCATGGAGGTAAGGCCGTCGTGACGATCGAGCGTGACGACGGCGCCGAGCGCGTCGAGTCCGACGACCCGATGGTGGTCGTCGCCAAGGCCGCCGCGGCGGGGGGCACGCTCCGCGGCGTGCGCATCGACCGCCCCGATCTCGAGTCCGTCTTCCTCGCCATGACCGGGCGCCGCCTGCGCGATTGATGGGAGCCGCCGCATGAACGCGATCGTCGCCCTTGCCTTGAAGGACCTGAAACTGCTGTTGCGTGACCGCGCCAACGCCTTCTTCACGTTCGTCTTTCCGCTCGCGCTGGCCGTGTTCTTCGGGTATGTCTTCAGCGGGATGTACGGTTCGGGGGGCGAGGGGGTGGGCCAACTCCCCATCGCCGTGGTCGATCTCTCGGGCGGGCCGGAGTCGCGGGCCTTCCTCGCCGATCTCCAGGCCGACGCCGCGCTGGAAGTGACCCTCGCCGCGACGCAGGCCGAGGGCGAGGCGCTGGTGAAGAAGAAGAAAGTCGGCGCGTGCGTGGTGATCCCCGAAGGGTTCGACGAGGCCGCGGGGGCGCTCTTCGCGGGCAAGACGCTCGAAGTGCGGGCGTACGTCGACCCCACGCGCGGGGCCGAGGGCGGGTTGCTCACGGGGAAACTCAACGAACTGGCCTTCCGGCGGATGCAGGGGGCGTTCACCGACCCCGCCGCGATGCGCAAGAGTCTCGACAACTCGCGCGCGGCCCTTGACCAGAGCGACGCCATCGACCCCGCGCAGAAGGCGCTGTTGTTCGACATGTTCGACAGCATCACCAAGGCCCAGGGCGGGCTGGCCGCCGCGCCGGACGGGGCGAACGCCCAGGGCGGCTTCAACGGGTGGAAGCCCATCCAGGTCACCGTCGAGAAACTCGAGTTCACCACCGCGGGGCGGGCCATGCCCACGAGCAGTTACGCCGTCTCGTTCCCGCAGGGCGTGGTCTGGGGCCTCCTTGGCTGCGTGATGGCCTTCGCCGTGTCGCTCGCGGGCGAGCGGGCCGCGGGCACGCTCCTGCGGCTCACCGTCGCGCCGATCGGCAAGGGCGCGATCCTCGCGGGCAAGGCGCTGGCGTGCTTCCTCGCGTGCCTGCTCGTGCAATGCCTGCTCCTGCTGCTGGCCATCGGCCCCTTCAAGGTCCGCGTGCCCGACTGGGGCGTGATGCTCCTGGTCGTCGTGCTCACCAGTTTCGCCTTCACGGGCCTGATGATGCTCCTCGCGGGCCTCGCGCGCACCGAGGGGGCCGCCCAGGGCCTGGGGCGTGCGGTGGTGCTCATCCTCGCGATGATCGGCGGCGGAACGATCCCTCTGTTCATCCTTCCCGCGGGCGTACAGACCTTCAGCAAGGTCAGCCCGTTCACCTGGGCGACGATCAGCCTCGAGGGCGCCCTCTGGCGCGGGTACGCATGGCCCGACATGATCCTGCCCGGGGCCGTGCTGCTGGCCTTCGGCCTGGTCGGCTTCGTTGTCGGCGTCAGCGCCATGCGGTGGTCGAGCTCCACGTGACGCTAGACTTGTCGCCCGGGCGGGTAGCTCAACGGCTAGAGCATTCGCCTTACACGCGAAGGGTTCGGGGTTCGAATCCCCGCCCGCCCATTGAAAGGATGAGAGGGTATGAGGATGTCGAGGTGAGAGGGTGAGAATCACCGGAGTCCCACGTTCGCCCGCGATTGTCGCACCAACACGCACCCCTCACGCACACCCGTACGCAACCATCCCCTCACCCACCTCCGCGAAATGAACGCTCTGGACTTCGCTTACATCCCCCTCGCGGTCGTGACGGCCCCGGTCTGGGCGGGCAAGCGCCGCTCGGGGTGGGACGAGCGATTCGGCAAGATCATCGCCCCGCCGCCCACGCAGCGCCCGCGGGTGTTGCTGCACGCGGTGTCGGTGGGCGAGGTGAGCGCCCTGCGCACGCTGGTGCCGCTGCTGACGCCGCACGCCGAGGTGGTGGTGAGCGCGACGACCGACACGGGGCTGCGCCGGGCGAAGGAGTTGTTCGACGGGCAGGCGTTCGTCGTGCGCTATCCGCTGGACTTCTCGTGGAGCGTGCGGCGGTTTCTCGACGCGGTGAAGCCCGACGCGGTGGCGCTGGTGGAACTGGAGGTCTGGCCGAACTTCGTGGATGAATGTGCGGCCCGGGGCATCCCCACGTGCATCATCAACGGGCGGCTGAGCGAACGGTCGTTCCGGGGGTACGCCCGCATCAAGCGGTTCATCGGGCGACGGCTGGAAAAACTCGCCTTCGCCGCGGTGCAGGACCTGGACTACGCCGGGCGGTTCCAGGCCCTGGGGCTGGACTCGCGGAAGTGTCTGATCACCGGTTCGATGAAGTGGGACGCGGCGAAGATCGAGGACGGCCCGGTGCCCGGGGCGGAGGACCTGGCGCGCGAGATGGGGATCGATCGGTCGAGGCCGCTGGTGGTGGGGGGGAGCACGGGTCCGGGTGAGGAGGCGATGCTGCGCGAGGCCGTGCCCGCCGGGGTGCAACTTCTGTGCGCGCCGCGGAAGCCCGAGCGGTTCGACGAGGCCGCGCGAGATTTGCCGGGGTGCGTGCGGCGGTCGAAGACCCGGGGCGTCGGCCCGCCGGCGGGGATGCACGATCGGTTTCTGCTCGACAGCATCGGGGAGTTGCGCCGGGCGTACAGCCTGGCGGACGTGGTGGTGGTGGGGCGGAGTTTCATGGGCGATCTGTTCGGCTCGGACCCGATCGAGCCGGTGGCGTTGGGGCGGGCGACGGTGATGGGGCCGTACGTGAGTGACTTCGAGCGGGTCGTTGAGGTACTTCGCGAGGGCGAGGGATTGATCTGTACGGATCGAGCGGGGTTGGCCGAGGTGCTGGGAGCATTGCTGAGCGACCCTGCCCGGCGGGCCGCGGTGGTGGAAAGCGGAAGGCGTGCGATCGGAGGGCAGATGGGGGCGAGTGCACGGCACGCGGAGTTGATCCGCGGGTTGTTGCTCCCGAAGGTTGGCGCGCCAACGATGGAGGCGGGTCAGCCGGGCGGGGGCGCCGAGGCGGAGTGAAAGGAGGCCCGAAACGGTTTGGGGTTGGTACGGTACCGAAAGGTCGGACTTGAATCCCAAGTCGATTCGTGGCATGATGGGGAACAGGAAGGCGTGGGCCCCGTAGGGCAGTGAAAGCCCAGAGGCTGCGCACCGTGCGGACGCGGGGGCGAACGCGCCGGTGCCAAGCAAAGGCCACCACCCAACCGATTGGCAATCGCTCGCAGGGCGGCGTGCGGCGAGTCTGGAGTTGCGTATGTCGAACGGACGTCAATACCGGGGCATGTCTTCGTATCTTCGCGGGGCTTCCGCCGGTGTGCTCGAGCAGTGTGAACCGCGGCAGTTCCTCAGCGCCGATCTCCCCATGGGGGCGGTGTGGCTGCCGTGGGGGAGCGGGCAGGTCGCGGCGATGCGCGGCTCGTACATCATGCAGTTCGACGACATGAACTCGTCGGCCCAGGCGGAACTGATGGCCCGCGAGGTCGCGACGCGGCTGGGCATCCAGGCGGACGATTTTCAGGTGATCGCCCGCGGCCGGTACGCGACGTTCACGACCAACGACCAGATTCTCGCGCCGGTGGTGAGCAACCTGGTGCGCGACCTGCCGTGGCTGAAGACCGTCGGCCCGAACCTGATCCACAAGGTCGCGGCGACGCCCAACGACACGGAATACGGGAACCAGTACGCCCTGAACAACACGGGACAGTTCATTCAAGGGCTGGGCTTCGGGACGGCCGGGGCCGACGCGAACGTGCAGGCCGCGTGGGACGTCACCATCGGCACGCGCGACAACGTGATCGCCATCATCGACACGGGCATCGATACCAATCACCCGGACCTGGTGCAGAACCTGTGGCGCAACCCCGGCGAGGTTCCGGGCAACGGCATCGACGACGACGGGAACGGCTTTGTCGACGACATCTTCGGGTGGGACTTCGGCGACAACGACAACAACCCGGACGACGACGTGGTCGGGCACGGGACGGCGGTCGCGGGCGTGGTGGGCGCGGTGGGCAACAACGCCCAGGGCGTCTCGGGCGTGAACTGGAACGTCTCGCTGATGGGGTTGAAGATCGCCGACCGCTTCGGGAACCTGGCGACCAACGCGATCGTGGCGGCCCACGACTACGCGACGATGATGATCGGTCGCGGGATCAACATCGTGGCGAGCAACAACTCGTACGGGCTGTTCGCGCCGGCGTTCTACGAGGACATCGCGGCGGAGCAACTGGCGGCCGAGCGTGCGGCGATCGAGCGGTTCATCGCCGCGGGCGCCACGTTCGTCGCCGCCGCGGGCAACGATTCATCCGACGCGGACGACCCCGCGGTCATCAACTATCCCGCGGGGTTCGACATCCCCGGGGTCATCTCGGTGGCGTCGACGGACAACAACGACGTGCTGTCGGGCTTCAGCAACTGGGGCGCGGAGTCGATCACCCTGGCGGCGCCGGGCTCGTCGATCTACACGACGTCCGTGGGCGGCGGGTATCAGTACATCGACGGCACGTCCTTCTCCTCGCCCATGGTCGCCGGGGCGGTGGGGCTGCTCAAGACGGTGAAGCCCAACGCGTCGGCGGTGGAAATTCGCGAGGCGCTGTTCAACAGCGCCGACCCGCTCCCGAGCCTTCAGGGGCGCGTGCGGTCGGGCGGGCGTCTGAACGTGGCCCGGGCCATCGAGGTCATCCAGATTGACGGGCCGGTAGTGCGGTCGATCGATCCGGGGCCGATCGCCACGCAGGTCATCCCGGGCACCTCGACACCCCGCAACACCATCACGATCAACTTCAGCAAGGACATCGACGCGTCGTTCCTGTCGACCTCGATGGTCGCGCTCACCGGCGCCGGGGCCGACGACGTGATCGGCTCGGGTGACGATGTCAACATCCCGATCACGTCGGTGATCCGCAACCTGAGCAACCCGCGGCAGGTGGTCATCACGCTGAACCTGACCGGGTTTGTGCAGCAGCGGCTGCCGATCGACCCGTACCAGCTGGTCCTGACGCCCGCGGGATTCCGCGACACGACGGGGAACTTCCTGAACGGGAACGACCTGGGCGGCACGCCGTACGTGTACAACTTCCGCATCGTCGCCGTCACGGGCGACAACGAACCCAACGACAGCACGGCCGAGGCCACCCCGCTGACCTTCAACACCGCGGGCACGGCGAACGTCGCGGGTGTGTCCTTGGGCAACGGCATCTTCGGCGCGTTGGATGTCGACATGTACCGGATCGACATGTCGCGCGGCGGGCAGATCACGGCGGAGATCACCGCCCAGCGCCTGCCGGCGGGGTCGAACCTCGACTCGTACATGCGGCTGTTCGACGCCAACGGCGTGCAGTTGGCCGCGAACGACCAGTTCTTCGGGCAGGACTCGTACATCGACTTCTTCGTCCGCACCGCGGGCACGTACTACGTGGGCATCTCGGGCTTCGGGAACGCGGGGTACAACCCCCTGGTGCCCGGGAGCGGGACGAGCCAGTCGACCGGCGTGTACAACCTCCGGGTGGACGTGCGTCTGGCGTCGGACGACATCGTCACGTACCCGTTCTACACGCCCAGCCCGGCCCCGCCCGCGGGGACCAACGTGTTCCTGGACTACGACGCGCCCGCCGGGCCGACGACCATGGTGCCCCCCAACGCGCCGACGCAGACGCAGGGCGTCACCACGTCGTTCATCGACATCGCCGACGCGCGGCAGATTCTCGACGTCAACGTGCGTCTGCGCATGACGCACACGTACACGAGCGACCTCATCATCAGCCTGATCTCGCCCCAGGGGACGGAAGTGATCCTCAGCAACCGTCGCGGTGGCGAGGGCGACAACTTCACGAACACGCTCTTCGACGACGAGGCCGGGCTGCCGATCTCGTCGGGCACGGCGCCGTTTGCCGGCGCGTTCCGCCCCGACACGGCCCTGGGCTTCATCGATGGGCAGTCCGCCGCGGGCCGTTGGACGCTGAAGATCAACGACACCACGCCGCTGAACACCGGGCAGGTGCTGAACTGGGCGTTGGACATCACGTACCTGAACGACATCTTCGGGCCGTTCGAGTCCAACGACACCATCGCCACGGCGCGCACGCTGGGCATCACGGGCGGCGCGGGCACGGGCACGGTGACGGCGTTCCTGGGCGACGGCGGCTTCGGGGTCTACGACCGCGACATGTTCTACTTCGATGCGCTGATCGGGTCGAGCCTGACGGCGGTGGTGACGCCCACCGGCCTGCTCAACTCGGCGCTGCGCCTGTTTGATGAGCAGGGAACGGCGTTGCTGGTGAGCAACCCGCCGGGCAACGTCAGCCGCATCGACGAGTTCGTGTTCGCCACCGCCGGGCGGTTCTATCTCTCGGTGTCCGAAGGGTCGAACGTGCTGTACAACCCCAACGCGGTGGGCGACGGGACGGGCATCCCCGCGCAGACCACCGGCGGGTACACACTCGCGGTTTCGCTCGCGCCGGGCGTCAGCGACCCGAGCCAGATCCTCGACGGAAGCGTGGTGGACGTCGGCGTGAACACCAACGGTTTCTTCGGCGCGTTCAACGGCGGGGCGTACACCGGGTTGCGGTTCAACGGCCTGGAGTTCCTCCCGATCAACGCCTTCAACCAGCCGACGGGCAACGCGCTCACGGCGCAGACGTTCTTCGGGGCGGTCGCCAACGGGAACGACTTCGCCAACGGCAGCCCGAACCGTCCGAACGCGGTGCCGTTCGCGATTACCAACGAGAGCGACCCGGCCAACCAGCGCGTCGCCGCCAAGGGCGCCCACCGCGGGCTGGCCATCGAGCGGAACATCTCGTACGCCACCGCCGACGGGTTCGTGGCCATCGACGTGTTCCTGAAGAACACCACGACCTCGCAGATGACCAACGTGGCGTGGATGGAGGGCTTCAACCCCAACCCGGGCCTGTGGCTGGGGGACAACAACCTTTCCACGCAGAATGACCTGGATGCCACCGGCAAAATGGCCTCGGCCCGGTATGTGACCAATCAGTTCCCGCAGGGGCTGACCGTCGCCCTGGCGGCGCCGTCCGCCGACACCCGCGCCCGCGCGATGGTGCTCGGGGCCAACCAGGTGGCCCGCGATCCGAACCTGCTGCTGGCCATGCCGCAGGTCGACCCCGACGGCGCCTCGTCCGACGGGCAACTGGTCATGACCTACAACCTCGGCACGCTGGCCAGCGGCGCGACGACCTCGTTCCGCTACTTCGTGTTCATGGGTCTGACGCCCACGGCGGTGAACAACCTCTACACCGCGGTCAACAACGGCACGGGCACCGGGCACCTCGCGGCCAACCCGCGCACCCCGGCCACGGAGACGCTCTCCGAAGGCTCGATCGTCCCGCAACTGCCCTACCGCGTCTTCTACCCCGAGGGCATCTCGAACAACGGCACGGACGAGTTCCTGCCCATCGCCAACCCCAACGCCCAGGCCGTGCGCGTGGTCATCATCGCCCGCTACGAGTGGGGCGAGCGCGACCAGGTGCTCTTCGACCGCGTCGTCGGCCCCAACGAGCGCACGGGCATCACGCTCACGACGCGGACGCAATACGCCAACAACACGGCGATGGTCCGCCCGAACGTGCCCTACGCCATCGAGGTGCGCTCGGACAAGCCCGTCGCCGCCACGTCGAGCCACTACGACGCGAACAACATCCCCGGCAAGAACACCGCCGTGGGCGAGTCGTTCACCAGCGCGACCAGCACCACCTGGGAGTTCGGGATGGTGCAGAAGGCCGCCAATATCTCCGACTTCATCATCTGGTACAACACCTCGAACATCAACGGGAAGGTCACGGCGGTCTTCCGCCGGACCGACGGGGCGGCGTACGTGCGCACGATCGACACCCAGGCCCTCCGCCGCGGCGGGATCGTCGTCGGCGGGGTGAGCAACCTCGTCAAGACGCTCAACGGCCCCGTGGGCGAAACCCCCTTCGTGCTCCCCTCGGGCACGTACGGCGTGACATTGACGGCGGACATCCCCATCGTCGCGGCGCTCTCGCACTACGACCGCAACCCGACGGTCAAGGTCGCCGAAGGCTCGCTCGGGTCCACCGTGCCGGGCGCCACCGCCGGCGTCATTCCCGAAGGTCAGTACGGGCTGAACGGCACCGCGGAGATCATCGCGGTGTACAACAACTCCACGGCGGCGGCGAACGTGGTCATCACGTTCATGTACGACAACGGGAGTTCGTACCGCACGTCGCTCGCCGTCGGGGCAGGCCGCACGGGCACCCTCGACGTGGCGACGCTCGAGGGTTTCATCACGGGACGTGCGTACGCGATCTTCTACGAGTCCAACACCCCGGTCACGGTCATCGCCCGCTCGAACGCCTTCGGGCAGCAACTCGCGTCGGTGGCGTCCACCCGCGCGTACACGGTGTGGAGTTTCGGGGAGGGCTTCCGCCCCGGGGACACGGTCAACCACCCGGGCGTCGAATCGCACCTGCGGCTGTTCAACCCGACGGATACGGCCCTCACCATCGAGATCACCATTTCCTACGCCGCCAAGACGGGCGTGCCGGCGAGCAGCGAAACCTTCCGCCGCGTCCTGCCCGCCCGCCGGGTGGCGGAACTCGAGCTCGACCAGTTCATCACCGGCGACCGCCGAGCGACGACGAACTGGTTCTCGACGACGATCAAGTCGCCGCAGCCCATCGTCGCCTACATGACGCACTTCGACCGGGCCTTCCCCGGCGGCTTCGGCACCATCGGCACGCCGCTGGGCCGGAGCACCCCGATCGTGTGATCGACCACCTCCGAGGTTCTGGACCCACGCCCCGCGTCGATCGCGGGGCGTGGTGTTTTTCAACGGACCATCCGCGATGCTCGTCCTATCATCATGGTCCCGAGTGCGAGGGCGTAGCTCAGTTGGTAGAGCAGCGGCCTTTTAAGCCGTAGGTCCAGGGTTCGAGTCCCTGCGCCCTCACTTTCATCCGACCGTTCGGCCCGACGTGGGGCCCGCGGGGCGTGGGTTGAATCGTTCGTGGGTGGTTGTGTATTCGTGCCATTAGTGATTCATGCGATCTGGACCGACGGGCGACTGCACCTGTGGTGCGAGGACGCCGCACGATGGCCTCGGACTTCCGGCCCCGAGTCCGCGTCCCCGCCCCGGCACCCGTTCGCGGGGGAAGCCGCGTTGGTCGCGGCGATGGCGACCCTCACGCCGTTCACCGGTGAGCCGTCCACGGTGCGGCTTCGGCTGCCCGCGTCGGGCGGGGTGCCGGCGCCCAGCAGCACGTTGGCGCGGGTCTTGGGCGTGCCGCACCCGGTCGGTGAGGATGAACAGGCGAGCCTGGCGCTCGAAACGGTGGAAGTTCCGACGCGGTCCTTCGGCCCGAGCGAGGCCGGGTCCGTCGTGATCGACGTGGCCGATGCGCTCGCGGCGAGGGCCGCGCTCGGCGAAACGGGCGACTGTGTGCCCGGCGCCGCCTTGCGGTACTTCGCCCAGGCCGCCCGGCTGGCGCGCGCGGTGCTGGCCCAGCAGCGCTACGTGCCGATGCTGTCCTTCGTACAGGGGCAGGTCCGGGCCTCGTGGGAGCCGTGGCTGAGCGACGCGGGGATGTCGGCCCGGGTCTGTGCGCTGATCGGGGCGATGCCCCCGTCGGCCCGGGCGGCGGACGACGCCCTTAGGAACGACCCGGCGGCGGTGACACTCTCGTTCCTCGCGGCGACGGTCGATGCACAATGCCGGGCCACGCTCATCCGCGAGCACTTCGCCGATTCGCTCGAAGGACGCGACCCCGCGAAGGATCAGAACGTCGCGTGGCTCGCCGGGTTGCTGGGCGAGGCGGATGCGGTCCACGCGACGGGGGCGCTGCGCCAGGACATCACCCGCCGCGTGCGGGCCTGGCTGAGCGTGCTCGAGGAGCGCGGCCCGAGTTCGCAGTGGCGGGCCTTGCTGCGCCTTGGCGAACCGATCGGGCTGGACGCGGGCAAGGGCGAGCCGGCGAGCGACGATCCCGCGTGGCGGCTCACGTTCCACCTCCAGGCGGTCGAGCAGCCCACGATCGTGCTCGACGCGCCGGACATCTGGCTCTTGCCCGGGGAGTCGGCGACCATCATGGGCCGGCGGGTGGACCGCCCGCAGGAACTCTTGCTGGCGGAGCTCGGGCGTGCCTCGCGCCTGTATTCACGGCTCGAGGAGGCCCTCGACGAATCCCAGCCCGTAGCGCTCCGGCTCACGACACGCCACGCCTACGAGTTTCTTCGTGAAATACGCCCGCTCCTCATCGAGCAGGGTTTCGGCGTGGAGGCGCCCGAATGGTGGGACACGCCCGCGGCCCGCCTGGGCGCCAAACTCCGGCTCGAATCCCGCGGGGCGGACCCTTTCGCGCCGATCCAGCCGGGCACGACCAATGCCGCCCGAGCCCAGGTCGGGCTGTCGGCCCTGGTGGGGTACACGTGGGAAATCGCGGTCGGTGACACCACGCTCTCCCTCCACGAGTTCGAACAACTCGCCGCCCGGAAGACACCGCTGGTGCGCATGAACGGGCGGTGGGTCGAGATCCGCCCCGACGATGTGCACGCGGCGATCCGGTTCATCCGCGAGAATCCGGGGGGCGAACTCAAACTCGCCGAGGCGCTGCGCCTGGCGTTCGGGAGCGATCTCTCGCGCACGGGCATTCCCGTCGTCGGGCTCGAGGCCAGCGGGTGGCTCAACGCGTTCCTGAACAGCGAATCCGCGTCGAGGCAACTGCGGATGATCGACGCGCCCGGCACGTTCCACGGCACGCTGAGGCCATATCAGCAGCGGGGGCTGTCGTGGCTGGCGTTCCAGGAAACGCTGGGCTTCGGGGTGTGCCTGGCCGACGACATGGGTCTGGGCAAGACGGTGCAGTTGCTGGCGCTGCTGGCGCACGAGCGGGCGCAGGCGAAGGCCGAGGCGGGCGAGGGCGCCACCGTACCGCCGACGCTGCTGCTGGTGCCCATGTCGGTGGTGGGCAACTGGATGCACGAAACCAAGCGTTTCTGCCCGGACCTTCGCCTGCTCGTGCACCATGGCACCGAACGCCGCTTGGGCGACGAGTTCGTGAAGCGCGTGGAACAGAGCGACCTGGTGGTGACGACGTACGCGCTGGCGCACCGGGACCGCGACCTGCTGGGGGGCGTCAAGTGGGGGCGCGTGGTGCTCGACGAGGCGCAGTACATCAAGAACCCTTCGGCCAAGCAGAGCCAGGCGGTGCGTGCCCTCAACGCCGACCGGCGTGTGGCGCTCACGGGCACGCCCGTGGAGAACCGGCTGACCGAGTTGTGGTCGATCATGGACTTTCTGAACCCGGGGTACCTGGGTTCATCGGGCGGGTTCCGGGCGCAGTTCGCGGTGCCGATCGAGCGATTGCGCGACCGCGCCAAGGCCGAGCAACTCAAGGGGCTGATCCGTCCCTTCGTGCTGCGCCGGCTCAAGAGCGACCCGACGGTCGTGGCCGATCTGCCCGAGAAACTCGAAAGCCGCGAGTTCACGCACATGACCGGGGAGCAGGCGGCGTTGTACGAGACGTGCGTCAAACGCACGCTGGGCGACGTGGAGCACGCCGACGGGATGCAACGTCGCGGGCTGGTGCTCGCGGCGCTGGTGAGGCTGAAACAGATCTGCGATCACCCGTCGCTGGTGCTCAAGGACCAGGGCGACGGCACGGGCAAACTCCCCGACGCCGGGCGCTCGGGCAAGTGCATCCGGATGCTCGAGATGCTCGACGAAGTGATCGCGGAAGGCGACCAGGCCCTGGTCTTCACGCAGTTCCGTGAGATGGGCACGCTGCTGGAAGCGATGATCCGCCATCAGTTCGGGAAGGACGTGCTGTTCATGCACGGCGGGACGACGCAGCCCCAGCGGCAGGCCATCATCGACCGCTTCCAGAAGGCCGACGGCTCCGCCCCCGTGCTCATCCTCAGCCTGCGGGCCGGGGGCGTGGGATTGAACCTGACGGCGGCGACGCACGTCTTCCACTTCGACCGCTGGTGGAACCCCGCCGTGGAAAACCAGGCCACCGATCGGGCCTACCGCATCGGGCAGACGCGGACGGTGCAGGTTCACAAGTTCGTGGTGCGGGGCACGCTTGAGGAGCGGATCGACCAGATGATCGAGAGCAAAACGGAACTGGCCGAGAACATCATCGGCAGCGGCGAGGCGTGGATCAGCGAACTCTCGACCGACCAGTTGCGCGACATTCTCACGCTGCGCAACGACGCGGTGGACGACGAGCCGTAGCCGAATGGGACTTCCGCGTTCCGCCGCGGCGCGGTATGCTTCTCGTGGCGGGGGTGCCCGCCGGAGGGTGCTCCCATGCCGAAACTCGTGGTGCTCGGGGCGGTAACGCAGTGCTCGTTCGGGGCGGCTCCGTCATCGCTCCTCGTGCTGCCCGTCAATATGGTGACGGGAAACTACGTCCCCGCGGCGAACATCATGGACCACAAGCCCATGGTGAACATTCTCCCGTTCGGGGTGTGCTCGTCATTGTCGAACCCGACGGTGGCCTCGGCGACGTCGGCGGCGGCGGGGGTACTGACGCCCATGCCGTGCATCCCAGTCACGACGTCGCCGTGGACGCCGGGGGCGAGCAAGACGACGATCAAGAACATGCCGGCGCTTCACGATGGGTGTACGTGCATGTGCACCTGGGGCGGGACGATCAAGATCAACTTTGCCGGCCAGGCCACGATCGACGTGAACTGAGCCAACCAGGACACGGGCGTATCGCACGCCGGTGTATCATGCCCCACGCATGACGCCCACCGCCGAACTCCTGCTGCCCGAGGTGGAGGAACTGATCCGCGAGGGTCAGTATTCCGACCTGCGTGATGCGCTGGCGGCGATCCACCCGGCGGACGTGGCGGACATTCTCGGCGAGATCGAGCCGGATAAGGCCGCGGTGGGGTTCCGCTTTCTCCAGCGCGACGACGCCGCCGCGGCGTTCGCGTACCTCTCGCCCGAGAAGCAGGAAGCCCTGATTGCGCAGTTGGGCAACGAGGGGGCGGCCCGGGTGGTCGAGGCGATGCGCCCCGACGACCGCGCCCGCCTCGTCGATGAACTCCCCGAGGAAATCGCCCAGCGTGTCATGGCGGCCTTGTCGCCCGAGGAGCGCAAGGCCACGCAGGCCATTCTCGGGTACCCCGAGGGCACCGTGGGACGCCTGATGACGCCGGACTATGTTCGCGTGCGGCCGCACTGGAGTGTCGCCCAGGCGCTCGACCACGTGCGCAAGTGGGGCAAGGACGCCGAGACCATCGCGTACATCTACGTGATCGACAACGAGGGACGGCTGATCGACGACATGCGGCTGCGGGGATTGCTGCTGGCCAGCCCGGACGACACCGTGGAAAGCCAGATGAACCGGAGTTTCGTGAAGCTCCAGGCGACCGATCCGCAGGAGGAGGCCGTGCGGATGATGGCCCGCTACGACCGGTTCGCGATGCCGGTGGTTGATTCGCGCGGGGTGCTGGTGGGGATCGTGACGAGCGACGACGTGGCCGACGTGGCCCAGGCCGAGGCGACCGAGGACATCCAGAAGATGGGCGGCGTGGCGGCGCTCGAGGAGCCGTACATGCAGGCCGGGCACGTCGAGATGTACAAGAAGCGCGGCGTGTGGCTGGCGGCGTTGTTCGTCGGGCAGACCATCACCATCCTCGTGCTCGGGGGCTTTCAGAAACGCCTTGAACAGGCCGCCGTCATCGTGCTCTTCATGCCGCTGGTCATGAGTTGCGGGGGCAATAGCGGGAGTCAGGCGGCCACATTGGTGACCCGTGCCCTGGCCCTGGGCGAGATCACGCCGATCGACTGGTGGCGGATCATCCGCAAGGAGTTCTTCACCGCGGCGATGCTGGGCGGGTCGTTGGCGCTGATGGGCTGGGCGTGCGTCGAGTTCTTCGCGATGGTGAACGTGGCGAAGTTCGTCTCCCCCGACCACGCGCCGCGCATGGCGGCGACCGTCGCCGCCGCGATCTTCACCGTGGTCATGTGGGGCACCACGCTGGGCTCGCTGCTGCCGCTGCTGCTGCGGCGGGCGAAACTGGACCCCGCGGCGGCGAGCAGCCCGATGGTGGCGACGCTCATGGATGCCAGTGGCACGCTGATCTACCTCGGGGCGGCGATCACGATTCTGTCCGGCACGGTGCTGTAGACACGCGCGGGACTACTGTCGCGCATGAATCCCACGGCGCAACTGCTCCTGCCCGAGGTTGAGGACCTGATCGCCCACGGACGCTACGCGGAACTCCGGGAGGCCCTGCACGGGGTGGACCCCGCCGACGTTGCGGACACGCTGGCCGAGCTCAGCGTGAAGGATGTCGCACTAGCGTTCCGCGTCTTGCCGCGCGACGACGCGGCCGCGGCGTTCGCGTACCTGGACCCCGCGCGTCAGGAAAAACTGCTCGCGGCGCTGGGCGACCGGCAGGCCGCCGACGTGCTCGAGGCCATGAGCCCGGACGACCGTGCGCACCTGCTCGACGAACTTCCCGAGGTCGTGGTGCGGCATGTCGTGTCGGTGCTGTCGCCCGAGACGCGGCGTGTTACGCAGGCCATCCTCGGGTACCCCGCGGGCACGGTCGGGCGGCTCATGACGCCTGGGTATGTGACGGTGAAGCCGGGGTGGACAGTGGCCGAGGCGATGGATCACATCCGCCGGCACGGCAAGGACGCGGAGACGATCAACGTGGTCTACGTCGTCGACGAGGAGGGGAAACTGGTTGACGACCTGCGGCTGCGGGCGTTGCTGCTCGCGGACCCCGTCGAGCGCATCGAGAACCTGATGAACCGGAGCTACGTGAAGCTGAGGGCGACGGAGGACGAATCCGAGGCCGTACGGCTGATGACGCGGTACGACCGCGCCGTGCTCCCGGTCGTGGATTCGCGCGGCGTCCTGATCGGGATCGTGACCAGCGACGACGTGGCCGACGTGGCGCAGCGGCAGGCCACGGAGGAGATTCACCGGCTGGGCGGCGTCGAGGCGCTCGATGCGCCGTACATGAAGACCCCGCTGACGAGCCTGGTCATCAAGCGCGGCAAGTGGCTCGCGGCGCTCTTCCTGGGCGAGATGCTCACCGCCAGCGCCATGACGCACTACAACTCCGAGCTGGAGCACGCGGTCGTACTGGGGTTGTTTCTCCCGCTCATCATCTCCAGCGGCGGGAACAGCGGGGGGCAGGCGACCACGCTCATCATCCGCGCGCTGGCCCTCCAAGAGGTCGAGATCCGCGATTGGACACGCGTCTTCTGGCGTGAACTCGCCGGCGGACTGGCCCTCGGCCTGTTTCTCGCGTTGATCGGGCTGGTGCGCATCCTGGCGTGGCGGTGGATCGGGTGGGGCGAGGCCTACGGCGAGCACTACGTGCTTGTCGGATTGACCGTCGCGCTCGCGCTGGTCGGCGTCGTGCTCTGGGGCTCGCTCATGGGCAGCATGCTCCCCTTCGCGCTGCGCGCCTTGAAGCTCGACCCCGCGGCCATCTCGGCGCCGCTCGTTGCGACGCTGGTAGACGTCACCGGGCTGGTGATCTACTTCAGCGTTGCCAGCATCGTGCTGCGGGGCACGCTCCTGTAGCGATCAGGCGGCGGGAGCGCCCGCCAGCCCGCGCACGCTCGTCGCGCGACGACGCACCGAGGCCCCTTCCGCGGGCTTCTCCGCGTCCGCGAACTCTTCCCCGAACCGGAAGAGCCGGAACGAGTTGCCCACGACGAACACGTCGCCCACGAAGTGGTACAACGCCGCCAAGGGCAGGGCCAGCTCGCCCACGCGTGACAGCGTGCCGGTCGCCGCGAGGACCAGCCCCACCAGCGCGATGAGCACCGAGGCGACGATGTTCTGAGCCGTAATCGCCCGCGTCCGCCGCGCCAGTTCGATCAGGAACGGGATGCGCGCCAGGTCGTCGTTCATGAGCGCCACGCCCGCGGAGTTCGCGGCGATGTCGGAGCCTTCCAGGCCCATCGCCACGCCCACGTCCGCCGCGGCCAGGCTCGGGCCGTCGTTGATCCCGTCGCCCACCATCATCACCCGGTACCCCGACGCCACCAGGCCCTTCATCTGCTCGTGCTTTTCTTCGGGGAGGCATTCGGCCTCGATGGCGTCGACGCCCACGGCCTGTCCCACGCGCGTCGCCACGCTCAGCCGATCGCCCGTGAAGATCGCGATGAACTTCACCTCCAACTCACGAAGGCGCTGCACGACCGTCTTGGTGCCGGCACGGACGGTGTCCTCCAACCCCACCGCGCCGAGGTACTGCCCGCCGCGCATCACGTGCACGCCGGTCATGCCCTCGATCTTCGCCTCGACCTGCTCGACCTCGGACTTGATCGCGGGGTTGAGTTCCAACAGCCAGGAAGCGCGGCCGACGCAGACCTCGCCGATGCTGGTCTTGGCCTTCACGCCGCGCCCGTGGATCTCCTCGTACGACTTGCTCCCGTCCGGCTCGATGCGAGCGGCCTTGCCGGTCGTCATGATCGACTGTGCCAGCGGGTGGTTCGAGTGCTGCTCGCCGTGCACCGCGGCGGCGAGCAGGTCGGCCCCCTGCACACCCGTGGCCGGGGCCAGCCGCGTCACCTGGAACCGCCCGGTAGTGATCGTGCCGGTCTTGTCCATGACCACGGCGTTGACGATGGCCGAGGTTTCAAGCGCCCGCGGGGTCTTGATCATGATGCCCAGGCGCGCCGCCGCCGCGAACGCCGCCAGCATCGCGCTCGGACTGGCCAGCAGCAGCGCCGACGGGCACGCCACCACCAGCACCGTGACCGCCGTCACCGCCGCGCTGTTCTTGAGGGTTTCATTCTCCGATCGGCTGAGCACGAACCAGGCAATCGCCGCCACGCTCAGCACCACCGGCACGAAGAACTGCGCGACCTGCTCGATGAGCATCTGCCGCGGCGTGCGGCTGCGCTCCGCCTGGGCGATCAACTGCGTCACCTTGCCGATCGTTGTGTCGCCCAGCACCCCGGTCACCTGAAGGTCAATCCCGCCCGTCAGGTTGGTCGTGCCCGCGTAGACCGGGTCGCCCGGGCCGACTTCCGCGGGCACGGCCTCGCCCGTCAGCGACGCCTGGTTGATCGTCGATCGCCCGCTCGTCACCCGCCCATCCACCGGCAGGTTCTCGCCGGGACGCACCCGCACCGTGTCGCCCACCTTCACCTGTGTGAGTGGGGCCTCGACTTCCGCCCCATCCCGGACGACCCGGGCCGTGTCCGGGGTCAGTCGAACAAGTTGCTCAATGGCCCGCTGGGCGCCGCTGGCCGATCGGCGGACCAGTTGCCCGAAGACGACCAGGATGAAGGCCAGCCACCCGGCGGTGGCGTACTCGCCGATGGCCAACGCCGCAAGAATTGCCAAGGCCGCCAGCGACGAACTCGAAATCTTCCCGCCGCGAACTTCCTTCCAGGCCTCCAGCAGGAGTTGCCACGAAACCAGAACGGTCCCGATCATCGCGGGGATCTGGGCGATCAGGTTCTCGACCAGCCCGAAGACGTTGCACAGCGTGGTCACGAGGATCAGCATCCCGCCGACCATGTAGAAGATGATCCACCGCTCGATGGCGACTTCGTGGTGCGAGCAGCACACCGCGGCGTCGTCGGCGTGATCGTGGGCGGCGTGATCGTGGGCGTGCGTCGGGCTGGCCATCGCTCGGAAACTCCGTGGGGCGCGTCGATTGACGTATGAGGGACGGTCCGCAGACCGCGGAACAACGGGCCGGGTGGAAGAATAGGTTCCCGGCGAACCCGGTACCATACGGACCCCGACGGGCCGTTGTTCAGCCCGCCAAGGGCTTGGCTCCACAGGATCATGCATGCCCGATCACCCTTCCATGCCCCGACCCGGTCGATCCTCACCCGGCACAACGTCCCACGATGGTCCGGTGGTCACGGTTCTGGGCGTCGGGCAGATGGGGTTGGTGTGCGCGGGCGTCCTCGCATCGCCCGAGCCGTCACGCGACGCCCCACCGGGGCTGATCCGGCGACCGGTCCGCGTTCGGCTGTGGGGGCACAGTGTTGAAGAAGCCGGTCGCGTGGCGCAAACACGGCGCTCGCCGCGTCTGGACGGGTTCATCCTGCCGGACGATGTCGAGGTCGTTCTGAAAGATGCCCCGGCTCTGGCGAGCGCATCGCTGATCGTCTCGGCGGTCCCTGTGCAGCATACCCGTGAGACCTGGACGCGACTGGCCCCGCACGTCCCCTCGGGTGCGGCGGTTCTCAGTGTCGCCAAGGGGGTCGAGACGGGCACACTCCTGCGGCCCACCCAGATCATCACGGACGTCCTTCGGGCGACCGGGCGTGACAATCCGGACACGCGCCCGCGACGAGTCGGCTCGCTTTCCGGGCCGACCATCGCCGCGGAACTGGCACGCTGCCTCCCCGCCGCCATGATCGCCGCCAGCGACGACCCCGACTTCGCCCGCGGCGTGCAGACGCTCTTCGGCACGTCGTGGCTGCGGGTCTACACCCACCCCGACCTGATCGGCGTGGAACTCGCCGGCGCCATGAAGAACGTCATCGCCATCGCCGCGGGGATTGTCGATGGGCTCCGGGCCGGCAACAACGCCAAGAGCGCCCTGCTCGCGCGCGGCCTGGCGGAGATTACCCGCCTCGGGGTCGCCATGGGCGCCAGCCCCGACACCTTCTTCGGCATCGCCGGCGTGGGCGACCTGGCGACCAGTTGTTTCAGCCCCGAGGGCCGCAACCGGACCTGCGGCGAGGCGCTGGGCAAGGGCGAGAAACTCGACGCCTACCTCGCCCGCATCCCCTTCGTCGTCGAGGGAGTGCAGACCACGCGCGCCGTGGTCGAACTTGCGCGGAAGTACCGCGTCGAAATCCCCATCACCGCCGCCGTTCACGCGGTCCTTTTCGACGGGCAGGACCCCATCGACGCCATCGGGCAACTCATGGCCCGCGATCCGAAACCCGAACGGGTTGGGTAATCGCGGGGCGTTGGCTCTGCCTCCATTCGAGCCTGCAACCATGGAACACGCCGGGTTTCACGCCCAACCCCCGATCGGGTAGAGTGTGCGGCGATCTCTCAGGGGCACGCCCATGCACACCACCCGAATCTCCCGTCGAACCTTCATGCACCACGCCGCCGCGTCGGGCGCGGTGCTCCTCGCCTCGCCCCGGCTCTTCGCCGCCCGGCCCGACACCACGCTGCGCGTGCTCTGCATCGGGGTCATCGGCACCATAGGCGGGCACGACCGCAAGACCATCGCCGCCCACCCGCGGGCGGAGATGGTCGGCCTGTGCGACGTCGACGCCAAGGCCCTGGCCCAGGCCGCCAAGGATCACCCTGATGCCTTCACCTGCGCCGACTACCGCGAGGCCTTCGAGAAGCACGGCGACAAGTTCGACGCCGTCATCGTCGCCACGCCGGATCACTCCCACGCGTCGATCATGACGCTGGCCCTGGCCCGCGGGAAGCACGTCTACGGGCAGAAGCCGCTCGTCCATCAACTCGAAGAACTCGACCTGCTCACGCGGGCGGTGGCCGCGCGCCCGGGGTTGGTGACGCAGACCGGCGCCCAGCGCATCGAGCACGCGGCGAGGCGGGCCGCGGTCGATATCTTGAAAGGCGGGGCGTTGGGGCGCGTCGTCGAGGCGCACATCGTGTTCGGTGGGGGTGCCCGCGCGGGGGGGTACTACTTCGCCGACGGCACCATCGGCGACCCCATCGACCCGCCCGAGGGCTTCGATTACAACCTCTGGCTGTGCGGCGCGCAGTTTGAACCCTGCCGCCCCAACATGGTGCAGCGCCAGTGGCGCAGTTGGTGGCGTTACGGCGGCGGCCAAATGGCCGACTGGGTCGTTCACCTCACCGACGTCCTCTTCTACGCCTTCCCCGAACTCACCTCGCCCGTGGCGGTGTGCTCGCGCACGCCCTCGCACGATCTCGAACACTTCCACGCCGGGCGCGTCCTCTCGACGCTCACCTACCCCGTCGCCAGCGACCGGTTCGCCAACAGCACGTGCAACTTCTACTTCTACGACTCCGACATGAAGCCCGACCGGGCGCACCTGGGCCTGGGTCCGGGTGAGTGGCCCAGCGGCATCCTCACCATCGCCGTCTGCGAGGGGGGCACGCTCGTGCTCGCCCCCGAGGGGCCGCTCGAAATCTGGCGCGGGGGCGAGAAGACCGACGGCCTGAAGTGGCCGGGCCTTCCCGAGTACGCGAAGTTCAACCACTGGCACGCCTGGGTGGACAAGGCGCTTGGAATCGACACGCCGCACCTGTGGATGCCCTTCGCCACGGGCTTGAAGTGCACCGAGCCGGGCTTGCTCGCCGTCAAGGCCGCCAAGTTCCCCGGGCAGGTGCTCCAGTGGGACCGCGCCGCGCTGAAGTTCCCGAACCACGCCGAGGCGACCAAGACCCTTGTGCGGCGGGACTACCGCGCGGGCTTCGAGCCGGTCCGACTGTAAAACACCGGCACGGGCGTAGTGGGGTCTCTGCGACGCGTTCTTCCCGCGAGGGCGCCCCGGGTTCTCAACCGATCATCCGCATCCACGCCGCGCGGGCACCGGGGCGCAGCGTGTTGGTGTAATCGCGCCATTGCGACGGGTTCGGTACCTTCGGCACGTACAGGCGATCCAAGCGAGGAAACCCCGCGCCGTTGGACTCGAACACCGAGCGTTTCCGACGGAGCGTAACGATCCACGCCCCGCCGGGGCCGTGCCCGCGGCGTTCGTGCTCCATGGTGCCGCCCGCATCCTCGACAAGCGCGCGGAGTTTCTCGTACACCCGCCGCCGGGGCATGGTCACTTGCCCTCGGGTGCGGCCTTCTTGCGGGCCTCGGCCTCGGACTGCTCCAGCCAGTTCTTCAGGGGCTCCTTGATGCGGTCCTCGGCGAGCTCGACGGCCTTGCCGGCGGAGGCCTTGCCCTGCTCGAAGTCGCCCAGCGTGTAGTACACCTGCGCCATCACCACGTGCCGCGTGAACTCCTCGGGCGAAAGGTCGAAGTTGGCCTTGGCCGCCTTCAGCAGCAGGGCCTTGTCGAAGTCCGCCGGGCGCGTGTCCGGGTCCATGAACGCGCCGAGTACGCCCATGATCGTCATCGTGTCCTTCGCCGCGACGGATTCGTCCACCAGCGTGTTCCCCAGCGCCGACGCCGCCGCGTAGTGCTTCCCTTCCATCATCCCCATGAACCGCCCGACCTTCTGGCTCTTGGCGAGGATGGGGTAGTCGCGCTCGGCCTTCTTCCACGCCTCGTCGCCGGCGTTCAGCCCGTCCTTGTACTTCTCCGCCGCGTCCGTGTAGGCCTTCGCCGCCGCCTCCAGTTTCTTCGGACCTTCCGTCACGCTCCACGAGCCTTTCACGACCTCGTCGAGCACCATGTCCAGTTCCATCGGGTGCCCGATCCACGCGATCGTGCCCGTGCCGTCGACGACGAACGACGACGGGATGCCGTTCTGCCCGGCGGCCTGCATCCACGTGGTGTCCATCTGCTTGGCGGCCCCGTCGTACGCCACGGTGTACGCCATGCCGTCGCCTCGATCCTGCACGAACTTCGTGACCTTCGCGAGCGTCTCCTCGTTGATCGCCTGGTCTTCCCAGATGTTCACCCCGCAGATCGTGACGCCCTTGTCCTTGTACTGCGTCTGAAGGGACGAAAGGTGGGGCATGCTCATGACGCACGGCCCGCACCACGTCGCCCAGAACTCGACCACGTACACCTTGCCCTTCTCGAACCCGGTGATCGGTGATCCTTTCAGAAACTTTTCGACCTTGAAAGCCGGGGCCGCGCTGCCGGCCTTCAGCGACGCGGCGGGCTGGGCCGTTTCCTGGGCCAGGGTGGGGGCGGCGGCGCACGCGATCACCATCGACGCGACAAGCATGGAACGCAGGGACATGGAGGCTCCGGGGCAGGGGTGAAAGGGCAGTCGGCCTCGGCCGAATCAACCCGAATGTGGGGGATCGTACCCCGACAAAGCAGGGAACGCCCAAGTCACGAACCCGGCGCCATCGCCGCGGAGCCGGGTCGCACCTAACATCACCCCCTGCACCCCGACCCCATACGCCACTCACCCATGCCCACCGCCGTCATCAGTGATGTTCACGCCAACGCCGCGGCCTTGAAGACGGTCCTCGCCGACATCGAAGCGCGCGGCGTCAAGCGCATCATCTGCCTGGGCGACACCGTGGGCTACGGCCCGGACCCGCTGGAATGCGTCGACCTCGTCCGCGCCAAGTGCGACTGGGCGCTGATGGGCAACCACGACTACGGCGTGCTCTACGAGCCGACGAACTTCAACCCCGGCGCCGAGTCCGCCGCCTTCTGGACCCGCGAGCAGTTCGACCAGGAGCCCGACGCCACGCTGCGTGCCCAACGGTACGACTTCCTCAATCGCCTGCGCGTTCGCGTGGTCGAGCGCATCGGTCCGCAGGGCGCCGAGCCGCTCTCGACCGCCAACGAGCAATCGGGCATCCCGCTCCTCGCGGTGCACGGCTCGCCCCGCCGCCCCATCAACGAGTACATCTTCCCCGACGACGCGGTGAACTCGCCGGATAAACTCGAGAGCATCTTCGACCGCGTGCCCCGCGTCTGCTTCGTGGGGCACACGCACGTGCCCGGCGTGTTCACCGACGAGCCGGACTTCTACCCTCCCGGCGAACTGGGCGAGAAGGGGTACACCTTCACCGAGGGCGAAAAGGCCGTCGTCAATGTCGGCAGCGTCGGCCAGCCCCGCGACTTCGACCCCCGCGCCAGTTACGTGATCATCCATCCCGATCGCGTCGAGTTCGTCCGCCTCGCGTACGACGTCGAGGCGACGGCGAAAAAGATCAAGGCCATCACCGCCCTCCCCGATTGGCTCGCCGAACGCCTGTACGAAGGCCGCTAGCCCCTCTCTCGCACGCGGCCTTCCGGGCCGTTCGCCGACCTGGATCATCATGCCGAAGGAACCCAGCCGAGCCTTGCGTGTCACCGTCCCTCTCCTGGTGCTCCTCGTGGGCGTGGCGGTGGCGTACATGGTCTGGCGCGGGACGATCCGCAAACCCGGGATCACCCCACCCACGCCAGTCGCCACCACTCAATCGCCCGCGGCGCCGCCCGAGACCCCCGCGGCCACGCCGACCGCGGCGACTCCGACCACTCCGCCCGGCCCCTCGACGCTCGCGGGCGCGTTCCGGGCGGCCCCGGGGAGCGCCGAGGGCTGGGCCGACCTCGGCTCGCTCGACCCCGCCAGCGGCTATCGCATGCGGGTCGCATTCACCCGAACCGGCGCAGGCCTGGGCGAGGTCGCCCTGACCGGGCACTACACAACCATCCTCAACGATGCGAATGTGGTCGTCCAGCGGGAGACCATGGCCTCGTGGATGGACGGCGAGGGCAACACGATCACCCGCGGCATGGCCCCGCTCGCCGTCCTGGCCGTCGAGATCACCCCGGTGGGCGGCTCGGCCCAGATGGTGAACCTCGGCACCGGCGGGGCCGCGAGCGCGTGGTCCCCTGTCCCGGGAAGGCCGGGCGAGTTCCACGCCACGATTCAGGACGAGCAGGGCGCCCCGGTGCTCCGCGTGGAAAGGGCCTGGACGCTGGCGCCGGGTGTTCATTCACTGAACCTCAGCCAGCGCCTCGTGAACCTCACCGGCGTGGCGATGACCGTGCGGCTGTTCCAGATGGGGCCGATCGACCTCCAGGCCGACGTGGGGGGCTACGGCGGGGATAAGCGCCGCCTGCGTTTCGGGTACCTCCTCTCCCCCAAGGTCGATCCCGCCCGCAGCGTGGTCGTCTCGGACGAGTTCCTGATGGACCGGGCCGGGGCGCTGGGCAAGCGCAACGACCACGGGGGATACGACGAACAGACATTCTGGCCCAATGACACGAGCCGGGCCGAAAACTTTGAACTGGCCTGGGTCGGCATGACCAACCGCTACTACGGGGCCGCGGTGTATCCGCGCGTGGACGCGTCTTCGTCCCGCCCCGACAAGCGTCTGACGTGGGTGCAGGGCGTCAGCCGGATCGTGCTCGACGCCGGCGCGGGGAACGAACATCTGGGCGTGCGGCTGGAGAGCACGCCCGTGTCGCTAGCGCCGGGGGCGACCGCGTCCATGGACGCGAGCCTTTACGTCGGCCCGCTGGCGCGGAAGGACATCAAGGCCGAGCCGAGCACGCGCCTCATGGGCCTGGCCGGTCTGGTGGTGTACAACTTCGGCGGGCCGTGCGGGTTCTGCACCTTCTCTTCGGTCACGAGTTTGCTCCTCTGGCTGCTGCACCTGCTGCACGATTCGGTCTTCCTTGACTGGTCGCTGGCGATCATCTTCCTGGTCGTGATCGTGCGGACCTGTCTGCACCCGGTCACGCGGTGGTCGCAGATCCGCATGGCGGTGTTCGGCAAGCAGATGTCGAGCCTGGCCCCCAAGCAGAAGGAAATCCAGGACAAGTTCCGGGGGGATGCCAAGAAGATCCAGGAAGAAACCCAGAAACTCTGGCGTGAAGAGGGCATCAGCCCCGCCGGGTTCCTCGGGTGCCTGCCCGCGTTCCTCCAGACGCCCGTGTGGATCGCGCTGTACGCGACGCTCTACTTCGCCGTCGAACTCCGGCACGAGGGCGCGTTCTACGGGCTGTTCCAGGCCATCCAGCCGTCGGCCAGCCCCTTCTGGCGCTTCCTGGGCGATCTCTCCGAGTCCGATCGCTTCATCTACTTCGGCAAGGTCCTTGTGACTCTTCCCCTGCTGGGGCCGATCGATTCGATCAACCTGCTCCCGCTCCTGCTGGGCGTGGTGTTCTTCATCCAGCAGAAGTACCTCACCCCGCCGACCTCGGCGACGCTCACCCCCGAGCAGGAGATGCAGCAGAAGATGATGAAGTGGATGACGGTGGTGATGTTCCCGCTCTTCATGTACAACGCGCCCAGCGGGCTGTCGCTCTACTTCGTCACCAACTCCACCCTCGCCATCTTCGAGAGCAAGTGGATCCGCGCCCACATGGACAAGCACGGCATGCTGGACATGGACAAGATGAAGGCGCTCCGCAACGCGAAGCGCGCCGCGGGCGTCGGCACCGGCATGTGGGACCGCAAGGACAAGGCCCCGCCCAAGCCCGAAGGCTTCTTCGCCCGCCTCCAGCGCCTTGCTGAGGAGAAGCAGAAACAATCGCAACGCGACGCGCGCTCGAAGCGCCGCCCGTAACATGCGGGCATGGCCTCCGCCATGATCGCCGGCGACACCATCGTGGCGTGCTCCAGCCCCCCGGGCGCCTCCCGCCGCGCCCTCGTCCGGCTCTCCGGGCCGGCCGTGCCGGCCCTGGCCGACACGCTGCTCCTTGGCTGCCCGCCCGTTCGCGGGTGCGGCCCGGCCCGAGTGTGCCTCGACGGCGATGGCCCCACGCTCCCCGTGCTGGTCGCGCGGTATCCGTCACCCGCCTCGTACACGGGCGAGGACGTGCTCGAGATCGTGCTCCCCGGCAACCCCACGCTGGTCGAGCGCGTGGTGGGGCGGCTGGCGCGGCACCCGGGCGTGCGCCGGGCCGAGCCGGGCGAGTTCAGCGCGCGGGCGTACCTGCACGGCCGGCTCACGCTGACCCAGGCCGAGGGTGTCGCCGCCACGATCGCCGCCACCAGCACGGAACAACTGGCCGCGGCCCGGGCCTTGCTCGAGGGCCGCGCGGGGCAGGACTATCAGGCCTGGGCGGATGAACTCTCGGCGCTGCTCGCCCTGGTCGAGGCGGGGATCGACTTCACCGATCAGGAAGACGTGCGGGCGATCGAACCGGGCACCCTTCGTCGCCGGGCGCGCGCGGTGCGCGACGCGGTCATCGCGCACCTCGGCGTGGCGCACGGGCAGGCGGTCGAGTCCGCCGAACCGCGCGTCGTGCTGGCGGGCCGCCCCAACGCCGGAAAGAGCACGCTCTTCAACGCCCTGCTGGGCCGGGTCCGGGCCGTGGAGTCGCCCCGCGCGGGCACCACCCGCGACGTGCTCGAAGAGCCGCTCGACCTCTCGGGCGATGCCCCGGGGGCGGGCGTTGTGACGCTCGCCGACGCGGCGGGGCTGGACGCCGCGGAGACCACCGCCTCGGGCCGCGGCGCGCAGGCCGCCGCCCGGGCCGCCCTGGCGCAGGCCGACGTCGTGCTCTGGTGCGATCCTGCGGGGCGCTTCGACCCCGCGGACTGTCCGCCGACGCGCGGCGTCGTCCTCCGCGTGCGCACGTTCGCCGATCAGGGCGGCCCGGCCCGTGATGCAACCCTGGCCGTGTGCGCCATCGACGGGTGGAACCTCGACCATCTTCGTCGTGCCATCGCCTCGGCCTTGCACGGCTCGACGCGGGCGCCGCTGGCCGAACTGCTCCCCCGTCATCGTGCCGCCATGAAGGCGTGCGTCCTGGCGTTGGACACCGTGCTTGGTCAGGTGCCCGAGCATGCCGACGGCCTTGATCACGCGGAGGAGATCGCGCACGCGCTGCGATCCGCTCTTGACGCCGCCGGCGAACTCGTCGGGCGCATCGACCCCGACGACGTTCTCGGCAAGGTCTTCGCGTCGTTCTGCATCGGCAAGTAACGCGTTCAGGCGACCGCGGCGTTCAGGAACGGGTCCAGCAACCGGTCCGCGAACGCCTGCACCGCCGTTGCCGTCGACTCGGCGTCATCCCCCCAGCACGACGCCAGGGGCGGGTCGGCGTCCAGGTCCATCTGCACCACGTATACCCCGTCCACCGCGAGCACGCTGGGAAGCCGAGCGGCCAGGTAGGCCGCGGCGGCGCTATGCCGCGGCGCTCCCAGGCTGATCGTCGCATGCCGCCGAAGGTCCGAGTGATTCATGTACCACAGGTCAGAGCAGACAATCACGCTCGTTGCGGGTGCGTCCACCCCGAGCGACTCCAACAGCCTCCCCCGGAGGAAGTACGCCAGCGGGCGATGGTGAACTTCGGCCTCCAGGTGCGCCCCGGTGACGATCAGGATCGTGGATGGGTCCAGCGGTTCGGGGAGCATGCGGGCCTACTTCACACAAGTTGACAGGAACGAAAGACGAACTCTGTGCATCGGGCAAAGTGCACTCGGAGCGCCAAAGATGACGGGTCATGAACGATCACACGCCCGAAACGCCAGCCTCCCCCTCGGCCCCGGCCTCGGCCACGGCCGTGCGCCCTCAGCCCCCTCGCCTGGACCAACTCCCCCCGTTCAAGGTTCTGCTCCACAACGACGACGTGAACGACCGCGTTTGGGTTGTCGATGCCCTCGTCGCCCACACGCCCGTGGGCAAGGCCCGGGCCGTCGAGGTCATGCTCGAGGCCGACCGCACCGGACTGGGCCTGATTCTGGTTACAAACAAAGAGGCCGCCGAGTTCTACGCCGAGCAACTCCGCAGCAAGCGCCTCACCGTGACCATCGAACCGGCCTGAGCGCCAAAAAGGCGCGAGGCCCGTCGACCAGGCCCCGCGCCCCCCTTTCTGCCGCCCCATGCGATCCGCGTGTTACCACGTGATCTCGAAGTCGGCCGTCACGCGGTCCCGCATGATGTCGGCGTCGTGATCCGTCAGCCCGATCTCATACACCGCGCCGACGGACATGTGCGGGCTGAGTTTCCAGCGGGCGCCGATGCCCGCCCAGACCACCGACGACCCGGCCACGTCGGACGAGCCGAAGTTGGCGTAGTCCAGCCCACCCACGTCCAGCCCCAGGCGTTCGCCATCGGTCATGTAGTGCACGCCGTGCAGTTCGACCACCGGCGCCAACCCGGGGACCGTTTCCGGCGCGATCTCAAAGTCCGCGTGCAGGTCCCACATGAAGACCTGGTTCCCGTCGTCGTCGTCGAAGGGAATACGGTAGGTCAGGGCGCCGATCAGGTGGAAGCGGTCCCACCCCTTGGCAAAGGAGATGAACGGGCTGACCTCGCTGGTGCCCCACTGGGCGACCTTGTCCTCGCCCGAGTCGAGGATGATGCGCACCCCCGCCGCGGCGACCATGTCTTGTTCGGCATCGGCGTAGAAGGTGTACTTGAGGCCCGCGCCGATCTCGTTCCAGCCGTTATCCTCGGGCAGCACGCCGGCGTTGAGCCACGAGTATCCGTCCTTGATGGCGATGAAGCCCAGACGCTCCGTGAGGGCGACGCGCACCTGCACCGCCGCCACGTTCACCTCGCCCCCGCCCAGCGTCGAGCCGTCGGCGAAGGTGTGGTGGAGGTACAGGAATCGGACCCCCGTGTTGTTGAAGGGCGTCTCGAAGAAGATGGGTTGCCCAACGGGGTTGTAGAAATGTTCGTACCCGCGCAACCCCGAGAGGAATCCGTCCCAGCCGATGGTTTCATCCTCGTGCCAGCGCTTCGGGCTGAGCAGGAACGTGGCCTTGGGGCTGAGGGTGTCGCCCTTGGGGACGGGGGCCTTTGTGTCGGCCTCCTGGGCCATGGCGACGCTCGTCGCCATCCCGACGGCGAGCAGCAGTGCGGTGCGGATCGTTCGAGGTGCGTTCATGACGAGTCTCCTGAGAGGGAATCGGTGATGAAGAACACTATCTAGAGAAGTATATCCATAACAATAGAAATAGACAAACGCCGCCCTCGCCGGCGCGGCGGTGGGCAAGAGATAATCAGGTGAGACGTGGAAAAGGAGGGGGCTACGCCGCGGCGACTTCGCCGCCGGCGCGGCGTTCGCGGGCCAGTTCCTCGCGCAGCGCATGCGCCAGGTGTTCGTACTGCGGGATCGCGTTGTACGCTTGGGCCGAGATCCGGACGATCCGCTGCGCATTCGGGCCGACGGTCCAGATCGGCGTCACGATCCCGTGGCGCTCCAGCAGCGCGTCCTGGAGCGGATCGTCGAAGCGGGTCGGCTGGGCCTGCACCTCGGGCGGGCAGGGGGGCAGGGGGATCGACGCCATGGTGCCGACCATCAACTCGGGGGCCGGCTCGGGGATGCCCAGCGCCCGACAGACCAGCCCCCGCCCGCGCATGATCAGGTCGTGGTTGTGCCGCATCAGGGCCGGCCAGCCCCCGGGCAGGAGCGACCCCATCGACTCGATGGCCTGGGGGATGGAGAGCAAGGCCGAGTAGTCTCCTGTGCCGAAGTAGTCGTAATCGCGCAGGAAGAGCGATCGCTCGGGGCGAACCTTATGGACGCGGCTGGAGAGGGCCAGCGGGCGAAACGTCCCCTGTCGGTCTGGGCGGACGTAGACAAACCCCGACCCCTTGGGGGCGCTGAGCCACTTGTGCCCGCTGCCCACGTAGTACGTCGGAGCCAGCGCGCGGATGTCGACGGGAACTTGCCCCGGTGCATGGGCGCCGTCCACCACCACGTCGATCCCGCAGCGGGTGCAGGCCTCGACGATCGGTTTCACGGGCAGCACCAGGGCGCTCCCCGACGTGATGTGGCTGACGAAGACCAGGCGCGTGCGCGGCGTGATGGCGGCGATGACCCGCTCGGCCACCGTGGCCGGATCGGTGTTCGGGAAGGGGATCGGCGCGGCGACGACCCGCGCGCCCGTGCGGGCGCACACGCGTTCGAGTTCGTTCAGCAGCGACTGATACTCATGGTCGGTGATGAGGATTTCATCGCCGGGCGCCAAGGGCGTGGCGTTGAGGATGGTGCACAACGCAATTGTCGCGTTGGTCACCAAGGCCAGGTCGTTGGGGCGGCAGTTGAGGAAGGCGCCCAGGCGTTCGCGCACGCCGTCGAGCAGGCCCTCCAGGTCGGCCTTGAAGAACGTGACGGGGTCGCGCTCCATGCGGTCGCGGTACGCGGCCTGGGCCTGGGCGACCGGACGCGGCAGCGCGCCGTACGAGCCGTGATTCAGGAACGTGAGCGACGGGTCCAGCCCCCAGCGGGGCGTGTCGAGGAGGCGGCGGGCCGCGTCGGTCGTGACGATCTCGGGGGGGGATGTACGCATCGGGGGACGGCACGGAATAAGGGCCACGAACGTCGGCCACGCGGCGCGACGGGGTGTAGGTATCGGCGCGCGGGCCGCGCCGGGGCCAGCGGCGCAGGACAATACCGGCGCGCCCCGCGACGCAATCGCCATGGGCGGGTGTTCAGGCTTTCCGGGAACGCACCGTGGGCGTCATCAACGTGACGCACCGCTCGCCCGGCTTACGGCTGGATTCGAGCACCTCCGAGAGCGACGTCTTGCGGAACTGCGTTTCGATCTGCTCGATGGCGTCGTCGATCCGCTGGTGCAGCGGGCAGAGTTTCACGTGTTCGGGGTTTCCGAGGGGGCAGCGGCGGATGCGCATCATTGGATCGACGGCGTTGATGACGTCGAGCATGGTGATCTTGTCGGCGGGGCGCGCCAGGGCGAACCCGCCGTTGGGACCGCGCTGCGAGGCGATCAGGTCGGCCACGACCAGGTCGCGCAGGACCTTGGAGAGATACCCCTGGGGCACCTTGGTCCGGGCGGCGATGGTTTCGCTGTTCATGGCCCCGCCGTCCTCGAGGGCCGCCAGGTGCACCATGGCGCGAAGGGCGTACTCACTGGTTTGCGAAAGCATGCGAGGTTCCTTGGGCGGAATGCCGGAGAAGCGTACCCGGCATTCCGGATTCACGGAGCAACACAGGCTGTTACGGACTGCCGTACCGCTCACGGAGCCAGGCCCGACGGGCCGGGCGGAGCCGGTCGAGCGTCAGGATGTCACCCCCGTACTTCTCCTTCGCGGCGGCGGCGCGGGCCGGGTCGGCGTACGCCGCGATGCCCGAACCCATCGGCGTGGGGAGCCGGTCCGGATCGGCGAGCAGGAAGGTTGCCCCGCCCCCCTCGACCCACGCTCCGGTCTCGTAATCGCGGATGTAAACGCCCAGGATGCGCCCCTCGCCCTCGTGCTTTCGTTCGTAATCGAGCAGGCAGCCCGTGTCGTCGAAAAGGGCGTGGGTACGTCGGGCCGAATCTTCGAGCAGGAACGCGGCGGCGCTGCGCCCATCGTTGATGAGCATGCCGCACTCGGCGCACTCGTCGCGCCCGAGGCGCAGGTTGGGCGGGCCGGCCAGGGGCGTGCCGTTGCACCCCGGAGCGAGCATGGTCGCCGACATTCCCAGACCAAGGACCGACATTCCGAGCAAGAGGTGACGGTTCATAGCGGAGACCTCCGAGCGAACACGGCCGCGGCGAGGGTCAGGGGCAGGACGATCCATGCCGACAGACACGCGGCGAAGATGAGGTGCAGGCGCGGGCCGTACTCCTCCATGGCGTACAGCCCCGCCGGGCCGAGCACGTCGAGCGAGGCGTCGCCCGCGTGCAGCGACCACATCTTGAAGACCTGAAGGGGATTCAGCAGGCTGAGCAGGAAGAGTTGATCGATCGGCAGGCGCAGGGCGATGGTCCCGGCCATGAGGGCCAGGTCGGAGACGAAGACGAAGACGAGCCAGATGAAGATGACGGTGCCCACGGCGACCGACGCCCGCCTCGCCAGCACCGACACGAGCATGCCGACGCTGAGCATGCCCAGGGCGAGCGTGAACGCAAGCCCCGCCAAGGTGAGCACCGCCGCCACCCCGGTGTCCTGGCCTTTCCAGGCGAGGATGGCGGTGCACAGGCCCAGGCCGAGGGTAAGGCACGCCAGGAGTGCCCCGGCCAGCCCGACGTACTTGCCCAGAAGCACTTCAAGCCGCGACACGGGCTGGGCGAGCAGGTACGCGAGCATGCCCCGCTCGCGGTCGGAGGCGACGCTCGAAGCGCCCGCCGACAGGGCCATGAGCGGCACCACGAGCAGCACGAGGTTGATCAGCCCGGCGGTGGTGCGTCCGAAGTTCGAGAGGCCGGCGCCCCCCGACGACGCGGCGGAGACGTACGACACGCCCAGCCCCAGTGCGGTGAAGGCGAGGGTGTAGAGGATAAACCATCGGCTGCGGAGGGCGTCGCGCAGTTCCCGCCCCGCGACGGCGGCGATGTTCGCGAGCGCGCCGGGCACGGGCCGAGTCAGGATCGGCGAAGTTGTCAGGGTGAGGGTGGTCATGGCGTGCCCTCCGAGTGGGTGTGCCCGCCGTCGGCGGGTACGAGGTCAAAGTCGGCGATGGTGATGCGGGCCTCGGCGAGGACGCGGAACGGGCCGGCCTTCTGCGACTCGGGCACCGGCACGAGGATGCCGCGCCCGTTGAGCCGGGCCTCGAACCCGCGTTCTCGCAGCAACGCCACGGCCTGGGCACGGACGGCGGCATCGAGCAGCAGGTGCAGTTCCGACCCGGCGCCCAGTCGGCGCGTCATGTCCGCCGGGGGCAGGTCGGCGATGGCCTTGCCGCGTTCGAGCATCACCACGCGCGTGGCCAGCGCGGTGACTTCGTCGAGGCGGTGCGAGGCGAAGAGCATGGTGCGTCCCTGCCCCCGCAGGCGGGCGAGCATGGCGACGAACTCGCCCCGTCCGCATGCGTCCAGACTCGCGGTGACTTCATCGAGGATGAGCACGGGCGGGTCGCCCACCAGAGCGATGGCCAGCGCCAACCGTTGCTTCATTCCTCCCGAAAGTTCGCGGATGCGCTTGGCATGGTGCCCGTCCAGCCCGACGTTCGCGAGCGCGGCGTGGACCTCACTTCTGGCGAGCCGCAGGCCCTTCAGGCGGGCGAAGAACCGCAGCGCCTCCCCCGCCCGCAGGTCGTCGTAGAAGCCCAGTTCCTGGGGGACGTAGCCCAGGAGCATGCGGGCGGCCTTGCCGTCGGCCCGGGCGTCGTGCTCGCCGATGCGGATGTGCCCCTGATAGGGCAGCAACCCCAGCACACAACGGAGGAGCGTGGTTTTTCCCGCGCCGTTGGAGCCCCACAGGGCCAGGCTCTCGCCGACGGGCACGTCGAGCGAGACGCCGTCGACCGCGGGCACGCGCCCGAATCGCTTGGTGACGTTCTCGATGCGGATCATGATCGGCCTCCGATCTCGAAGACGCATGCCGGCAGCCGCGCCGCCGCCAGCACGCTCAGGAAGACACCCACCAGCACGCCGGCCCCCGCGATCAGCATGACACGCGACGCGGTGCGTGGCGCCGGCGGGAGCGTGACCGCCACAGGCCGCATGAGCGGCACTTCGTCCACGAACTTCGGCTCCGGGCGCATGGTGGGCAGGGCGCGCCCGACGAACTCGACGGCCTGCTGGGCCGGGCTGAACAGGAACAGCCGAAGTTTCGGCTCGCGGTCCAGCAACCCGTCGAAGAGTGTGGTCGAATCGTGCACGAAGTCCCCGATGCCGTCACGGTCCTGGTCGTACCCGCTGTAGTCGGTCCAGAAGTTCCCGCGATCGCCCTCCCAGAAGCGGTTCGCGTCGAGGTTGCCCCGTCCGGCGACGAAGACCTGGTTGAGATTGTCGATGAAGTTGTTCTCGGTGACGAGGTTCCCCTTGGCCGAGGGCAGGAACGTCATCCCCACGTCGTTGAAGGCCAGCGTGTTGAGGGTGACGCGTCCGGGCTGGGCCTGCGTGAAGGGCGAGCCGTCGAGGTAGATCCCCACGCGGTTGCCCGCGATGTAGTTGTCGCGGAGGGTGAAGCGGTCGGTCTCCTTCAGCCCCACGCCGTACCCGCTCGGCCCACGATTGGCGAGCAGGCGGTTGCCCCGCACCTCGACGCCCGTGCTGTACATGAGGTACACGCCCACCGAGTTGCCCTCGAGCGTGTTGCCCTCGATGAGGACATCGTCGGAGAACATGAGGTGCAGCCCGTAACGGCAGCGTCGCGACGTGTTGCCGCGCGCGACCACGCCCTTGGAGTACCACAGGATCGCGTCGCGTCCGTCGTGGAGCGTGTTGCCCTCGACCAGGGCGCGATCGGAACGCCACAGGCGCAGCCCGTCGCCCCGCCGGGCCGGGTCGAGCGGCTTGCCGCCGATGACGTTCCCGCGGATCACCGAATCGGGCGCCTCGCGCAGGTCGATGCCGAAGAGAATATCGGTGAGGGTGTTGTGCTCGATGGTGGCCCGCGGGGCCAGCGCGCGGATGGCCGCGTTTTCCTTATCGAGATTGTCGCCCGTATTGCGCACGATGAATCCGCGGAAGGTGACGTCCGGGGCGGAGATCTCGACGATGTCCCCGTGCCCGTCGCCGTCGATGACCGCCTTGCCGCCGCCCTCGAGCGTGAGCGGCTTGTCGAGGCGCAGGTGCTCACGGTAGACGCCCGGGGGGACGATGATGGTGTCGCCCGGGGCGGCCCGCTCGATGAGCCGACCGATCACGCCCGTCGAACGAACCGTTTCGGGCGCTCGTTGGATGGCGGTGGGGGCCTCGTGCGGCTGGGCCGGCGCCAAGCCGACCACGGCCAGCACGAGCATCACGGAAATGGCCGTCCGCGTGTTCACACGCCCCCCAGGGCGGGGGTCGCGCCCCGCATCGCGTCGGCGAGGGGCTTGTAGGCCCGCCGATGGAAGTAGAACCCGACGATCGTGAGCAAGGCACACCCGATCGCGAGGTAGAACCCGTTGCCAAGTTCCGCGTAGGTGCGGAACTGCCCGATGCCCCCCTCGCCCAGCACGGTCGGGGTGAAGGGTTTGACCGACGCCGAGAGCGGGGCCGACGGGTCGAGGTTCTGCCCGAACGACGTCATCCAGAACTTCAGATCGAGCAGGAACCCCGCGGGGAACGAGACCGCCGGCAGGGCGAGGAGCACGGCCCATTTCGAGTGCACGAACGCGGCGCCCTCCACCAGCAGAAACATCGCGACAATGGCCCAGACGGCGACGCTGCGCTCGAAGGACGCCGCCTGGTGCAGGGGCCTCATGCCGATGTAGTGATTCAGCCCATCGATCTCCTTCACGTCGCCCGCGAGGTAGTTCACGTACGCCGTGAGGTACAGCCCCTTGGGGTACTGCGGGGCTTCGAGTTCCATGTGCCAGTAGGGAAGAAAGACCGAGAGCAGCAACAAGACGCGTGCGGCCATCAGGATCAGCGTCGGGGTCAGGTAGCGTGCCCGCCGCCGGGCGAGTTCCTCCGTCGGCACACGCGGCCCGAGGAGTGAGTGGATGAAGCCAGCCATGGCGTTCCTTTCTCCCGCCTCTGGTTGGCGGGTTCAATGTCCCGCGCGGGGCTTTCACCCGGCGCGGGACCGTGGGGACGTACTACTTCTCCGCGGACGCGGCCTGGACCCCGCCCTCGGGCGAGGCCTGCGCGCCCTGGCGCGGCTTGACGTGGAGATACCCCATCATCTCCAGGTGCAGCGCCGAGCAGAACTCGGTGCAGTAGAACGGGTAGGTGCCCGCCCGGTCCGCCGTGAACGTGAACTCCGTGAACTCGCCCGGCTCCAGCGACAGGTTGATGTTGTACCCGCCGATGCAGAACCCGTGCGTCGCGTCCTGCGTCGTCTCCATCGCCACGATCCGCCACGTCACCGTGTCGCCTTCCATGATCTCCACGTGCTCGGGCGTGAAGTGGCTGCGGATCGCCGTCATGTTCACGAGCACCCGGCTGCCCTCACGCGTCACGCCCTCGCTCCCCTTGGTCGGCGAGCGCGGATCGAGCCGCTGTTCGTGCGGGTTCCACCCCACCTCGGGGTAGACCGTCCAGGTCTTGAGCTTGTCCGCCTTGATCATCTGGCAGTAGTGCGGCTCGCCCACCCCGATCGGCGAGTCGTACAGCACCGGCATCGTTGTGCCAGGCTCCACGATGTCGAGCAGCTGGAAGTTCTGCGGCAGCAGCGGGCCCGTCGGCAGGAAGCGGTCCACCGACCACTTGCTCATCGAGATCAGGTAGTTCCCGTCCGGGCTGACCGTGTCGCCTTCCGCGGCGCACAGGTGCCCGATGTTGTACTGCACGCTCGTCTTGGTCACCAGTTTCCAGGGCTGGTCCGGGTTCTTCCCGGCGTACTCGCCCCCGAGCGTCCACCGCGCCACCGCCGAATCCAGGAACAGCGACGTGTACGCGTACCCCTTGTTGTCGAACTGCGTGTGCAGCGGCCCGAGGCCCAGTTCGACCTGGGCTTCTTTCACGGCGTCAAAGTCGAGGATCGGCACGCCGTAGTCGTCGTGCCCGCTGTACGTCTTGTTCGCGATCGCCTTCTTGATCCGGTCGATCGAGTACACCGTCACGTGCGGGTCCAGTTTGCCCGCCACCACCATGAACTGTCCGTTGGGCGACACGTCCACCCCGTGCGGACTCTTCGGCTCGGGCGCGAAGTAGAGCAGCCCCTCGGCCACGCTGGTCTCCAGCATCAGCACCGGGAACCCGTTGATCTTCTTGGCCTTGCCCGCCTTGAAGGCCGCCTCGGCCTTCTTCCAGTCCACGATGTGCAGGTAGTCCATGTCCCGCTTGCTCACCCCCGCCTCGAAGGGCGGATTCCCCTTCTCCACCCCGCCCGACGCCATCTCCGCGTTGAACGAGTTGATGAAGAAGAACCCGTCGCTGGGGCCCTTGCCCGCGTCGGCCAGGTCCTGCCAGTACGGGGGAAGTTCCATCGCGAAGGAGTTGTTCACGTCAAAGCGTCCCTTCGCCCGGTCAAACTTCCACAGCGTCACCATGCCGCGGTACGACTTCTTGTACTCCTCCGGCGGGGCGTACCCGTAGCCCAGCACGGTGGCGTACTGCCCGCCCTCGATCACGTAGTCGGTGTTCGGGGTCACGAACGCCGCCCCGTGGTCGCTCACGGTCAGCGGGTTTTTCACGATCTGCTTGGTCTCCCAGTCACGCAGATCGATCACCGCGACGCGGGCGTTGGCCTTGTCCCCGATGAACAGGAACTGCCCGTCGTACTCGCCCCCGGTCTCCGACAGCGCCGGGTGGTGCGTGTCGCCCCAGAGCACCGGCTTGCCGTTGATCTCCAGCTGCTTGTGGATCGGATCGTTCTCGCCCGCGAAGCCATACCCCTGCCACGATTCAGGCGTGAAGACCGCGATCGACCGCAGCAGCCGCATGCTCGGGACGCCGATCGCGAACACCTGCCCGCTCTGCCCGCCAGAGGAGAACAGCACGTACTCGTCGTGCCGCCCGCTGGGCATGTAGGTCTTCGTTGCGGCGAGTAGGTCGTCGAGGTTGAGTTTGCGGTCGTTGGCGACCTTGGTCAGGCGTGCCACCTGCTCGGGGGTCAGTTCGAGAGGTTTGACCTCCTGCGTGGTCCGACGCCGTCGCCCGGGCTGGTCCTGCGCCAGCGCCGTCGATGACGCGACTTCCATGGCCGCGAGGCCCAGCAGGAGCGTGCACGCCGCGGCCCTGCCGGCCAGATGTCGAATGGAGCGTTTCATGTCGGGTCTCCTGAAACCCGTCCGGGCGCTCCCGTCCACACGGACGGGAGGCCCGAACGGCGTGTGTGTGACTACTTCGAGGCCGCCGCTTGCCCGGCCGGGCGTTGCAGCGTGCGGACGTACGCGATGATGTCGAGCAGGTCGTCTTCCGAGAGCGCGGGGTTGCCCCCCTTGGCGGGCATGCCCACGCCCGTGGTGTTCTTCGGATCGCTCGGGTCGCGCCCGCGCTTGATGAACGCCAGCAGCGCGTCGTCGTCGAGCGAAGCGACAAACTCGTTGTGCACGAGCGGCTTGCCGTTGCCCTTGATGCCCACCCCGCCCGGCCCGTGGCAGGCGATGCACGTCGTCGCGTACAACTTCGCGCCGCTGGCGATGTACTCGGCCAGTTCCGCGTCCCCGCCCGCCGCCGCCATCGCCGCGGCCTTCTCCGCCTCCGTCACCGGCGCCGTCGTGAGAACCAGCGGGGGCAGTTCGGGCATCCGCCGCGGGTCCTGCAGCCCGCGCACGTACGTGACCACCGCATCCAGGTCCGCGTCGGTCAAGTCCGGCCGCCCGGCCCGCGGGGGCATCGGCACTGCCGCGTTCGGGCGTCCGGCGATAATGAACTCGCGGAACGCGTGGTCGTCGAACCGGGCCACCAGGTCGCTGCGCGTCAGATCCTTGCCCAGCCCGCCCTGCCCGTCAGGCCCATGGCACGCCGCGCAGACCGTGACGAAGACCTCGCGACCTTTGACGGCGACCTCGAGCGGGAGCGACGGCCCCGCCGGCGCTTCGGCGAGACGCTCCCAGGCCTGCGTGGCCTCATACGCGGCCTGCTGGGCCGCCCGCATCTCCATCGCCCCGCGGTACGTCAGCCACCCCGTCATCGCGAGCATCGGGGCGCAGATCGCAAACCCCCACGCCGCGGCCTCGCCCAAACGACGGAATCCGCTCCCGAACTCCGGCCTCCATGGCGCATCGTGCTCGGAGGCGGACCGACCCATTCCGGCTTGCTTTTGAGTGTTCATGGCACGTCCCCTGAATCAAACAAACGATATATCGATCTATTTATATACTTATCAAATCCACAGTCAACAAGTTTGCAAAAAAAACTGACCATGATCGAGGAGTTGCGATGCGTGTTCGCAGGAAGTTCGCATCCGGCACATTCCGGGGTCATCCTTGTGCGAACTGATCCCTAGCGTTCATGGTGGAACTACTCGCACCGGCCACGGCGATTATCGCGGCGGGGTTCACGATCCCCGTCGTGCTGGCCCTCTATCTGCTGAAACTGCGCCGAAGGCCGGTGCGCGTCTCGACGGTGCGGTTCTGGCCGGTCGCGACGGCCGATGCGCAGGCCAATGTCCCGTGGCGGATGCTCCGCCCGTCGTGGCTGCTGTTTCTTCACCTGATACTGGCGACACTGCTCATCATCGCGGCGGGCCGTCCGACACTCCCCGCACGCTTCGGCGCGGGTCATGCGGAGGGTGAACGCCTCGTGATCGTGCTCGATGCGTCCGCGTCGATGTCGGCCCGCGACGGGGGCCCGGACGGAACCACGCGGCTCGAGGCGGCCAAGGCACTGGCCCGTGAGGCCGTCGCGGACATCATGCGTGGACCGGCCCGCCGCCCCATCGCCGTGGTAGTCTTGGCCGCGCATGCCCGACTCGTGACGGACTTCACCACGTCGTCCGCCGCCGTGCGGGGCGGTATCGACGCCATCGAACCGACCGACGAGGTCGGGAATCTCGATGCGGCGTGCGCCCTGCTCGCGGCACTCGGCGGGCGCGACGAGGACACCCCGCTCCGCACATGGGTCTTCAGCGATGGGGCATTGTCAACCACGAACTCACCGCCGAGCCTGCCCGGCCCGGTCGAGTTCCGGCGCGTCGGCCCCGCGCCGCGCGCGCCGCGCGACAACGCAGGGATCGTGACGCTGGCCGCTCGGCGCGATGAGCACGAATCGGCGATGGTCCGCGTCTTCGTCGACCTGCTCAGCACAGCCCATGAGCCGCGCACCATGCCGCTCCTCCTCACGCTCAACGGCGAGGTCGCGGCCAGCCGCGCCGTGGAACTTGCCGCGGCGACGGACGAACCCGCGCGGGCCGCGTGTTCGATCGAGGTGTTCGCACCCGGCGGGGGCGTGCTGCGCGTGTCAATGCCGCGGGACGATCTCCTCGACGCCGACAACGCTGCGGCGGTGGTGATCGCGCCGATCCGCCGCCCGGTCCTCTGGCTCGTGCGTCCCGAGGGCCGGGCGGACGACACGACGCGTCCCGGGTCGTGGCTGCTCGCCGAGGCGTTGGAGGAACTCCGCCCCGCACGGCTCGAGCGGATGAACGCCGGGGAGTACGCCGCCCGTGCGGCGCTGGGAGAGGTGCGCTTCGCGGACCTCGTGCTCTTCGATCGAATCGAGCCGAAGGTGCTTCCGCCATGCCCGACCATGCACCTGGGCGCGACGCCGCGGATATCCGGCATGGCGACCGCCGAGGGCACGAGCGGTGCCGACGACGTGGTGTACTGGGATCGCGCGCACCCGGTGCTGCGGTACGTCGCGCTCGACGCGCTCGTGGTCACCGCGGCGAGCCGGATCACGATCTCGGATTCTCGCGCCGTCGCGACCCTGGCCCAAGGCACGCGCGGCCCGCTGATCGTGCTCGCGAACGACGGCGGCACGGAACGACTGATCGTCGGCTTCGACCTGTCCGACTCGAACTGGCCGATGCTCCCCGGGTTTCCGGTGTTCCTGGCGTCCGCGGTCGATTCACTCACCCGCGCGGGCGAGGCGGCGATGGGGACGAGCCTCCGCGCGGGCGAGGCGGCGAGGGTGGAGGCGATCTACACGGGCGAGGTGGTCCTCCGCGGGCCGATCACGATCACTCAGGCCGTGCACGGTCCGGGTCCGACCAGCGTGGGGCCGATCCCACGCGCGGGGGTGTATTTCGCGCAGAACACGGCCCGGAATACGCCCGTCGCCGTGAACGTGGCCGATGCCGGCGAGAGCACGCTGGCGACCCATGACGACCTGCCGGCGTTGCGCGCTCCGAGCCAGGGCGCGGGCGATGACGCCGCCCGGCGTGAAGTCTGGCACTGGTTCGTGGCAGTGACGGTGGTGCTGCTGCTGGTCGAATGGGTCGTCTACGCCCGGGCGACGCGGGTGTAGTCAGCGCCCGGCGCCCTTGTTCACGGCCTTGATGGTCCACACGCTGCGCCCCGCGGTGATCAGCACCTGCCGCCCGTCCTTGCCGCCGAACGCCAGGTTGCTCGCCCCGGGCACGGTCAGTTCCCCAACCTTCTCGCCCGCGGGGGAGAAGACCGTGATGCCCATGAGGCCCGTGGTGTAGACGTTGCCCACCGTGTCGCAGCGAAGCCCGTCGGCCCGCCCGCGGGCGCGGGGGTTGTCGCTGGTCAGCGTCGCGAAGACGCGCCCATTCTCCAGCGTGCCGTCGGTGCGTACGTCGAAGACGTGCACGGTGTTGGCGCGGAAGTCGTTCACGTACAGCCGCTTCTCGTCGGGCGAGAAGGCCAGCCCGTTGGGCGCCTGGAGCGACTTGTCGAGCGGCGTGACGACCCCCTCGGGCGAGACGCGGAAGACCGCGAGGAAGCCCAGTTCCAGGGCTTTCGCGTCGGTAAAGAACGTCGGATCGGTGAAGTACACAGACCCGTCGGACTTCACCACCAGATCGTTCGTCGCATTCAGACGCTTGCCCTCGAAGGTGTCGGCCACCACGACCGCTTCGCCCGGGGTGCCGTCGGCGTTCACCGGCACGCGGGTGATCCGCCGCGCGTCGCTCTCGGCCTGATAGATCGCGCGTTTCGCGTCCACCGCCGTGCCGATGGCCTGGCCCGAGGGCCGCCGCCAGACTTCGGGCTTGCCCTCCCCCGTCCACTTCCACACGGTCCCGCCCTTCTGGTCGCGCTCGCAGAACAGGAAATACCCGCCCTCCGCCGTCGGCACCCAGCACGGGCCCTCGACGAACTGGTGCCCCTCGCTCACGAGCACGCACGCGTCATCCTCGAAGAGCGACGGTTGCGCCGGCGCCTTGGGCGCTTCGGGAGGCGTGGTCGGGGCGGGCGGCGGCGCGGGGGGTTGAAGGACGAGCACGACGGCGAGTGCGGCGAGCAGCATGGATCGACTCCCAAAGACTGCGATGCGAGGCGGACGCGAACGGTATCACCGGCGCACGCCCCGTGCCGGGGTACGATTCACACCCCATGGCCACGTCCACGACCTCCATCCCTCCGGCCTCGCCCGACGATCTCCGCGCCGCCGCGGAGTCGCTCCGACGTGACTTCGAGGCGGTGCGGGACCAGGTCGCCCGCGTCGTGGTGGGTCAGCGCGAGATCGTCGATCACGTGCTGACGTGTCTGTTCGTCGGGGGGCACGTGCTGCTCGAGGGTGTGCCGGGCATCGGCAAGACGCTGCTCGTGCGCACGCTCGCCCGGGCCGTCAGTCTTTCCTTCGCCCGCATCCAGTTCACGCCCGACCTCATGCCCGCGGACGTCACGGGGACGACGGTGGTAAGCGAGGCCGACGTGCCCGGGGGCGGCAAGGAGCGGCGGTTCGTCTTTCAGCCCGGGCCGGTCTTCACCCAGGTCCTGCTCGCCGACGAAATCAACCGCGCCACGCCCAAGACCCAGTCGGCCCTGCTCGAGGCGATGCAGGAACGCAGCGTCACGGTGGGAGGGGTGACCCGTCCGCTCCCCGAGCCGTTCCTGGTTCTCGCCACGCAGAACCCCATCGAGCAGGAAGGCACGTACCCGCTGCCCGAGGCGCAGTTGGACCGGTTCTTCTTCAAGGTGCTCGTCGGCACGCCGGCCCGTGCCGACCTGCACGAGATTCTGGAACGCACCACCGGCGATCAATCCGCCGGTGTCGAGCCGGTGCTCGACGCGGGCCGGGTGCTGGCGCACGGGCGATTGCTGCGACGCGTGCCCGTGGCGCCGCACGTGCGAGACTACGCCGTGCGCCTCGTGCTCGGCACGCACCCGGGCGAAGCGTTCGCCTCGACCATGGCGACGAAGTACGTCCGTCTGGGGGCCAGCCCCCGGGCCGCGCAGGCGCTGATCCTCGCCGGCAAGTGCCGGGCCGTGCTCGACGGGCGTTTCGCCGTGTCGATCGACGATCTGCGCGAGGCCGCCCTGCCGGCGCTGCGGCACCGGATCATCATGAACTTCGAGAGCCACGCCGAGGGCATCAGCCCCGATGCCGTGGTCCGCAACCTCGTCGAAACCCTCCCCCTCGAAGCCCCATGATCGACGTTGTCGCCAGAATGGGTCGCGTCGTGTGTGCCGCGTGGCCGATGGTCGCGGTGGTTTCGATCCCCGCGGTGCATGCGCAGCCGACCACTGTTGACGCGACGGGACGCCTGCACGCACCGGTCGGACGCCCGCTGATCGTTCCGATCGCCGCGCCCGTCGAAGGCCGCCCGCTGGCCACGCTCGACGATGGGCGCGCGATCCCCGCACGGGCGTACCGGCTCACCGTGACGCCCGCGGGGTTCGATGCCTGGCTCGGGCCGGTGTTCACGTGGACCAGCGGGCCGATCGACGCGAAACACACGCCGGCAAGCGGCGGTGCGTACGTGTGTGTCATCGAACCGCCCATCGAGGCGGTGGGCCGCGATCTCATCATCACCGGCGAACGCCGCGCCGTGAACTGGCTCCCCTCGCCCGACACTCTTCCGCGGGACGAAACCGGACGCGAGGTCTGGGCGCCTCAGCAACCCGCGGTGATGCCCGCGGACGCCCTGGGTCTGCCGCGCTTCAGCGTCGAAGCGAAATCACCCGTGACTCGGTGGCGGTATCGCCTGCTGACCGACGGGCTGCACCCCGACACCGCGCCGTGCGACGGGCCCTTCGCCGATGCCGTCATCGAAGCGATGGCGCGGCAAGAGGAGGACCGTTGGCGCCTCGCGCTCGCTTGGCTCTGGGGGGCGGACCCGGAACTGGCGTCCCGCGTCAGGGCGCGCCTCGCCGCGGTGATCGAGTTCGAACCCGGGCAGTGGGCGCCGGCCTGGGCCGTCGAGCCGTTCCGCCTCCGCCGACTCCTCGACGACCTGCTCATGCAGAACATCACCCCGCCCCAACGTGCCGGGCTGGGCGAGCGCTGGCTCGCGGAACTCCCACCCCTGGCCGCGTGGGTGGTCGATGACGGGGGCGTGCTCGACCCCGCGACACGGTCCGTTCGCCCCACGATCGCCGTCGCCAGCCTGCTCGACCGCTCGACCCTCGCCTGGGCCACCTGGGGCACCCCGAGCGACGCGAACCCCGACCTTCAGCCCATGCCCCCCATGACCGTGCGGACCTTCACCTTCCGCGAACCCACGCCCGAACCGCCCGCCTTGCGATCAGCCACGGCGTATCTCGGCGGCACGTCGATCGCGCTCGGAACCTTCGCAAGGGCAATGGCCGCCAAGCCCCCGGGATTGCAACTTCGGAACTTCTATCCCGATCAGTCGATGAACGGCCTGATGTCCGGTACGTTCGAGAGCAACCCTCCCGCCTGGTCCACCGCCGCGAGGCTCTATCGGGTGCCCGCGCGCTCGGGCAAGGTGGCGCCCGTGTGGGGCCTCTTCGTCGAATGCGCAATCGCTCCGGGCGAGGGGGTGGACTCCCACGAGCACCTCGATGTCTTCCTCGGCCCGGTCCGCACGCCGCGGCATGTGGTTCGTTTCTGGCGGGACGGTCGCGTGGAACATCTGGACGGCGCCGGGGACACGGACGGGATGTCCTCACGGGTCTATCGCGGTGGCGATCGATGGTCGATCTCCCTCACCCTGCCACGCGACGCCGTCGAGCCGGGCGGCGTGCTCCGCCTTGGGCTGGTGCGACACGATGCCCGCGGACGACGGTCTGCCTCGCCGCGGGCCATGCTCCCGTGGCAGACCGAACCGTCCCGGCTGGCTATAGATGTCACGGCGTGGGACGACTTCTAGAAAAGGCCGGGGTGGGATTCGAACCCACGAAGCTTGCGCAACGGATTTGCAATCCGCTCCATTTGTCCACTCTGGCACCCGGCCCAGGGAACCAAGCGTAGGGCGACGCCCGCCGTGATTCGAGGTCCCCGCCCCCTCACGCCGCGGGTAGGATCACGCCGATGGAGTCCCCATCGGCAAGGAGGCGTCATGGATTTGGGGATTTGGCTGGTGGCCGTCGTGCTCGCGCAGCCGCAGGGCACCCCCCCCTCGCGCGATCCGGCTCTGACCAGCCCCGCGGTGGAAGACCGCCTGGTCGAGCAGCAACGCAAGTCGCTGAACACCGACCCCATCGCGCCCGTCGCACGCCCGCCAGCGCAAACCGCGATTCCCGGCGTTCCCCCGCCTCGCGGCGTCACACTCTCGATCTCGGGTCGGGCGCGCCTTCCCGAGGGCGCCTTCCTTGATCCCACGCCCGGGCTCATCCGCCGCGCCTCAACCGGCGATGTGATCTTTGACCCGCTCCCCCGCGCCGACGGCACGCCGTTGCCCCCGACGTTCATCCTCCTGCCGTGCGCACTCCTCGCCGACATCCTCGCCGGCGAAGCGGATCGGACAGTCGTCCTCGGCGGGCAGGCGTTTTCGTACCAGGCCAGGCCTTACCTGCTCCCCACGATCGTCTTGCACGATGATGTCCCCGCGATCACCCCCGCCGACGCGACGCGCCCTCACCCCGCGTCGCCGGTCGATGCCGAGATGTCCGCCGCCGACCTCATCAAGGCCATGGAAACCGGCGCCATCCCCCGCACCATCATTCCGCTCGACCAGGTCGAAGATCCGCGGTCCAGGTCGGCGCTGCCGACCGAGCAGGCCGACGACGGCAAACTCCTCGTAAACCGGCGCGCCCGCATCGTGCGACTTCCTCAGGCGGGCGGACGGTTCGGCGTCACGTTCGACAACGACCACGACAGCCCCACCTCCGGGCCGCTCGTCCTGCTTCCGTGTCGCGCGCTGGAACGTCTGGAGGCCACCGCGTCTCACCGGGGCGACGCCGCCGCTTATACCGTCAGCGGGCGCGTTTATACCTTCGATGGGCAGTCGTACCTTCTCCCCGTGTTCGTCCAGGTGCAGCGGCAGACCGACGTCACACCCATGCAATAGCCACGCAACCCGCGCACGCGTCGCGGACCGCGCGCGACGGGCCGGCACGCTCGCCCGGTTCGTCGCCGTAGACTCCCGCCCATGTACCAGGCCGTCCTGACCACCACCTACCTCCGCAGCAAGATCATGCCGCTGCTGGCGGCCATCGGAGTGGCGCTCTGCACTCTCATGGTTTTGGTCACCTGGTCGGTCATGACCGGTTTCCTCGCCATGCTCATCAACACCGGACGCACCCTCGCGGGCGACGTGTCCATCGGTTGGCCCGGCTCGGGGTTTGCCTACTACGACGAACTCATCGCCGACCTTGAAAAAGACCCCCTCGTCGAGGCGGCCTGCCCCAAGATCGAAACCTTCGGCTCCATCACGCCCCCCGGCGGGCGCCCCAAGGGCGTGCTCGTCGTCGGGGTCGACGGCCCGCGCTTCGCCAAGGCCACGCGTTACGAGTCCACCATCTGGTGGCGGCCCATCAGCACGCCCCTCCCCAAGGACAAGCATCGCCACGATCCGCGCCTCGGCGGGCTGGGCGCCAGCGCCTGGGAGGCTATCTACCAGAACGGCCTCTCCCTCACCCGCCGCGATCCCAAGACAGGCCAATCCATTCCCGCCATGGTGCCCGGCATCCACGTCACCGGCCTCAACAACCGCTACCGCGAGGGGTACTACAAGCCGCTCGTCAGCGAACGTCGAACCTCCGACGGCCGCACCGAGATCATCGACGCCTTCCTCCCCTTTGACGACGATCAGCCCGTCGGCCTCACCGTGTTCCCCATCGACAGTCAGGGCCGACCCTACGAGGCCCACACCCGCTCCCTCCCCGTCGCCAACGAGTTCCAGTCCGGCGTCTACATCACCGACGAGTCGCTCGTACTCGTCAACCTTGCCGCGCTCCAGTCCATGCTCAAGATGAACGAGGGGCTGCGCGTCGCCGACGGCTCGGCCCCTCCCTCGCCAACGAACGGTGAGAGTTTCGCGACGCCCCAGCCCACGAAGTTCGTGACCGACCCCGCCCGCGTCACGCACGTCATCCTCCGCGGCAAGGGCGGCGACGGCGACATCGCCTCGGCCCGCGCGCTCCGCGACCGCGCCATGGCCGTCTACGACGCCTTCGCCAAGCGTCACGAAGGGAAAGTCCCGCCCACGAGCGAGATGGAGTTCATGACCTGGGAGGATCAGAACGCGACCTTCATCAACGCCGTGCGCACCGAACGCACCCTCATGCTCTTCCTCTTCATGATCATCTCCCTCACCGCCGTCCTCCTCGTCCTTTCCATCTTCTGGTCCATGGTCCGCGAAAAGACCCAGGACATCGGCGTCCTCCGCAGCATGGGCGCTTCCCGCGCCGGGGTTGCGTGGCTGTGGGTGTCCTACGGCCTGGCCATCGGGCTGGTCGGCGCCGCCCTCGGGCTGGCCGGCTCCGTGCTCATCATCGTCAACATCAACCCCATCCACGACTGGCTGGGCGAGGCCCTCGGCATCGTCGTCTGGGACCCGCGCGTCTACTACTTCACGCAGATCCCCAACACCGTCGATCCCCTCGACGCCGCGCTCGTGTTCGTCGGCGGCGTGCTCTCCTGCGGGCTGGGGGCGATGGTGCCCGCCCTTCGCGCCGCGTGGATGAGCCCCGTCGCCGCCCTCCGCAACGAGTAACCATGCCCCTCCTCCAGGCCCACAACCTCTTCAAGACCTACCGCCTCGGGCGCGTCCCCGTGCCGGTCCTGCGCGGCGTGTCGTTGAGCGTTGAAAAGGGCGAGTTCCTCGCCGTGCTCGGCGCCTCCGGCTCGGGCAAGTCCACGCTCCTGCACCTGCTGGGCGGCCTGGACACGCCCGATGCCGAGCCACGCGGGCGCATCGAGTTTGACGGCAAGGACATCGCCGCGGGTAACCTCGACGGCTACCGCGCCACGTCCGTGGGCTTCGTGTTTCAGTTTTATCACCTGCTCCCCGAACTCACCGTGCTCGGCAACGTCCTGCTCGCCCCCATGATCGCGCGCGGCCCGCTCGGCTACCTCGGCTCCAAGGCCGTCGCGAAGGCCAAGGCCACCGAGGTGCTCGCCGCCGTCGGCCTCGCGCACCGCCTTACCCACCGCCCCGCCGAACTCTCCGGCGGCGAACGCCAGCGGGTCGCCATCGCCCGCGCCCTCATGAACGACCCGCCGCTCCTCCTCGCCGACGAACCCACCGGCAACCTCGACCGCGCCACGGGCGAGAAGATCATGGACGAACTCCTCGCCATCCGCCGCGCCCGCGGCCTCACCATGGTCGTTGTCACCCACGACGCCGAGATCGCGGCCAAGGCCGACCGCCAGATCCGCCTCACCGACGGCCGCATGTGAACGCCCCCTCCCCGCGGGTGGGGGCAGGTGGCGGCGAGACCGGCGTGCTCGTGCCACCGATGATCGATGGCTCCGCGTCGATCCCGGTGCATGTGCCGTGTCGTCTAGAGAATCGCCCTGCTCCCAGCCGGCGCTATCATGGGCTTGATGGCGTCCGTGCCCGCCAGCCCGACCCCGACGATTCCCGCACGCCGGGAGCGCGTCTTCCTTCGCGGCCTGGCGGACCTCGACGTGCCCGCCGACGTCGTCGAAACGGGTCAGGGCCGGCCCGTCGTCTTCCTGCACGGCCTGGTCGGCCTCAACGACCACTGGGAAGACGTCGTCCAGCGCATCGCCCACCGTTGCCGATGCGTCCTGCTCCAGTTGCCCCTGCTGGACCTGAAGGACGACGATTGCTCCATCGACGGGGCGACCGCCCTGACGGCCCGTTTCCTGGATCGATTCCGTACCGAGAAGCCCGTCATCGTCGGCAACTCCTTTGGCGGGCACGTGGCCCTGCGGCTGGCCGTCGAGCAGCCCGACCTGCTCGGGGGGCTGGTGCTCGCCGGCTCCAGCGGGCTGATCGAGAAGAGCATGGTGAGCGACATCCAGCTGCGTCCCAGCCGCGAGTGGCTCACCCGCAAGATCGGGGAACTCTTCCACGACAAGGCGAAGATGAACCCGGCGGATGTCGAGCGGGCCTACCTCGAACTCAACGACCGCGCCCACGCCCGCGCGATGGTCCGCCTGTCGCGCACCGCGCGACGCAACCATCTGGGCGACGAGATGCACCGCATCACCTGCCCGACACTCATCGTGTGGGGGAAGCAGGACATCGTGACGCCCCCCGAGGCGGCCACCGAGATGAACGCCCGCATCCGCGGCTCGCGCCTGGTGTGGTTCGAGCAGTGCGGGCACGCCCCGATGATCGAGGCCGCCGAGCCGTTCGGCGAGGCCATGCTCGCCTTCCTCGACGACCTGGACGCCCGCGGGTAACGCCGGATGAACGCGACCACCCTCGTCGGCCTCGGAATCCGCACGTATCTCGCCGGGCGCATCGGCCGCCTTTCCAACGCGCGACACTGGCAGGAAAACGCCGCGGGCATTCAACTCGCGCAACTCCGGTCGCTGCTCGGTGCAGCGTCGGGCACGGAGTTCGGCAAAGCCCACGACTTCGCCACGATCACCGCCCTCCCCAATGCCGAAATCCTCCCCGCGTACCGCAAGGCCGTGCCGATCGCCGACTGGTACGCGTACAAGGACATGATCGCCCGCATGCGCGAGGGCGGCGAGCCCAACGTCCTCTGGCCCGGGCTGATCCGGGATTACGCCCAGACCAGCGGCACCACCGCGGGCGACAAGTACATCCCCGTCTCCGCCGAGATGCTCCGTTCCAACTTCCGCGCCTCGCTCGACATCTTCGCGCACCTCGCCCGTTTCGGCGTCTCGCTGCCCTGGCTCACCACCGGCAAGTCCCTGTTCCTTGGCGGCTCCACCAACCTCTCCACCAACGCGCACGGCGTGCGCACGGGCGACCTCTCGGGCATCGTGACCCCGCTCATCCGCTGGCCGGTGTCGGAGATCTACCTCCCCGGGCGCGACATTGCGCTGATGAGCCACTGGCCCGACAAGATCGAGGCCATGGCCACACGGTGCCTGCGCGAGGATGTCCGCATGGTCAGCGGCATGTGCTCGTGGGCGCTGGTGCTTTTCGAGCGGGTGATGGAACTGGCCCGCAAGACCAACCCCGCCGTCCGCACCATCGCCGACGTCTGGCCGAACTTCCGCGTCTTCGTGCACGGGGGCGTCAAGTACGCCCCGTTCGATGCCCGCGTGCGGGCGGCGTTCTCCGGCTCGCCCGAGGGGGCCGACATCCCGACGCGCCTGGAGTTGTACCCCGCGTCGGAAGGGTTCGTCGCCATCCAGGACACGCCGCGCGACCCCGGGCTGCGCCTGCTCACCGACATCGGCAACTTCGCCGAGTTCGTCCCGCTCGAAGCGATCGATCGGCCCGACGCCCCCGCCTACGCGTGCCACGAGGTCGAGAAGGGACAGAAGTACGTCGTCGTGTTGTCCACCTGCGCCGGGTTGTGGCGATACATCCTCGGCGACGTGGTCATATTCGACACCGTGCCCGATAGGCCGCACTCCCTGGGCGGGGGCGGGGGCGACGGCCCGCCGCGCCTGCGCATCGTCGGCCGCCACCGCCACTTCATCAACGCCTTCGGGGAGAACCTCATCGTCGAGCACGTCGAGAACGCCGTGGCCCACGCGGCCCGTGCCGCGGGCGTAACAGTGGGTGAGTTCACCGCCGCCCCGGTCTACCCGCGCGACGGGGTGCGCCCCGGGCTGGAACTGCTGGTGGAGATCGACGGCCCGCGCCCGGGCGGGCCCGTGATCGCGGCGTTCCGGGATGCCTTCGACGCGTCGTTGAAGGACCAGAACGCCGACTACACGACCAAACGCACCTCCGGCGTGGGCATGGCCGAGCCGATGATCACGCCCGTGCCGTGCGGCACGTTCCACCGCTGGCTGGAATCGCGCGGGAAACTCGGCGGGCAGCACAAATGCCCGCGGTGCGCCAACGAACGGACCATCCTCGAGGCCGTCGCCGCGTGCGAGCCGTCGTGACGAGCGTAACCGACGCCATCGCCTACCCTTGGGCTCCTCGAACGCGCACCGACCATGTCCGACGCCGTGCTGCACACCGCCCGACCGACGCCCCTCGCGGCGCTCCTCAACCCTGCCCGCATGATCGGGGGGCTGTGGATGCGGCGTGACCTCATCGCGCAGTTCGCCCGCCGGTACTTTTCGCAGCGCTACCGCGGCACGCACCTGGGGGCCGTCTGGGCGATTGTCTATCCGCTGCTGTCGCTCCTCATCTTCACGTTTGTGTTCGGGACGGTCCTCTCGGCCCGCTATCGCGTCATGGGTGACGAGCCGCGCTCGCACTACGCCGTGCTCCTGTTCACGAGCATGACGGTCTTCGCCGTCTTCGTCGAATCGGTCGTGCGCTCGACCAGCCTCGTGGCCGACAACCCCTCGTACGTCAAGAAGGTGGTCTTTCCGCTGGAAGTGCTCCCCGTGGCGCAGGCGGCGGCCTCGGTCATGTTCGGGTGCATCGGGATCGTGCTGGCGCTGATCGCGACGTGGATCGTGTACGGGCGCATCCCCTGGACCGCCGCGCTCTTCCCCGCGGTGCTCCTCCCCATGCTCCCGCTGGCCCTGGGGCTGGCGTGGTTCTTCTCCTCGCTCTGCGTGTTCGTCCGCGACGTGGCCAACGTCGTGGGCATTGTCATCTCATCGCTGCTCATCTTCCTCACACCCGTCTTCTTCAGCATTGACCACCTCCCCGAGCGTTGGCGACCCCTGGCGCACCTCAACCCGCTCGCGCCGATCATCGACGGCGCGAGAAAGACGCTCGTGCTCGGCGAGCAACCCGACTGGCCCGCGCTCGCCGTGGTGCTCGTGGTGGGACTGGCCGTCGCCCAACTCGGGTACGCCTGGTTCATGAAGAGCAAGCGGGGGTTCGCCGATGTCCTCTGAAACCCTCGCCCCCGCGCCCTCGCCCGTGCCCGCGACGACGCCGCCCCCGGGCATCGCCTGCCGAAACCTCGGCAAGCGCTACCACATCTACGCCCGCCCGCAGGACCGTCTCAAGCAGGCGCTGCTCCGCTGGACCGGCAAGCGGTACTACCACGACTTCTGGGCCGTGCGGGGGGTGGGGTTCGACGTGGCGCCGGGCGAATCGGTGGGAATCATCGGGCGCAACGGCTCGGGCAAGAGCACGCTGCTCCAGATGATCGCCGGCACGCTGACGCCCACCGAGGGTTCGGTCACGGTGCGCGGACGTGTCGCCGCCCTGCTCGAACTGGGCAGCGGGTTCAACCCCGAGTTCACCGGACGCGAGAACGTCTACATGAACGGGGCGATTCTCGGCATCTCCAAGGCCGAGATGCACGCGCGGTTCGACGCCATCGCCGCCTTCGCCGACATCGGGGAGTTCCTCGACCAGCCTGTCAAGACCTACTCCAGCGGCATGCACCTGCGCCTGGCCTTCGCGGTGGCGGCGAGCGTGGACCCCGAGGTGCTCATCGTCGACGAGGCCCTCGCGGTGGGGGACCTGCTCTTCCAGGCCAAGTGCACGGCCCGCCTCCGGCGTCTGCTCGACGCGGGCACCACGCTGCTGCTCGTGTCCCACAGCCTCGACGCGGTGCGGTCCCTCTGCCGCAAGGCCGTGTGGATGGAGCAGGGGCAGGTCGTGGCGCTCGGGCCGTCCAAGGACGTTACGGAGCGGTACGCGTCGGCGATGCACGTGGAGCACAACGCCGCCACCGTGCCCGACGCCCTCGCCACCGCCGAGGACGCGCCCGAGGCCGAGGCCATCCGTGCCGCGGCGGCGCGCCTCGCCGGGCCGAATGACCCCGCCTCGCCCATCCGGGTGCGGCGGGTCGCGCTCACGAACGCGCACGGCCGCACGACCGAGGCGCTGACGCTGAGCGAGCGATTCGCCATCGAGGTCGAACTGGCCTCCGCCGTGGACCTCGATCACATTTCGGTCGGGATCATCATCAAGGACCGGCACGGGCTGGAACTCACCGGGGAGAGCGTTTTCAACACGCTCCAGCGCGGCGTGCCCATGCGGGCGGATCGCCCTATCACGGTCCGCTTCGAGGCCGAGAATAACCTCCGCCCCGACGATTACCACGTCGCCGTGCGGGTCAACCGCGTGACCCGCTGGGATCGATCCGACAACGTGCTGTTCTACGCCGACGACGCGGCGGCGGCCTTTCGGTCGCTCGCCGATCCCGACCGCCCCCTGTGGTTCCGCTACAAGCACCCCTTCAAGGTCACGATCTCATGAGCGGTCCATGGTTTTTCTATGCCGATGAACGCACCGCCTCGCGCCTCCGCGACCCCGGGCAGGCCGTCGTCATGGTCGGCAGTTTCATGGGCTACCCCAACTTCGGGGACATCCTGCAACTGAAGGGCGCGCTGCGATGGCACGCCGCACAGACCGGGTGCACGCCCATCCTCATCCTCGATGTTGATGCCATCACCGACGACGACTACCCGGCCCGCGTGCGCCGCAACTACGGCGTCGAGTCGCTCGTCTTCTTCTGCACCTACCCGCTCACCAACCCTCCCGCCGGCCTGGCCCTCGTCCCGACGATGCCCGCCATCCCCAACCTGCACCTCTACGGCGGGGGATTCCTCAACCCGCTCTGGGGCGATTTTCTCGTATCGCTTGTCGAGGGGGTGTACGCCGCATTCGGCTCGACCCGCTACCTGGTGAGCGGGCAGCAGGTCGATCCAGCCTTCCGCGACGCCATGGCCGCGCACTTCACCCGCTGCCCGCCCATCCTCGCCGGGGGGCGCGACCCGACGTCGGCGAAAGTACTCGCCTCCTGCGGCGTGCGGGCGGCGTTCTCCTTCGACGATGCCACCGAATGTGCCGCCGATATCGCCGCGGCGCTCACACGCAACGGCGAACCCGGCGGCCCGCACGCCCTGGTGCACCTCAACGCCTCGGGGTACACGCGCTCCGACGGCGAGGCCGCCCAACTCGCCACGCTGCTCGATCGGCTTGTGACATTACGTGATCATCTCGGGCCGCAGGCTCGATTCACGCTGCTCCAGGCGTACACCGACCGCCGCACGTACGACATCGCGGACACGCTGGGCGTGGTGCAGTTGCTCGACGACACGTTCCCGCTGCGGGAGTACGGCGTGCTGCACCTGGACCGGATCGCGATGGACCTGGGGCGTGAAGGGTGGGATCGCGGGCTGGGGCTGACGCCGGCGCCAACGATCGCGCTGACGTCGTCGTACCACGTGTCGATGCTGTGCGCGATGATGGGGGTGCCGTGCTGGATGGAAGGGCGCAATGACTACTACCGGCAGAAGCGGTCGGGGCTGGGGCACGAACACGCGGATTTCCGCGTTTTTTTGGCGAATCCGACGGCGGCGACGCTGGCGGACGGGCTGGCGGCGCGGTCGGTGTGGCTGGAGCGGCTGAGCGAGGCCTGGGCCGCGCCGTCGCCAGCGGCGACCCTGCGGGAAGCCCCGTCGCGGCGCGTTCCGCCGGCTCGGGCATGGACGGGCAAGCAAACGGTGGCGAAACTGCGGGAACACCTGCTGGCCTGGGCGAAGGACGCGGAAGCATCGGCGGTGCGGGCGCACGCGCGGGCGACGGAACTTGGTGCACGGTTGGGGCAGGTCGAAGGTGCGTTTCACGAAGAAAAGGAAACCGCACGACTCCTTCGCGCGCAGATTGATGATCTCGGCGCGCAAGTTCGTGACCTTGCCGCGGCACGCGACGCGACGGCGGCGGAACTCGACGGCGCGCGCCGGGAAGTTCGCACGCTGGGCGAGGCGCTCGACGCGGCGAGGGGCGAACTCGTCCGCGTTCGGGCGGAACTCGGGGGCGAACTGGCCTCGTGGAAGGCGTGGGCCAACGATCTCGAAGGCCAACTGGCCCGTGACCGGGCGAGGCTCGCCACGCTTGAGGACTTGTGCGGGATGACGATCCAGCGGCTTCGCCGCATGACCGCGTAACCCCCGGAGACCGACGTGACCGCGCCCGACTCCACGCCACCCCCGGACCCCAAGCACCCCGTGCTCGATCCCGACGCGGCGCGGAGCGATCTGGATCGTCTTCTCGACCGTGCGGGCGACCGGGCGTTTGAACTGGCATTCATCAAGCGGACGCGGATGTATCGCCTCGGGACCAAGGCGCGGCACTCCGCGCTCGGGCGGCTGCTGGTGGGGCGCGACGGGGTGACGGTGCGCGCGATGGGGGAGGCCAACCCCACGAGCGGCGGGGCCGAGGTCTGGCTGCTCCATGCCTCGGGCACGCCCGGGGGACGGAGCGTGCCGTGGGACTACGTCCTCGCTGACGAGGGGTGGGCACGTCGCGACGACGCGGCGAGGGCGCATGGGCAGTGCCTGGTGACGGAAGCGAGGGCGGTGCTCGTGGTGCGGCTCGGGCCGGACCCGGAGCTTCGATTTCTGTCGCATCCGTGGAGCGGGAAGGTCGAAGTTTCGTACCGGGGGCGGCGGCAAATCATCGACCTGTACGCCGCGGAGAGTCGCGTGGTGCGCGTCTTCCCCGCGCGGACGCCGATGGTGGCGGCGGACCTGAATGTGCCGACCGCGGCGCTGAACGGTCGCGCCCCGGCGAGCGTCGTGCCGGCGTCAGGGACGCCGACGTTTTCACCCGCGCAGTCGCGGTTCATCGAGGCGGTGCGAGCGGCAAACCCGCCGGCCGTGGCGGTGTCGTGCCCGAGTTACCTGGGCGTCACGTCGTCGACGGTCAACCTGTTCGAGCACACGCTGTTCATGCCCGAGGCTCGTGGCGACGACCCCCGGCTGCTGAACGAGGCGGACCTGCGGCACTACGCCCACGTACTGGAGGCGACGAAATGCCCGCGCGTGGTTTTCAGCGGGGGGGACGACAAGCAGCACCGGGTGATGGAGATTCTGCGGGACCTCGCGCCCGGGGTGCGGTGTGATTTGTTTCTCCACGCGTCGTACCCGCAGTTCGTCGAGGATCTGACGTGGGCGTGGGTGAAGCGGTGGTTTGATTCGGCGCGGGCGGGGCACGTGCACACCATCGCCAGCGACAAGGCGGGGTACGACCGGTTCGTGGCATCGCTGGGTCTGCGCGGGGCGGTGCTGCTGAACCGCGTGCCCGGGCCGATGCTCGAGGCGCCCGAGTTGCCCGAGGCGCCCCGTCGCGTGGGGGTGTGGCTGTCGGGAGAAACGTACCGGAAGATCCCGCACGCCATGCTCGCGGCGGTGCGGATGATGGAGGGCGCGGTGCTGCACGGGTCGGGGCTGCGCGGACGGGCGCGCGAGGTTGTGGAGTACCTCGGCGTGCCGCGGGGCGAAGTGGCCGAGGGGCAGTTGACGCACGACGAACTCTTCGCGGCGATGCGGCGGACGCACGTCACGCTGTACGTGACATTCATCGAGTGTTGCCCGATGCTGCCGCTGGAGAGCCTGCACCAGGGCGTGCCGGCGCTGATCGGGCCGAACAGCCACTTGTTCGAGGACGATCGGTACCTCTTTGAGCGGCTGGTCGTGTCCTTCCCCGAGCGGGCGGAGGTGATCGCCGATTACGCGGAGCGTGCGATCCGGGAGCGGCGGGAGATCATCGCGGCGTACCGGGCGTATTACCCGGGGTACGACGCGCGGGCACGGGCATCGGTGGAGGCGTTTCTGCGAGACTGAGGTGTGTGCGTGTCAGGCCGGGCGCTGGTACCACGAACGGACCTTGAGAAACGCGGCCTTGGTGGCGGCCTTGAGGCCCAGGGCGTCGAGGCTGGCGGTGATGCGATCGGCGATGCGGTAGCGGAGATTCTCGCGGACGACACGCTTGACCTCGACTCGGACGGCTTCCGGACGGCGCGCGGCGTCATGTTCGATGGCGTCGGCGCGGGCCTTCTGGTGCATCGCCTCGGCGAGATACATGCGGGCGGCGATGTCGGGTCGGCGCGGCATGCCGGCGTGCTTGGCGAGGAGGTAGGCCTTGAGCGCGTGCAGGCGCGGGCCGGCCTCGGCGTGGATGAGGCTCTCCGGACGCAGTCGATAGTGCAACAGGAACTCGGGGATGACCACGCCCCGCCGTCCCTGCTCGGCGAAGGTGCACCACAGGTCCCAGTCCTCGAAACTGGTGAGCCATTCGTCGTAGCCCCCGGCGTCGAGAACGGCCTGTCGGCGGAGGATGCTCGCGGCCCCCGGCCCGGCGCAGTTGTGGTACGCCAGCAGGTCGCGGTCGATGGCCAGGGGGACGTACCCGCTGATGACCTGGCCGGGCGACTCGCGGAAACTCTCGAACATGCAACTGGCGGCGTCGAGCGAGGGGTCGCGCCGCACGGCTTCGTAGAGGCGTTCGACAAAGCGCGGGTGGGCGACGTCGTCGCCGTCGATGGGGATGACCCAGGGCGTGGCGGCTTCGCGGAAACCGACGTTGCGCGCCGAGCCAAGGCCGCCGTTGGGTTTGCGGAAGACGCGGTACCCATCGGCCCGCAGTCGCTCGAGGACAGCGAGCGTGCCTGGTTCCGTGGAGCCGTCGTCGATGAGGAGGAGGTCAAAGTTGGTGTAGGTTTGTCGGCGGAGGGAATCGAGTGTTTCGGGGAGGTACCTTCCGACGTTATAGCAGGGGACGATGACGGTAATCTCGCGGGCGGGGGCGAGGGCGGCGGGAGCAGGGGCCGGCCTCGCGTGGTTTGTTCGGGCGGCGTCGGCGACGAAATGTTCGAGGTCGTGGGCGATTCGCGCGGGGTCGCTGATCTCGCGGGCGCGGGCCGGGGCGGCGGCGGCGAGGTGGGTCCGCAGGGCGGGGTCGTGAAGGGCGAGGGCGATGCCCTTGGCGAGCGAGGCGGGGTCGCCCGCGCGGGTGACCAGACCATCGATCCCGTCGCGGACGATCTCGGGGAGGCTTCCGCCGTCGGAGGTGACCACGCACGCGCCCAGGGCCAAGGCCTCGACGGCGGCGTAGCAAAATGTTTCAAAGCGGGAGGGGAAGACGCAGACCGTCGCGGCTCGCGCGGCCCGATGCACCTCCTCGCGTGGTTTCGGCTCCTCGAAGTGGATGTGTGATCGCCAGCGCTCCGGGATGCGTGATTCGAGGTGCGCGCGCATGGATCGGCCGAAGGGGCCGGTCTGGGTATCACCGCCGATCAGACGGAACCGCGCCCGGACGCCCCGCTCGAGGAGCAGGAGCGCCGCGGCGATGAAGACATCCGTGCCCTTGAAGCCCTGGAGACGCCCGAAGCACAGCACCTCGGGAACATGGTCCGCGTGTGACACCGACGGGGACGGGTGCGGCGGGTCGATCCGCAGCGGGAGACGGAGGCGGTGCATGGGGGGATGCACGGCGCGGGGCGCCGCGGCGTCCAGGTCGCGGCGCATGCGGTCGAGCATGGCGGTGCTCGCGGCCAGGACGAGGTCGGCCTCGCCCGCGGACCATGTCTCCATATGCGCGACATGCGCCAACTCGACGGGCAACTCCGCGGTGCGGTCGAACTCGCGGCAGACGGAGAGGGGCATGTGCAGGCGCACGCCGAGCACGGCGGAGGCGAAGTCCCCGAGGGTGCGCTTGGCACGGAGGGGCCAATACCCATGCCCCATGTACTCGGGGAACTCGATGTAGTCGAAGGGTGTGGCGGCGTGAAGGACGCGCAGGGCCTCGAGGAAGGCCATCGAGATGCGGCTGGAGTCGCAGTAATACGCGCCGGGGATGGCGGCCTTGCCGGCGTGAGGGTCGGCGGTGTGGATGGTCACGCCCGGGTAGTGGGGGGGCAGGCGATCGGCGATTCCCGGCGCGGGCAGCGTGAGAACATGGACTTCGTGCCCCGCGTCGCGCAGCGCACTCGCCATCTCCAGGACATAGACCGCCAACCCGCCCCCGACCAATGGGGCGACCTCGGCGGAGACCACGCACACCCGCATCGCGCCTCCGTCCAACATGTACAGCCCGTTCCAGTCTACGCGCTCCGAGGGCGATGACGGAGGGATGCGAGCGGAAAAATCCGGCCCGCGCCCTGAGAACACGTGCGGCATCCCGCTCGCTACACTTGCGTCCTTATGGACTGGCTCACTCCGCAGGTCGTCACCTCGGTCATTGTCAACCTCGTGGTCGTACACATCATCCTGGTGATGGTGGCGTACCTCGTGCAGGCCGAGCGGAAGTTTTCCGCGTACATCCAGGACCGCATCGGCCCGAACCGGACGGGGTTCGACTTCGGGCTGCCGGCGTTGAAGTTTTTGAAGGGGTGCCTGGGATTCGGGCAGCCTCTGGCCGACGGCATCAAGTTCATGCTGAAAGAGGATTTTACGCCCAGCCGGGTAGACAAGGTTCTCTTCTCCTTGGCGCCGGTGATCGTGGTTTCGCCGGCGTTGATCGGGTTTGTGGTGATTCCCTGGGGCGGGTCGTGGGACGGGGTGCTGCCGTGGTTTTCGGGCGATCTGTCCCTGACCGGGGGGACCGCGGTGCGCATCACCGGCGCGGACGTCAACATCGGGATCGTGTACATCCTGGCGGTCGCCGCCCTGGGCGTCTACGGCGTGACACTGGGCGGGTGGGCGAGCAACAACAAGTACTCTTTCCTGGGCGGGCTGCGGGCCAGCGCCCAGATGATCTCGTACGAGATTCCCCTCGGGCTGGCGCTGCTGGCGGCCTTGCTGGCCTACGGAACGGTGCTTCCCGAGTCGATCATCCGGTTGCAGATCAGCGAGGGGTGGGGGGTGGTGGCCCAGCCGCTGGCGGCGCTGATCTTCTTCATCGCGATCATGGCGGAGGGGAACCGGGCGCCGTTCGACAACGCCGAGGCCGAGCAGGAACTCGTCGGCGGCTACCACACCGAGTATTCGTCGATGCGGTTCGCGTTGTACTTCCTGGCGGAGTACGCGCACATTGTGACGAGTTCGGCGTTCCTGGTGTTGCTCTTCTTCGGCGGGTATCACGTGCCGTTCATCCCCGGGCTGAAGGACCTGACCAGCCCCGACGCGGTGTCGGTGTGGGCGGTGCTGGCCAAGTTCGGCGTGTACTTCGGCAAAGTGCTGCTGTCGGTGACGCTGATGATCGTGATCCGCTGGACGATTCCCCGTCTGCGCTACGACCAGGTGATGTCGATGGCGTGGCAGTTCGTGATCCCCGTGGCGCTGGTGCTCGTCGTGGGCGTCAGCCTCGTGATCTACGCGGGGCAGGCGACCACGTGGAACCTGCTCATGGTGAACGGCCTGGTCATGGCGATGACGCTGATCGCGGCCCCGCTGATCCCCAAGAGCACGATGAACCGCAAACTCCCGCTCTACGGCTCGCGGTTCAGCCCGATGCCGGACGAGCGAGTGCGGACCCAGTCGAGCGAGTCGCTCGCGCTGGAGGATCGCCCGGTTGAGGGCTCGGCGCCCGTGGCCCGGTAGTGTGCGCGATCGGGGCGAGACGCAATGTTCTGGCCCACCGCGGCGTAATGGTCCACCCCTCAACCCTGCCCCCGGGATGGCCGTGATTACACGTTGAAGTACTTGGCCTCGGGGTGGTGGACGATGATCGCGCTGGTGCTCTGCTCGGGGTCGATCTGCCAGTTTTCGGTGAGCACGCAGCCGATGCGCGAAGGGTCGAGCAGGGCGAAGAGTTTTTCCTGGTCGGCCATGCTGGGGCAGGCGGGGTAGCCGAAGGAGTAGCGGCTGCCGCGGTAGTGCTGGGTGAAGAGGTCCTTGATCTTCGGGCTGTCGTCGCCGGCGATGCCCAGTTCCTGGCGCATGCGCTTGTGCCAGAACTCGGCGAGGGCTTCGGCCGTTTCGACGCCCAGGCCGTGGAGGTAGAGGTAGTCCTGATACCGGTTCGCCTCGAAGAGTTTTTTCGCTTCTTGGCTTGCGGCCGAGCCCATCGTGACGCAGTGCATGCCCAGGACGTCCGTTTCGCCCGAGTCGATGGGCCGGAAATAGTCGGAAATGCAGAGCCGCCGCTTGTCGCTCTGGCGCGGGAAGGTGAAGCGGAGACGCTCCCTGGGTAGCCCGTCGCTCCGCGACGGGTCGTTCCAGATCACCAGGTCTTCGCCGTCGCTGTTGCAGGGGAAGTAGCCGTAGACCACGGCGGGGCGAAGCACCTGGCGCTCGCGGCACTCGGCCTTGAGTTTCTCGAAGAGCGGCTGAATCTTGTCCTCAACAAGCGCGTCGTACTCCGCGTCGGACAGCGCGCCCTTCTTCACCTGCCACTGCCCGCGAAAGAGGGCGACGGGGTTGATGAAGGGGTAGATGTCGTGGAGGTCCAGCCCGTCGACGACGCGCGTTCCCCAGAAGGGCGGCGTGGGGATGGGCACGTCGGTGCGCACGTCGGAGCGGACGCCCGTGATCGGCGCGGGCGGGGCCCCGCCGCTGTTGGCTTGCGCGAGTTTGGCGGCGCGGGTGGCGGTGATGAGCTCCTCGGCCTTGCTGCGCTTGGCCTGGCGATCGTCGATCTCGCGGGCGAGTTCCGCGGTGCGGCCGCTCACGAGATAGTCCATGGTGCGCAGCCCGTCGAAGGCGTCCTTTCCGTACAGGCAGTCGCCGCGGTACGTGGCACGGAGGTGGGATTCGCAGTAGTGCCGCGTGAGGGCGGCCCCGCCGAGGATGACCGGGGGGGTCAGGCCCATCGCGTTGAGTTCCTTCAGGTTCTCCTCCATGACGTTGACGGACTTGACGAGCAGCCCGCTCAGGCCGATGGCGTCGGCCCGGTGCTCCTTCCAGGCTTTGACGATATCGGCGAGGGGCTGTTTGATGCCCAGGTTGTGGACGGTGTACCCGTTGTTCGTGAGGATGATGTCGACGAGGTTCTTGCCGATGTCGTGCACGTCGCCCTTGACGGTGGCGAGCACGATCGAGCCTTTCCGAGTGCCCGCGGCCTTCTCCATGTGCGGCTCGAGGAGCGCCACCGCGGCCTTCATCACCTCGGCGCTCTGGAGCACGAAGGGCAACTGCATCTGCCCGCTTCCGAAGAGGTCGCCCACGGTCTTCATGCCGTCGAGCAGGTGATCGTTGATGATCGTGAGGGGCGGGTAGACCTTGCGGGCCTCGTCGAGCGTGGCGGCCAGGCCTTCCTTCTCCCCATCCACGATGTGGGCGCGAAGACGCTCCTCGAGCGTCAGCGCTTTCGCGACCTTCTTCGTGGTGGTGGCGCTCTCGGCATCCTTGAAGAGGTCGATGAACCGGGCGAGCGGATCGCCCCCGTCACGGCGGTCGTAGATCAGGTCGAGGGCCGCGGCCCATTGGCCGTCGGGGATTTTGTTCTTCGGGAGGATCTTGCTGAAGTGGAGAATGGCGCTGGTCAGCCCGGCGTGCTGGAGTTCGTGCAGGAACGCGCTGTTGAGCACCACGCGGGCCGCGGGCTTCAGCCCGAAACTCACGTTCGACAGGCCCACGGTGGTTTGGCTTTCGGGCAGCGCCGCGACGATGCGGCGGACGCCCTCGATGGTCTCGAGCGCGCTGCGCCGGTCGCTCTCCATGCCCGTGGAGATGGGCAGGACCAGGGGATCGAACAGCAGGTCGGCGGGCGCCAGCCCGTGTGTGCGTGTGGCGCGGTCGTAGCCACGCCGGGCGATGGCGAGCTTTCGGTCCGCCGTGCGGGCCATCGAGTGGTCCTTGTCCTCGTCGATGGACCCGATGACCAGAGCGGCGCCGTAGATTTTCGCGAGGCGGCAGACGGCGTCGAACTTCTCGTCGCCCTCCTCAAAGTTGGCGCTGTTGATGATGCACTTGCCCCCGGCCAGACGCAGCCCGGCCTCGATCGTGCCGAGTTGCGTGCTGTCGAGCATCAGGGGGACGTTGACCTGCCGAACCACGCGGCGCATGACCTCCCGCATGTCGCGGGCGTTGTCGCGCCCGGCGTAATCCACGTTCAGGTCGAGCACGTGCGCGCCGTCGTGGCGGACCTGTTCGCGGGCCAGGCTCACGATGCCGTCCCAGTCCTCGGCCTCGAGGAGTTTCTTGAACGCGCGGCTGCCGCTGCTGTTCATCCGCTCGCCGACGATGAGGATCGAGGTGTCCTGGCGGTAGTCGGTGGGCGAGTAGAGCGAGGTGACGGCGGGGGCGGGGGCGACGATCTCTCGTGCGGCCCGCGTCGCGCCACGCCGCGTCAGGGCCTCGACCTCGCCGGCCACAAGGCGGATGTGCTCGGGCGTGGTGCCGCAGCACCCGCCGACGAGGCGCACCCCGTCGCGTTCGACGAACTGGGCGATGGCGTCGGCAAAGGGGCGGGGTTGAAGCGGGTACTCGGTGCGCCCATCAACGAGAATGGGCAGCCCGGCATTGGGCATGACAGAGACGGCCCGCCCGTGCGCGCTCATGGCGGGCCAGTGATGCCCGAGCCACTTGACGTGATCGGCCATTTCGGTGGGGCCGGTGGCACAGTTGAGGCCGAGCGAACAGATGGGGTAGCCCGCGAGGGCGTGGGCCGCCGCGGCGATCTCGGTGCCCAGCAGCATGGTGCCCGTCGTTTCGATCGTCACGGACGCGAGGATGGGCACGTCGAGGGGGGACTTGCCCGCGGCGTCGAAGGCCGCGAGCACGGCATTGATAGCGCACTTGACCTGCAGCAGGTCCTGGCACGTCTCGATGATGAAGGCGTCGACGCCGCCCGCGAGCAGGCCCGCGGCCTGTTCGCGGTATGAAGCAAACATCGCCTCCCAGTCGGTGTTGCCCAGCGTGATGAGTTTGGTTCCCGGCCCCATCGAGCCGACGGCAAAGCGCGGCTTGTCCTTGGTGGCGTGGCGGTCGCAGGCCGCCCGGGCAACCTCGGCCGCGGCCTTGGACATCGCGAAGGCCCGGTCGGCGATCCCGAACTCGGCGAGCACGAGGCGGTTGGCGCCGAATGAGTCGGTCTCGACGCAGTCGGCGCCGACGGCGAGGAAGGATTCGTGGATTTCCTGGATGACGTCCGGGCGGGTCTGCGCCAGAATGTCGGTGCAGTTCTCGCAGCCGCAGTAGTCGGCGTGAAGATCGAGATCGCGCTGGTGGATGGACGTGCCCATCGCGCCGTCGAACACGAGCACACGCGAACGCAGGGCATCGAGGAACTGGCTGGCCATCGGGAATCCTTCAATCCGTTTATCCGGATAAACGGCTATATAGCCGGACGTAGTCTAGCCATCCGGTGTATCGGCCGCAAGTCGGCCCGGAGCCATCCCGAAACACGGCTTGAAGTTGGGGTGCGAAGCCGGCGTGGACTGAACACGGCGGCTGGTTGGAGGAGACCGCGCAGGAAGTTATTGTGACGGAACTCGACGCCGGGATCATCCAGGGGTGATTCACAGGAGGCGCACCATGGGATGTCCGGTTGTTCACTTCGAGATCGGCGGTCGGGACTCGGCGAAACTTTCGGCGTTCTACGCCAAACTGTTCGACTGGAAAGTGGACGCGTACGGCCCGGCGCAGATGATCAACACCGGCAACCCGGTTGGCATCCAGGGGCACATCAACGCGCTGGGGCATGAGCCGCACACGTACAGCCTGATCTACGTGATGGTGAACGACATCCCCGCATACATCAAGAAGGCGGAGGCGGCGGGGGCGACGATGATCGTGCCCGAGACCGAGGTGCCGGGGACGGGACACTTTGCGTGGCTGAAAGACCCGGAAGGGAACCTCTTCGGTCTATGGAAGGCGATGGGGGAGAAGCCCTGCTGAGCGTGCGGTGAGGGTGGTGCGATCTCGGGCGTGACTCCTGGCCGTCAAGCGGACGGGGCGCACCCTGATCGCCGCGGGGCCTTTCCGAGGGAATCGCCGCGGGTTTTGCTTGGTGATCACCGAGGAATCAGGTAGTCTCGCCTCATCGGCGTGCCGGGGATCGACGCGGCGACATCTCGAGGAGGCGTTCATGATGCATCGCGCGCGAAACGGTGGTCGAGGTTGGTCCGCGGCGGCGACGGTGGTGGCGGTGTTGTCGACGTCGGCGGGTGCGGAGCCGATCGGCCCGGGCTTCACGTACCAGGGTGATCTTCGAGAGGGCGGAGTCCCGGCGAACGGGGCGTACGACCTGCGGTTCAGTTTGTACGACGCGGCGTCGGGCGGATCGCAGGTGGCGACGACGCTGTGCGTGGACAACCTGAACATCACGGGCGGGGTGTTCGCGGTGTCGCTGGACTTTGGTGCGGTGTTCGCGGGCGAGCGTCGGTTCCTGGAGGTGCAGGTCCGTGGCGACACGGGGCTGGGGTGCGGGGACGCCAGCGGGTTCGTGGTGCTGAGCCGGCAGGAACTGACGGCCTCGCCCTTCGCGACATACGCGATGTCGGCGGCGAGCGCGGCGACGGCGACGACTGCCTCGAACGCCTCGCTGTTCAACGGGCAGGGACCGTCGTTCTATCAGAATGCGGCGAACCTGACCATCGGGACGCTGCCGAATGGGCGGCTGTCTGGGGCGTACACGGGGGTGCTGAACTTCTCGAACGTGGGCAACGCGTACTCGGGGAGCGGGACGGGCCTGACGGGGCTGAACGCGGGGAACGTGGCGCTCGGGACGCTGAACGACGCGAGGCTGTCGTCAAATGTCGCGATGCTGGCCGGCGCACAGACGTTCACGGGGCCGAAGACCTTCTCGGCGGCGGCGTCGTTTAGCGCGCTCGTCACGCCGCCGTTCTCGGTGGCGTCGACGATGCTGGTGACGAACCTGAACGCGGACCGGCTGGACGGGCTGGATTCGACGGCGTTTCTGCAGGCGATTCCCGTGCCGCTGAACCTGGTTGGTTCGGTGGCGGAGGACGGGGTCATCACGGCGTCGAACAACTCGACGCTGGTGGACGGGGCGGGTGTCGCGGGAGCGATCACGGCGGCGACAGGCACCGCGTCGGGGGTGAGGGGCACGACGGATTCGACCTCGGGGGTTGGCGTGCAGGGGCGGGCGAACGCGACGACGGGGGCGACGACGGGGGTGTACGGGGTGGCGGAAAGTTCGTCGGGGCGCGGGGTGTTCGGATACGCGACGGCGGGGAGCGGGCAGGCATACGGCGGTTCGTTCCGCTCGGACAGCACGGGCGGGCGCGGGGTGTATGGCCTGGCAAACGCGACGACGGGGACGACCACGGGCGTGTGGGGGCAGTCGAACAGCACGAGCGGGCGGGGCCTCTACGGGTACGCGTCGCAACTGACGGGCGCGACGTTTGGGGTGTTCGGCGTGGCGGACAGCACGACGGGAACGGCGGTATTCGGGTACGCGACGGCGACGACGGGATTGAACACGGGCGGATCGTTCCGGTCTGACAGCACGTCGGGCATCGGCGTGCGTGCGCTGGCGTCGTCGGCGGCGGGCGCGACGACTGGCGTGGAGGGCGAGGCCTCGAGTTCGTCGGGGATCGGGGTGCTGGGCGAAGCGACGTCGGGGTCGGGTTCAACGTTCGGCGTGCGCGGGTACGCGGCGTCGTCGGTTGGCACAGGTGTTCATGGGTGGGTGGTGGGGACGTCGGGGAGGGCGATCTTCGCGCTATCCGGCGCGGGGACTGGCCTGAACTACGGGGTGTTCGCGGACAACGCGAGCACCGGGGGGCGGGCGGTGTACGGCCAGGCGACGGCGGTGTCGGGCCAGAACGCGGGCGGGTGGTTTGAATCGACGAGTCCGTCAGGGTTCGGCGTGGTCGCGCGCAACGTTTCATCCGGGACCAGCGCCGTGGGCCTGTATGCCGAATCCAGCGGCCTCAGCGCGGTGGGCGTTCAGGCGTTCATTTCGTCGGCCCTGGGCACCTCGTGGGCGGTGCAGGGCACCAACACGGTGGTCGGTGGGCGAGGGGTGATTGGCGAATCGGAGGCGACGACCGGCCTGGGCATCGGGGTGCATGCGTTCTCGGCCGGGGACGTCGGCCGGGGTGTATCGGCGAGTGCGACATCCTCCACCGGAACGACGTACGGCGTGTTTGGTTCGGCGACGAGCAGTTCGGGGCGGGGCGTGTATGGCACGGTATCGTCCACGAGCGCCAGCGCCTACGGGGTGTACGGCTCAGCCACGCCCCCGGCCATGGCGCTCTACGCGGCGGGCAACTCGGGGGCCTCGGGGGTGAAATCGTTCCGGATCGACCACCCGGCGGACCCGCAGGGCAAGTACCTGCTGCACTTCAGCACGGAAGGTCCCGAAGTCCTCAACGCGTACTCCGGAACGGCGGTTCTCGATGCACAGGGCGAGGCGGAGGTCTCGTTGCCGTCGTACTTCGCGGCGATCAATACGGATCCGAGGTACTCGCTGACGCCGGTGGGTGCTCCGATGCCGCTGCTGCATGTCGCGGGGGAGATTGACGAGTCGGCGTTGGCGGTTGGCGCGGCCGCGAAACCGGGCGAGGGCATTCCGGGTGTGACATTCCGGATAGGGGGCGGCGTGCCGCACGCGAAGGTGTCATGGCGGGTGGAGGCGAGGCGGCATGATGCCTGGGTGCGGGCCTACGCGCCGGCGGCCGAGGTTCACAAACCGGAGAGTGAACAAGGGACGGTGCAGCACCCGGAACTGTTCAATTTGCCGCAGGAGAGCCGGCTGGGCTTCTCGCCGGAGGTGGTGGACGATCGCCCGCCGCGTCCGGCGATGCTCGACGCGGCGCCGAAGCCCTGAGGGGCGTCGAACGGCAGAGACAAATGGACGACCAAGCCCGGAGGGAGAGCCCATCGCGCTCGCGCCATCGACGGCGGTGGGGGTGTGCAGCGATTACTTCTTGGCCTTGGAGAAATAATCCCCGGCGTACTTGCGCTGGAACTTCTCGACCCGGCCCGCGGCGTCGACGAAGGTCTGCTTGCCCGTGAAGAACGGGTGCGACCCCGACCAGACTTCCACGTGCAGTTCCGGCACGGTGGCTCCCACGGTCATGACGACCTGGCCGTTATGGAATACCTTGCACTGGTTGTAGTACTTCGGGTGGATGTCGGTCTTCATGGGGCGTCTCGCGGAGTGGGCGGGGCATGGCCGCGCCGGGGGGGATGATAGGACGCCCGCCCACGGTGGGCTAGTTTCAGGCGAAGGGCGATGTGCGGCCGGCGGTGAGGGCGGTCAGGAGCGGATGATGTCGAGGGCGCCCATCTCGGCCTGTTCGGGGCTCATGTACTCGGGTGTGCCAATGAGATGACCTGTCTCGGTGAAATTGGTATTCTCGGTGAGTGTCTTGCTGAGGGCTTTGGCCACGCCGAAGTCGATGACCTTGGGGATGGCCCGTTCGTCCTTGATCGTGACGAGAATGTTGGAGGGTTTAAGGTCGCGGTGGATGATGCCCTTGTGGTGGGCGTGCTGGACGGCTTCGCAGACGTCCGCGAAGAGGGCGAGCCGCTGGGCGATGGTGTAGTTGTGGCGGTCGCAGAAGTCGGTGATCGGCTCGCCCTGGACGTGCTCCTTCACGAAGTAGGGGCGGCCCGAGGGCGTGACACCGCCGTCGAAGACGCGCGCGACGAAGGGGTGGTCCATGACGGCGAGGGCTTGTCGTTCCTGCTCAAACCGAGCGAGGACGGACCGGGAGTCCATGCCGGGCTTGATGATCTTGACGGCGACGCGCTGCACCATGGGCTCGCGGCGCTCCGCCAGGCACACGACGCCAAACCCGCCTTCGCCGATGAGTTGTCGAAGGACGTACGGCCCGATCGAGTCGCCCACGCCCTCGCCGAGGCCGCGGTTGGGCGGCATCGGCACCGTCATCGGCGTGCCACTCTCGGGCAGGGGGTCTTCGGGAACCTCGCGTGCCACACGGGCAGCCTAACCGCCGCAGGGGCAAGGTGCAACGGTGGGGGGTGGGGTGGGCGATATCGTCGCTGCCGTTCGGCGAGGTCGTTGAGATAAGCGCGGCGAATCGGTTGGAGTGATGCGGAAGTGGGTCGCGGCTGACGTGAGGGTTACGGTACCTTGGCTGTGCGATAGGCCCGAGGTGCATTCACCGGCCGCCGGTTGCGAGGTGGTCTTGGGCGCGGGCTTCATCCGGGACGCGGCTTGACCGATGAACGAAGGGTGCTAGCCTATAGCCCCGCCGCGGAGCAGCGCGGAGGTTGGTAAATGTTCGCCCGGGTTCCTGAGAGGGAAGCCGAAGCGATTCCTCCATAGCTCAATGGTAGAGCGACCGGCTGTTAACCGGTAGGTTCTAGGTTCGAGTCCTAGTGGGGGAGCTTTAGACCGGCCCGCGAAAGCGGGCCGGTTTTGCTTTACGCACGCGGCGGTCTCCGGGCGTGCGGCCGTGCTCACGGCAGATCGCGCAAAGTCCCGTCAGGATTGGGGTTTGCGCCGCACGGTCGCCAGCCAGCCCGCGCGGCCGCGCTCTCGGTTTGGTCTGGCCGATCGGGCGGGCGACGAGAACTCCGAGGGTTCCGGTCGGCCTCTCGGCCAATCCTCTCAAACTCTCTCCGACTCTCGGTTAGCGCACCCGCCGATTTGACTCGGGGTTGCGATCGGGGGTCGGCTGCGATGGGAACGGATCGGAAATGTAGAGTCCATGCTGGGACAACCGCATCAGGCCCTCTCGGCTCTGATCGCCCTCGCCATGCTCGTGATCAGGGAACCAACGAGCCGGTTGCGCATATAAACAGGCGTTGGGTTCGTCCCTGCTTGGGGGCGACAGCGAGTAAGCCGCCGCGGGCTGTGACGATGACCTCCCCGCGTCGGACCCGAGTCCAATGACTCGCCCGCTGCCGTGTCTCAGGGTCAGGGATGTGGTCACAGCCCCGGCGGCTCCGACTCAAATCCGGGCCGCCACGACCATACGGAGTCGGCGTGTCGCCGTACTCCCGAGCTCGGTCCCGAAAGGGTGATCCGGCATCGCGGCAGGGCAAACCGTGGAAAGGACAAGTTGGTCGGGCAGGCGCGGCGATGCCGCGCGAGCGTTGTCATGCGGTCAGGCTGCGGGGTCACACGATGTTCCGGTCGCACTCAGCGGGCATGCCCAGGCGCGGATGGCGCAGCGAGGCATCAGCGCCTGGGTCTTGCGGATGGTCTTGGAGTTCGGCGAGTGGCTCGACGCCGGCGAGGGCTGCCACGTGCTGTACCTCGGCCGACGCGCCCTGCGTTGGGCACGAGCGGCGCTCGGCAAGCACGCGGAGATGGTCGCCAACGTCGCGGTGATTCTCGCCGACGACGGGACGGTGGTCACGGCGTATCGAACGACCCGGCCGCTGCGACATTGGCGCGGCGGTCGTTGAGGCTCTTATTGAGGTTCATTGACGCGTTGATGGCTGGTTTCCTAGTATCGTCCGCTGACCGTGACTCCCTGTTTGCCGGATGGCAGCGTGAGGCGAGGTTCGGATCTCGAATCGATGAGCGACGAGATCTCTCCTGCGGCCGGGCTCGAGCGAGCTGCACGCGGCTACTCCGACGATCGAGGGATGTGCCCAACGGGCATAGCCGCGCGTTCCTGCGTGGCGACGCCAGCGGATTCCCACCTCGCTCATCGGAGGTATCCCGATGGACACACGTCCACAATCCGTAAGCGGCCACGCTGTCGTTGCGCTCATCGCCACCCGTGGCAGGTTTGACCTGCTACGTGAACGGGCGCTCCCGTCCATCCGTGCCCAGACACGAGTGCCCGACCGGCTCGTGATCGTTGCGGATAGGACCAAGAAGGAACTGCCAGATCCGGACCTGGCGGAACTGGCACGGCAGCTTCAGGCACAGTGCGGCAATCGGATTCGCGTGACCGTGATGCGAAACCGGCGCACTCGGGCGCGAGCCGCCGGCGCATGGAACACCGGGATCGACCAGTTGCACCGCGACGCGGGCATCGTGCGGTACGCCGACCTCTGGTTCGTCGCCATTCTCGACGACGACGACGCGTGGGCTCCCGACCACATCGAGTCGTGCCTCGAGGCAGCCATCGCTCGCGACCTGAACATGGTCGCCTCGGGCTTGATCCGCCACGGAACCGCGAATGACCCTGGACATCCGCACTCGATCCCAACACGTCTCGATGCTCGCGAGCAGTTCGTCAAGGGCCAGCACATCCAGGGCTCGAACCTGTTCGTTCGGCTTGACCTGCTGCTCATGGTCGGTGGATTCGATGAACACCTGCCGAGTTGTACCGACCGAGACCTGTGCATCCGACTGGCGGACCTTCCGGCCTTGCGATTCGGCTCGACGTCGAAGCACACGGTCCATCACTACGCAGACCCCCGCGAAGATCGCCTGTCCGCGCCCGCCTCGCAAGCCAAGCTTGAAGGCCTCACGCGATTCTGGAGGAAGCACGCACCGAGGTTCGACGAGGTCGCGCGGGAGGCCGCGGCCGCGCGGGCGTTCAAACTGTTCGGGTGGCGGCCACCAGAGCCCGAGCCGCTCAAGCCTGTCGAGGTCACGTCTTTGCAGCCATCGGCTCAGTCAATGGGGTTTGTTGTCGGCTTCGTGACGGACGCGAATCCCAGGCCGCATGTTGATGGCTTGCTCTCCGACCTCGTCCGTCTAAAGGCACGCCCTGACGTGTCAGATGTGGTGGTGATCGTCGTCGAAAATGGTCCACTCCCCGAAGACGGGACGAGGCCGCTGCATGAACTCGTTCGTCGCTTTCAGGCGGAGGGGTTGGCCATCGACCTCATCACGATCGAGCGTCAACGTGAAGACTGGGCGCAGGGGGCTCTCATTGATACCCCCGATCCCACGCGCCAACGGCTCCCGATCGCTGTGTCTCGCACGGTGCTGAACACCTATGTTGGGAAGGTCGCCGCGCGTCATCCGGGGTCCGCTGCGTGGATTCTGGATGATGACAAGCGGTTGTCGATTCGCGTGGATGTGGGCGGCAAGTCGATCGAACGACAGACTCCGGACATCGCGGCGCTGATCAAACTCCGGGAACAGGGCGCGGACGTGGTCATCGGGCCGGACACCGGTGCGGCGCCTCTCCCGTTCACGGCGACGCTTCGGATGCAATTGATCGACCTCGACCGCCATCTGGCCGAGTGGGAGAACACGACGCCTTGCTCCCCCTGGATCGACAGGGCGGCGGAAGAGGCAGCATCACGGTCATCCCTGCCAGATGCATACTACGACCTGTCGAGAAACACAGAGCACCTCGAAACACCGTTTTCTCTTCAGCCGCCCGCCTCCGGCGCGACGAACGCGGATGCATTGAACAGTATCGCAGGCCGCGTGGTCCGGTTACTGGCCGGTGAGCCGGTCTTCCGTCCGCTGGTTATGGATGCCGCATCTTTACCTGAAGACGCTGCCAGGCCATCCGTGCAACGGGGCGGCTCGACGATCTTCTTCAACCCCGAGCACCTTCTCGCATACCCGCAGAACATCGCCCGCTTCGGCAACCTGTACGTCAGGCGGTCGGACATGCTTACGGCCATGCTCATGCGTGATCAGATGGGCCTGCGGATCGTCATGCACGCAGCCGCGGGCGTACGCCACGACCGTTCGTTCACCACACCCAACAGACTCGATGAAGACACCTTGCTTCAAGACATCCTCGGGTATGCGCTGTATCGGGCGGCGAGCGAACTGATGGAGGCAAGGCCCGAGGCTCGACGGCGCGAGCCTTTGCTGGCGTGGTCACCCGAGGAACTCAAGCAGGCCGCCCGACAGGTCCGCAAGTACCTGGACGAACGATTGGCGGCGTTCACGCTCAGCGCCTGGCGGGTGTTCGGACTGGCGGACAGCATCCGCCACCGCGCGCGGAGTATGCTCGAAGGCACTTCGCCCTGGGCGATTGGTAGCACAGGGCAAGCATTGGCGACAATCGCCGCTGAGATGGACCGGCTATGCAGTCTCGTCAAGCCGACTGCCATTGCGCGGATCGCGGAGCGGGTGCGTAAAGCCGCCTCGGAGCAGAGTGTCCGCGACGCCTTCGCCTCGATGGACGGACTGATCAGCGAGTACCGCGCGACGCGGAGCACGCCTTCTCCATCCGACAAGGCGATCGCCGAGGCCCGCGAACGACGCGCGAGGGCGTTGCTGAAGCGAGCCTTTGGAGTGAAGGATCTGCGACTGCTGGGGACAGGAGGCGAGGGAATCGTCTTCACCGACGAACGCCGTGTGTTCAAAGTATTCGATCTGCTCAAGCGACGCCCGAACCACGACACGCTGGCAACACTGAAGGCTCTTGCTGCCCGCATGGACGAGCCCAGGCATCTCTATCCGCTCACCCGAGTAGAGGTACGCGATGAGACCCTTCTCGTGGTGTATCCGTTCGAGGAATCGACGCCCTACACAGGCGGTCACGGCACGGAGTTGCTTGCGCTCTTGCGCGAGTGCAAGTCGTACGGCATCGTCTTCAGGAACATGCACCCCAAGAACCTGCGGGTGACCGCCACGGGGCTGAAGCTCATCGACTACGGCTCGGACATCCGCCCGTACACCGACGACGGCTTCCGAACGATGGCAGATCGCGCATGGCTTACATGGCGTTGGCCGCACCGGCCGGACCTCGAAGAGATCATGCGACGCGCGCTCACGGACAAGACGCTGCCCGAGCTCGACGGCTACGAACGGTTCTGGTGGGCGCTGAACGAACATCGCCCCTCCGCAACGCGCATCGTGTCGAACATCGTTGATCCGCTGATTCTGGAGTCAGACGTCGCGAGCGTGCTCGACTATGGCTGCGGGAAAAAGGCCCGGAGTGCCCGCCACCTGGCCGAGGCCGGCCTGACGGTCGTGGGATACGACCCGGGTGCTGGGATCGAGGCTTCATGGCAGATCTTCGAGCGACGCCCTTCGACGCTCACCCTGACGACGAACCGAGAACATGCGCTGAGTGCGGCTCCTTTCGATGCTGTGATTTCGTCGCTGGTTCTGTGCGAACTGTGTGATGGGCCGGAGTATGAGCAGGCCTTGACAGACATTTCGATGGCGGCTCGACCGGATGGACTTGTAATCGTGACCGTGTGCCACCCCCACGCGACGTTCGGCAATCCGACACCGCTGCACCGCAAGCGGGATCTCCCGCCGGGAGTGACCTACGACGATGCCTTCTGGTACGTGGAGAACGCGGAAACGGGCAAAGGGCGGAGGGAGTATCACCGACCACTCGCGCGCATCGAGCGTGATCTGCTCCGTCACGGACTTCACGTTGAACGGCGGATCTCAAGCGAGGCTGTGGACACGGAACGATTCGAACCGGCTTCGGACTTCCTGACATTGGTGTGCCGGCGTACCCCAGCGGCTCACGATACTCCGCCTATCTCCCTCCTTATCAAATCCTGCGCGATGGAAGCACCCACTCTCGAGCGCCAAGTGCGCCACCTAGTGACGCAGTTGGAAGGCCCGCGGGTGTTCTGCGAGCGGGTGCTCGTGATCGACTCTCGCTCCGATGGGTTCGTGAGGCAGCATGCGCCCGCGGACATGGGTGGGATCGTGCGCGAAGCCGAGCGACTGCGATCAATCGGGCTCATCGACCGCGTGCTGATGAGTCCTGGCCCCGGGCCTGAAGCCCGGCGAGTGTTGAGTGAGTGGTTCAGGATCAACAGCGAACACACCCACAGCGCTAAAGGTGCACCGCTCGTTGCACCCCTCTGGGCGTTGGAGCAGTGCAAAGGCGAGTACGTCCTCCAGGTTGACTCCGACGCTCTAGTTCGGCGAGTCACCCACGCCGATGACTACCTGGGAGACATGATCGAAGCCATGAGCCGGCTGGATCATGCGGTGACGGCGTCACTGAGCGTGAGCAATACCCAGGCGCATCCGTTCACCCCGGACGACAACGGCACGCCGTGGCGTGTCGAGGCGCGGGCGTGTCTCTTTCACAAGAGGCGACTGCTTCAGGCACGGCCGTTCCTGAACCCTTCGATTGAGGGCGTGCCGTCATTGTCCTGGCATCGCTCAATGGACATGGCTGCTCAGGAAGGGAGGATCTCGTCTCTTCGAGGGGCCTCGCCGCAGACGGGGTTCATTCACCCGCCGAACGAGTTCAAGCGATACGTCAGCGATTGGATGCTGATGCTCGACCTGGTTGAGAAGTACCCCTGCCTTGGGGCTCAGATGGGCAGGGTCGATCTCGTTGGCGGCCCGCTGGATTGGATTCCATGCACGCGGCACGAGCCATTTGTGTTCGTGATCACGGGTCGCAACGTTCCGGCGGGACGGATCGCGCGATGTCTGGCATCGATGGCCGCGCAGCGCCGAGACGACTGGGGAGCCGTGATCATCGACGACGGCTCGGATACCCTGTCGCGCGAGTACCTCCGGAACGCGCTAGAACCCTGGAAGGATCGCTGCACGCTGATCCAGCCCCGTGAACGACGGGGGCAAATGGCGAACCTGACGCTGGCTATCCGACACGTGTGCTCGAACCCGAACAGTGTCATTCTGACTCTCGATCTTGACGACGCGCTGATCGGTCCTGACGTTCTGGACCGCGTGGCGGAGGAGTACGTTCGCGGCAGTGAGGTCACGGTTGGTTCGATGCTTCGTGCTGACAAGCATGTCGAGTACGTCGTGACTCTCGACTCACCGCGAACAACGCGTGGCGGCAACGTCTGGCAGCACCTGCGAACCTTCCGCAAGTACCTGTTCGAGGCCATCCCGGATCACGATCTCCGTCTCGAAGGGCGGTACGTTGACATCCCCGTCGATTGGGCGTTCATGCTGCCCATCGTCGAGATGGCTCAGCGGAAGTCGTGGATTCGTGAGCCGCTCTACCTGTACGAACCATCCGGCCTCGGCAAGGGAGAGGATCGTGTGAAGCGCGAGGCCCAGATCGCCGCGATCGTCGCCAAGCCATCACGGGCGATGCTTCGATGGAGCCCGCAGAACGTGCAGGTGGAAGCACACCAGGTATCGGAAGCGATCTGGGGCGAGCAGGGTGGAATCCTGTTCATCCGGCATGGCGAGCGACCTTCATTTGCCGGACTTAGCGCCGAGCAGAAGGACGCTGTTCACCTGACCGAGAACGGTCACGGAGAGGCCGAGCTGCTCGGCCGCCGGCTTGGTCGCGATATCGCTCTCATGTCGAGTCCCGTACTGCGGGCCGTGCAAACCGCGAAGGCGGTCGCTCGCGGCGCAGGGGCTGATGAACTGCCGCCGGAAGTTCTCGACAGTCTGGTTGACTTCCGCCTCGCCGATCTGGCGACCTATGAACTCGTGAAGGCCCGCTTGGGCTGGGCGGGCCTTATGCGGGCGTGGATGGACGGCTCGCTGATGCCGGGCATCCTTGTGCCGTGCGATCAGGTTGTTCAACATGCCATCCGTGACGTCTTAGCGGCCGCAGACCGGACGAACGCTCGCCGGATGGTGGCCGTGACGCACGACTTCATCATCATGGCGCTTCTGGCGTCGCTGAGAGGTATCTGTACCACAGCCGTGCCGTACCTTGCGGGGGTGTTCGTGCCGCACAACGAGGCGGCCACGTGGGCACGCGGGGAGGTGCGGTCATGAGCGCCACCACGAGCGCACTACCGACGCGTCTATCGCCGCTTCATCGGTCACTTCGAGGTCTTGTACGTGAGGTCAGGTATTCGGCGCGCCACTACCTCGGCTGTTGGCGAGCCCGACACTTGGACTTTCGGGGCAAATTGCTGAACCTGGGGTGCGGCAAGTACCTCCTCCCGGGGTGGATCAACGCCGACTTGTACCGCCATGCCGATGTGTGTTTCGATATTCGCGCCCGCTGGCCGATCCCCGACGGATGCGTGTTCGGCGTACGCCTTGAGCATGTTCTGGAGCACGTTACCTATCCAGTTGAGGCTCTGCACGTCCTCGCGGAGTGCTACCGCGTGCTGACCCCGGGTGGCACAGTCCGCGTGGGCGTGCCAGACTCGGAGAGAGCCATTCGGGCGTATGTGGAGGGCGATGATGCGCAGTACTTCCGGATTGCTCGTGAGCGATGGCATCCACCGGAGGTCCGTTTGCCGATCGAGCACCTGAACTACCACTTCCGGGATCGGTACGGGGAGCACCTCTTCGCGTATGACCGGCAGGCGTTGTCGAGTGCTCTTTCACGGTTTGGCTTCGTCGGCATTCAGCCCGCACCCTTCGATCACACCCTTGACCGAGAGGATCGTGAGGAGGGCACGCTCCGACTCTCGGGAACAAAGCCGTTGCATCAGGAGGCCAACAAATGAACGCTGATACCCGCCGCAAGGCGGTCGCCGTGGTAGGGGATGCATTCGTCCCAGCGGGGTCACCAAAGGACGTGCTCGCCGCGGAGATCGGACGCGCCCTCGTTGACGCGGGATTCCGCGTGATGACAGGGGGCTTGGGCGGCGTCATGGAATCTGCGTGCCGTGGGGCGAAGTCGTCGGACCGATACGCACCCGGCGACACCATCGGGGTGTTGCCCGGGCATGACCCCACCGAGGCCAATCCCCACGTCGACATCGTCATTCCGTCCGGTCTCGATCACGTCCGCAACTCGGTGGTGGCCCATGCGGATGCTTTGGTTGCAATCGGCGGCGGCGCGGGCACGATGTCGGAGATTTGCCTCGCGTGGATATACAAGAGGCTGATCATCGCGGTTCGGGTGGAAGGCTGGAGCGGTCGGGTTGCCGATCAACGAATCGACGAACGCGTGCGCTATGCGGATGTGCCCGAAGACCGTGTCTACGGTGCTGGTGGCACGTCAGACGTCATCGGGCTCCTCTCCGAACGGATTGACAGGTACACAGCCCAGCACCACGGCGTGCGCCGGCGCGATCCTGGCGAATAGCAGCCTGCGAAACTACATATGACGCCGCTTGCCACGTCCGCTCACGTGCTGTGGCGAGCACGCGACATGCTCCTCCGTGGTTTCGATCGGACTCCCCCCGCCACGATCGGAACCGTTTGCGTAGATGGTGGTTGACGCCCCGCTGGCGGGCGGCCCGACCCCATCGCTGACCCGCCCCTCGGGCGGGCCAACGCACGGATGCACCCATGCCGATCGACCTCGACGAAAGGGCCGAGCGCGATGACCTCGCGCCCGTCCACCCGCTCACACCGAGCCAGCGACTCGCGGCCATCGCCGAGATCCTCGCTGCGGGCATTCGCCGTCGGCGCGACGATTCCCGCCGCATGGGCGAGTTCGGGCCGCATCGAGAAAGAGAAGGGGATGGACTTGAACCCTCGGGGCCGGTCCGCCTTGATCGTCCGCTCCAGGGCGGTTGACGCCTTGCGAACCGGAGAGTCCCGATGAAGCCACAACCTTCGCCCCCACCCGATGATCCCGTCGCGGCCGCCAGAGCCCTCGCCAAGCTCACCGTTGCCGAGCTCAGGCAGCGCTACGCCGAGGTCTTCGGCGAGCCGACGCGCTCGAACCACAAGCAGCACCTGGTCAAGCGGATCGTGTGGCGGATGCAGGCGCTCCGCGAGGGAGGGCTCACGGAGCGAGCCCGCCGCCGGGCGCTCGAACTGGCCGATGACGCGGAGATTCGCCTGAGCGCACCGAGGGCGGCCCGCGGGCCGGGCACGACAGTCGCGGCTGCGTTCGAGGCCGGGCGATCCTCGTCGTTTCCGAAACCCGGGGCCGTGATCCGGCGCGAGTACAAGGGGCGGCCGGTCGTCGTGCGCGTGCTGCCGCGGGGGTTCGAGTATGAGGGCGAGGTGTACCGCTCGCTGACGGCGATCGCCCGGAAGATCACGGGCGCGCACTGGAACGGGGTGAGTTTCTTCGGCCTGCCGTCGGCACGCGGGAAGAAGTCGGCGGAGGTTGACGCATGACCAAGCGAGCAGACGCCAAGCCGAAGTCGCAGGTGCGCTGCGCGATCTACACCCGCAAGAGCACCGACGAGGGGCTTGAGCAGGAGTTCAACTCGCTCGACGCGCAGCGCGAAAGTGCGGAGGCGTACATCGCCAGTCAGAAGGGCGAGGGCTGGGTCGCGCTCCCTGACCGCTACGACGACGGGGGCTTCACGGGCGGGAACATGGAGCGCCCCGCCGTCAGGCGGTTGATGGCCGACATCGAGGCGGGTCGGGTGGACTGCGTGGTGGTCTACAAGGTGGACCGACTGAGCCGCTCGCTCATCGACTTCGCCCGCATGATGGAGGTCTTCGAGCGGAAGAGAATCTCGTTCGTCTCGGTGACGCAGCAGTTCAACACCACGCAGTCGATGGGGCGGCTCACGCTGAACATCCTGCTGTCATTCGCGCAGTTCGAGCGGGAGATCATCTCCGAGCGCACCCGGGACAAGATCGCGGCCGCCCGGCGCAAGGGCAAGTGGTCGGGCGGGCGGTCGATCCTCGGGTACGACGTGGACCCGGTGACCAAGAAGCTCGTGGTGAACCGCGACGAGGCGGACCAGGTCCGCGAGATCTTCCGCATGTACCTCGCCAAGGGTTCGCTGCTGGACGTGTGCCGCGAGCTCAATCGTCGGGGCCTGAGGACCAAGGTCGTGAAGACCCGCAAAGGCCACACCTACGGCGGGCGCGAGTGGGACAAGGCGGCGGTGCTGAAGATTCTCGCCAATGTCCTGTACCGCGGACGCGTGCGGTACAAAGCCGAGACGTACCCGGGCGAGCACGAGGGGATCGTGCCGGACGACCTGTGGACGAAGGTCCACCAGCGGCTCCGAGCGAACGGACGCTCCGGCGGCATGCACGTCCGCAACAAGTACGGTGCGCTCCTGAAGGGCCTGATCCACTGCGGGCCGTGCGGGCTGACGATGGGACACACCACGTCGATCAAGGGCAGCTCGCGGGTATACCGCTACTACGTCTGCTACAAGGCGCAGAAGCAGGGATGGGACACGTGCCCGTGCCGCTCGCTGCCAGCGGAGCAGATCGAGGGCTTTGTGGTCGAGCAGATCAAGCGGATCGGGAAGGACTCGGAGTTGTTGTCGCTCACGCTGGCCAAGTGCCGCGAGCAGATGGCGGCGCAGCGCCTGGCGGCCGAGGAAGAACTGGCGGGCGTCGAGCGGGAACTGGCCCGCCTCCACGCGGACCTTGGCCGCACGGCGGGCGACGCCGCCCGGGACGTCCACGCCGCGGCGCGGCTGGCGGACCTCCACCAGAAGGTTCAGGCGGCCGAAGACCGAGCGGCCGCACTCCGGCGCGAAATCACGGACGCCGACGCCGCCCAAATCACGAAGGCCGAGGTCGATGCCGCGCTCGGGGACTTTGACGGGGTCTGGTCGCGGTTGTCTCCGAAGGAGCAGGCCAAGCTCATGCGGATGTTGGTCCAGCGCGTGGACTACGACGCGACGAAGGGGTCGATCTCGATCACGTTCCACCCGCTGGGGCTGCGGTCGATCGGGCAGCGAGGCGCTGAGGAGGAAGCGGCATGAACGACGGCGTCACCATCGACTTCAAGGTCCACGTCACCACCGGCCAGTTCGGGTCGCGCGTGCTTCACGCGGGGGAGCGAGCAACGCCGCCGGAAGTGCCCGCGGGGCGCGTGCCACGCATCTCGAAGTTGATGGCGCTGGCGATCCGCTTCGAGGACCTCGTTCGAAGCGGCGAGGTGGCGGACTTCGCGGACATCGCCGAACTCGGCCAGGTCACCCGCGCCCGGGTGAGCCAGATCGTGAACCTGCTGAATCTCGCCCCGGACATTCAGGAGGACATTCTCTTCCTGCCGCTGGTGGCTGGAGAGCGGGAGGCGGTCTCCGAACGAGCGGTTCGGCACATCGCGGCGGAGCCCGATTGGGCAAGGCAGAGGGCGGCGTGGCGCTCAATCGCGGGCGCTACAGCAGGTGTTCGAACTCGCTGAGCCGAGAGACCGTGTCCGGGAGACGTTGTGCGGCGAGCGCGTCGAGGTACTCCTCGACGGACTTCGGCGGGTTCTTCAGCGCTTCCCTGTGCCGCTTCGCCGTCGCGCACACCGGACCCGGCGCGAGATCGATCAGGTGCGAGATGAACTCGTCGGGGTGCTGGGCCTCGATGCCGAACCCCGCGAGGTACGGGTTGGGGAAGTCCTTCAGGTTGTAGGTCACGATCACGTCGGCGCGGGCTCGGATCGCAGCGGCGACGACGTGGCGGTCGTCGGGGTCGGGGAGCGCCAGGCCTTCGATGATCGGCTCGTACCCGACCACAAGGCAGTCTCGGACGTGGGCGTTCATGAGATCCCGCGTCCGCTCGAGCTGGCCGCGCGACAGGTCGGGCCGATCTTCGAGCACTTTGCGCATCCACTCTTCGTGGATGCGGTCGGTCCAGCGTGCGCGGAACAGGTCGGTCAGCGCGAGGCGCATGAGCAAATCCCGGAGCGGAGCCGGGTACAGCACGCAGGAGTCGTAGAGTGCTGTGAAGGTCGCCATCGCGCCGTCGCATCCTTGCCGGGGGTGGGGGGCCGGCGCGTCAGTATCCCATGCCGAGTTCCTGCGCCTGCTTCGTCAGCTCGTCGAGGGCGTCGTGGCGCTTGGCGTCCATCGCGTCCTTGTATCGCATGAGCTCGACGAAGAGCACACGCCTGTGGGTGCCGACCTTTCGGAACTGGAGCTTCCCGGCGTCGAGCTCCTTGACGAGGAACGGGCGCGACACGCCGAGGAGGTCGGCGGCCTGCTGTGTGGTCAGTTCGGCATGGATCGGCATGAGGGTGACGGCGTTGCCTTCGGCCATCTGCGTGAGCAGGTGGACCAGCAGCTGGACGGCGGCGGCGGGGAGCAGGATGTCGGGGCCGTCGCCGTCGGCAATCCGGACTTGCAGATCCTGCTTGGTGTACGGCGAGAGCCTCCGGCTGGACTCCCGAGCCAGCCGGACGTCGTGGTCGGTCGGGGCGACCGGACCGATCCGGGCGTGTCGGGGTGGCAGGGCGGTAGTCGACATGGGGGTGGTCCTCTCCTACTGGACAGTGTATCGTCCATCTGCAATAATCGCAACCAGTGAAATCTACGAAACCCGACCGGGTTCGGTTCGGTCGTGGCGGAAAAGGCCTTCATTCCCTCGCGGAACGCTGTTCTCGGCCCTTGAAGCAGGCAAAGGAGCACCACATCTCGGGCCGGCAGACCCGAGCGACCCCAGGAGTTGAGCGATGGCAGACTCTTTCCGGCCACGGTTCCTCACGCCCTCCATCCTCCACGACATCGGCAGGCCGGGCCTGTTCCGCGTGTTGGAGCCGTACCTCGAGTGGTTTGCCGCCCAGGGCCTGAAGATCCGACGCGAGCAAGACCTCGATGACGAGGCGTTGGATCGCCTTTCGCTTGTCGTCATGGCGGGGACGAACTTGCCGCCGGGTCTGCCCGAGATGCTGGTGCTTCTGGGCGACGTCTCCAGGCCGGAGATGCACGATCGCCTCGTCGCCCTCGCCGGGCGCGCAAAACTCAAGGCGGACCCGAAGGACCCGACCGCCGACCTCGCGGTTCGCATCTTCCTGAAGGCGCGCAACCTTCTCGAGGATCTCCACGTCGAACTGGCCTCGCTGCGGCCGCGGAGGATCTGCCGCTACCTCGCGGTGAAGAAGGCGATCCCTGCGGTGCCGAAGGACTGGAAGAAGCGGTGCACGCTGGTTGAACGGAGTCTCCGCAAGGACTTCGACAAGCGTCTCCGTGGCACCGGCACGAAGGTGCATCCATTTGCAGAAGGGAGTGGATTCCGGCTGATGATCCGCCGCGGCGACACGCTCAGGACACAGCCGGTGATTGACGACAAGGACGAGTCGCGCCGGTTGGTGCTGCGGCCGGAGTTGTACGACGTCGTCCGCTACGACACGCGCCACGGCGATCTGCTGGTTAACGCCCGCGCGCAGGCCGACGTGCGGGCGTACTGCCACCACATCGGCTTGCACATCTTCGGCAACCAGGCCCTGTTCGACTCCTTTGAGCCTCCGCCGCGATACTCGCTCGAGCCGATCCGCGCGATCGGCGAAGCCGTTCTTGACCGGGGCGCTTTCGAAGAGATCGACGAAGTGAGCCTGGTCACGCTCGACCTCGTGCATCCGGCGCTCGACCATGTCGAGGTGCGCCTGGGACCGGACGACGTGTTCACGGCGCTTCAGCTGGTCGGGAATCGCATCGACGATTCGGCGGTGATGAAGCGGGCCAAGTTCGGTTTCAAACTCGCCAGCGAGAAGCGCACGAGGTCGGTGGTCATCGAACCGCCGATCAAGGCGACCTACGAGCACGACGATGCGGCCGAGGTCATCGAACTGTTCCTGGAGGAGCGGAGACTCCTCCTGCCGCGAACGGAGTCACTGAATGCCGCCGCCCAGACGCTCTTTGCTGTGTCTTGAACGCTACTGCCTGGTCGGCGCGCCGCTGGCGGACTGGCGTCGTGAGGCCGGTGACGGCTTCGCCGTGGTTCAGCCGCTGCTGCGTGACACGAATCGCCTGGCGCGTCGATGGTCGCGCCCGGGCCGACCCGCCATGCGCATCGTCGAGCACGCCGACGGGCGGGCGGTGGCCGTGTGCGATGAGGAGATCGATGGCCCGATCGAGTTGTCGCACGCCGACCGAGTGCTGCGCCGGCCGTGTGAGAAGCGGCTGCGATCCCACCTGTGCCGCGTGCTGGGGCTGCATGAGACTCGTGAGCCGACGGCGTCGCTCCCGGGCGTGCTCTTGATTGGTGACTGGCGACCGGAGCCTGTGGTGAGCATCCAGGCGTCGATCGCCGTGGCCAGTTCTTGCGACGATCTGGGTCGGCTGATCCTCGACGTGCGGCTCAAGGCACATCGCCCTGCGATTGTCACCACATTCACACGACAGCACTGGTCTTCGCGGCACGAGTCGGCGCTGGCCGATGGCCAAGTCGTACTGGTGCCGCTTGAAGACGTGCTCGACGAACGTGACGGCGCATGGCATCGCCTGCCGTCCTGGGACGCCTTTGCCCGGCGGGCCATGCCACGCGAGCAATCGGAATCAACCGGCCTCGACGCCACGGTGCTGAAGACGAGGGTCCAGCGACTCAAGCCGATGAAGCGAGACGCGATCAGCGCTCTTGCGGAACGAGGGATGGTCGGACCGGAGTCCGGCAAGCTGCCGAGCCAGAGCACGCTGGCAAAATGGGCTGGATACGAGTGCGACTCCAACTTCAAGTCCGCTATGGCGAACCTTGTCGAGACTGGGTTCTTGAACAATCGTCGTCATCACGGGACCCGGGGTGGCTACTTCCTCACGCCGCTCGGCCTGGAGGCGTCGAAACTGATCGACCAGTCATGACTAGTCAGGACTGATCCGACGCCGCAAAGGCGCGAGACTTCCACCAGTTGATCACTGGCCTGCCCGCGAGGGCACATGGAGTCTCGCGATGAACTGCAACTCGCTCATTCCCGACGCTCGAGGGCGGTCGCCCCCGACTCGTCCTGATCGCGCGTAGCGCAAACGGCGGTCGCACCACGCGATCTGCCTCGGGCGAATGCGCCCATCACAACACCGCCGCGTCTGAACCACTTCGGAACCGCGGCGATCACCCGACCCGACATCCCAACGGACATCACTCAACGCGGCCCGACGCCTCGGCGCGGTGGCTGCGCGCAGAAACAGAAGGACACGCACATGGACATGGACCGCATCACGATCGAGTTTGCCTGGAAGGTCATCCACAGCGAGGTCGCGCAGTACCGCCAGCGCGGCGTTATCCGCGTCTCGGACGAGGAGGACGTCGCCAGCGCGGTGATGGTTCATCTCGTCGAGGTCTGGGGCCGCTACGACCCGAGCCGCGGACCGGTCGAGGCCTACATCAACCAAGTCGTCTCGACGCGCCTGGTGTCCGTGCTTCGGGAGCGCCGGTCCCGGAAGCGGCACGGGCGTGCTCGTTCACTCGGCTGCCGGGGCGAGGAGCCCGCCGACCCGGCGTGGTCGCACGACCGCTGGCGACGCCTCATCGATCTGAGGCTGGACCTTGAATCGGCGCGTCGTTGCCTGAGCCCCAAGCAGCGCAGCGTCTGCGACCAACTCCTGCGCGACCTGCTCACGCACGCGGCGAAGGAGATGGGCATCCCGCGACGCACGCTGCGCGACAACGTCGCCAAGATCCGCGCCATCTTCCGCGACGCCGGCCTGGAGGAGTACTTCTGAATCGCACGCCACGGCGAGCGCGGTTCGCGTAGATGGACCCCGGAGAACTGCCATGACTAACACAGAAGCCCGATCGGGCCGGCTCGTGTACCGGCTCGCGTTCCAGATCCCCGTGGACATGCAGGCCGTCGAGGAGTCGCTCCTGCTGGCGATCCTGGCGGTCGGCTGCCTGTACGGGGAGGCGGCCGTCCGGCTCGACGCGGGGTACGCCATCGACGCCGACGAACGCGTCGTCGTGATCGACGCGAGCACCGAGACCGGCCGCGCGGTCGCGCGTGTGTTCATCGGCTTCTGCACGCGGGAGTTCGGCGACGACACGTTCAGCGTGGCGCGCACCGACGGGCCGTCGCCAAAGAGGCCGTCCGCCGCGGCCCGCCACCCGTGCGAGTCGGCCGCGTGATCGCCCGCCCCTCCACCGCCGCTCTTCCACTGGTTCGCCTCGGCCAGGGCGACTTCGTCCGCGAGATCTGGCCGCACGACCTCGACCCCACACACCACAAGGAAGCACCCATGAGCACCCTGATTCAGCAGGTCCAGAAGGGACGCAGGCCCAAGCCCCGGCGCGTGCTGCTGTACGGCACGCAGGGCATCGGGAAGTCCACGTTCGGCGCGATGGCCGAGTCGCCGATCTTCGTCCCCACCGAGGACGGGCTGGGCGACATCGACTGCGAGTCGTTCCCGCTGGCCCAGAGCCTCGGCCAGGTGATGGCCTCGCTCGAGGCCCTCTACACGAGCGAGCACCCGTACAAGACCGTCGTCATCGACAGTCTGGACTGGCTCGAGCGGCTGATCTGGTCCGAGGTGTGCGCCGACAAGGGCGTGGAGTCGATCGAGGACATCGGCTACGCCAAGGGGTACACGTACGCCATCGACAAGTGGCGGCAGGTACTCGGAGCGCTCGACGCGCTCCGCGGCGACCGCGGCATGGGCGTCATCCTGATCGCTCACGCCAAGATTGAGAAGTTCGACAACCCTGAGACCGAGCCGTACGACCGGTACTCGCCCCGCCTGCACAAGCTCGCCAGCGCGCTGGTGCAGGAGTGGTGCGACGAGGTCCTCTTCGCCACGTACCGCGTGCATACGCGGAAGGTGGACGAAGGGTTCAACAAGGCCAAGCACCAGGGCATCGGCACCGGGGAGCGGATCATCCGCTCCGTCGAGCGTCCCGCCCATGTCGCCAAGAACCGCATCGGCCTTCCCGACGAGTTCCCGCTCGACTACCGCGTCTTCGCGGCGCTGATCCGCGGCGAGGACCCGCTCGCGGCCGCGCCGCCCGCCGCGCAGAGCACACCGACCACGCCGGCCACCGAGGCGGCCGGTTTCGAAGCACAAGCACCAGAAGGAGACTGACGCATGGCCAGCCTGAACGGATTCAATGCCAACGAAGTCGATCCCAACGTCGCGTTCGAGCCGCTGCCCCCCGGCGAGTACCTCGCGGTCGTGGTGGCCTCGGAGATGAAGCCCACCAAGAACGGCGCGGGCGAGTACCTGCAGTTGGAGCTGGAGGTCATCGATGGGCCGCACAAGGGCCGGAAGGTGTGGGACCGGCTGATGCTCAAGCACAGCAACTCGCAGACGGTGGCGATCGCCAAGGGCACTCTCTCGGCGCTGTGCCGCGCGGTTGGCGTGCTGGTGCCCAGGGACAGCAGCGAGCTGCACAACTTGCCGGTCGTGGTGAAGGTCGCCTGCAAGAAGCGCGACGACACGGGCGAGCAGACCAACGTGGTCAAGGGGTACTCGCGAAAGGGCGGCGGCAACGCCGCAGCCAGCCGCATCCCGGCGGGCACCGGCACGGCGAGTACGCCGCCCTGGAAGCGATGAGCACCCAACTGGACTGAGTCTTGTCGGGCACAGGCGCGGCGTGGCAAGCCGGGGGTTAGGTGCGCCAAGGGACGGCAAGGCTAGGTACGGCCGGGACAGGCGAGGAAAGGCTCGGTATGGAACTGCCTCGCGGGAACGCGAGCGGTGAGAGTAGAACAAGGAGCACACCATTGAGCACGGCAACAGCGATCGGACCGGACATCAGCAACGGCGGCAAGCGGATCATCGACGCGACCATCCCGTACCGCGTGGAGGTCGAGATCCAGGGCGAGGCGGACCTCTTGTTCCACCGCTGGAACTGCGAGGCCGTCGAGGCCAAGGCGCGCTCAGCCAAGGGATCGGCGGCGAAGAAGACCGACGACATCGAGTCATACGTCTACCGCAACGATGACGGCGAGCTCTGCCTGCCGGGCGAGTACCTCCGTCAGGCGGTGATCGGGGCGGCCAAGTTCCGGCAGGACCCACGTTCGCCGCGCAAGAGCGCTCAGGACCTCGTGAAGGCGGCGGTCGTGAGCCTGACGCCGCTGGCGGGCCTCGGCACCACCCGGTGGGACTACGAGCACAAGTGCCGCGTGCAGGTGCAGCGCAACGGCATCACGCGGGTGCGTCCGGCGCTGAAGTCGGGGTGGTCGGCCACGTTCGTGTGCATGGTCAACTTGCCGGAGTACGTCTCGCCCGAGATGTTGCACGCGCTGCTTACCGACGCCGGACGTCTGGTGGGCCTGGCGGACTTCCGCCCGACGTACGGGCGATTCCGCGTGACACGGTTCGATGTGTTGGCCGACTGATGGGCCTTGGTTGGTCATGGCGAGGCTGGGCATGGCCGGGCGAGGCTTGGTGAGGCTCGACAAGGCGTATGGAACTCTCTCTTCCCCTTCCACCTTCAGCCAACCACTACTACCGGCGCGTCGGCCGCGCGACGCTGATCAGCCGGGCCGGACGGGAGTACCGCGCCGGCGTGAAGGCGGCGTTGCTGGCCATGGGCGCGCCCTCCGTGACGGGGCCCCTCACGGTGCTGGTGACGGTGTACCCGCCAGATCGGAGGCGTCGCGACCTCGACAACCTTCTCAAGTGCCTGCTTGATTCGCTTCAGCACGGCGGGCTCTACCGAGACGACAGCATGATCGATCGGATCGACATCCGCCGCGGCCAATGCACGCGGGGCGGCGGGGTACATGTCACGGTCTACGCACTGCCTGGCCCGGTGTGCTCGGGCGCGGCGAGGTGAGGCCAGCTCTGGATTGGCGTGGCATGGCCAGGTACGTCGGGGCGGTTCGGGGTGAGTCACGGCCCGGCGTGGCATAGCGAGGTCAGAGCGACCGGTGCGTGGAAGCGCACCGGACGCATTCGATGCAACTGCGACCCTATCAAGCCGAGGCTGTGGAGGCGATCTACCACCACCTGCGGACCCGCGACGACAACCCCGTTGCGGTGCTTCCGACCGGATCGGGCAAGACGCCGCTGATCGCGACGATCTGCCGCGACGCGGTCACGCTCTGGAACGGCCGCGTCGTCATCCTCGCCCACGTCAAGGAACTCCTCGAACAGACCGCGGAGAAGCTCCGCGTCATCGCGCCCGACCTGCCCGTGGGCATCTATTCGGCTGGGCTCAAGCGCAAAGACCTTGGCTACAGCGCCACCATCGCGGGCATCCAGAGCATCTGGAAGAAGGCGTGCGACCTGGGACCCGTCGATCTGATCATCATCGACGAGGCCCACATGGTCCCCGCCGAGGACGACGGGATGTACCGGCAGTTCATCGCCGACGCCAGGGCGGTGAACCCCAACGTCCGGATCATCGGGCTGACCGCCACGCCGTACCGCATGAAGTCGGGCTCGATCTGCGCCCCGCCCACCCACAACATCCTCAACCACGTCTGCTACGAGGTCGGCGTGCGGGAGCTGATCGTCCAGGGATACCTGTCGCCGCTCAAGACCAAGGCGGGGCGGCAGAAGGTCTCTACCGACGACCTGCATGTGCGCGCGGGGGACTTCGTCGCCAGCGAGGTCGAGGACCTCATGGACAAGGAGGGGCTGGTCGAAGGCGCGTGCGGCGAGATCGTCCAGCACACCGCTGACCGCAAGGCGGTGCTCATCTTCTCGTCGGGCATCAGGCACGGACAGCACATCGCCGAGATCCTCAAGGCCAGGCACGGCGTCGAGTGCGGGTTCATCACCGGCGACACGCCCGACGGCGTGCGGGCGTCCATACTTGGCCGCTTCCGATCCGGGGACCTCAAGTACCTCTGCAACGTGAATGTGCTGACGACGGGCTTCGACGCCCCGCACATCGACTGCGTCGCGCTCGTGCGGCCGACCATGTCCCCGGGCCTCTACTACCAGATGGTCGGGCGCGGCTTCCGCCTGCACCCCGACAAGGCCGACTGCCTCGTCCTGGACTTCGGCGGCAACGTGCTGCGGCACGGACCGGTGGACGCGATCCGGGTCGATCAGCCCGGGTCGGGCACGGGCGAGCCGCCGGTCAAGGAGTGCCCGGAGTGCTGCGCGCTCATCGCGGCGGGCTTCCAGGTCTGTCCGGAGTGCGGGCACCGCTTCCCGGAGCCCAACCGCCAGAAGCACGAGGCCTCCGCGGCGACCGAGGGCATCCTGACGGGCCAGGCGACGCGGGAGGAGCACCGCGTCAGCGAGACGACGTACCACGTGCACATGAAGCGGGGCGACCCGTCCGCGCCGCTGACGATGCGCGTCGAGTACCGAGTCGGCTTCAATCGCTTCTTCCGCGAGTGGGTCTGCTTCGACCACACCGGGTACGCGCGGACGAAGGCCGAAGCCTGGTGGCGCGCCCGCTCGGTTGAACCTGTGCCGTCGAGCACCGAGGAGGCGGTCGAACTCGCGCGGGCCGGGGCGGTCGCCCCGACGCTCTCCATCACCGTCGAGAGGAAGGCTGGCGAGCAGTTCGAGCGGGTTACGCGGCACGTGCTCGGCGAAAGGCCGCCCCGGCTGGACGACCCCGATGCGGTGCCCGACCGCGAGCCGGAGCCCGCGGGGACGACGTACGGCATCCCCGACGACGAGATCCCATTCTGATGCCCGATGCGTCCACGCCCAGCTCGAACGGCACGATCCGGTCGCACGCGCAGGCCTGCGTCGCCGCGGGCCTGTGCGCGCTGCCGGCGGTGCGGGACGTCGAGGGCAAGCGGGTGGCGCTCCCGGCGTGGAAGGTGTACCAGGAGCGTCTGCCGACCGGTGAGGAACTTCGCGCCTGGTTCGGCCGTCGGGACTCCGCGCTGTGCATCGTCTGCGGCGCGGTCTCCGGCAACCTGGAGATGATCGACTTCGATCTCGGCGGCGAGGCGTTCAACGCGTGGCGCGACGCGGTCGAGGCCGCGTGCCCTGGGCTGGCGGCGCGGGTCGTCGTCGAGTCCACGCCCTCGGGCGGGCGTCACGTCGTGTACCGGTGCAGCGGGCCGGTCTCGGGGAACACCAAGCTCGCCAGCAGGCGCATCGAGGCCGACGGCCCCGGCGAACTGGTGGTCGGGGGCAAGACCCACAAGCCGCGCCAGGACAGCGCCGGCCGCTGGCACGTCGTCGTCACGCTCATCGAGACGCGGGGCGAGGGCGGGATGTTCCTGTGCGCCCCGTCGGAGGGCTACACCCTGCTTCAGGGCGAGTTGCACGCCCCCCCTGTGGTCACGGCCGACGAGCGCGACGTGCTGCTCGTGTGCGCCTGGGCGCTCGACGAGACTCCGCGCGCCGTGCTGGGCGACGGCGTCGTTCCGGGCGCATCCCAGCCCGAGCGCCAGCGCCCGGGCGACGACTTCAACGCCCGCGGGGACGTGCGCGAACTCCTGCAGGCGCACGGCTGGCGGCAGGTCCGCGCGGGGGAGAACGAGCACTGGTGCCGGCCCGGCAAGGAGCACGGCACGAGCGCGACGCTCAAGGACGGGGTCTTCTACGTCTTCTCCAGCAACGCGCCGCCCTTCGAGCCGCAGAAGGGGTACGCGCCCTTCGCGGTCTACGCCCTGCTGGAGCACAACGGAGACTGGTCGGCCGCGGCTTCGGCGCTGAGCGCCAAGGGGTACGGCCGCGCGGAGTCGGCCCATGGCGTTGACCTCTCGGGGCTGGTTCGCCAGCCGGAGCCCAGGCCCGACGACCCCCTCGAGCCCGCGTTCGTGCTGGCGGTCGATCTGCACGAGCAGTACCCGGCGCTGCGGCCTCCGATCATCAACAAGCTGCTCCGCGAGGGCGAGACGATGAACATCATCGCCGCGCCCAAGACTGGCAAATCGTGGCTCACGCTCGACCTGGCGCTTTCTGTCGCCTCGGGCCGTCCCTGGCTCGGCCGCTACGAGACCACGCCCGGCGAGGTGCTCATCATCGACAACGAACTGCACCGCGAGACGAGCGCCTCGCGCGTGCCCCAGGTCGCCCGGGCACGCGGGCTCGACTTCCAGCAGATGGGCCGGCGTGTGGCGATCGACAACCTGCGCGGGCGCCTGCGCGACATCTTCGCCCTGCGGCCGTACTTCGACCGCCTCGAGCCCGGGCGCTTCCGCCTGATCATCCTCGATGCCTTCTACCGCTTCATGCCGCTGGGGGGCGACGAGAACGACAATGCGACGATGGCGGGCATATACAACGCCATCGACGCCTACGCCGACCGCCTCGGCTGCGCGTTCGTCCTGATCCACCACAGCACCAAGGGCAACCAGTCCTCCAAGAGCGTGACCGACGTCGGGGCGGGGGCAGGAAGCCAGAGCCGCGCCACCGATTCGCACCTCGTGCTGCGCCCGCACGAGGAGAGCGGGTGCGTCGTGCTCGACGCGGCGGTGCGGTCGTGGGCTCCCATTGATCCAGCGGGCCTGCGGTGGTCGTTCCCGGTGTGGGACTTCGACCCCTCGCTCGACCCGACCCAGCTCAGGCAGGAGCGTCCGAGCAAGCGGAAGGCGGAGAAGCAGGACGAGGCGGATGAGGAGGCGTGGGACGTCGAGCGGTTCGTCGGCGAG
>BQMO01000004.1 GCA_022180725.1 Phycisphaerae bacterium
AGAATTTCCACGGCATCCTGCCCGGCCACGCGAAGAATCGCGCACCGCGGAAAGCCCGACCCCTCGACCAGCGCCCGCAGCGCAACCGCCGCGATGGCGTAGGGCGCGCGGGCCGTGGGCATGTCCCCCGCGCACCGCATGAGGATGTTCAGCCGGCGCTGGGCGGCGGATGCCAGCGATTGGTCGCCCAGGCGCTGCACGAGCGTGCCGGTGTAACGGCGGTCGTCGGTGGTCGCCGCCACGCGGCGCGTGCCCATCGGGTCCCCGATGACGACGCGGAACGTCCACGGCCCGAGGCGCACCTGGTCGCCCGGACGCAACGGCCAGGGTGCGTCGCCCGTCAACCGCTCCCCGTTCACGAACGTGCCGTGACGGCTGCCGCGGTCTCGCAGGCGCCACGGGAAGGGTTCGCCGGGCGCGCACGTGAGTTCCGCGTGCACGCGCGACACGGCCCCGTCCGGGTCGGCCAGCACAATGCGGCACACGGTCGAACGCCCGATCGTCAACGGCTCACCGGCGTCCTCGGCCCGCACCGTCACCGGGCGGATCGTCGGCCCGGACAGGACTTCCAGCGTGAGGGGCGAAGGGGTCGCCATGCGTCCCATCGTACCAGACGCCCTTCGAGACGGATCGTCAAAAAAGAGATCGGCGGGCGGTGACACCCGCCGTCTCCCTTCCTACGGCGCGGATGCTGCGATCTCTCTCGTTACGGGCAGAATCCGCCCCCCACGACTTGTTCGACGCCTTCCACGTCCACGCCGTTGACTGTTCCGTCGTGATTGAAGTCCGCATCGGGCTGGCAGTAATCCGTCAGGTCGCCGCCCACGGCGAGTTCCTGGATTTCCACGTCGAGACCGTTGACGGCGCCGTCGCAGTTCACATCGCCGTCGCACGGGAGGCACGGCGTGCACGCGACGACGCGCACGATCACGCTGGTGGAGGTGTAGTCGATCGTCACTTCCAGCCCGTCGAGCGGGTCGAGCACGATGATCTGGCTGAACGTCCCGCTGCGCACGTTACTGGTCAGCACGGTGTACGTGCTGCCGGCGACAGGCTGCAGGCCGTTGAAGAACCGCACGGCGATACGACCCGCGAGCGTCGCGTTGCCGGTGATGGCCAGGCGGTCGTGCTCCGAACCCGGCGTCGGCCCGCCGATCTCCACGTCGAGGATGCCGTCCCCGTTCTGCGTGTAGGTCCCCGCAATGGTGAGCACGCCCGGGGCGTTGAACCCGCCGGGACGGACCCAGGCGCCGCTGGTAACCGGGCCCGCGATCGTGCCCGAACCTTCGAGCACGCCCGCGGCGAAGGTCTGCCCGCCGCCGACGTTGAGCGTGCTGTTCACGCGCGTCGTGCCGAGCGCGCCTTGCGTGAACGGCCCCCAGAGTTGGAGCGTGCCGCTGATGACGTCGATCAGCCCGTGGTTCGTCGTGGGCCAGCGGAAATCCACGCTCGATCCGTCGGTCTTCGCGAGCGTGCCGTTGTTGGTGAAGGCGTTGGTGCCGCCGGCCTCGTAGCACTGCTTGGTGCTCGAGATCGTGATCTGCCCGTCGTTGGTCAGCGAAGCGCCGGCCAGGTTCCACTGCCAATCGCTGTGCGCGATCATCGACCCGGTGTTGCGGACCGCGCCGACGAACTGCTTGTGCCCGCCGGGAATCCAGAACGTACCCGCGTTGGTGAGGAGATGGCCGGGGTTCACGGTGATCGTGCCGCTGGCCCAGTTCACGCCGTTCCCGGTGATGTTCAGGAGCGTGTTGCCGGTAAAGGCGACGCCGCTCTCGATCTGGAACAGTCCGGCGTTGGCGCCGGCGAACGTGCCCTGGATGGTGTCTCCCGACAACCGCACACTTCCCGCCGCGCCGATGGCCCAGTTCGAACCGCCCAGCGACGAGACGCTCGTGTTCACGAGGTAGAGTGTGCCGTTGGCCACGTCGATCAGGGCGTTGTTGACCAGCGGCCAGCGCCAGTCGGCCGTGCCGCCGTCGGTCTTGCGGAGCGTCGCGTTGTTCGTGAACAGGTTCCCCCCGCTCGCCTCATAGAACTGCTTGGTGCCCGAGATCACCCACAGGTTGTCGTTGGTGACCGTGCTCCCGCCGAGGTTGAACTGCCAATCGCTGTGCGTGGTGACGGTGCCGGTGTTGCGGAAGGCGCCGTTGAGCTGCTTGTGCCCGCCGGGCACCCAGAAACTACCCGTGTTCGTGAGCAACGACCCGCCGGCCACGGCGATCGTGCCGCTGGCCCAGTTGACGCCGTTGCCGGTGATCGCGAACGTCGTGTTCGCGGGGATCGCCGTGCCGCTCTCGAGTTGGAACAGCCCGGCGTTCGCGCCGGCGAACATCCCCGAAAGAGAGCATCCGCTGGAGCGCACCTCGCCGTTCGCGCCGACGGGCCATGTCGACGCGGGCCCCGACTGCACCGAGGTATTGACTACGAACAAAGTACCGTTGGTCGTGCTCACCTGTCCGGGGTTCACCAGCGGCCAGCGCCAGTCGGCGGTGCCGCCTTCGATCTTGCTGATCGTGCCGTTGTTCGTGAAGAGGTTCACCCCACCCGTTTCATAGAACTGCTTGGTGCCCGAGATGATCCAGGCGTTGTCGTTGGTGACCGTCGCGCCGCCCAGGTTGAACTGCCAATCGCCATGGGCCGTCACCGTCCCCGTGTTGCGGAACGAGCCGTTCAACTGCTTGTGCCCGCCCGGCACGAAGAACGATTGGGTGTTCGTCAGCAGCGTGCCGCCCGCGATGTCGATCGTCCCGGAGGCCCAGTTCACCCCGTTGCCGCTCATCGCGAGCGTGGTGTTCGACGGGATCGACGTGCCGCTCTCGAGTTGGAACACCCCGGCGTTCGAACCGGCGTATAGCCCGGAGATCACGCACGCGGCCAGCCGCACCACCCCGGCCCCGCCGACCGGCCACGACGAGGCGGGACCGGACGTGATCGTCGTCAGTTGAATCAGCGAGGTCCCGTTCACCGTGTCCATCACCCCGGTGTTCGACAAGGGCCAGCGGAAATCGAGCGTCCCGCCGTCGATCTTGCGGAAAGTTCCGTGGTTCGAGAATCCTCCCGTGCCGGCGGGGATGTACATCTGCTTCGTCCCGCTCACCTCGAACAGGGCGTTGTTGATGATCGCGCCGTTGGCCGCGTTGAACTGCCAGTCGCCCCATGCGAGCACGTAGTTGTTGTTGATCAGCGTCCCCGTCAGGGCCTTGTGCGAGCCGGGGATGTGCACCGTGCCCGTGTTGGTGAACGGCACGGCAATGTCCAGGTTCCCCGCGGACCACGTCAGCACTCCGCCGGCGGCGTTCTGGAGTTCGCCCAGCGTCGCGTTCCCGTTCAGCGTGACCGCCGCGGCGCCGATCACCGCCACGTCCCCCGCTCCGGGGACCGGCAATCCCCAGTTGCAACCCGTCTTGCTCCAGTTGTTGAACGTGTTCCAGCCTCCGCCGCCGCACGGGCTGGTCTGGCATTCCTGATACCAGTTCACGTTGCAGGTGCCGGAGAAGGTGAACACGTCGGCCTGCGCGAGGCCGGGCAACCCCGCGGCCAGGGTCAGGAACGTGGTACGACGCAGGTGGGAACGGAACATGTGCGGCCTCCTTCGCCCGGACGCCGCCTCCCCGGGGCGTCGGTCAATGGGACGTAGCCACCCGATCGCGTCATCTGACACAATCGCGCGAGAATTCTCGGATTCACCGCCCGCCGGCCAGTTTCCGCACCGTCATGTCGAAGGTCCGCACCATGTTGCTGACAATGGCGTAGCACAGGGCCGCGTGCACCCCCGCCGACACCGCCGCCCCGACCAGCAGCGCCACCCGCGCCGAATACGGCCCGCCCCCGGAGATGGACGCCGAAAGGGCTTCTTCGGGGTAGGCACAGGCGAAAACCATCGAGGCGGGGCTGAGCGCCCCGAGCACCGGGCCGACAAACGCGAGCGTGCCCGTGGCGTTCCACCCGCACAGGCCCGCCACCCCGGCGACCGCGCCGACGATGGCGATGGCGCCGACGACCGACCCGAGCGTGCCCTGGCTCTTGAGGCTCCAGTGCAGCCCGACCATGACGCAGAAGGCCATGAAGGGAATCACCGCGACCGGGGCCGCGATGGCCGCTTCGGGGAGCACCAACGGCAACAGGCCCCCGCCCCCCACCGGGACGGAAACACCCTGCGGGTTCCCGAACCCGCCCAGGAGTACGTACAGGCTCGCGGCGGCGAGGGTGCCCAACGGCACGGCCAGGAGGGGCAGGAGATACGTGACCAGCCCGCGGAGTTTGCCCATGAGGTAGGCCCGCGCGGTGATCGGGGTGGTCAGGAGCAGGTCGAGGGTGCCGTCCTCGCGTTCCTTGCTGATCGCCGTGGCCGCCGTGTTGATCCCCACCAGCGCGATGATCGCCAACTCGCCCCAGACCGTCGCCACCAGCGCGAAGCGGAACAACTTCGGCGTGAACGTCTGCGTGTGATAGAGATAGATCAGCAGCAGCCCGAACAACCCGCCCAGGCCCAGGAAGACCCAGCGCACGGCGATCTTCCCCGGGCTGCTGTTGCGGCTGGCCGCCTCGCGCCACGCGATGGGGTTCACCCACACGTGCTTGGGCGCGCGGTGTTCCCCGGCCTTGCGCGGCTTGAAGCCGAAGAGCCGTTGCAGGAGCGGCACGCCCGACTCGTTCTCGCCGAGGGTTTGCAGGCCGCCGGCCCGAACGGTGAACGTTGACGCCGCCATGAATACCACGCTCAGCAGCGACGCCCCCGCGCACCAGAACGTCACGGGGGATTCGAGCATCCAGGCCGAGAGGCCCGTGTACGTGCCCTCGGCCGCCCGCGGATACGTCGTGGGGTTCAGCAGGGCGTGCAGGGCCAGGAAGGGGTTCAGCCCGGTCATGTAGGTGACGCCCGCGCCGCCCAGTTCGCCCTGCCCGTTGCTCACCAGGGCGCGGTCGATGGCGACCGTCACGCCCAGGTACCCGATGATGAAGACGTAGAAGACAAAGAACGCGCGCTTGCCCACCAGGCGCGACACCGACAGGGCGATGGCCAGCGCGCCCACCAGCAGCGCCGCGCTCCCCGCGACCACGTAACTCGCGAACACCGCCGTGCCCGGCACGCCCCCGAAGTACTGTGTCAGCGCGAAGAGCGGCATGCTGGCGATGAGCAGCCCGAGCACGAAGAACAGCCGCCCGAAGAGGTTGCCCAGCACGATCTCGCCCGCGGTCATCGGCGTGGTGAGCAGCACCTCCCACGTGCGCGGGCTGGCTTCCTGCGCGATGGCCCCGCCCATGAACACCGGCGCCAGCACGCAGATCAGCAGCACCTGCAGGTACGCGATGCTCGTGAAGGCGCTCGCGCCGGACTGGGCGAGTTTGCGATAGTCCAGGTCATTCCCGCTCGCGCCCAGCAGGAGCATCCACAGCAGCACGACGATGAGCACCGCGAGGTACGTCGCACGGATGTAGTTGTGCCGCGCCCGCCGCGAGGCGTTCTGCACCAGGCGCACCGCGATGGGGTTCTGCGGCCCCAGCCTCAACAGCCAACGAAGAAAAACAGGCATGCGATGATGGTACCGATGTGCGATCGCCGAGGCTGCACCTCGTTTGGATTGTGTGTGGATGTGACCTTAAGGCAAAGCTGTGATGGAGAATGACGTGGTCTCAGATGAAGGCAGGTGGTTGACTGTTTGGAGTTACCCGGTCCGCTAGCGTTGCGGAAAGGCACGGCGAGGTTCCAGAAATCTCAGAAATCGCAGAAAAAATGTATTGTGAGAACTTTGAGCTCTCGGTAGAATCGCCGTTGCAATCAGCGTGAGGATCGAGAGAGAAAAGTACTCATAGTAAAAAGTGCTTTCGCGCGAGTGTCCTTTGGCTCCGGAGGGTCGCACGCGAAAGTTGGCAATGTGCCTGAGGTGAGGTCGTAGATTATCGTGGCAGGGGCATGGCGCGTGGGGCGAAAGCCCCAAGAAGGAGAGAGGTTCCCATGAATCCGGCAATGCGAACGATGCTGGCGGCGGGCATGGCTCTGGCGAGCGGTGCGAACGCACAAACCTACTTTGAAACGGAAGGCAATGACTCGAAGGCGGCCGCGAATGTGATCGCGGGTATGGGGATCGCATTCAATGCGATCCAGGGTAACTCCTTGTCCGGTTCCGCTGCAGGTTTGGACTACTTCGACATCCGGATGGCGCCGATGCCGCTGGCGATCTACCAGCACCGGCTGACCATCACGACTTCCGGCACCGCCGGGCACACGGGAACCATCCGCGGCTTGGGGCAGGTTGCCGCTCCGGCCGATACCATGCCGGGCGTTCCGTGGGATGGTGTTGTCGGGTCTGCGAACACGACCGACACGACTGTTCAGACAACGTCCACGGCCACGAATCCTCCGCGATACAACCAGTGGTACGGGTTCGGGCAGGGTGAGCGGTTCTACTACCGCGTCGCGGGTACCGCCTCGACAACGGCCGACTACGTCGCGACGCTGACCACCAGCGTCGTGACGCCAACGTTTATCGGCTCGTATCAGCCGGGGCAGATTTCGATTACCACATTCGGCCAGGGGCACTCGACCGATACCGACCTCTGGGTTTATGACGCGGGTTTGAACGCCATCGCTGGCTACGGCAATGACGACGAGAGCCCACTTGGCGGCACCCCGGGCACGGGCGCCACGCTGCAGTCGTGGCTCTCACGCTCCTACGCCCCGGGCATTTACTACCTTGCGCTCTCCAACTTCCAGCTCGCGAACAACATGGCCAGCCCCTCGGATGATGACTTCCGCACCGGCTCGCTCATGGATTTCTCCGGGCTGATCGTCAACAGCAGCACGTCCGTCAACCTCAACATGACCTTCACGATCGCGGATTCCGCCGGGAACTCCCTCCAGGTACCCAACACGAAGGTCAGCCAGTTTGATGTGAACTGGTTTATGTTTGAGGTCGTGCCGTCGCCCGGTGCGGCCACGCTCTTGGGACTGGGTGGTATCCTCGCCCTGCGTCGGCGACGGTAATCACCATGCCCATGCATCCAATGCTACCCTCACGCCCCGGCACTACGCCGGGGCTTTTCTTTAGGTGATAACATCGGTTCATAGTCCGATAATCACGTGTACTCATTGCCAAAAAACTGAAAAAAGCGCACATATCGCGTGAACAAGGATTGCGGTCAAGCCAAGAGCGCGGTACTCTTGGCACGTTCTGAGATGCTTCCTTGGGGGATTGAGAGAGACCTTCCCACAAGCAGCAGCGATCGAGATTCCTTCCGCGCGCGACGGTTCGGCTTCGGGGTCGCGCACGTGGGGGAGACGGGCTTGTGCCCAATCGTGTGGTCAGGAATCAGGTGTGCCCGGAGCCGAGAGAGAACTGGAGAGAAGACATGAAGAAGATCGTTTCGATTCTGGCGGTGGCCGGGCTTGCGATGGGCGCCCAGGCCGGTATTTGGGACGAAACCACGAACGGCGGCGGCGATGCGGGCGACCTCGCGGGCACCGCGCAGATGACCAGCGGCACCGGCGGCCTCACGGGCATCACCGGGAACAACGCCGCAAGCGACGTGGACCTGTACATCATCAAGATCGTGGACCCCGGTGCGTTCCGCGCCACGGTGCTGAGCGGGCCTGACTCGCAGTTGTGGCTGTTCAACCTGAACGGCGGCGGCATCGTGCACAACGACGACTCCACGTCGCTGTTCTCCCAGTTCCGCGGCGTGGACGTGTTCACGACCGGCAGCACGACGGGCATGACGGTCGCGTCGCAACTCGTCGCCGGCGAGTGCTACATCCTCGGGTATTCGCGCTATAACCGCGACGCGCTCAACGGCGCCAACACGGCGATGTTCGCGGGTTCGCCGTTCAACGGGATTCACGGGCTGATCGCCGGCTCGGGCCCTCTGGCGAGCTGGACGGGCACCACCTCGGCGGGCGGCGCGTACAGCATCGAACTCGTCGGGGCTGACTACTGCATCCCGACCCCGGGCACGGCGGCCCTGTTGGGCCTCGGCGGGCTGCTCGCGGCTCGTCGGCGTCGCTAAGACGCGCGGGCTACCGCCCGTGATTCCATGACCCACAGCCGCCCGGGCCGAATAGCCCGGGCGGTTTCTTTTTTGCCACCCCGTGGGCCGACGTCCGATACTCACCATGGCAGGATGTCCCCGCGCGCAGGAGGCGCCATGGTTCGGTCTGTATCAATCTGTGTGCTTGCCGTTGCCCTGGCGGGGTGTTCGGGCGGTCCGCCGCCCGCAACCCGCACGACACCCGACGCGCCGAACACGGGGCTGGACGCCCTGGCCGGGGGGGCGACGCCGGACCTGGGGCTGAAGAGCGGTTCGGGGTCCATGACCCCGCCGAACGCGGATACGTCGATCCTGGCGGCGCAGGCGGCGCTTGATCTGGAGGCGTACTTCGCCGCGCGCGAGAAGTCGCAGCCTGAAACGCGGGCAGCCGCGCCGAGCGTTGCGGAGGCATCGCCGGCGGTGCTCGACGCGGCGGCAAAGGCGTGGGACACACCCACACCGGTCCCGACGCCGGTCTCGGCGAGTCCGACGGTCACGCCGAGCACGACGGCCCCGGGGTTCGTCGACGCGGACCCGGTGGCGGCGATGGCGCGGCGGATGGCGGCGTTGCTGCTCGAGCCCGAGGCGGGGCGGATTCCCGACGCGGTGGCGCTGGCGGCGGTGGAGTCGCTGAGGCCGGGCGTGCTGGCGGACCTGGAGTTGCCGGGCAACGCGCTGCACGGTCGGCTGGAGCCGGGCGAGCGGGCGGCGCTGCTGGCGGCGCGCGACCGCGTGCTGGCGCATCCCTCGGCCGCGAACGAGGCGCTGGTGAAGAGCCTGTCGAAGATCGCCCCGGCGGCGTCGGTGCGGATCGCGCGGGGCGTGCTGTGCACGCGCGTGCTGGGGTTCGGGCGGTACGAGCCGTTCGAGACGGACCGGTTCGTCGCCGGCCGGGCGCTGCGGGTCATCGTGTACACGGAGTTGGAGCACTTCGCGTCCCGGGCGGCGGTGGCGGGCGACCCGGCCCAGCCGGGCGTGCCTTTGGGCGAGCAGTACACGGTGGACCTGACGCAGTCGCTGTCGCTGTACCACGACCCCAGCGGGCTGCTGGCGTGGCACAAGCCGGCGCAGAAGGTGGTGGAGACGACGCGCGGCAGGCGTCGCGATTTCTACCTGATCCACACCGTGGAACTCCCCGCGTCGCTCACGATCGGGAAGTACATGCTGAAGGCGACGGTGACGGACAAGACCACCGGCGCGAGCGACGAGGTGAACATTCCGATCAACATCGTGGCAAGGTAGGACGCTGGTGATTCTGCCAAAGCGGCAGACGCGGGCATGCCGCCCTCGCCCGTGCGGATGCGGGATGAGGTGGGGCGATCGCACGGGCACATGGCGTGCCGGGCTCAATGGCACACCACTCGCTGCCGATACCCCACGTGGCGGACGGGATCGTGGCGTACCCTGCGCACGGCGGGGTGGGGCGATCAGAAGGCCGCCCGGAGCGCAACCCATGCCGGGAACACCGGTTGGGGGAGCGGGACGAGGGACGTTGCAGGGTTGGGCGAACCAAGGCCCCCCCCGGTGACGAATGGATTATGGGGCCGGGCGCGAAAAGAACCCGGTCCAGAAAGGCGTGCCATGTTCGAACGATTCACGGATCGCGCCCGCAAAGTGATGGCCCTGGCCAACCAGGAGGCCCAGCGCCTGAACCACGAGTACATCGGGACCGAGCACATCCTGCTGGGGCTGGTGAAGGAAGGGTCGGGCGTCGGCGCGAACGTGCTGCGGAACCTGGACGTGGACCTTCGGCGTGTTCGGCTGGAGGTGGAGAAACTGGTCAAGGCCGGGCCCGAGATGGTGACGATGGGGAAGCTCCCCCAGACGCCCCGGGCCAAGAAGGTGATCGAGTACGCGATCGAAGAGGCGCGGAACCTGAACCACAACTACGTGGGGACGGAGCACCTGCTGCTGGGGCTGCTGCGCGAGCACGACGGGGTGGCGGCGCAGGTACTGATCAACCTGGGGCTGAAACTCGAGGACGTGCGCGAGGAAGTGCTGAACCTGCTGGGGGCCGGGGGCGAGCAGGGCGAGGGTGCGAGCGGCGGGGGCGAGCCGAGCGGGGGCGCGGCGGGCGAGCAGCGCGCCGGGCCGAGCCGTGGGGGGGGCGAGGGGGCCGCGGGCCCCAAGGGCAAGAGCAAGACGCCCGCGCTGGATTCGTTCGGGCGTGATCTGACGGAACTGGCGAAAGAAGGGACGCTGGACCCGGTGATCGGGCGGCAGACGGAGATCGAGCGCGTGGTGCAGGTGCTGTGCCGCCGCACGAAGAACAACCCGGTGCTGCTGGGCGAGGCGGGCGTGGGCAAGACGGCGATCGTGGAGGGGCTGGCGCAGCGGATCATCGCGGGGGACGTGCCCGAGATCCTGTGCGAGAAGCGGCTGGTGGTGCTCGACCTGGCGATGATGGTCGCGGGGACGAAGTACCGCGGGCAGTTCGAGGAGCGGATCAAGGCGGTGATGAACGAGGTTCGTCGGGCGAAGAACGTGATGCTGTTCATCGACGAACTGCACACGCTGGTGGGGGCGGGCGGGGCCGAGGGGGCCATCGACGCCAGCAACGTGCTCAAGCCCGCGCTGGCCCGCGGGGAGATCCAGTGCATCGGGGCGACGACGTTCGACGAGTACCGCAAGTACATCGAGAAGGACGCGGCGTTGGCGCGGCGCTTCCAGGCCATCACGGTGGACCCGCCCAGCAACGAGCAGACCATCGAGATCCTCAAGGGGCTGCGGGACAAGTACGAGCAGCACCACCGGGTGCGGATCACGGACGGGGCGCTGCGGACGGCGGTGGAACTGTCGGGGCGGTACATCACGGGGCGCGTGCAGCCGGACAAGAGCATCGACGTGATCGACGAGGCCGGGGCGCGGGTGCGGATCAAGAGCATGAGCAAGCCCCCGAACCTGGCGGACCTGGAAGCGGAGATCGAGAAACTCGCCGTGGAGAAGGACGAGGCGGTGAAGTCGGCGGACTACGAGAAGGCGGCGGAACTGCGCGACAAGGCCGAGCAACTCCGCCGGAAGAAGGAAGAGGCGCAGCGCGAATGGCGCAGCAAGGCGCAGGAGACCGAGGGCGTGGTGGATGAAGAGGTGGTGGCCGAGGTCGTCGCGAAGATGACCGGGGTGCCGCTGAAGCGACTGGAGAAGGACGAGGCGGCGCGGCTGCTCAAACTCGAGGAAGAGCTGCACAAGAAGGTGATCAGCCAGGACGAGGCGATCAAGGCGATCGCCAAGGCCATCCGCCGGGCGCGGGCCGGGCTGAAGGACCCCAAGCGCCCGATGGGCTCGTTCATCTTCGTGGGACCTTCGGGCGTGGGCAAGACGCTGCTGAGCAAGGCGCTGGCGGAGTTCATGTTCGGCGACGAGGAGGCGCTCCTGCACCTGGACATGAGCGAGTACATGGAGAAGCACAACGTGTCACGGCTGGTGGGCGCGCCCCCGGGCTACGTGGGCTACGAGGAAGGCGGGCAACTCACCGAGCGCATCCGCCGCCGGCCGTACGCGGTGGTGCTGCTCGATGAGGTGGAAAAGGCCCACCCGGACGTGTTCAACATGCTGCTGCAGATCATGGAAGAGGGGCGGCTGACGGATTCGTTCGGGCGCAACGTGGACTTCCGCAACACGATCCTGATCATGACGAGCAACCTAGGCTCGGAGATCATCAAGGGCGGGGCGGGGTTCGGGTTCGGCAAGCGCACCGAGGCGACGGACTACGACAACATCAAGACCGTCCTGCTGAAGGAGATCGAGCGGTTCTTCCGCCCCGAGTTCATCAACCGACTCGACGACATCATCGTGTTCCGCCCGCTCACCAAGGCGGACATCACGAACATCGTGGACTACGAGGTGGCCAAGCTGGGCAAGCGGCTCGTGCAGCAGGGGTACGCCATCGAGCTGGACCAGGCGGCCAAGGACTTCCTGATCGAGCGCGGGTACAACCCCGAGTTCGGCGCGCGGCCCCTGCGCCGGAGCATCGGGCAGTTCATCGAGGACCCGCTCAGCGAGATGCTGCTGTCGGGGACGTTCGAGGCCCCGTGCATGATCAAGGTGACGCGGCGGAACGGGCCCGACGGAAAGCCCGAGGACCACCTCTTCTTCGACAGCGCGCCGGCCCCTGAAGGATTGTTCAAACCCGGGCACAACGATAAGGATCGACCGTCAACGCAGCAGCCCAAGGCCGGCGCGTCGACCTGAACCGATTTCCGCGCACGTTCACGCCCGGCGGGATTGCCCGTCGGGCGTTTTCTTTCCCGGGTCGCGGGCGTCACGCTGGCGGCGAATGATCCGGGAGGATGGACCGGCACACCGCGCTGTTGGCCGAAGCCCAAACCCTCGCCGAGGCGGGTCGGTTCGACGACGCGCTGGCGCGGCTGACGCGTGTGCTGCGGAGCGAGCCGAACCACCCCGGCGCGCTCGCGGGCGCGGCGATGACCTATCAGGCCAAGGGCGATCTCGTGCGGGCGGCATACCACGCGCGGCGGGCGCTGGCGGTGGAGGACGTTCCACGCATGCGGCTGCTCGTGGCGAGGGTGCTGGAGCACGCGGGGGATTTGGCCGAGGCCCGCCGCGTGCTCGCGCCGCTGGTCGAAGGCCCGGGGGCGGTGCCCCCGGCGTGCTTCCGCGACGCGGCGATGCAGTGCGCGCTGGGGCAGGCCGACGAGGCCGCCCGGCGGACGCGCGCGTGGATGGACCGCTGGCCCGGCGAGGCGCCGATGGTGCAGGCGCACGTGAAGGCGTTGACGCGATTGGGCGACGCGCGGGCGGTGGTCGCCGCGCTGCGCGAGGGCGTGGCGCGGTTTCCCGCGAATCGGTCATTCCGGGAGTGGCTGGCGAGCGCGGCGAACTACGTCGATGACCTCGACGAGGCGGCGGTGGTGGACCTGGCGCGCGAGCACGCCGCGCTGCTGCCCGCGCCGGGGCCGACCCCGCCGCGGCGGGCGTCCGACGGCCTGATCCGCGTGGGGTTCGTCTCGCCCGATTTTCGGACGCACGCCGTGGCGTACTTTCTCGCGCCGCTGCTGCGACACCTCGACCCCGACGCGGTGCGGACATTCTGCTACGACACGGGCGACGCGCCCGACGCGACGACGGCCTCGCTGCGGGCGATGGCGGGGTCGTGGCGAGATTGTCGCGGGCTGCGCGACGACAGCATCGCGTCGCTGGTGCGGAGCGACGGGATTGATGTGCTGGTGGACCTGGCGGGGCTGACGCTGGGGTGTACGCCCGGGGTGTTCGCCCGACGGGCCGCCCCGTTTCAGGTGAGTTATCTCGGGTACGCGAACACAACGGCCATACCGGCGATGGACGCGCGGATTGTTGATTCGCACACGGACCCGCCCGTGGCGGCGTGGCGGGGAACGGAGCGGATTGTTCGGCTGGACCCGTGCTTCCTGTGCTACCAGCCGCCGGGTGATCTGCCCGACGTGACGCCGCGACCGGACGGGCCGGTTGTGTTCGGGTCGTTCAACGCGCTGCTGAAGGTGACGCCGCGCACCGTGGACCTGTGGTCGCGTGTGATGGCGGGTGTTCCCGGATCGAGGCTGATCGTGAAGGCGTGGGGGTTGGAATGTGAGGCGACGCGGCGACGGCTGGACGGCCTGTTCACCGACCGGGGAGTTGCAGAATCCCGCCTCGAGTTTCTGCACTTCTCGCGGACACGTGCCGAGCACCTGGCCACGTACCACCGCGTGGACATCGCGCTCGACACGTTCCCCTACCACGGCACGACGACGACGTGCGAGGCGCTCTCCATGGGCGTGCCGGTGGTGTCGCGCGTCGGCGAGGTCCATCGGGCGCGCGTGGGGCTGTCGATCCTCTCGGCGGTGGGGCTGGCGGACCTGGCGGCCACGACCGACGAGGCGTTCGTCGAGACGGCGGTGGGGCTGGCGAACGACCCGGCCCGAAGGGCGGCGTGGCGGTCGGCGGGGCCGGAGGGGCTGCGGGCGCGCCTGGTGGCCTCGCCGCTCGGGGATGGGCCGGGGTATGCCCAGCGGTTCAAGGCGTTGTTGGAGGCGCTGTAGTTGCTGGCCGGGCCTACGCTGGGCGGGCGCGTTATGGCACGACACGATGAACTCATGACGCAGGCGTTCGCGCACGCGAAAGCGGAGCGGTACGACGAGGCCCTGGCGTTGTGCCAGCGCGTGCTGCGCGACGCCCCGGGGCACTTGAGCGCACTGACCACCGCGGTCTCGTGCTACCACGCCAAGGGTGACCTGGTGCGGGCGACGCACTTTGCACGGCAGGCGCGGTTGGCGCACGATCGGCTTGAAACGCGCATGGGGTTGGCGTTTCTGCTCGCGAAGGGTGGTGACCGGGAAAGCGCCCTGGAAGAACTCGGCCCGCTGCTCGACGGCCCGCGGGCGTCGTCGCTGGCGTGCTATCGCGCCGCCGGGCTGCTCTGCGACCTGGGGCGTGCCGACGAGGCCGCCACGCGATCGCACGCCTGGGCGAACCGCTGGCCGACGATCCCCAACCTCTGGCAAGCGCACGTGGATGCGCTGGCGCGGCTCGGCGACGTCCGGGCGCAGCTCGCGGCACTGCGCGAGGGCATAGGACGGTTTCGCGGCTATCGCCTGTTCCCCGAATGGCTGGCGAGCACGCTGCTCTACGCCGACAACGTGCCCGAGGACGAGGTGATCCGTGCGGCGCACGCCCAGGCGGGGTTGCTGCGGGACGTGCCCCCGGTGGTGGCATCGAACCCGCCTCGCGACGGGGTGCTCCGTGTCGGGCTGGTGTCGCCCGACTTGCGGGCGCACGCCGTGGCGTTCTTCATCCGCCCGTTTCTGGAGTATCACGATCGGGCGAGTACGCGGGTGTTTGTATACGACACGGGCGACGAAGCGGACGCGACCACCGCGACTCTGCGACCCCAGGCGCACGCCTGGCGATCATGTCATCGCCTGACGGATGCCCAGGTCGCGCAGGCGGTGCGGGACGATGGCGTGCACGTGCTGATCGATCTGGTGGGGCTGACACGGGGGAGTCGCCCGGGCATTCTCGCGGCACGGCCAGCGCCGGTGCAGGCGACGTATCTGGGTTACGCGGGTATGACGTGTCTGCCGGGATATGACTATCGCGTGGTCGATTCGCGGACCGACCCGCCGGGGTCGGACACGCCCGGGGCCGAGAAACTCGTCAGGCTGGACCCGTGCTTCCTGTGCTACCGGCCCGCCGACGATCTGCCCCCGCTCATGCCGCCCGCGGGAGCGGGGGCGCCCGTGACGTTTGGCTCGTTCAACGCGCTGCTGAAGGTCACGCCCACGACGGTGGCGCTCTGGTCGCGTGTGCTGTCACACGTGCCGGGGTCGCGGATGATCGTGAAGGCGTGGGGGCTGGAAACCCCCGCGGCGAAGGCGCGGCTGCGCGGGATGTTCGCGGCGCAGGGCATCGTCGCGGATCGGCTCGACCTGCTCGCGCTGGCACCCAGCCCGCGCGAGCACTTGGCCACGTACCACCGCGTGGACATCGCGCTCGACACGTTCCCCTACCACGGCACGACGACGACGTGCGAGGCGCTCTCCATGGGCGTGCCGGTGGTGTCGCGTGTCGGCGAGGTCCATCGGGCGCGCGTGGGGCTGTCGATCCTCTCGGCGGTGGGGCTGGCGGACCTGGCGGCCACGACCGACGAGGCGTTCGTCGAGACGGCGGTGGGGCTGGCGAACGACCCGGCCCGAAGGGCGGCGTGGCGGTCGGCGGGGCCGGAGGGGCTGCGGGCGCGGCTGGCGGCCTCACCGCTCGGGGATGGGCCGGGATTTGCGCGTCGGCTGGAGGCGCTGCTGCGGACGCTCATCGAGAAGGCGTGAAGGGTGTCGTGAAGACGTACGACCCCGCGCCAACCTCGAACTCGGCCTCGCCGTGCGCGTGCTGAACGAGTTTCACCCCGGGGGCCTCGACGGCGGGCACGCCCGACTCGCGTACGTCCTCGGTCTTGTCGCAGGGCACGAACACCCGCGCGGTCACGTTGGCGGGGATGGTCACCCGCATGGTGAGCACGCCGTGCTCGAGGCGCCAGGCGGACTCGATGCGCCCGCGGATGGAGTCGTACGACCCGCGCGCCCAGGTCAGCCCATCGCCGACGTGCGGACGGATGCGCACGATCGAATAGCCATACCCGGCGGGGGCGATGCCTGCGACGCGGTCCATCATCCAACGCCCGCAGGAGCCAAGGGCGTAATGGTTGAAGGAGTTCATACCCCAGTCGGGGTGCGGGCCGGTGTCGGGCTTCCAGCCGTCCCAGCGTTCCCAGATTGTGGTGGCACCGTGCTTCACGCTGAAGAGCCACGAGGGGAACTCTTCGCTGAGGAGGAGGCGCATGGCCACGTCGGGGCGTCCGCCCTCGTCGAGCACGGGCAGGAGCATGCTGACGCCGACAAAGCCGGTGGAGAGTTTGCCGTCTTTGGCGTCGATGTCGGCGACGAGGTGGGCGAGGGCCTTCTCCCGCAACGGTACGGGAACCAGGTTGAACGCCAGCGCGAGGACGTATGCCGTCTGCGTGCCACCGGCGAGGCGGCCGTCCGCGTCCACGTACCGCTCGATGAAGGCGCGGCGGACGGCGAGGAACGTTTCCATGCACGCGGCGGCTTCATCTTTCCGGCCGAGGGTGCGCAGCGTTTCGGCGGTGCGACGGGCCGAGTGCGCGAAGTACGCCGTGCCGATGAGGTCCTTGGGCGTGTCGGCGTGGATGCTCAGCCAGTCGCCGTAGTCGTTCCCGCGATCCTTGTCGCGGATGAAGTTCGTGCTGTGGGCGCGGCACCACTCGACCCAGCGGACCATCGAATCGGCGCTGCGTTCGAGGATGCGTCGGTCGCCGTAGGCCTCGTAGATCGACCAGGGGACAATAACGCCCGCATCGGCCCAGGCGGGCACGCCGTACGACAGGCCCTTCATCGCGGGCGAGGTATCGCAGAAGGCCCCGTCGGCACGCTGGGCGTCGCGCACGTCCGCGAGCCACTTGGTGTAGAACGCGGCGACGTCGGCGTGGACGACGGCGGTGGGCAGAAAGACCTGCGCATCGCCCATCCATCCCATGCGCTCGTCACGCTGCGGGCAGTCGGTGGGGATGCTCAGGTGATTACCCCGCAGGCCCCAGCGGATGTTGCTCCATAACTTGTTGAGGCGCGGGTCGGAGCACTCGAACTCGCCGACGATGGGGGTGTCGCTGGCGAGCACCACGCCCGTGACGGAGTCCAGGGCGGGTCGCTCGGTCAGCCCGGTGATTTCGACGTACCGGAACCCGTGGAACGTAAACCGCGGCGTCCATTCTTCGACGCCCGTGCCGGTACAGATGTACCGGTCGGTCGAGTCGGCGGCACGGAGGTTTTGGGTATAGATCGTGCCGTCGGGGTTGAGAATCTCGGCGTGGCGGAGGGTGACCACCGTGCCGCGCGGCGCACGCACGCGCAGGCGGACCACGCCCACCATGTTCTGCCCGAGGTCGAAGGTCCACCGCCCCGGGGCCGGCTCGGTCAGCGTGAGGGAGGGGAGTTCGGCGACGGCGCGGACCGGTTCGGCCACGTCGGCCACGAGCGTGCGCGACTCGCTCCGCGGTGTCGCGGGTGTCCAGGCCGCGTCGTCGAACCCCGGCGTGTTCCACCCCGGCATGGCCCGTCGCGCGTCGAAGATTTCACCTTTGAGCAGGTCGGCCTGCACGAGCGGGCCGGCAGTTGCCCGCCAGGAAGCGTCCGTCACCACGCGCTGCGTTGACCCGTCGGCGTACTCGATCTCGAGTTGGGCGAGCAACGCGGGCCGCTCGCCCCAGTATCGCACCGCGCCGAACAGCCCGGCATGCCCGCAGAACCACCCCGGGCCGACCCACGCCCCGATCACGTTCTCGCCCGGCGTCAGCGCGGCCGTGACGTCGTAGGTCTGGAATTGCACGCGCTTCGCATAGTCCGTCCACCCCGGGGCCAGGTGCTGATCGCCCACGCGGCGGCCATCGAGCGTGAGTTCGTACACACCCAGGGCGGTGGCGTAGACGCGTGCCCTGCGTACATCGCCCGATACCGTGAAGGTCCGGCGGAAGAGTGGCAGAGGCTCGGGGGTCAAGGTCACGCTCGCGTTCTCGGCGACGTCGAGTGAGCGCGCCACGCCGTCGAGCGTGAACTCAACGCGGAGGCGCTTGGGTGTGCCGTGGAGGGGGTCGCCACCCATGGCGTCGTTGGTGACACGGAAGGTCGGGCCTTTTTCGCGTACGAGGTCGGCGACGCGTGGGGTGACGTCGCGCGAGGCCTTGCCGTCGGGCGTGAAGTACGTCGCCGACGTGATCGTGAGGCTCGGCGAAGGCGGCGCGTGTTCGATCCACGTGGCCGACCAGTCGTCGGGCGTGAGCAGCCCCATCTCGAACGACGCGGGAGTGCTCCACGGCCCCGGGCGGCCCTCGCGGTCCCAGGACATCACCTTCCACCAGCACGCGCGTCGGGCGGTGAGCGGCTTGCCCGCGTAGATCACGTGGGTCGTGGAAGAGCCGGCCACTTGGCCGCTGTCCCACAGGTCGCCGTCGTCGTTCGCGAGGCGATCCGTCGAAGACGCGGCCAGAACACGGAACGCCGACTGGGTGGCCCCGCGCCCGCCGCCGGCGAGTATCCACGACAGCCGGGGCGCGGGTTCGTCAAGCCCGAGGGGGTTGAGGAGGTACTCGCAGCGCAGCCGCTCGGGCCGCAAGGGGTCGAGCGATTGACACCACGCGGGAGCGGCGGCGAGCAGGAGCGAAACGATCAGAACTCCCTGTCGGAATGTCGAGGGCATGCGTGCTCCGTGGTCGGATGAAGGCCGCGCGCAGTGTACCGTGGCCGACGATCGGTCTGAGCGGACTGGGTCAGAGACGGGGGGGCGTGACAGTTTCACGACGCGCGAGCACGGATTGCACGGCCTGCCAGACCCGCTCGACGGTGATGTGGTGCATGGCGCATCGCGTGGGGTGGTCGTTGGCCACCTCGTGCGCCGGGAGCGTGGGGTCGGCGAGGACGATGGCCTCGGGGCCTTCCGGGCGCGTGGGGATGGTCGTCCAGCGGTGGTCGGTGGGGCCGAAGAGGGAGACCAGCGGCACGCCGAACGCCGCGGCGATGTGGCGCGGGCCGGTGTCGTTGGCGATCATCAACCCCGCGCTGGCAACGACGGCCTTCAGGCTGCCGGGGGTGATGCCCGCGGCGGCGAGGTCGGCGACGCGGCCCGGGGGCGCCGCGAGTATCGAAGCGAGGCGGGCGGTCAGGTCGCGCTCCCCCGGGCTGCCGTTGAGCGCGAGGTCCCACCCCTGGTCGAGGAGGCGCGACCCCATGGCCGCGTAGTGGTCGAGGGGCCAGTGCTTGGCGGGGTTGTTCCCCCCGGGCACGAGCACGGCGAGAGGGTGGGACCGGCCGACGCCCGCGGCGGCGAGGATGGCCTCGCCCGCGGCGCGTTGCGCGGGGGTGAGCGCGAGTTCCAGCGGGCCGAGCGCCGCCCCGCCGACGCGCGACGCGGGGAGCAGAAACCGCGAGGCCAGCGACCAGTAGTACTCGACGGCGGAAACGGGCGCCCACTCGAACCGGCCCCGGCGGGCGGCCTTCATCTTGTCGGTCAGGAGCAGGCCGCGCGCGTCGCGGTCGTACCCGATGCGTCGGGGGATGCCGGCGATGCGGACGATGAGAGCGGTCGAGAAGGAGTTGGTGAGGAGCAGGGCGGTGTCGTAGCGGCGGGGCCGGACCTTGGCGGCGACGAACTTCGGGCCCATGACGCCCTGGGCGCGCTCGACGTGGAGTTCATCGAAGAAGGGCGTGCCGGCGAGGACCTCGTCGATGCCCGGGCGGCACAACCCGCCGATGAAGATGCCGGGGAAGGCCTGCCGCACGGCGCGGAGCGTGGGCGTGGCCATGACGGCGTCGCCGACCCAGGAGGGCAGCACGATCAGAAGTCGATGCGGGGCGGCGAGCGGCGGGTCGTCGGTCATGGCGGTGCCACGCGGGTCGGCGCGTCATTCTTCGTCGAAGCCGCTCTCGACGAGTTTCTTGAGCGCGGTGCAGGCGGCGTCGGCGTCCGCACCGGTGGCGGCGATGGTCAGTTCGCTGCCCTGCCCCGCGGCGAGCATCATCATCTGCATGATGGACTTGCCGTCGACGATCGTGTCGGCGCGGGAGACGGTGATGGACGCGGTGAAGGTGTTGGCGACGTCGACGAAGGCCATCGCCGGGCGCGCGTGCAGCCCCAGGCGGTTGATGATGCGGACGGTGATGGTGCAGGACGTGGACACGGGGAGAAGATCATGGCGGGCGTGGGCGTGGGAGGGGGCGTGGGCCGGGGAATGTTCACCCCGCGAGCGATTGGCCGTCGACTTCTTCGAGGAGGGCGAGCACTTCGGCGGGATTTCGGGCCTGGCGGAGGAATCGGCGGAAGGTGTCTTTCCCGAGGTTGCGGAAGATGACCTCCATCGCCTGGAGGTGTTCCTCGGGGCGGTCCTCGGGGCTGAGGAGCAGGAAGACGGAATAGACCGGTTGGCGGTCGAGGGAGGAGAAGTCCAGGCCGCGGGGGGAAAGTCCGATGGCGGCGGCCATGGTGGCGATGCCCTTGTGCTTGACGTGAGGCACGGCGACGCCCTTCCCGAACCCGGTTGAGCCGATCTTCTCGCGGGCGAGAACCTTCCCGACGATCTCGTCGCGGAGGGAGGCGTCGAAGGCGCCCGCGGCGGCGAGAGCGTCGGCGAGCTCGGCGATGGCGGCGTCGCGATCGACGGCGCGCAGCGGAGCCGCGATTGCGCCGGGCACCACGATGCGGGTCAGTTTCGTCACCGGCCGTCTCCCGCGCCCCGGACGTGCTTGCTCTGCTTGAGCACTTCCTTGAAGTCGCGCAGTTGCCGCTCGCCCTTCTCGGCGACCAGGTCGATCCCCGCGTACGGGTCGCTGGCCTTCGCGTGGCTCACGAAGTCCTTGTGCTTCTCCACGTCGAGGATGAGTTCCACGTCGTACTCGGCGTCGGCCTTGTGGTTGACCTTGCTCACGCGGACCGTCACCTGCTGAAGCCCGTCGAAAAACTTCGTGAGTTTTACGGTCTTGGTCTGGGCGTAGGCACGGATGGCCTCGGTGACCTCGAAGTTGTGTCCGATGACGTCTACACGCATCCGCTCGTCCCCTATGTTCGACTTGCCTTGCTCGACCTCGGCACGGCCCAATGTTCATTGTACGCGTTCATGGGCACACCGCACCCCCAACGCTCCGCGGCCGCAAAACGCGGGCGGGGCGCCCGACCATGGACGCCCCGTCAATGGGCCTGATTGGATTCGAACCAACGACCTCGCCCTTATCAGGGGCGCGCTCTAGCCAACTGAGCTACAAGCCCGTGCCGTCCGCCACTGGCGGATGGGGGGGAAGTATACCGTGGCGGGGCGGGCACGTCCCGCTTTCAGTGAAGGACAAGGCTCGAACCACCCCGGGGGGCGCACCGTCGCCCGAACGCGTGGCAGGACAAAGGAGCAAGGGCATGGCGTGGGTATACCTGGTCGTGGCGGGTGTGTTCGAGGTGGTGTGGGCGGTGCTGATGAAGCGCAGCTCGGGGTTTACGAAGTTCGGGCCGACCGTGGGCACCGTGGCGTTCATGGTCGCCAGTTTCCTGCTCCTCTCCCGGGCGATGAAAGTGCTCCCGCTGGGGGTGTCGTACGCGGTCTGGGTCGGCATCGGGGCGGTGGGCAGCGTGCTGGCGGGGGTGTGGCTGCTGGGGGAGCGATTGTCGCCCGCGCAGATCGCCTTCCTGACCCTGATCGGGGTGGGCATCGTGGGGCTTCAGGTGACAACCCGGACGTAACACGACGCACGGCGTGATGACCTCGATCCTTCACATTGTCGAACCCACCCTGCACGACGAGGCGGGGCACTGCGCCGCGCTGGCGAGCAGTCTGGCGAACGCGGCTGGCGACGCCGAGCCCCACGTCTGGATGCGACGCGACGCCTCCCCCGGGCTGATGCCCGCGGGCGCGGTCGAGCATCGCGTGTTCCCCGAGCGGCTGCGCCGGCTTGGGGCCATGCTGGTGTATCGTCGGCTCCTCGAACGCGCCGCCGCGGGCGAGCCGGTGCTCCTCTCCACCGCCACCACCAGCGACCTGGTCTTGCTCGACCTGGCGTCGCGTACGGTGCGTGGCGGGGCGATCCGACGCGGCGCATTTGTCTGGGCTTTCGTGCACTGGATCAACCTCTCGCCGCGGAAAGAGCGGTTGTTGAAGCGCCTCGCCCGGCGCCACCCGGGGCTGGAGATCGTCTGTTCGACACAACGCGTGCGCGAGGTCTTCTCGGCGGCGGGGTTCGCACGCGTGCACATGGTCGGCTACCCCGGCGTCGGATCGGGCGACGCGCCGTACGCGGGGGCGTTCCGGCATGTGCTCTACGCGGGGGCGGCCCGGCGCGACAAGGGCTTTGCCGCCATCGTGGACCTGGTGGCGCACCTGCACGCGACCGGGTCGAGCATCCCGATCACGGTGCAATGCTCCCCGACACACCGCGGCCGTCACGAGCCGGGCATCGCCGCCGACATCGAGCGGATGCGACACCTGGGGTACGGGTCGCTGACCCTGCTGGAACACACGCTGGACGGCGCGGCGTACCGGGCACTCTTTGACGGCGCGATCACGGTGCAGGCCTACGACCCCGCCGCATTCGCCGATCGGATCAGCGGGGTGACGCTCGACGCCCTGCGCGCGGGCAGCCCGATCATCGTGCCGCGCGGCACCTGGCTCGCGCGACGCATCGAGGGTTTCGGCGCGGGGGTCACGCTCGACGACCCGCGCAGCCCCCGCGCGCTGGCGCAGGCCGTCGAGACGATCCGGGGGGCCTGGCCCGAGTATTCGGCCGGGGCGGCGCGGGCCTGGGCCGAGACGGCACGCGAGGACGGCGCGGGGACGCTCGTGCGCCTGGTGCGGAGCGGCGGGTCGCGCGGTTGATGGACGCGCGTACCCTCTGGCCCCGTGCCCGGCCTGCCCTCCACACGCGCGCTCCCCGTTCGCCACTTCGCCGCCCACGTCGTAGGGGTGACGTTCCTGCAATCAACCTCGATGGCGGTGTGGTTTGTGTTCCCGATCCTCGCCCGCAAGGGATTCGCGGCCAATGACTGGCAGACTCTCATCATCACCGCAAGCCAGAGCATCCTCTTCTCGCTCTCGATCTTCTGGAATGATCTCTTCTCACGGCAGACCTTCGGGCGGTACCTCGTGACATGGTGGGTCGTGTCATGCCTGCCGCTGGCGGCGTGTGCCCTGGCGTGGGATTACTGGTCGCTGACCGTGCCGTACCTGATCTCGAGCATCGGCGTGGCCGGAGCCACGCCTGCGCTGGGCGGGCTGCTCAAGGACCTGTACCCCGACGCCACGCGCGGGCGGGCCTACAGCGTGATGTGGGGCGTGTCGATGGTGGTGGGGGCGGGCTTCGGGTATGGCGTCGGGCGCTGGCTCGACCACGACGCCGACGCCTTCCGGTGGTACCTGCCGCTGGCGGCGATGCTGCAACTGCTGGGCGTGGGGGTGTGCGTGTGGCTGGCCGAGGCCGCGGGGCACAACGACGCGCGCGTCGTGGCGGGGGCGTGCGCAGGCTCGATGTGGCGTCGCGTGACCGAGCCGATCAGCCATGCCAAGGACGTGCTCCGTGAAGACCCCATCTTCGCGCGCTATGAAGCCGCGTACATGACGTACGGCGTGGGGTGGATGGTCGCCTACGCCCTGCTGCCGATGCTCGTCACGGACAAGTTCGGGCTGTCGTACGAGGCCGCCACCGCCTCGACGCAGACCCCGTACTTGCTCGCCATCGTCGCGTGCCTGTGGCCGGCGGGGCTGCTCATGGACCGCCTGGGGCCGATGCGCAGCACGGGCATCTCCTTCGCCCTGCTCAGCGTGTACCCGCTGCTGTACCTCTGGGCGGCGGACGCGGGGCAACTGGCTGTGGCGAGCGTGGCCTACGGCATGGCGCACGCGGGCGCCAGCGTGGGGTGGATGCTCGGGCCGGTCTCGCTGGCCCCCAGCCCCGCCAAGGTGCCCCAGTATGTCGCCATCCACGCCACGCTCGTGGGCATCCGCGGCAAACTCTTCCAGGGCCTGGGCGTCGGGCTGTACATGCTCCTCAAGAGCGAGAAAGTGCCCGAGGTGATCCGTGGGTTTCCGATCCCCATGATCCTGGCGAGCGCGGCCTATGTGTGGTCCGCCGTGCAGATGTTCCAACTCGAGCGACGCATGAAGCGCGCCAAGTCCGACGCGCGTCCGGCCGCATGACCCCTCGGCGGGGCGATCACGGCATCACCCGGTACGCCGGGAACCGCTCGCCTTCCTTCATCCACGCGTCGAAGAAGTTCCACGTGGTCAGCCCATCCTCGCACTCCGGCTCCAGCAGGTAGACGGCGAGGTTGCCAAGAGGCTGATCGGTGCGGACCATCCAACTTCCCGCGGGCACGTCGATTGTCGCCGGGTCCGCCCGCACGGCCGCCCGCACGAGCACGTGGCCTTGGAACGCCCGGCTGGCCGGGGTCGCCCGCGTGAGGGTGTACGCCTCGACGGCCATCGGACCGCCCGTGACTTCATCGCCGACGATGATCCCGTGCTGGCGAAGTTTCGCGATGACCGGCTCCAATCTCGGGTCGCGCGGCAGGACGTACGCCCGCGGACGCGTCACCGTGATCTCCGGCTCGAAACAGTCCATCAGCGTCACGGGGTAATCCTTCGGCCTGCCCGTGTTCACGCGCTTGCCGTCCACGATCACTTCCTCGAAGCCCAGGATGGTGTGCGTGCCGGGGCACGCCACGAGTTTCGAGCGGATGACAACCTCGGCGGGTTGGCGGGCCACCGCCTCGGCGTCGGCCCGGGCCGTCACACGGCGGACCGATTCCGCGTTGGCGACGGCCCAGTCCAGCGCCGCGGCCACCATGTCCCGCGTGCGGAGCACCCGGTCCTTGTACGGCGCGTACGTGTACGCCTCGCTCAGCAGGCTCAGCCGCCCGCGCAGCCCGACGTACGTCGTCCCGAACCGCGCCTCGGCGGGAAAGGTGCCCCACGTGCTCTTGTCCGCGGGGTTCTCGCTGAACACCCCGCCGCCGAATGATCCGTAGTAGAACGTCTTTTCGCCGCTGATCGCTTCGTACCGCGCGGCCAGCCCCGGGAGGAAGGCGTCGCGGGTGAACTCGCGTACGCCGAGATCGCCCGTGAGACATTTGGCCCCGGCGTACGAGATGGTGAATCGGTGGAAGGAGCCGTTGGTGGTGTGCGTGTCGATGAACAGGTGCGGATCCCATTCGTTCAGGAAGCGGACCAGCCCCGCTGTTTCGGGGGCCTCGAGTTTCACGAAGTCGCGGTTGAGGTCCAGGTCCATGGCGTTGTGGCGGACGCCCATCTCGTCCGGGCCGTTCTGCCCCGGACGGTTGCCGGGGTCCATGCGTTCGTTCCCGTCGGCGTTGTAGATCGGTGCGAAGGCGATGACGGCCCGACGGAGCACGGGCGAGGCCGGGTCGGCGAGCAGTTCCCGAGCGAGGATGGGCAGCGCCTCCTTTCCGCACACTTCCCCTGCGTGGATGTTCCCGATGACCAGCACGATTACGCGGCCCTCGTCCGTGGCAAGCCGGCGGGCCTCGGCGGCGTTCGCGACCGGCGGGTCGGCGAGCACCAGCACGGGCAGGTCACGCCCCTCGGTGGTCGTGCCCAGCGACACGCGCGTGGCTCGCGGGTCGGACGCGGCGAGGGCGTCGAGCAGGGCGACCACCTCCGCGTGCCGGGCCGTCTTCTTCCAATCGCTCCGCTCCGCGACCGTGCGGAGGTCCGGGGCGGGTTGCGACAGGGCGAGCACGGCGACGAGGGCGAGGGAGTGCATGAGATGAGGGTACCGCGCCCCGGGTGGGGGTGGTACTGTTCTGCCATGCTGATGCGAACCCTGGCGGCGTACGTGCTCTCGGCCCCGATGGCGCTGGCCGGCCCGATCGACCGGGCGGCCATCGAAAAAACGCTCGAGAAGATGGAGGCCGCCGCCATGGCGGGCGACCGCGACGCCTGGCTGGCCACCATCGCCGCGGGCGACCCCGAGTGGACAAAGGAGCAGACCTACTTCGCCAACGACCTCAAGAAAAAGAAGGCCGAGAAACTCGACCTGACCCTGGGCGAGGTGCGCGACGTGAACGGGGACGCGGTGGGGGAGCTCACTTTCGCCTGGAACATCGAGGGCGAGCCGTCGCGGCGGGTGTCGTTCGAGGCCCGCTTCGTGCCCGCCGACGGTCAATGGCTCTACGCGGGCGAGACGTGGGCGAAGCGGGAGGCCCCGGGTGTGATCGTCCTGCACGACCCCGGGCTGGACGACATGGCCGCCAAGGTTGTCGAGGCGTTCTCGAATATCCGCCCGAATGTGGATGCCTTCTTCGAGCACGACGGTACGCCCTTCACCCAGCGCGTGCAGAAGATCAAGGTGTACGGCTCGATGAAGCACCTCCAGCAGTCCATCTGCCTGTCGTACAAGGACGGGCTGAGCGGGTGGAACGAACCGGACGAGTCCATCAAACTCCTCGCCAGCCAACGCTCGACCGTGCGCGGGCTGGAGACGCTCCTGGCCCACGAGTACGGACACGTCGCCACATTCGCCAGCGGGCCGCTCGCCAACGACACGATGCCGTGGTGGGTGCTCGAAGGGGCGGCGGAACTCTCGGCGGCGGCGTGCGCCGGGGGCTCGCAGCCCGATCGGCGCGTTGCCCGCTGGGCGAAAGAGGGCAACCTCGCCCCGTGGCCCGCCCTGGCCGACTTCGACACCATCGAGCAGAAGTGGTACGGGCACGTCTACACCCAGGGGCACTCGATGCTCAAGTACATCGAGGGGCGCTGGGAGAAGCCGGGCCGAAACGCCTGGCTGCGGGCCATGGGCGCGGGCAAGCCCCTCGACCGGGCCACGCGCGAGGTGATGGGCATGAGTTTCGACGATCTGCACGCCGCCTGGCGGGCCACCCTGCCCGCGGAAGAGAAAGAGGACAAGAAGGCCGAGGAACCCAAGGTTGAGTCGCCCACCTGAACGCCGCGGGCGGCTTGGCGCCGGGAGCACCATGCGCGAGTGGGAACTCCTTGAACACATCCGGCAATCGTCGGCGGGCCAGCCGGTGGCATTCCCTCAGGTCGTGATCCCGCCGGGCGATGACTGCGCCGTCGTGCGCGTCGGGCGCGAGTCCTTGTTGCTGAAGGTGGACCAAGTGATCGAAGGGCGGCACGTGCCCGCGGTCGCATCGTGGCGGGGCGGCCCGTTTGCCGCGGGGCTTTCGCGCGGGGCGTTTCTCGATCTCGTTGCCCGCAAGGCCGTCGCCCGGGTGCTCTCCGACATCGCGGCGATGGCGGGCACCCCCGTGGCGGGGCTGGCGTCGGCGGCGGTCCCGCCCGCGTTCCCCGGCGACGCCGCCCGCGAACTCGCCGAGGCGCTGCATCGCTGGGGCGCGCGCTGGCACTGCCCGATCGTGGGGGGCGACGTGGCGACCTTCGCGGCGACGCACCCCGGGCCGCTCTCTCTCTCCGTGTCGGTCCTCGGTACGCCGCACCCCGCGCGAGGGGCCGTGCTCCGTTCGGGCGCGCGCCCGGGCGATGCGGTCTACGTCACCGGCATGCTCGGCGTGTCGCTCGCGCCCGACGGGCTGGGGCGGCATGTCACCTTCGAGCCACGCCTGGCCGAAGCGCGTTGGCTCGCCGACATGCTCGGGGCGAACCTTCACGCGATGCTCGATGTGTCGGACGGGCTGGGGATCGACGCGGCCCGGCTGGCCGCCACCTCGGGCGTGCGCCTCGAACTCGACGAGCGACATATCCCTCTCGCCCCCGGCGCGACGATCGCCAACGCCCTGCGCGACGGAGAAGACTACGAACTCCTCTTCGCCGCCTCGGGCGCCGTGCCGAGCGTCTGCCCCGCAACGGGATGCCCCGTGACGCGCCTTGGTAACGTCCGCGACGGCCCGCCCGGCGTCGTGCTGCGCGCCGCCGACGGGTCCACGCGCGATGTTTCACGCGAGGGCTGGGAGCACGCCTAGCGTGAACGCCATGGCGACGATCACGCGTGAACTCCCCGAGGAAGGCGCGACCGCGGCTCTCGCCTCGTCGCTCGCGATGCTCCTGCGCCCGGGCGACGTTCTCGCCCTGCAAGGACCTCTCGGGGCCGGCAAGACCACCCTCACCCGCGCCCTGGCCTCGGCCCTGGGCGTTGATCCCGCCCTGGTTGCCAGCCCCACCTTCGTGCTCATGCATGTCTACCCGACGCCCGCCACCTGTCGGAACGAATCCCTCCGCACCGGCCACGTCGTTCACGTCGATGCCTACCGCCTGACCGCCGCCGACGACCTCGAACCCCTCGGGTGGGACCAGATGTTCGACCCCGCGACGGGCCGGGCGCTGGGCACGCGCGTCGCGCTCGTCGAATGGCCCGAACGCCTGGGCGTCGCACTGCCCGGGAGTGACGTGCTCGCGCGGATCGTGATCGAACCCACCGGCCTTACCGCCCGCCGTGTCACCATCCACGCCCCCGACGCTTGGGCCTCACGTCCCGAGTGGGAGCGCTTCGCCGCCTACGCCCCGGTGAAGTGCGCGACGACGGGAACGTGGGTCGAGCCTCTGAACCCCGCCTGGCCCTTCCGCGACGAGCGGGCGCGGTTTGCTGACCTGTACGGCTGGATGACCGGGCAGTACGGGAGTTCCCGCCCCGCCGAGCCGGACGACGCGTAACCCTCGTGCGTTTCCCTACCATCGCCGCATGACGATGCACATGCTGGCGCAGGGCGAGCCGCTGGGGCTGTGGGGCCTCTTCCGCCAATCCTTCGACGTGTTCACCATCCTCCTCCTCGCCGGGTCGCTGGTGGGCATCACCGCGGTGTTCCTGTGCCTGCTCGATATCCGGGAGCGCACCATCGTGCCCGCGGGGATCGTCGGCCGCCTGCGCGACCTGGCCCGCGCGGGGCGCTGGGAAGACCTCGAGGCCGCCGTGAAAGAGGACGACTCGTTCGTCAGCCGCGTGCTGCGCCCGGCGATGGCGCTATCGGGGCGCGACCGCACGGCCATCCGCGACGCCGCCGAACTCGCCGCCAGCGAAGAATCCGCCCGCTGGTTCCGCAAGATCGACATCCTCAACGTCATCGGCAACCTCGGCCCGCTCGTGGGCCTCGCCGGCACCGTCTGGGGCATGATCCTCGCCTTCACCAGCCTGGGCGCCAGCGGTGGACAGGCCCAGGCCGCCGAACTCTCTCTGGGCATCTCCAAGGCCCTCTTCCACACCTTGCTCGGGCTGTGCCTGGCGATTCCCTGCCTGCTCTTCTTCGGCGTGTACCGCGGCGTGGTTGATCGCCTCTGCACCCGCGCCATCGTCGTCGCGGGGGAGATCGTCGAACGCCTCCCGGCGCGCGGCGAGTCGGGCGCTCCGGCGGGCGAGTCACGCGAGCGCGTCGGCGTCTAGTCCATGCGGCTGCGAACCTTCCATCCCCACCAGCCCGCCGGCAAGGTGAACGTCACCCCGCTCATCGACGTGGTGATGGTGCTCATCATCTTCTACCTCATCGTCGGCAACCTCGCCCGCGCGCCCCTGCCCAAGGTCGCCCTGCCTTCTTCCGGCACGGGCGTCGCCGAGGAGGACACGGCGGTGATACTGAACGTGCTGCCCGCGCCGGGCGGCCCGCGCGTCGTGATCGACGGCATCGAGGTTGCCGTTGAGGACCTGCCCGCGCTGCTGAAAGCGCGCCTGCACGACCCGGCCTCGGCGTCGGTGCTGCTCCGGGCCGATCGGTCGCTCGCTTTCGGCGAGGTCTCGCCGATCGTCGAGGCCTGCCGCGAGGCGGGGCTGACCAGCGTGAAACTCGTGGCCCGCCGGGGGGGTACGCCGTGAAGCCCTTCCGCGCCCGGTCCGCCGCCGCCCTCTACGAGGCCCACCACGGGCCCAACATGACGCCCATGGTCGACGTGGTGATGGTGATCCTCATCTTCTTCATGGCCTCCGCGGCGATCCTCGGGCCTGAGTGGTTTCTGAAGTCCGCCCTGCCGGTGGTCGCGCCCACAACCACGCCGCCGACCGACCCGCCAGCGCGTTTGCGCATCGTGCTCGACGCGGGCGACGTGGCCCGCGTGGCGCTCGACGACGCCGAGCCGTTGCCCGTGCCCCTGTTCCAGGTCGAGGCCCGCCTGCGCGACGAACTCGCCCGCCGCGGGGCCGAGGGGCTGGTCGTGCTCGTCGAGCCGACGCCCAACGCCCCGTACGACGCGGTGGTGCGGGTGCACGAGTGGTGCGCGGCGGCGGGGATTACGAAGGTTGGCCTGGCCGGCCAACGCCCGTAACTGGCGCAAATTCTCGCCAAGTGGCCGGTTATCCGGCCCAAATGGGGCTTTCCACGGCTGCGGGGCGTGGTATCATGGCGTGGCCCGGGGACGTATCGGGGCACGAAGGAGACCGCGCATGCACGTCCGTCGCGCCTTTACGCTCATCGAACTGCTGGTGGTCATCGCCATCATCGCCCTGCTCATCGGGCTGCTCCTGCCGGCGCTGGGCAAGTCACGCGAAGCGGGACGCACCATCAAGTGCCGTTCCAACGTGAAGCAGTTCGGGCTTGCGGTCGTGTCGTACGCCATGGACTACAAGGACACGGTGTGGCCGGTCTCGAATCGAGCAGAATGGCCTAATGGAGATCGGGTGTTCTATCCGCAGACGATTCCACCTCCCGCACCTGAAGATATCAACGTGAATGTTGCGTATTGGGCAAAGATTGTTCTCCAGAACGGCGAAGCACGGCCCGGATTTCTTTATCAGTATGTAGAAAACGCCCACTTTGTCGGAGAATGCCCGACCAATCGGCGACGGACAGTTGCGGGAACGGAACGTGCCAACATGTGGGCGGCTGTCACTGGTGTGGATTTCGACTACACCATGCTCGACGAGACGGAAGGCGCCAAGCTTCACTGGCAGGGGCGGGTGATGATCGCGGCGCCAAACCTTCCGAACTCATACTCCACAGCGCCGCCGAGCGTTCCGAACGCACCGACGACAATTCACCTGCGTAACCTTCCTATCTTCTGGGAAGAAAGCAGTTGGTTCTACAACGGCGCACAGCATCGCGACGGCATGTTCGGGAACGAAGACCAGGTCGCAATCCGCCATGATCGTGGCGGACACATCACGTATCTCGACGGCTCGGTTGACCTCTTCAAGCCCTCCCACGACGGCCAGGAAACAGTTGCCAATCCCAACATTGACTTCGTCTGCAACGACCTGTATGTGTCAACTCGTTCCACGAACTCTGCGTGGTACGCTATCTCCGATCGCAACTGGCGGTTCAATCCGCCGCTGCAACTCAGGCAAGGCTTCGGTTGGATCAACAATCCAAGGTAGAGCCTATCCGTAAACCGCGCAACCGACTTACATCAGGTGTCGTATAGCCTTGCATGGCGATGCGACTGAGTGATGAGCAACTTGAATGGTTGGCCGAGCGAGTGCCCGACGCGCCGGTCTCGCCCAAGGGCGGGCGGCCCGCGATGGACAAGCGGCAGGCCCTGCGCGGCATCTTCTGGATTCTCGACAACGGCGCGAAGTGGAAGGACCTGCCGCGTACGTTCGGCTCGAAGAGTTCCGTGCACAAGTACTTCACCCTCTGGACCCGATCGGGCGTCTTCGAGAGCCTCATGCGCGACGCCGGGCTGCTCGTCGAGGTGCGCAACGGCTATCGCCTCTACGAGTGCTTCATCGACGCCACCTTCAGCAAGGCCCGGGGCGGCGGCGACGGCGTCGGCCTCACCAAGGCCGGAAAAGGCGTGATAATCATGGTGCTCGTCGAGGCCCGCGGCCTGCCGGTGGCCGTCACCACCGGCAGCGCCGGCCCGCACGAATCCAAACTCGTGCAGAGGCTCTTCGACTTCATGCTCACCATCGAAACGCCGCAGCGCGTGATCGGCGACAAGGCCTACGACAGCGACGCGCTCGACGAAGCGCTCGAAGCTCAGGGCATCGAGATGATCGCGCCGCACCGCAAGAACCGCTCGCCGGAGAACGCCACGCAGGACGGGCGGCCGCTGCGTCGGTACAAGCGCCGCGGGGCCGTGGAGCGCACGATCTCCTGGTTTCAGAACTTCCGTCGGCTCTGCATCCGGTACGAGAAGTCCGCCGCGCTCTTCCAGGCCTTCCTCCACTTGGGCTGCTCGATCATCCTCCTCTAACAGGTTTACGGATAGGCTCTACCGACGGCGTGGCGTACCCGACCGGGTACTTTGTAGACCCTGAACTCAGTATCTGGAACGGTGATTCAGGGTGTGACGACCCGCCGCTGGACCCGCGGCGAATCTCCCATACGGAGGACACGCTTGGGACGAGGACGTTCAAAACAAGACCGTCACCGTGCCGTACCCGGCCTACGTTCGGATGAGTTGGAAACTCAACCCGCAGGGCGAAGGGGCATCATGGGATGACATCCCGATGCCGCAGGTGTGCGAGGGGTGCGATTGCGGATGCATACTCGACGCCAACGGTGACGGCGCGGTGAACGGCAACGACGTGGAGGCGGTCGAACAGTGCGTGGGCGGCGATACGTCCGTGCTGCGATGCTGCGACATCAACGGTGACGGTTCCGTGAACGGCAACGACGTCGAGGAGATGGAACTCCGCGTGCTGGGTGGGTGCTGATCGTCGCCAGAATCGAAGGTTAACGGCACGGCCGGTCCCCGTGCCACGGCTTGCCGGCTTCCGGCAAGCCGTGCGGCAGTCGTCGTCTCCGCGCGTGCACGGCTTCCGCAGAGCCGGAAGCCGTGGCACAGTTCAATCGTGCGGCTTCCGCAGAGCCGGAAGTCGTGTCACAACTGCTCGGGTCGTGATTACCTCGGCGTCGCCTTGGCCGGGTTCTTCTCCTCGTCCTGGATCATCCGGTCGAGCATGGTGCCGATGAGGGCGGTGCCCGCGCCGTCGCCCGAGGCCCCCTGCCCCATCACCAGGATGCGCGGCGTGATCTGGATGTTCTGCTCGCCGACGATCTTCAGCACCTCGATCAGCGCGGCATTGCTCTTGCCGATCTGCGAGGCGATCTTCTCGTAGGCCTGCGCCTGGGCCTCGGCCTTGATCTTGGTCGCCTCGGCCTCGGCCTGCGCCTCGGTCACCTTCCGCTTCTGCTCCTCCGCCGCGATCTTCACCGCGTACGACGCCGTCGCCAGTTTCTTCTCCTCCTCGCTCTCCTGCGTGGTGCGGGTGAGTTCCTTCTTCTGCACGGCGGCCTTCTGCTGCTCCTGGAAGGTGAGTTGCTCCTGCTTGGCCAGTTCGCGGTCGGTCTGCGTCTTGAGGAGGGCGCCCAGGGTCGATTCATCGCCGACGTTGCCGATGCGCACCGCGGTGACGGTCAGGCCGTAGCGGGCCATCTGCGCCGTCAGCATCAGCAGCGACTGGCTCTCCTGCTGGCTGCGCTGCTGGACGTAATCCAGGGCCTTGACCTTCTCGGCGTTGTTGCGGAAGATGGCGCGCACGGCGGAGTTGAGGGCGTTGCGGAAGCGGTCGCCCTCGTCGTCGCCGAGGCGGGCGCACACGACCGGCGCGTTGGCCGCGGACACGAAGTACTCGATGCGTACGTCCACCGGAAAGGTGAAGCCGTCGTTGGTGCGCACGGTGATCTCGCGTTCCTCCATCGGCGAGGCGTGCAGGACCTTGTCCTGGCCCGACGCGGCCTGGGCGCGCTGCTGCATGGTCGAACTCTGCCCCGCCGCCGGCAACGCCGCGAACTGCGCCACCATCTCGGTGGTCCACATCTCCACCAGCGTGTAGGCCTCGGTGTTGAGGGGGTACTTGCCCGGCAGGAGCACGTCCTTGCGGATGCCCATCTCCCCGTCGTCGGCGAGGACGAGGGGCTGGGCGTCGGCCCCTTCGCCGCTGGTGGGGGGGATGATGATGCTCGCGGGCTTGCCGAAGTTGGCCTTCAACACGCCGACCTCGCCCTGGAGGATCTCCGTCTGCTCGACCATGCGCACGGTGAACAGGCGCGGGTTGAGGCGGTACTTGCCGGGGGTGAGCAGCGACACCTGCTTGCCCTTGCGACCCTTGCCGTCGGTCAGGAAGTACCGCGCGTCGAGCATCTTCTGGAAATCATCCCGCGACCACTCGGGGGCGAAGAGCTGGCCTTCTTCCTGCGGCAGGCCGTCGGCGGCCTCGATCAGCCCGACCTGGCCCGACGGGACCTCCACCAGCGGCTCGTTGCTCACGCTGTAGAGCACCGGCCAGTACCAGAAGTGCATGCCCGGGGGCAGCACGTCGGCCTGGGGGCCCATCTCGCCGTTCACGGCGATGATCTTCCCCTCGGTGAGCGAGGCCCCGAGCATGTTCTTGTGCACCACGCCCACGCTGTCGGACGTGACGTACACGATCGAGGACATCGAGATGCCGATGAGCACGAGCAGCGCCGCCACGCCGCGCAGCGTCGGCTTGAGCGCCGGGCTGAGCCGTGGCCCGAAACTCGCGCCCACCAGCACGATGGCGATGATGACGCACAGGACAAGCACGGCGAACCCCATGAGAGCCTCCTTCGTTGGCGGGGTGCATGGCCCCCGCCGACATTATCCTCGTTCGGAGGCCGGGATCGCAAGTTGCACCAACCGCCCCCTACCATGCCCCCCCGCAGGAGGTTCCGCATGGCGTGGCTTCAGGTTCGAGACGCGCTCCGGGCGCCGGTCGGCACGGAGGTGACGGTGAAGGGGTGGGTGCGCACCCGCCGCGACAGCAAGGCCGAGGGCGGCTTGTCCTTTATCAACGTCCATGACGGAACGTGCTTCGACGCGGTCCAGGTCGTGGCGACCGGGGCGCTGCCGAACTACGCGAGCGAGGTGGCCAAACTCACGACGCACTGCGCGGTGGAGTGCGACGGGGTAGTCGTCGAAACGCCCAAGGGCGGGCGCGAGATCAAGGCGTCGGCGGTGCGCGTGGTGGGGTGGGTGGACGACCCGGACCACTACCCCATCCAGCCCAAGCCGCACAGTTTCGAGTACCTGCGCGAGCAGATGCACCTGCGGGTGCGGACGAACACGTTCGGGGCGGTGGCGCGGGTGCGGCACACGCTCAGCATGGCGATGCACCGGTTCTTCGACGAACGCGGGTTCTTCTACGTGCACACGCCGATCATCACGGCCAGCGACTGCGAGGGCGCGGGGCAGATGTTCCGCGTGAGCACGCTCGACTGGGTAGCCCGGCTCTCCGAGCCGGGCCGCGGAGGACCAACGCCCGGCTCGGAGGGTCGGGCGGCCCATTTCGAGCAGGATTTCTTCGGGAAGGAGGCCCACCTGACCGTCTCGGGGCAGTTGAACGTCGAGACGTACTGCATGGCCCTCAGCCGCGTGTACACCTTCGGGCCGACGTTCCGGGCCGAGAACAGCAACACGGCCCGTCACCTGGCCGAGTTCTGGATGATCGAGCCGGAGATCGCCTTCGCCGACCTGAAGGCCGACGCGGCCCTGGCCGAGGACTTCATCAAGTACCTGATCCAGACGGTGCTCCGCGAGCGCCCCGACGACATGAAGTTCTTCGACGAGCGGATCGAGAAGGGCCTGCTCACGCGCCTGGGCGAGGTGGTGGACAAGCCGTTCCGGCACCTGCCGTACACCGAGGCCGTCAAGGTGCTCGAAGGGGCCATCGCCAAGGGGCAGAAGTTCGAGTACCCGGTCAAGTGGGGGACCGACCTGCAGAGCGAGCACGAGCGGTACCTCACCGAGCAGCACTTCAAGCAGCCGGTGGTGCTCATGAACTATCCCAAGCAGATCAAGGCGTTCTACATGCGCGAGAACGACCCCGGCACCGACGGCGCCCCCGGGCCGACGGTCGCGGCGATGGACGTGCTCGTGCCCAGCGTCGGCGAGATCATCGGCGGGAGCCAGCGCGAGGAGCGGCTCGACCGGCTGGACACCCGGATCGACGAAATGGGCCTGCCGAAGAAGGAATACTGGTGGTACCGCGACCTGCGGCGGTACGGGACCACGCCCCACGCCGGCTTCGGGCTGGGCTTCGAGCGGGCGATGATGTTCATCACCGGGATGCAGAACGTCCGCGACGTGATCCCCTTCCCGCGCACGCCGGGCCAGGCGGAGTTCTAGAGCGACATCCGGCCTGAGCCGCGACCGTGAGGGAGCGGTTCCTTTCAACGCCTTGCAACTCACAAGAACGTGATTGCGCGCGAGCCCGGCGAATCCGCATCGTTCGGAGACAGTTCCGGTTTCGTTTCTGCCTCAGGCGACGGCGGTCGCCTCGGCGACTTCGCGTTCGGCCTTGCGATCGATCGACGCGCCCAGCGACCGCAATCGCTCTTCCATCCGCTCGTACCCCCGGTCGAGGTGGTAGACGCGGTTGATGACCGTCGTGCCGTGGGCCGCCAGCCCGGCGAGCACCAGCCCGGCGCTGGCCCGCAGGTCGCTGGCCATCACGGGCGCCCCCACGAGTTTGCGCACCCCCGTGATCATCACGCTCGGGCCTTGGCGGAGGATGTGCGCCCCCATCCGCAGCAGCTCCGCCACGTGCAGGAACCGGTCCGGGAAGATCCGCTCCGTCACCACCGAGTTGCCGTCGGTCAGGCTGAGCAAGGCCACCAGTTGGGCCTGGAGATCGGTCGGGAATCCCGGGTGGGGCTGCGTGGTGACCTCGACGGGCCGCAGCACGCGGTCGCAGGTGATGCGGACGGTGCGACGCATCGGGTCGGCGCCGTTGCCGCGCGGATAACTCGTGCCGCTGGTGATGGAGAGCGATGGCGTGCGCGGGCGAGACCCGCTGCCCGTCGCGGGCACGTCGGCCACCGGGGTGACGTGCACCCCCGCCTGCTGGAGGGTGAACACCGTCGAGAGCAGGGCATCAAGCGGACAGTTGTCGAGGGTCAGGTCGCCGTTGGTGATCGCCGCCGCCATCATGAACGTGCCCGCCTCGATGCGGTCGGGGATCACCGTCCAGTCGGCGCCGCGGAGTTCCGGCACCCCGTGGATCGTGATGCGCGGCGAACCGGCCCCGGTGATGTCCGCCCCCATGGCGTTCAGCAGGTTCGCGAGGTCCACGATCTCCGGCTCGCACGCGGCGCACTCGATGATCGTCGTCCCATGGGCCAGCGCCGCCGCCGACATCACGTTGGCCGTCCCCAGCACCGTCGAGCCGAACGGCCCGCCCAGGAAGATCGTGGCCCCTCGCAGCCCGCCCGAGGGCGCCTTGGCGATGATGTCACCCGCCTGGAGTGAAATCTGCGCGCCCAGGGCGGTCAGCCCACGCAGGTGAATGTCCACGGGGCGATCCCCGATGGCGCACCCCCCGGGCATGGAAACGCGGGCGTGCCCGCGCTTGGCGAGCATCGGCCCGAGGGTGCAGATCGACGCCCGCATCGTTTTGACGATGTCGTAGCGGGCGTGGCTCTTGGACGGGTCGGCGGCCTGGAGCGTCACGATGCCCGTGCCGATCACCGTGGGGTCGTCGGTCGTGTCGTGGCGCTCGCACCCCAGTTCGAGCAGCAGACGGAGCATGTTCCGCACGTCGGCCAGAGCGGGCACGTCGCGGAGCGTGACGGGCTGATCGGTCAGCAGCGTGGCGGCCAGCAGGGGCAGGGCCGCGTTCTTCGAGCCGTTGATCTGCAGTCGTCCGAAGAGGCGTCGGCCTCCCTCGATCACAAAGGTGTCCATGATGGTCGGCGCCTCAACGAAGGCCCGGTAACGGGCGATACTTACGGAAAACCCTCCCGCGCCGGGAGCGTCCGATCATACATCGGCGCGCGCGCGTTCCCGGCTTGCGGAAGCGCCAGGCGCGGCGCAGACGGCAGCCGCGCCACACCCCGCACGAACCAGGTCAAAGTTCACGGCGGTTGCTTGCGTGTCCCCGCGGAGTATTGCACTGTTCAGGCGGATCATCGCCGGGCGTGTGCCCCGGCGGTTACGTCCCGCTCGGGGCGATACCCCGGACGCCTTGGCAGAACATGGAGGGATTATGAAGTTCAACGGATCGAAGGTTGTCGCGGGGTTGATGCTCGTCGCCGCGGCGGGCATGGTCGCCAGCGTGGCGCCGTCCGCGCCCGCCCGCCCCCAGGTGGACCCGTACGCCCACCTCCCCAGCAGCATCTCGCTCGTCGGCACCGTTCGCGACTTCAAGGAACGGACCGTCACCGGCGGGCACCCCGACATGGAGCGTCAGCCCACCGGCGGCTTCGGGCACTACATCAACATGGTCGAGGACAACCTCGGCGCCGACGGCAAGCCCGTGATGAAGACCGCCGGGCACAAACTTTCCACCGACTGGAAGGACGCCCAGGGCCGCCCGCGCATCCCCAACAAGTCGTACATCGCCTCCAAGCCGGGCGATACGAACGGCGCGGCCTCGTCGTCCACGACCGGCGCCCTCACCACCGCCGCCAACTTCAACCAGTGGTTCCGCGACGTGCCGGGCGTCAACCTCTCGCGCCAACTGTCCCTCACCCTGGTCCGCCAGGAGAACTCGAACATCTATACGTTCAACGACCGGTCGGACCCGATGTACATGAACCGCGGCGGGTTCTTCCCCATCAACGGCGAACTCTGGGGCAACTCCGGCGGCACCACCCCCAACCAGAACTTCCACTTCACCTACGAACTCGACACCTCCTTCATCTATCAGCAGGGGTCCGGCCAGTCCTTTACCTTCACCGGTGACGACGACGTCTGGGTCTACATCGACGGCAAGCTCGTCATCGACATCGGCGGCGTGCACGCCGCGAAGTCGCAGACCATCCAACTCGACCGCCTGACCTGGCTCCAGAACGGGCACGAGTACAGCCTGCGGTTCTTCTTCGTCGAGCGGCACCGTACCCAATCGAACTTCCGCATCGACACCACCATGGTGCTCCGGGCCATCGACCCGCCCGCGACCTCGGCCTTGAACGACTGATCGTGCGCCGCGGGGATCACCCCGCGGCCGCGAATGGGGCGGGGGGGCTTCAACCCGAATCCCCCGCCCCCGACGTTGAGTTCCACGCCCGGGTTGGGCGCGTTGCCCGCCCGGGCGTTGACCTTCGATTCCGCGGTGATCGACCCCGTCTCCCCATGGGCGGGGCCGATCGCGTTTGAACCCGGAGGCCTCGGCGGGGGCGGCCCGCCTCGACCTCTTCACGATGATCACCGAGATCGATCGCCTACCACCCGCCGGGTCGATGCCACGTGCGAATCGGTGGGTAATCGCGCGATCGCTGGAAGTACATCACCTGGTCGGGCGAGGTGCTCCCCATCCACAGCCGCCTGGCACGACCCAGCCCGGGCCTCTCCGCCGTGGGCCACGCCGACTGGTCAAATGCCGACTCGGGCGCCCTTGCATGCAGACGGTCATCCAGCCGGGAAAGATCTGGCTCGCCGGCCCAGGCGTCCTGCCGCTCCTGGATCGGGGCCGCGGTGAAGACCAGTTCGGACGCGCCGCCACTCCCCCCGACCTTCACGCCCGGCGAACGGATCACCACCGACGACCCGCACCCTGCAAGCAGGGCAAGCAGGGAAACGCCGGCGAGCGTTCTCGGACCATGACTCTTGGGGGCGAACTTCATCCTTTGGTGAAGGGCAACCCTCATGCCGACGCACGGGGAATGGCTGCGAGGCGGGTCTCGCGCCGTGCTGATGCAAGAACGCCACGCCCGAGCGAACGAGCGTGGCGTGCCTGCAACGGTGTTGCGGTCGAGGGCTGGTTACGCGGCCTTCTTGACCTTCTCGCGCTTCGAGTTATCGACCTCGCGCGAGATCGCCCCCAGGTGCCCCTCCAGGGCCTCGCTCACCCGCTGCACCGCGGGCTGCTGGGCGAGCATCTGGCTGATCGGGGTCTCGCGACCGCCCAGCCACCACGCGGCGCATGCACCGACGACCAGCGACATCACCCCGACCGGGCCCATGTCCACCACGGCCTGGAAGGGGTTCAGCGCGTCGTGATTCCCGGCCATGACCGAGACGGTCATGAACCCCGCGACGGACAACAGCCCGCCGACCATCGCCGCGGATGTTCCGGCCCGGGAACCATCGCGTCCTTTATTGGACACTGCCATGCCCAGCCCGGCGATCACCCCGACCACCATCGGGGCCATGCTCATCATGCCGCCGGTTAGGATGGAAAGGCCCGCCAGCCCGCCGGCGGTGAGGCCGCCGGCCATGGCACTGGATTTGATACCGCGAACAAGGGACATGGCACTGTCTCCTGCAGGCCGGGAGACCACGCGATCCCGTCGAAATACAACTTTCCAATACAACGTCCGCCGCGACAACCCGAACGGACCAAGACCGATCCCGCTTATCCCGCATACCCGTGCCGACCGTTGTACGCGGGGTTAGCCTCGCGTACCCAGCGCCTGCGCAAACTCCAGCACCACCATCTCCAAGGTGCGTTCCGGCTCGCCCAGGCTGGTCCGCGAGCGCAGATCGCCCCGTACGGCAGTGCGCAGCAACGACAGCGCCGTGTCCGGGTCGGTCCGCTGTGCCGCATCGACAATGGCGTACCCCTGCGGGCCCCAGAGCTTCAGCGCCTTGATGCCCAGAACCTGCTCGCGCCGCATGCCCTGCTTCATGGCCCGGGACACGCCATGAATCTTTCGCGCCAGGTCCGTCAGCGCGTACGACACGAGCACGACGGGCTGGCGGGAAACATCCAGCACGTACCGCAGGTGCTGAAGGGCCTCTTCGGGAGGGGCCGAGAGGAGTGTCGATTGAATCCCCCAGACCTCTTCATCGCGCGAGGCGCCCACGAAGTACGCCACCAGGTCGGGGGTGATGACCTTCCCCCCGGTGGCCGCGGCGAGTTTTCCCAGTTCACTGTCCAGACGAGTCAGTTTCGCCCCGACGCGCTCGACCAGCGCCGCGGCCGCTGCGGGCGCGATCTCCACCTTGTGCTCCTTCGCGGCCCGGGCGATCGTCCAGCGGATCGCCTCCTCCTGCGTCGGCTCGTCGCACTTCACGATCCCCCCGGCCTGCTCGATCAGCGCGTCGAGTTTCCCGGGACGCCACGTCTCCGCCCGCAGCAGCAGCGTCGCGCCCACGTCCGGCTGCGACGCGACCGATTCGCAATACCGCTCGAAGAGCGGGCGGGCGTCCTCCTTGATCATCGCCTCGGCGTTGTCGAGAATGACCAGTTTGTACGACGCGATCAGCCCGAAACTGCGGCACTCGTCCAGCACGTCCGCGGGGGTCGCCGTCGTGCCGTCGTACAGCACCGTGTCCACGCTCCCGTGCTTCGCCGCCAGCGCGTCGCGCAGCGCCTGCGTGTGGATGTGACGCAGGAACGCTTCTTTGCCCGCCAACAGCCCCACGCGGCAGGTCGCGTCGAGCGAGGCGGATTTCGTTGCCGTTGGACGCTTGGCCATGCCCCGGATCGTACCGGTATACCCGTGCCACATTTCCACAGGGCCACCGCGGAACCGCAAGCCGCCACGGCGACTCAGGCCAGCCGTGCCGTGGCCGTCGCCTTGGTCACGCCCTCGACACGCACCGTCTTCTCCGGGCTGGACACGCCGGCGATCACCGCGACCGCGCGCGTCGATACCCCCAATCGCTCGGCCAGCAGCGCGCACACCGCCGCGTTCGCCCGCCCATCCTCGGGCGGTGCCGCGACTTTCACTTTCAACCGTTCCCCGAGCGGACCCACGATCTGGTCCCGACGGCTTCCCGGCACGACCTTGAGGTGGATGCGGCAGGCGGGCGGCGTCCCGGATGGTGCTTCGTCCTCGATCATCATGCCCGATCGGATGATACCGGGCCGACCCGGCCAACACCCGTTCAAGACCCGACCCGGGGTGGACGATGGAACCTCCGACGGCATCGAGCGAATCCACTTGCGGGTCTCGGATCGTCGGGTATCGTGGGAACTCGGGGCGGAAGGGTCTTGGAGGATCTGTGAGAATCACGGCGGTCATGGCGGTGGGTGTGGCGGTCCTGGGCGCGGGGCTCGCGCGGGCGCAACTCCGCCCTGAAGAAGTCCTCGTCATCTACGACAGCCGAATCCCAGATTCCCGCGCCGTCGCCGAGTACTACGCCGGGTCGCGCAAAGTCCCCGGGGGTGAGGGCGGGCTGCTCGGCGCGCGGCCCGGGGTACGCGTCGTGGATTTGGCGAGCCTGGGCGCGCCGATCACCACCGGCCCGGACATCACCTACGCCGCGTTTGCCACGAGCCTCCGCAACCCGCTCCGTGCGCACCTCGCCTCGCAAAACCTGACGCGTGAACTGCGGTGCTTCGTGATGACCAAGGGCCTCCCGCACCGCCTGCTCGACACCGACACCGGCACCGCGGCGGACAACCCCACCCTGCTCGTCGATGAGTTCAATGCCAGCGACCCCACCATGGCCAGCGTGGACACCGAGTTGATGCTTCTCTGGCTGGACTTGGACGCGGGCGAAGCCGGCGGCCCGGCCGACAGCAAGGCCGACGGCGCCATCCTCAACCCCTACTGGAAAGCCGCGGTCCCCATCCGGCACTACCCACAGACGAACATCGACACGACGGCCCGCACGTTCACCGCGAGCATGCCCGGGCCGACCTGGACTCCCACGGGCACCGCCCCGGCGCGCATCCTCCAGGGTGACCTCTACCTGGTGTCGCGGTTGGACGCGCCGTCGGTGGCCGACGTGCGCGGGATGATCGACCGTGCGGGGAGCATCTACTACGACACGCTCACCCACGCGGCGATCCTCGACGAGAGCGGGAGCAACGGCGTGGCCGACGGTGGGCCGAACGGGGAGTTCGACAACGCCGCCAGCGCCTTCCCGTCGATGCGTGACGCGGACGACTATGAGATCACCCGCGACGAGATTCTCGCGGACACGCGCTTTGCGAGCGCCTTTGCGCAGTACAACGCGGCGGGTGGGGGCAACCAGTTCTACGTCGGCCCGCTCCAGACCTGGCAGGCCGGGGCGCTGGTGCACGCCGGCCCGGTCGTGCTGGTGACCAGTTACGGCGCGAACCATGCGGGCCGGCCTTCGACCACCGGCGGCCAGATCGCCGACACCATCTACGCGACCAGTTTCAACCTCGCCCACGGCGCGATCATCAACACGATGGAGAGTTTCAACGGCCGGGCGTTCGGCGGGCTGGGGCAGAACCCGTACGTGAACCAGATGCAGGTCAGCGCGTTTCTCGCGGGGGGCGGCACGTTCGGCGTGGGCAACGTCTGGGAGCCGCTGGCCGATACCGTGCCCGACAGCCGGTACCTCGCGCGGAACTTCATCCGCGGTGAGATGTCCTGGGCCGAGGCCGCCGCGAGCGCCACGCCCGCGATCAGTTGGATGCAGATCACGCTGGGCGATCCGCTCGCACGGGCCTTCCGCAGCAGCGAGGACCTCAACGCCGATCAGCGCCGCACGGTCGATGACCTGTACGCGTGGGAGCAAAGCCCGAGCGACGTGGACCGCAACGGCACGATCAACGCGGCGGATCGGGCGTACGTGATCCGCGCCGCCCGAGCGTGGGAGCGGGCCGACCTGCTCACGGGCCGGCGCTGAGGCCGCGCGCGTCGCGCCTCTACCATCGCCCGCATGGCGAACCTGACCCGCGCCGAGTTCGAGTCGATCGTCGCCCGCGAGCGGGCCGCGGGGGACGCGCGCACCCTGGCGACGCCCGTGTGCGTGCGCCTGCTGGCCGACCACCTCACGCCCGTCGTCGCCTACCGCCGCCTCGTGGCCGAAGACGAGCGATCGGCCCCGTCGTTCCTGCTCGAGTCGGTCGAGGGGGGCGAGCGCGTGGGGCGGTACTCGATCCTGGGCGCCCGCCCTTGCCGCGAGGCCGTTGCGAACGAGCACGCCGTGACCGTCCGCCGGCATCACGCCGGCGCGCCCGCGAACGAGACCGTGCACGCCGGCGCGGACCCGTTCACGATTCTGCGCGAGGACGCGCGCGGGTATCGGCTGGTGCGCACGCCCGGCGTGCCGGGGTGCTTTGTGGGCGGGTGGGTCGGGTATGCGGCGTACGACAGCGTCCGCTTCGCCGAACCGGGCAAACTTCCCTTCGAGCACGCGCCCCCGGACGATCGCGGCCTGCCCGTGCTGCACTTCGCGTTCTACGACGCCGTCGTGATCTTCGACCACGTCGCCAAGGCCGTCGCCGTGGTCCAACTCGCCCTCGTGGAGCCCGGCGCGGATGCCGGAACGGCGTACGACGCGGCGTGCGCGGCGATCCGCGAGCGCATCGCCCTGCTCGATCGTCACACCGAGCCGCTCCGCAGCGGGGAAGTCCCCACCCCCGCGCCGCCCGCGCCGTTGCCCAGCAACATGACCCGCGACCAGCACGCCGCGATGGTGGGCCGGGCGCTCGGGTACATCCGCGCGGGTGACGTCTTCCAGGTGGTGCTGGGGCAGCGCTTTGAGCGCGAGAGTGCCGCCGATCCCTTCGATGTCTACCGCGCGCTCCGGGCCGTCAACCCCAGCCCGTACATGGTGTACCTCCAGGCCCAGGGGTGCATCCTGATCGCCAGTTCCCCGGAGATTCTCTGCCGCGTCGAGCACGCCGAGGGTCGCCTGCTGGTGACGAACCGCCCGCTCGCGGGGACGCGCCGCCGCGGGCGCACTCCTGACGAGGACACCGCCCTTGAGCGCGACCTGCTCGCCGATGCCAAGGAGCGGGCCGAGCACATCATGCTTGTGGACCTGGCCCGCAACGACGTCGGCCGCGTCGCCGAGCCGGGCACCATCCGCACGCCCCGGCTCATGGAAATCGAGCGCTACAGCCACGTCATGCACATCAGTTCCTCGGTCACGGGGCTGCTCCGTCCGGGGCTGGACTGCTGGGATGCGCTGCGGGCGGCCTTGCCCGTGGGCACCATCAGCGGCGCCCCCAAAGTCCGCGCCATGCAGATCATCGACGAACTCGAGCCCGTCCGCCGCGGTCCCTACGGCGGGGGGCTGGGCTGCGTCGGCCTCGACGGGCACATGGACATCGCCCTCACCCTGCGCACCATGGTCGTGCCCCTCGCGCGGCGTCATCCAGGTACCGCGGGTCAAACACCATGGACGTACCACCTCCAGGCCGCGGGCGGCATCGTCGCCGATTCGAACCCGGGCGATGAGTATCAGGAGACCGTGAACAAGGCCGCGGCCCTGGCTCGGGCCATCGAGGTCGCCGAGAGAGCGTTCGGATAGAATCGCATGGCCCGCGCGTGGGACACCTGCGTGGGGTTTGAGGCATCGTGGTGGGGAGGGTGCCGATGAGTACGGGCACGCAAACCCGGACGGACACCAAGCCCGACACCGATCAGCCCCGGGCGTGGAACGTCGTGCTGCTCGACGATGACGACCACACGTACGAGTACGTGATCCGCATGGTGCAGGAGTTGTTCGCGTACGGGCCGGAGAAGGCGTTCCGGGCCGCCCAATCGGTCGACGAGCACGGGCGCGTCGTGCTGCTCACCACGCACAAGGAGCACGCCGAACTGAAGCGCGACCAGGTTCTCGCCTATGGGAAAGACGCGCTCCTGGCGCGATCGCAGGGGTCGATGTCGGCGGTGATCGAGCCGGCCGAGTTCGAGGGTGATGATTCACCGGCGGACTAGCCGCCCCGGTCGGGGAACAATGACGCTCGTGCATCGCCCCTGTGTGCTCCAATCCGAAGACCTCGACCCCGCCGCGGCGGCATGGCTGCGCGAGTCCTGCGACCTCGTCGTGTGTCACTTCTCACATCCCGACTTTCCGGCGCATCTGGCGAGCGCCGAAGGCCTGGTGGTGCGGACCTACACGCGGGTCGATGGCGCCCTGCTCGCCAAGGCGCCGCGCCTGCGCTGCGTGGCCCGGGCCGGGGTCGGGCTGGACCGCATCGACGTCGCCGCCTGCCGCGCCCGCGGGGTCGAGGTGGTCCACACGCCCGACGCCAACTCGGTCGCCGTCGCCGAGTACGTCTTCGCCCTGCTTCACGACGCCCTGCGTCCGCGCACCGCGCTCCGCGAGGCCGTGACGCCCGATCGTTGGAACGAACTCCGTCACGATCACCACGCCCCCGCCCAGTTCAGCGAACTGACGCTGGGCGTCCTGGGCCTGGGGCGGGTCGGGTCGCGCGTGGCACGGATCGCCTCTGGCTACGGGATGGAGGTGCTCTACACCGACTTGGCCAAGATTCCCGCGTCGCGTCGCCACGGGGCCGTTCCCGTCGCGCTCGAGGACCTCTTCAAGCGGTGCGACATCCTCAGCATCCACATCGACTCGCGCCCGGGCAACGAGCGGTTCATCGACGCGAGGCGGCTCGCGCTGCTCAAGCCCTCGGCCATCCTGGTCAACACCAGCCGCGGACTGGTGGTCGACGCGTCGGCCCTGGCGGCATGGCTGCGGGCCAACCCCGCCGGTCGCGCCCTGCTCGACGTGCACGACCCCGAACCCTTCCCCGCCGACTACCCGCTGCTCGGCATGTCCAACGCGGTGCTCCTCCCGCACCTCGCCGCCGCCACCACCGCCGCCCACGTCAACATGAGTTGGGTCGTGAAGGACCTGTACCGGGTGCTTCATGGGCAGCGGCCCGAACACCCGGCCCCGCCCACGCCGTAGTACGCTTCCCCCATGCCCCTGCTCTCCGTCAACATCGACCACGTCGCCACCGTCCGCCAGGCCCGCTACCGCCAGGGGAAGGACTACGGCGAGCCGGACCCTGTTCGGGCTGTCCACGAGGCCGAACTGGGCGGGGCCGACGGCATCACCGTCCACCTGCGCGAAGACCGCCGGCACATCACCGACCGCGACGTGGAACTGCTCCGCCCGCTGGTTCGGGTGAAGTTCAACCTTGAGATGGCGGCGACGGACGAGATGATCGAGATCGCCCGGCGGATCAGGCCCCACAGCGCCATGCTGGTCCCCGAAGGCCGCAACGAAGTCACCACCGAAGGCGGGCTGAACGTCGCCGGGCAGGCCACGCGCATGCGCGAGGTGGTCAAACGGCTCAAGGAAGCGGGGTGCCTGGTCTCGGCGTTCATCGACGCGGACGCGGCCCAGGTTGACGCGGCCCAGGGCGCGGGGTTTGACGTATGCGAGGTTCACACCGGCCCCTACGCCGAGGCGTTCCTGGCGTGCGGGGGCGACCTTCGCCTGGCGCGCCTCGCGGGCGAGGTCGAGAAAGTTCGTCGGGCGGGTGAGCGGATCGTGGCGGCGGGCATGCGCTTCAATGCGGGGCACGCGTTGAACTACGCGAACGTCGGGATCGTGGCGCGGCTGCCCGGCGTGAGCGAACTCCACGTTGGGCACGCGATCGTCAGCCGGGCGGTGTTCGTGGGACTGCGCGAGGCCGTGCGCGAGATGAAGCGGGCCATGCACGCGTCGTGGTAGCGCACCTTCCGGCGCGAACATCTCGGCCCATGTCGTCTTGTGTGTTGCGCCCAAAGCAGTTGCGGCATGCCCATGGAATTCATGATCCTGAATGACAAAACCCGTGTACCATCGTGACGGTACCTTGTGGGGAAGGCATGGCCGCCAAGAAAACCAAACTCGGCCCGAGTGGAGCAGGTGTGCGCGACCCCGGGAAAGACAGAAAACTCGTGCCCGGACGCCCGTTTTCAAACGATGCGGAGGCCGTGGCGTACCTGCGCGAACGCGTGAACATCGAAGCGATGCGCCCGACGAGTATCGATGCGGGGAAGGCCTTCCGGCTTGACCGCATGGCGGCGCTCCTGGAGCGACTCGGGAACCCGCATGGGCAGTTCAAGTGCGTTCACGTGGCCGGGTCGAAGGGCAAGGGCAGCGTCTGCGAGATGATCGCCGCGGGCCTGGGCGGGTGCGGGTACGCGGTGGGGGTGTATACCAGCCCGCACCTGGTCGACGTGCGCGAGCGCATCCGCGTCGGCGCGGACCAGATCACCGTGAGCGAGTTTACCGCGCACCTGGGTGAGGCCGCCGCCGCCGCCGAATCCCTCCCCAAGCCGCTCGGCGAGGCCTCGTACTTCGAGGTGCTGACGGCGGTGGCGTTCCTGTACTTCGCCGCCCAGGCGGTGGACCTGGCGGTGATCGAGGTCGGGCTGGGTGGTCGGTTCGACGCGACCAATGTCATCCGCCCCGAGGTCTGTGCGATCACGTCGATCCAATCCGAGCACGCGCAACTGCTCGGCCCGACGATCGAGCACATCGCCGCGCACAAGGCGGGCATCTTCAAGCCCGGCGTGCCCGTGGTGAGCGTGCCGCAGACGCCCGATGTCGCCGCGGTGCTGAAGGCCGAGGCCGAACGCGTCGGGTGCCCGCTGGCCTACCTGTCGACCGAAGGGCTGGATTTTTCCTACCGGTTCGAGTCCAGCCACGAACACGGACCGCACCTGCGCGTCGGGGTCTCCACCCCGCGCCTCGCGTTCGAGCACGTCCGCGTCCCGCTCCGCGGCGAGCACCAGGCCTTCAACTGCGGGCTGGCCCTGGCGGCCATCGAACGGCTTGGCGGCGCCTGGCCCGCGATCACCTCGACCCGCGTGCTCGACGGGCTGGCCGGCACGCCGACCAACGGGCGGCTGGAACTTGTGCACACCAGCCCGCGCGTCTGGGTCGATGGGGCGCACACCCCCGAATCGATCCGCGCGCTCATCGCGGCCATCAGCGCGCAGGTTCGCTACGACTCCATGATCTGTGTCTTCGGGTGTGCCGCGGACAAGGACGTCGCCGGCATGCTCAAGGCCCTGGCGCGGGGGGCCGACAAGGTCATCTTCACCAGGGCCGGCGACCACGCCCGTGCCGCCGATCCGCGCGATCTCAACCGCAAGTTCGCCGAGGCCGCCGGCAAGGCCGCGCAGGTGACGGCCACGGTCCGCGAAGCGCTTCAACTCGCCGGACGCGGGGTCGGCAAGGACGACATCATCGTGGTCACCGGATCCTTCGCCGTCGCGGGCGAGGCCAAGCGCCTGCTCGCGGAGCGCGCCGCGAACACGACGCAGGCCCCGACGCTCCGAGAGATCAAGCCCAGCGGCATCGCCCCGCGGCGCGATCTCCCGCGCTGACGTATCGGGGATCATCCCTATGCTTGACCCACGCCGTCTGGGGTTGACGCCCCGTGGGTTGTTCGCGGGGTCGACGGGATCCTCGTTCGACGCGTGCGGAGGGCCATGAAGATCACGAGGCCCCTTCGCCCGGGGCCTTCGCTGTTGGTAGGGTAATGCATGACGCAGGAACGTGACACCACGCCGCGGTTTCGATACTCGGCCACGCTCGCCGCCGAGATCGAGTCCCGCTGGCAGTCACAATGGGAAGCCCTCAACGCCTTCCGCCAGCCCAACCCCGGGGACCCGGGCTTCGATCCCTTCAAACCCAAGTTCTATTGCCTCGACATGTTCCCCTACCCCAGTGGCGCGGGGCTTCACGTAGGGCACCCCGAGGGCTACACCGCCACCGACATCATCTGCCGGTACAGGCGCATGAACGGGTTCAACGTCCTGCACCCCATGGGGTGGGACGCCTTCGGCCTCCCCGCCGAGCAGTACGCGATCCAGACCGGCGTCCACCCGGCGAAGACCACCCGATCCGCCATCGACAACTTCCGGCGACAACTCCGGCGCTTCGGCTTTTCCTACGACTGGTCGCGCGAGTTCGGCACCATCGACGAGGACTACTACCGCTGGACCCAGTGGATCTTCCTCCGCCTGTACGACGCCTGGTTCGACGAACAGGCCGGCAAGGCCAGGCCCATCGCCGACCTCGAAGCCCTGGCCGCCCGGGGCGACGTGCCGACCCCCGCGCCGTGGGCGGCGATGTCCGCCGACCAGCGCCGGGCCTTCCTCGACGATCGCCGCCTGGCGTACCAGAGCGAGATGGTCGTCAACTGGTGCCCCAAACTCGGCACGGTGCTCGCCAACGACGAGGTGATCGACGGCCGCAGCGAACGCGGCGGGCACCCCGTCGTCCGCAAGCCCCTCAAGCAGTGGACGTTCCGGATCACGGCGTACGCGGACCGTCTGCTGAAACAACTCGACACGCTCGATTGGCCCGCATCGACCAAGGCCATGCAGGCCGAGTGGATCGGCAAGAGCGAGGGCGCCGAGATCGAGTTCCCGCTGACCGCCGCACCGAAACCTGCCCCGGGGTCGCTGCGTGTCTTCACCACCCGTCCCGACACCATCTTCGGCGCCACCTTCATGGTCGTCGCCCCCGAGCACCCGCTCGTGAAGCACGCGCTCGACGCGGGCACGCACCCCAGGCCGGACCTGCTCGCCTACCTCGAACGCACTCGCGCCAAGAGCGACGTCGAACGCCAGGAGGGCAAGGACAAGACCGGCGTCTACACGGGCCTCGACGTCGTCAACCCTGCCACCGGACGGTGTATCCCCGTCTGGACCGCCGATTACGTTCTCATGGGCTACGGCACCGGCGCCATCATGGCCGTCCCCGCCCACGACCAGCGCGACTTCGAGTTTGCCCGGGCCTTCAACCTCCCGATCACGGACGTCGTCTACCCCCGCGCGGTGCTCGCCATGCGCCACTTCACGAAGCACGCGTACGCGAGCGAGCCGGTGCCTCGCTGGCGCGACCACTTCGCCGAGTTCATGTCCCTCGTCACCGCGGCGGGCGACCGGGAAGCCGACTTCGACAAGTGGCTGGCTCTGGCCCTCGCCGCCCCCGCGCCCGACGAGAAAGGCCGCGCCGCCTCTCACGCCGTCTGGCTTGAAACCCTCGACGACCTCCGCGTCGCCGACTTCGCCGACCTGCGCCGGCGATTCGAACGGGGCGAGTACTTCGCGACACGCGGCGAAGCCTTCGACGGGCCGGGCGTCGGCGTCAACTCCGCGAACACCGAAATCTCCCTCGACGGCCTGCACAAGCCCGAGGCCCTCGCCGCCGTCATCGCCTGGCTCGAACGCACCGGCCGCGGCTCGCGCAAGGTCAACTTCCGCCTGCGCGACTGGGTCTTCTCCCGTCAGCGATACTGGGGCGAACCCTTCCCCGTCGTCTACGACGCGGCCGGGCGGGCCTACCCGATCATGGACTCGCACCTGCCCGTGCGATTGCCCGACCTCGCCGACTACGCGCCCGTGGAGAGCGACGACCCTCAGCCGCTGCTCGCGAAGGCTTCGGCGTGGGTCCACACCACCGCGGGCGAGGCGGGGGTCGATCCCGCGCGGCTCCCCCCAGGCACCCCTGTCCGGCGCGAGACCAACACCATGCCCGGCAGCGCCGGCTCGTCGTGGTACGCCATCCGGTATTGCGACGCGAAGAACACGGAGCGATTTGTCGGTCGCGAGGCCGAGCGGTACTGGATGGGGCCGGGCGAGAGCGGCGCGGGCGGCGTGGACCTCTACGTGGGCGGGAGCGAGCACGCCGTCGGGCACCTGCTCTACGCCCGCTTCTGGCAGAACGTGCTCTTCGACCTGGGCGAAGTGAGCACGCCCGAGCCGTTCCGCAGGCTCTTCCACCAGGGGCTGATCACCAGTTTCGCGTACCAGGACGCGGGCAAGCACCTCGTGCCCGTGGACGAGGTCGAAGAAGTGAGCGAGGGCACGTTCGTTCGCAAGGGCACGGGCGCACCGGTGACACAGATCGTCGCGAAGATGTCCAAGAGCCTGAAGAACGTGGTGAACCCCGACGACGTGATCGCCGAGTTCGGGGCCGACACCTTCCGCCTCTACGAGATGTACATGGGCCCGCTGGAGGCGAGCAAGCCCTGGAACCCGCGTGACATCACCGGGCTGCACCGCTTCCTGCAGCGTGCGTGGCGGCTGGTGGTGCACGAAGAAACCGGGACGCTCAAAGCCGCCCCCGCGCCCGACGAAAAGTTCGAGCGCCTGCTCCACCGCCTCGTCGCCAAGGTCGCCGGCGACATCGACCGTTTGGCCTTCAACACCGCCATCGCCGCCATGATCGAGTTCGTCAACGCCGGCGTCGCCGCCGACAAGGGTGCCGGCGTACTGTCCGCCGATCAGGCGCGGCGCTTGGCGCTGGTCCTTTCCCCCTTCGCCCCGCACCTCGCCGAAGAACTCTGGGTCAAGGCCGGGGGCGAGGGTTTGGCCATGCGGCAGCCTTGGCCCACGGTTGATCAGGCCCTGCTGAAGGACAACGAGGTCGAAGTACCGGTGCAGGTGGGCGGCAAGGTCCGCAGCCGCGTCATGGTCCCCGCCGGGGCCGACGTCAAACTCCACGAAACCATCGCGCTGGCCGACGCCAAGGTCCGCGAGAGCCTCGCCGGAAAACCCGTCCGCAAGGTCATCGTCGTCCCGGGACGGATGGTCAACGTGGTGGTGTAAGCGGAGCGGACAGGATTCGAACCTGCGAGGCCCTTGCGGGCCTATCCGATTTCAAGTCGGACGCCTTCAACCGCTCGGCCACCGCTCCGTAGAGCGAGTGTAGGGGCCGGTCGATTCATGCGGACATGGGTGCATTATCCTTGCCGCCATGACGCCCGTCCACACCCTCGCCTTCGATCCCGCTGCCCTTCTCACCTGGGATAACGCCGTCGCCCTCCTCACCCTCACCGCCCTCGAGATCGTCCTGGGCATCGACAACATCGTCTTCATCGCCATCCTCTGCGGCCGGCTTCCCGAGCACCAGCGGGCCAAGGCCCGCACCACGGGCCTCGCCCTCGCCCTGGTCACGCGGGTGCTGCTCCTCATGACCATCACCTACATCATCGGCCTGGCCAAGACCGGCCTCTTCCCCATCCCCTTCCTCACCGAATCCATCGACCATCCCGACGGGTCCTCCACCCGCGTCCCCGTCGAGGTTTCGGGCAAAGACCTCATCATGATCCTCGGCGGGCTGTTCCTCGTCGGCAAGGCCACCCTCGAAATCCACCACAAGTTCGAGCACACCCCGGACGCGGCGCCGAGCGCCAAGGCCCGCGCGTTCTGGGGGATCATCGCCCAGATCCTTGTCATCGACATCGTCTTCTCACTCGACTCGGTCATCACCGCCGTCGGCATGGCGCGCGCCATCGAGGTCATGATCACCGCCGTGGTCATCTCGATCGGCGTCATGCTCGTGTTCGCCGGACACATCAGCCACTTCATCGACAGGCACCCCACGCTCAAGATGCTCGCCCTGGCCTTCCTCATTCTCATCGGCGTCGTCCTCGTCGCCGACGGCCTCGGGCAGCACATCGCGAAGGGCACCATCTATTTCGCCATGGCCTTCTCGCTGGGCGTCGAGGTGCTCAACATTCTTTCCCGAGGCAAGGGCGCCAAGGTCTTCCACCCTGACGCGCCGAAACCTTGACGCACCCATCGTCGCCCTGTCCCGGTACAGTGGTGCGATGGCCGACGCGGAGATGCCCCAGTCACGCCGTACCTGGCGACGCCTGCTCGCCCGCGCCCTCGCCGTCTTGGGCCTCGCCTACGGCGCCAGCGGATGCCTCCTCTACACCCGGCAGGACACCATGCTCTTCCCGCGGCAGTACACACACCTGCGCCCGAACACCACCCCGCCAACCGGGGCCGAATCCCTCTGGATCACCCTTCCCGACGGCGCGCGCGTCGAGGGCTGGTTCCGCCCCGGCAACGGCCGATCCGCCTCCTCGCCCGGCCCGGCCCTCCTCTACTGCCATGGCAACGCCGAACTCATCGACGACAACACCGAGTACCTGCGTGCCTACGCCGCACGTGGGCTGTCCGTCCTCCTGATCGAGTACCCCGGCTACGGCCGCTCGCAGGGCGAGCCATCGCAGGACTCCATCACCGCCGCGGGCGTTGCGTTCTTCGATCTTCTCGCCGCCCGGCCCGAGGTCGATCCCGCGCGCCTCGTGATCCACGGTAAGTCCCTCGGCGGGGGTGTCGCCGCTCAGATCGCCGCGCGAAGGCCCGCCGCCGCCCTCATCCTCGAATCCACCTTCACTAGCGTCGCCGCCTTCGCGGGCGAGTACTTCATGCCTCAATGGCTCGTGAAACACCCGTTCCGCACCGACGAGGTGCTCCGCGGCTTCGATCGGCCCGTGCTCATCTTCCACGGGACCCAGGACGAGATCATCCCCGTTGCCCACGGCCGCGCCCTCGCGTCCATCCGCCCCGACGCCACCTATCTCGAAACGCCCGGCGGGCACAACGACTATCCGCCCGACCCCAACGCATACTGGGCCGGCATCGACGGCTTCCTCGCCCAGCACAGCCTTACGCCGCGTTGAGCCGCCAGAGTGTGAAGTTGAGGAACGCCGCGAACGTCACCCACGCCGCGTACGGCACGAGTATCCACCCCGCCATCGGACGGATGCGGGCAAACAGGGCGATCGTCACCAGGATCAGCACCCACAGCACGCCGATCTCCAGCACGGCCCACCCCGGCGATTGCCACGCGAAGAACACCCACGACCACAGCGCGTTGAAGGCCAGGTGCACCGCGTACACCACGAGCGCTACGTTCGCGCGACGGCGAACCTCGCCCGCGGCGCCCAGCGCGAACCCAGCCCGCCACACGACGTACGCGGCGACCGCCATGAGGACATACAGCAACGTCCACACCGGACCGAAGATCCACGAAGGGGGATTCCACGCCGGTTTGCGCAGCGCCTCGTACCACGCGCCCAGGCCGCGCGACGTGGCAACACCGCCGATAATCGCGACCACCCCGGACGCGGCCAATGACACCCCAAGTGCTCTGGTCTGACGCAACACAGAATCCTTCATGCTGCCCCTTGCGTTCACGACCACGCGAACCGCGGCCTGTTCCTCGCCTCCATTCCCCACTCCCACCGCAGCGCATCCTCCAGCGACGCGTGCGCGAATCGAAACCCGTCGCGCAGCAGACGCGCCGGCGCCGCCCGCGTGCTCGCCAAGAGTGCCTCGCTCCGTTCCCCGGCCAGGGCACGCACCATCCATCCGGGGGCGCGCCCCGCCAGGGGGCGGCCCAGGGACCGCGCGAGGCCGTTCACGAACTCGTCCGCACGCACCACGCCCGGCGAGGCGACGTTCACCGCGCCCTCGAGGGTTTCCCGCGCGCAGGCGTACAGCACCGCGCGCACCGTGTCCTCCAGCGACACCCACGGCGTCCATTGGGCGCCGCTCCCGGGAATCATCCCCAGCCCGAGCGCGAACGGGCGACGCACACTCGCCAGCACGCCCCCGCGCGCGCCGAGCACGATGCCCAGCCGCAGGTGCACCACGCGCACCCCCGCCTGCCGTGCCGGCTCCGCCGCCGCTTCCCAGTCCCGCGCCAACTCCGCGAAGAATCCGCTCCCCACGCCCGCGTCCTCGGCCAGTTCCTGGTCGCCCCGGTCCCCGTACAGCCCGATGCCGGACGCGACGATCATCACGCGAGGACGCTGGGCGAGGTTCGCCGCCGTGTGCGCGATCAGGCGCGTCCCTTCCACCCGGCTGTCGCGGAACTCCTGCCGCCGCGCCTTCGTCCAGCGCCCCCCGAACAGCGGCGCCCCGGCCAGGTGCACGATCGCGTCCACGCCCTCCAACCCCGCCCGGTCGATCTGCCCCTCGCCCCCGGGGCCGCCGTGCCCTGCTTGCCACAGCACGTCGCCCGGTTCCACGCGCGTCCGCACCAGCCGCGTCACCGCGTGCCCGCCCGTCATCAGCAGGGAAGTCAGCGCCGAACCGATCAGCCCGTGCGATCCGCTGACCGCCACCCGCCACGGCATGTTCGACCCGCGCGCCGCGTCGAACTCCGCGAGGGCTTCCAGGTCCGCGCGCAGCCGCGCGTGCCGATAGGCGAACAAACGCTCCAGGTCCGCCCGAACCCATCGCCCCGCCGCCATCCACGCGGCCCGGCCTCCCGGCAGGGTCAACGTCACCGTATCGCAAAGCGTGCATGTTCCCGCCGACGGCCCCGGCTCGAACCGGTGCTCGTGCCGCCACGTCCGGAATGGCCCGCGCGCCATCTCGTCCACGAAACACAACCCGGGGTCATACTCCGTATGCCGTGCGTCCCACAGCACCCGCCCAGCGCCGCGCCGCACGACAAAGAGCAGCCGCCCCCCGGGCCGTAGTCCCCCGCTCCGTTCCAGCACCTCCGCACGCATCCACGGCGGGATCAAACGATCAAACGCGCCGGGCCGTTCATGCCACGCAAACGCCTCGGCGGGCGCCGCGGGTTGGATCGAGGTGGCTTCGAACGTGGGCATGCGCTGGCGTGCCAGTGTACGGCGGGGTGTGTCCTACGCTCCCGCGTCATGTCTTCCTTCGCCGACCTCGCCCTCCGTGACTTCCTCGCCGCCACCGCCGCCAAATCGCCCGCACCAGGCGGGGGCGCGGTCGCCGCGGTCATCGGCGCCCACGCCGCCGCCCTCGCCCGCATGGTCGTCTCCTACAGCCTCGGCAAAAAAAACCTCGCCCAGCACCAGCCCGCCCTCGAACACGCCGCGCTCTTCCTCGACAACGCCCGCGCGCTCTTCCTCGAACTGGCCGACCGCGACGCCGCGGCGTACGCCCGCGTCAACGAGTTGCAGCGCCGTCCCGAGGGCGACCCGGCCCGCGCCGACCTGCCCGCCGCCCTCGCCGAGGCCGTCGACATCCCCATGATCACCCTCGGCGCATGCGCCGACCTGCTCTCGCGCCTGCACGGCCTCGCAAGCATCACCAACCGCCACCTCCGCAGCGACCTGGCCATCGCCGCGGTCCTCGCCGAAGCCGCCGCCCGCGCCTCGAAGTGGAACGTCGCCATCAACGCCTCGTTCCTGACCGACCGCGCGGCGTCTCACGCCGTGCTCGCGCAGGCCGACGCCATCCTCGCCCGCGCCTCTGCCGCCGAGGTCGAACGGGCCTGCGCCGTCGAATAGCGTCCCGTGCGGGCCGGGCGACGCCCCGCCGTACCATCCCCCGTGCCTCGTTCGGACCCCGCCCATCACCCCGCCCTCGACGACGTCGTCTCCCTGCTGCGCGACGTGACGCAGGCCTCCACCTCGGCCGATTCCATCACCACCTTCATGCAGCGCTACCGCCGCGTACGCCCGGTGGATGTTTTCCTCGGCGTGCGCTCCGCCTCCAACGATCCGGCGGGTGGGTACCGCATCATCTACGAGCATGTCGACGGAGACGACAGCGTCGATCGCCCCGCGTCCTGCGAGGATGCCGCGAAACTTCCCGTACACCACGGGGGGCTGATCGCCCGACTCATCGCCGACCCCACCCCCAAACTCGTCGCGGATTTCTCGCTCGGCAGCGACCCCGCCCTCGCCCATCTCCCGCGCGACCTGGCCACCGTTATGGCCCTTCCCATCTTCGCGGGCGTCGACGTCGAGGAATGGGCCATCACCTTCTCGCGTCAGCCCGCCTCGGCCTTCTCCGCCGACGACCTCGCCCGCGCCCTGATGACCGGCAACCTGCTCGCGATGGCGAATCGACACCTCGATTCCTTCGCCACCATCTCCCGCCTTCACACGCGCCTCCGCGACCAGTTCGACCAGGTCGCCCGCGTCCAGCAGCAACTCCTCCCCAGCCGCACCCCCGACGTGCCCGGCCTGGAAATCGCCACCTCCTACATCCCCAGCGAACTCGCCGGCGGCGACTACTACGACTTCTTCCGCCTCCCGGGCGAGACCTGGGGCGTGCTCATCGCCGACGTCTCGGGCCATGGCGCCGCCGCCGCCACCATCATGGCCATGCTCCACGCGATCCTTCATGCCTACGCCCCCATCAGCGAAGGCAGCGGACCGCCCAACCCCGCCGACGTCCTCGAGTTCGCCAACGCCCGCCTCGTCCACGCCAACCTCGAAGGCGCCTTCGTCACCGCCATCTTCGCCGTCTTCGATCCCGTCGCCGGCGTCCTCACCTTCGCCAACGCCGGACACCCACCGCCCCGCCTCAAAAGCGGCCTGGACGGTTCCATCCACCCGCTCGACTCTGATGCCGCCGTGCCGCTCGGAATCCTGACGCCGCTCGGCGCCTCTTCGCGCTCCATCACCCTCCGTCCCAACGACTCCATCGTCCTCTACACCGACGGCATCACCGAGTCCTTCGATCTCACCGGCGACATGTTCGGCACTACACGCCTCGACCAGGCCCTCCACGACTGTACCGGCGCCCCGGACTGCATCGTCGAATCCGTCCACAAGGCCCTCTTTGAGCACCGCGGCGGCCCGACGCGCGACGATGACCAAACGCTCGTCGCCCTCCGCTTCCATGGCCTGTGTGTGCTGTAGTCAGCCAATGGTGATGCGCGACGGCCCTCGCTTGATGAAGTCATCGCGGCACGTCACGCAACGCTCATGCACCCCCTCACCCTCACACGCCAACCTGCCCCGCTCGGCGTACCATGCAGTCCCCCAGGGGTGGTGGGATGATCGGATTTCGATGTCGACCCGGTAACTGTTCGGCTCATTCTCCGAACCAAGTCTCCGCGTATCGCCGTACATCGAGATTCGGTTCTGTCAGGAGGCTGCCGAAGTGTGGAAGTGGCTCTTGATCGTGGGGGGGGTACTCCTCCTGGGGTGTGTCGGGAGCGGGTACTACCTGTACGCCACCGGCAAGACCGACGAGTGGATGAAGATGGTCCGCCCGGACCTCAAGCCCACCGAGGTCCGCCTCGCCAAGTCCGAACGTGGCGACCTCGTCCGCACCGTCTCGGCCCCGGGGCAGATCGAGCCGAAGACCAAGGTCGAAGTCTCCGCCCAGGTCTCCGCACGCATCATCGCCCTCCCCTTCCGGGAGAACAGCCGCGTCAAGGCCGGCGACGTCCTCATCCGCCTCGACGCCCGCGACCTCGCGGCCCTGGTCGACTCGGCCAAGGCCCAACTCAAGAGCGAGGAGGCCCGCCTTGAAGGGGCCCGCGCCTCCTACATCAACGCCGAGGCCGAACTCAACCGCCGCCGCGAGCTCTTCGCCACCAAGGACCTCGCCCAGGCCGACCTCGACGCCGCCCAGACCGACTTCCTCCGCGCCCAGAGCGCCCTCCGCGTCGCCGAGCACTCCATCGAGATCGCCCGCGCCGACATCCGCCGCGCCGAGAAAAACCTCGACAACACCACCATCACCGCCCCGTTCGACGGGATTATCACCGCCCTCAACGCCGAGGTCGGCGAAACGGTCGTCGTCGGCACGCTCAACAACCCCGGCTCGGTCATCATGGAGGTTGCCGACCTCTCCGTCATGCTCCTCAAGGCCCGCGTCGACGAGGCCAACATCGCGCCCATCGTCGAGGGCCAGCGAGCCCGTGTCTACGTCAACGCCTTCAAGGAAATCACCCTCACCGGCCGGGTCGACCACGTGAGCCTCAAACGCCAGGTCGACCGCGACGGCACCGCCTACTTCGAGACCGAGATCCTCCTCGAACTTCCTCCCGGGCTGCTCCTGCGCTCGGGCCTCACCGCCAACGCCGATATCGAAGTCGAGACTTTCCGCGACGTCGTGAAAGTTCCCAGCCAGGCCGTCCTCGACCGCGCCATCGACGACCTCCCCCGCGTGGTCACCGACGACTCCCCGCACCTCGACCGCACCAAGAAGTTCGCCCAGGTCGTCTTCACCTTCGAGGGCGGCAAGGCCAAGGCCCACGTCGTCCGCACCGGCGCCAGCGACCTGACCGACACCATCATCCTCGCCGGGCTTCCCGCTGACGCCCACGTCATCGCCGGCCCCTTCAAGGCCCTCACGGGAATGAAGCACGATCAACTCGCCGTTGAACAGACCAAGAAGGCCCCCGGCGTCATCGAGGCCAAGGACAAGCCCGCGGCCACCGCCGCCGGCGGCACGTGATTCGCCCCAGGAGTACCGCGTGAGCGCCCCGGTGATTCGAGTCCGCGATCTGCACAAGGTCTACCGCGTGGGGGCCGAGAAGGTCTACGCGCTCCGCGGCGTCGACCTCGACATCCAACGCAACGAGTTCGTCGCCATCATGGGCGCCAGCGGCTCGGGCAAATCCACGCTCATGAACATCCTCGGGTGCCTCGACCAGCCCACCAAGGGCCTCTACGAACTCAACAGCAAGCCCACCCACGCGATGGACGGCGCCCGCCTGGCCCAGGTCCGCAACGAGGAGATCGGGTTCGTCTTCCAGAGCTTCGAACTCCTCAACCGCGCCACCGCCCACAAGAACGTCATGCTCCCCCTGGTCTACTCCCGCAAGCACTTCTGGGGCGCCTCCCGCCGCGCCGCCGAGTCTCTCCGCCGCGTCGGCCTCGATGACCGCATGGACCACCGCCCCAACCAACTCTCCGGCGGGCAGCGCCAGCGCGTCGCCATCGCCCGCGCCCTTGTCAACGAACCCAGCATCCTCCTCGCCGACGAACCCACCGGCAACCTCGACAGCCGCACCAGCGACGACATCATCGCCCTCTTCAAGAAACTCCACGCCGAGGGGCAGACCATCGTCATCGTCACCCACGAAGAGGACATCGCCGGGCACGCCGCCCGCATCGTCCGCCTCAAGGACGGGCGCATCCTCTCCGACCACCCGACCACGGAAGACCCCATCCACCAGGACTATGTCCGCCGCAGCCTCGAGGCCGCCCAGCGCGTCGCCGCCGCCGAGGGGGTCGCCCCGTGATCCTCGTCCGCCTCCTGCTTCAGACCGTGCTGCTCGCCCTGGGCCAGATCTGGGCCAACAAGTTCCGCGCCCTGCTTACCGCCCTGGGCATCATCATCGCCGTCTTCGCCGTCATCACCGTCGTCGGCGCCATGAACGGCTTCAAGGTCTTCCTTCTCGACCAGTTCGCCACCTTCGGCGCCAACAAGGTGTGGGTCTTCCCGCGCATGCCCCCCGGCCAGCGCGACCGCTACTCCTGGCGGCAGATCCGCATGACCATCGACCAGATCGACGCGCTGCTGCCCAACAGCCCTTCGCTCGACAAGGTCTCCCCCATCCTCAACCTCAACGCCGACATTCAGGCCGGCGACCGCTTCCTCCCCGCCGCCACCATCCAGGGCGTCCGCCCCGAGTGGCACGACATCGAGCAGCGCTTCGTCACCGTCGGGCGCCCCCTCTCCAAGACCGACGAGGAGCAGCGACGCCAGGTCTGCCTTGTCAACGACAAGGGTGTTCAGGAACTCGCCCTCCCCGAAGACCCCACCGGCACCTACGTCCTCCTCCAGAAGCGCCGCTTTCTCATCATCGGCGTCGTCGAGACCAGGCAGGTCGCTCCCATGTTCGGCGGGGACGAGGCCCAGACCGAGGTCTTCATCCCCTTCCGCACGGGCGAAGCCATGCGCGAGTTCCCCCGCATGTACGCCGTCGCCACCACCAAGGCCCCCGAGCTCTACGACGACGCCCGCGCCGAGATCACCGCCCAACTCCGCCGCATGCGGGGGCTCAAGCCAGGGGAGCCCGACACCTTCGGCATCGAGGCCATCGAACAGGCCATCGCCCAGGTCAAGTCCGTCCTCGGGGGCATCACCTTCATGCTCGCCGGCGTCGTTTCCATCTCCCTGCTCATCGGCGGCATCGGCATCATGAACATCATGCTCGTCAGCGTCAGCGAACGCACCCGCGAGATCGGCCTGCGCAAGGCCGTGGGGGCGCGCCCCGAGGTCGTCCTCCTCCAGTTCCTCGTCGAGGCCGTTACCCTGTCCCTCGTCGGGTGCGCCATCGGCCTGGCCCTGGGCCTGGGCGCCGTCGGCGTCATGAAGGCCTTCCCCGACTCCCCCGTCAGCAAGGCCTCCGCCCCCATGTGGTCCATCCTGCTGGCCGTCGGCTTCAGCGCCGGCACCGGCGTGGTCTTCGGCATGTTCCCCGCCATGAAGGCCGCCAGCCTCAACCCCATCGACGCCCTCCGGCATGAATAACCCCCGCCCACGTCACACACGACTTGCCATGCTCACCCGCGCTCGCCCCGTCTTGTGCGCCCGTGCTGTGATCGGCGCGACGAGTCTCGCCGCGATCATCGCGGCCTGTTCCCCCAGCCCCTTCGCCCCCCACGAGTCCGACTACGCCCGCCGCGTCGCCAACGAACGCCTCCGCCAGGTGCCCACCGCCCCCCTCGATTCCTACCGCAAGCCCGCGCCCCCCGAAGGCACGCCGCCCACCCAGCCCGCCGCCGTCGCCAAGGCCCGCTTCGAGGGGCTGGAACGCGCCGACCTCACCCTCGAAGCCTGCCGCGCCTCGGCCCTGGAGCACAATCTCAGCCTCCGCGTCGCCGTCATCGACCCGTCGATCGCCGCCCAGCGCGTCTCCGAAGAGGACGCACGCTTCGAGAGCGCCTTCACCCTGCGCTCGGGCATCAGCCGCACCGACTCGCCGACCTCCTCGCAACTCAACTCCGCCCAGAACGAGAACCAGTTCATCGTGCCCGGGGTCCGCATCCCCACGCGCACCGGCGGCACCGTCACCGTCACCCTGCCCGTCTCCAAGAACGAGAACAACAACTCCTTCTCCACCCTCAACCCCGCCTACGCCTCCGATGTCGAGTTCTCGATCTCCCACCCGCTCCTCCGCGGCGCGGGCCGACGCGCCAACACCGCCCAGCTCCGCGTCGCCGGCTACGACCAGCAGGCCAGCGAGAGCCGCACCAAACTCGAAGTCATCCGCCAACTCGCCGCCGTCGACCGCTCCTATTGGCGGCTCTTCCAGGCCCGCCGCGAACTCGAGGTGCGCCAGCAGCAGCACGACCTCGCCGCCGAGCAACTCGCCCGCGCCGAACGACGCCAACGCGCCGGCGCCGTCGCCGAGATCGAGGTCGTCCGCGCCCAGGCCGGCGCCGCCGACCGCCTCGAAGCCATCATCCTCGCCCAGAACGCCGTCCTCCTCCAGCAGCGCGAACTCAAGCGCCTCATCAACCAGCCCGGCCTTGCCCTCGAATCCCGCACCCTCATCACCCCGACCACGCCCCCCGACCCCGTCGAGTACGCCTTCGACCCCGCCGCCCTCCTCGCCGCCGCCATCGACAACCGCATGGAGATGCTCGAACTTGAACTCCAACTCGCCGCCGACGCCGTTCGCCTCGAATCCGCCCGCAACGCCGCCCTGCCGCTCCTGACGCTCGACTACACCTACCGCGTGAACGGCCTGGGCGCCTCCATGCAGGACACCTTCCACACTCTCCAGCGCAACAACTTCGCGGATTGGGAACTGGGCCTGTCCGCCGAAATCCCCTTCGGCAACGAGGCCGCCAAGAGCCGCATCCGCCAGGCCATCCTCGCCCGCCTCGCCCGCCTCGCCACCCGCGCCGCCCGCGAACAGGCCATCCGCCAGGAAGTCCTCAACGCCGTCGATTCCCTCGACGCCGGCTGGCAGCGCATCCTCGCCGCCCGCCAGAGCGTCATCCTCAACACCCGCGCCCTCCAGGGCGAGCAGCGCCAGTTCGAGGTTGGCGCCGCCACCAGCACCGACGTCCTCGACGCCGCCGCCCGCCTCGCCGACGCCCAGTCCGCCGAAGTCCGCGCCCTCACCGATTACCAGATCGCCCAGGTCGACCTCGCCTTCGCCACAGGCACGCTCCTGGGCGCGGCGAAAGTCGAGTGGGAACCCGCCCCCATGCCCGGCGTGTCGCGCTGGGGCCAGGACGACCACGCGGCGGTCGATGCCCCGACTCCCGCACACGACGTCCCTCAGCCCTGATCCGCGGTGGCTGGTGCACGGTTCAACTCCGCCCGGCGCGAACCTACCCTCCCCCATGATCCATCCCGACATCCTCGCCGCCGTCGGCAACACCCCCCTGGTCCGCCTCAACAAGGTCGTCGGCCCCGACGACGCCACCGTCCTCGTCAAGTGCGAGTACATGAACCCCACCGGCTCCATCAAGGACCGCATGGCGGTGCACATCCTGAACGAGTCCCTCAAGCAGGGCCTCATCAAACCCGGCGCCACGATCGTCGAGAACACGAGCGGCAACACGGGCCAGGGCGTCGCCATGTGGGCCTGCGTGAAGGGCTTCCGCTGCGTCTTCACCATGCCCGACAAGATGAGCATCGAGAAGGTCAACATGCTCAAGGCCTTCGGGGCCGAGGTCGTCATCACCCCCACCGACGTGCCCGGCGACTCCCCCCAGCACTACGTCGAAACCGCCAAGCGCATCGCCCGCGAAACGCCCAACGGCTTCTACGTCAACCAGTACCACAACCCGCTCAACATCGACGCCCACGAACTCTCCACCGGCCCCGAAATCTGGCGCGACAGCGAGGGCAAGATCGACATGTTCGTCGGCGGCACCGGCACCGGCGGCACCGTCTCCGGCGTCGGCCGCTACTTCAAGAAGAACCACCCGCACGTCAAAGTCGTCGGCGTCGACCCCATCGGCTCCGTCCACTACCACTACTTCTACACCAAGACCATGCCCACGCCGCACGTCTACAAGGTCGAAGGCATCGGCGAGGACATCCTCTGCGACGCCATGGACTACAGCGTCGTCGACGAGATGCACCAGGTGAACGACAAGGAGTCCTTCACCATGGCCCGCCGCCTCGTCCGCGAAGAGGGCCTCTTCTGCGGCGGGTCCAGCGGCTCCAACATCCACGTCGCCGTCAAACTCGCCAAGCAACTCGGCAAGGGCAAGACCATCGTCTCCGTCCTCCCCGACAGCGGCACCCGCTACATCACCAAGTTCCTCCAGGACTCGTGGATGCGAGACTACGGCTTCCTCGGCTCTGACCGCGACCTGGGCCTCGTCGAAGACATCCTCGCCGCGCGCCCGCCGCGCCCCGTCATCACGGCTACCGAAATGACCCCCGTCGGCGACATCATCGCCCTCTTCAAGACCCACGGCTTCTCGCAGGTCCCCATCGTCGACCCCGCCGGCCACCCCGTCGGTATGGTCCACGAAGTTGATGTCCTCCGCGGCCTGCACGACGCCCGCGTCACCCTCACCAGCCCCGCCAAGACCATCGCCACCCCGCTCGGCGGCCTCATCTACCCCAAGGCGCGCATCGAGGAACTCTTCCGCATCTTCGAGACCGACCAGGTCGGCGTCGTCGTCGACAACAACCGCATCGTCGGCATCGTCTCCAAGGTCGACGTTCTCGACTTCATGAGCGGCCGGGGCAAGTAGCCATGGTCGCCCGTTTTTTCTGTAGCCCGCTTCCTGGGTAGCCCGCTTCCTGGGTAGCCCGGCTCTCCGAGCCGGGCGGCAATGTTCTCTACGCTCGAACGTGATGGCCTCTGGTCCACCGCAATCCGCAGGAACCCCGCCATGTTCACACTTCTCTCCGTGCTCGCTCCGTTTGTCATCGCGCAGCCCAGCGCCCCGCTCGTCCTTCCCCCCACATCCGTCCACATCGCCGAGAGAGCGACACTCATCGACGGCGTGAAGTCCATCGCCGCGCCCGGCGTGCCGGGCCCGCTCGTGCTCTTCGGCGACGCCGCCTTCCCCGTCGTCGTCGGCAAGGACGGCAAGGACGTCGCCATGCCCGTCGTCGCCGCGGGCACGCTGGGCCAAGGCCGCGTCGTCGCCTTCGGGCACACCGGCTATCTCGACGCGGCCGCGCTCAAGGCCGGCGACACCGGCACGTTGATGGACAACGCGCTCCGCTGGGCGGGGCGACGCGAGAAGCCCCGCGTCGGCGTGCTGCGTGATCGCGCTTGGAGCGAGGCCCTCGCCGCCCGCGGCTTCGACGCGACCTCGATCACTACGCTCGACCGGCTCACCGAGCATGACTCCCTCTGCCTCAACGCCCATGCGCTCTCCAACGAGCAACGCGACGCCGTCCTCGCCTTTGTCAAGAGTGGTGGGGGGGTGCTCGTCTCCGGCCTCGGCTGGGGCTGGCTCCAACTCAACCCCGCCAAGTCCATCCGCGAGCACCCCGGCAATATCCTCCTCGCCGACGCGGGCATCGCCTGGGGCGACGGCTCACTCGAGCGCACCGCCCCCGATGGCTTCGCGGTCGGCGGCGAACTCGCACCAGAACTCCACGCGAACGCCGCGATCGCAAAGCTGGAACAGCCGACGACAGCCCCGCTCACGCAAGCCGCACACACCCTCACCGCCGCGATCCGCGTGCTTCCTTCCGATCACGCCCTCGTCGCACGCTGCCGTGCATTACTCGACGGCCATGCCGCGCCGATCGTCCCCACGCAGGGTTCGCCGATCCGCGCCAAGCACGCCGTGGAGCGTGTCCTCATCGCCCTCAGCGTCGAGATGGAAAAACGCACGCCCGCCGCCGAAATCCAGCCCAACCCCGCGGCGGATGCCTTCCCCGGCCCCGTCCACGCCGACGCCCCGCGCATCGCCCGCGACATCACGATTGACGCGAGCATCCCCGAATGGCACTCCACCGGCCTCTACGCCCCGCCCGGCGCGATCATCACCGTCCGTACCGACGCCGACGCCAAAAACTTCCGCGTCCGCCTCGGCTGCCACACCGACCACCTCTGGCACCACGACAAGTGGAGCCGCGTCCCCGACATTTCGCGCGAATGGCCGCTCCAACCGGGTGTCACCACCATCGCCAGCGCGTTCGGTGGCCTCATCTACCTCGATGTGCCCAACAACCAGAAAGGCGAGCGCACGTTCACGATCGAGGGCGCGGTCGAGTCGCCCCGCTTCGTGCGGGGCGTGACGACGCCCGAGGAGTGGCGGCGCATCCGCGCGGCCCCCGGGCCGTGGGGTGAACTCGAAAGCCGCCGCGTCATCGTCAGCGTGCCCAGCGCGGCGCTGCGGACGCTCGATGATCCCGAGGCGCTCATGACCTTCTGGGACGCCATCAGCGACGCCCACGCCACCCTCGGCGGCGTCCCCACCCCCCCCAGCCGCCCGCACCGCTTCGTCGCCGACATCCAGATCAGCGCCGGCTACATGCACAGCGGCTACCCCATCATGACCCACCTCGACGCCGTCGACGAGATGACCATGCTCGACAAACTCAAGGCCGGTTCGTGGGGCCTGCTCCACGAACTCGGGCACAATCACCAGGTGGGCGACTGGACGTTTGATGGCACCGGCGAAGTCACCTGCAATCTCTTCGCCCTCCACGCCATCGACACGATCTGCACCCCGCCCGCGGGCAGCCGAGGGCACCCCGGTGTCAACACGCCCCCGTCCTTTGCCAACCACCTCGCCGCCGGGGCGCCCTTCGACGCGTGGAAGCGCGACCCCTTCCTCGCCCTGCACATGTACGTCCAACTCGAGCAAGCCTTCGGGTGGGAAACCTACAAGCGCGTCTTCGCCGAGTACCGCGATCTGCCCCGTGCCGAGCGACCGAAGCACGACGCCGACAAGCGCGACCAATGGATGGTCCGCTTCAGCCGCGCTTGCGGAAAGAACCTCGGCCCGTTCTTCCAGGCCTGGGGTGTCCCCACCTCCGACGCCGCCCGCGCGTCCATCGCCGATCTCCCCGCGTGGATGCCCGAAAACTGGCCCGCCAAGTAGCCGCGTTCGCCCGCCCCCATCGCCCGCCTCCGAAAGCAACACCCGCCGATGTCTCGGCGGGCGATGCCAGATGAAGCGCGGCCCCACTCCGAAGGCCGCGGCAGGGTCGCTCACATCCCCTTGTACACCACGAAGTCGATGAACGAGGAGGTCGCGAACTGGTTGTCACACCCTTCGATACACCGGATGTGCAGCCGGACCGATCCGTTGCCAGGCTGACCGGCGATGGCCTGCGGCTTGCCCGCCCGCACCGCGTATGTCCGCTGCGGACTCGAGGGGTTGTCGTAACTCACGCTTGTGACCACCGTCCAGTTGGAAGGATCGCCCTCGCCCACGACCGTCACCACATACAACCCGCCGCCTTGCGACGTAATCGAGACATTCCCCGAACTGGTCGTGAACGTCGGGTTGTTCAGCAGCGGCTCAAACGTCCCCCACGCCACCGGCGTCGCCCGGTTCAGCACCGTGCCGATCGTCGCGTACGCGCGCCCCCAGATCTGCACATCCCCGCCCGAAAACTTCGCCGCCAGCCCATTCCCGTTGTTGTACACCTCCAGCGCGTTGGCCGTGCTCGACGCGTTCCCGATCTCGATCAGCGCCCCGCGCCCCGTCCCGTTGTTCCGCGCCCACAGCGCCGACCCGCTTCCCACGTTCGTCACCCGCAGCGGCACCCACGAACTGGCGACATTGGTGTTCTCAAAGTGCGCGGCGTAACCCGCCCGCGCCGTCGCGTATAGCCCCGTCCCCGCGCCATTCTGCTGAATCTCCAGCGTCGTCGAGCCGTTGTTCTGGTTCTCCGTGCGGAACAGCCCCGCCCGCCCCGACGTCCCCAGGCTGTACCCGAAGAACGCGTTGGCCGTGCCCGACCCCAGCGCCTGCACGCCATACCCCGTCCCCGACGCCGTCGCCAGGATGCCGCTCCCCGCGCCGCTCGCCGACGCGTTCACGGCGTGCCCCGTGCCCGTCGTCCGCGTGTACACCCCGTCGCCGGCCCCCGCCGCGCTCACATCCAGCGCATCCCCGCCCCCGCTCGTCGACGCCACCAGCGCGCTCCCGGAGCTCGCCGCCAGGTTCATCGCGTGCCCCGTCCCCGTGTTGATCAGGTTGAACAGCGCCAGCGTGTTGCTCTGCGACTGCGAGTGCGGCAGCGCCAGGCTCACCGCGTACGGCGCGGGCGTCACCTCCTGCCGCGGGAGCATCGGCGTGAACGGACCCACGCTCACCCCCTGCCGCGCCCCGATCTGCAGCCACCGCGCCTGCCCGTTCCAGTTGTACCCGAAGTCCACCTTCGTGCTGAACTTCCCGTTCGTCACCGGCACGTTCTCGACCACCTGCGAGAACCCCACCTGCGATCCGCCCACCGCCGCGGTGTACAGCGTGAACTGAAGATCAAAGACCCCGTTGGCCAACTGCCCGTTCTCCTTCAGTTCACCCTGGTAGGTGAACCCGGTCCCGGCGTTGGTCTGGGCATGAGCCGTCCCTGCGGTGACGCCCGCGGCGGCGGCGAGCAGGGCGGCGGTCAGGACGGCGGTTCGTGTGCGGCGCATAGCGTGCTCCTGTGTGTGCCAACCCCGCCTCTCGCCGTAGAATCCCACGGTCGGGATTCGATCGGCCGCGGCATGCGGTGCGGCATTTCACGTCCGAATTCCCGCCCTGGGTCGTGTCACATTCGGGAGCAGGAAATGAACCCGGCGGCCTCTCACGACGTCACCCTCCTCCTCCAGAAAGCCGCCGCCGGCGACGCCGACGCCGCCAACGACCTCCTCCCCCTCGTCTACGAAGAACTCCGCGGCATGGCCCGACGTCAACTCGCCAAGGGCGGCCCCGCCAACACACTCCAGCCCACCGCCCTCGTCCACGAGGCCTACCTCAGCCTTGTCAAGGGCGGCGACCCCGGCTGGAACGGCCGCGGGCACTTCTTCGGCGCCGCCGCCAACGCCATGCGCCACATCCTCATCGACCAGGCCCGCCGCAAGAAGGCCGTCAAGCACGGCGGGGGCCGCGCCCGCGAAGAACTCGCCGACGCCGACCTCCCCATCGCGCTCAACGTCCCCGACATGCTCGCCCTCGACGAGGCCCTCCGCGAGCTCGAAGCCGCCGACGAACGTCAGGGACGCGTCGTCATGCTCCGCTTCTTCGCCGGCCTCTCCGCCGAGGAAACCGCCGAGGCTCTCGGCGTCTCCCTCGCCACCGTCAACCGCGAGTGGCGCTTCGCACGCTCCTTCCTCCACACGCGTCTCAAGGGTTTCGACCTCGCCGCGGAGGGGCGCTGATGGAAGCACGCCTCGTCCGCCTGGCCTCCGAGGTCTTCCAGGCCGCCGTCGATATTCCGGGCGACCAGCGCGACGAGTTCATCCGGGCCCGCTGCAACGGTGACACCACCCTCCTCGCCCTTGTGCAGGGCCTCCTCCGCGCCGACGCCGAACAGACCACCGGCCCCCTCGACACGCCCCTCTTCGGCCAGACGCCCTCCGTCCACCCCACGCGCCTGGGCACCTACGAACTCGTCGGCGTCCTCGGCGAGGGCGGCATGGCCGTCGTTTACGAGGCTCGACAGGAACAGCCCCGCCGCACCGTCGCCATCAAGGTCCTTCGCGCCGCCGCCTTCTCCCGCGAGATGCTCCGCCGCTTCGAGCACGAGGCCCACGTCCTCGGACAACTCCAGCACCCCGGCATCGCCCACATCTACGAGGCCGGTGTCGCCCTCCTCAGCGGGGGCCTCGGCGGCGACCGCCACCAGCCCTACTACGTCATGGAACTCATCCGCGGCAAGCCCCTCACCGCCTACGCCGACGCCGCCTCGCTCGACACGAACGCCCGCCTCGACCTCCTCGCCCGCGTTTGCGACGCCGTGCAGTACGCCCATCAGCGCGGCGTCATCCACCGCGACCTCAAGCCCGCCAACATCCTCGTCGCCGAGCACGACACCTCCGCCGCCGACTCCCCGCGTGCCCTCGCCGGACAACCCAAGGTCCTCGACTTCGGCGTCGCCCGCGTCACCAGCGCCGACCCCGCCACCCCCAGCATGAACACCGAGGCCGGGCGGCTCATCGGCACGCTCGCCTACATGTCCCCCGAGCAACTCGGCGGCGACGTCGACCAGACCGACACCCGCTCCGACGTCTACGCCCTGGGCGTCATCCTCTACGAACTCCTCGCCGGCAAACTCCCGCACGACCTCTCGGGCCTGCCCCTCCCCGAGGCCGTCCGCCGCGTCCGCGAGGAGGAACCCCGCCCCCTCGGCACACTCCACCGTCGATTCCGCGGCGAGATCGAGACCATCGTCGCCCGCGCGATGGAGAAAGACCGCGACCGCCGCTACGCCTCCGCCCTCGATCTCGCCGCCGATATCCGCCGATACCTCCGGGGCGAGGCCATCCTCGCCCGCGCCGATTCCGCCATCTACGTGCTCCGCAAGAGTCTCTATCGCCACCGCGCGCCCGCCGTCGTCGCCGTCGCGCTCCTGCTCGCCCTGAGCGCCTTCGCCGTCTACGCCTGGTCCCAGGCACGCACCTTCCGCAAACTCAGCCAGGACGAGCACGCCGCCTCCCTCGCCGCCTCCCGCGAGGCCGACAAGGCCCGCCTCGTCAACGACTTCCTCAAGGGCGTCTTCGAACTCGCCAACCCCGACCCCGCCCGCGAGCACGACCTCACCCTCACCGACGTTCTCGACGAGGCCACCGAGCGACTCCAGCGGGGCGCCCTGGCCTCGCGCCCCGACGTCGAGGCCGAGGTCCGCGCCACCCTCGCCAAGACCTACGACAAACTCGAACTCATGGACGCCGCCCTCGTCCACTTCGACTGGCTCCGTTCCCACGCCCGCACCACCTTCGGCCCGCGCAGCACGGAGTACCTCCAGGCCCTTCAGGATCACGCCGGCTCCGCCTCCGAGGCCGGGCTGGCCGCCCTCGCCATCGCTGATTACCAGGCCGCCCTCGACCTCGCCACCGCGCTTTTCGGCAAGGATTCCGCCAGGGTCGCCGATCTCCAGAACGACCTGGGCAACTGCCTCATGCGGGCCGGCAAGCCCGCCGAAGGCCTTCCCCTCGCCCTCGCCTCCATCGACGGGTTCACCCGCCTCTTCGGCCCCGACAGCCAGCAGGTCGCCTTCGCCACCTTCAACCTCGCCGGCATCTACCGCTCGCTCAGCCGAACACCCGACGCCGAAATCGCCTACCTCCGCGCCATCCCGGTCCTCGAACGAGAGATGCCGGGTTCCATCTCCACCATCCGTTGCCGCTGGAGTTACGCCCACGACGTCCTCCGCAAGACCAAACGCCTCGACGAGGCCGAGGTCCACCTCCGCGAGACCATCGCCGTCGCGGCCGCCTCGCTCGGCCCCGCCCACGCCGAGACCATCGCCGCCGAACGCATCCTCGCCGGCATTTTCATGGACAAGGGCGAGTTCGTCCACGCCGCCGAGATTCTCGCCGACGCACTCCGCGAATGCCGCGCCTTCCGCCGCTGGGTCATCCTCGGTGAACGCACCGTCGTCGTCGACTACGCCCGCTGCCTCGCGGCGCTCGGCCTGATCGATCAGGCCCGCGACGAACTCCGCACCACCGTCCAGCGCCTCGAAGCCATTCACGGCCGCGAGCACGAGGTCATCTTCCGCACCCTCGAACACGTCGCCGCCTTCGAGCGCGACCGCGGCGAACTCGACCTCGCCGGCGAGATCCTCGACGATGTCCTCGTTCGCGCCTGCGCCATGTACGGCGAACAATCGCCCCGCTACAACGACTGGCGACGTTCCGTGGCCCGCCTCCGCGCCACGCTCAAGTAACTCACCCCGCGTACCGACGCACGCACACCGTGTTGTTCTGCCCGCCAAACCCGAACGAGTTCGACAGGCACACCTCCACCCCGCCGCGCCCGTTCAGGTCCCGCGCCGCGTTCGGCACGTAATCCAGGTCGCACTCCGGGTCAGGCGTATTCAGGTTCATCGTTGCCGGGATCACCCCCGTCCGGATCGCCTGCACGCACGTCATCAACTCCACCGCCCCCGCCGCCTGGATCAGGTGCCCCAACTGCGCCTTCACGCTGCTGAACGGCACCCGCCCCGCCAGCGGCCCCAGCAGCGTCTTCACCGCGACCGTCTCGATCCGGTCGTTCTCCTGCGTCCCCGTCCCGTGCGCCGAGATGTAGTGCACCCGCGGCCTGCCTTCCGCGTCCGGCTCGCGCGGGTCGATCCCCGCCTGCCGGCACGCCGCCGCCATCGCCGCCACCGCCCCCTTCCCGTCCGCGTGGATGTCCGTGATCCTGTACGCGTCCGCGGACGAGCCGTACCCCGCCACCTCCGCCAGCACGCCCGCCCCCCGCGCCCGCGCGTGCCCCTCGTCCTCCAGGATCACGATCCCCGCGCCCTCGCCCATCACGAACCCGTCCCGGTCCTTCGAGAACGGCCGCGAGGCCCGCCCCGGTTCCTCGCGCCGCGTCGACATGGCTGTCAAGCGAATGAACCCCGTCATCCCCAGCGGGTGGATCATGCTGTGCGCCCCACCCGCGATCATCACGTCCGCGTCCCCGCGCCGAATGATCTCCGTCGCCTCTCCGATCGCCTGTGTGCTCGCCGCGCACGCCGTCATGCAGTTGAAACTCGGCCCGCGCGCCGGCAACGCCGCCGCCAGGTGCGCCAGCGCCGCGCTCGGCTCCTGCTCCATGTCCGTCCGAATGTTCAGCCGTTTCAACCCCTCCCTCGCCCACGCCGCGTCCGACAGCGTCCGTGTGCCGGCGTCCCACCCCGCCAGGTTGCTCGCCGAGTACGAGTCCAGGTCCATCGACCCTTCCCCGGCGCCCAGGTACATCCCGACGCGCTCCGCGTCCACGTTCGCTCCCGACAACCCCGCCATGCCCCACGCGCGCCAGGCCGCCGCCAGCGCGAACCGCGTGCTCAGACCCGCTGTCCCATGACGTTCCGCCATCGGCAGCGTCCGCGCCAGGTCAAACCCCTTCACCTCCGCCGCGAAGTTCGTCGCGAACGTCCCCGCCTCGTACCGCGTCACCGGGCCCATCGCGTGCTCGCCCGCGATCAGCCGCGCCCAGGTCCCCTCCAGGTCCTCGCCCAGGGGCGTCACCCACCCCATCCCCGTGATAACCACTCGTCGGTTCATGTGTCCCACAGCATACACCTCGCCCCGATCCCTCAATCTGCCCTTATTTTCACGCCTTCACGCGTCCCGGCCTCCCCGCACGCCGACCTACCCTTCCCCATGACCAGCGCCCCAACGCCCCAGCCCCCCAAAGCCGCCCCCTTTGACCCCAACGCCCAGCACCAGCAGCGGCCCAAACTCCGCCACATCCGCGGCTTCCCAGCCCAGACCCAGCAGGGCCAGCCCATGCTCGGCCTCGCCGATGCCCGCCAGATCTCCGACCGCATCGTCTACTGCGCCCCCGCCGTCCAGCACCTCCTCCCGCTCATGGACGGCCAGCGCTCCCTCGACGACATCGCCCGCGAAGTCGGCAAGGGCCTCACCCGCCCCATGCTCGAACAACTCGTCGCCCAACTCGACGACGCCTACCTCCTCGAAGGCCCTCGCTTCGACACCCTTCTCGCCAAGGTCCGCGCCGACTTCGATTCCTCCGCCACCCTGCCCCCAGCCTCCTCCGCCGCCTTCGCCGAGGCGCTCGTCCGCCAGGCCGTTCAGCAGGCCGGCGAACCCGAGCCGGCCTCCGAGCAGGACCTCACCTCGCGCGGCGCCGCCAAACTCCGCGGCATCTTCGACCAGTGGATGGACGCCGCCCTCAAGGACGCCCCGAACAAGTCCTTCGCCGCCCTTCCCAAGGCCATAGTTGCCCCGCACCTCGACTACCCCCGCGGTTGGCTCAACTACGCCGGCGCCTGGGGCCGTCTCCGCGGCCTCCCGCGCCCAGACCGCGTCGTCATCCTCGGCACCAACCACTTCGGCCACGCCACCGGCGTCTGCGCCTGCGACAAGGGCTACGAAACGCCCCTCGGCGTCTGCGAGGCCGACCTCGACCTCATCGCCGCCGTTCGCTCCCGCCTCGGCCCCGCCAACGCCGACAAACTCTTCCAGAACCGCTTCGACCACGAACGAGAACATTCCGTCGAACTCCAGGTCCCCTGGGTTCAGCACGTCTTCGGCCCCGACGCGAGCGGCAAGTTCCCACGCGTCTTCGGCGTCCTCGTCCACGACCCCGTCGTCAACGACGGCAAGAGTTACGACGGCCAGGGCCTCGACCTCGATCCCTTCATCGACGCCCTCCGCGACGCCATCGCCAGCGCCCCGGGAACCACCCTCGTCGTCTCCTCCGCCGACCTTTCCCATGCCGGCCCCGCCTTCGGCGACCAGCAACGCCTCGCCGGCGAATCGCCCGAAACCGTCGCCTTCCGCAACAAGATCGTCCAGCACGACCGCGAAATGCTCAACCTCTTCGGCGCCGGCAAGCCCGAAGACCTCATCGCCAGCATGGCCTGGCAGCAGAACCCCACCCGCTGGTGCAGCATCGGCAACATGGTCGCCGCCTTCCGCCTCACACGCCCCTCCAGGATCGAACTCCTCAACTACGCCGCCGCCATGGACCCCGAGGGCTACACCTTCGTCAGCAACGCCAGCATGGTGCTGACGTAAGCCACGCCGTGCCCCTCATCCCGCCCCCGAGCACCACGCCAGCCCTTCACCCGCCATCGGCGAACGCGCCCACGCCCCCGCTCGCAACCCCCGCCGACCACGCCGATCTCGCATCCACCGTCCTGCTCATCCTCACCGTGCTCGCCGGCATCGCCGCGGCGGCGGCGGGAGCCTGGCTCATCTGGGGGCCTCGCCTCGCGCCCGCGCCCCCGCGGGGCCGATTCGCTCGCTGGCGATCGCGCCTTTCCGCGCCCTCCCGCGCCGTGCTCGGCCTTTCGCTCCTCCTCCTGGGCTACCACGCCGCCAGTTGGGCCTTGCCCGATCACATCCTCCCCCTCCGCGTCCCCCCGCACCGCGGGTGGATCCTCGCCCTCGCCCTCGCCGCGGCTGTTGCCGCCAGCCTCGCGCTCGACCGCCGCCACGAGCCGCGCGCATAAGCAAGCGGATTCCGTGCGTCGTGCCTCAACGAGCCGCGCGCGTAAGCAAGCGGATTCCGTGCGTCGTGCATCCACGAGCCGCGCGTAAGCACGCGGGTCCTCCGCGCCTCCACGAGCCACGCGTTAGCGAGCGGGTTTCTCCACCCCGCGCTCCCTACAATCCCCCGTTCTTTGACAATTGGGGCCGAACTGGATTCGACCGGACAGGGAACGTGCGGCCGCCGCGCGTCGAGGAGCATGCCGGCCTCGTAAAAAGCATGCAAAATTGTAACTGGCGAGCGTTCCTACGCTCTCGCGGCCTAACCGCCGTGACGATCTCCGCTCAACGCCTGCTAGGGCGGGGATCGACGACAGCAGGCTGGCTTCACGCCGCCGCCCGCGGGGTGTGAAGTGAGAAACCTCCGGGGGCTGGGCTTCGCCGAAGATCGCGGGTGTTCGTCGGCGGGGCCGAGATCAAACCGCCCGATACACGCGTAGACGCACCGCGCCGACTGTCACGGGACGGGGGTTCGATTCCCCCCGGCTCCATTCTTCCGAAACACCGGGACTTGCGGAAACTAGCCGCAAGTCCCGGAAATCTGCGGAGTTCCGCGCTTCGGCCCGCTCCGCGCAATTTCTCTGTTTCCGCTCGTTTCCGGCCCCATCCGACGCCTTCCGCTGCGCCTGGCGCTGCGCGCAGGCCGTGGCCTTCGCCGCACGCTCGAAGAGTTCATCCGGCACGGCGTTGGCGTAGTGCTTGCCGCTGATCGTGATGCTGTGCCCGATCCACCGGCTCACGGCGAACTGCGGGAAGGTCATCGCCCATTCCTTCTCGCACGACGAGCGCAGCGTCTGCCACAACCGCGCCCACGGCTCGACGCTTGCCTTCGCCCAGATGCGACGCACGCGCCGGATGACCGCCCCCTTGCCGCCGATGGTGACCAGCGGCGCTTCGCCCTCGGGCATTGTCTCGAAGCGTTCCCGCAGCAGCGTCATCAACTTCGGCGTGATCGGGACCACCCGCTGGTCGTGGCCTTCCCACCGCTCCGTCTTGGGGCTGTGGACGGTGAGGCGCGCCCGCTCGAAGTCCACGTCGGCCCAGGTGAGGCGGTGCGACTCGCTGGGAATGCGCAGACCGGCATAGCGCGCGAGGCCGAAGAGCAACCGCCATTCCGCGTCGGGGCAGGCATCGAGAACCCGCTGAATCTCGTCGGGCGTGATGTACCGGGTGTACTTGCTCGGCGTCGGACCGCTCTTGAGCGTCTCGAAGGGGTTGGCGTCGATCACCTTTCGGCGCTTCGCCTCGCCAAGCATGGTCTTCACGTTGCCGCAGTGCGTCCGGATGGCCGCCTCGGAGAGGCCGAGGTCCTTGAGCGACCGTCGCCATGCTGTCGCGTCCTCGGAGGTGATCTTCCGCAGCGACTTGTCCTTGTCGAAGAACGCCAGCAACTTGGTCTCCGTCTGCCGGAGTTTGCGGATGCTCTCGGGCTTGAGGTCGTCCTTCCGCTCGGCGATGTACCGCTCGACCAGCGTGCCGATGGTGGCGCTCTGCCGCTCAGGCACGAGGCCGACCGATGCGAGTTTGGCGTACAGGCGATCCTCGAGCGACGAGAGCCAGCGCGAGGTATCGTCGGTTGGCGAGTGCCCGTGCAGCGCGGCCGCGGCGAGGTCCTCGATGCGAACCTTGAACGCATCGGCGTAGCGCTTGGCGACCTGCCCGAGCGTGATGTGCCGCGGGTTGCCCGCGGCGTCGTGGAAGGTGATGAACCGGCTGCCGTTCTTGCGGGTCGTGATGCTCGCCATCGGACGGACCTCCGTGTCGCCAGTCAGGCTCGGACGGGCCGAGTGTCAAGCGGAACTGGGGGATTCGGGCGGAATGTGGGCGGAATCACGCGCCGTGCGGCGGGGCTGTGCCGCCTGACGCCGACGAAACCGACGGAACCCCGGCCTGCTGGCCACCCGGGGCGTTTGGGGCCGCCGTGGGCGCGGATGTGTCGGAGGCGGGGACGGTTGCCCGAAGGACGAAGCGCCGCGACGGCCGCCCGCCACGCGGGCCAGGCGCGGACCACGACCAATCGCCATGTTCGGCCTTGGTCAGCGCATCGAGTTCCGCTTCGGCATCCGTCGCCCGCGCCAGCGAGCGGAGGCGTTGCCAGTCGCGGATGCTGACCGAGCCGCCGTGGCGTGCGATGAGGGTCAGGTGGCGGCGAACGGTGCGCTGCTCGGCGGGCTCGGTGATGCTGAGCCGCGCGTGGCGCTCCGATGCGGCGAGGTAGTCGGCCCACGCAATGGCGGCAGCCATCGTCCCGGCGTCAATGCGCTGTGCATCTTTCGGGATGCCCGCTCGGCCCCACGTCGCCAGCGCGTGCAGCGTGAGGGCGATGCGAAGCGAGAGGCCGCAGAGTTTGCCGCCCCACGCGCGGCGCTCGGCCAGGTCGCCAAAGCCCAGCGCGGCCTCGGTGCGGAGTTGGAACGCGTGGTAGAGGGCGTCGGCCTCGGGCGAAAGCGCGATGATCGCGGGGCCGGTGTCAGGCTCGTCACTCGGCTCGAACGACAGCAGGCGGGTGAGCGCGGCCTGCCAAGCCTCTCGAGCGGACGCTCGCACCGGCTCGGGCCGCACGTCGCGCATGCCGACGAGGTCCGGTGGGGCGATGACAGCGAAGCGGGCGAGCAGGCCACGCCCCTCGGCCTGCGGATCGCACCACACCGCCTCGACGGCCGCCCGCTGCACGCATAGCGCCACGGCGAGCGCCGGGCGGTCGATTACGTCGGACGGGCGACCGACCCGCTGCGCACGAATCGGATCGCCCGCGTGGCCCTTCAGCAGCGCTCCGTAGTTCCGCACGCCCGAGTACCGGCCCTGCACGATGTCCAGCGCGTCACCCTCGGCGCTGGCAAGTAGGGCGCGGCCGTGGTTCTCCTTCATCTGACGCACGAGCGCTTCCGGCGTTGGCTCGCTTGCCAGCAGCGCCGGCGCGGTCGGCACGGGCGTCGCTTCCATCTCTTGGGCGAGCCGGATCGCCTCGCCTTCGACGACCGCCCGCTTGAACGGGTCGGCCACCTTGCCCGCCTGGTCTTCGATCGAGCGGATGCGACGCTCGGTGATGCGGTGCCGCTGGGCAGCCGCGGCGATGACGGGCCGCATCTCCCGGCCCTTGTCTACCTCCCATTTCAGGATCGGCCGCAACAGTTCCGCGAGCACGGCTGACTTGCGCGTGCCCGGTTCGGAGAGCACCAGCGCCCACAGCGGGGCGGGCTCGATGTGATCGCCGTGCCCGCGGACGCACGCGACGTTGCAGATGCAGGCCGACGCGACCGCCATGCCCAGCAGGGCAGCCATGTCCGGCGGCGTCTGCGTCGAGCGGGACAGATCAGCGAAGTAGTCGCGGATGTCGGCGGTGGCGGCGGGGAACAGCGCGGCGAGGTCGAACGTGGGGCGGTCGTCCGGCTTGTCGTCCACGGGTGCTTCCGGTGCGATCGGCTCGGCTGCCACGGCGAGAGCGTCAATCTTCGCGTGCACGGCCTCGGCATCGCCACCTTCCATCGCCAGCACATCAGCGATGTCGCCGCCGGGTGGAACAGCGGTCCAGTGCTCGGCGAGCCGTACCAGGCGGACTTCCTGTGCGCCGGCGGCGTGGCACAATCGTTTGACCTCTTCGGCGTAGGCATCGCCCGCGGCGTCATGGTCGGGGAGGACCACCGCGACCTTGCCCTTCATGACGGACCAGTCTGACTTGGCCGCTGCCTTGCTCCCGCCAGCGCTGGTCGTGGCGACGAGGCCGATGGCCCGGGCCGCGTCCACGCATGTCTCGCCTTCGACGATGTAGACCCACGCTCCGTCGGGCAACCGCGACAACTCCGGCATGTTCAGGAGCGGCCGCGGCTCGGGCATCGCGGCGATCACCCAACCATCACCCCGCCGACTGATTGGGCGCACGACCTTGCCACCCGCGGGCGGGTTCCAGCGGATCACTTCACCAACGGAGACGCCTTGGACGTCGGTGTAGGCCCAGCGTGCAGCAAACGCCCCGTGCTTCCGCTCCAGCACCGCGATCGCATCGTCGGCAGTGGCGAAGGTGGCATCGATCGCGTTCTTCCGCTGGGCGGGAAGTCTCCTCGCTTCGCCCATCGGCGTGGGCATGAGGTCCCTCATCGCCAGGCCGAGTGTGCCAACGATCGTCTGCGCCGGGCACCCGGCGTGGCAATGCAGAAGAACACGAGCGTCCGTGCCTATGCCGATCGACAGCGACGGATTGCGGTCTTCGTGTGCTGGGCACCGGGCCGACCACGCCTCGCCGTGTCGCTTGGGAGCGCACCCCGCTCGCGTGAGCACGTCGAGCACGACATCGATGGGCTCACCCATGGCCCACCCCCTGCGTCGCACGCTTAGACCGATCGATGAATTGCCGCAGGTCCGCCGGATCGATCCTCACGCTGCGCCCGAAGCGCACCGCGGGCAGCGTCCCGGCCTGCACAAGCGTCCAGACGGTGCGCGGCGTGACGCCGAGCACCATCGCCGCCTCGCGATAGGTGAGCAGCGGGTGCATGGCGGTCTGACTTCCGGTCGTGTTCTTGAGCTCGTCCATGAGTGCGCACCCATCGCGCCGCCGCGATCGGCGCGGCGTGCGTCATTCGTGATCCGTGTGTGAGAAAGGCCGGGGGCAGCCCGCAACCGCCCCCGGCCGCACCAGCGCCGTCCGCTTACGCCTCGCCCTTGCTCCGCACCGCCGCCCGCGGGTCGCACAGGGCTGCGCCGAAGTCGAAGTAGACGCGCCACGACACCGCCAACTTGTTCACCGTCTGGTCGAGCCCGAAGAACTCGACCGTCGGCGTCTGCTGGCCGTTGAGGAACCCGACAATGATCGGGCTCGCCGCGGGCGCGGCGAAGAGGTACCAGTGCTTCGTCGAGGCCTTGGTGCCGTACTTCTTGGTGTTGCTCAGACGCGGCTCGACCTCAAGGCCCACCGCGTTCCGCAGGCTGTTGCCGGTCGGCAGATTCGTCTGCGCCGCGATGTACTCGCTCTCGAGCACGGCGCGGGCCACCGTCTGGAGTTCCGGCGGAACGACCAATCGGGTCGGCCGCAGGTCCAGGTCGTTGCCCTCGGCGTCCCGCTGCGTGAGCATTGCGGTGATGGCCTTGGTCAGGCCGTCCGTGCTGAGATTCGTGTCGGCCCCGGTGATGTAGTTGCCGTTGCCCGCGGAGAAGAACGCGCCGGCGTTCGACAGCAACGTGTCATAGATCAAGTCGCTGAGCTTCCGCATCGCCGCCTGGCCCATCGCGCGGGCGACGCTGTCGAACAGCGACAGGTCGTCGTTGATCAGGTCGCGGCGGTCGATGGAGAACATCTTGCCGTAGGTGTCCACCTTGTACTGTGTGGTCGCCTCGTCGGCACCGCCGTGCTTGAACTCGCCGCCGGGCGGAATCTGCTGCAGCGAGCCGGTGAACGACGGACGGATCGCGGTGGCGGTCTTGAAGTCCGGCACGCTCCGCACACCCGCGAAGGACCGCCAGGTCGCCGGGCTCTCCTGATAGCCGTCGAGCAACACCTTGTTGACGGCGGCACCCAGCGCCTCGGTGAGCGTGTGCGTCGAGAGCGACGCCCGGACCATGCCCTCGCGGTCGGCGGGCGCGTCGATCCCCTCGTGCTGAAGCGCCGCGCGGCAGAGGTCCAGTGTGTGGGCCACCCGCAGGTCATCGGCCGCCTCCATGCACGCCGGGCCGAGGGCCTTCTCCGCGAGCGCGGCGAAGCCCGCCCGCTTGAGGATGGCCGCTTCGATCACCCGAGCCCGCGGGATGTGTCCCGAGCCGCCGCCGGTGATGACGCCGGAGAACACGGGACGCGAGGCCCGCAGGACCTCCAGCACGCCCGCGCGGAGTTCGCTGACGGTCATGTCGCCCGCGACGGCCCTGGCCTTCATGTCGTCCACCCGCTTCTGGTGCACGCCCCAATCCCGCTCGCTGCCACCCGTGAAGACGGGGCGGCAGGTCAGTTCGATTTCTTTCAGCCGGTCGCGCTCGTCGGCGCGGATCTGATCCTCGTGTGCGATGTCCGCCATGTTCGTCCGTCCTTGACGTGATGCCGCGATGGCCACCGACGTTTCCGCGTCGGCCCCAAGCGGCGTGATGCTGACTTCCCGCAGCCGCCCCTTGCGCACAAGCGTGAACCCGCCCGGCGACGACAGCGACCGCCCGTTGACCTCGACCGACTGGTTCGGCTTCACCCGTTCGTGCTCGGTGGGCGCGACGCCGACCGACGCCTGGAACTGGAAACCACCTCGGGCCATCTCCACGACGTGCCGCGCCGGTTCGCCAGCGCCGCTGACGACACCCGCGACCATCAACCGCCCGTTGGCGACTGCGGGTTCGCCGTGACCGACGACGCTGCCGACCGTGGCGTTGTGGTCGGCCAGCAGGGGCACCTGGCCCCCAGCTTCGAGGCCCGCCAGGTCGATCGCGATGTCGCCCCAGCCGGGCACGCGCATGATGCGGCCGGTGTAGGCGACGACGCTGATCTTGGGGCGGGCATCCTTGCCCGCGGCCTCGATCTCGACCTCGGCGGCCGTGAGCAGCAGGTCATCCTTGACCGCGTTTCCGTTCATGAAACTCTCCTTCTGAGACAACCTTGAAACCCTTAGACAGCAGCTTCGGGATCAACAAACCGAGCCGGTACCTGACCGTGCTCTCCTTCATGCCAAGCCGTCTCGCAGCCTCGCTGACGTTTCCATCGCACTCCATGATCATCCGACACAACGCGCGACTGTCCTCGTTGTCGATGAACTCGAGCACGTCCTCCGTTGCCCAGGACGACTGCGACAGGCCGACCGTGCGGCTGCTGGCGATCTCCCGTCCTTTGGGATCCTCGTAGACGCCCTCGCTCGCGTTCTGTCTCGTGTCTGCGGCCACGCGCAGCGTCTTGAAGTTCCTGAGGGCACGCTCTTCTCGCTCCGCGTGCTTCAGCACCGCCGTCTTCACGATCACGAAGATCAACGTCTTCGGGCTCGCACCCCGAGCCGGGTCCCATACGGGCGGCTTGGCGATCAGGTGGAGGAGGGCTTCCTGCACAACATCGTCGTGGCTGACGCCCGGCTCGCAGTGCTGCTTGGCCGCTGCGAATCCAACCCGCCGCGCGTAGTCGAGCAGGTCGGGCGTGAGTTCAATCTCGATCGGAGAGGGGTCGGGCATTAGACCTCCTCGCCACGCTCGAGCCTCTCGCGGACGTCGTCGCACAATGTGAACGAGACCCGCGCCGGGGTGGTCGCCCTGGGCGGCACGACATGCAAGACGAAGTAGGTGTCGTCAGCGGGCACGGGCCTCCCGTACTTGGCCGTCTCACGCTCCGCAGCCTCTCGCAGGGCGAGAAGGAAGTCGGCGTACCTGCACCCAACGGTCATGCACAACGCCGCAAAGGGCGTGAGAATACTTGCCTGTTCAAGGTGATCCGCCGCGACGTCCACGTCGGCCCGCGTCCATGCGTCCGGGTTCGATGGCGTGACCACCCCTTGCCGGACCAGCGCGTCGAGGATCGCGGGGCGGCAGTCGTAGCCGCGGGACCGCAGGTGGTTCGAGGCCGCGGAGATCGGCATCGGGAACATCCGGTCCCGTTCATCTTGGGCCGCCTCACAGAACGCGGGGTCCGCGCCCGCCAGGGGCTTCACGCGGAGGTCGAAATGCTCGTCGAGGGTCAGTCCGATTCGGGTCACGGTGGTCTCCTTGCCGGGGGGCGTCGGGCGACAGCCCTTCCCCCCAAACCCTTATTTCCGGCGCGGGAGCCGATTCGCAGCGCTGACCACGAAAATTCCGCCTCTCGTGAGAAGCGCACGCCGTGATGCCCCAACGGCAACGGCTACGCTGTACCACGGCGTTTGACCAACCCGATCAAAAACCGTATACTGGCACCATGAGCGACTCCACCGGCGATTTGGCATTCGAGTACGACGCAACGGCCATAGGCCGATCCGTGGCACTGCACGCCGACTGCTTCGAGTGGATGAGCCGCTGCCCAGAGAACTCAATCCATGCGATCGTGACCGACCCGCCATACGGGGTGAAGGAGTTCGACCACGACCAACTGGCCAAGCGTGCGAACGGGAAGGGTGGGATTTGGCGCATTCCACCATCCTTCGACGGGCACGTTCGATCACCACTCCCCCGGTTCACCGCGCTCGACGCGAAGGAGCGCGAACGGTTGCGGGCGTTCTTCCGTGAGTGGAGCGTGTTGGTCACGCGGGCGCTGCGGCCCGGCGGACATGTGTTCCTCGCGACCAATGCCTTCGTGTCGCAGTTGGTTTTCGACGCCGTGATCGAAGGCGGGCTCGAGTTCCGAGGAGAACTGATCCGACTCGTCCGAACGCTTCGAGGCGGCGATCGCCCGAAGAACGCCGAGGAGGAGTTTCCGGGAGTGTGCTCGATGGCCCGGGGCTGCTACGAGCCTTGGGGCATCTTTCGCAAGCCGATGGGATCGCTGAAGGTCAGCGATTGCTTGCGTGAGTGGCAGACAGGCGGACTGCGGAGATACTCGAACGAACTTCCCTTCGAGGATGTGATCGAGAGCGAACGCACACCGCAGCGCGAACGAGAGATTGCCGATCACCCCAGCCTCAAACCGCAGTCGCTAATGCGCCGGCTCGTCTGGGCGGCGCTTCCCCTCGGCGAAGGGGTGGTTGTCGATCCATTCATGGGCTCGGGGTCAACTGTGGCAGCAGCCGAGGCCGTCGGCGTCCGCGCGATCGGCGTCGAACGGTTCAGGGAGTACTACGACCTGGGCATCCGCGCCATCCCCAAACTTGCAGCGGTCCGTGTTCCAGAGTTGGATACCGTGGTCGGGTCGGTCGTCGAACCGGCGTTATTCCGCCGGTGACCGATAGATCCAGTTCGCTTCCATCTTCTCAAACCCGCTGGTGGTTACGCTCGCCGTGATCGTGCGTCGGCTCGTCTCGGAACGTCCCGAAAACACCCAGTCCTGCTCGGTCAACTGCGCACCGACCACCTTGAGGAAGCGAAACGGCATGGGGGCCACGTCATTTCCCTCGTCGCGCGCACGGTTTGCCTCGAACACGAAGACGAGCAGCCAGACCCGCTCGGCGTTGTGCCCCTGCCAACCCCGCAGGTACCTCGACGCCTTGATCTCGATGCCCTGGTCTCCGTGCAGGATCGAGTCACCCTTGAATCGACCGGTCGGCACGAGGTCCGGATGCCCGTTGTGGTACTTGTTCTTTGCCAACGCCTTGCAGTGCTTGGGGATGCTCGCCGACATGAACTCGCCGACGATGCTGCTGAAGTTGGCTGGCATCAGGAACGTCTCAAGACGGGGGATCTGCTTCGTGTTCAACTGGGTGTTGATGAACTCGAGGAAGTCCAGAAAGTCGTTCATCGCGGCGCGCACCTGCTCCACGGTGCAGCCGTAGGGGATCTGCGCCCGGGGATTGAAGTGCTCGGGCCGCACGCGAGCCAATGAGCAGGCAGCCCTTTCCGCGTCAGACGTTGGCATCAGAAGAGGGTAGCAGACGCCGCACGGCTCATGCTACCGGCGGGCCGCAGGCCTCCTCCGATCGAGACCAGACTGGGAGGCTCGCCCGAGTCGGCGAAGGTCGATTTCGCGTACACTCGACCTCACCACGGATGCGCGATCAGGACTCCACAACCCGGCCAATCATGGAGGGCCGCCCATGCCGAACCGCCGCGAACACATCGGGATCGCACTCATCGCTCAACTGGGCGTGGAGTTGCTGCGAAAGTCGGATCTGAGCGACGACGATCGTTTTTGGGATGTCATCGGGGCCGCGCTCGGGGCGACCTGCGGCGGGGTGCTGCCGGACATCTTGGAGCCCGCCCTCTCTCCCGACCATCGCCAGTTTGCACATGGCATGCTGCCTGCAGCGGCGGTGGCGTGGTTTGGAAAAGGCAAGCACCGCGAAGGGTGCGATGCGCTGTACGCATGGGCCAGCGCCGGGCTGAGGCCCGGCGAGCATGCGCATGCGGCGGACGGCCAGAATGAACTCCCTCGATGGATGCGATTCATCGTGGCTGGGTTCTTCCGCGCCGTGCCCACGGGGTACGTGTCACACCTGCTTGCCGATGCGACGACGCCACGCGGCTTGCCTGTGTTCGGGCGTCTCGGCAGTTAGGCGCGGATGCACTTGTTGTGCCCGCGATCAGCTTCGTGCATGAGTCGTCACTCGTGCCGCCTTCGCTGGCCCGGCGTCCGATGGGACTGGCAGTATGCACGGCTGGTGCCCGCCCCATTTGGGAATGCGGCCCGGCTCTTCGCGCAACCGCTGCTGCCAGCTCTCCCGATCGAGTCCTTTCGCAAGATCGATCGCGGTCTCGACAGAGTCGCGAACCCCGCACTCCTTCGCGGTCGTTGACTCGGTTGGGACTGTGGTGTGCTTCATGTCGTCTTTGCCTCGATCAGATGACCCATCACGGTAGTCTCGCCGAGGAACTGGAATAGCCGATCGGCGATCGCGTCCTGTTCGGGAGTGAACGCTTCGGTCTTGAGTCCGAACGACTCAGCCTCCTGTCGGTCGATCACGAAACCATGATCAGGGTACTTTTCGACCAGATGGCGGGCGATCTGTTGAGCTTTTGTGGTCGGGTACTTGGGTTGGAGCAGGCGGATCGCGTACTCCTCCGCGATCTTCAGCGCACGAGATGCCGCAGTGTACCTGACAGGATCGGTCTTTTCGAGCAACGGCTTCGTCAGGTCCGCGGCGAAGTGCAGAACCTTTGGCAGCAGCGTGTCAACCTTCTTGCGCGTGCGAGGCAGCAGGTGCATCATCGATCTATCCGCCACTTCCAAGGCAAAGGCGTTGAGCCTCTCCAACGCCTGAAGTTCGTCGAGCGCCGATCGCCACTCTTCCGACTCGTCGTCTCGAAGTTGTGCGTCGAGAGGACCGAGTTCGGCCTGTTCGCCCATCATGATCGTGGATGCGCCAAGTGCAAGCAGGGTTCCAGCACTCTTCGCGTATCTCGGCACCACCGCCACAAAGCCGCCGCAATGGCGACGAAGCAGTGTGGCGATCTGATACGCGCACCTTGCTGAACCACCGGGAGAATCAATCAGCAGCGCGACGCGCTGTCCTTTCGGCAGGTCGTCCTTTGACATCTGGAAGAGGTCGCGGATGCCGTCATGGATCTCCCGCGTCGGTCGTTCTGCGCCTTGGATGAACAGCCAGAGCGGCATCCCCAGTGCCGCCTCCATGTCCTTGATGGCGGCAGCGAACTCAGGTTCAATCGCTCTCGAAGGCCCCGGGAAGATGCTCCCCGTCATCGATGGCGGCGTGCTGGCCGCGGGGTTCTCCGAGACGCCAGCGATAGCGGCAGCAAAGTCAGAGACGGGTGGCGTCGCAGCTTCTCCCTTCAGTTCCGCTTGGGCGGCTGGCGGCCCGCTGGTGTTCGTCGATGCTGCTGTGGGTCGCGAATCTGGGATTGGTGGGGCAGTGGCCATTGGATATGATTCTACGGCCCCATAGGCCATGTGGCTCCCAGGGGGGTTCCGGTGCTATTCCGGACACCTGAAACAAAGTCAGTCGATACCCGCGGCTGTTCCCGCGGGCGTCACGTCGGCGAGCCCGGCGGGAAGGAACCATGCCGACGTTGCCGCTGACGGAACGGCCGGCGATGGCGCTCCGCGTCGCGGGATCGCGGGTTTCGTCGGTTCTGTCGGGCGTCGGGCGGGATCAACGACCGGGCGTGGCCGCGCCAAGCGCCGCGACGATTCCGGCCCGCACATCAGGCGACAGGATGGCCCACGCCGCCACGAGGCGGGCCAGGTCGGTGTCCGGCGGGGCGTTGCCGCACCCGGCGTTCGGCCGCGACGTGGGCGGGACTGGTCCCCCTGTTGGGCCGCCCGTTCGACCCCGGCCTGCGCCCCGTTTGGCCCCCGGTGCGGCCTGCGCTGCGCCCGGCGCTGCGCGCTCGTGGGAATCGGCGTATTCTTCCGGAGATTCGATAAGTGCTCGGGGGTTCGATTCCCCCCGGCTCCATTCCTTTTTACGCTTTCGCGTGTTCTCCGGCGCACCCGGATCATGCATGCCGTCGGGGTGCTCGGGCCGCGCCGGCTCACCGCCCGCCGCACGCGCCCACGCCGCCGCGTTCCCCGCGTCGCGCAGGTCCTCGATCAGTTGGGTGGTGGTCCTGGTCATCACGCCGCATGCCCCGGGTCGCGCTTCGCCTCCAATATACTCCGGACCCATGTATCATGGAACCGCCGCGCGCCGAGATTGCCCGGGCGTACCCACTCGTGTATTCATTCGCGGTGTGATTCTCACCTTCGGCACCATCCCATGACCCCGACGCCCAGCATCGCCCTTCGCCCCACGACCCGCGACGACCTCGACACCCTCTTCCGCATCCAAGCCGACCCCGCCGGCAACGCCCTTGCCGGCACCAAGCCCCGCACGCGCGACGCCTACTTCGCTGTCTGGGACACCATCCTCACCGATCCCGCCGTGATCCCCCGCTCCATCCTCGCCGACGGCCTGCTCGTCGGCTCCATCAATCAGTTCCGCATGGAGAATGCCAACGCCGTCGGCTACTGGATCGACCGCGCGTGGTGGGGCCGCGGCGTCGCCTCGCGCGCCCTCGCCCTCTTCCTTGCCGAAGTCCCCACTCGCCCCCTCCACGCCACCGTCGCCCTCGACAACGCCGCCTCCCGACGCATCCTCGAGAAGCACGGCTTCGCCTTGACCCACACCTACGAGGGCCAGGAGACCGACCGCTACACCGCGCGCACCGTCGCCGCCTACGTCCTCCGCCCTGACGAGCCGCGAGCATCAGTGAGCGGTTCATGCAAGCCGATGGCATAAATGCCCATTTCCGCGCGCGATGCAGAAATGCCACAGGCGTCGCCGGTGATCAAATCAGCCCGCATCGCGCGAGCAGTGGGGGAGCACCACCTCACCCCGCCAGGTCGATGTCGTCCGATCCTGCCTCGCCGTCGCCCGGCTTGTCCCACGCGTCCTTGGGCAGGTGCCGGTTGTGCGTGCGGATCACCCGCGACAACTGGCCCCCGAACAGATCGCACACCAGCGTCAGCATCCGCACGTGCGTCGGGGTGAACGGCGTGCGATGATCCCGGAAGAACACGCACACCGCGACGGCCTCCCCGTCCTGCTTCGCCGGCACGCCCACCATCGCCGCCTCCGCCAGCCACGCGTCCCCGCGCCCCAGCGCCGCCGCGATCTCCGATCCGTCCCGCAGCACCGCGGCCTCGTCCCGATGCTCGAACGCCGGCGGCGCTACGTCCGCCAAGTGGTCCAGCAGGCTCTCGCACGTGTCCTTCGGGCAGTCGTAGTTCACGTATGCGCCCAGCGCGAAGTCCCCCAGCGAGTTCGGCAGGAAGATCGCCGCGTTCGTCGAGCCGACTTTCCGCAGCGTGTACTCCAGCGTCGTCCGCAGCAGCCCCTCCAGGTCCAGTTCCTGCCGCAGGATCGCGTTGAACTCGCTCGCCATCGAGACGCCCGTCAGCCGGTCCGACAGGTCGCGGTACGACGCCGCCATGTCCGCGCACAACTCGCCCATCTGCCGCATCAGTTCATGCCGCGACTTGAACAGCGTCCCGCACAGCGCCCGCAGCCGCCGCGTCCGCCGACGCTCCCGCACCAGCGAGTCGCGCGACCGCTGAACCCGGTCGAACGCCCCCGCGAGCGCCGCCTGCAACGCCTCGGGCGCCGCGTCCGGTTCCACGACATCCGCCACCCCGGCCCGCATCGCCTCCGCGAGAAACAGCGCCTCCGCGCCCGCTCGGATCACCACGCACGCCGCCCCCACCCCGCACGATTGCACCCGGCCCCACACCTCCAGAGGGTGCGGGCAGTCGATCACCACCAGGTCAAACCCCCGCGCCGCCTTGGGGGCGTGCTCCGTGTCGGTCCCCTCCACCCGTGCCGACGTGCCCGCCAGCCGCGCGACCAGCCCCTCGCGCGAGGCACGCCGTGACGCCACCACCAGCACCGCCGCCTGACGAATTGTCAGTGATTCACCGACGATCGGGCTGGTGTTGACCTTCCGGCGGGCCATCGGCATCCTCCAGGACAACGGTGCATCGACCCGTCCCCCGCCCCGGTTGAGCCGTCTTCCGATGTTCGTACCGTCCCGCCCCCCGACGAACCGCCTCATCGCCCCGCGCCAACGAGCCGCGAGCGTGAGCGTGCGGTTCTTCAAGCCGCTAGCATGGTGCCTCGTGTCCGATGTTCACCGCGCACCATCGCGTGAGGTTCCGTGCTCAGCCGGAACACCCGCGCCGACCAGCACCCCCGCGATCGCCTCCAGCAACTGGTCCGTCGTGAACGGCTTGCGCAGAAACCCGTGCGCCCCCGCCGACCGAAACGTCCCTTCCAGCCCGGGGTCCGGGTGCCCCGTCACCGCCAGCACCCGCGTCGCCGCAAACGCCGGATTCTCCCGCACTCGCGCGCACACCACGTCCCCGCGCACGTCCGGCAGCATGAAATCCAGCAGGATCACCTGCGGCCGGAACGACTCGGTCAGCAGCCCCGCGTCGTACGCCGTCGTCGCCGTCCGAACCTCGTTCTGCGTGTCGCGCGTCAGGATCGACCGGTACAGCGCCAGGATCTGCTCGTCATCATCCACGCACAGAATCCGCCGCCTCGACCCCGACTCCAGCACCGCCGTCGGAATGTCGTTCGCCCGCATGAACCGCAGCAGTTCCTCGCGCGGAATCCGCCGGAACTTGCTCCCCGGCACCCGAAACCCGTGCAGCCGTCCCGCATCAAAGCACCGGATGATCGTCTGCTGGCTCACCTTGCACACCGACGCCGCCTCGCCCGTGGTGAACACGCGCTTCTGCGACAGGTCCTCCGTCGCGGGTCTGGCTTGGGTTGCGTCGGCGCGATGGTCCACGGGTCGTCCTTCCGGCGGCGCACGCCGCAAACTCTCGCGCGCCCGCACAGACCTCTATCGACCCCCATCCCCCCTCACTTCACACCGCGCACCATGTCCATCCGGGGTTATTTCCCCCCCCCGTACAATGCGCAGCCCGTACGCATCACGCGCCTTCGTGCCGCGGCGCCTACCGCCCCAGCGCCCGCCACTTCGTCACCGCTTCCGGTTCGCGCGGGTACAGCGGCAGCAGCGCGACCGGGTCCATCGCCGCGAGTTCCTCGCCCGCCTCCAGCACCGCGTACGCGTCGAACACGGGCCGATGAATCTCCACCCCCGCCCGCGCGCACGTCTCCGCGAACGTCCCAGGCAAATACCGATCCGCCACGACCGACTCCAACCCGTCCGCCGAGAACGCGCGCCCATCCACGAGCCGTCCCGCCTCCATCTCGCGCCCCGCGCCGTCAAACCACGTCACCCACGCCGAATCCCCCTTGCCGGCCAGCGCCACCGCGAATCGGCCCGGGCGCCCGGCTCGCCGCGCCGCCACCCACGCGCTCGGAACCCCGCGAACCTCCGCCCCCGTGGCTTCCGCGATCATCTTCGCGCTCGCCGTCGCCGTCCGCAGCGCCGTGAATCCGCCCGGCCCGATCGACACCGCCACGCCCCGAACTTCCCGCGGCGCCACCCCGGCCCCTCGGAACACACGGTCCACCGCCATCATCAAACCGTCTCCGCCCAGCGCCTCCGCCCCCAGCCGCGTTGATACCCCGTCCACCACCCGCGTCAGCGCCACCCCCGGTTTCCACCCGCACCCATCCTCCGCCGACGACGGGTTGCTCGTCTCGATCGCCAGGTTCACGCCCTCGGGCCACGGCATCCGCAACGCTAGGCCACGCACGCCGCGACGCTTCGTGGTACGCTTCCGCCCCCCGCAGGAGTCCCGCAATGCTGCTTCGTGGTGGAACTGTCCTCGCCTTCCTCACCTCGGCCGCCCTCGCCCAATCCGTCCCGCCCGCGCCCAACGACGCCCCGCCCGATCAGCCCTCGCACGACGGGACCGAAGACGCCCGCTGGACCATCCGCTTCGAACCCGCCGTCTGGTTCGCCGGCCTCAGCGGCGACGTCACCCTCCCCCGCGCCGACGAAGATTCCGGCGGCAACCAACCCACCCGCCTCCGCGACCTCGGCCAGAACCGCACCGCGCGCCTCACCCCCTTCGGCGAAGTCTCCCTCCGCCGCGGCAACTGGGGCTTCGCCCTCCGCGGCTTCGCCCTCGCCAGCGACGAATCCGCCCCCGGACGCGACGGCATGATCGGCGACATCCCCATCGCCGACGGCGACGCCATCTCGTCCTCCGTCACCTTCGCCGCCGCTGAACTCGAAGCCCTCTACACCCTCGTCAAGGGCCAGAGCCGCCCGATGGAGGGTGGCGGGTACTGGCTCCGACCGCGCCTCGACCTCGTCTTCGGCCTGCGCGCGCTCCAGGCCGACTGGTCCGTCCGTAATCTCGACGCCGAAGGCCCCGACTCCGCCTCCGCCGATGAACTCGCCCTTCATCCGCTCGTGGGTATCAAGGCCGGCGCCGTCATCCGCGAACGCTTCGCCCTCGACGTCCAACTCGCCGCCGGCGGCATGCCCTTCCTCGAGAACTCCTCCTTCGGCTTCGACATCCTCGTGGGCGGTTCCTGCGAAATCATCCCCCACGTCGGCGTCCAACTCGGCTACCGCGCCCTCTTTTTTTCCATCAGTTCCGGCGACGGCGACGCCCAGTTCGAGTTCTCCGGGGCCGTTCAGGGCCTGTACGCCGGCCTGGCCATCGAGTTCTAGACCCCCAACCGCCCTCAATCTTCCCCGTTTCCAAGTCCCGATGGGGATTGACGTTGAGCCTCCGGCGCGGGATAATCCCGGTTCCCGATTCCCCCGCGCGCCACCCGGCGCCCGGGGCAGACCATCCGACGGGGTAGGCCGCGTGGGGGCCGTACCGCCGTTCGTCGGACCACAACATCACGGCCACCCGCGCCGTACCGGTTCACGCGAAGGATTTTCCATGCCGACCATCACAAAGAAGGAACTGGTCGAACGCATCGCCGAGCGCACCAAACTCCCCCGCGCCGACGTCAAGGCCGCCGTCCAGGAGTTCCTCGATCAGATCATCGCCGAACTCAAGAAGGGCAACCGCCTCGAGTTCCGCGACTTCGGCGTCTTCGACATCAAGACCCGCGCCGCGCGCCAGGCCCAGAATCCCAAGACCATGGAAAAGGTCAGCGTCCCCGCCAAGCGCGCCGTCAAGTTCAAGGTCGGCCGCCTCATGCGCGACAGCATCGAGAAGGCCCCCCTCCCCGCCTCCATCACCGAGGTCAAGGCCTCGTCCAAGGTCGGCGCCGCCTAATCCACCAGCGCCGTCGCGCGCGCCCCGGTCGCGCCCGTGCACGAAAGCATCCGCTCCAGCGCCATGAGCGCCCGCGCCCGTGCCGCGCGCGTCACACGCACCTCGTTCACCACCCGCGACACGCCCTCCCGCCCGCCCCCGCGACCGTCAAACCGACCCGCCAGGTTGTCCAGCGCCCACAACAGGTGCGGCTCATCGATCCGGAACATCGTCGTGCACAGGCACTGACACGACGACAGAATCCGCACCTCCACGCCGCGCCCCGCCGCCTCCCGCGCTAAGCGTGACACCAGGTGCGTCTCCGTCCCCACCGCCCACCGCGTCCCCGGCTCAGCCCCGCGAATCGTCCGGATGATGAACTCCGTCGAGCCGTCCAGGTCCGCCAGGTCCACTACTTCCTTGCAGCACTCCGGGTGGACCAGGATCGTCGTCCGCGTTCCCTCGCGCGCGTCGCGATCGCGCACCTCCGCGCAGTGCTCCGGCCGGAACAACTTGTGCACCGAGCAGTGCCCCGCCCACAAAATCACCTCGCTCCGATGCACCGCCTCGTCCGTCGCCCCGCCCAACGCCTCACCTTTTCGCGCCAACTTCGGGTCGTACACGCACGTCCCCGTCGCCACGTCGATCCCTTCCTTCGCCGCGGTGTTCCGCCCCAGGTGCTGGTCCGGCAGAAACAGAATCTTCCCCTCCGCCCCCGCCTCGCCCCGCGCCCACCGGAACACCTCCCGCGCGTTCGACGATGTGCAGCATGCGCCCCCGTGCTCGCCCACGAACGCCTTGATCGCCGCCGATGAGTTCACGTATGTGATCGGCACCACCCGCCCGCGCCACCCGCGTCCCCGCAGCGACTCATGGATCGCCTCCCACGCCGCCACCGTGTCGTCATACGGGGCCATGTCCGCCATCGAGCACCCCGCCGACAGGTCCGGCAGAATCACCGAGACCCCGTCCGGCGTCAGCATGTCCGCCGTCTCCGCCATGAAGTGCACGCCGCAGAACACGATCCAGCGCAGCGGCCTCCCCGCCGGCCGCGACGCCGCCAGCCCCGCCGCCACCTGCGATAACTTCAGCGAATCCCCCGTATGGTCCGCGTGACGGATCACCCCGTCCGTCTGGTAGTGATGCCCCAGGATCACCAGCGCATCGCCCAGTTCGCGCCGCCGCGCCGTGATCGCCTCGGCCAGGGCCTCGGGCGTCATCCGGGTGTACGAATCCGGGAGCGACGGCTGCCACAACATGCCTCAATCGTAGCGACGCTACGCCGCGCGCCGCGCCGTCACCGCCCCCGCCGACTCGAACGCCACCCCCACGTACTGCCGCGGCGTGTCCGTCCGCAGCACCCGCGTCACCCGCGCCTTCACCAGGTCCGCCGCCGACAGCAACGCCCGGTCATGCCACGCCACCACCACCTCGATCATGTCACCGACCTCGATCGCCCGCGGCGAATCCACCTCCAGCAACGCGCCCCCCGCCGACACGTCCCGCGTATACCCCGACAGGTACCGCGCGCTCCCCGCGTGATACACCTTCGCCGGCCGTGTCACCGCCGTCCGCTCGTGCCGCCTTCGATTCTTCGTGTCCACGTGCGCGACCTCCCGCGTCACGCCACTCGCCCGCGTGTACTCCCCTCATCGTCCCTCAACCCCATCCCCTTCATCCCCTCCACGCAATTCTCGGACACTTCCGGCCCTCCCCGCTCGCTTCCAACCCTCATCAGGCCGATAACTCCCCCGTGCCCCTCTCAGTCCTCATCCCCACCCGAGACAGGCCCACGCACCTCGTCGCATGCCTCCACGCACTGGAGATGCAACGCGACCTCCCCGCGCCCCTCGAGGTCCTCGTCGGGATCGACGGCCAGGACGACGCCGCCTCCTTCCTCGCCGCCTCCTCCTTCCGCCCTCGCGCCTTCTCCCTTCGCGTCCTCCGCCTCCCCCGTCTTGGACCCGGCGCCACGCGCAACGCCCTCGCCGCGCACGCCCTCGCCCCGCTCGCCTGGCTCCTCAACGACGACGTCATCCCACACCCCACCGCCGCCTCGCGCCACCTCGCCGCCCACGCCGACCTCGCGCGCCCCGCCCTCGTCCTCGGCTCGGCCCCGTGGCGAATCCACCTCGACGACACCGCCTTCGACCGCCTCCTCCGCGAATCCTCCATGATCTTCTTCTACCACCGCATGATCGACCCCGACCCCTCGCGCGACTGGGGCTTCCGCCACGCCTGGTCCCTCAACCTCTCCTGCCCCACCCGCTCCCTCCGCGAGCACCCCTTCCTCGAAATGCCAGGGCACTACGGCTACGACGACCTCGAGTTCGCCTTCCGTGCCGCCCTCCCCATCCTCTTCCGCCCCGAAGCCGCCGTCACCCACGACCACCGCCTCACCCCCGCCGACTACCTCCACCGCGAACGCGCCCTCGGCCGCGCCGCTCACGCCTATGCCCGCGCCAACCCCGCCTTCGCCTCCGCCCTCTTCCAACGCAACATCCTCGATCCCCTCGCCCTCGCCGATCTCGACGCACGCACCACCGCCGACGCCCCGCGCCTCCGCGACCTCGCCCGCTGGTTCCACATCCTCGCGCATTTACACCCCGACCACGCCGACCTCGACGAGGCCTACCAGCGCCACCTCCCCCTCAAGCGATTCGCCTGGGCCGTCGGCCTCCTGCACGCCGCCGACCTTCCACTCGACCCCGTGCTCACCGATCCGATCTTCTCCCCGCCTCAACGCCCCGCCGATTCCTCCGCGTACAACGCGTGCACCGCGAGCCCCTGACGCTCGTACATACCGCGCCGCGCCATGATCGCTCCCTGGTGAATCCACGACGACACCACGACCTCCGTCGCCCCCGTCGATCCCGCCTCTTCCGGCCGCACCACCGGCCGACCCGCCACCTCCCCGCCCCACGCCGCCGGATCATCATCCGTAAACGCCACCACCCCCGCGAGCAGCCCCGCCTCCAGCGCGGGCGCCACCAACTCCCGTGTGTGCCGACCCGTCCCGTGCACCACCACGCGCTTCCCCTCAAGCGCCGCGCTCACCGCCCGCACACGATCCCACCCTTCCGCCGGCACGCTTCCGCCCCCCGCCCCGCTGAAGGCGCACGCCCTTCCGCTCGGCCACGCCCGCGCCGGCTTGGCCGCCACCTCGTCCATCATCCGGGCGACCGCCCGCGCGTGCCCTTCCACCGAATACGCCTCGCGCACCCGCGCCCACGCCGCCTCACGCATCGACTCCACCTGCGCCATCGCCCGCTCCACCCCCGCCGCCAGCGCCGCCCCAACGTCCGCCTCGCTCGCCTCTTCACCCACCTCCACGATCACCCCGCTCACCCCATCTTCGATCACCTCCGCCGCGCCGCTCGCCGTCCGCGTCACCACCGGCACGCACCCCTGCGCCATCGCCTCCAGCACCGCGATCGGCAGCCCCTCGTACCGCGATCCCAGCACCGCGATATCCGCCCGCGCCAAGACCCCCGCCACCCGTTCCGGCTCCTGCGGCCCGAGCACCACCACCTCGCGCAGTCCCGCGCACGCACGCCGCAACTCCGCCCCCGCCGGCCCATCCCCCAGGATCACCACCTCGTGCGACACCCCGCGCGCCGTGAGCGACCGGCTCATCGCCGGCAACGCCAGCACCCGCTTCTGCCACCGCTCCATTCGCCCTGCGTACACCACCCGCACCGCCCGCCCCTTCAGCGTCGCCCGTTCCGGCAGCCGCGCGGGCGACTCCACGCCGTACCCGATCCGCGTCACGTCCGCCTCGCGCCCCGGCAGACACGCCCGCGCCTTCGTCTCGATCGCCCCGCTCACCGCTACGAACCGCGACACCGCCGCCTCAAAGTGCCGCGGCACGTGATATTCGTACGCCGTGTCGCTGTGCAGCCATCCCACCAGCCGCGTGTCCCCCGGCCGCTCCAGCATCGCCCGCGCCGCCGCCGCGTAGCAATCACCCACCAGGTTCGGGCTTAGCACCACAGCCCCCGCCCGCGCCATCGCCCCGACCGCCTCCCGATATCCCGTCAGGTACACCCCGACCTCGCCCCCGCACGACTCGATCGGCGGCAGGTGCGTCAGGTCCGTCACCACCACCCGCGCGTCCACCTCCATCCGCAGCGGGCGATACGCCCCCGCCGGCGCGTGCAGAATCAATCCCGCCCGCCGTCCTTCTCGTACCAACCCATTCGCCAGCCGTACCGCCCATCGCGCCACGCCCGACACGATCAGCCCCGACGGCAACGCCATGAGCAGTCCCACGCTCATCCGCTCACCCCTCACGCGGGACCTCTCAGGCCTCTCGCCCTCGCGCCGCGACGAACCAGTCGCACACCTCGCGCACCGCCCCGTGCCCGCCCGCGCGCGTCGTGACGAACTTCGCCGCGGCCCTCGCCGCCGGCCACGCGTCCGCCACCACGATCGGCATCCCCACCATCCGCAGGCACGCCACGTCGTTCACGTCGTTCCCCACATACGCCGTCTCCGCCGCCTTCACCCCGCGCGCACGCAGGATCGCCGTCAGCGCCCCGGCCTTGTCGTCGATCCCGTGCAGACATTCCAGTTTCAACTTCCGGCACCGCGCCGCCACCACCGCGTTCTGTTCCTTCGACAGCACCAGCATCGCCAGCCCCGCCTCGCGCGCCAGCCCCACGCCCAGCCCGTCCGAGCGGTTGCACAGCACCCCCTCCGTCCCGTCCTCCAGCGTCAGCACCCGGTTGTCCGTCATCACCCCGTCAAAGTCAAAGACCAGCAACTTCACCCGCCGCAACGCCGCTCGGCCAGGCTTCCTTCCGCTGTTCGTGCGCTTCGCCACGAGCCCTCCTTTTCAGAAAGACTCTATCGGCCTCGTCATCATCGCATCGATCAGGCCACCGCCCGCCGTGCCCCCGCCTGACGACCGTGCGCCAGCGCTCGCCGGTGCACCTCCAACTCCAGCGGCAGCACCGACGGCAACCCGTACTGCTGCCGGATCGTCCGCGACGCCGCCGCCCCCAGCACCTCGCGCCACTCCCCGTCCCGCAGCAACTCCTCGATCGCCGTCGCGAACGACAGCGCGTCCGCGTCCACCCGCAGCCCGTTCATCCCGTGCGTCACCACGTCCCCCAGCCCGGGCGACCGCGCCACCAGCACCGCCGCCCCCATCCCCATCGCCTCCAGCACCGCCTTCGGATGCCCCTCCAACTCCGACGCCTGCACATAAATCGTGCACCGCCTCATCCGTTCCAGCAGCACCCCGTGCTCCACGCGACCCGCGAACACCACCGGCGCCGAGAGTTTCCCCGCCATCGCCACCAGCGCCCCCTGCTCAGGCCCCGTCCCGTGAATCTCCAGCCGAACCCCCGCGCGCACGTCCGCCGGCAACGCCGCCACCGCACGGATCAGCACGTCCAGCCGCTTCCGCTTTGACAACTGCCCCGCGTACACCAGCAGCCCCGGCTCGCGCTCCGCCACCCCCGCCGCCGGACGATCCACCATCACGTAGTTCGGCACCACCACGCACCGCGACGGGTCCAGCCCGTACCGCCACGCCAGGTCCTCCACCATCTCGCTCGTCGTCCCCACCACCACGTCCGCCGCCTGGCACAGCACCCGCTCCTGCGCCGCCGCGCGCAACGCCTCCGGCGACTGCGGCCCGTGCTCGTACGCCACGAACCGCGTCCACAGCCCCCCGCCCCGCGCGATGAACCCCACCGTGTGACCCGCCTCGCGCAACGCCCCGGCCAGCCCGACCGCCCACGTGCTCGCGTGCATCTGCACCGTCTTCACAAGGACCGTGCCGCACCCGCGCACCGCGCCCGCCACGCGCGCCGTCAACCCCGCCGCGGACGATTCCTCAGAATCGCCCCGGACCACGACCACCCTGCCCGTCGGCAGGCCCGGCATCACCTCGTCCAGCACCGCCGCGTCGCCCTCGCCCCCGTGCGTCGCCAGCACCACGCGCGGATAGTGTTCCGTCAGCGCCCGCAGCATCGCGCTCTCGCGTGTCAGCACCCCGCGCTCCCGCCAGGCGCGCAGCGACCCGCCCGTCGGGAACACCAGCACCAGCGCATCAGCGATCGGGGCGGACATGCAGCACGGCCTCCACGAGACGTACTCCCCCGCTATCGGGCCGGTCCATCCCCCGATTCAGCCGCGCCCGCCCGTGTTTCCCTCATTCCCCATTATCCGGACCCCCTCACCCCCTCACGTCTTCCACCCCCAGCCAACACCGGATCATCCCCACCATCCGCGCCACCAGCACGTCGTGCGTGCCATGCGCCAACGCCCCGGAATGCTGCCGATCCGACAGCACGCGACGATGCGGCCCGTCCGTCACCATCCGCTCCACCAGGCGCGCAAACTCGTCCGCATTCATGAACGTGTACCCCGCCTCGTCCCCCAGCACCAGCCGCGCGTTCTGGCCCGCCGCCCGCCGCCCCGCGTCACGCCTCACTTCGCCCGGATCATCAATCCACACCACGTCCCCCTCGCGCCGCCCCCCGAACGCCCGTTCCCACGCCGCCGCCTCCCGCGCCTCGGCGTGCCGATCCACGCGATACCCGACCCGGGCACCATCCTCCACGTCCGGCGCGCGGCCCAGCAATGCCGTCAACGCCGCCGACGCCGGCGCCGCCAGCGCATCGAACTGCATCCGGCACGCCGTATACCCGCCCGACAGCGCACACTCCAGCACCCGCTGGTGCGTCAGCGTGAAGATCGACGCGTGCAGGTTCACCCCCGCCGACCGGTACGCCGCCCGCAACTCCTCCGCGTGCGCCAGCGGCCCCTTCGCGAACGCGCCCAGCGTCGGATGCGACTCCCACCCGCGCCCGTACAGGTGAAACCGCAGCCGCATCGCACGCGCCGCCTCCGCCGCCCACCCCAGCATCTCGTGCCGGAACATCCGCTCCGCCATCGGCGCCGCGTACAGGTGCAGCGTCAACGCCTCCGTCCGCGCATCCGCCGACCGCCCCAGCACCTCCCGCACGCGCCGCGACACGATCTCGCGCAGCGCCTCCATCGGCCTCACGCGGTCCGCCCGCGCCACCACCCCGCGCACGTCGCGTTCGAGCAGGTCGAAGACCCGCCGCATCCGCGCATCCCCCACCTCGTGCACCAGCCGTACGTGCATCGCCGCGGGCGTCTCCGACCCGTGCGACACGTGCATCAGGTCGCACGTGTGCTTCCCGGCCAGCCCCGGATGAACCGGCCCGTCGTGAAACTTCGCCGCGCTCGCCGGCACCCCCGCCACGCACACCCGCCCCGCGTCCCACCGCATCCCCTCGAACACGTGCCCCGCCACAAAGTCCATGTCGTGCGCCAGAGGGTCCGCCGTCCCGCCCACCACCTCGCCCCGCGCATCCTGCACCCACGTCACCAGCGGCACGTCCACCGGGCACGCGTCTCCCAGCATCACCCGCGGCGTGTTGATCGACACGATCAGGTCCGGGGCCACGTCCCCAACCGCCCGCGCCAGCCCCGCGTTCGACAGCCGCGAATACCCGTCCGCCTCCCGAAGCACCACCGCCGTCCACCCCGCCCGCTCGAACGCCCCCGCCAGGTCCTCCGCGGCGTACTGCGTGAACGTGCTCCGCCGCGTCGATGGGATCAGCACCCGCCCGCTCCCGTCCGCCTTGATCCGCGCGTACCGGCCCGCCCACCACGCCCGATCACGCCCCGACGACCATCGCGGCGTCGCGTTCGCCTGCGCCGCATGCGCCTCGGCAAGCGTCCGCTCCACCGCCGGCGTCACCCGCCCCTTCGACCCCGGATTCACCACGACACACCGCGGCAACACCGTGTCCAGTCGCGCTCCCAGCACGACCCCCAACGCCCGACCCGCCCCCTCCCCCAGAAGCACCTCCACCCGACCATCGGCCAGCACCGCCCCGAGGTCCGCCAGCGTCAAGCCCGCAACCACCTCCTCCAGCCGATCCGCCACCACCGTCACCCGCGTGCCCGCGTCCATATCCTTCGTCTGCCCCCACGCCTCCATGAGCGTCCACGGCGGGTTCACGCCTTCCACCACCACCCCGCCCGCCCCCGCCCCGTCCAGCAGCGCGCGCCGCACCGCTTCCGCCGCGGTCCCGCGATCATCCCGCCACGACCGCACCCCCAGCACGCCGCGCGGCGAATCGATCCTTCGCCACACCAGGTTCCCGTCCAGACACCGGTACACCTCGTCCATCGCCGCCCGTTCACGCCACGCGTCCGCCTCGCTCGACACATCCACCGCGCGTCGCCTCAGCGCCGCCGCGTTCCGCGCCAACACCTGGGCACGCCAATCCACCTCAACACGATCTCTCGGCAGGCCCGATAACGCCGCGTCCAGCGTCCGCACATCCGGGTGCTCGCGCACCGCCTCCGGCAGCCCGTCCAGCATCTCCCCCGCGAGCGTCCGCAGCCCCAGCCGTGCCAGGTTCGCCGCCGCCAAAAAACGCAGCCCCACGTCCCCGGGCTCCAGCGCCAGCATCGCCGACGCCGCCGGCAAAAACACCCACGGCCGGGCCATCCGACCCAGCCGCATCACGTCCTCGCGACGCCGCGCCTGCGTGCTCACCGCCGTCGTGTTCAACGTTCGCTCTATCGTCCCCTCGTCCCGCGCCGCCCCAATCCTCCCGTGCTCTCGCGGGAAACCGCCTCTCGCCGATAGTCATCCCATGAGTTCGGCCATGAGTTCGGGCGGCCAGCGCCCGCCCGCGCGCGACCCGCGCCCACCCCGCGCCAAAGTCCTCGACCGCCACGACCTCCTCGCGCTCCGCGCACGCCTCCGCGCCCAGGGCCGTGCCCTCGTCCATTGCCACGGCTGCTTCGACGTCATCCACCCGGGCCACGTCCGCCACCTCCGCCAGGCCAAGGCCCTCGGCGACACCCTCCTCGTCTCCATCACCGGCGACACCAGCATCCGCAAAGGCCCCGGCCGACCCCTCGTCCCCCAGGACCTCCGCGCCGAAAGCCTCGCCGAACTCGACTGCGTCGACGCCGTCTTCATCGACGATCATCCCACCGCCACGCCGCTCCTCGCCGCCCTCCAGCCCGATTTCTACGTCAAGGGCCGCGAGTACGAACGCAACGACGACCCGCGCTTCGCCGACGAACGCCGCGCCGTCGAGGCCGCCGGCGGCCGCGTCGTCTTCACCTCCGGCGACATCGTCTTCAGTTCCTCCGCCCTCATCGCCGCCCTCGAAGACGGTGTGGACCCCTTCCACGCACGCCTCGCGGCCCTCGCCGCCCGCCCCGACCTCGCCCCCGACACCTTCGCCGCCCTCCTCGCCTCCATCCGCGGCCGACGCGTCGTCGTCGTCGGCGAAGTCATCCGCGATACCTACATCCTCTGCGACCGCCCCGACGTCGCCGCCGAATCTCCCGTCCTCTCCCTCCGCCCCCTCGAAGTCCGCCAGTACGACGGCGGGGCCGCCGCCGTCGCACGCCACGCCGCCGCCCTCGGCGCCCGGGTCACCCTCGTCTCCGCGCTCCCCCACGCCGACGACGCCCTCGCACTCCGCGACCGCCTCGCCCACGAAGGCATCGACCTCCGCGCCGTCACCATCGCCTCCCCCATCCCCGAAAAACAACGCTTCCTCGTCGGCACACAGAAAGTCATGAAACTCGACCTCGTCGAGCGACCCGTCCTCGACCAGTCCCAGCACGACGACCTCCGCCGTCTGGCCCGCGAGGCCGCCTGCGAGTCCGACCCCAGCGACCCCCTCGACCCGCGACCCGACCGCGCCGCCGGCCTCGCCGACGCCGCCATCATCGCCGACTTCGGCCTGGGCCTCTTCTCCCCACGCGCCCTCTCAGACCTCGCCGCCTCGCTCCGCCCCGCCGCCCGCATCCTCGCCGGCGACGTCAGCGGCCGCCGCGCCAACCTCACCTCGCTCCGTCACGCCGACCTCCTCTGCCCGACCGAAGCCGAACTCCGCGACGCCCTCCGCCTCCACGACGAGAGCCTCCCCATGGCCGCCTGGCGTCTCCTCGAAGACTCCAACGCCCGCGCCGCCTTCATCACCCTCGGCCCCGACGGCCTCATCGCCTTCCTCCCACGCCACGACGCCGATCCCGCCGACCCCCAATGGCGTCAACGCCTCGCCGGCGAGCACATCCCCGCCCTCGGCCCGCTCGCCCTGGACCCCCTCGGCTGCGGCGACGCGCTCCTCACCACCGCCGCCCTCGCCCTCGCCTCCGGCGCTTCCCACCTCCAGGCCGCCTACCTCGGCGCCGCCGCCGCCGCCACCCACGCCCAGCACCTCGGCAACCCCGCCCTCGATCCCCACGCGCTCCGCGCCCTCCTCACCCGCCTCCACGCCTCCACCCTCGCCTACGCAGGTCCCCTCATCGAAACGCGCCCCGCCCGACGCATCGGCCTTTCCGCCTGATCCCCCCATGATCTCCTACATCATCCCCACCCGCGACCGCCCCCAACGTCTCCGCGACACCCTCGCACGCCTCGACGCCCTCGGCCCGCACCCCGACGCCGCCGAACTCATCGTCATCGACAACGATTCCCGCGAGCGTCTCGTCCTCCCCCCCTCGCTCCCCAACGGCCTCCGCGTCCGTGAAATCGCCCTTGCCGAAAATCTCGCCGCCGCTTCGCGCAACCTCGCCGCCCAGCACGCCAACCCCGCCAACCCCTGGCTCGTCATGCTCGACGACGACTCCTTCCCCCTCGACCTCCGCTTCCTCAGCCTCCTCGAGCACCAGCCGATCGACGTCGCCGCCCTCGCCGCCGACATCGCCCTCCCCTCGGGCCTCCGTGAATCCGGCGGCCTCCCCGAGGTCTTCGTCGGCTGCGGCGTCGCCATCCGCCGCGACGCCTTCCTCCGCCTGGGCGGCTACGACCCCGCCTTCGGCTTCTACGCCGAGGAGTACGACCTCGCCGCCCGCCTCCTCCTCGCCGGTTTCCGCGTCGCCTTCGATCCGCGCTTCCGCATCCGGCACGACAAGTCCACCGTCAACCGCTCCATGAACCTCATCCTCGCGCGACTCGTCCGCAACAGTTCCTTCGTCACCCTCCGCTACGCCCCGCGCGACCTCCGTGCCGCCGAACTCCGCGCCGCCCGTCGCCGCTACCGCGCCATCGCCGAGAAAGAACACGCCCTCCACGGCTTCGCCCGAGGCCTGCGCGACCTCCGCGCCGCGCGCCGCGCCCAGCCCCACACCCCGCTCCCGCCTCACCTCTGGGACCGCTTCACCGGCCTCGCCCACGCGCGGCTCGCGCTCGCCGCCGCTCACGCCGCCAAGCCCTTCCACTCCGCCGCCATCGTCGACCACGGCAAAAACGCCCACGTCGTCGCCCACGCCCTCCACGAACTCGGCGTCCGCATCATCGGCGACGGCGAAGACGCCGACGCCCTCGTCATCGGCACCATGTCCCCGGGCCCCATGCTCGACGCCCTTCAGCGCCGCTCCCGATGGCTCGGCCCGCACGCCCCGCGCGTCATCGCCCCCTGGGCCATCCCGCCCGTCCGCCCCGCCCCTCGCCGCATCGCCGCTTGATCAATCCACTCACCCCCTCCCGGAGGGAGGGGGCCGGGGGGGTGGGCCACTCCTCTCCCAAGGGGTAGCTGGCGAGTCTTCGAGCCGGAGGGGGTTCTCCCTCTCCTCGCGCCACAATCCTGCTGTCAAACGCGGCGGACTGAACCCCCACGGTTCTCTACCCCGCCCCCATCATCAGCGCCAGCCCCACGTTGGCCCCGTTGAACGCGACGTGCATCCCGATGCACACCCCGAGCCGTTTCGTCCGCTCGAACGCCATCCCGATCGCCACGCCCAGCGTGCCCACCACCACCACCGAATACCACGGAATGCCCTGCCCCAGATGCGCCGCGCCGAACAGCACCCCCGACGCGATCACCGTCAACCAGGGCCGCCCCGTCGCCCGCAGGATCAGCGACTGCACAAACCCCCGATAGATCACCTCTTCCACCACCGGCACGCCGACGATCGACACCCCCATCAGCACCCACACCCACGGGTCGCCGCGCTGCTCCACGATCATCTTCAGCATCGGGTGCGCCACCTGTTCCGTCGCGGCGCCACCCACCACGCCGTGCACCCATGTCATCGCGAACCCCACGCTCTGGAGCACCGGCCACGCCCCCGCCGCCAGCCCCACCCCCAGCAGCACCGACCGCGCCGAACACTCGATCCCCGCGCCGGACGCGACCCGCTTCACCAGCACCAGCAGCGCCGCCGACCCCGCCAGCGCCGTCCCCGTGCTCATCAGCCCAAGCACCGCCATCTCGCGCGGCGAATCCGACCCCGGCCCCACGCCCCACACCTCGTGCGCCACGCTCGCGCCCACCACCTGCATCAGCCACGTCACCGCCGCGCACGACATCCACACCCACCACGGCAACTCGCCCACCCCGCGCACCGCGCCCAACGCCCCGGCCTTGAACATCCCGCGCGCCCACAGCACCGCCATCACCACCACCGCCGCCGCCACGTGCCCCACCAGCCAACCGTCCAACGTCGCCGGGGTGGCCGGGCCTGTCGCCGCGCACGCGTCCCCCGCCGTCGCGCCAACAATCGCCCCGGTGAGCACCACAACCCCGACCCTCGACGACATCCTCGCGCACACGCGCCTCGAACTCGCCGCCGCCCAGGCCGCGATGCCCCTCGACGCCATCCGCGACCGCGCCCTCGCCGCCCCCGAGCCGCGAAACTTCTTCGCCGCCGTCACGCGCCCCGCGCCCAACCGCTCCTGCATCATCGCCGAAATCAAGCGGCGCAGCCCTTCCGCGGGCCTCATCCGCCCCGAGTACGACACCCACCTGTTCAGCCCCGAGGACATCGCCCGACGATATCACGCCGCCGGCGCCAGCGCCCTCTCCTGCCTCACCAACCGCCGCTTCTTCGGCGGCGAGCTCGCCTTCCTCCAACGCGTCAAGGACGCCGTCTCCCTCCCCGTCCTCCGCAAGGACTTCATCCTCGACCCCTGGCAGGTTTACGAATCCCGCGCCGCCGGCGCCGACGCCATCCTCCTCATCGCCGAGGCCCTCGACGACGCCACCCTCGTCGATCTCCTGATCCTCGCCCAGCAACTCCACCTCACCACGCTCCTCGAGTGCCACAGCGTCGAGAATCTCCTCCGCGTCCGTCCCTACGTCGGCTTCCCGCACCGCGCCTACGCCCTCCTGGGCATCAACAACCGCGACCTCGCCAGCATGACCACCGACCTCGCCCACACCCTGCGCCTCGCCGACCTCGTCGACGACCGCTCCACCCTCGTCAGCGAGTCGGGCATCAAGACCCCCGACGACCTCCGCCGCCTCCGCGCCGAGGGCGTCCGCATCGCCCTCGTCGGCGAGCACCTCATGCGCCACGACGACCCCGGCCAGGCGCTCCGCGACCTCCTCAACGAACCGCGAGCGTAAGCGAGCGGTTCTTCCCTCCCCAACGAGCCGCGCGCGTCAGCGAGCGATGCTTCTCCGCTCCCCACACCCCGCGAACGTGCCCCGCGCGCCCTGCGAACAATCCCCCATGCGATCCCTCACCCGCTGGTGCGTCCTCGCCATCCTCGCCCTCGCGCCCCTCGTCCGTGCTCAGGACGAGTCCCCCGAAGATTCCGGCGTCGAATCCCCCGCGCCACCGCCCGCCGCCCCGCCCCCCGCCGCCCCCGCGCCCGACGATCCAGGCCGCGTCCTCTTCCAGAAGGCCGCCGAAGCACTCGCCCGCGCCCAATACATCACTTACCGCGTCCGCTCCTCGTCCACCGGCGATCTCTTCGTCCGCACCGGTCGCATCATCGAGGCCGACGTCCGCCAGGTCCGACAGCCCGGCGGCGTGCTCCCAGGCTGGCGACTCCGCCTCATCGGCACCACCACCGAGGCCGGCGGCAAGCCGCCCCTCACCCCCTTCGACGTCGCCTGGCTCCAGGCCAACGTCGAATGGGTCGATCACGCCGAACGGAAAATCATCGAAAAGAACTTCCAGGAAGCACGCCGAAACCGCGCGGTCCTCACCACCACCCCCATCCGCCTCGAGGACATGACCTCCTACCGCCCCTTCCAGAAGGAACTCGCCGCCGTCTCCTACACCTTCGAAGACGATGCCGCCGTCGGCGGCGTCCCGTGCCGCGTGCTCGTCGTCGCCATCAACCAGGGCCAGATCCGCGCCCGCTGGCACCTCGCCATCGACGATCACCTCCCGCGCCGCGTCGAACGTCTCATCGAAACCACCCGCTCGGGCCTCTCCTCTTCCATCATGGAGTTCACCGACATGCGGGTCAGTTTCGACCCGCCCACCCCGGCCATGCTCGCCAGCGTCCGCGTCGCCGTCCCCGAGGGCTACGCCGAGGACCGTCCCCCCGTCCCCGTCCCCCTCACCGACGGCTCCGGCGGTTTCAGCCCCAACCTCATCGACCTCTCCGGCAATCCCGGCAAGCCCGCCGACGCCACCACCACGCCCGTCACGCCGCCGCCGACCACGCCCCCCGCCCCCGCCGGGCCGCCCAAGGCGCCGCCCTTCGACCTGCTCACGCCCGCCGGTGAGCATGTCACGCTCGAGTCGCTCCGCGGCCAGGTCGTCGTCCTCGAGTTCGCCGGCAGTTGGGCCGTCAACCTCCGCGCCGCCCGACCCGAACTCGCCACGCTCCTCCCGCAGTACAAGGACCGCCCCGTCCGCGCCCTCGCCCTTTCGGTGCGCGAACGCTCCAAGGACGCCGCCGTCGCCCACTTCGACGGGGCCCCCGCCGCGCTCACCCTGCTCCTCAACGCCGAGAAGGTCGCCGAGTCGTACGGCGTCGCCGCCTTCCCCGCCTACGCCGTCGTCGGGCCTGCCGGCGAACTCCTCATGGCCCCCGCCCCCTTCACGCCCGACGAGACCATGCGCGCCGTCACCGCCGCCGTCGACGCGGCCCTCCAGAACCTCCCCTCGCCCTCGCCCTGATTACTTCCCGTCCCGGATCGCCGCCTGCGCCGCCGCCAAACGCGCGATCGGCACCCGGAACGGCGAGCACGACACGTAGTCCAGCCCCGCCGTGTGGCAGAACCAGATGCTCTTGGGGTCGCCCCCGTGCTCCCCGCAGATGCCCACCTTCAGGTCGGGCTTGGTTGTCCGCCCCTTGCGCGTCCCCATCTCCACCAACTGCCCCACCCCGCCCGTGTCCAGGCTCTGGAACGGATCGCCCGGCAGGATCTCCTTCGCCAGATAGTCCGGCAGGAACGTCCCGATGTCGTCCCGCGAGAATCCGAACGTCATCTGCGTCAGGTCGTTGGTCCCGAACGAGAAAAAGTCCGCCTTCTCCGCGATCTCGTCCGCCGTCAGCGCCGCCCGCGGAATCTCGATCATCGTCCCGATCTTGATGTCCAGCCGCGGCTTGTAGTCCTCCGCCTCCTTCACCTCCGCGATCACCTTCTCCACCCGCTCGCGCAGGAACGCCAGTTCCTTCCGCGTCCCCACCAGCGGGATCATGATCTCCGGCAACGCCTTGATGTTGCTCCGCAGACAGTCGATCGCCGCTTCCACGATCGCCCGCACCTGCATGTCCAGAATCTCCGGGTACGTCACGCACAGCCGGCACCCCCGATGCCCCAGCATCGGGTTCGCCTCGTGCAGCGCCGCCACCCGCTGCTTCACCCGCGACACCGGCAGCCCCATCATCTTCGCCAGTTCCGCCTGCTGGGCCTCTTCATGCGGCACGAACTCGTGCAGCGGCGGGTCGATCAGCCGGATCGTCACCGGGAACCCCTTCATCGCCTTGAAGATCCCGATGAAGTCGTCCCGCTGGAAGGGCAGCAGCTTCGCCAGCGCCCGCGTCCGCGCCTCGGTCGTCTCCGACAGGATCATCTCCCGCATCACCTTGATCCGGTCCCCCTCGAAGAACATGTGCTCCGTCCGCGTCAGCCCGATCCCCTCGGCCCCGAACCCGCGCGCCCGCTCGGCGTCCTCCGGCGTGTCCGCGTTCGTCCGCACCCCGAGCTTCCGATACTTGTCCGCCCACTTCATCACCTGCGCGAAATCCCCCGACAGCCGCGGCTCCACCGTCGCCACCTGCCCCGCCATCACCTCGCCCGTCGAGCCGTCGATCGACAGCACGTCGTCACGCCCGAACGTCCTGCCCGCGACCGTCAACTTCCCCTTCCCCGTGTCGATCTCCAGTTCCCCCGCGCCCACCACGCAGCACTTGCCCCACCCGCACGCCACCACCGCCGCGTGGCTCGTCCGCCCGCCCGTGCTCGTCAGGATCCCCGCCGCCGAGTGCATCCCCTCCACGTCCTCCGGGCTGGTCTCCTTGCGCACCAGCAGCACCTTCTCCCCGTCCCGCGCCCGCCGCACCGCCTCCTCCGCCGTGAACGCCAGTTTCCCGAACGCCGCACCCGGCGACGCCGGGATCCCCCGCGTCAGCACCGTCACGCCCTTCTTCCGGCCCGGGTCGAACGACGGCAGCAGCAACTGCGTCAGGTCCTGCGCCGGGATGCGCAGCACCGCCGCCTTCTCGTCGATCAGCCGCTCCCGCACCATGTCGCACGCCACCCGTACCGCCGCGAACCCGTTGCGCTTCCCCGTCCGCGTTTGCAGCATGTACAGCACGCCCCGCTCGATCGTGAACTCGATGTCCTGCATGTCCCGGTAGTGTTTCTCGAGCTTGTTCTTGATGTCCAGCAACTGCGTGAACACCTTCTTGTTCCACTTGGGCATCTGGTCGACCTGGATCGGCGTGCGGATCCCCGCCACCACGTCCTCACCCTGCGCGTTCACGAGGTACTCCCCGTACAGCGCGTTCTCCCCCGTCGCCGGGTTCCGCGTGAACGCCACCCCCGTCCCCGAATCATCCCCCATGTTCCCGTACACCATCGTCTGCACGTTCACCGCCGTCCCGTGCAGCCCCGTGATCCCCGCGATCCGCCGGTACGAGATCGCCCGGTCCCCGTTCCACGACTTGAACACCGCCTCGATCGCCAGTTCCAACTGCTTGAACGGGTTCTGCGGGAACACTTCCCCCTTGAACCGCTGGTACACCGCCTTGTACGCCTCGCACAGTTCGATCATGCCCTGCTCGGGCACGTCCGTGTCCGTCTTGGCCTTGTACTTCGTCTTGATCTTGTTGAACGCGTCCTCGAAGTGGTGGTGGTCCACCCCCATCACCACGTCCCCGAACATGTTGATCAGCCGCCGGTACGAGTCGTACGCGAACCGCGCGTTCCCCGTGCTGTTCGCCAGCCCCACCACGCTCGCGTCCGTCAGCCCCAGGTTCAGGATCGTGTCCATCATCCCCGGCATCGACACCGCCGCCCCCGACCGCACCGACACCAGCAGCGGGTTCCCGTTGTCCCCGAACCGCTTCCCCGTCTCCTTCTCGATCACCGCGATGTTCTTGTGCACCTCGTTCATCAGCCCGTGCGGCAGACGCTGCCCGTTCCGGTAGTACGCCGCGCACGTGTCCGTCGTGATCGTGAACCCCGGCGGCACCGGCAGCCCGATCGACACCATGTCCGCCAGGTTCGCCCCCTTGCCGCCCAGCACCGGCTTCATGTCCGCCGCCCCTTCGCACAGGGACTTCCCGAAGAAGTACACCATCTTGCCAGGCTTGGCCCGCATCGCCGGCTGTGGGGTCGCCCCCTCGTCAAGACGACGAGCGGCCTTGGCCGCCTTCCCGGCGGCGTGCTGGAGTGACGGGCGTGCCTTCGCGGTGGTCATCGATTACCCTTCAAACGTCGGGCCAACTCGTCGCGTTGCGCCCCGCCGAGGCTCCGCCGCCTCGTGGTCACCTCGCGCGGAGTTTGGGGTCTGCTTGGATGCGTTCGGCCCGTGCGCGCTCGCCCTCGGGCCTTGCCCATCATTCTAGGAACGCCGACCCGTGCGGACGAGTTTCCCCCAAAATGCCGTGAGAAACCGCGTCATTTCGCCCGCACGCCCGTAGCATCCTCCGCCCCATGTCCGCACGCCCCATCACCCTCGACGCCTCGCCCGCGTCGGCCGCCGCCTCTTGGCCCGCCGCCATGCCCCTGGCCGCATGGTGGGCCGGCGACGCCCAAGCCCGCTGGTCCATCCTCGCCCGCCCTTCGCGCCTCGCCTCCGCCGCCGAGGCGCGCGATCGCCTTGCCCGCCCGCTCCCCGCGTCGAGCGGCGACGGGCCCCCATTCACCGGCGGCCTCCTGGGCGCGCTCTCCTACGACGCCGGCCGCACGCTCGAACCCATCGCCCAGTCCCCCGATCCGCCTCGCGACGACCGCCGTTGGCCCGATCACCTCTGGCTCCACTGCCCCGACGCCCTCGTACACGACGCCGCCACCGGCCAATGGTGGTCCGTCGGCGACGGCGCATCCCTCGCCCTCGCCCTCGCCCCGCGCCCCGCGACGCCTGTGCACGTCGGCCCGCTCCGCTCCTCCATGAGCCGCACCGCGTACCTCGCCGCCGTCCACCGCGTTCTCGAATACATCCGTGCCGGCGACGTCTACCAGGTCAATCTCGCCCATTGCCTCACCGCGCCGTTCCGCGGCTCGGCCCGCGCCCTCTGGCTCGCCCTCGGTGATGTCGCCCGCCCACGCTTCGGCGCCTACCTCGAAGCCGACCTCGGCCCGCGACGCCTCGCCCTCGCCTCCGCCAGCCCCGAACTCTTCCTCCACTTCGACCCCGCCTCGCGACGCCTCGCCACCCGCCCCATGAAAGGCACGCGCCCCGACACCCCCGGCGCCGACGCCGATCTCCTCGCCAGCCCCAAGGACCGCGCCGAACTCGCCATGATCGTCGATCTCCTCCGCAACGACCTCGGCCGCGCCTGCGACCTCGGCTCCGTCCGTGTCGACGACCCCCGCCGCCTCGAATACCACGGCGGCGACCGCGGCCGCGCCCTCTGGCAGACCACCGCCCTCGTCTCCGGCCGCGTCCGCGACGGCGCCTCCGCCCTCGACCTCCTCGCCGCCACCTTCCCCGGCGGCTCCATCACCGGCGCCCCCAAAATCCGCGCCATGCAGATCATCGACGAACTCGAACCCGTCCGCCGCGGCCCGTACTGCGGCGCCGTCGGCTACTTCAGCGACTCCGGCCACGCCGCCTTCAACATCGCCATCCGTACCGCCGCCATCGCCGGCCAGCCCGACGGCGACGCCCGCGACGCCATCCGCGGCCAGCTCGACTGGGGCGTCGGCGCCGGCATCGTCGCCGAGAGCGACCCCGCCGCCGAGTGGGACGAAACCCTCGCCAAGAGCGGCGTGCTCCGCGCCGCCCTCGCCGCCCTCGCGCGACACGCCGACACGGAATGTCCGGCCTAACGCCGCCTCCCTCGACCTACCCTCCCGCCTATGCCCGAAAAACCACGCATCCTCACCGGCGACACGCCCACCGGCCGCCTCCACCTCGGCCACTGGGTCGGCAGCCTCGAACGCCGCGTCGCTCTCCAGGATCAGTACGACTGCTACTTCCTCCTCGCCAACATGCACGCCTTCACCACCCGCTTCGACAAGCCCGCCGACATCCGCCAGGACACCCTCGAAATCGTCAAGGACTGGCTCGCCGCCGGCATCGACCCCCAACGCTCCACAATCGTCCTCCAGACCGAAGTCCCCGCCATCGCCGAACTCACCTGGTTCTTCGCCATGCTCCTGTCGTTCAACGACGTCATGGGCAACCCCACCCTCGTCCACGAACTCGAAACCAAGGGCCTGAAGGACTCCTACTCCTTCGGCTTCCCCATGTACACCGTCGGCCAGTGCGCCGACATCCTCGCCTTCCGCCCCACCCTCGTCCCCGTCGGCGAGGACCAGGCCCCCCACATCGAGATGTGCCGCAAGGCCGCCCGAAAGTTCAACCAGTTGTACGGCGGCGTCTCCAACCGCGCCAACGACGACGACCACGTCGCCCAGGGCGGCGTCTTCCCCGTGCCCAAGGCCCTCATCGGCCGCGTCGGTCGCCTCCCCGGCGTCGGCGACGGCTCCGCCAAAATGTCCAAGAGCCTCAACAACGCCATCTTCCTCAGCGATGCCCCCAAGGACGTTCAGAAGAAAATCAACAAGATCACCACCGGCCGCCAAAGCCCCACCGAGCCGGGCGACCCTTCCAACGTCCTCTTCAAGTTCGTCGAGGCCTTCATCCCCGACCCCGCCCGCGTCGCGGAGTTGAAAGACCGCTACGCCCGCGGCGACAACCTCGGCGACGGGCACGTCAAGGCCGAGGTCGCCGACGCCATCAACACCCTCCTCGAACCCATGCGCGCCCGCCGCGCCGAGTTCGACTCCCCCGCCGGCGACGCCCACGTGCTCGACATCATCAAGGCGGGCGTCAAGCGCGCCAACGCCACGGCCGAGGAAACGCTGTACCTCGCCAAGAAGGCCATGCGGCTGGACTTCGGGCGGCGGACGCTCGCGTAGCACTTGCCGACGCGCATCGCGGACGCACCACGAACACCCGCACCTGTCCATGGCACGCCCCCTCGCGCGAAACCGCTGCTCGCTACAACGGATTCGGCCCGAGCACGCGGATCCCATGCTCGGGCGCAAAACGCATGATGCGCTCGACGATCTCGGCGTCGGCCGGGGCCGAGCCGTCCGCACGCCGCCCGCCGATCTTCTCGTAGAACGCCTCGAAGTTCCGCGCGGGGGTCACGAGCAGCAGCATGCGGGCCGGGGTGGTCGAGAGGTTCCGGAAGGTGTGCGGCACGCCGCGCGGGCCGTACACGAACGACCCCGCGGGCGCGGTGATCTTCGCGTCGTTCACCCAGAACGCGACCTCGCCCGCGAGAATCCAGAAGGCCTCGTCCTCCCGCTCGTGCACGTGCAGCGGCGGCCCGCTCTGCGGCGGCACCGTGCACTCCGTGAACGAAAACCGGTCCCCGGTCTCGGCGGCGGAAATCTTGGCGACCAGTTGATCGCCCCCGGGGCCGATCAGTACGCCCCCGACGCCCGGCGGCACAAACTTGGGTGTGTGGCTCATGGATGAGGGTAGGGTCCGAGCGACGCCCGGGGTCCGCCGAACCGAGTTCGAGTCCCCCGCCGGCGTCGCCTACGCCCTCGACCTCATCAAGGCGGGCGTGCGACATCACGCGCGAATCTGTTTCGACGCGGCGGCGATGACGGCGGGGACATTCTCCAGCTTGGTGAGGAGGGTGGGGATCATCTTTGCCGCCTTGTTGACAATCTCGTCTACGTTTGGTTCCTCCTCTTCGCCCCAGGAGGCGACGCGTTCCTGCTTGAGCATGACGCGCTGATTGGACTCCCATGTCTTGAAGGATGGCTTGAGGTCGATGCCATTGGCGGGGTTGATGAGGGCGCGAATGATGACGTTTCGCTGTTCAATGTCCGTGACGGTGGAGGTGCGGATGCCGAGCCAACAGCGATCATTCTTCGTTACGAAACGCACCGCGAGCCAGGCGCGTGGGTCATCGCCGTCACCAATGGGAGGGAGGACGTCCAGCCATGACTTCGGGGTCGCGCGAACATCCCTGCCGGTCATGCGCGAAATGACGAGGTCTGGGAAGTTCGTACGAATGCGTTCGGCAAAGGCCTGGAGGAGAGGCTCGGAATCACCGCCGGTGTGCTCGATGATGAGGTCAATCGCCCGGCGGTGGTTGGCCCGGATGCGCTGGCAAAGATCGACGATTTCCTTGCTGTCCATGAATCGGGTTCCGATCAGGGAGAGATAGTGGTTCACGACAACGGCGACATCGTTCCCCAGCGCACCGCTGGCCTGCTTGACGGCGCGGGACAAGGCTCGATAAAGGTCTTCGTAGGTGAATGCGACCCAGTTCTTCCTGCTTGGTTCGTCACCATCGCGGGTCATGAAGATGAACTGGATGTTTGACCGCGGAAACTCCTCGCGGACCGTTGCTTCATAGCGTTCGAGTTGGTTGGAATGCTCTGACGAGCCGATCTTGTTCTCGATCAGGAAAACAAACTCTGGTTCTCTCGATACTACGAGCAGATCGATGCTGCGCCATTCACGGCGCACCTCGACGGCGTGCAGATCGTGCTCATCGATGGTGATTGGACTGACTGCTGGGACGATGTCCTGAGCGCGTGACTTTCGCAGAATATCCATGACGACAGACTTCAGGAAGAGGTCTCCCTGGCCGTGGCTGGCGGCCGGGTTGAGAAGCCAGGCGAGGAAGTTGCTGTGGCGGATCTCGGCCTTGGCGACGCCGAGCGCGTCGAAGATGTTGAATCGTCCGATGCGGGCTTCGAGGTCGAGAAGGTCGTCGTTCTCGGCGATGAAGCACTCGAGGGCATCAAGATCGGCGGCGTGGGATGCGGCGTCAGGGTTCATGGACATGGGAAGCGTACATGCAGGCGATACGCGACGCAAGGGAATGCGGTGCGTTCATGCCTTATTCCGCGCCTCGCGCACCGACTCATCCTGACGCCCCGCCCGCGTACACCCGCTCCAACTCGGCCACCATCGTCTCGGCGCTGAACGCGACGCGGCAGGCTTCTCGCCCGCGTTCGGCGAGCGCCCGTCGCTCGCCCGGGTTGGCGTGGCACCACGCGACGGCCTCGCGCAGACGCGCCACGTCGCCCGGGGGCACGAGCCGCCCGGTCTGCATGTCGCGGCAGATTTCGCCCGTGCCGTCCACGTCGTACGCGACGGGGCACACGCCCGCGAGCAGCGCCTGCGGCACGGTGCGCGGCAGGCCTTCGCGGTAACTCGGGTGCGCCAGCACGTCCATCGCGCGGATCAGCCCGGGGATGTGATCGGGCGCGACCAGGCCGGTCAGCAGGAGTTGCGGCGGCGCACCGCCGCCCGCGGAATCGTCGTGCGTGTCGAGTTCGCGCGTCGCGAGGCCCAGCGCGCGGGCCTTGGCCAGCAGGCGCTCGCGCCACCAGCCGTCGCCGACCCAGAGCAGTTTCAGGCGCGGGTCGGCGCGGAGGTCCACGGCGAGGGCGTCGAGGAGGTCGTCGTGGCCCTTGTGCTCGGCCAGGCGCGCGACCGTGCCGACGACGAAGTCCGCCGCGGAGAGGCCGAGGCGCGCGCGCACCTCGGCCCGCGTCTGCCCCGGTGCGGCGAGCAGGAACGGCGCGGTCTCCATGCCCGAGCGGATGGTGACGTACTGGTCGGGGCGGCCGATGCCGCGGGCGAGGAACTGCGCCGTCATCGCGTCGGCGACCGACACGAGGCGGTCGCACCGCCGCGCGGCGCGGCGCTCGGCGAGCGTGTACGCGTGGTTGAGGGCGCGGGTCTTGAGCCGCCGCAGCGTCGAGCCTTCGACGGGCATGAAGGGCGGGCCGTGGATGGTGTGGACGACGAGCGGGCCGTGCCCACCCCCCATCCCCCTCCCTCGGGCAGGGGGTGAAGAAGGAAGCCCACCCCCCGGCCCGCCTGCTCGGGGAGGGGTGGCAAGTCGGCCGAGGATGCCGGCCTTGCTGCTGTGCGTGTGGACGACGTCGGGCTGGAGGTCGCGGATGAGGCGGCGGAGTTGGCGGAACGCGCGGAGGTCGCGGAGCGGCGAGATTGCGCGGACGAGGTCGGGGACGAGGTGGGTGGTGATGCGGCGGCCGTCGTGGGCGAAGGCGTTGACGCGGTCGAGGAGGGAGCCTTCGGGGCCGAAGATGGGCCCGAAGGCGAGGTGGACGTCGTGCCCGAGGCGGGTCTGACCTTCGCAGGAGAGGAGGGTGTTCTCCTGCGAGCCGCCGAGGATCAGGCGGGTTGAGATGTGGAGGATGCGCACGCGGGAGGAAGGATACAACGAGCGGCGCGGGCGAGGATCGTGCGCCACGCGGGGCCGTCGTGCCCGCACTCGGGGCAGGGGCCGGGGAGGTTGCGGCGGTCGTAGGCGCAGGCGCGGCAATGGCCGGAGATGCGGCGTCGGCGGCGCATCCACCACCACCCGCCCCCGCCCAGCGCGAGCGCGAGGAGCGGGAGGTGCATGGGGATGATGAGCGTGGAACACCAGATGGGGTAGGAAGCGGGCGTCACGATCGTGCCGGGCGTGGCGTTGGGGGGGAGCGGCGCGATCCAGAGTTGTTCGCGCCAGGCGGCGCGGGGCTTCCAGCGGAGCGTGTGGCCGGTGAAGCCGTCGAGGTGCAAGCCCGGGCGGCTGATGGCGAACTCGCCGGGCCGGTAGGCGCGGAGCGTGAGCGCGCCGTGGGCGAGGGTGAGGTGGACGGAGCGGCCCGGGCCGAGGAGTTCGACGTGGAAGAGGCTGGCGACGGAGGCGAGGAACACCAGCGCGGCGAACACGGCGAAAAGGCGGCGGCGATTCATGGCGTCTCCAATCGTGAGGCCGATGGTGAATCTACACCGCGCATGCGGCGTGGGTTGCATGCCCGCACTCGGGGCAGGTGGAGATCGAGAGTCCGCGGAGGGAGTATCCGCAGCGTTCGCAGCGTGGGCCGTCGTGGGGCGGAGAACGCCACGCCCACACCCACCACGCGCCGAGCGGGAGGGCGAAGGGCCAGAGCGGGAGTGCGAACGGGTTCGCGGCCCGGAACCACCAGTGGCGGTAGCCGACGTAGGCCGAGGCGCGTTGGGTGGAGAGGGACCAGTTTCGGGGGAATGGTCCGGCGCCCCAGGACACGAGGTGAACCGTGCCCTGGATGAGGGAGGCGTTGAAGCCGCGCGTGCGCGAGCCGACCGAGAGCGAGGTGCCGAAGAACTCGGTGAAGACGAGGAGTAAGAGAAAGAAGGCGACGGCGGCAAGCGAGAGCACGCGGCGACGGGGGCGCGGGTTTCGCGGCGTGCTACGCATAGCGAACCCATTCGAGGCAGAGGCCGGTGGGGGGGAGCGTGGGGCCGGCGTGGGTGCGGTCGCGCGAGGCGAGGATGCGCGGGATGTCGTCGGGGGCCTTGCGGCCGCGGCCGACGTCGACGAGGGTGCCGGCGATGATGCGGACCATGTTCCAGAGGAAGCCGGAGCCGGTGATGTCGATGCGGAGGCGGGGGGGTGGCGGTTTGTCGGAGGCCCACCCCCCGGCCCCCTCCCCCGGGGAGGGGGTGACGTCGCACGAAAACACGGTGCGAATGGTGGAGAGTCGGCCGTGGCCAGCGGCGGCGAAGGCGGCGAAGTCGTGTTCGCCGACGAAGTGCGAGGCGGCGGCCTGCATGGCGTGGAGGTCGAGAGGTTCCCAGACGTGGTGGACGTAGCGGCGGTCCCGCAGGGGGCGCAGGCCCGGGCCGTGCGGCGGTGGGGGCGAGACATGAAGGGTGTAGGAATAGGCCTTGGAGGAGGCGCCGCGGATGGGGTCGAAGTCGGGGGAGGTAACGTCGACGCTGGTGACGAGGATGTCGTCGGGGAGGCGTGAGTTGATGGCGCGGAGGAGGCGGTCGAGGCCGCGGTCGATGGGCCAGGCGGCGTCGGTGCAGGAGAAGGCGGCGACCTGGCCGTTGGCGTGGACGCCGGCGTCGGTGCGGCTGGCGCCGAGGAGGGTGATGGGTTCGCGGAGGACTTCGGCGATGGCGGATTCGGTGACGGCCTGGACGGTGCGGAGGGCGATGCGCGGGCGGGACTCGCCCTCGCGGGTGGGGAGGGTGGACGCCGCGGCGAGTTTGGAGGGGCTTGGGCGCGGGGGTTGCTGGTCGAGGGGGCGCGGGTCGGCGTCGGGGGCGAAGGGTTCTTGTTTCTGCCAGCCGCAGAAGTCGGTGCCGTCGTAGGCGAGGGTAAGTTTGTAGCGGGGCATCGCGGGAGTTTAGAGGCGATGCGGGCGCGGTCAGCGGTAGATGAGGAAGCCTTGGCGGTTGCCGCGGATGACGCCGATGCGGGCGCCGGGGGCGAAGTTGTCGTTGGCGGTGAGTTCGGCGAGGGCCTTGGCGCTGGTGACGGGGGCGTTGCCGACCTGGACGATGATGTCGCCCTTTTCGAGGCCGGTGCGTTCACCGGCGGAGTCGGGCTGGACGTCGATGACGAGGGCGCCGCGGACGTTGCGGTAGCCGAGTTTGGCGGCGGCGTCGGCGGTGAGGGAATCGACGGCGATGCCGAGTGGTTCGATGAAGGCCTGGCCGATGGCGGCGAGGGAGGCGGCGTAATCGCCGATTTCGGCGCCCAGGCGGAGGGGTTTGCCGTCACGGAGGAGTTCGAGGTCGGCCTTGGTTCCGGGGCGGGAGATGCCGATGGCGGTGCGGAGGCGGGCCTCGTTGACGGCCTGACCCTGGTACTTGAGGATGATGTCGCCCTCGCGGAGGCCGGCCTTTTCGGCGGGGCTGTCGGCGACGACGCGTTTGACGAAGACGCCGCGGGCGGATTGGCCCGGGGCGGGGTCGGCGAGATCGACGCCGAGCCACCCGCGGACGATGCGGCCGTTGGCGAGGAGGTTCTCGACGACGGCCTTGGTGAGGTTGCTGGGGATGGCGAAGCCGAGGCCCTGGTAGCCGCCCGAGCGCGAGGCGATGGCGGAGTTGACGCCGATGACCTCGCCCTTGAGGTTGAGGAGGGGGCCGCCGGAGTTGCCCGGGTTGATGGCGGCGTCGGTCTGGATGAAGTCTTCGAAGGTGCGGCCGGTTTCGCGCGGGGTGAGGGAGCGGCCCTTGGCGGAGACGATGCCGGCGGTGACGGTGTTGGAGAAGCCGAAGGGGGAGCCGATGGCGACGACCCATTCGCCGACGTCGAGGGATTCACTATCGCCGAGGGGGAGGGGGGTGAGGTCGATGGGTTGTGAGGCGGTGTTGATGCGGATGACGGCGAGGTCGGTGCTTTCGTCGCGGCCGAGGATGGTGGCGGGAAGTTCGCGGCCGTCGTAGAGGCGGACCTTGAGTTCGTCGGCGCCGGCGACGACATGGTTGTTGGTGACGGCGGTGCCGGCGTGATCGATGATGAAGCCGGAGCCTTGGCTGGTGGGCATGAGTTGAACGGGGCCGACCTCGATGGGGGTGCCGAACCAATCGCGGCGGACATTCTGGCGCTTGGAGAGGGCGATGATGTGAACGACGGCGGGCTCGGCGTGGGCGGCGACGGACTTGAAGGCCTTGGAGAGAGAGTTGGCGAAGGCGAGGTCGTCGGTGGAGACGGTTGGCGGGGGGGCGGGTTGGGCGAAGGCGGGGAGGGCGAGGGTCAAGGCGAGGAGGAGGTGGCGCATGGGAAGAATCCTTGGGAAAGGCACGGCGGGGGACTCACTCCTTGGACGAATCCCGCGGCGGATTGTTCGCGCGAGCAGCGGGGGAAGTTGCGGGTGCGGGGTTACGGGGCGTATTCGGCCCAGGTGGAGTCGGTCTCGGTGACGCGGACGCGCTCGATGGCCAGGCCCGCGGGGAGGCGGTAGGTGAGGCCGTCGCGCGCGGTGAAAGCGGCGCCTTCCTTGAGGAGCGTGTCCAGATCGTGGTAGATGCGCTGGGCGAGGATTTCCGTCGTGGGGTCCTGGCCTTCAAAAACCACGAGGCGGTCGCGATCGGGCGAGAGGTGCTTGGCGAGAGGGTCGGCGGCGTTGATGGAGAGGGAGTGATCGAAGCGGTCGCAGACGCGGTCGAGGGCGAGCTTGAGGGCCTTGAAGTCGCAGACCATGTCGTGGGCGTCGAGGGTGGGCGCGGCGACGACGAGGGTGATGGTGCGGGAATGGCCGTGGGGGAAGCGGCAGCGGCCGGGGTGCTTGGAGAGCATGTGCCCGGACTCGACGGTGAAGGACTTGGCGATGCGGAAGGGCATGGGAGTTTGTGGCGAATCGTAGGGAGCGACGGAACCCGGATGATCGTGAGAACGAATGCCTCCGGTGTGCGGCGATGAGGGCGGTAAGATGGATGCGGTGATGCGCGGAGACGCGGAGAATCGACCAGACGGAGCGTCCCGCAGGTACGGGTGGGTGGCGGCATGCCTGATGGCGGTGGGATTCGCGACGGTGGCGGCGTGCGGGGTTGGCGGTCCGTACACAACGGCGTATTGCGAGTCGGTGCTGACGGCGAAACCGGTGAGTTTCTCGCTGGCGCAGTGCCGCACGAGGCCGACGCGTGATGAGCGAGACCATGAAGCCAAGGCGAGTTGGACCTTCCGGGTGCCGGCATGCCAGAAAACGGGCGTGGGCGGGCGCGTCGACGTCATTGACGCGACGGGGGAGTGGTGGAAAGGCGACCCCGCGGCGCAAGGGCGCGCCGGGCTGGATGGGCACCCCGATGCGACGGGGGTCTCGCTTCACTTCGGCTCGCCGCGCGGGCCACCCGGGGTGATCTGAATCACCGAGCGTGTCGCAACGCCCCCGGGGCGTGCGGCAAACCCCAATTTATGGACCGCGGTCGCGGACGTACGGCGACGCGGCAGGACACTCCGAGCGCGCGGCGCAGGAGGTTGCATGTTTGTTTTGAGCGGGATGCCGGCGGGCGATGGGCCGTGGCCTGCGCGTGATGAATCGAGGTCGAAGATGAACGAGGGCCGACGTGCATTGCACGTGCTGGCGGAGGAGTTGCACGCGGCGTTTGATCGCGTGGACGCGGGCGCGAGTCGCGCGGACGACGTGGGGGTGGACGCGTGGGTGAACGGCGCCGAGATGAACGGGGCGCGGCTCGCTGGGATGGGGATGGATCTTGGGGCGCTGCTTCGGATGGGGATACTGGAGACGGTGAAGGGCGGGGTCCGCGCGCGGGTGCTGTTCGAGCGGTGCGAGGGAGTACTTATCGGACGGCACCGGGAGACGCAGGGGCTGGGCAAGCCGGAATCGGCGGACGGGATCGGGGTGAATGCGCGGGCGTTGTCGCGGATGATCCCGCGGGGGGCGATCGGGTCGGCGCTGGACCTGGGGTGCGGGCAGGGGTTTCATGCATTGCGAGCGTCGCGGCACGCGCGGCGCGTGGTGGGGACGGACGTGAGCCGCGTAGCGCTGCACCTGGCGTGGATCAACGCGGTGATCAACGGGGCGTTCAACGTGGAGTTTCGGCGCGGGAGCGTGTACGAGCCGGTGGAAGGGATGACGTTCGACCTGATCATGGCGAACACGCCGTTTGTGTTCTCGCCGGTGCACACGGTGACGAGCACCGGGGCGGCGGCGGCGGGGGACGCGGTGTGCGGGGCGATCGTGCGCGGGGCCGGGGCGCGCCTGAACGAGGGCGGGTATGGGGTATTCATCTGCAACTGGGAGCACCGGGCGGGGGCGCGGTGGGACGCGACGCCGCGTGCGTGGGTGGAGGGCACGGGGGTGGACGCGTGGATCGTGCACCTCGGGCAATCGTCGGTGACGCGGGTGATGGAGGCGTGGTTCACGAAGCGTGCCGGACCGAACGCGGAGAACGAAGTGGGGTGCGTCGAGGCGTTGCGGCGATGGCGGGCGCACGTCGCACGCGAGGGCGTGGAGGCGCTTTCGCTGGGGATGATTTTCGTGCGAAAGCGCGCGGGGGCGACGTGGGTTCGCTGCGATGAGGACGTGCTGGCGGAGGGGGACGCTCCGGGAGGCGTGCAGGTGCGTCGGGTGTTTGAGAACACGATGCACCTGGAAGGAGCGAGGGCATCATGGTTGGAATCACGACTCTCGGCGGTGGACGCGGAGGTGGTCGGCGAGGACGGTCAGGGTCGCGTGCTGTTGTGGCAGGTGGCGGGGTTTCGGATGCCGCTGGTGGTGGAGCGAGACGTGCTGGGGTTTCTTCGGCTGTTTGATGGGGCACGCCGCGCGCGAGAAGTGCTGCGCGCGTACCGGGCCAGGACGGGGATGCCGTTGTCGCGGTGCGAGGCTGTCACGCAGGAACTGATGCGGAGCGGGTATCTGGAGGCGGGCGTGTGCGGGTAGCCGCGCCGGCTACGTGCCGCGGGTGTTGCCGAAAAGGTCGATGTGGAGTCGCGGGGCGTAACGCCAGTTTCGGGCGAGGCAGGCGGCGGCGAGGGCGGCCTTGGCGGCGGGGGATGGGGGCGTGACGCCCTCGGGCATGAGGAGGATGTCGGCGTCGGACCAGCCGGCGAGGCGGGCGAGGAGGGCGTCGATCTCGGCGAGGTCGGCGTCGAGGGAGGATGCGGCGACGACGAACTTGAGTTGGCGAGCGGGGTAGGCGTCGAGGAGTTGCTGGAACGCGGGGAGGTTAATGCGGCGCTGTTCGTGGAGGGTTTTCCAGCGATGATCCGGGTCGCGGGGGTCGTCGTCGCGCGGGGTGGAGTTGGAAAGTTTGGGGCTGATGGACAGGAGGTCGCAGGCGACATGACGGAACATTGTGCCGGCGGTCTCGATGGTGATGTGGAGGCCGGCGTCACGGAGCGAGGCGGCGAGCGGCTCAAGTTGAGAGAAGATCATGGGTTCGCCGCCGGTGAGGACGGCGTGCGTCACGCCCGAGGCGCGGGCGTCGGCGATGATGGCGTCGAGGGAGCGGGGCTGGCCGTCGGGGTTCCAACTGGCGTAGGGGGTGTCGCACCAGGCGCAGCGGAGATTGCAGCCGCTGAGGCGGATGAAGAAGGAGGGGACGCCGAGGAGTTTGCCCTCGCCTTGGAGGGAGGTGAAAGTTTCGGCGATGGGGAGGGACATGTTCATGCGAATCGAATGAGACGAAGTCAACGAGGCCTGGGGCATCAAGGGACGAGGTAGCGGGTGGGGTCGGGGAGGCCGGCGTCGCGAAAGCCCTTGGCGCGGATGCGGCAGGCATCGCAGCGTGCGCAGGCGAGGCCGGCGGGGGAGGGGTCGTAGCAGGAGGAGGTCAGGGCGAAGTCGACGTTGAGCGAGTGGCCGAGGCGAATGATGTCGGGTTTGGAGAGGTGGATGAGGGGCGTATGGATGCGGAAACGGGTTCCTTCGGCGCCGGCTTTGGTGGCGAGGTTGGCGGTGTGTTGGAAGGCGTGGATGAAGTCGGGGCGGCAATCGGGGTAGCCGGAGAAGTCGACGGCGTTGACGCCGAGGAAGATATCGGTCGCGTAGAGGACTTCGGCGAGGGCCGTGGCGAGGGAGAGGAAGGTGAGGTTGCGGGCGGGGACGTAGGTGATGGGGATGGTTGCCTGGGGTGTGGCGTCCTTGGGGACATCGATGTCGGCGGTGAGGGCGGAACCGCCGATGGCGCGGAGGTCGAGGGCGAGGATGCGGTGGGAGGCGACGCCGAGGGACGAGGCGATGGCATCGGCGGCGCGGAGTTCGTGGCGGTGGCGCTGGCCGTAGTCGAAGGAGAGGGCGTGGCAGGCGAAGCCGTCGCGGCGTGCGAGAGCGAGGGTGACGGCGGAGTCGAGGCCGCCGGAGAGGAGGATGACGGCGGGAGGCATGGTGAGAGGTTATGGAAGCCGGCCCGAGATCGACGTGTGGAGGCCCACCCCCCAACCCCCTCCCTCGGGGAGGGGGTGTGAGGAAGTTCATCCCCCATCACCATCTTTCAGGGAAGGGGTTTTTGGAGGACGCAGGCATTGGGTGGCCGGCCGGCAGCGCGGGTCTTGCGTTCGTAGTTTGTGCCGACGAGTTCATCGTCGTCGGTCCAGTCGGGTGGCGTGAAGGGGAGGAGATCGAAGCGTGGGGCGTGAGTGGGCGCGGACCAGCGAGCGATGTGGGATTGGTACCACACCCAGAGGTCGGGGTGATCGGTGACGAGGCGGAGTTGGCCGCCGGGGATGAGCACACGCCAGACGTGGGTGAGGAAGGCATCCTGCACCACGCGGTTCTTGTGGTGACGGGATTTGGGCCAGGGGTCGGAGTAGTAGAGGTGGATGGTGCGGACGATGGCATCGGGGCATCGCCACTGGAGGAACTCGGAGGCATCGGCGTGGAGGACGCGGACGTTGGGGAGAGCACGGCGGCGAACGCGATCGGCGGCGTAGAGGTAGAACTCACGGGCCCACTCGATGGCGAGGAAGTTGATGGTGGGGTTGGCGGCGGCCTCGGCGAGGATGTAGGTGCCCTTGCCGCAGCCGATCTCGATCTCGAAGGGGCGCGTGGGGTGGTGGAACCACGTTCGTGGGTCGAGGCGGCCCGCGTTGGGGTCGGAGAGCGCGGCGTCGGGGAGGGGCGGGAGTTCGGCGCGCGAGATGCCGACGACGCCGGGGGCGTCGTCGAGGGAGCGGCCGTGGCCGAGGCCGAAAGACATGGGCGGAGGGTAGCCGGAACGGTGGTCGCGGGGGCATCGACAGGTGTAAGAGACGTTGATAACGAGGCTTACGCACGGAACTCGGGGCGGTACAGGGCGTATAAAGGGGAGGAAGCGAAGGAAGTTGCTTGGCCCGGGTCCGGCCCCGGGCCGATAGGTCTAGGAAGGGCAAAGGCGGACAGGTCGCGAGTCTTGAGGCCGGGACGTTGACAAGTGGCGGACGTGGAGAACCTCGGGCACGGGAGTGCTGAGCGATGCAGGAATACCGCGCGTATCAAGGACGGGGCGAGGGACGGGGCGAGGGTGGGGGTGTTGGCGGCCGCGATCTTGCGGCGGCGGTGGAGTCGCGCCTGGATCGGCGCGGGTTCCAAGACCATCACTGGTCTGGGACGTTTTGGGAATACCTGGACATCTGCGCGGCGAACCCCGGGGTGGCGCGGAACGCGTACCAGCGGCTGTACGACGCGATCATGGCGCAGGGCGTGGAGAAGTACAAGGTCTTCAAGAAGGACGTGACGCGGTACCGGTTCTTCGCGGACCCGTTCGAGGACGGCGCCGACGCGATTTATGGCCTGGACTCGGCGTTGATGCAGCTGGTGGATTGCCTTCGCGCGGCGGCGGAGGGGTACGGGACGGACAAGCGGATTCTGCTGCTGCACGGGCCGGTGGGGAGCAGCAAGAGCACGATGGCGCGGCTGCTGAAGAAGGGGGTGGAGGCGTACAGCCGAACGCCCGAGGGGGCGATGTACTCGTTCTCGTGGCTGCTGGACGAGCACTGCGAGGTGGCGCCCGGGGCGAGCGCGAAGGAGGCGCTGCGGACGCACGCGTTCCCGTGCCCGATGCACGAGGACCCGCTGGTCTTGATCCCGCGGGAGGCGCGGGAGGACGTGCTGGCGAAGATGAACGCGGCGTACAAGCCCAAGCATCACGGGGGCCGCTTGCGGGTGGTGGGCGACCCGGACCCGTTCTGCCGGAAGGTGTACGAGGACCTGATGCGGTTCTACGAGGGTGACTGGCGGAAGGCGATGGAGCACGTGCGGGTGCGGCGGATCGTGCTGAGCGAGAAGGATCGGGTGGGGATCGGAACGTTCCAGCCCAAGGACGAGAAGAACCAGGACAGCACGGAACTGACCGGGGACATCAACTACCGGAAGATCGCGGTGTACGGGAGCGACAGCGACCCGCGGGCGTTCAACTTCGACGGGGAGTTGAACATTGCCAATCGCGGGGTGTGCGAGTTCATCGAGATTCTGAAGCTGGACGTGGCGTTCTTGTATGACCTGCTGGGGGCGACGCAGGAGCACACGATCAAGCCGAAGAAGTTCGCGCAGACGGCGATCGACGAGGTGATCCTGGGGCACACGAACGAGCCGGAGTACAAGCGGCTGCAGAGCAACGAGATGATGGAGGCCTTCCGCGACCGGACGATCAAGATTGACGTGCCGTACAACATCCGGCTGGACGACGAGGTGCGGATCTACGAGAAGACGTTCGGGCCGGGGAGGATCCAGGGGATTCACATCGCGCCGCACACGCTGGAGGTGGCGGCGATGTGGGCGGTCTTGACGCGGCTGGAGGAGCCGAAGAAGGCCGGGCTGTCGCTCCTACAGAAGTTGAAGTTGTACAACGGGAAGAGCATCCCCGGGTTCACGGAGGACAGCGTGCGGGAGTTGCGGGAGGAGGCGCACCGGGAGGGGATGAACGGGATCTCGCCGCGGTACGTGCAGGACAAGGTGAGCAACGCGCTGGTGAGCCGGCAGGCCCTGGAGGACAAGGGGATCAACCCGTTCATGGTGATGAACGAGCTGGAGAGCGGGTTGAGCCACCACTCGCTGCTGAGCGACGAGAACATGCGGAAGCGCTACCGGGAACTGCTGAGCGTGGTGAAGGAGGAGTACGAGGACATCATCAAGGGCGAGGTGCAGCGGGCGATCTCGGCGGACGAGGACGCCATCCGGCGGCTGTGCGCGAACTACATCGAGAACGTGCGGGCGTACACGCAGAAGGAACGGGTGAAGAACAAGTACACCGGGCGCGACGAGGAGCCCGACGAGCGGCTCATGCGGAGCATCGAGGAGAAGATCGACATCCCCGACAGCCGGAAGGATGATTTCCGGCAGGAGATCATGAACTACATCGGGGCGCTCGCGCTGGACGGGAAGAAGTTCGAGTACAACACGAACGCGCGGCTGTACCGCGCGCTGGAACTCAAGTTGTTCGAGGATCAGCGGGACACGATCAAGTTGAAGAACCTCGTGTCGAGCGTCGTCGATGACGAGACGCAGAAGAAAATCGACGTGGTGAAGCAGCGGCTGATCAAGAACTTCGGGTACAACGAGACGAGCGCGACGGACGTGCTGAACTACGTGGCGAGCATCTTCGCGCGGGGGGACAGCAAGGGGCGGTAGTCTGGGCAGCCCGGCTCTCCGAGCCGGGAGGATGTGCCCCGAAGATCATCGTCCCGTACGGACGCCACTTCCGCTCGATCGACCTGCGGCGAGTGCCTAATCCGCAAACCGCCACCGCGGCTTCCAATCCTTGGGCAGCGTCTCCCCCTTCAACCCCGCCCGCATCAACTCGATGGGAATCGAGTTCTCCGCGAGGACCGCGTCGTTGAACTGCTTCTCGGTCATGCGGCCCGATTCGACGAGTTCGCGGTGCATGGCGCGGATCTGGATGCCGCCCAGCATGTACCCGCACTGGTAGAGGGGCGAGTAGTCGCCGCCGATGTAGCGGCGGACCTCGGCGGTGGCGCCGCTGCGTTCGTGCCCGACGCGATCCACGAGGAAGTCGATCATCTCCTGCGGGGTCATCTGCCCGAGGTGGAACATGAGCGAGACGATGATCCGCGCGGCCCGATGCGCCCGCCAGAAGAGCATGCCGATGCGGTCCATCGCGGGGTCGAGGCCGGTGGCCCCGGGCCAGCCGAGTTCCCAGAAGCGGAACTCCCAGTAGAGGGCCCACCCCTCGACGAGGAAGGGGGTGGAGAAGAGCCCGCGGTAGGGGCGGACGCGGTCCTCGATGTAGCCCTGGAGGTGGTGCCCGGGGATGAGTTCGTGCGGGGTGACGTTGTGGGTGAAGTGCTTGTTGTTGCCGCGCATGGACATGAGTTTGTCGGCGTGGGGCATGGAGCCCGCGGCGTAGGAGACGCCCATGTATTGACCGCCGTACACGGCGAAGGGGAGCGTGCGCTGCGTCTCGATGGAGTGCATCTCGACGCGCCAGGATTCCTCGCAGAGCGGGGGGATCGTGAGCAGGTCGCGGTCCTTCAGGAACTTGATCGCGGCGCGGGCCTCGTCGCGGACGAAGTCGTCCTGCTCGCCGGGGGGCAGGTTCTGATCTTTCACCTTCGCGAGCGCGGCCTTCCAGTCGTCGCCGAAGCCCAGGTCCGCGGCGGCTTTCTTGAGTTCGGTTTCGCACCAGGCGAGTTCGCGCTCGCCGATGGCGATGAGTTCTTCGGGGGTGTAGCAGAGGGCCTCGCCTTCGAGGTCGGCCTTGAGGCCGTCGGCGCCGATGGGGTCGCCGATGAGGGGGTCCTCGTCCTTGCCCTTGATGCCGGCAATCTCCTCGCGCAGGAGGCGGGCGAGGTCGCGGAGTTCGCGCTGGCAATCTTCGCGCGGGCGGCGGGTCCACCAGGTGAAGTCGGGCTGGAACTCGTCGTAGAACGCGGCCCAGCGGTCAAGGGTCCAGGCGAGGTTGTCGATCGCGCCCGCGGCGCGTTTCGCCAGGATGGGCGAGACGATGATGGCGTCGGCTGGGCGGTCGGCCTCGGGCTTTCGGCCGGCCTCGACGCGTTCGCGGGTTTTCTTGGCCTGTTCGGCGGCGTCGGAGAGGGAGACGGCGGCGGCCTTGGGGTCGCAGGGGTCCATGCGGCGGCGGGCGAGTTCGAGTTCCTGGATGGCCGCGCGGAAGGGCATGACGGGCTGCATTTCCTCGAGGCGGCGACGGTCGAGGGCGAGGGAGGCTTGACGCCAGCGGATGTGGCGGCGGAGGAGGTGCCAGTCGATGCGGTCGGCGATGGAGAGGGCGTCATAGGCGAGGGCGTCGAGGGCCGCAAGTGACTCGGTGTAGAAGCGGTCGAGGCGGTCGAACCGGCCCTCGGACCACTCCACGGCGTGGAAGCGGGAGACGAAGCGTGCGTCGGCCTGGTAGGTGCGGATGAGGTCGGGGAGGATGGATTGGGCGCGGGCGGGGATGGCGAGGAGCGCGACGGCGAGGAGGGTGAGAAGGCTGCGCATAGGGAAGTGATACCACAAGGCGGTTCGGCGTGCGCGCCGGGGCGTGGGTGGGGGAAACACCCGCTCGCTCACGCTCGCGGCTCGTAGGGAGTTACGCACCCGCTCGCGGACGCTCGCGGCTCGTAGGATGCTGGTCGGCGTGATCGCGAAAGGAACGGGTATGGACGGGACGGGCACGAGAAGGCGGCGGCGGTGGGGGCGGCGGCTGGCGATCACGGGGATCGTGGTGGTGGTGTTCGTGGGGACGTTCTGGGCGACGCGCGGGCTGATCGTGCGGCGGGTGGTGGTTGGTGGGCTTCAGGACGCGACAGGGGGCGAGGTCAGTGTGCGGTCGGTGGAGGTGACGGGGGCGGGAAAGGTGACGGTGGAGGACTGTGAGGTGAGGGCGCCGGGGGTGGCGGGCGAGGGCGGGGTGGTGTTCCGGGCGGCGCGGATCGAGGCGGAGGTAGAGTGGGGGTCGGTGCTGACGGGCAGGCCGCGGGTGAAGCGGGTGGTGCTCGAGCGGCCGATGGCGCGGCTGAGCCAATCGGTGGAGGACGAGAGCCTGAACGTGGCGGGGTTGCGGAAGCCGACGGGCGGTGGCGCGGTGGAAGTGCCGCAGGTGGTGGTTCGAGGCGGGGTGGTGGAGTTGGGGGAGCATGGGGCGGGTGAGGCGTACCGGGCGTTGCGGCGGATCCCGGTGGCGGGCGAGGTGGCGCACGGGACGGACAAGGCGGGGGGGATGCGGATCTCGTTCATGGAAGTGGATGAACGGGGCGAGCCGGTGATGGGGCCGGGCGCGGTGCAGTTGACGGGGGTGGTGGGGAAGGACGAGGTGCGGCTGGAGTTGGGGGTGGTGCGGCTGTCGTCGTGGGGGCCGGAGTCGATGCCCGGGCCGATCCGCGAGGCGTACGCGGGGTTGGCGTTGGAAGGGGAGGTGAGGGACACGACGCTGACGTACCGGTACGACGGGGCGGTGTCGGCGCGGGCGCGGGTGGAGGGGGTGTCGCTGACGCTGCCGGTGGAGGTGAAGCCGTCGGAGAACGCGCGGGGAGAATCGGTGCCGGTGGACCCGCGGGACGTTGGAAAGAAGTTGCGGATGCGCGACGTGCGTGGAACCGTGGGGCTGACGGGGCAGGGGGTGGAAGCGGACCTGACGGGGGAGGTGGAGGGGCTGAAGTACGCGGTGGAGTTGCGGACGGACGGCACGAGCGCGGAGGGGGCGTTCCGGTGCGTGGTGCGGTGTGACGATCTGCATCTGGCGCAGCGGCCGGAGGTGTTGAAGTTCGCGCCGGGGATCGTGCGTCGGCGGCTGGAGCAGTTTTCCGACCCGACGGGGCGGGTGGACGCGGTGGTGACGATTGAACGGGCGAAGGCGGGCGCGGCGGTGAGCGTGCGCGGGGCGTTGACGCTGCGCGGGATGACGGCGGCGTTCGAGCGGTTCGCGTACCCGTTCCGCAACCTGGCGGGGCGGGTGACGTTCGATGACGAGCGGGTGGTGATCGAGCGGATCGAGGGTGAGGCGCCCGGCGGGGTGCGGGTGACGGCGACGGGGGAGATCACGCCGATCACCGAGGACGCGAAGGTGCGGGTGGACGTGAAGGCGACGGGGATCCCGATCGACGGGACGCTTCGCGGGGCGATGGCGGCGCGCGGGCGGCTGATGGACGAGTTATTCAGCGAGGCGCGGCACGCGGAGTTGGTGGAGGCGGGGCTGATCACGAGCGGGGGGAAGGGGGCGGGGCCGCGGTTCGAGATGGGCGGGACGATCGACGTGCATGCGCTGGTCACGCGTGACGCGGGGCCGGGGGACGACAACTGGCATGACGAGGTGACGATCACGCTGCACGAGGCGCGGCTGCTGCCGGAGGTGGTGGGGTACCCGATCATCGCGCGGGGCGCGACGATCGTGAAGAAGGATCACGAGGCGGTGGTGCGCGGGGGGACGTTCACCGGGCTGGAGGGGGGGAGCGCGTCGGTCGAAGCGCGCGCGGACCTTTCGGCGCTGGCGGACCCCGGGGCGCCGTTCGTGCCGACGATTGTCGTGCGGGCGTCGGGGGTCCCGGTGACGCGGCTGCTGACGCACGCGGTGCCGGCGGGGGCGAAGATCGGCGATCGGGCGGCGCGGGATGTGCTGGGCGCAATCGCATGGACGGGGGAGGTGGAGTTGGGGGCGGAGGTAAAGCCCGAGGGGGACGGCGCAGCGTTCGTGGTCAAGGTAACTGGGTCGGGGCTGACGCTCGGGGCGAAGGGGCCGGGCGGCGCGGTGCGGGCGCAGGTTCGTCGGGCGGCGGTGACGGCGGAGGTGAGTGAGTCGCACGCGTCGGTGGCGGTGCGCGGGGTGGTCGGCGCGGTGGGCGAGGGCGCGGCGGGAGAATCACCCTGCGAGGTGCGGGTGGAGGCGGATCGGCGTCGTGAGGACGGTGCGCTGCACGTGGAGGCGGTGCTGCCGGGGCTGGAGACGCGGACGCGGGTGGAGGATTTCGTGCGGCTGAGCGCGGCGGAGGCGGCGGGGGAGATCGAGTCGCTGCGGGCGAGGTTCGCGCCGGCGGGGCGGGTGTCGCTGCGGGCGGTGGTGTCGCGCGAGGAGGGCGGAGGGATCCAAACGCGTGTGGAAGCGTCGGAGGCGAAGGAGGCGTCGTTCGTGGTGGAGGGCGGGCGGGTGACGCTTCCGCGCTCGGCGGGTTTGGTGTTGATGGAACGCACGGGCGAGGGCGCGGGAGTGTTGAGGTTTGCGGGGTTCAGTGCGCCGGCGCGGTTCGAGGGGCAGGATGTGGGGACGTTGACGCTGGACGGGCCGATGGGGACGGACGGGGGGCCGGCGGACGGCGTGCTGAAGGTGGGGTTGGCGGAAGGACGGTTTGAATCGCCGCTGGTGCGGGCGATCGCGGGGGCGTCGGCGCCGGCGCGGCTGGCGGGGTTCTTCAAGGATTCGGACGTGCGTGGGGGGTTTGACTTTGAGGCGGCGATGTCGCCGCGGGACGGCGCGGAAGGGCGCGCGTGGTCGGCGGCGGGCGCGGTGAGGCCGCGGTCGCTGATGGTGAAGTTCGGCGGGGTGGACGTGGAGTTTCCGCGCGTGCGGGGCGCGATCGAGTTCGGGCCTGGAGAGGGGCGGGTGCGCGACCTGGTGCTGGAGGCGCCAACGTGGAAGGTGGAGACGGAGGGGGTGTGGGTGACGCGTGCGGGCGGGGAGACCGCACTGACGGCGGCGTGCCGGGTGGACGCGTCGTCGCTCACGCCGGACCTGCGGGCGGTGATGCCCGAGGGCGTGCGGCGGGCGAGCGAGGACCTCGCGGCGGGGGTGACGGGCGCGGTCGTGGTGTCGCCCATGACGATCGCGTTGACGTACGGGGCGGATGGGGCGCTGACGTCGCTGAAAGTGGAGGGGCGCGGGCGGGTGGAGGGGGCGTCGCTGGACGCGGGGGTCGAGATCGAACGTGCGTCGGGGGAGGTGGAGTTTTCGGCGTTGCAGGAGCGGGGAGCGTCGGGGGTGTCGTTCGAGGTTCTTGGCGTGATGGATCGGATGGCGGCGTCGGGGCTGGAGGTGTCCGGGGCGCGGGTGCGCGTGGTGGGGCTGGAGGACGGGCGGGTGCTTATGCCGCACTTCTCGGCGGCGTGTCATGGGGGTCGGGTGACAGGGGAGGCGAAGGTGAGCGCGCCGGGGGGGAATGGGAAGCGGGATTTTGAGGCGGAGGTGCGGGTGAGCGGGGCGCGGTTCGCGTCGGTGCTGGCGGACTACGCGGCGACGGGCGCGAGCGCGATGGAGGAGGAGCCGGACGGATCGCGCGGGTTGCTCGACGCGGTGGTGACGATGGGCGGGACGGTGGGGGACGTGTCGTCGCGTCGCGGGCGCGGCGTGGGGGCGGTGTCGGGGGGGCGGGTGGTGAACTTCCCGCTGCTGGTGCCGCTGGTGCGGATGACGAATCTCCAGTTGCCGCTGAACGAGACGGTGGACTACGCGGAGGGGGAGTTTTATGTGCGGGGCGCGTACCTGAACTTCGAGTCGCTGTCGGTGTACTCGCCGAGCGTGGAGGTGGTGGGGTACGGGACGGTGACGTGGCCCGGGATGGCGTTGGACATGCGGTTCCGGCCGCGGGCACGGAGCCGGATCCCGCTGGTGACGGCGGTGCTGGAGGGGATCCGGGACGAGTTGATGGCGGTGCGCGCGGAGGGGACGCTGGGCAAGCCGGTGCTGGCGATCAGCGCGCTGGGGGGGACGAGCCGGTTCGTGGGGCGGTTGATCGGGCGGGAGCGGGATGAGCAGGAGCGACGGTTGGATGCGATCGAGGGTCGTGGCCGTCGGGGGACGGTTCGTCGCGAGGAGGCGGCGCCGGTGAAACCGGGCGGGTGAGGCGCGGGGGCACTAGGATGGGGGCTTATGCCGCTGGACGATCGAACGGACAAGGTGGAGGGGTTGACGGAGGGGCCGGAGAGTCCGGTGGCGCGTCGCGCGGACGAGCCGGCGGTGGTGGGAGCCATTGAGCGGCTGATCGAGGCGACGGGCGGGAAGCCGGGCACGTTCGAGGCGCGGCTGGTCCGGGAGTTGGTGCAGACGGCGTTGAAGTTGATCCCGGACGGTCGCGACACGGGCGAGATCAAGTTGTTCACGAACGCGGTGAAGGAGTTGCGGTACGCGTACCGGGTGTTCGCGCGGTACCGCGAGCCGCACAAGGTGACGATCTTCGGGAGCGCGCGGACGCCGGAGGAGCACCCGGACTACGCGGCGTGCGTGGAGTTTTCGCGGCTGATGGCCGAGGCCGGGTGGATGAGCATCACGGGGGCGGGGCTGGGGATCATGAAGGCGGGGCACGTCGGCCCGGGGCGGGAGTCGTCGTTCGGGGTGGCGATCCGGCTGCCGTTCGAGACGACGGCGAACTCGGTGATCGCGGGGGACGAGAAGTTGATCAACTTCCGGTATTTCTTCACGCGGAAGTTGATGTTCGTGTCGCAGGCGGAGGCGGTGGCGCTGTTTCCGGGCGGCTTCGGGACGATGGACGAGGCGTACGAGGCGTTGACGCTGGTGCAGACGGGGAAGAGTTCGCCGATGCCGATCGTGATGGTGGAGGGGGCGGGCGGGGATTACTGGCGGTCGTGGGACCGATGGGTGAAGGAGCAGTTGCTGGGTCGCGGGTGGATCAGCGCAGAGGACCCGGTGATTTATTACCTGGCGAAGGACGCGCGGGACGCGGCGGACCACATCGTGCGGTTCTACCGGGTGTATCACTCGTCGCGGTACGTGCGGGACCAGTTCGTGATCCGGCTGAAGCGGGCGCTGCGGGCGGCGGACGTGGCGGCGCTGGAGTCGGAGTTCAAGGTGCTGGTGAAGTCGGGGGGCATCCGGCAGGTGATGGGGCCGCTGGAGGGCGAAGACGACCACCCCGAGTTGCCGCGGCTGGTCTTCCACCACACGAAGCACAAGTACGGGTTGATCCGGGCGTTGATCGACCGGGTGAACACGTTCGATCCGGCGTAGCGCGCGGGACATGCGAGCGGAGCGGGCCGGATGAAGGCTGGCATCAGGACAACACGGAGGAGGCGCGGGGCGGGGCGGGTGCTCGTCGCGGCGGTGGCGGCGTGGTGCGCGACGTGGGCGATGTCGTGCGCATCGTCGCCGCGGGCGGCCAAGGGCGGGCCGGATGCGGCGCCGATGGAGGACGGTGTGGAGGTGGAGTGGTGGGTGGTGGATGACGCGGGGCCGCCGGGGGGCCAGCCGTTGCGGACGGTGTTGGCGGGCTTGGAAGGGCGTCCGGCGCCGATCGATGCGGGGGTGCTCGGGGTGTGGCGTGCGAACGGGCTTCGGGTGGTGGCGCTGATGCCGGAGGCCGTGGAGGGTGTACGGGCACGGATGAACGTGGTGGGGCCGGTGCAGCGGGAGCGGTTGGGGGACGGGTCGCGGTGGCAGGACGTGGCGCGGGTGGCGGTGCCGCGCGGGGGGATGACGGTGGGGCTGGACAACGGCCCGGTGACAATTCGGGATGGGCGTGTGATGCTGTCGCTGCGGGCGTGGGGGATGCCGGACCCCGAGGGGCGTGAGGATGAATCGGGGCACCCGCGGGCGGTGGTGGTGGTGGAAGCCGTGCCGCGGCACGTGTCGGGATGGCAGGGGGAGACGGGGGGCGTGACGCTGGGAGGGCCCGCGATTCCCTCGCGGGAGACGCTGGTGTTTGATCGCTTGTGGATGACGGCGGTGGTCGGCGAGGGGATGGCGCTGCTCGTGATCCCGGAATCGCCGGGGGAGGAGTGGGGCGTGGAGGCGAGGCGGCGCGCGGACACGGTGGTGCCGCACATCGGGCCGGAGGCGCCGCCGATGGTGACGCTGGGCGAGGCGTTGATGCGTTCGGAAGGGGAGACGGTGGGGCGATCGCGTCGGCAGGTGGTGGTGGTGCGCGTGAAGCCGCCGGGGCGGTTCGAGTTGATGGGGGAAGGCCGATAAGGCGCGCCGCGCATGGCGTGGGCGCGGGGTGCGCGGCTGAGCGGGCGAGCGACGCGGCGTCGCGGTTCGCGGGCGGGACGCGTTGCGACGATAGAACGGGTGATGCTCCGGGTGAGTATTGGGGAGGCGCGGGCGGGGATGGTGCTGGCGCGGGGGATCCCGCACCCGACGTCGCCGCGCGCGATGCTGCTGCGGGACGGGGCGCGGCTGGAAACCTCGACGGTGGATCGGCTGCGCGCGATGAAGGTGCGCGAGGTGTGGGTGCGGTACCCGGGGCTGGAGGACCTGGCGCAGTACGTGAACCCGGAGTTCGAGTCGGCGTGCCGGGAGTTGACGGCGGACCTGTCGGCGTCGTTCGACGCGGTGATGGCGCAGACGGACGTGGAGTTGGACTTCGGGGCGTACCGACGCGCGGTGGGGGGGATGCTGGAGCGGGTGCTGGAGAACCCGAAGGCGGCGATGCTGATGGGGGAGATGCAGGGGGCGAATGAACTGGGGCGGCACGGGTCGGCGGTGTGCGCGCTGAGCGTGCTCATGGGGTTGCAGTTGGATTCGTACATCGTGCGGGAGCGGTCGCGGCTGTCGTCGGCGGTGGCGAAGGACTTGTCGCCGCTGGGCGTGGGGGCGATGTTCCACGACCTTGGGATGACGCGGCTGGCGCCGGAGGTGCTGGCGCGGTGGGAGGCGACGGGGGATGAAACCGACGAGGCGTGGCGCGAGCACGTGCCGTTGGGGTTCGCGATGGTGAAGGATCGGCTGGAGCCGGCGGCGGCGGGGGTGGTGCTGCACCACCATCAGCGATTTGACGGGAAGGGATTTCCGTGCCTGCCGCACCTGGGCGGCTCGTGCGTGTCGCCGCGGGGTTCGGGGGTGCACGTGTTCGCGCGGATCACGGCGGCGGCGGACGTGTTTGATCGGGCGCGGTATCGGGGCGGTCGCGTGGAGCCGGCGGTGCGGGCGCTGCGGCGCGTGCGCGAGGCGACGCTGGGCGGCGCGATCGATCCGGTGGTGTTCGCGGCGTTGCTGGGGGCGGCGCCGGCGTACGGGCCGGGGATGCTTGTGACGCTGAGCGATGGGCGGCGCGCGGCGGTGGTGGGGAGGACGCCGGGGCGGCCTTGCCGACCGGTGGTGCGGGTGGTGGACCCGTACGGGGTCGCGGGGCGCGCGGGCGAGGAGATTGATTTGTCGCGGGTGGAGGGGCTTTCGATCGAGTCGGTGGGCGGGGAGCGGGTGGCGGAGGACAACTTCGAGCCGGCGTACGAGGGGGAGTTTGACCTGCTGGCGGCGCACCGGCGGATGGGGCTGGCGTCGACACCGATGGAAGAGAAGGCGGCGTAGGGGCGCGGACAAAGGCCGTCCGTGATGAGCAAGTTGTCAATACCTACACCGTGATGATTTCATGACAACCTATACGTGATGATCATATGTCGTCGAAACTCAAAGCACATCTTGAATACTCTGTTGGAGGATTTCAATGTAGTTTCTTATTCGACGAATCAATCGGAAAATCTAAGTTTCAGTGTTTGTTCATCCCACGTCCAATAGATAAGTCCATTGCGCGAAGTGCGTTTCGCTTTAAACAATGGAATTCCATCGATTTGTCCATTGAGTACTAAACTTGCAATCAACTCTCCGCTCACTGGTTCGGATTTGCGATGTATCCTTGACCGAGGCAGTTGAATTTCTTGCCATTTTGGCAATCTGACCCAGGTCGCTGGTTCGAGTCCGTACTTCGGTCCAGATCCATTCTGAAGTATCATCGAATCTAGTTCGCGCGGCGATCCTGCTGGAGCCTTCCCTCCGCCCTTATCGCGGCGTGGTAATCCCGGAACCAAATAGTCCTCTTGCTTTCCATCGTGAACTGCCGCAAATGGGGGGAGTGTGGCCCCAGGCCGGGCACTCTTTAGCGTTCCAGTTGCATCGAGTAGTATGGCGGATAGACCTGTATCCACAACAATTCCGAAGTCTGTAGCATGCAGAACGGATGCTTGATCGAAGTAGATTGCATCGCCGAGTTGCGATCGAACATCCTTAGTCTCTATCGTGCGATGTACTTCTTCTTCGCTTTGAGCAGTATCAGTAGATCCCAATCGACTCCAACGCGGGGCCGTGTTAAGCAAATACGCCTCTCGTATCGGTCGATTTGCAGGAAGCTTCTTGAACTCGTCATCAACTGCATGCGACCAAATAGATCCGTCTCCAAATCGTCGGCAGCTTTTCGCAAAATTTTCGACCAAATTTCGTTGTGTCAAGGAGAGTCGATCAAGTGATGGTGTTGGTTCTGAGACCTGAATTTCTGCATTTCGAGTCGCCGCTGTAGAATCGATCTGCGGTTGAAGCAGTAATACAAACACGAGTACATGTACAAGCATGATGGCAGTATACGGCAGTCCCGCATTGATGCCAATGCGGAATCGGCGGCGTAGGGGCGACTCCCGCCGCGGAGAGGCGTGCTACCCAAGGCGGGTCGCCCAAGGTGGATTACACCAAAACTAGTTGTTTCGGCGAGGTTGACCGCCGCCGCCGCTGCCGCCGGGGGGGCGTTGGCCTGGTTGGCGGTTGCCGCCACCGGGGCGAGATTCGCCGGAGGGATTGGCGCGGCCGGGGGAGTTTGGTTGAGAGGCGGCTGGTTGAGCGGGGACGAGGTCGGGGTTGGGGGGCGGGGTGTTGGGGATGGGGCGGCCGTCGTCGTCGAGGGCGTAGCCGAGGGCTTTGAGGGCGTCGGGCGCCCAAGGTTGGGCGAGGATTTCGCCGGGGGAGGGTTCGCGGATGAGGACGACGTCGCCGGGCTTGAGGCCGGCGAGGATTTCGGCCTTGGAGTCGGAACGGCGGCCGAGTTTGACGGGGGTGCGGACGAAGGAGGCGCCGCGCGGGGTGTAGACGAAGTGGATGGGGCCGTCGGAGAAGACGGATTGAACGGGGACGGCGAGGGCGTCGGCGGCGCGGTCGAGGATGATGGAGGCCTCGCATCGCATGGCGGGTTTGAGGGGGGTGGTGGATTGCTGGAGGGCGATGCGGACGGTGTATTCGCGGAGGTTGGGGTCGCGCCAGCCGCCTGTTTCGGCCATGACACCGATGGACTCGACGCGGCCGGCGAAGGACTGGCCGCCGGCGGCGTCGACGCGGACGAGGGCGGACTGTCCCGGGCGGACCTTGCCGGCGAGGGATTCGCTGACGCGGACGGCGGCGATCATCTCGGTGGTGTTGGGGAGGATCATGAGGAGTTGGTTGGGGTAGACCTGCTGGCCGATCTGGAGGGGGGTGTTGTCGCCGCCTCGGCCGAAGCCGCCGCGTTCCATGGAGGTGGCGTAGACGATGAGGCCGTCGGAGGGGGCGCGGAGGGTGGCGGCGGCCTGATCTTTCCGGAGTTTTTCGAGGCGTTTTTCGACGATGGAGGTTCGTTCGCGCTGGGCTTCGAGGCGGGTGAGTCGGTTGGCGAGTTCGTTGGCGTTGGTGAGTTTGACGCGTTCGAGTTCGGCGAGGGCTTCTTCGAGGTCGGAGAGTTTGTTCTTTTCCTGCATGACGAGTTCGTACTGCTCGTAGACGTCGCGGGCGAGGAGGGCGGTGGTGTAGGCGGAGATGGCCTCGATGTAGGCGACCTCGTCGCGGTCGCGCTCGTCCTTGCTGACGAAGTCCTCGTCGAAGAGTTCCTGGCTGCGGAGGTAGCGCTGGGCCAGGCGGTCGAGTTCGAGGGTGGCCTTGTCGATGTTGAGTTCGAGGTCCTGGCGCTTTTTCTTGACGTCGCCCTCGCGCCATTGCTGGAGGGCGAGTTGGGCGAGCGAGACCTTGAGTTCGGCCTGGCGGACCTTGGCCTCGTTGTCCTTTTCCTGAATGTTGTACTGCGTCTGGGCGGTGCCGAGCTCGGCCTGTTCGGTGCGGAGGCGCAGGGCCTCGTCGTCGATTTTCTGGAGGATGGGATCGGCGTTGAGTTGGATGAGGAGGTCGCCCTTGGAAGCCCAGGAGCCTTCGGGGGCGATCTGGATGATGGTGGAGTCCTGGTCGAGGGGGCTGCGGATCTCGATGCGTTCCCGGGCCTCGAGTTCGCCGGTGGCGCTGGTGGAGACGTCGAAGGAGAGAATGGCGGCGGGAGCGCGGTCGGCGGATTGGGGGCCGCCGTGGGCTTGCTCACGCTTGCCGAGCGTGGCGACGAGGCCGGCGAGCATGCCGCCCAGCGCGAGGATACCGAGCACCCACCAGAGGATGCTGCCGCGGCGTGGCGTGCGGTGAGCGCGTGGCTGGGGCATGAAGGTCTCCGTTCCGTCCTGACGCGGGGATGGTAGAACCCGTCGAGCGCGCACCGTGCGCGCCCGAACCCCTAATCTTGAAGATGCAGAGGCCTGGACACTCCGTCGGACGGGGGCGCGTGCTGGTGGCGGTGGCGGCGCCGAAGGAGGCGGCGGCGGCGCTGCGCGGGCTGGGCCTGGAGGGCACGCCGGGCCTGTGGGAGGTCGTCCGCGGGGGCGAGGGCGTGGACGTGGTGATGACGGGGGTGGGGAAGGCGAACGCGGCGGGGTGCGTGGCGCGGGCGGTGGCGCCCGGGGCGTACGCGGCGGTGCTGAGCGTGGGGATCGCGGGGGCGCTGCCCGGGGGGCCCGCGGTGGGCGCGGTGGTGGTGGGGACGAGGAGCGAGTTCGCGGATGAGGGGGTGATGACGCCGGCGGGTTTTGAGGACCTGGCGCGGGTGGGATTTCCGGTGGTTGATGGCGGGATGGGGGTGGAGATGGATGGATGGGTGGCGGACGCGCTGCGCGGGGTGGAGGGCGTGCGCGGCGTGATCGCGTGCGTGTCGGCGTGCTCGGGGACGGATGCGCAGGCGGCGGAGATGGTCCGTCGGACGGGCGCGGTGGCGGAGGCGATGGAGGGGGCGGCGGTGGGGCTTGTGGCCCGACGGATAGGGGTGGGCTTTGGCGAGGTGCGGGTGATCAGCAACCAGACGGGGGCGCGGGAACGGCAGGGGTGGGACCTGCGCGGGGCGCTGGAGGTGATGGCGCGGGTTATCGGCCCGGGTGTGCGCGCGGTGGCGGACGCGGCGCCGTAGCGGGTGGGCGGGTTGTGAGGATGGGGCGGGATGTGGGGCTGATGGGGGCGAGGGCGTCATGAATCGTGCCGCGTGGCGGTCCGATGCACTGGGATGCCGGTGTGCACGGAGCCGCGACGCCCATGAGCTTTGGATTCCGCAATCCATTCAAGAAGTTGTCGAAGCAGATGACGCGTCATCTGGCGGCGGCGTCGCCCTCGCGGGCGGTGCACGGGCTGCCGATCGCGGTGGACTTTGGCGTGGGGAGCCTGAAGGTGCTGCAGGTGACGTCGGAGGCGACGCTGCCGCTGGTGGCGGCGGCATGCCTGGAGACGCCGGCGGACCTGTGGACGAACCACACGAAGCGGCTGGAGTTTCAGTTGGAGGCGTTGCCGAAGCTGATCCGGCACGGGGGCTTCAAGGGGAAGCGCGCGGTGTGCGCGATTCCGTCGTGGTCGGTGGTGTGCAAGCACCTGCAGTTTCCGAAGCACGACGGGGTGGAGGTGGAGGACCTGGTGGCGGCGGCGGTGCCGGTGCAGTTGCAGTGCGACCCGTCGGCGGTGGTGTACCGGTACTTCGAGGTGGAGGGGGCGAAGACGGGGGGCAAGACGGAGGTCGCGGTCATCGCGACGCCGCGCGAGGTGGTGGACCGGCTGATGCGCGGGTTGATGCAGGCGAAGTTGGAGCCGGTGGGGATGCACACGGAGTTCAGCGCGTTGCTGCGGGCGTTCGACGCGGTGCGGCGGCGCGAGGGGGATCAGCTCGTCGCGACGCTGTACCTGGACATCGGGGCGTCGAGCACGAGCGTGCTGATCGCGCACGGTCCGGCGATGGCGTTCGCGCGGGTGATCGGGGTGGGCGGGGTGCACTTTGACGCGGCGGTGATGAAGCAGCTCAAGTGCGGGGAAGAGGAAGCGCGGCAGGCGCGGATGACCGCGGGCCGGGCGGTGTCCGTGGCGATGCGCGAGGCCTCGCCCGTGGCGGCGGGGGCGCCCCTGGGGGGGCATATCGGCGAGGAGCGACGGGGCGAGGAGCGGACGATGCCGGGGTTCTCGGCGGAGTTCATGAGCCAGCCTCTGGCGGGGTTCAACCCGGAGGGGGTGGACCTGAGCGAGCCGCTGGAGATGCTGACGGACGAAGTCTCGATGTGTCTGCGGTACCACGCGGCGCAGTTCCCGGAGATGAAGGTGGAGCGTGCGGTGTTTGTGGGCGGGGAGGCGCGTTCGCTGGGATTGTGCCAGCGGGTGGCGCAGGCGTTGAAAGTGTCGGCGCAGATGGCCGATCCGCTGGCCCGGGTGGGGCGGACGGGCGGCGAGCCGGCGCTGGGGATTGACATGAAGCAGGCCCAACCCGGGTGGTGCGTGCCGCTGGGGTTGTGCCTGAGTCCGACGGACCTGTAACGGGGGCGAGAACGATGAGCAATCCATTCAAGCCGGGCATGCCGGCGAACAACAGTTTCTTGCCCGAGGACTACATCCGCGCGAAGGCGGAGAGCCGGGCGAACGTGATCACGCTGGCGCTCTTCGCGGTGGTGCTGGCGGCGGTGATGGGCGCGTTCGTGGTGACGAAGCAGACGGTGGAGCAGGTCGCGAAGCGCAAGACGTTCGTGAACCAGCAGTTCGAGGAGGCGGGGCGGAAGATCGAGCAGCTCAAGGCGCTGGAGACCGCGCAGGCGCAGATGATGGAGAAGGCGGAGATCACGGCGGCGCTGGTGGAGAAGGTGCCGCGGTGGGCGGTGATGGCGGAGTTGACGTTCCGGATGCCGGCGGACATGCGGCTGGACCTGCTGCACGTGAAGAGCACGAGGCCGAAGGTGGAGGTTCCCGCGCCGACGGCGACGCCGAAGCCGCCGGCGGTGAAATCGATCGCGGGGAAGGTGGCGACGACGATCCGCGGGGACGCGCCCAAGGAGCCGGAGCGGCCCAAGCCGCAGGTGCCGCGGTTCACGTACGCGCTGACGCTGGAGGGCACGGCGGTGCGGAACCAGGACATCGCGGACTACCTCGCGTCGCTGAAGTCGTCGCCGGTGCTGGAACGGGTGGAGATGTCGTTCATCCGGGAAGCGAAGGAGAGCGACCGGGAGTTGCGGAAGTTCCAGATCACGGCGGCGGTGCGGTCGGACCTGGACACGGCGGCGCTGTCGGCGTCGTTGCAGGCGCTGGTGGCGTCGCGGCAGCGTCGGACGGCGGAGGAGACGAGCGCGCCGGGCAAGCCGACGGCGAGCGTGAGCGAGAAGGAGATGAACCGATGAACCTTGGCGTGCGAACGGCGTGCGTGCTGGTGGTGGTGGTGGGGCTGCCGCTGTCGAGTTATTACCTGGTGTTCCGGCCGACGAACGCGAAGTTGACGCTGGACCGCGCGGAGTGCGAGCAGAAGGAGAAGTACCTGGCGAAGCTGGCGGAACTGGGCGAGCGCGACGCGGACCTGAACCGGGCGAACCAGGAGATCAGCCGGAGCGTGCAGATGATCGAGCAGCGGCTGCCGAGCGGGAAGGAGATCGACGCGCTGGTTCGGCGGGTGTCGGACATCGCGGTGACGAGCGGGCTGCAGCCGCCGGCGATCAAGTCGAGCAAGCCGGTGCCGAGCGGGATCTACATGGAGCAGCCGCTGGAGATGGAAGTGACGGGGTCGTTCGTGGGCTTCTTCACGTTCCTGGCGCAGGTGGAGAAGTTGCCGCGGATCACGCGGGTGCATGATCTGAAGATCACGGGGCAGAACAAGGACGACACGGAGTTGAAGGCGGAGTTCACGCTGAGCATCTATTTCCAGGATGAGGCGCCGGCGGTGGCGGCGGCGAAGGGAGGGGCATCGTGAGCGGACCGGAGAGCAAACAGTTGAGCATGCCGGGAGCGGCCGAACCGACCCCGTTCGCGGGATTGTCGCCGGAGGACCTGGCGGGGAAACGCAAGAACCGTGGCGGCCGGACCTCGACGCAGTTGGTGATCCTGCTGCTGGTGCTGACGGTCTCGGCGGTGTCGTTGTGGTGGATGCGTCGAGAGGGGACGCGGGTGGGAGTCACGTTTACGGAGTTGAAGGTGGATTACAGCGAGCCGGACGCGGAGAAGGCGCGGACGTACGCGCGGATCATGGCGGACCTGTCGCGGATCCAGACGCCGCTGGACGTGGCGCTGGGGGAGTTCGGGAAGAGCCCGTTCATGCTGGATTCGGGACGTGCGGTGGTGACCCCCGGACCGACGGGGCTGACCACGCCGGTGAACCCGGAGGAACTGGCGGCGCGGCAGGCGGCGGAGCGGGCGGAGGCTCGCCGGCAGGAGTTGGAGACGGCGCTGGGGAATATCCGGCTGCAGAGCGTGATGGACGGGCGCGTGCCGCTGGCGCGGATCGATGATCGGACGGTGCGGGTGGGGGACACGGTCGGCGAGTTCTTCGAGGTGGTGGCGATCGAGGGTCGCGGGGTGATGGTGAAGGCGGATGGGCAGGAGTTCATGCTGACGATCGCGGAGCGGACCACGGACGCGCCGAAGAAGTCGCCGGTGAAACTCGGGCCGGCGCCCAAGAAGGGCGTGAAGTAACCGCACGGCGCGGGGAGGCGGGCTGTGGGCAAGTACAACATCGACGACATCCTCAACGAGTTGGGGGTGGACGACACATCCACGGGCGGCGGCAAGGGCGAGAAGGCCAAGGCCGCGGCGAAGAAGCATCGGGTGGACGAAGCGGAGGCGTCGTTTTCGCCGCTGCCGTCCATGCCGGCGAACCAGCGCGGGTTCCACACGCCGAATCTGCCGGTGGTGGCGGACCCGGCGGTGAAGCGGACGATCGCGTCGTCCGGGCCGAGCGTGGGGCCGGCGTTGTCGGAGATCTACAAGCCGGAGGATGGACCCTCGGCCAGCCGCGAACTGGGCGAGTTGCTGATCGCGCGCGGGGTGGTCGGTGGCGACCGGCTGATGACGGCGGAGCAGGTGGTGCGGAGCAGCCCGGGGCGGAAGCTGGCGGACGTGCTGGTGGAGCAGGGGGCGGACGAGGCGGCGATTCAGCAGGCGGTGGCGGACCTGCACGGGATGGCGTTCGAGCGGATCGACTTCGAGAAGGGGCTGGAGGGGGGCATCGACGGGAAGATGCTCCAGCGGCTGACGCCGGGGTTCTGCAAGGCGAACCAGGTGATCCCGCTGCGGATGGACGGGTCGCGGCTGGTGGTGGCGACGACGCGGTCGGACGATCCGTTCCTGCTGGACGAGGTGCGGACGAAGGCGGGCGTGCCGGTGAAGTTCGTGCTGACGACGGGCTTCGACATCAAGGGCGCGCTGGAGATCGTGGGGGAGGGCGACACGAAGCAGGAGGTGGACGTTTCGGAGATCCTGGCGGAGGTCCAGGAGGGGGACGTCCAGGTGGATACGGGGAAAGCCGACGAGGTGGACCTGGGCAAGGTGGCGGAGGAAGGCCCGGTCATCCGGTACGTGAACCACATCATCAACCTGGCGATCACGCAGGGGGCGAGCGATATTCACATCGAGCCGAGCGAGAAGAAGATCAAGGTGCGGTTCCGGATCGACGGGGAGTTGTACGAGAGTCTGAACCCGCCGGCGGCGATGGCGGCGGCGATCACGAGCCGGCTGAAGATCATGGCGGGGCTGGCGATCGACCAGCGGCGCATCCCGCAGGACGGGCGGATCCGGTGCGTGGTGCAGAATCGGAAGATCGACCTGCGCGTGTCGACGCTCCCGAGCGTGGGCGGCGAAAAGACGGTGATGCGCATCCTGAACGAGAAATCGATCAGCGTGGGGCTGGACGAACTGGGGTTTGATCCGGACACGCTGACGATCTGGAAGAAGCAGATCGAGTCCCCGCACGGGATCATCCTGGTGACCGGGCCGACGGGGTCGGGCAAGACCACGACCCTGTACGCGTCGTTGCGGCAGTTGGACCGGAACTCGTCGAACATCTCGACGGTCGAGGACCCGGTGGAATACACGCTCGACGGGATCACGCAGACCCAGGTGCACGAGAAGGCGGGGATGACCTTCGACGTGGCGCTCAAGGCGCTGCTGCGTCAGGACCCGGACGTGATCATGCTGGGCGAAATTCGCGACCACGAGACGGCGATCACGGCGGTGCAGGCGGCGCTGACGGGGCACCTGGTGCTGAGTACGCTGCACACGAACGATGCGCCGGCGAGCATCACGCGACTGGTGAACATCGGGCTGGAGCCGTTCCTGGTGGGGGCGGCGGTGAACGGGGTGCTGGCGCAGCGGCTGCTGCGGCGGCTGTGCGCCGGGTGCAAGGCGATGGAGAAGCCCAGCGAGGACATGGCCGAGTACCTGGCGATGCACTCCATGGACGCGGATGAAATGTGGACGGCGAAGGGGTGCGAGAAGTGCCGGAAGACGGGGTATTCCGGCCGCGTGGGCATCTACGAGTTGCTGGTGGTGGACGACCAGTTGCGGGACCTGATCGCGCGGAATCCGAACGTGGCCGAGTTTCGGCGGACGTGCATCGAACGGGGCATGCAGACGCTGCGCGCGGACGGGATGCGGAAAGTCGCGCAGGGGATGACCACCGTGCAGGAAGTGCTGCGGGTGACGGAAGGGTCGCACTGAGTCAGAAGGAAGGCCCGCCGCGGCACGGGGGCCACCCAAGATGGCGGCACCCCCGCCCCGTCTCGGCGGGTGGGGAAGGGTTGTGCGATTACGGGCAGGGCGAGCCGCCGACGGCAAGTTCGACGGCCTCGACGTCGAGGCCGTTGGAGGCCCCATCCTGATTGAAGTCGGTATCGGACTGGCAGAAGTCGGTGGTATCGCCGCCGACGGCGAGTTCCATGATTTCGACGTCGAGGCCGTTGACGGCCCCGTCGCAGTTGACGTCGGGGTCGCAGGACGGCCCCGGGTTGCAGGAGCCGTTGAGGTAGGCAATATCGGCGGCGCCGCGGAGGTGCCACGGGGTGGCCGGCTCGATGACGGTGGGCGTGCCGGAGGCGAGGTCGAAGTCGTAGATGCAGTGGTAGGGGTAGTAGTTGTTGGCGATGAGGGCGTGGCCGGCTTCGCCGCCGGTGATGCAGGCGTCGTCGAGAACGGCCTCGGGCGGGAGCACGGGGCTGAAGGCGATGGGGGAGGGTTGGCGGCCCATGGATTGGGAGTAGGTATGAACGGCGGCCTGGGGGACGTGGACGGTGATGGCGTTGGAGGCTGGGTTGTAGGAGGAGAGGGCGTAGACGGTGCTGTCGATGGTGAGGCCGTCGGGGTTGGTGCCGTTGGCGAAGAGCGAGGCGTGAAGGAGGAGCATCTCGCCGGTGCAGGCGCGGCCGAGGGCGTGTGGTTTTTGCGTCGAGAGCGTCCCGGCGGTGGGGCCGAGGGCGTAGGTTGGATGCGGGACGGCGATGATGGGCACCTGCCCGTCGGGGATGGGCGTGGGTGTGGCGCGCGGGATGCGCGCGAGGACGTTGCGGTTGCAGACGAAGATGGTGCCGTCAGGCTCGATGAGGATGGAGGCGTAGTGCTCGGTGGCGGCCAGGATGGGGTCGCGGGTGATGAGGGAGCATTGGGCGGTCGTTCGGTTGTAGCGGACGATGGCCGGGGGGGCGCCGTTGGGGTTGCCTGAGCGGCGCTGGGTCGTAAGGACGAGGGTGCCGTCGATGGGGTCGACGGCGACGTCGCAGATGTCGGAGTCGTCGAGGCCGATGGATTCGAGATAGTCGTCGAGGCCCGGGGTGAAGGCGACGTCGAGGGTGGCGGGGTTGAACATGAAGGTGGGCGCGCCGGCGAGCCAGAGGTCGCCGTTGGGTTCGACGTGGATGCCGTACCAGACCTCGGCGCGGGAGAAGTAGGGAACGGGGAGCGGGTCGATACCCGGGCGGATGGTCCAGGTGCCGGCGGTGTACCACTTTTCGACGCCGAGGATGAGCGGCTCGGTGGGCAGGGTGGGCATGTTGACGAGGGAAAGTTCGCCGATGATGGCGTTGCAGTTCATATTGGGCTGGTTGTAGATGGTGAAGTTTTGTGCGCCGTTGATGGGGGCGTTGGGTCGGACGCGGACGGTCACGGGCGGGAGGCCGCCGGGGGGGATGGACCCGGTGTAGGTGACGAGGCGCATGGCGTGGTCGTAGGAGAAGCCCGCGGGGACGTTGCCGAGGAAGGGCGGGTTGCTGATGATCCAGTTGAAGGGGAGGTCGAGGGTGATTCCCATGGTTGATTCGGCGGTGTCGCCGGTGTTGGCGATGGTGAGGACGAGGTCGATGTTGGGGGTGCCGCGGACGGTTTGCATGGGTTCCGGATAGGCGCCGGAACCTTGCGTGAGCGGGCCGATGGCGTTCGGAACGGGGATCGCGGCGAGGGCGGCGGTGATGGTGGGGAGGACGGCGATGGGGGCGGTGGTGGGGAAGGAGCCGAGGGAGGCGCCGCAGGGGGTTTGGACGACCCAGTTCATGCCGCCGTTGAGGTGCGCGCCCTCGCCGGAGATGCTCACGCACGGGGTGATCACGGCGTCGAAGGCGATGGTGGTGGACTGCCAGGGGGCGAGGTTGCCGGTCCATTCGAGGGCGCTGCCGTTGGGGTAGGGCATGGTGAGGGTGCCCGAGCCGTGGTTGACGAGCGTGGTGAAGGCGGCGGGGTAGCCGGCGTAGCCGGTCCACTTGATGCCGGTGAGTTGTTCGGCGGAGGTGTTGGTGATGGTCATGACGTGGTGAATGACATCACCGGGGATGAGCGGGGGTGTGCCGACCGGAGTGGATGTGATCGAGCCTGAGACGCTGCCGACGACGGGGGCGTAGTTGACGTAGGTGGTGGCGGAGTTGGAGCCGTTGGCACTCGCGCCGGTGGCGGAGATGGAGTAGCTGGAGTTGGTGTAGTACGCGACGTTGCATCCGGCGCGGACGCGGACGGTGAGGGTCTGAGGTCCGGAGTTGCCGGGCAGGGTGCCGAGGGACCAGTTGACGCGGTTCTGGGCGGCGTTGAAGGTTCCGCCGTTGGAGGCGCTGATGAAGGTGAAGGCGGAGGGGATGACGTCGGTGGCGGTGACGTTCTGGGCGGCCAGGCCGCCGTTGTTGCGGTAGGTGAGGACGTAGTCGAACTCCTGCCGCTGGACGACCAAGGCGGGCGCCGCGATGGAGATGGCGAGGCTGACGATGGGGGGCGGCGGGCACTGGGCCTGTTCGCAGGAGGCGCCCTGGGTCCAGGTGCCGCCGCACTGGGCCTGGGTGGTGATGACGCACCCGCCGTTGACGCAGCAGGCGCCGGTGGGCGCGCCGACGCAACAGTTGGCGAGGGTGGCCTGGTAGATGGGGCTGCCGCTGACGAGCATCTGGACGACGATGCCGCCGGGGCCGGCCGAGACAGTGGAGGCAACAGGGAGGATGGCGCCCGAAAAATCGTTGATGCGCGGACCGAGTTCGTTGGGGACGATCTGGCCGAAGGAGGAACCCTGGCAGAGGTTGATGATGTCGAAATCGCTGTCGGCGGGGTTGTTGGTGAGGTCGTGCTGGACGAAGGCCTGGAGGCCGCTGCGGCTGACGCGGAGGTTGTTCTGGTTGACGCCGGGGAGGAGGCCCAGGTCGGTGTCGGCGATGCCGGCGCTGCCCGGAGTGTTCAGGTCGTACCAGCGGAGGAGGGGCATGGCCTGGTTGCTGGGGCTGCACGGGGCGCCCGCGCCGGTGCGGAAGAGCATGATGCGTTGGCCGGTGATTGGTGCGGGGAAGGAGGAGGGGGGGACGGCGCCGGTGTCGTAGAAGAGCGGGCCTTGGAAGACGGTGCAGGGGAGGCAGTCTTCGTGGACGAGGGTCATGGAGCCGAGCGCGTGTTCGAGGCGGTAGACGCGGACCTTCTGGTTCGCGGCGCTGCAGAAGGGTGAGGTGCCGCCGACGACGACGAGGAACTCGCGGGTGGGTGAAAGCGCGGTGGTGAAACGGTTGGATTGGATTTCGGGGGGGACAGCGAAGACGAGGTCGACGGGGTCGGAGAGGCTGGTGGTGCCGTTGCCGTTGACGTCGACGATGACTTCGGTGGCGTTGGGGAAGACCATGCCGCTGGAGCCGTTGGAGGCGGTCCAGTGGGGCGCGAAGGCGGTGAAGGTGCCTGTCTGGTCGCACTGGGCGAGGGATGCAAGGGGCGAACCGAGGGCGAAGAGGGAAGCCGCCACGAGACCCGGGAGGAATGAAGAACGCTGACTGGCCATGGGTCGCCCCTTGCACGCTCGAACCCGACCGGACCCGGAAAGGACGCGCGTCGCACGGTGCGGCGCGTCCGCTCCGGGCCGAGGCCGGGCTGGACGCTCAGAGGGCGCAGGCGCGTCCCGGGCGGCGCAGCGAAGTTTGGAAGATTGTGAGTGTGGAGGCTCGTGGTAGACTGGGGGATATGGGGACGTCCTCCTCGGAACACGAATCGGGATTGACGGATCGGCTGTACCGCGAGTTGCGGCAGTTGGCGGCGTGGTACATCGCGGCGGAGGCCCCCGGGCACACCTTGCAGCCGACGGCGCTGGTGCACGAGGCGTATGTGCGGATCGCGCCCGAGGGTGGGGCGGGGGGGATGGACCACGCGTCGTTCATGGCGGTGGCGGCACGGGTGATGCGGAACGTGCTGGTGGACCATGCGCGCAAGCATCTGGCGGTGAAGCGAGGTGGCGGCGGAACCGGGGAAAGGGCGGATGGGCCCGGGTGGAGGCGGGTGCCGATGGAGCGAGCGGAAAACGGGGAGGCAGGCTGCGCCGGGGTGGACATTCTGACGCTGCATGAGGCGTTGGAGCGGCTGGAGCGGCTCTCGCCGCGGCAGGCACGCGTGGTGGAGGCGAGGTTCTTCGCGGGGCTGTCGGTGGACGAGACGGCGACGGCTTTGGGGGTTTCGTCACGGACGGTGGAGGTGGATTGGCGGATGGCGCGGGCGTGGCTCGCGCGCGAGTTGAACTCGACGGGCGAGACGCCGGCGATGGAACAGAAGGATGGCCTGACATGACGGCGCGCCTGAGTTCACCGGCGGAGTATGCGAGGGCGGCGGAGTTGTTCGAGCGGGTGCAGGGGCTGCCGCCCGACGCGCGGGAAGCCGCGGTGCGATCGGTCGAGGGGTATTCCGCGGCGGAGCGGGACGAGGCGCTGTCGTTGTTGCGGCAGGCGCCGGGGGAGGCGTTTCTCGCGACCCCGGCGGAGACCCGCGCGGTGATGGGACGCGTGATGCGCGAGGTTGCGGCGGACGATCCGTCGCGGCTGATCGGCACGGTGGTGGGCGCGTTCAAGGTCGAGTCGTTGGCGGGGTTCGGCGGGATGGGGGTGGTGTACCGGGCGACGGATGTCCGCACGGGGCAGGGCGTGGCGCTGAAGGTGCTGCGCGGGCAGGCGATGAGCGAATCGATGGTGCTGCGGTTTCAGCGCGAGTCGAAGGTGCTGGCGCGGCTGCAGCACCCGGGGATCGCGCGGGTGCTTGAGGCGGGCACGGTGGGGGACGGCTCGGCCCACCCGTACTTCGCGATGGAGTTGCTGGAGGGCGCGTCGCCGATCACGCCGTGGGCGCGTGACCGGGGGCTGGACGCGCGGGGCGTACTGGCGCTGATGGCGCGCGTGGCGGACGCGGTGCACCACGGGCATCAGCGCGGGGTGATTCACCGCGACCTCAAGCCGCAGAACATCCTGGTGACGCCGGAGGGCGACCCGAAGTTGATTGACTTCGGGGTGGCGTCGGTGACGGACGCGGACGTGTCGTGCGTGACGGTGAGTACGGGGACGGGGGTGCTGGTGGGGACGTTCGCGTACATGAGCCCGGAGCAGTGTGAGGGTGATTCAGCGTCGATCGACACGCGCAGCGATGTGTATGCGCTGGGGGTGGTGCTGTACGAGATGCTGGCGGGGACGAGGCCGCACGAGTTGGAAGGCCGACCGCTGGCGGAGGTGCTGCGGACGATCCGCCGGGGCGCGTCGGCGCGGCTGGAGGCGGTGAGGCCTGAGTTGGCGGGGGACGTGGCGACGATCGTGCACAAGGCGATGGACGCGGACCCGGAGCGGCGGTACGCGTCGGCGGCGGATCTGTCGCAGGACATTCTGCGATACCTGGATCATCGACCCATCGAGGCAAGGCCCGCGGGGGCGTGGCATCGGCTTGGATTGATGTGGCGTCGGCAGCGCGTGGCGGTGTCGGCGAGCGTGCTGGCAGGGGCGTGCGTGGTGGGGGCGGGGGCGGTGTCGGTCGTGTCGGCGGCGTACGCGCGGGGGGAAGAGGCCAAAGCCAAGGCGGCGTGGGGGCAGGAGGCGCAGGCGCGGGCTCGGGCGGAGCATGCGACGATGTTCCTGCGCGGTGCGCTGGGATCGGCGAACCCGTACCAGCCGCGGCATGTAACGCCGGCGCTGCTGGCGTCACGCGCCGACCCGTGGGCGGAGTGGATGTTCTGCCCGTGGGACTTCGCGAACCCGGACGGGCGGAAGGCGACGGTGGAGGACGTGCTGCTGGCGGCGGGTGGAAAAGTGCGTGCGGAGTTCGCGGACGATCCGGCATCGGAAGCGGACCTGTCGGAGACGCTCGGGGTCACGCTGTACCGGATGGACCGGTACGAGGAGGCGCGGGTGCTGCTGGAGCGGTGCCTGGAGATCCGCCTCGCGACGCTGGGGGAGCAGGACGACGCGACCATCCGGGCGATGTGCCGGGCGGGGAACGTGTACGACTCGGTGGACGGGGTGCAGGCGGTGAAGTGGTATGCGCGGGCGCACGAGGCGTGCGTGGCGAAATGGGGCGCGGTGGACGCCCGGACGCTGCGGGTGCAGCGGATGCTGGGGAACGCGATGCATGTCCGCGGCACGGACGGAGCGGCGGGCATGCTGCGCGCGGTGCCGATGCCGTCGGCGGATACGGCGCTGCCGCCGGAGCAACTGGTGCACCTGGCCACGGCGGCGATGATGATGTCGGATCGGCGGGAGCCACTGGCGAAGACGATCGCGGAGGAAGTGCTTCGTCGGCTGGAGGCGGGTGAGTGCGCGGGCGACATGGCGGCGCGGGTGATGGCGCGGCGGTCGGCGCTGCGGGTGATGTTCGACTTTGCGGGCGATTACCGGGCCTACGCGGCGCACATCATGACCCTGCGGGACGAGGCGGCGGAGGTGTTCGGGGCGTGGAGCCCGGAATACATCAACGTGATGTCGGCGCCGATGCTGGCGGGGTTGGAACGCGGGGCGGCGGAGGATGCGGCGGTGTACTTCGCCCTCGCGACGCGGGCGCAGCACCTGTTGCGCGGGCCGGAGCATTGGGAGACGCGGTCGGCCGCGCTGCGGGCACGGGACGCGATCGGGCTGGTGGATCCGGGTTCTCCCACGGCGGGGGCGTGCGCGCGCGAGGTGCTGACGGCGACGCGGGAGTTGCCGCAGGGGGTCTCTACGGCCGGGATGATCGCGGAATGCATCCTGGCGCACGGCGAACGCGCGGGCGGGAAACCCGAGGCGGGGCTGGATCGGCTTCGCGGAGTGATCGCGCGGGCGGGCGCCCCGCAGGCGCCGCGCGTGTACCCGCACGCGTGGGTGCGCGTGCAGACGGAGGTGGGGCGGTGCCTGGCGGACCTTGGGCGAGTCGCCGAGGCTCGTCGGGCGCTGGAGGGAGCGCTGCGCCTGGCGGATGAGATCGACAACGCGACGGAGGCGGAGCGGTGGGCCGCGGGGGCGCGGGCGGTGCTGGATCGTCTGGGGCCTTAGGCGAGGACACGGAGCAGGACGTGGCTAGGGGCAGGGTGCCCCACCGACGACGAGTTCGACGGCTTCGACGTCGGTGCCATTGACAGCGCCGTCCTGGTTGAAGTCGGGGTCGGGTTGGCAGAAATCGCTCAGGTCGCCGCCGACGGCGAGTTCCATGACTTCGACGTCGACCCCGTTGACGGCGCCGTCGCAGTTGACGTCGCCGTCGCAGGATGCGCCGAGCGTGAGCACGCCGATGTACTGCGTGGTCATGCCGGTGGCGGTGAGAACGGTGGAGGCGGTGGACCCCGGGGTGAAGCGTTTGACGGCGGTGCCTTCGGTGAAGAGGACATCACCGTTGGGGAGGATGTGGACGCCGCGGCCGCCGGAGGTGGTGACGTTGTAGTAGGCGACCTGGGCGCCGCTCTCGGCGTCGTAGCGGTAGATGCCGTGCGGGGAAGTGAACCCGGCGACCCAGACTTCCTGGGCGCCCGCGGGGCCGGTGTTGACGACGACGGCCTGTTCGGGGAAGCGGATGGCGCCGGCGTGGAAGACGCCGAGGTAAGTGCCGTTCGTGGACCAGCGATCGATGCGGTGGGTGGTGGAATCGGGCACGAGGACATCGCCGTTGAGATCGGTGCAGTCGAAGGGGGACGAGGGCGCGGCCCAGTGGGTGATGCGGGTGCCGTCGAAGGCGAACTTGATGACGGCGTTGCCCGGGGCGCCATTGGCGGTGCCGGCGTTGGAGACGTACACGTGGTCGCCGACGACGCCCATGCCGCGCATGTTGTCGAGCCCGCCGCTGATGGTGCGGATGTACTCCGGGGTGAGTGAGGCGGAGAAGCAGAAGATGGCGTCGGCGACCTGATCGGAGACCCAGATCTCGTTGCCGACCTGGATGACGTCCTTGGGCGTGTTGAAGTCCCAGGTGGGTGGGCCGTCGACAAGCCAGTTCTGGTTGATGAGGTTGCCGTCGGCATCGAAGAGCATGATGCGGTCGATGGTTCCCGAGTCGGGGATCATGAGGTAGGTTTGGGCGTGGGCGAAGGTGGCGAGGGCGGCGGTGCAAAGGGCGGCGAGATGGCGCATGAGCAGAACTCCTCGAGGTGTGCCCGAATGGGCGCAGCCCTCAGTTTACCGCGGGGAAGACCACGTACAAGCATCATTTTGATGCGGCCTAGCCGCGGACATTCCACGTCAGGCGCGTGGTGTCGGTGAGTTCGGCGACCTCGGTGGTGTTCATGTAGATGACCAGCGTGCCCGTGGGGACATGGAGGGTGGCGACGCGGCCCTGGTCGTGGGAGGCGGCGGCGGCGCCGAGTTTGTCGAAGGCCTGGCTCACCACGTCGCCGGCGGGGTCGAACTCCCAGGTTTCTTCGCTGCCGTTGACGTCGAGGGTGGCGGTGAGGGCGTTGGTCTCGTAGTTGGTGCTGACCATGGGGTCGCCGAGCGGGAAGGCGTCCTTCATGAGGCGCTTCACGTTGGTGAGGATGGTGGAGAGTTCGTTCTCGTCGACGGCGGCGGGGTTTTTGTAGAAGAAGACGTCATCGGACCAGGGTTCGCCGTCGGGGTTGAGGCCGCCCATGAGTTCGAGGACGCGGGCGTAAGGACGTTTGGCGAAGTGTTCGTGGTTCTGGCCGCGGCAGAGGTCGAACCAGCCCTTGGGCGGACGGAGAGTGAGGCCGCAGCCCTTGAGGGCCTGGTATTGGGCTTCGCCGGGGCTGGCCTGCGGGGGCGGGGGCTGGCCGGAGCCTTGGGGGGTTTTTTTGTACGAGAAGGAGAAGTCCATGCGTGCCTCCGTGTTGTGCACAGCATACCGCGCAAGAGGCGTGCGAGTATGCTGGACGCATGGAGCACGTTGCCGAGCAACCCCCGCGATTCAAGGCGAACACGCTGTGGACGCTCGCGGCGTTGATGGCGGGTTTCGGCGTGGGGATGGCGGCGAACCGGTGGGGGTGGACGTGGCTCGACGAGCCGGTAAGCGCCGCCGCACCGGTCGGGAGGTTGTGGTGCGACGCCCTTCGGCTGTTGGCGTACCCGCTGGTGGTGTGCGTGCTGGTGCGCGGGCTGAACATCCGCGACGGCCGGCTCTCGGCGGGGTCGATGGGTGCTATCGCGATGGGCGTGTTTGTGGTCGTGCTCGTTGTTGGTGGGGCCCTGGCGCTGCTGCTGGCTCCCCCGCTCATCGAATGGCTCGGAGTCGAGCGGGGTGTGCTCCACGCCGGGGTGGGTGGCGCGATTGAACCGGCCGCGGCCGGTTCAAGCAACTGGCTGTTCACGATCCTGGGCGGGCCGCTCGGCCCCTCGATCGCGGGCGGGAATCTGATCCCGATCCTGCTCGTATCGATCGCGTTCGCGCTCGCGGTGCGCACGCTGGGCGAATCGTCACGGACGACCATCCTTCGAGGCGTCGAGGCCATCACCGGCGCGTTGTTTGTGCTGCTCGGATGGCTGCTCGCGGCCGCACCCGTGGGCGTGTTCATCCTCACGCTCGAGTCCGGCGTGAGCACGGGCACGGTTGCGGCCGGAGCGTTCGCCATGTACGTGATGATGCTCGTGGTGCTGCTCGTCCTGTTGAATCTGCTGCTGTACCCGTTGACCGGTGTGGCGGCGGGCATGTCGATCGTGCGATACGCCGTGGGGATTGCGCCGGCGCAGGGCGTGGCGGCGGGAACACGCTCGTCGCTGGCGTCGCTCCCCGCGATGCTCGACTCGGCGAGAAGACTGGGCATCCCCGAGGGCGTGGCGGGGTTCGTGCTTCCCATGGCCGTGGGAATCTTCAAGGCGAACCGCACCGTGACGGGGATCTCCAAGGTGTTGTTCCTGGCGCACGTCTATGCGGTCGAACTTTCACCCGCGACGCTGACGGCGTACATCCTGATGGTCATGCTTCTGAGTTTCGCTTCCCCGGGCACGCCGAGCGGGGGGGTGATGGCGTCGACGCCCGCGCTATTGGCCGCGGGCATTCCGATGGAGGGCATCGTGCTCGCGTACGCGGTGGACGCGATTCCCGATGTGTTCAAGACACTGGTGAATGTCACCGGGGATCTCTCGGCGACCGCGATCGTCGCGCGATGGACGCGCGGGCGGTCATCGCCTGCCGGCGAGGCCCCCTGAAGGAGCAAGATCGACGCGATGCCCCCGATCCGCTCTATCGCGATTCTCTTCCACGAACGCCATCGCGGCGCGGAGGGGATGAACTACCGCATCTGGGCCATCGCCGCGAACTGGCGTGCCGCGGGGATCAAGGTTGATCCGGTGTGGGGTCCGTCGCGGCAGATCGACGCGGACCTGCTGATCCCGCACCTGGACGTGTCGTACATCCCCGACGACTATTGGGCGGTGATCCAGCGGCACCCGAACGTGGTGAATCGACGTGTACGGGATATCCGCAAAGCGGCGTACAGCGTGAACATCGTCAAGCCCGGTGATTCGTACGACGGGCCGGTGATCGTGAAGACGAACGGCAACTGCGGCGGGAACTTCGATGAATGGCTGGAGGGCGGAGGGCGGCCCGTTTCGCTCCCGGCGCGGGCGCTTCGGCGGCTGAAGCAGTTGCCCGTGGTGGAGCGCCGTCGCCTGGGCAGTGCCCGCACGCTTGCGCGGTACTACCTGTTCGATTCGCCGCGACAGGTGCCGCGTGCGGCGTTCGCAAACCCGCACCTGGTCGTCGAGAAGTTTCTGCCCGAGCGGCGCGACGGTCGCTACATCTGCCGCTTGTGGAACTTCCTCGGCGACCGGTCGCTCGGGCGCATTCTTTCCTCCGAGGAACCGATCGTGAAGAGTTGGAACTCGACGATGGAGGAACGCACCGAGGTACCGCCGGAGATCGCCGCGTGGCGCGATCGCCTGGGGGTGGACTACGGCAAGATCGACTACGTCATTCACAACGGGGTGCCGGTGCTCATCGACGTGAACACAACGCCAACAGTGACCGGCCCGATCCTGCCGCGCCATGTCGAACGCTCCGCCGTGCTCGCCGAGGGCCTGGCGGCGTTCGCGGATCAGGCGATGGAAGCGTCATCCCGCATCCGATCAACGAGCAGCTCGAAACCATACCCGAAAACTGACGCTTGACACGGACCGGGGAAAAACATAGCATGCGACCGCTGGCCCGGATGGGCTGGCCCGGATGGGCTGGCCCGGGTGGGCTGGCCCGGGTGGGCTGGCCAAAGGGGAAGGCCATGCGAGCAGGCATCGTTGCGACTCTCGTGCTGGTGGCGGTGGGCGGGTCGGCGACACCGGTGTTTGCGGTTGACTCCACGATCGGGGTTCGTGGCCTGCCGTCGGGTTCATTCTTCAGGCGCGATTTCAACGGAGACGGCGTTCTGACGGATGCGGACGTCGTGCTGCAACTGCTCGACACGCTCGGACCCGGACCGGACCCCGACGCCGACGGAGACGGGGTGCTGACCGCGGCGGACACGCTGGCGGCGGTGGAGAAGATTCTGCTGGCGTCCTGCTCCGACGTGGACACGTCCGGAGCGGTGGATCATGCCGACCTCGACACGGTGTCCGTTGCAGTTCTGAACGGCGCCGTCGGCATGCTGTGCGACGTGAATCTGGATGGTCTCGTGGATGGTCACGACATCCTGATTGTCATGGACAACGTGGGCATGCCGCCCGACGAACTGGCCATCTGGCCGAGCACGTCGGAGTGGCTGGCCGCGTACCTCCAAGCGGCTCGCAGCCAGGGCCCCGCCCCGCTCTGGGCGTCGCAGGCCGACACACCGGAGCATCATCGTGAGTTGTCCGATGAGTGGGACCACGGCCCCGGCCACACTCTCACCCAGAGCCGGAAGGCGTGGCCACCGAACCACATGCTGTCGTACTCGCGTGATTGGCCGACCGACAGCGGTCAGCCGCCGCACACCACAACGTTGAGCAGGTTGTGGCCGTCGAGCCATCGGGCGTCCGTTTCTCGGGAGTGGGATCAATCACACGATCGACTGACGAGTTACCGGGAGGATGTTCACTGGACCAGCCACAGCAACAGCCACATGGTGTCGGAGAGTTATCAGGATTACCACCACTCGCCTGACAACTCCGGGAAGTGGGAGACGCTGCACAGCGTGTGGTACAGCCAGCGGTGGCGTTCCACGCCGAACCACACTCGTCGAATGAGTTACCTGTGGGACCCCGACGGGCCCGGTCATCCGGACGATCACTCCGAGGACGAGTCGCGTCGATGGCCTGCGAATCATGAGCGGTTCTACTCGGACCGAGACCATCCGATTGTCCCGCGGGTGCATGCGGTGGCGGTGACGCAGGAGTGGCGTGATTTCAATCACCACACGTTCGTCAGCAGCGGTTGGCCCCCGATGCACTATCGTTACTACAGCGGAACGTGGAATGCACACGACATTCGATACTCGATCGTGTTTCCGCCGAATCATCACGGACTCGTGTCGAGTTCGTGGCCGCAGCGGATCCTCCCCGGGCAGTGGCCGCCGAACCACCTGAGCACAATCTCCAACGCTCCCGGGATGCCGCCACCACCTCTCGGCCCGGCCGACTGGCCGCTCTGGCCGCAGGACCACAACTGGTTCACGACGATCCGTGAGATCATCACCCTCCCGGGCGACATGACGAACCCATTCCCGCCCGCGGGCGGGTCATAGCGCACGCGGAGCCTTCATGGTCATGGTCTGGACGTTGGCGGTGGTGGCGGCGGGGTTGCGGCAACCTCCGGCGCACGCGAGCGCCGAGCCGCTGCTGTGGTTCAACTCCGCGCACCTCGCGGGTATGCTCGACGCCTCGATCACGGGCCATGACCCTTCGGTGGCGACCTCGCCGCTCAGCGAACGAGGCCGGGACGTGCTGGCCGCGCTGAGTCGGCGTGGCCTGCGCACCGGCGAGTTGTTCGAGAATCCCTCGCTGGTCGCCTCGGTGGTGCTTTCCGGGATGCCGGCGTCCGTGGCAGTGGTGCCCACCGAGCAGTACTTCTACTTCGAGATGCTGTACCAAGGCGAGTGGATCGCCGGAAATCTGCGCGTGACCGACGCCGACCGGGGCATTCTTCACTGCGGCTATTACCTCCGGGCCCAGCCGAATCTGTCGCGGTACGCGGCCCTCTCCGCTGCCGACGGCCTGTGCGTCAGCACGGTACGAACGCCCGTCCGACAGGATGTCGAGGTCCTGGACGAGAAGACCGGCGCGAGAACGACGTTCGTGGTTGCCGACGCGGCCACACTTCCGTTCGCGGCCTCGACGCCAACCCTCGCGGACGAGCAACTCGTCTCCCCGATCATCGACGAGTCGGGCACGGCGTTCAACCTGATCTTCAATCACCAGGCATGCGAGTTCTACTACGTCCTCGTTGCGGCCTCGCCCGACGACCCGCCGTACCCGATCGACGACGGCGCTTCGTGGCGCGGGGCGCGGTCAGGGTTCATCTACGTTCCCGATCATGCCGGGCGGCTCATCCTCGCGGGGGTGCATGTCGGCGAGGTCGCCATGAACACGTTCTACGACGGTCCCTTCGACCAGGTGCCGCCGCGGCTTTCCCTGCGAGAGCTCATCCGCTGGGCGTACCCCGGCATCGAGGATCGCCGGAGCGACTCGCTCGACGCGTACGGCACCTGGACGAAGCACGCCTCGGCCCGCGTCGCCATCGCGCCCTACATGGAGTACACCGACGACGAAGCGGCGGTGGTGCGGCGTGCGAAGTGGCTTGACGCCGCCCGGCACGCGGCGCGAGAGCGGGCAACGCCCCCGGTTGCGGCGTCCCGCGCGACGCGGGATGAGGTCTCGGAGACCATCCGAGCGCATGCGCACGAGTGGCCCCAGAGTCACGACCTGCGGCAGAGTGCCGCGACCGTGCTCGGACGGTGAACGTGCACGCCGGTCGCCGGGCCCGGGATCGCGGCGCGGACGGGGCGCCTTCGTGTCCGCTACCCTCCCCCGCCCCATGCTGCACGTCGCGCTCCGCATGCTGTTCGGCGATCGCTCGAAGTACGTCATCCTCGTCGCGGGGCTGGCGTTCGCGGCGCTGCTCATGTGCCAGCAGGGGGCGATCTTCCTGGGACTACTGACGCAGGCGACCGGGCCGCTGCAGAACGTGCGGCAGCCGGACCTGTGGGTGACGGACCCCTCGACGACGTGGGTGGCGGAGTATCGCCCGCTGTCGGACGTGAAGTTGGCGCGGGTGCGGAGCGTGCCGGGGGTGGAGTGGGCGGAGCCGTTCTTCAACGCGTACGCGGTGGTGGAGTTGCCGGGCAACACGTTCAAGCGGGTGCAGATTCTCGGGATTCCGCGGACGACGCTGGTGGGGCGGCCGGAGCGGATGATCGAGGGAACGGCGGAGGACTTGTGGCGGCCTGACGCGGTGATCGTGGACCAGAACTCGGCGGGGCTGATGGGCGGGGTGCAGGTGGGGGACGTGCTGAAGATCAACGATCGGCGGGCGGTGGTGGTGGGGCTGTGCAAGGCGCGGCGCGGGTTCGAGAGCAACGCGATCGTGTACACGACGTTTGACCAGGCCGTGCGGTTCACGCCGACGGGGCGGGAGCGGATCAGTTACATCCTGGTGAAGGTGAAGGACGGGGAGGACGTGGGCGAGGTGCAGAGGCGGATCGACGCGCTGGGGGACGTGGCGGCGCTGACGCCGGGGCAGTTCCGCGAGCGGACGGTGCGGTTCGTGGTGCAGCAGACGGGGATCGGGGTGAACTTCGGGATCACGATCGCGCTGGGGTTCGGGGTGGGGCTGCTGCTGTCGGCGGCGATCTTCTACCAGTTCACGCTGGAGAACCTGCGGTACTTTGCGGTGCTCAAGGCGCTGGGGACGAGCACGCGGCGGCTGGTGGGGATGGTGCTGCTGCAGGCGCTGATCGTGGGGGTGATCGGGTTCGGGATCGGGGCGGGCGTGGCGGGGGTGTTCACGATCGTGTCGCGGAAGGTGGAGAGCGATCTCTCGACGTACTTCCCGTGGCCGCTGCTGGTGGGGGCGTTTGTCGCGACGCTGGTGACGATCGGGATCGGGAGCCTGCTGAGCATCCGGCGGGTGGTGCGCGTGCCGGCGGGGGTGGTGTTCGCGAGTTAGCATGCAGGTGCACGTCGCATGACGCTCCGCTTCATCGTGACTTGGGAGCAATTGACAAGTGATCGGCGACAAAGTATTCTCTGACAGCTGGCCCGAGTGGGCTGGCCCGAGTGGGCTGGCCTTGGGAGGCTGGCGATGAATCGACTCCTACGTTTGGTTTCCAAGGCGACTTATTTTTTGGCAGCGGCGATCACGGTCGCGGCAGGAACAGAGACCTTCGGGCAAGGGTCGGCTCCTGCGTGCACAACCTGCACAACGGCTGTCCACGGTGGATGCTTTCCGTTCAACCAGGGTAACATGGACTGCTGCAACGGCTGTACTATCACAATCACGGCGGGTATGAGTGTGGCCATCAGCGCCACCATCTCCATTCCAAACTGTGGGTCTCTCGGCGCAACAAACACCTATACGCAATCGGTCGCTGCGACGCTTATAGGCGTAGCGTGCCGTCGATGTAAGCCCGAAGTGTGCTTCCCATCCGCTTCGGCAACGAGAACGACGTGTTGGCGTCGCATCGTGGACGAGTGGTACTGCGACGAAGTGGCGGTGTGCGGACAAAGGCGGTGCTACCCGTATACGTGGCACTTCGAGCCTCGACATGTGGACTCGTTCAGTTGGGGTACGCCGTCCGTTCGTCTCAACTGTAACGAGGACATCAGTTGCGAATGTCAGCAAGCGGGGTCGCCTTGCCCGTGTCCTCCAGCGCCTCCTGCAAGTGGTGACTCCGGTACTCCGGCGGAGGGCGGGCTGGAGTCAGGATCGCATGTCGTTGTGTTTGAGATCTCGCAGATTGCCGACATCGGTAACTCCATTGACCCCGGACCGCTCAACGCACTCAGCGCGTGCTCGTTGGCACAACTTCTCATGCTCGACGATCTACTCCGGGAGCATATGTCGATCACCGCGATTCCTCAGAACGATTGCAGCGTCGCCATCAACCTTGATGGGACGGCCATCATGCGGCACCCGTATTCCGAGTGGGAGATAGTTCTCGCAACCGAAGTTGCGAGCCGCGGTACGCCGTCTGTGGCCTACGACATCAACAAGGATGGAGTGTTCGATGGCCTCGACCTTATCGGCGTGTACGACTCGTGGATATCCGCATCAGACGGCCACCTCTGGTTGAGTTCCGCCGACGTGGACGGTGATGGCTTCGTGAGCATCGGTGACGTATGCGTGGTTGAGGGGGCACTCGCCGAAGAATGACTGAGCGAACGAGCGAATCGGAGCGCGGCGAGCGTGCGGCTTGGGTCACGCTGATTTTCGCAGGCCTGAGCGCGCCAGCCGCGTTTCTCATGTTGATTCCCTTTCGCTCGGACACCATGGATGTCGTGCTATTCGCCCGAACGGGCGCGTGGATCGTCGTCGCGATCGGTTTCTTCGCGCTAACAGCGGCGATTGTGGCAGGAACGCTGCGCCGGCGGGCCGCCGGTCGCATTGCCGAAGGGTTGTGCGTACTTTGTGGCTATTCACGAACAGGCACCTCGGCACCCCGGTGTCCCGAGTGCGGCGATTCATGGCACCGTGGTAACCAAGAACGACACTCACTCGTCACCATGAGTCTATGGACAATATGGTACATCGTGCTGGCCGCGTGGATTGGGTTTGTCGGGGTGGGCTGGGTGGCTGGTGTGCCGACCACTCGCGTGCACGGGGGAGTTGTTTCTCCGCAGGCGTCGGGACGGCTTCCTGCGCCAGCCGTCGGTGCTCCGCAACTGGGTATGTACTACTGCGATATTCGGAGTGAGTGCATTGACTGGTTGGGGTACTCCCGACGGGCTGATTCAGATGCACCCAAGCGGCTCCTTCGCTTTTTCCCGTTGGAGTCAACAATAATGTTGCTCGGCTTCGACTACTCCCGACACCCAGAGGGCGTCGAAGTCTGGTTTGATCCGAGTACGTCTCAATGGCGTGTCGGCCACGATACGGGCACGAGTATCGACGACCTAGCCGAAGCGTTGGACGCAACGCTTGCCGGAAGAGTTGTTCGATCTTGGCCTGGCGGCGTCCCGTATTTGCGTTCGTTACTGACCTCGCAACTCGACTCCACTCCAACCGCGCGGCCATATGCCACACGCTCGGCGCTGATCAGGTTGTCCATGGGTGCCTTCGGCGGAGCGCTACTCGCGGCAACGATTGTGTGGTTACGTACTCTCGTCGCCAAGACGGCGCATGGAGTGTTGCGCAAAGGCTCATAGTCCCTCGAAGCTCGCCATTCGTAGTGGTGCTGTCTCCCTACACTTTCCCATGGCACGTTGGATCACGATCATTCTCTCCGTCGTTGGCTTGGCCGTTGGCGTCTACGCCGTCTCGACCGCCGACACACCCCCGGTGTCGCTGCCGCTGGCGAGGCCGGCGGCGGTGAATCCGTACGCGCGGGGCGTGTCGGCGCTGGGCCTGGTGGAGCCGACGGGGCGTGACGTGGGGGTGGTGGCGCCCGAGCCGGGGCTGGTGGTAGGCGTGCACGCGGGCGTGGGCGACCGCGTGAAGAAGGGGGATGCGCTCTTTGAGTTGGATTCGCGGGCGCTGCGGGCGGAGTTGCTGCGGGCCGAGGCGGCGGTGGCGCTGGCGCAGGCGGAGATCGACCGGTGGCACGCGTTGCCGCGGACGGAGGACGTGCCGCCGCTGGAGGCGGCGGTGGCGCGGGCGCGGGCGCTGCTGAAGGATCGGGAGGAGAACCTGAAGGCGACGCAGGACGCGGCGGCGCGGGGGGGCGGGAACGAGCGGGAGGTGTCGTCGGCGACGTTCGCGGTGGAAGCGGCGCGGGCGGAGGCGGCGCGGGCGGAGGCGGACCTGGCGAAGGTGAAGGCGGGGGGCTGGAGGCCCGACCTGGCGGTGGCGGAGGCGGCGCTGGCGCAGCGGCGGGCGGAGGTGGAGGCGCTGAAGGTGCTGATGGATCGGCTGGTGGTGCGGTCGCCGCGGGACGGGGTGGTGCTGCGGCGGGAGATCGAGGCGGGGGAGTACGCGGGGACGGATCGAAGGACGCCGGCGATGATCGTGGGGGACTTGGCGAAGTTGTCGGTGCGGGCGCAGGTGGACGAGGAGGACATCGCGCTGGTGACCGCGCGCAGCCGGGCGGTGGCGCGGACGCGCGGGGCGGCGTCGGCGGAGGTGCGGCTGAAGTTGACGAGGATCGAGCCGTACGCGAGGCCCAAGCGGGACCTGGCGGGGGACAACCTGGAGCGCGTGGACACGCGGGTGATCGACGTGGTGTTCGAGGTGGAGGGCGAGGTGGCCACGCCGCTCTACCCCGGGCAGGCGGTGGACGTGTTTATCGAGGCGACGGCGGGGGAAGGGATGACGGGGGCTACAAAGCCTTCTTGATCTCGTCGAGGATCATGATGGACTTGGCCTCGTCGCCGAAGGTGCCGACGCGGATGACCACCTCGGTGGTGGAGTCGGTCTTTTTCTTCAGTTTGATGGAGATGGAGGTGTTGTCGGCCATCTTGGCCTCGACGACCCCTTGCAGGGCGTCCTTGGCCTTGGAGGTCTCGGCGAACTCGAGGGCCTTGACGGCTTTTTGGGACGCGGCGTAGGCCTTGTCGAGGGTGGCGTCGAGGTCGGACTTGAGGGTGCCGGTGACGTAGGCGTAGGTGCCGGCGCCGGCGCCCGCGGCGACGACGACACAGCCGGGCATCGGGGCGAGGGCGACAAGAAGAAGTCCCGCGGCGGTCAGGTTCATCAGCGATTTCATGGGCGTCTCCTGAGAGTGGGGAAGCGTAGTCGGGCGCGGGCGCGCGCAGCAAACCCGGGGGCGAGGGAGACGGAACCCCCGGGCTGCGTCGCCGTGACGATGCACACGGCGGCTACAGGTTGTCGCGGATGGTGTCGAGGATCAAGACCGACTTCTTCTCGTCGCCGAAGACGCCGACGCGGATGCGGACCTCGGTGGACGTGTCGGTGAGTTTCTTGAGGTCGATGCGGACGTCGGTCTTGTCGGCCATGGTGCAGGTGACCCAGCCCTGGAAGACGTCCTTGCGGCTGTCGACGTTCGCGAACTCGAGTTTGTTCACCGCCTTGACGGAGGCGTCGAACGCGTCGTCGAGCGAGCCGTCGACGGTGGCGGTGAGTTTGCCGGTGACGTAGGCGTAGGTGCCGACGCCGGCGGCGGCGCCGACCGCGGCGGCGACGCACCCGCCGAGCATCATGGTTCCGCCGCACACACCGACGAGCAGGAGTCTCGTACCGAACATGGGGCCTCCTTTCGTTGGAGGGCAACGTTGTCCTCACCCAGTGCTACGCACGTTCGGGCGAGGCGAGTTCCCTGAGAGTGCGTGAGAACACCCGCGAAATATCGCGGAGGGAATCTCAGAACACGCGTGCAAGGCGCGAACACGCGGTTCGGGAAATCACCGCGCGTTTCACTCCTCGTCGGCGCGGAGTTTGGCGACCACGGAGAAGTCTTCGAGGGTGGTGGTGTCCTGGGTGATTTTTTCGACGCCCGCGGCAACGTCGCGCAGCAGGCGGCGCATGATCTTGCCGCTGCGCGTCTTGGGGAGGCCTTCGGCGAAGCGGACGGAAGAGGGTTGACTGGATAGGATGGTCACGGTAAACTGCGTTGCGTAGATGTGCGAGGTAGGTCCACTCTGGAGAAGCACATGAGCACTTTACAAGCAAGCGTTCTCTCTCTCTCTCTCTCTCTCTAGGTAGTTGGTCTACATGTAACGGACAAAGCATTGATCGAGATTCCAGCATGCAAGCGATGACATCGCTTACGGCGGCAGAGACCGCGAATGGGTCAAGGATCATATACGACAACCACGCGGTGTTTGTCGATTACAA
>BQMO01000005.1 GCA_022180725.1 Phycisphaerae bacterium
TTCCGATCTCGCGCTCCGCCGCCGCGTTCATCGCCAGGATGCCCACACCCCCCAGCAGCGCCACCATCGACCCCACCGACAGGTCAATCCCCCCCAGCACGATCACCCACGTCATGCCCACGGCCACGATGCCCACGAACGACATCTGGTTCACGATGTTGAAAAAGTTCTCCGGCTTGCGAAAGTCCGGGCTGAGCACGCTCACCACCGCCACGAGCACCACCAGCGCCACCAGCGGCCCGAGCCGGAACAACACCCCGAGTTTCGCCGCGTGCCCTGCCATCGGGCCGCAGTGTAGCGGCGCGCGCTCACACCCCCTCCCGGAGGGAGGGGGCCGGGGGGTGGGCTATCGGTAGCACAGGGGTATGGGTGGCACAGGCGTCCCGCCTGTGTCCCGCTTCGCGGAGATGCCACGCGGCGTCCCCAACCCGTGACTCACGCCTTCCGCTTCCGCCCCTTCCCCGGCGCCGTCAGCGGCGTCACCAGCCGCTGGTACAACTCAAACAAATACTCCACCCGCGCCCGCTCGCTCGTGAAGGGCGCGGCCCGGTAGCACTTGTCCACCGCGCGATCCAGGTCCGCGTGCGCATCTCGCAGCGCCTTGGGCATCGCCAGCGGGTCGTACAGGTCCGCGAGCGTCTGGCCCTTGAACGACGCCCGCACGTCGAGCACGGCCCGGGCCGCGGATTCGACCGCGGCCTTCTGCTTGTCGCTCACGTTCTGCGGCCACGGGAAGTTGTTGTACACAAGTTTGTTGGAGTAGCGGAAGTCGGACTTGAGCCGCCCGCACACCTGTCGGACCCACGCCATGTGCATTTCGCTGGTGAGGACGCCGAAGTGGAAGGACGTCGCCTCCGGCAGGACAAAGAGGAGGTCGCTAGCCATCGCCGAAGGCTCCATGATGCCCATCGGGATGTACTGGCGTCGCTCCGACGAGACCTTGGGGATTACCAAGAACCGCCGCCTTGGAATGTTCTCGACGTGAAAGCGGGTTGGGCTCGTGGCAATATCGCGAGTGGGCTGGCTCTTGCTGGCGAGACGGAACCGCTTGACGTTCTCAATGCGCTGCATGACACTGGGCATCGCACGCAGTTCGTCGGGGTCGGCTTCGCCCACCCACAGGCACCACCGATGCCCACCGTTGATGAACTCCTCCGACCCGTACCATGGACGGAAGAACTTCTTGGACGCGGGCTCGGCCTTGACGAAGGCCTCCATCTCGTCCGCCGTGAACAGGTAGTTGCCATCGTCGATGGGCTTGTTGCCGATGCCGATTTCCGGCGACTCGCACAAGGGTGTCGACCGATTCGCCACGGCCACGTCCGGCCCCTGGACCAAGTACGGGCTGATGTTCGAGGCGGAGACGGGGATCGGGTCCGCGTCGATATCAGGGTAGTCGTAGACGACCTTCCCCGAACGGTCGAACGTCCCGAACCCGATGATGACGACGTGGACGTGGGCCTTGCCCCGTGCTTCGCTCACCCACTGAAACGTGCGGTGCGCGAAGTGAATCTTGACCCCGCGCCGGAACATCTCGGGCCAGAGCACGCCGACCTGTTCGCCCTGCGAAATCGAGTTGGTCGAAACAAAGGCACAGCGGACGTGCGTCCCGCGAATGTACGTGGATGCGACGATGTACCACCCGCACACGAAATCCAGCAGTCCCGCGTTCTTGATCCCCTTGCAGACACGGTCCATGTCTTCGCGCTGGGCATCGCTTTGGTACTTCGCCCCCACGAACGGCGGATTCCCAAGCACGAACGAGCACTTCGCCGCGGGCAGCACCGTGTTCCAGTCCGTCCGCAGCGCGTTGCCGACGTGAATCTTCGCGCTCTTCTTGAGGGGCAGCCGCAGCACGGGCTGGCCGAAGGCTTCGCCCACGCGCTGGTTCATCTGGTGGTCGATGAGCCACATGGCGACCTCGGCGATGCGGGCGGGCCACTCCTCGATCTCGATCCCGTGCATCTGATCGACATCGACCTTGAGCCAGGCGTCCAGGTTCAGGCGTTCCTGCGCCCGCTCGTCGCCGTGCAGCGCCCAGACCGCTTCGAGTTCCAGCAGCCGCAGTTCGCGGTACGTCACGACGAGGAAGTTGCCGCAGCCGCACGCGGGGTCGAGAAACCGCAGCGAGGCGAGTTTGGTCTGAAAGGCCGCGAGTTTCTTCTTGTCCTTGCCGCAGGCCGCGAGTTCGGCCCGCAGGTCGTCGAGAAACAGGCTCCGGGCCAGTTTCAGGATGTCCCGCTCGCTCGTGTAGTGCGCCCCGATCTGGCGGCGCTTCTTCTTCCCCTCGTCGCCCGCCATGATCGACTGGAAGAGCGAGCCGAAGACGGCCGGGCTGATCTTCGACCAGTTCAGCCGGCAGCAGGCGAGCAACGCATCCCGCATCGACTTCGAGAAGTCCGCGAAGCCGAGATTCTCGGCGAAGAGGTCGCCGTTCACGTACGGCAGGTCCTTCAGTTCGTCGGTCAGGGTCGTGGGCCGCTCGGCCTTGTCGGTGTTCAGCACGTCGAAGAGCCGCGCGAGCATGGCGCCCAGGTCGCGCCCGTCCGCGTGGGTTTCCTCGACCATCGACGTGAACGCGCCGGGGTCGAAGATGCCCGTGTCCTCGGCGAACAGGCAGAACAGCACGCGGACCAGGAACCGCTCCAGTTTGGGCCCGGCGTACCCGCCCTTCTCCAGCGTGTCGTGCAGCCGCCCGAGTATCTCCACCGCCTCGATGTTGATCGGGTCTTCGGGGTCCACCGGCCTGGTCGCGTACCCCGACAGAAAGCCGAGGTGCTTGATGTTCTCGTGGAGTTTGGCCGTGTTGAAGGTGGCGACGGGCTCGCCGGGGTCTTTGGCCTCCAGGTCGTAGATGGCCATGCGGGCGAAGTCGGAGACGACGACGAACCGCGGGGCCTCGTCGCCACGGCCCTCGCGGGTCAGCGACTGCACATAGTCAAAGGCCTGGCTCGCGGCCGCGGAGAGGTCCTCGCCCCGGCTCTTGTGCTCGCCGATCATCACGCCCGAGTAGAACACGTCGATCCGGTCGTACCGCGCCTTGACGTTGCGGACCTTCTCCTCGAAACTGGCGACGCTCCGCCGGCGGACGCCGAACACCGCGAAAAACTCGTTCCAGAAGGTCTGGGCCTCGGCCCGCTCGCTGGCGGCATCCTTCCACTCCGCGGCGAAGCGGGTGGCGTTGGCGCGGATCTCGGAGAGCGACAGCCTCATCGTGGGCGGAGTGTATCGACTGTCTCCAAATCTTCCCCCGGCGGAGAAGTGCCGCGTCTTCGCGGCGGCGGGGGATGGCGCGCGGCACGCGTCGGTGCGACGGTCACATTCCAGGCGCGAACCGCGAACGATGGTGCACCGCGCCCACTTCAAAAACGACCACGCCCCTGTCTTTCGACAAGGGCGTGCGCGCCGGGATGACCGGTAGATCGCGAACAGTTGGGTACCGCTTGCCCGCACGTTGCCGTGCGGGTGTTCACCTTGCGATGAACGAGAATGCGTTGACAACCAGGGCGGCATCGCTGCCGGGACCTGGTCTAAGGAAATCCCTTAGAAAGGAGGTGATCCAGCCGCAGGTTCTCCTACGGCTACCTTGTTACGACTTCGTCCCAGTCACCTGTCTTGCCGTGGGCACCACTGAACTGTGGCGGCTTCGGGCACTCCAGGCTCCCATGACGTGACGGGCGGTGTGTACAAGGCTCAGGAACACATTCACCGGAGCGTAGCTGATCTCCGATTACTAGCGATTCCGACTTCATGCAGGCGAGTTGCAGCCTGCAATCCGAACTGGGGTGCGTTTTTTGCGATTTGCTCCAGCTCACGCTCTTGCGTCGCTTTGTGCGCACCATTGTAGCACGTTTGCAACCCTGGATGTAAGGGCCATGAGGACTTGACGTCATCCCCACCTTCCTCCGGTTTGACACCGGCAGTCTCGCTAGAGTACTGGCTTGCGCCGAGCAACTAACGATAGGGGTTGCGCTCGTTAAAGGACTTAACCTGACACTTCACAGCACGAGCTGACGACAGCCATGCAGCACCTGTGCTTGTTCCGGTCTTGCGACTGTGGCCCGACTTTCATCGGGTTGATCCAAGCATGTCAAACCCAGGTAAGGTTCTTCGCGTTGCCTCGAATTAAGCAACATGCTCCACCGCTTGTGTGAGCCCCCGTCAATTCATTTGAGTTTTAGCCTTGCGACCGTACTCCCCAGGCGGCGCACTTATCGTTTTTACTACGACCGATACGGCGTCAAAACCGCACCGGTCTAGTGCGCATCGTTTACGGCGTGGACTACCAGGGTATCTAATCCTGTTTGCTCCCCACGCTTTCGTGCCTCAGCGTCAGGACAGGCCCAGTCGCTCGTCTTCACCATCGGCGTTCCTGTAGATATCTACGCATTTCACCGCTCCACCTACAGTTCCAGCGACCCTTACCTGCCTCAAGACGTGCAGTTCGCCCTGCTGTTCCGCGGTTGAGCCGCGGGCTTTCACAGGACGCTTACACGCCGGCCTACGCACCCTTTAAGCCCAGTGATTCCGACTAACGCTTGTGGCCTCTGTATTACCGCGACTGCTGGCACAGAGTTAGTCGCCACTTCCTCTGGGGGCAATCATTGGTTCCGCCCCCTGACAGTGGTTTACATACCAAAGGTACTTCATCCCACACGCGGCATTGCTCCGTCAGGCTTGCGCCCATTGCGGAAGATTCGTTACTGCAGCCTCCCGTAGGAGTCCGGACAGTGTCTCAGTTCCGATGTCGCAGGTCGTGCTCTCACACCTGCTACCCGTCTTCGGCTTGGTGGGCTTTTACCCCGCCAACTACCTGATAGGACGATCGCCGCTCCCAAGGCGGTAAACCTTTGCTCCGGAGAGATCATGGCGTATTACCGGCAGTTTCCCACCGCTATCCGCCACCTCGGGGTACGTTCGATCGCGTTACTGACCCTTTCGCCACTTGCCCCTTGCGGGGCTCGTTCGACTTGCATGTTTTAGCCATGCCGCCAGCGTTCAATCTGAGCCATGATCAAACTCTTCAGTTGATTTTTCTTTGACCCCGTCCGCCGTGAAGCGGCCGGGAGAATCATCGAAGAAGTGTTCACCATGTTGTCCCCATCCCGTGCCCTTTCGGACCGTGGACAGGGTGGTCTTTCGACGACCCGGATGTGACTCCGGACCGCCGCCACCGGGCGGCTACTCCCGATGGATTGGCTCACTCTACCCCCGATCAACCGCGTGGAAGCAGTCGATCGGGTTGCACGAAAAAGTGACCCGTCCCGGGCTGTGAACCCCAGGACCGACCCCCGTCATGCTGCCTTGTACGGGGCAGAATACGGGTTGTGTGGATTCGCACACGATCACCCAGGTCGATGGGCGCTAGGCCGTGCGGCCCAAGATCGCGTGCGCACATTCTCGTGCGGCATCCCAACTGTTCACTTTTCAAAGATCACGCCGAGCGGGTAGGACACCCTTCGGACTTTCGCCCGAGAGTGCCGACTCGACCGGCAGGGGGGGAGGATAGCCGCACCGCCGCCGACGAGTCAAGCCGCCGCCGCGTAATTGTCCGCCAAATCACCGTAAGGTCATTCGGCACCGTGTCGTATCGGTTTTTTCCACATTCTCCGCACATGCAGACCACATCGATCATCGCTGATTTCAATCATCCTACCAATGGCCGAACTATCGTGGCGATGGGGTTGGCGTCACGGCGAGCGTGGCCGCTAGGATCGAGGCGGGGCGAGATTCCGTCGATCCGTATCGGAGTGCGCGGCAAGCCTCGGCGAGCGTGGCCCCGGTGGTCCGTACGTCGTCAACGAGCACGACCGTGCGTCCGGCCAGGTCGATGCTCGTTCGCCGCATGGTGTTCCGCACATTGGCGGCGCGTTTGGAAGGCGCGACGGAAACCTGCGTGGGCCGATGTCGCCGCGTCAGGACACTGACCACGGGCGCCCCGAGCACTTCGCCCGCCCCCTGCGCGATCGCCGAGGCGTGATTGACGCCGCGAGCCATTCGCCGCCAGAAGGTGCTCGGCACGGGGACGAGCACGACCTTCGCGAGCGGAACCCCGGCCTGTTCGAGCGTGGCGGCGGCCACCGCGCCGAGCAAACGCCCGAGGTCCACACCGAGCGCCCGCCAGGCGGTGTACTTCACGTCGAGGATCATGTCGCGCAGGACGCCTTCGTAGGCCCCGAGACGGATGGCCCGGCTCCAGGGAACGTCCTGATCCCGACAGGCCATGCACCCGAGGTCATCGACTTCAAACGACCCCGCATCCCCGCCGCAACGCGGGCAATAGGCCTCGGGCGGATCGGGCGCCCACCCGGCCTGGGCGGCCCGCACGACCAGCGGCGGGCGGGCCAGTCCGAGCCACGCGGCCTCGACGGTGTGCCACCAGCCACGCGACGGCGGGCCGGGGTCGAAGTCGAGCGACGACCCCGCCGCCCGAGATCGCTCACGCTTCGGCTCGGCGCGCGGGGACGGCTCGGGCGCGATGGGACGCGGCGGCCACGCGAACTTCCGGGGTGGGGGCTGCACCTGGCTCACGGTCGCAGCGTACCGCGCGGCGGTCGGGCGTTCACGCCCGGCCGAGCCGGGATCGGACAAGGGCCGCTCGGGCCGCGCGGCGTTGCTCCTGGTCCATCTCGCGTCCGAAGGCCCGTTGGAGATGGGCGGGCTGCACGTAGAGCCACAGAAGATGCACGAGGCGAACTTCGGCGGCGGGGTCGGGGGCGGGGGTGACGCCGGTGAGCACCCCGAGGCGGACGAGGCTGAGGGCCTGCATGGCCTCTTCGGTGGTGAGCAGGCGGGCATTGCTCAGGATGCCCCGGGCACGCCAGACATGGTCCTCGAGCGGGATGCGTCGCTTGGCGAGCAGTTCGCGGCGGGCGATGCGTTCGTACTCGATCACGCGGGGCAGGATTTCTGCTTCGAGGAGGCTGAGAATCTCGGCCTCGCTCTTGCCGAAGGTGGTTTGATTCGAGAGTTGGTAGAGGTCGCCCACGGCCTCGGACCCCTCGCCGTAGAACCCGCGCACGGCGAGGTTCATGTCCGACGCGGCCCGCTTGACCTTTTCGATATCGCCGGTGAGTCGGAGCGCGGGCAGGTGGAGCATGGCGCTCATGCGCAGCCCGGTGCCGACGTTGGTGGGGCAGGCCGTCAGGTACCCGAAGCGCGGGGAAAAGGCGTATTCCAGTCCGGCCTCGAGTTTGTCGTCGATGGCGTCGGCGTCGGCCCAGGCGGTGGCGAGGGCCAGCCCGGAGCGGATGGTCTGGATGCGCAGGTGGTCCTCTTCGTTCACCATGATGGCGAGGCGCTCATCCGGGATGGAGAACGCCACCCCGCGCGGATCGTCGGCCCCGCCCGCGGCGGACTTGCCCCGGCTGAGTTGCTTGGAGATCAGGTGCCGCTCGACGAGCAACGCCCGGTTCTGGGGCGGGGCCTTGGCCAGCGGCTCCCAGGCGAGGCGTTCGGCCAGGCCCGCCGAGGCGATCTGATCGCGGCAAAGTTCCATCGAGCGCTGGCGGTCACTCGGGGTGGCTTTGGACGCGAAGAGCACACCGGCGAGATTGCGGGCGAGGCGCACGCGCGACGAGAGCACCACGTCCGCGGCTTCTCCTTCGCCGCGCAGCCACTCGGGCAGGTGCTCGTTGGCGCCGGGCCCGGGCGGGGGCGGTGGGGCTGGGTAATAGGGGCCGCCGGTCATGCGGGGTCCTGCGGGGGACGTTCCCCCATCGCGCGGAGTTCATCGCGGAGTTTGGCGGCCTGTTCGTACTGCTCGGCCCGGACGGCGTGGTCGAGTTCGGCCCGCAGCCGCGACAGGCGCTGGGCCCGGGCGCGTCGTTCGGCGGCGGCGGCGTCGGCGGCTCCCTCGCCGTGCACCTTGCACACCTTGCCCCGGTGCTTCACGCCCCCCTCGTGCGCCCGCTCGATGAGCGGCCCGAGTTGCCGGGCAAAGGCCTTGTAGCAGTCGGCGCAGCCGAGGATGCCGTGCTGCTTGAACTCGGCGAAGGTGGTTCGGCAGGTGGGGCAGGCGGTGACTTTTGCCGCGGCGGACTGCGTCAGCGCCGCCATGTGCTGCTTGATGAGTTCGCCCATCTGCCCGGCGGGCTGCACGGCGATGCCGGCCTCGGCGGCGTGCACCTCGCACAGGTGCCGCTCGACCTTCTTCCCGTTGCGGACCGTCACCTCGTGGACGGTGGCCTCGTTGTCGCAGTGATCGCACTTCACGGGGGGAAGTGTAGGGGAGGGTGATGCGTTCTCCGCGCCTCACATCGTCCGTGCCTCGTCATGGGCGCTGGTGCTCACCCGGACCCTCGTGAAGGCTTCGGGCCGAAAATCTGATTCGGTAAACGAACGAGGCCGCCCGGAGGCGGCCTTGGAGGGTGAGTCGTGATGATGAATCGGGCTTAGTGGGCCGCGGCTTTTTGCTGGCGGGTGTACCCGTACTTGCGCTTCAGCGGCTTGACGACCAGGCCGGTCTTGATGGCCTTGGCGGAGGCGAGCACGCGCTGGGGGACGCCGTCGACGATCGCGTTGACGGACTGGAGATTGGCCTTGAAGGTGCGGCGGGTGATGCCGGTGGGCTTGAGGCCGAAGCCGCCCTTGCTGATGGCTTGGCCGCGCCAGGCGCGCTTCATGCCGCGGGAGACGGTTTTACCGGTGAACTGGCAGGTGGCGCCCATGACGCGTGTCCTTCGTGCAAGCCCGAGTTTCGGGCGGGTGAGATCGTTAGTTGGCCTTGGCCTTGAGCCACGTGGGGCAGGGGGCCTTGGGGTCGGTGGGGAGAACGTGGACTTCACGGCCGCGGTAGACGACGGTGCCCTGGGCGACGGAGAAGAGGGTGTTGTCCTTGCCCTCCATGACGTTGAAGCCGGGCTTGAAGGGGGTGCCGACCTGGCGGACGATGATCGCGCCGGGCTGGGCTGCTTCCCCGCCGTACAACTTGATTCCGCGGTACTGGGGGTTGGAATCCCGACCGTTCTTGGTCGAGCCTTGACCCTTCTTGTGTGCCATGATGAGGACTCCGACAACCGACTGCCGGACGATCCGGGCAGGGCCTGAACGATAGACCGGCCCGGGGCGAGGGTCTACCCCCCGGGCGGAACCGGGTCTGGCGTGGTACGAGCCTCGGGCGTTCGAGGCGCGCAAGGGCGTGCGGGGGCGATTGATACAGTCGCCCGTGCCCGAGGACACCACGCCGCCACCCTGGGGAACGGAAACGGACGAGGCCCGGCTGTCTCGGCTGCTGGCGGCGGCACGGGCCTTGCCCAAGGAGCCGGGCGTCTACCTGATGAAGGATGCCAAGGGGGTGGTGCTGTACGTGGGCAAGGCGCTGGTGCTGCCCGAGCGGGTGTCGTCGTACTTCGTGCCCAGCGCCGACCTCGGCCTGCAGAAGGGGCGGCTGCTCGACCACGTGCACAGCGTCGAGATCATTCCCTGCGAGAGCGAGTGGGAAGCGCTGCTGACGGAGAACCGGCTGATCAAGGACCTGCGCCCGCGGTTCAACGTGCGGCTGACGGACGACAAGACGTTCCCGTACCTCGCGGTGACGGTGCGCGAGGCGTTCCCGCGGGTGGTGGTGACGCGGGCGCCGGCGAGCGTCGAGTTCAAGGGGGCGCGGGTCTTCGGGCCGTTCGTGAGCGCGGGGGCGTTGCGCCAGGCGGTGCAGATGCTCCAGCGGGTCTTCAAGTTCCGCACGTGCCACCTGGACATCGTGCCGGGCGACGCGAAGAACGCGAGGTTCAGGCCGTGCCTGCTGTACAGCATCGGGCAGTGCACCGCCCCGTGCGCGGACAAGATCGGCAAGGAGGCGTACCGGGCGGACATCGACCGGTTCGTGCGGTTTCTGGGGAGCAAGCGGAGCGAAATGCTCCGCACGCTGCGCGAGGAGATGGACCAGGCGAGCACGGCGCAGCGCTTCGAGCAGGCGGCGAGCATCCGGGACCAGATCCGTGCGATCGAGAAACTCGACGAGCGGGCGCGCCGGGCCGACCGGTGGCAGCCCGAGACGGAGGCGACGATCCTCGAGCCGGCGAAGGCCCTGCGGAGTCTGCAGAAGACGCTGGGGCTGGAGGAGCCGATCCGATGTGTGGAGTGCATCGACATCGCGCATCTCAAGGGCGGCGAAACGGTGGGGAGCAAGGTGTGCTTCATCGACGGGCGGCCCTTCAAGGACGAGTATCGGCGGTACAAGATCCAGACCGTCGAGGGGGGCAACGACGACTACGCGAGCATCCGCGAGGTGGTGAGCCGGCGCTACCGCGAGGCGGGCGACGGGCAGGAACTGTTCCCGGATGTCATCGTGATCGACGGCGGGCTGGGGCAGTTGCACGCGGCGCTGGAGGTGTTCGAACTGCTCGCGGTGAAGCCCCCGATGGTGATCAGCCTGGCGAAGAAGGAGGAGTTGATCTACGTGCAGCGGCGGGGCGAGCCGATCCGCCTGCCGCGCACGAACCCTGGGCTCCGCCTGGTGCAGGCCATCCGCGACGAGGCGCACCGCTTCGCGCAGCACTATCACCACGTGCTGCGAAGGAAGAAGACGCTGGGGGAAGAAGATCCTCGTGCCCTCCCATGATCTTTGACCATGCTCGAACACATGCTCTCTTCACGGCCCGTGCGTGGCCAGCGACGCCTCGAAGGCGTCGAGGTCCGTCATGGTGATCCATCCGTCCTGGTTCAGGTCCGCCAGCGGCGAGCCTTCGACCCACGCCTCCACGAACATCTCAAGGTCGGCCGTCGTCACCTCGCCGTTCTGGTTCACGGCGCACCGCGGGATCGAGCCGCCGCCGAGCAACGCGGCGCCACCCATCCCCCCCGCTTCCAGGTAATACGGCACGATCTGCACCAGGTCGTACGCCGAACGCACCGGGTACGTGCTCGAACCGCCGATTCGTTCGTGATCCAGTCGCACCATGATCACGCCGTCCTCCACGAAATCGACGTGGGGATCGTTCACGACGAAACGCCGCCGCGTGGCAAAGTCGGGCGTGTAGAACTGGTAGGACGGATTGATCGCGGGCCCTTCCTCGGTAGGGACCTGGTACCAGTCGCTCGCGTGGAAGTCCCACACGAATACCCGGCCGACGACGTTGGCCTGGTTCACCGTGCACTCGACGTTGACCTCGAGGCCGTAATCAAACTGGAGGTACGCTGGATTCTGAATCTCGAACGTGACCTGGAGCATGGTCCCGTTGAACACGTTCACATTCTTCGGTTCGATCGCGACCTGATACGGCAGGCCCCCCGCCCCGCGCAGCGTGTCTTCGAGCATCGCCGTTTCCGGCTCATCGGCGCCGTGGGGCATGCTCCCGGAAACGATCTCGACGTGCGTGATCGCCGGCGTCCATACGCGGCGAATCAGGCTCTGCGCGGCCAACCACGCGGCATATTGCTCCTGCCGATCCCTCGAACCGGTCCACAGCACCAGCTCCGGCACGCGCTTGGCCCGCAGCATCGCCAACAGCCATCGAAGCCCCGCTTCGTCTTCGTAATAGTCGAACGGGTTGGTATACGTCTCGAGGATCGGCTGAATGATCCACGGGGCAAGCCGCGCCGGCGAGCCGCCCGCGGAGTTCAGGATGCTCTCCACGTCCTGCCGGTCCAGCCGCAAGGAGTTCATCAGGCGGCAGTACTCGAACTCCGCGTCGGAACACGACGATACGCAGCAGAGCGTGCCGCTCGGCAGGTAGGGGCTGGCCTGCCCGTGACCTTGCCCCGGCGCCCACCCGGTGACCTGGGTCGCGGTGAGCGGGTACAACTGCGGCGCGTCGCGTTCCCCGCTCGCCCACTGGTACACGTTGATCCACCGGTCGTGCCCGTTGTCCCGGGCCATGAGCACGCTGGAGGGCTGGCGGTAGATGATGCCGCGCGTGTACTCGGCTTCGAGTGCGTACGCGTTGTCACGGTCGAGGAACCAGCCGAAGGTGTCGGTTTCGCCGTCGGTGCGGGCGTTGTCGTAGTTGGAGCAGACCGAGGCCGTCCACACGGCCTTGATCTCGTCGTACCCCGAGACCGCCATCACGGCGTCTTCGGCCCGGCGTGCGATGGAATACCACCACACGAGGAACTTGCGATTCGTTGGGTGGGTCGGGTCTTCGCCCAGATCAATGCCGCCGTTCTGATCGTCGGTGATGTCCGCCGGCCAGTTTGTGTACACGGCTCTGGCCGCGGCGTACAACTCGGCGAGCGTCATGCCGGGCGCGTTGCTGGGCATCGTGTCGTACGCTTGATTGGTGGCGTTCCATGAGGGCCACGCGTTGGGCGGTTCCCATCCGGGCGAGCCGGGCACGGTCCACGAGTTCCAGATTTCCGGGTAGTCGTCGGCCAGGGTGTGCAACATGAACAGGCTGTTGACGCCCTGATAGGCCGCGATGTGGGATTCTGTGTCGAAGGTCCAGGTGATCGCGTGATTGTCCCCGTTGGGCAGGTGGGGCAGGTAGAGCGGGTCGGTTTCGAGTGTCCGAATCTTCTCCAACTCGGCCATGAAGTCCATGGTCCACGCCCGCAGCGGTCCGGCCTTCGTCGCGTTTTTCAGGAACGGGTGGCGGTAGGCCCTGTCACTTCGATCCGGAGCCTCAAAGTCGGGAAACTCGATGTCGTCCAAGCCAACCAGCCGATCCGCCTCGCAGAAAAAGCGGGTGGGAGTGGTGTACACATCGGCGCAGCAGCAGTCACACTCGGTGTCATTGGTACATGAACAATCCGTGTGCTTCCCGTCGTGTCCCCAGCCGTGAAGGAAGATTGCCGTGGTATCGGCGGTCTGCTGGCCCCACGCGATGTGGTTCACGATGCGTTGTGCGAGCGTGCGGGCGGCGACGATGGGGTCGGGATGCTCCCACGGCGAGTGGACCTGCACAGACTCCATACTCACGAAGAGCGGGTCAACTGGGATGCACGTCTGCGGGTCGTTGGGATCGGTACATGGCAAGCGCTGCCACAGCCAGGTCTGCGACTGTGGTACGCCCTGTCCGAGCACCGCGCCCGCACTGAGAACCACCGCCGCGATGCCGACGATGCGAGCCGTCATGGGGTACCTCCCATCACGCGCAGTCTGGCGGGAATCTTCACCCGGTGCAAATGCTGAATTGTCCGGTATGCCGTAGTGTGCAGAATCTGTGGAAAACCTGAAAGCCAGTTCGCAATCCGTTTGCGGCGAACGTTGTATGAACAATTTTGGTGACGACTGAAGAAACGTGCGGAAATGCCTCAGAATTGTGGCGGGATACCGAGTGCGCTGTAGATTCTCCACATGGAAGTCTCTCGCTCGATGCGCATCATTGCTATCGCATGCGCCTGTCTGACGACGACCGCCGGCGCGCAGCCGTTCTCGCTGGTGGGCGTAGCACCGGGCCAAGCCGGGTCTCGCGCGTACGCACTTTCAAATGATGGCAGCCGTGCGGCGGGTTCTTCCTTGGGTGGGAACGCGCCCGGGTTCGTGTGGTCCGCGACTGATGGTCGGTACGATTTTGGATACGAGAGCGGATTGCCGCAAGTTACTCGCGGGTTTGGACTGTCAGGCGACGGAAGCACAGTCGTTGGTGATGCGTACACGATCGGGGTGTCGTCTCCGCAGGCCTACCGCTGGCGCGGGCCCGGGACGTTTGAGACGCTGGGCCTGCTCGCGCCGTATCCGCAATCGACGGCGTTGGACGCGAGTTTCGATGGGTCCGTCGTCGTCGGCCGTGCCGATGCGGATGCTTCGGGAAGCCCGTCGGGTGCGTTCCGCTGGACGGCGGCAACGGGGATGGTGGACCTCGGGCGCGTGAGGCCGACACACTTCAACGTCCGTGCCCAGGCCGTGAGCGATGATGGAAATGTGATTGTCGGCACCAGCAGCGATTTCGACACGTTCGATGCGTTCATCTGGACGAGCACGCTGGGGATGCAGGCACTGCCACAGTTCGCCAACGAGCCGAACGCCACCTACGGGGCCAACGGGATGAACGGCACAGGCTCTATCGTCGTGGGCCAGTGGAACCAGAATCAGAACGGCAGCCGGATGGCGATGTGGCGGGACGGGCAGATCTTTGATCTTGGTCGCCCGACGGGGTTCACCGCGGTGGCCCGGGCTGTGAACACGGACGGAACGGTTGTTGTCGGCACACTTTCGGGGACCACCGCGGGCATCTGGACACCGGAGCGTGGTCCGGAGACTCTCGCCGCGTACCTCGCTTACCACAGCATCGCTGTGCCCGCGGGCGTGAACCTCGTCGAGGCTCGAGCGGTCTCGGCGGATGGGCGGACGATCGACGGTTGGACGGGCGGGGCCGTGTCGCAGGGCTTTGTCGTCACCATCCCCTCGCCGGGGACAACTATGCTGTTCCTCGGTGTACTAGCCGGAGTTGGACACGGGCGGCGTCGCCCGAACGCATTGGCGCCTATGGATGCATGACCTATTTCGGTTGGTGATTGCGGGATCGCGCGAAGTGATCCGTCCTATTCCTCGTCCTCGAAGTACGCCTTGGCGTCGTCCTCGTCCTCGAACTGGTCGATGTCGACGACCTCGCTGTTCGCGTCGGACAGGAGTTCTTCGCCCAGCGATTCGGGCGTATCGCTCTCGGCGAGGCGCTTGCCCTGCAGGCGCTGCTTGACGCCCTTGCGCCCGGCGGTGACGCGGATGGTGGCCCCCTCGCCGCCTTCGCCCGCTTCGCGCAGGTCGTCCTCGCGCTGGCGGCGGGCACGAACGACGATGCGGATGGGCACCTCGGTGAACGGCAACTCCTCGCGGAAGCGGTTCATGAGGAAGCGCAGGTAGGCGGGGGTGAAGAGTTCGGGGTGGTTGACGACCAGGGTGATGGTGGGCGGCTCGACGCCGGTCTGGGCGACGTAAAAGACCTTGGCGAAGCGCCCGCGGATGTCGGTGGGCCCGCGCGTATCGAGGATGCCGCGGACGAGGCGGTTGAGTTTGCCGGTGGTGACGCGTTCGCGGGCCTGGTCGCGCATCTCGAAGGCCAGGGCGATGGTGCGCTTGACGTTGAGGCCGGACTGCCCGGACATGAAGGCGATGGGCGCGTGGCTGAGGCCGCCGAGTTCCTTGCGGACATATTTCTCGTAGGCCTTGGGGGTGACGACGCGGCCGTGGGCGCCGACCTTGCCCTCGACGGCGTCCCACTTGTTGACGACGATGATGCAGGGCTTGAAGGCCTTCTGGACCATCATGGCGAGGTGCTCGTCGACCTGGCTGATCTTCTCCGAGGCGTCGACGAGAAGCAGCACGACGTCGGAACGATCCACGGCCCGCTGGAGGCGGTCGAGGGCGTACCACTCGATGGAGTTCTGGAAGGAACGCTTGCGGCGGAGGCCGGCGGTGTCGATGGCCACGAGCACGCGCCCGTCGAGTTCCAGCCTTACGTCGACCGCGTCGCGGGTGGTGCCGGGGATTTCCGAGACGATCATGCGCGGCTCGCCGGCGAGGGTGTTCACCAGCGTGCTCTTGCCCGCGTTGCGCTTGCCGATGATGGCCAGGTGCAGTTCCGCGGGGGACCGCTCGCGCGGCTCGGCGGGCATGTCGGGCACCAGCGCCCAGACCTCATTGAGGAACTCGCGGCGGAAGTAGTTGTTCTTGGCCGAGACGGGGATCGGCTCGCCGAAGCCCAGTTCGCTCAGTTCATGGGCGTGGGCTTCCCACTTGGGGCCGTCAACCTTGGTCGCGATGATGCGCACGGGCGGGCCTTGCAGGCGCGACGGGCCGTGGTCGTCGGTGGTGCGGGCGGCGCCGCCCTTGCCCTTCGTGTCCTTCTTCCCCAGGCGGCGCTCGCGCAGGCGGCGGGCGATCTCGCGGTCGAGTGGCGTAACGCCGGCCTGGGCGTCAACGCAGAAGAGAACGACGTCGGACCCCTCCACCGCCGCGGCGATCTGCGACTCGATGTCGCCCGTGAGGCGGGCCAGGTCGTTGCCGACCTCGTCGTAGCGTCCGCCCTCGGCGACGTAGGCCCCGAAGCCGCCGGTGTCGACGAACTCGACGACCTTGGCCGAGTCGCCCCGGTAGGGCGGGTCGAGTTCGACGATGGCGGTGACGCGGTCGCGGGTCGTGCCCGCGGTAGGGTCGACGATGGAGACCTTGGCCCCCGCGATCATGTTCATGAGCGAGGACTTGCCCACGTTGGGGCGTCCGACGATGGCGATGCGGGGCAGGGGCATGGAGGGCGGATGGTAGGAGGGCGCGCCTCGTACCCTCGGGGGTGCGCGAGATTCCCGTCATCGCCGGGCCGACGGCCTCGGGCAAGACCGCCCTGGCGGTGGAGGTCGCCCTGGCGCTGCGGGCACGAGGGCAGGCCGCCGAGATCGTGACCGCCGACGCCTTCCAGGTGTACCGTGGGATGGACATCGGCACGGCCAAACCGACGGCGGTGGAGCGCCGAGGCGTGCCCCACCATCTGATCGACCTTGTCGAGCCGACGGAACGGTTTACCGTCGCGGATTGGCTCGCCGCGGCGGAACGGACGATCGCCGAGATCGAGGGGCGCGGCGCGATGCCGATCGTCGTCGGCGGCACGCACCTGTATATCAAGGCGCTGCTCGACGGGATGTTCGACGGCCCGCCGGCGGACGAGCGATTGCGCGAGGCGTTGCGGGCGCTGGGGCGCGAGGCCCTGCGGGCGGAACTGGAGCGAGTGGACCCCGAGGCCGCGATGAGGATTCACCCGAACGACGAGCGCCGGACCATCCGGGCGCTGGAAGTGTTCCGGCTCACGGGCACGCCGATCTCGCGGCAGCAGACGCAGTGGGAGGATGACCCGGGCGCGGGAAGCCCACTCGTGGGTAGCCCGGCACTCCGTGCCGGGCCGACAACCTCGCCGAACATGAAATGCACACCAAGCAGAAGCCCGTGGGTCAACCTGGATGAACTCGAGCACACGCTCCAACACCATCCGGAGTCGATCGTTCCCGCCGGGTTCGTCCCTCGCGACCCGTACCCGGAAGGGATGTACGGCCCGGTGGATGATCTCATCCGAACACGCCGGTATCTCCCGCACCTGACGCTTCCGCACGCGACGTACTTCGTCTCGTGGCATGCCAAGGAGGGTGAGGTGCTTCGCCCGGAGGAGCGGGACATCGTGCTGCGGGCCATGACGTATTTCGACGGCGAGCGTGCCCGTGTGTACGCGGCGTGTGTCATGTCGAATCACGTTCATTGGCTCATTCGACCGTTCGAGCCCTCCAGGCTCGCCGACCTGGTGTCGAGCGTCAAGCGATACAGCGCGGCGGAGGTCCACCGGACGCGAGGGGTCACGGGCAGTCTCTGGCAACCGGAATGCTTTGATCGGATCGTGCGCCATCGCCGGGATTTCGTCGAGTGTGTGGCGTACATCGCCCTGAACCCCGTCGAGGCGGGGGTCTCGTCGCGCATGGCGCTCTACCCATGGACGCGCGTGCATGTCGAGGCCATGGTCGAGCAGCAAGCGCCCGGCACGGAGTGCCGGGCTACCCAAAGGCGTGCTACCCAAAGACAGCGATTCCGATTCGGTGCGCTCCAATGGCCGATCGAGGCACTCAATCGGCGGATCAATGCGCGCGTGCGGGCGATGATGGAGTGTGGGCTGTTGGAAGAGACGCGTGCGTTGTGGCAGGCCGGGCGTCTCGGGCCGCAGGCGCGCGAGGCTTTGGGATACAAGCAACTCGTCGACCACCTGGAAGGCCGATGCACGCTCGACGAGGCCGTGGAACGGATCAAGGTTGAGACACGCCGGTTCGGGAAGAACCAGCGCACGTGGATTCGCCGATTGGGCTTGAGGCCCGGCGCGGCCATCATCGATGCGGCATCGACCCCGATCGAGGCTCAAATCGCGCATGTTCTGCGCGATTGAACGTGATCCGACCAAGTTTGCCAAGACTTGACATCAAATCGCCGACACCCTTTCCTACGCCGCGTTCCGAGAACCTCGGGGTATGTTTGTGCGTATTGCGTTCGGGTTTGATTGAGCCGCACCATGGCCAAGAAGGCATCAAAGTCGAAGAGTGAGGCCGGGACGACGGCGACGGCGGAGGCACCCGTACCGGCCGCGGGAGGGCGTGGGGGGCGTGGAGGGCGATTCCGGCGTCAGGCGACGACGGCGTACAAGCCCGGGGCGGGCAAGGACCGTCACCTGGTAATCGTCGAATCGCCGTCGAAGGCCAAGACCATCAATAAGTACCTTGGGCGCGAGTACCTGGTGCTGGCGAGCGTGGGGCACGTGCGCGACCTGCCCAGCCGGAACCCCAAGGGCGTGAAGTCGCCCGTGCCGGGGGTGGACCTCGAAAAGGATTTTCACCCGACGTACCACGTGTCGGAGGGGAAGGAGCGGGTGATCGCCGACCTGAAGCGGGCGGCGAAGGAGTCGCTGGCGTCGGGGTGCGACGTGTGGTTCGCGACGGACTTGGACCGCGAGGGCGAGGCCATCGCGTGGCACCTGGCGCAGGAACTGGGGATCAAGTCCTCGCAGGCCAAGCGGGTGGTCTTCCCGGCGATCACCAAGAGCGAGATCGAAAAAGCCTTCAACCATCCGCACCCGATCGACGAGGACCGGGTGAACGCGCAGCAGGCGCGGCGGATCCTGGACCGCATCGTGGGGTACCAGGTTTCGCCGCTGCTGTGGAAGAAGGTGGCGCGGGGGCTGTCGGCGGGGCGTGTGCAGAGCGTGGCGGTACGGCTGGTGGTGGAGCGGGAGCGCGAGATTCGGGCGTTCGTGCCCGAGGAGTACTGGGCGATCTCGGCAAACTTCACGAAGGAACTCGCCAAGGCCGCGGGGCTGTCGAAGGCGTGGGCGGCGTTCCTCGCGACGCGCGACGAGAAGGGCTACCCCCCCACGCAAAAGGTGCAAGGCCGCTGGCTGGGTGAGCACGACTGCTTCCATGCGGACCTGATCGAGGTCGCGGGGGAGAAGTTCGAGGTTCGCAACGCGGGCGACGCCGACATGATGGGCCGCGTGCGGGACGTGGCGGCCCTGGCCGGGCTGCGGAACATCCGAACCGGCGTGCGCGAAGACGCCGCGGGGAAAGGTCCGGCGAAGTTCCTTCGCACGGTCGAGGGCGAGTTGGACCCGAAGGCGTCGTACCGCGTGACGGGGGTGGAGACGAAGCGCACGAGCACGCGCCCCGCCGGGCCGTTCATCACCAGCACGCTCCAGCAGGCGGGGGCGAGCCGGCTGGGCTTCGCGGCCCAGCGGACGATGCGGGCGGCGCAGCAGTTGTACGAGGGCGTGGAGATACCCGGCGAGGGGCCGGTGGGCCTGATCACGTACATGCGAACGGACTCGACGCACCTCTCGAATGACGCGCTGGAGATGGCGCGGTCGTACATCAGGGCGAAGTACGGCGAGAAGTACCTGCCCGAGAAGCCGAACATCTACAAGTCGTCGAACAAGGACGCGCAGGAAGCGCACGAGGCGATCCGGCCTACGTCCCTGGACTATCCGCCGAACAAGATCAAGGGGGCGCTGACGAGCGATCAGTTCCGGCTGTACACGCTGATCTGGGAGCGGTTCCTGGCGTGCCAGATGGTGAACGCGCAGTGGGACGCCACCGCGATCACGATCGAGGGCGGCACGGACCCGGAGCGCCCGTGCACGTTCCGTGCGACGGGCCGCGTGCTGGTGTTCGACGGGTTCTACAAGGCCTCGGGCGTGCCGGCGTCGGCGGAGGAGCAGACGATGCCCTCGCTGCCGGAGGGGACGCCGCTGGCGGCGGTGTCGATCGAGCCTGAGCAGAAGTTCACGGCGCCTCCGCCGCGGTACAGCGAGGCGAGTCTGATCAAGACCCTCGAGGCCGAGGGGATCGGCCGCCCATCGACGTACGCGTCGATCATCCAGACGATCCAGGACCGCAAGTACGTGGAGAAGGACCAGGGGCGGTTCTTCGCGACGGATTTGGGCGAAGTGGTGACGGACAAGCTGGTCGAGGCGATCCCCGCGATCATGGACGTGGGGTACACGCGGGAGATGGAGAAGGAACTGGACCTGATCGAGGACGAGCACCTGGACTGGGTGCAGATGCTCCGCAAGTTCTACGGCCCGTTCACGAAGCAACTGGCGGGGGCGGAGAAGACGCTCGTGCACGCCAAGGCCGAGACGGTCCCCGCGCCCGACGAGTACCGCTGCCCGCACTGCGGGTCGGGGCTGGTGTACCGGTTCGGGAAGAACGGGCGGTTCCTCTCGTGCGCAACGTACCCGTCGTGCAACTACGCCTCGCCGGTGGATCGCGAGGGCAAGCCCCGCCCGGCGGCCGAGGCGGTGGACGTGGCGTGCCCGAAGTGCGGGAGCGCGATGACCAAGCGCGTGGGACGGTTCGGCCCTTTCCTGGGCTGCTCGCGCTACGGCGACAAGGCCAACCCCTGCGACGGGATTCTGAACCTCGACAAGAAGGGCCGCGTGGTGGCGAAGGCCCCCCCGCCGATGGTGACGACGCTGCCGTGCCCGTTGTGCGAGGCGCCGCTGAACCTGCGCGGCGGGGTGCGTGGGCCGTGGCTGGGGTGCTCGCGGTTCCCCAAGTGTCGCGGGCGCGGGAAGTGGGCGGAACTGCCCGAGGCGCAGCGGAAGGACCTGGAGAAGGCCTTCGCGAAGCACGAGAAGGACAACCCCATCCCCGTGATCCGCACCATGGGCGGCAAGGCGCTGACCGATTCGCACGGCAAGCCCCTGCCCGAGGCGCGACCGGTGGGGCAGACCGACGATGCGCCCGAGACGCTGGAATCGGTGGCCGATGAACTGGGCGTGTGACGGGCTGCGCGGCGCGGCGGGCGAGCCTACAACCCCGGCATGCCGTGGTGGGTTGTGCTCATCATCGCCGGCGCGGTCGCGATGGATTCGCTCATCGTGTACGCCCTGCTGTCGTCGTTCCGTGCGGGCACGTGGGGGCCGATGGCGAAGAAGTTCCCGCCCGTGGCGCCCGCGCCGGGGGCGGTGCGGCGTGAGTTTGAGTCGTTCTCGATGGGGCTGTTCAACCTGGGCTGGTGCGTGCACGTGACGGTGGACGACCGCCATTTGCACCTGGACCCGGCGTGGCTGCTGCGCGTGGCGGGCGCCGAGCCGATGAGCGTGCCGTGGAGCGCGGTGACGCTGGAGCAGCGCGGGAAGCGGCGGGGGTTCGTGAAAGCCAAACTGGGCACGCAGGCGATCCGCGGGCCGGCGTGGTGCCTGTCGCTGGCCGACCCCGACGCCGCAACCGGCGAGCGCCGATTCCGATAGACTGCGGACACCCCGAGGAGTCCCGCCATGACGCAGCAACCGCCGTATATTCCGCCCGCGCCCGGCAAGAAGGGGATGAGCGGGGGCGTGATCGCGGCGATCATCGGCGGGGTGGTGCTGGTCGTGGTGCTGATCTGCGGCGGGGCGGTCATGGTGATGCTCCCGGCGCTGAGCAAGGCCCGCGAAGCGGCCCGGCAGGTCGTGAGCAGCGCGAACATGCAACGGATCTCCATCGGGCTGCAGCAGTACGCGGCGGATCATGACGGCATGCTCCCCGAGGCCGGCGCCGACCTTTCGGCGCGCCTGGCGCGTTACGGGGTGCCCGCGGGGATGTTCACGTCGCCCAACCCGCCCCCCACCGGGCCGAGTTACTTCTACGTGCCGCAGGGCAACCTCGAGAAACTCGCCAACCCCTCCGCGGCGGTGTTGATGTACGAGAACCCGGCCATCCCCAGCACCATCGGCTGGAACGTCGCCTTCGCCGATGGCAGCGTGCAACTCCTCGACCCCGATCGGTATCACCGGACGATCAACACCATCACGCTGCCCGACGGGACGCCGTACGTACCGCAATAAACGCGGGTCAGCCGCGCAGGGCGAGTTCGCACATCATCTCGACGCCGACGGGGAGGGCGTCGTCGTTGAAGTCGAACTCGGGCTGGTGGAGCGTGGGGTAGGTCGCTGCGCCGCGCGGACGCAGGCCCAGCAGATAGAAGCACGCGGGGACGTGATGCCCGTAGTACGAGAAGTCCTCCCCGCCCATGGTGGCGTCGGGGACGAGTTCGACGCGCTCGGCGCCGAGGGCGGCCCGGGCGACGCCGAAGAACCGCTCGGTGGCGTCGGGATCGTTCGCGGTGACGGGGTAGCCCTCGTGCCAATCGACGCGGGCCTGGCACCCCATGGCGCGGCTGGTGTTCTCGACGATCTCAAAGAAGCGACGCTTGGCCAGGGCGCGGGTGGCGTTGTTGAGCGTGCGGACCGTGCCGATGAAGGTGACGGATTCGGGGATGATGTTGTTGGCCGTGCCCGCGTGAATCTGCCCGACCGTCACGACCACGCTGTCGAGCGGCGAGATATTGCGCGAGGCGATGCCCTGGAGGGCGGTGATGCAGTGGGCGGCGGCGAGGATGGGGTCGTGCCCGAAGTGCGGGTAGGCCCCGTGGCTCTGAACGCCCTTGACCGTGACTACGAAATCGTCGGTGCTTGCGAGGAGCGGGCCGGGCTTGGTGGCGACCTTGCCGATCTCGACGGTGGGCCACCCGTGCAGGCCGAAGATGCGTTGCACCGGCGCGCCCAGCCCGCCGCCGGACTCGCCGCGGAGCGCACCGTCCTTGCACATGAGGTCGCCGCCGCCGCCGCCCTCTTCGGCGGGCTGGAAGATGAAGGTGACGGGCCGCGGGCGCGGGAGTTTCGCCAGGACCCGCGCGGCGCCGAGGAGAATGGTCGTGTGCCCGTCGTGTCCGCAGGCGTGCATGACGCCCGGCGTGGTGCTGGAGTAGGCCTTGCCGGTGCGCTCGGTGATGGGGAGCGCATCCATGTCGGCGCGGAGGGCGATGGAGCCGGTGGAACCGGCCCCCACGTCAGGTTGTGTGGCGGGGAGGTAGCCGAGCACGCCGGTGCCGCCGGCGAGGCCGGCCTTGACCTGGGCGCCGGCGGCCTTGAGTTCGCGGGCGACGACCTCGCTCGTGCGCTTCTCGTGCATCGAGAGTTCGGGGTTCTGATGCAGATCGTGGCGGCGGGCGATGAGCGCGGGGAGTTCGGCGGCAACAAGGTCGCGGACGGAGGGCATGGAGAAGTGTAGTGGGCGAGTACGAAGAAGGTCCTCGGCATGAAGCCGCGGCGCGGCTTCTACGGCGCATTCTGGGTCTTGCGCTGCGCGGCCGCGCGCGCTACCAGGAACAGCCTGCCGAATACGAACTCGCCGGGATCGGAATCGAATGTCTCGGCGCTCGTTCGGCGTTCGAGCGATGGATCGTACTTGATGGCATCGGACCCGCCGACCCATTCAGCAATGACGCCGCAGACACCGGCGTGCTCGGCGATTTCACGAACCACCTCGGGGATGGGCGATGCAAAGCCAGCCCGCGGTGACGTTCGCCTCGCACGGGCCGCTTCGGACTGCGCCAGTGCGCGTCGGGCCTTCGCTTCGGACCAGCCCCGCTTCATCATTCGGTCCCACTCTTTGGCGGCATCGACATCAACGGCATCGTCGGCGGGCCTGAACCAGCCGCACGAGCAGTCTTTGCCAATCTGGTACACCCGAAAGAGCTCGCCCGCGCGCTTGTGTACCAGCGGTGAGCAGGTCACGTGATCGGCCGAGCAGGCGACGTGCGGCCAGGATCGTCCCTCAAACCAGGGAGCGTGATTGATCGGGACGAGCAATGTCACGGCCACGCACATTCACCGATTATACCGCGGAGATCACGCGGCCTTGCGGGTCTTGGCGGCTTCGGCGAGTTCGACGGCGGAGACGAGGGCGGGGCGTTCGTCGGCGCCGTCCTTGGGGGCCAACTCCTCGCGGACGCGGTCGAACTCGGATTCGAGGCGCAGGAAGGCGTCGACGATCCGGGGGTCGAAGTGCGAGCCGCGGTTCTGCAGGATGATCTCGCGGGCCTTGGCGTGGGGCATGGCGGGCTTGTAGACGCGCTTGCTGGTGAGGGCGTCGTACATGTCGGCGAGGGCGACGACGCGGGCGGAGAGGGGAATCTGCTCGCCCGACAGGCCGTACGGGTACCCCTTCCCGTCCCAGCGTTCGTGGTGCGAGAGGGTGATCTGGATGCCCATGTTGAGCAGGTCGTCGTCGCCCACGCGTTTGCGGATGGCCACCAGCGTATCGGCGCCGATGAGCGGGTGCATCTCCATCACGCGGCGCTCCTCGGGTGAGAAGACGCCGGGCTTGAGCAGGATCGAGTCGGCGATGCCGACCTTGCCGATGTCATGCATGGAGGCCGCGAGTTTCAGCAGGTCGATCCACGTCCGCGTGATCTCGGGAAACTCGCTGCGCAGTTCCTGGGCGAGGACCTCGCTGTAGCGGCAGATGCGTTCGAGGTGCTTGCCGGTGTCGGTGTCCCGGTAGTCGGCGAGTTTCGCCAGCCCGAAGATCAGCCCGTTGCGGATGACCAGCCCGCGGCGCACGCGCCGGTTGAGTTCCTCTTCCAACTTCTCGTTGGCCCGCATGAGGATCGAGTCGTACCGCCGCACCAGCACCACCGACCCGACGACGGTGAGCACGAGCACGCCCGCGCCGCCCGCGGCGATGAGGAGCATGATGCCGTCGGCCAGGCGTCGCGTCGAGGCGGCCAGACCCGCCTGCGGGATGATGACCAGCGCCTTGGCGGCGATTCTCGGGTTGTACGCCACGCCGACCGTCGCCGGCCCGCCGAGGAAGTCCCCTTCGCCGATGATCGCCGTCTGCGGGCGCAACTGCCCGAGTTCCACGCGTTCGTTGCCGGGAATCAGCCGCAGGCGCTGCTCGGCGTAGTTGACGCGGCGCAGGCCCGGATTGGCGTCAAGCCCGGGATGGCACAACAGCCCGCCGTAGGGATCGAGCAGCATCAGCGTGCCCCCCGCCGGCTGCGACTGGGCCACGAGTTTCTGGGCCGCGTCCCACGCGGGCGTGCCGGGGCGGATGGGCCCCTGGGCCGCGGCGGCGAGGGCGTCGCAGAACTCTCCGGCCTGCCTCGCCGCGTCGTGGGCCGCCCGTTCCTCGACCCGCTGCCGAAGCCCGTGCCGGGCCACGTGCATGGTGCCCAGCCAGCCGAGTCCGATCACCAGCGCCTGGAGAAGGACCGTCGCCGCGATGAGGCGGCGCTTGCTGCGCAGCACGAAGGAACGGCTCTGAACACGCTCGGCGAGGGGCACGGGTTCTCTATCGTCGCGCCGTGCCGTGGGCTGGAACACGTCGATGTTCGGCGCTCCCCCAGCCCGCGCCGTCGGCATACGCCAACGCCCGAGAACACATGCTTTACGGGCGGGCAACCTTGCGCACGCCTTCTACAGCGGGAAGTACCGCGCGATAAGGCGGTCGGCCTCTTCCATCGCCGCGGCGCACTGCTCGGGCGTCGCCGGCGCCGCCGCGTCGAGCGTCGGCACGGCGAGTTCTTTGGCCAGCGCGGGGCGGATGGGCACGTTCCGCGAATCGCTCGCGGCGAGCAGGCGCTCGACCTCTTCCGAGAGCAGGAAGTCGGCCAGCCGCCGGGCCTCCACCGGGTGCGGCGAGCCGCGCACCAGGCCCACGGTGTTGGGGATCACCACCGGCCCGAGGCTGGGCAGGCCCTGCACCTTGGCGGTGGGCTTGTCCACGCTCTCGAAGACAAACGCCACCGGCCAGGTGTTGGCCCGGGCCGAGAAGACGTCGTCGGTGTCGGTGAGGCCCACCTCGATCTCGCCGACGGAGAGGGCCTGCACGACGGAGGAGTTGCCGTCGTAGAGGCGCACGGCGTTGTCCTTCAGCGCGGCGAGCCAGGCCGCCGTCGCCTCGCTCCCGTGCATCGCCACCAGGGCCGCGATGTGCGTGCGCGTGGTGCCGAACTGCGGGCGGGCGAGGCCGACCTTGCCGGCCCACCGCGCGTTGGTCAGGTCGCGGAGCGTGCGCGGCGCGTTGCTCTCGGCGACGCGGTTGGTGTTGTAGGCGATGACGCGGGCCCGCTGGGCGAAGCCGTACCACGTGCGGTCGGCCCCGCGCAGATGCGCCGGCCAGCCGCCGGGCATCTTTCCTTCCTCGCGGCTGGCGAAGGGTTCCAGTACGCCGGCCCTGGCCAGCGCCACGGTGCCCATCGCCTCGTTCGACCACCACACGTCCGCGCGGGGGGCGTCCTTTTCGCGCACCAGGCGCTCGACCAGCCCCGTGGTCTTGGTCGCCTCGGTGTCGCCGACGACGCGGACCTTGACGCCGCTGGCGGCCTCGAAGGCGCCGACGATCGGCCCGACCAGGTGGGCGTCGGTGCTGGTGTAGAGCACGACCTCGCCGGGGGCGTCCACGTCATGCCCGCCGCCCTTGTGGAGGAAGACGAAGTACGCCGACGTGCCCAGCGCGACGGCCGCAACGCCCAGCGAGACCAGCGCGACCATCCACCGCGTGCTCTTGGAGAGGCCCCGCCAGCGCTCATAGGCGTCCTTGGCCTTCCACTCCGCGTCCTGACGATACCGGCGGCCCGTGCTCATGCGGGAGTTGTATCACCGATGGCGGAGCAGGGATGCAGGGCACCGCCGCAGCCCGATCGGCGCCTACGGCACACTTTGCAGGTACGACTGGATGAAGACGTCGAGGTCGGTTTCGTCGACCGCTTCGTCGAGGGTGAGGTCGGCGCCCGCTTGGCCGTTATTCCACGCCGCCAGGAATACAGCGAGGTCATTTTCGCCGACTTCGCCGTCAAGATCCATATCACCGGACTGCCCCTGCGACGCGCCCTCTCCCTCGCCCATGCCACCGCTCGGCACAAGAATCGGGATTGCCTGCACAAGGTCAAACTCTGATACATCCCACGACGCGGCGCCCGCCGGGTGCGCCCAAGCACCGTGATGCACGATCCGCAATACCATCACGTACGAGCCGTCGCTCGAATCGAACTGCATGTGCGGCTGCGACGAGTTGCTGTTCATCGGCACGATGAATGAACGCCGCGAACTGCCATCGGGCGTATAAAACCCATACGACGTCGGACCTTCCGTGGTATGGAGAATCGTCCATGAACCATTGTCTTGGTTCAGCGCCGCGACACGACCCACCTCAATCTCTTCGCCCGGGTTCGCACCGCGCACAGCACACTCTACGTTGATGTGCACAATGTGACTGGACGACAAGGTAGGAACTCCGGGGTCATAGTCTGTTCGCGGCCGGAACCGGAACGTCACCTCAATCCCGGTCAGGGCGCCGGATTGGCCTGGCGAACCCGGGCTGGTGTAGAGAAGTGGCTCCATCTCGCAGGCATAGGCCCCGCCCGATGGCATCCGCAATGTGTATTCGAGCATCAGCGGATCGAACTCGTTGATCGCCTCGCCGAAGATCGGCTTGACGCTTTCGACCTCCCCCGAGTACACGTCGCGGATCATTCTCCGGGTGTCGTCCCAATACCTGGCCTGCCAAAGCTCGTTGCCCGGCATCCAGCAGATGATCTCGGGCACGTTCTTCGCGCGGAGCATGGCCAGGAGCATCCGAAGCCCCGCCGGATCGCCCCGGTAGTAGTCGATTTCGGGGTAGTCATCGTTGGGGATCGTCGCGAGCTGCGGCACCCATGGCACCAAGTCCTGCCAACGGTTGCCGCCGAACGAATTGATCACGGACTCCGCCGCGTGCCGGTGAAGCCGAGTTGACGTTTGGAGAATCGTTTCGGGCGGCGACCCGGGCAGGTAGTAGTTGGGCTGCTGGTGCCCCGTGACTGCCGGGTTCCCGGTATGCTGCACTTCCCTCAGCGGGTAGAGCACGGGCGAACTCACCAGGCCGGTCGTGCTCTGTACGCTCGCGAAGTGCTCTTCATGCCCGGCCCAGATATCGAAGTGCGAACCCGCGGCGTTGTGCCGGGTGAGCGGCGGCTGCACCATCGCGGGCTGCGCGTCGATGCGGCAGCGGGGCAGTTGGTCCGACGCGTTCGTGGCCCCGGGGTACGTGTGCCATCCCGTCGAATCGATATCCCCATCAAACAGCGCGGACTCGTAGTTGCCGCACTTGAGGTCGGGCGCCTCGAATACCTCACGCAACGGCTCGAACACGGCGTTGTCGAGCACGGCCTGATGCACGTTGCGCCAAAGGCTCATCCACCAGACCATGTAGGACCGATTGTGAATCGCGTCGGCCCGTTGCTGGGAGTCGAACGCAAGCATGGGGTTCGTCGGCCACCCATACGCACTTGCGGCCTCCGCGTACAACTGTGCCAGCGTCATGCCATGCGTTCCCGGGTACGATGCCGACGGCTGCCACCCCGCTGAGCCGGGGACGCGCCAGGTGTTCCAGATCGAGTTGGGGTTCGCGTGCTGGGCGGCGAGAAACTCGGGCACCTTGACGCCGTTCTTATCGCCGGTCCAAAGGATGAAGGCCTCGATGTCCATGTAGAATCGCCACCGGGCCACTTCGGGAAAGTCCTCGTTGACTTGCCGGATGGTCTCCACGTTGCTCCGGAGCCGCGCCGCGAAGGCCGTCATCCACGCACGGATCGGAGAGGCGGTCGTCGCGTTCTTCGGGAAAAGGTGGCGCCACGGGCGGGCGTCGAGTCGCGGATTCGATTGCGTTGGCGGGTCGGGAAAGTTATTCGGCTCGAGGCCCGGAAGGTCGTCCTCGCCATGCACCCAGAAACTCAGAGTCGGATTCCAGGGTTGAGGCTGCCATTCTGGCTGGCTCTGCTCCCAATCGTGAGCCAGCCCGCGCAGGATGACCGCGACGGTGGAGGCGGTGATCCGCCCGTTGGTGAAATCGTCGAGGGCCTGCACGCTCAGCGCATCGGCCGCGTCCTCGGGGTCGGGGAACCCTCCCTGGGCCGGGGTCGTGTGGACGTCCACGATCTGGAACGGCGTCACGCGTTCGACCGGCGTCGTGCCCTGCGGGGTCTTCTGCCACATCACCGCCAACGGGCGCACCGGCTCAGGATTGGGCGGCTGCGCAGGCGTGATCGAGGCCGCGAGAAGTGTCAGGGCGCCGCAGACGACGAGCGACGAGCGACGAGCGACGAGCGACGAGCGAAATGATCCGCATGGCCATTCTCCCTGGGAGGTAAACTCATCAGAGTTTACCCAAGGACCCGCACCGAGGTTGCATCGGGCTTCGATTTCTAACTCCTGATGGCATCAGGCGATACGACGCCGCCGACACAAGCCCGCGATGACTCCGGGAGCAACGAGCGTGACCGCTCCCGGCGCGGGGATGGTGACGACGAACCCCTCCTGATGACCGCTTGCTGACTCTGTGTAGCCTCCGATGGTCATGCCGTCCGCCGAGACACAGGTCGCGGTAAGCAAGTTGACGTTCCCGGGGACGGCGATGCCATGGAACGCGAGGTAGGTCGAGAGCGGCTCGCCGCCCCGATCGGGTGTCCAGATCGCGGCGGTTTGCGTCAACGGCCCAGCACCGAGACTGCCGACAATCACCGAGCCCGAGTCGTTAACAGCGATGGCTGTTCCGCGAAACCACCCGGGTGCGAACCCGAGCGGCACCACTTGACCATCAATCCACATGACCGCGCCGCGATTACCCAATCCGTACCTCGAGTCACCGACAATGATGTGCCCATCATAGTTGGTCCCATATGCGCGTCCTTCACCGGTCGAATCCATTCCCGGAAGTGGCTGCACTCCGAGCGTGCTCGTCCACACGAACGCCTCGTTGATGCCTGCTCCCCCCCGGCTATGCCCGACAATCGTCGATCCATCCCGGCTGATGGCGGCGGCTTCGCTGTAGAAGTGGTCGGGCCGCGTGAAGCCAAGCCCCACCATGCCCGTCGTGCTCGTCCACCGGAAGGCCTGGCCGGCGATGTCCGACTGCCACGTGTTGAAGCCCACCACCACCGAGCCGTCGTGGTTCGCACTCGTCGCGCGCGAGTACACATAACCCTGGAGGACGCCGAGGCTCTGCGGCGTACCCGCTCCGTCCCAGCGGTACGCACGCCCGCCCTCGCCCTCGCCCACCACAACGCTGCCATCGCCCGATATTCCGAAAGCGTTCGTGCCGGGTGGCATTCCCGGCAGCAGGCCGAAATCGAATCGGCCGCCCGCCCGTGTCCAGGTAAATCCCGGATTCTGGATCGGCGGGATGTACCCCCCAAGCGAGTACCCCACCGCGATCGAGCCATTCGCAGAAAGGCCGTGGAGGTGTGAGGCCGTGTTCCCCGAGCCGGGCCAATAGCCGGTGAGATCAAGGGTCTGCGCGAAGACCTCGACCCAGTAGAAGACACCTGCCGCCGCCGCAGCCAGGGTGAGGATCTTCATGCCCAGAATCTACCGCAAACGATGGAAAATGCAAGCCGTTTCTCACCGTTGCCGCCCAGAACCGGGCCAGCGGCACGGGCTACTTCGGCACCGTCGGTTCAGCCGACACGGGCTTGCTCTCGCCCTTGTCCTTCTTCACCTTCTCCTGAAGGCGACCGAAGTACGTCTTCACCGCGTCGTGGTACTCGCGGGGAATGGTCTGGCCTTCCAAGGCCTCGGCGGCCTCGGCGCGGCTGGATTCGACGACGTCGGAGAACTCCGCCACACTCTCGCCGCGCACCTGCTCGCCGTAGACCAGGCGTGAGCCGATGATCGGCCCGCCGGTGTTCTTGACGTTGGCCTTGACCTTCTCGGTGGTGTAGTCGACGGGGCTGGATTCGGGGCTGGCGCCGTTGCCATGGCCCGCGCCGCCCGTGCCGTTGCCCATGGCCTGGCTCGTCCCCTCGCGGAACTTGCCGGTCTTGCCCTTGCCCATGCCCTTGCCGTCGCCTTGACAATCCCCGCCCATGCACTCGCCGGCCATGTCGGCGAGTTGCTTCTTGGCCTCTTCGAGGGCGGCGTCGAGGCTCTGCATGTCGTTCTGCATCATCTCGGCCTGGGAGAGTTCGCTGGCCAGTTGCTCCATGCCCTCCATCCCGTCCTGCTGGAGGCCCTGCTGGGTCATGCCCTGGGCGGCCTTCGACATGGCCTGGCCCATGTTCTGGCACTGGCTCTGGGCCTGCTGGGCGGCCTTGGCCATCTCCATCATCTGCTTCTTCTGCTCGTCGGTCATGTTCTTCATCGCCTCGAGAGCCTTCTTGAGGTCCTCGGGGTTGGCGGAGGCGGCCTTCTGGGCCAGTTCCTGGGCCGTCTTCTTGTCCAGGCCCTGCTGCTCGAGTTTCTTCTGCAACTGCTGCTGGTCCTGGGCGAGTTTCTCCAACTGCTTGGCGAGGTTCTCCAACTGCTGCTTGGTCTGCTGCTGCTGCTCGGGCGACATCGACCCGTCGGCCATCTGCTCCTGCACCTGCTTGAGGAGTTCCGACGCCTTGTTGAAGTCGCCCTTGGAGAGGGCGCGGGTGAAGTCGTTGAGCGGCCCCTGCCCGGGCTGCTTGAGTTGCTGCATGGCCTGCTTGATGGCCTCGGCCTGGGCCGCCTTCTCGCCTTCCTTCTCCGACTGGAGTTTCTCCGTCAGCGCCGTCAGTTTCTTCACCGCGCCGCGGCGGAGCGCCTCGGGGTCGTTCTCCTCGGGCTTGCGGTCCTGCCCCTCGGCCTCGGCGGGCTCCTCGACCATCGTCACCTTGGCCTTCTCCAGCAACTTCTTGAGTTCGTTCTCGCGGGTCTGGATGTCGGCCTTGACTGCCTGCACCGCTTCCTGCTTCTTCACAACCGCCTGCTTCTCTTCCGTCACGCCCAGCAGGTCAAGGTTGGGCATGGCGAACCAGACCAGGGCCAGGGCCATGCCCGTGAACACGGGCACGGGCCACAGGCGCGGGGCCTCCAGCGGGATGGCCCGCCCGACCTTGACACCCGCGGCGAGGCGCTGGGCCTCGCGCAGCACGTTCTGGCTCCACGGGTCCTGCGCCCGCTCGATGTACAACGCCGTGCTCAGCGCTTCCTTCAGCCCGGCACGCTTGTCGAGTTCCTGCGCAACGGCGAGGGTCTTCTTGCGGCGGATGAACGTCGTGATGATCGTCGCGGCGATGACGGCGACGGGCGCCCACAGCAGCACACGGGGCCAGACCGCCGTGAAGGTGTCGCCCAGTCCGAACGTGCGCTCGACGAGGCGCGCCAGGAGCGCCAGCGCCAGCGCCGCCGTCAGCGCGATCGCCAGCACGCGGAACGAATCGATGAGCACCAGGCGCCACCCGGCCTTGCGCACGACGCGACGAACTTCGCTCATGTTCCGCTCCTTCGCCCTCGGCCGCCCACCCGCGGATGCGCTGAAAGCCTAGTCCGCCGCGGGCGTCCCGGCACTTCCCTGTACGACGTTGTATCGGCGATCTTTGTTCTGGTTGCAGGTTCGGGCGTGACACGGGCGTGACGCCGGTATCATCCGCCCGGTGTCAACCCCCGACGCAACCCTAACTAAATCACCCTTGGCGACGCCGCGGGCGTGGGACATTCTCGCGTGGATGGACCCGCCCCTGCTGGCCGAGGGGCGGGATGTGGCGCTGCGGCCCGCGGGCGTCCCATGGCTGCGTTTCTTATTCGTCGGGGCGGCGTGCGTGCTGTGCTTCTGTACGCCGGGGTCCATGAGCATGGTGGAGACGGGCGGGCTTGGCGCGGCGATGCTGTGCCTGGCGCTTCTCCCGTGGTTCTGGAAGCCGACACTGCGCGTGTTCCTCCAGCCCGTGATGTGGCTGGTCGCGTTGTGGGGTGCATGGGGGCTGATCTCCATGGCGTGGACCCCCGACCCGGCCAAGGGGTGGTGGGAGTTGGGCACGCTGCGGTTCACGTGGTTCGTGGTGGTGCTGTGGCCGGCGCTGCGGTATCGACGGCACCTGATCCTCGCGCTGGTGCTCGGGTTCCTTGCGGCCAACGTGGCGCAGGGTGTGCTCGCGGTGATCCGCGCGGGCGGGTGGACCCATTTGGATTTCGGGGCGCGCTACCCGGATCGCAACGCCGGGTGGTGGGTGCACCCGGCGGTATGCGGGTACATGCTGGTGCCGGCGCTGGGGTTGCACCTGCCCGCGGCGATGTTCGGGCGGGGCCGGGTGGCTTGGCTGGCCCGCGCGGGGATGGTCGTGACGTGGGCGGGCATCTTCGCGACGGGGACGCGGGGGGCCATGCTCGCGGGCGCGGCGCTCACGGCGGCGGGGGCCGCGGGGGCGCTCGCGGGTCGTTGGCGGGCCTCGTCGCCGCGTGGCCGGCGCACCATCTTGATCGCCGCGGGCACGGCCATGCTCGCGAGCGCGGGCGTGGTCGCGGGGCTGGCCTCGTCCGACACACACTCGGGGCGAAGGCTGCGCGAGGGCGTGCGAGAGATTGCGGGCGTGCTGCGGGATGATGACGTCTCGACGTTCACCGGCGCGCGGGTGCAGTTTGTCCGCTGGGCGTGGGATCAGTTCGCGGCCCAGCCGCTTCGGGGCACGGGCGTCGGCGGGTACGGCGCGACCATCCGTGAATCGCTCGGACAGGCCGAATCGCCCACCGGCTCGATCCCCTCGCAGGCGCACAACACCTTCGCGCACGTGGCGGCGACGCTCGGGCTGCCGGGCGTCATCCTCGCGACCATATTCGCGGCGGTCGTGATCCGCGGCGGCTTTGCCGGGCTGAATGGCCGATGGAGTACGTACGACGCCGGGCCGGGCTGGGCGGCCCTGGGCATGCTCGCGATCACGCCATTCGACGTGGTGTACGTGAACTCGCCGCCGACGGCGCTCCTGGCGGTGCTGACGGCGCTGTGCCTCCGGCCGAGGCCACGCGTGGCGCCCGTGTGGCCCGAGCGGGCAGGGTATTAGTCGTTGCCGCCGAGGGTCTTGGGACCTTTCTTTCCCGCGACGCGCTCCATGTAGCCTTGCCCCTTGCGCTCGTACTTGGTGAAGCCCATGCGTTCGAGGTTCTTGTTCGAGAGGGCCGACTTGGCCTTCAGGGGTGACCACTTCCCGGCGATGTTCGGGGCGACGATGGCCCGACGGCACGGGCGGCCCGACGTGGGGTCGCTGGTCAACGGCTTCTCGCGCATCAACTGCGTGGCCTCGAAGGTCTCGCCCGTCGGGTTTCCATTCGCGTCGAGGATTTCGTACACGTACGTCGGCATGGGGAATCGTAGAGGCGACCGGCCGTGAGGATCACCCGCCGAAGGTGCGCCCGCTCTCCATGTCCATGAGCGACCACCCCAGCGATTTGCAGAGTTTCATCAGGACCGGGAAAGCCGTGTCTTCGTCGTTGACGGTGACGATGGCCTGGTTGACGTCGGGATTGCCGGTGGGCAGTTCGACGACGAAGCCGGGGCCGTGCAGGCGCTCGAGCACGCCGGGGGGCGAGCCGTCGCCGGCGGTGTTGAACCGGGCGAGCGTAGCGCGGACCTCGCGCAGCAGGCCGAGGGGGGCTTTCTGCCCACCTTTATCAGCGCCCATCAGCACGAGTTGTCGAGATCGTCTGGCCACGGTGGTTCCGGCGTGGCCCGCAGGCAGGATCAACCCCGAGGTCGATGCCGCAGCACGCCGGACGGACAGGGTAGGTCGAATGGGCCGGGACAGGCCCGAAGGGGAGCCGGCTACTCCTCGTCCTCGGCGTCCATCGCGTCGATGATTTCCGCGGCCACGTCGAGCAACTGCGTGAGCGGCACGGGCTTCTGAAGGTACCGATCAACCCCCAGGCTGCTCGCGTAGGCCTCGTGGCGTTTGCCCTCGTTGGCCGTCACCATGATGACCGCGGGGGCGTCCTCGTACCCCTTGATCTTCTCGAGCACCAGGAAGCCCGACCGCTTGGGGAGCATCATGTCGAGGATGACCAGGTCGGGCGGCTCCTCGCGGCAGATGCGCACAGCCTCGTTGCCGTCGGAGGCCACCTGCGTGAGCGCCCCCTCGGACTGGAACGCCGCCTCCATCGACTCCTGCACGTCCGGGTCGTCGTCGACGATCAGCACCTTGACATCCAGCAATCGCCCGGCCTCGGTCATGACGAAATCCTCCCGCGGCACCCCGCAGACTGTACCACCCCCGACATCCGGCGGTTTCATGCGGGCCATGTTTCGCCGCTTTCGCGTGGCCCATCCCCTCCGCGGGCGGATGTGGTAGACTCCTCCTGCCCGGACCAGTCCGGGCGGGAGGGTCGGAGCGCGTGGGCGACACACACAAGGTTGTCCAGGGCGAACACTTCGCCGCGATCGCGGCCCGGAAGGGCCACGGGGATTTTCGTCCCCTGTGGGACGCGTCCGAGAACAAGACGATCAATGACAAGCGCAAGACGCCGCACATGCTGCTCCCGGGCGACGAGGTCTTCGTCCCGCCCGTCGAGAACAAGGACGAGACCGCGCCCACGACAAAGCGCACAAAGTTCAAGGCCACAGGCGTCCCGCTGAAACTCATCCTCGAGGTCCGCACGGACTCGAACGACCCCGCCAAGAAGGCCCCGTGCGACCTCACCGTCGAGAGCACCCAGAAGGTCGAGGACCTCGACAACTCCGGGCGCGTCACGCGGCCCGTCCCGCTCACGGCGGCGAAGGGGCGGCTGGTGGTGCGCGACGCGAACCTGCCCGTGGCGATCGAGGCCGACCTGGAGATCGGCGGGCTGCACCCCCTCGACACGGTGACGGGGCAGATTCAGCGGCTGAACAACCTGGGGTACGACGCGGGGAAGGTCGCCGAGCCGACCAGCGCCGACGACAAGTTCCGCTTCAAGTCCGCGGTCGAGGAGTTCCAGTGTGAGCACGGGCTGAAGGTGGACGGCGTGCTGGGCGACGGAACCCGGTCGAAGTTGAAGGACGTGTACGGGTGTTAGGAGCCACGGGTGCCTGAGGGGAACGGGACCATCATCTCGGCGGACGGCGGGGGCATCCTCGGGAAGAACGACCCGAAGCCCGCGCTCAGCTTGCCCGTGGCCCCCACGCACGAGAGCGCGCACAACACGATCCGCGCGAACATTTTCCCCGTAGCCTGCTGGAAGGCCGACGACGTGAACTTCGACTTTGATTCGTCGTTCGTGCAGCCCGGGGTGGGGTTCCAGTTGCCGCGGTTCAAGACGCTGCTCGACCAGCATCCCGGGGCGCCCCTGTCGGTGTTCGGGCATGCCGATCCGGTGGGCGACGACGATTACAACAAGCTGCTGTCGGGGCGCCGGGCCAAGGCGATCTACGCCCTGCTCGTGCGCGACGCCGCGATGTGGGAGGAGTTGTTCTCCGTCAACGCGATCACGATGTCGCACGTCCAGCAGATGTTGCGGCACGTGGGCTTCGACCCCGGGCGGATTGACGGCGTGACCGACCAGGGGCACAAGGACGCCGTCAAGCAGTTCCAGGAAGCCAACGGACTGGCCAACGACGGCAGCGCCGGCCCCAACACCCGCAAAAAACTCTATCTCGTGTACATGGACGCGCTCTGCGTCGATGACGCGAAGAAGCCCTTCAAAGTCGAAAAGACCCAGTTCCTGGGAGGGGGCAAGGACCCACGCGGCAAGGCCGATTACCAGGGGTGCAGCGAGTTCAACCCGCTGCTGCTGTTCTCGAAGAAGCAGCAGGCGGCGTTCGATGGGGCCTCGGACAAGAAGCCGCGCAACCTGGCCAACGCGCCCAACCGGCGCGTGCTGGTGCTGCTCTTCCGCCCGGGGAGCAAGGTGGACCCGGAGAAGTGGCCCTGCCCGCGCGCCAGCGACCCGGTGGACGGGTGCCGCAAGCGGTTCTGGTCGGACGCCGACAAACGCAAGCAGTTGACGGACGACGAGCGTCAGCACCACAAGACCAGGGACACGTTCCGGTGCCGGTTCTATCAGCGGCTGACGGATTCATCGCCCTGCGAGCGGGCCGGCGCGTTCATCATCGCCCGGCTGTACGACCACACGGGCGCGTTCATCCCCGGCTCGCCGTTCACGCTCACGCTCTCCAACGGCAAGACCTTTCACGACGTCGCCGACGCCCGCGGGTTCGCGACGCTCCCCGAGAAGCCCGACGTGCCCAAGGGCGTGATGGAATGGAAGACGGTGCCGCCCAAGAACGTGGCCGTTGAGATCGTCACGTTCAAGCAGGACGTGTTCTTCAACCTCGAGCAGGACGACGACGAATCGATCCGCAAGCGGCTGACGAACCTCGGGTACGTGTCGCAGAAGGACCTTGCCGAAGCCGTCACGGCCTTTCATGCGGACTACAAAGACAAGGAAGACCTCGACGCCGACGGAGCCCTGGGGGACAAGACCCGGGCCGCCATCGTGCGTGTGCACAAGAACCTCGACGACCGCATCCGACCGGACAAAGCCTGACCCATGCCCGACGGCCCGTTCAACCCCATCCCCATCGTCGGCTCGAACACCACCGTGCCGCCGACGCCCATCCCCATCACGCGCCTCACGGTGCACGTCGTCCGCGTGAAGTTCGGCGGGAACGTCCCCACCGTCGAGGAAGACCTCGCCGATGCCCAGGTCGAGATCCCCGAGATCAAGTTCAAGAAGAAGACCGCCGCCAACGGCAAGGTCACCACGAATGAACTCAAGGTCGGCGAGGTGACCGTCAAGGTCACGAAGAAGAAGTTCGGCCCGGTGCCCAAGGAGGGCGAGGCCTTCGCCCCGGACACCGTCGTGACGGAGAAGGTCACCCTCACCGGCAGCGACCAGACTATCAAAATTCAGATGAGCAACGGGTCGGGCGCGCTGGTCATCAAGGTCTTCGACGGCGTGGGGACCGACAAACCCCTGGGCGCGGTGGATGTCACCGTGGCCGGCGTGGGCACCAAGCCCACCCGCAAGGACGGCGAGAACATCGGGCAAATCTTCTTCGAGGACGTGCCCTTCGGGCCGGTGAAGGTGAGCGGCCGCCGGGAGGGCTACGGCCCCATCCCCGAGGCCGGGAAGGAGTTCAAGTTCGGGAAAGTCACCGCCTCGCCCGACCCGGAGAGCAAGCACGGAACGACCACGGTCGTCGAGTTGCACGTGACGCACCCGGGGAACACGATCAAGAAGATCGAGGCGACGATCAAGGACACACCCGGCCTGGTTGCGGCTCCCGCGCTCGCGGGCGAAGCCGCCGCCCCCGCGGGGAGCCAGCGCCTCAAGAGCAGCACGTCGTCGGTCGAATCGCTGGCGAGCAACAAGCCGGTGGTGCTGGTGCGCGGGTGCAACGACGTGACGCTGACCGTGACGACCGACCCGGCGGGGAAGGGGTCGGACTGGCGCGTGAAACTCAACGAGAACTCGGGGAGTGTCCCCACCATCACGCCCAGCGCCGACGGGAAGAAGGCGACCCTCAAGAGCGACAAGACGGGCTCGTTCCAGGTCATCGCCGCCGACGGGGAAAGCAAGGTCATCTGGAACGTGGTGTACGTGCACGTGAAGCCCGACCTGGCCTCCTCGGTGGCACAGATCAAACTCCGCAAGTCCACCTTCGCCGACAACGGCTCGAACGCCAACAGCGTGCGCATCCGCTCGGGGCAGTTCGCGACCGGGAACGCGGCGTTCGAGGGCGGGATCGACGTGACGCTGGTGGGCGGCGGGGCCGACAAAAAACTCGGCACCGACCGCATCAACATCCACATGATCCAGTCGGGGGTCGTCGATACGCTCGCGGGCAACTACATCGGCCCGCCCACGGGCGGGGCCGGGCCGCCCGTCACCGGCGCGGGTACCGAAACCCCGCCCAACCTCCCGATCGTGGACTGCAACGGCCCGGGCGGGGCGGCGCCATCCCCGCCCAACGCCCCGCACATCAGCGAGGCCGACGGCAACTCGCCCCCGCTCATCTGGCTCGCCTCGTCCTTTACCCTTACCAACCTGGGCAACCAGAAGTTCCGGGCGTTCACGCTCGACAGCCCCGGGGGCGGGTTCCCGGTGCGGCACGGGGGCACGCCCCCCAAGGCCGCGCACATCCGCACCGTCAGCGGCGTCAATGGCTTCCGCACCGGGGTGTGCGCCACGAGCCAGGACGCGGTGAACAACATCGTCGTGCAGGCCGACATGCGCTGGACGGCGGATTTCTCGGGTAATGTGACGTATCCGGCGGGCACGCCGGCGGCCCCGGCGCTCGTCCCCGCCGGCACCGCCGCCACCTGGGTCGGCACCACCCACGGCACCACGGGGGACAACACCTTCGCGTTTGTTTCGGAGGCGACGGGCGGGCAAGACGCCGCCGCCGCCGGGTTCCGCATCGCCGGTCCGCGCTTCAACAGCGGCCCCGGGCAAGTCATCGTCTGGACCTGATACGCTGCACCATGTTCCTCGCCGTCAACCCCATCTCCGCCGACCTGGTCCCGTCGATCTTCGACGCCGCCCTCGGGCTGGCCGTGCTCCGCGTCACCGGGCTGGAGGCGAGCGTGGACCGCGCGACGGGCGTCGAGTCGGGCGTGGTGAAGGCCGTCGTCACGCGTGTGCTGCGCCCGGACCAGCCTCCGGCGGGTTCACCGGCCTCGTTCCCCTTCGCCCGACTCGCCGACGAAGAGTTGCGCTTCCGCAATGGCGCCAATGCCTGGAACACGCTGCGGCTGGAGAAGGACGCCTGTCTCGCCGTGGCGTGGGCGGCGGCGGACGCGGCCCGGGGAGTTTTTTCCGTCGCCGCCGCGTGCTCCTACCCCAACGACAACGACCCCGACCTCGCCGAACTCCGCCGCGCGGTCGAGACACACGCACGCACGCCCGACGCTCGCGTGAAGGCGCTCGGCACGGCGCTGGTCGAGGGGAAGAACACGCTCCGGCGCTACGCCTGCGCCGCGGTCGCCCAGCGCGGGCTGGTCCCGCGCGACCAGGGCGTGGCGATGCTGGTCCAGGCCATCGCCGACCCGAAGACCGACGCCGAGCATGACCTCATCCTTGCCGACGCGCTCATCGCCCACCCGCTGTACGACGCGACAAAAGGGCCGGACGGCCCCAACGCCGGCGTGCTGACGGCGCTGGCGCGGAACATGCTGGCGGCCAAGCCCGGCGATGCCGCGGCGTGGATGCGCCTGCTCTACGGGTCGGTCATGATCGAACTGGCCGACGATCCCGACGAGAACCTCGCGAAGCGGCGGGACCTCATCCGGGCCATCGGCGTGCCGCCCAAGAAACTCGATGAACGCCTGCGCGAACTCTCGCGCACCGCGGGGCTTGATATTCCCCTGGCGGTGAATCTCCAGGCCGCCTGCGCCGCCGCGTGGAAGGACTAGCCATGCCCGAGGCCGAGTGGTTCGATCAGCCCGACGAAACAGGCCAGTCGGGACTGCGTTTCGCCTGCACGCTGTGCGGCCACTGCTGCACGGGGCCCGAGGGGTTCGTGCTGGTGAACGACGCCGAGGCCGAGGCGCTCGCCGCGGGCCTGGGTATGGGCATCGGCGAGTTCATCACGCGGTACACGCGCGCCACGCCGCGCGGACGATCGCTGGTCGAGAAGCCCACCGAGTTCGGCGCCGACTGCGTCTTTCTCGACCGCACGCGCGTGCCGGGCAAGGCCGTGTGCGGCGTGTACGAAAATCGCCCGGCCCAGTGCCGCACCTGGCCCTTCTGGCGGAGCAATCTCCAGGGCCGATGGGCCTGGGAACGTGCCAAGCGCACCTGCCCGGGCATGGACACCGGCCCGCGCTTCACGCCGCTGCAGGTCCGCGCCGCGCGGGCCGTGGTCGATATCTGACCATGCCCCCTGACGACGACAACCCCGCGCCCGGCTGGCTCCTCGCGGCCAGACGCCCGGAGATCGCCGCCGATCTCGAGGCCGTGTTCACGCTCGTCGCGGATCAGATCGAGGCCCGCGACCCGTCGTGCTGGGCGTCGGGACGGTGCTGCGCGTTCGGTTCGGCCGGGCATCGCCTGTACGTCACCGGGTTGGAGGCCGCGTACACCGTGGCGCGCCTCGAATCGCCGCTGCGACGCGACGCGCTCGATCTGGCCGTGGCGCGCGATGACTGTCCGTTTCTTTCGGCCAACCTTTGCGGGGTGCACACGATCAAGCCCGTGGCGTGCCGTGTGTACTTCTGCGATCGCTCGGCCCAGGCATGGCAGCGCGACCTCGCCGAGCGGGCGCACGCCCTGGTTCGCGCGGTGCACGATCGCCACGGCGTGCCGTACCGCTACGCGGAATGGCGCACGCAACTCGCGCTCTTCCTGTAGGTGATGCTCAGTGCGGGACCGAATCGACCAGGTGCTGGAGTACCGCCCGACGTTGGAGGACGGTGGTGCCCTTCATCGCCGCGTGCCACAAGGCGATCTTCTCGGCCTCGCTCATGCCGTCGCGATAGGAGGCCGCGGCCGCCTTGGCCTGGGCCTTGATCTCGTCGGGAAGGTCCACGCCGTCGGTTAAGGTCGCCAGCCGACCCGCCGCCTCGCACAGGATGGCCTTGTACGCGAACTCCGACTCCTGCACCGCGAAGCGACGCATGGTCTTGGCGATGAGGTTCTTGGCGCGGGGGCTGTCCGCCGGGGTGCCCGCGGGCGGCTTGGCCGACCGGAACACCGCCGTGTGGTACTCGCTGGCGATCTTCATGTTGAACTGCGCCTGCGTCGGGTCGATCATGCCCTTGGTCTGCAGATCGTCGGTCAGCCGCGCGGGGGCAAAGGGCACGTCGAGCGGCGAGAGCGTCTGGACGACCTTGCGGATGCCGTCCACCTTGCCGTAGTCCGCGTTCTCGATGAAACCTTCCTCGACCAGTTCGAGCAGGTCGAGGTTGTTGATGGCCAGACGCCGGAAGATGAGGCGGCGGTCTTCGAGGTAGTCGGTCAGGTGCGAGGGGTAGTTGTCCGGCAGGGTCGGGTTCACGCGCAGCGCCGCCAGCTCCACCGGTTCCTTCAGCAGGATGACTTCGCCGTGCTCGTCGCGCTGCACCAGCGAGGTATACGGGAGGTCGGGCAGGTCGGCCAGTTTCGGACGCAGGTCCGCCGGGTTGGGCTGCTTGGGTTGAACCGGGATGGCCTTGGACGGATCGAACGTCGGCGGGGGCGTGGTCGGCGGCTTTTCCTGATTCGCGTCCGGCACCTTGGCCGGCGGCTGCTCCGCGGCGGGCTGCGTGGGCGCGGGCGTGTCGGGCTTGGCAGGCGGAGGCGGGGTGATTAACTGCGCGGCCGCCCCTGCCGTCATGAACAGGGCCGCCGCCAGTACGCAGGTCTTCGTGGTCATGGTTCCGATGCCTCCCAATGGTCCGCCGAACTCGGCCCAAGCCGCCCGGCGTGCCCAATTATCGTCCCGCAAGCCATCATGGTCGAGCCGCGAGCGCACAAACACGGGGCCGGACGCAGCGCAGACCGGCCCCGTGCTGGGTTCTTTCCCCGAGCGCGGCGGGCGCTCGGGACAATCCGTCAGGCCCGGATGCGGGGTTATTCCTCGCCCGGATCGGTATCGTCGTCGGCCTGGGGTACGCCGGGCACCGCGGGCTGGGCGAGTTTGACAGCCAGCACCTTCTCGCGAATCTCCCGGCACAGGTCCGGGTGGTCCTTCAGGAACGCCTTGGCCCCCTCGCGCCCCTGGCCCAGGCGAACCTCCCGGTAACTGAACCACGACCCGGACTTCTCCACCACCTCGCATCCCACGGCCAGGTCGAGCAGGTCGCCCGTCAGCGAGATGCCCTCGGTGTACATGATGTCGAACTCCGCGTCGCGGAAGGGCGGGGCGATCTTATTCTTCACCACCCGCGCCCGCGTCCGGCTGCCCACGGTCACGTCGCCTTCCTTGATCGCGCCGGTCCGGCGAACGTCGATCCGCACGCTCGAGTAGAACTTGAGGGCGCGCCCGCCCGTGGTCGTTTCCGGGCTGCCGAACATCACCCCGATCTTCTCGCGGATCTGGTTGATGAAGATCACCAGGCAGTTGCTGCGGGCGATGACCCCCGTGAGTTTGCGCATGGCCTGCGACATGAGGCGGGCCTGCAGGCCCATCGACGCGTCGCCCATCTCGCCCTCGATCTCGGCCCGGGGCACCAGCGCCGCTACCGAGTCCACCACGATCACGTCCACCGCGTTGCTCCGCACCAGCAACTCGCAGATCTCCAGCGCCTGCTCGCCCGTGTCCGGCTGGCTCACCAGCAGGTTGTCGATGTTCACCCCGATCTTGCGCGCCCACGAGGGGTCCAGGGCGTGCTCGGCGTCGATCACCGCCGCCACCCCGCCCTCCTTCTGCGCCTGCGCCGCGATCGTCAGCGCCAGCGTCGTCTTGCCGCTGGATTCCGGCCCGAAGATCTCCGCGATGCGCCCGCGGGGCACGCCCTTGCCCCCCAGCGCCAAGTCCAGCGACAGCGACCCCGTCGAGATGCCCTGGATCGCCAGGTGCGCCCCGTCGTTCATCCGCATGATCGAGCCTTTCCCGAAGGTCTTCTCGATCTGCGAAACCGTCCCCTCCAGCACCTTCTGCTTGGCCTTCTGCGCCTCCAGCGCCGCCTTCTGCTCCGCCGTCGGCGCCTTGGGCGCCTCGGCCTTCACCGCCTCGGGCTTGGTCCCCTCGGCCTTGACGCCCACCCCGCGGAACGCGCGATCCTTCACCTCGACCTGTGACATGCCAGCCATCCTTTCTCGCCGGAGCGCCGCCGCCGAAACGGAAGCCTGACCCCGGACATCCTCAGCGTGTGCTCGCCGGCGGGCATCCATACCCAACGCACGGCGGCCAGGGGCGACGCTGATCGCGAGCCTGACCATGCCACTTTACCCAAACCCGAACGGCCATGTCAAGTCTTGGTAGGGTATGGATTCGTACTTTGCACGGAAGCTGGTTCGGAGAAATGACTTACAAGCGGCGATCCCCGCACCGCAGGATGCCACGACGCACGGTCGTGCACGACATGACACGCGCGGGCGGTGAGTTTCGCTTCCTTGCGCGAGGGCCTCGGCGTCGGGGCTTCAACAGCACCAAGTCGGCTCAACACGATCCCGCGCGTGTACGCGCGATCAACGGCCTCGACGTTGAAGCGGTGGAGTTTGTCGTCGGCGGCGGGGCGTGCCCGTAAAGCACTCGCCTTAGAGTCGGATGCCCGCCAGCCCCAGCACCAGCGTCGTCAGCACTACGGCGGCGATGACGACGTACCGCCAGTCGCGCCGGGCCGCGAACACTATCAGCGTGGTCACGACCCGCGCCACGGGCGTGAGCACGAGCAGCAGCACCCCGGCCTGCATGATCGCCGCCGCGTCACCCTCGCGCAGCCGCGCGAGCACCGTCGTGAGCGAGCGCAGGCCCGTCGGCGAGAACGGGGCGTAGACGGGCCGATCCTCGGGGTTCGCGCCGACGTACATCACCACGCCCGTGAGCAGCACCGCCGCCGCCAGCACCGTGCCCAGCGTGAGCAGCCGCGACACCCGCGTTTCGAGCGTGCCGTGCGGGTTCATGACAGCCCTCCCATCAGCGCCCGGCGGATGACTTCCAACCCCGAGAGCGCCACCAGCCCGGCGAACACCAGCCGCAGCGGCCCGACACGCACGCGGGCCAGCATCCGCGCGCCCGCGAGCGAACCGGCCAGCGCCCCCAGCGCGACAGGGGCGGCCAGGGTCGGCTCGATCTGTCCGCGGTGGAAGTACACCCCCGCCGACGCCGCCGCCGTCACCCCGATCATGAAGTTGCTCGTCGCTGTCGACGCCTTGAAGGGCATGCCCATCAGCCGATCCATCGCGAGCACTTTGAGAATGCCCCCGCCGATCCCCACCAGCGCCGAGAGCACCCCCGCGCCGAACATCACCGCCAGCCCCGCGGGCACCCGCCCCACGCGGTACGGCCTGGGACCATCATGCGTCGGGCACGTCCCATCCAGCCCCAGCCGGCGTGACCACGCGTCGGGCGGACGCTGTACGTCCGCCGGCGGCGTCGCGGCCGAGGCGTACGCCGAGTAGAGCGCCGCCAGCCCGAAGAGCACGGCGATGGCCTCGCGTGGCGCCACCCCCGCCAGGGCCGCCCCCGCCAGCGCCCCGAGCACCGTGGCGACCTCGAGCACCATCGCCACGCGAACGTTGGTGAACCCCTCGCGCACGAACGCGGCGGCCGCCCCCGACGACGTGGCCACCACCGCCACCAGCGACGCCCCGATCGCGTACTTCAAATCCACCCCGAAGGCCAGCACCATGAGCGGCACCAGCACCACGCCCCCGCCCAGGCCCGTCAGCGCACCGACAAAGCCCGCCCCCACGGCGGCGAGCAGCAAGAACAGCGTGAACCACAGCGCGTCGATGCCCCAAGGCTACACGCCCGGCCCACGCCGCAATGCACGGCCCATCAGATCGACCGGTGTGGTCGCGTGCCGAACGATGCCCCGACACTCACCCAACGGGGGCCTTCCCTCGTCGGGAGCAGGTGTCCCTCACGGGCACGGTTCGCCACCGACGACCAGTTCGACCGCCTCGACGTCCAGCCCGTTGACGGCCCCGTCCTGGTTGAAGTCGGCGTCTGGCTGGCAGTAGTCGAGCATGTCGCCGCCGACGGCAAGTTCCTGCACCTCGACGTCAACACCGTTGACGGCCCCGTCACAGTTCACGTCGGCGTCGCACCCGGCGGGGTTGCACGACATGTTCGCGTACATGCCCGGCGTGCCGCGATCACCGCCCGCGGACGCCCACGAGCCGAAGGCGTCGCCGACAACCGAGAGCGTCCACGTGGACACGGTGTTCTGTCCGAGATTCTCGCGGCAGGTCTGCCCGCTGGCGTTCTGCGTGCGGATGGTGCCCGGGTAGGTCTGGTCACCGAAGTACAGCCGATCGACCATCTCGCCCGCGGCGTTGTAGAGGTGCAGCTGGTCGGCTCGGCCGAGGTTGTTCCCGCTGGTGGCGCCCAGTTGCCCGATTACTTTCACGCTCGCGGGCAGGTTCCAGGCGGTGCGGAACACCGCCCCGGTGTTCTCGGTGATGACCACCGACTCGCCCGGCTGAACCGTGCCGAAGGCCGAGAGGTTGAACGCCCCGACCACGGCGTGGTCATCGTCGAACGACCACCCGGCCATGTCGATGGGGAAGTGCGACATGTTCGTGAACTCGACGAACTCCCCGTTGGCCCCGCTGTACATCCATTCGGTGAGGCGCATGCCCATCGTCTCGTTCAGCCCGTACTCGATGTAGTTCGGCCCGCGTTCGCTGAGCTCGGGGAGAAACGAGAGCGAGCCGTAGGTGTTGGCGGCGGTGGCGGCGACGTAGTACGCCACGCGCTGCCCGGGCGTCGCGGCGATGGGCAGGAGCGCGCCGTACACCCCGTCGCCGGCCGCGCCGTCGCCCGAGGTGCCGTTGTCGTACATCTGCACGCGCTGATACACCACGCCGGGGTTGCGCCGGTAGAAGAGTTCCACCTTCGAGATCGCGCTGCCGTTGGGCGACACCGCCGCCCGCACCCACACCTGCTGCGACGGGCTGGGCGTGTCGTCGGTGGGCGCGACCCAGGCGATGCTCGGCCCGTTGGCGGAGACCTCGGCGTTGTTGTTCAGGAATGTCGCCCGGTTGTTCACGAACTGCTGGAGGCCGACGATGCTTCCGCCCGCCAGGCCCGTGTACGGCATGTTCACCGTCTGCGTGAAGTTCTGCTGGAAGAGCGTGTACGAGTAGAGTTTCTTGGGGTCGGCCTGCACCGCCGCGTCGATGAGCGTGCGGTGGGCCGTGAAGATCGGCTCGAAGTACGCCCAGTTCAGGTTCGCCCGCGCCGTGCGGTAGTGGGCGAAGTACCGCTGGCGGTTCTCGGCGACCGCGAGCACACGGCTGAGCACGGGCTTGTTCGCCGCGGTGAAGTTCAGCGTGGGCGACCAGCTCGACTGGGTAAACGTCTCGTTCGCGTCGCGCTGGAGGAGGTGCGTCCGCCCGTCGAGCGGGTCGCGGTAGATGAAGAAGTCCGCCCCCTTGTTCACGTAACTGTCGTCGTCGGTCAGCAGGTTCTCGAGCGCCACCGACCAGATCGACGGATCGATCGCGAAGACCAGGTCGATGTTCTGCCACGAGGTGAGCGGTTCGTTGGTGACGGCGTTGCACACGGCGATGAGCGCCGCCCACGGGTCGGCCAGCCCGCCGTCGTTCTGGATCTCGTACGCCCCGGAGTACCCCGCCGACGTCGCCCCGTTGTACCGCAGCCCGGGGCCGTTGGGGTTGTTCGGGCAGCGGATGCGCAGCCCGTCGGCGTTGGCGAAGCCCTGGCGCAGCACCGACTTGTCCGGCTGCTGCACGTTGATGTACACGCCCCAGTTCGCCCCGTTCAGCGTGAGCACGACATGATTGGCCATCGAGTTGGGGATGAACTGCGCCACAAAGTTGTTGTACACCACCTCGCGGCAGAAGGTCGGATCGCGGAACCCGTTGTTCAGGTTCAGCGTGTCGTACCCCATCAACTCCTGATCCGGGTCGACGTGGTCCATGTCCACCTTCAGCGAGAACTTCTGCGACCCGCTGGGCAGCATGGTGTACGACGTGTTCCCGCGGATGCGCACCCCCACGTTCGGGTACGTCACCCCGTCGCACGTCAGGTCCGCCAGGATCGGGGTCTCCGACGCGTAGTTGCTCCGCAGCAGTGCTTCCCAGTTTGCGGCGTGGAACTGGATGTTGATCGTCCGCAGGATCGTCGGGTCATACAGCCCCTGCCCGAACGCGCTCCCCGACAGCAGCCCGAGAATCGACACCAGCGACGCACGCATCGACATCATGGAGAAGTCTCCCTCGACACGGCCCGGTTGGCCGCGCGGCCCGTCCCCACGAGTCCGTATGCAGACGCCCCGAACGTACGGCGCGGCTACACCGCCGCGGCCCAACGACGGCATTCTGTTCATATTGCGTCAATCCCGCACCGCGGGGACTTTCCATCAACCAATAATCCCACGGCTATGCACGGGTGCCTGGCATTCCCAGAACATCCGTCAAACATGCCCCGTGCCATACGAAGCCGTTGTTCAGGGGCACGGCCCGCCGCCGACGACCAGTTCAACCGCCTCGACGTCGTTCCCGTTGACGGCGCCGTCCTGGTTGAAGTCGGCGTCGCTCGCGCAGTAATCGGCCATGTCGCCGCCGACGGCGGCTTCCTGCACTTCGATGTCGAAGCCGTTGACCGCGCCGTCACAGTTCACGTCGGCGTCGCACTGCGCCCCGGGCAGGCCTTCGAGCAGGAAGGGGAAATCCTGCGCGAGGTCGGGGGCCTGGGCGGGCTTGCCGGTGTCGAGCGCGGGGAGCCACCCGCCAGGGAGCGATCCGTACGCCGCCTGATACTGCACGGCGTTGCCCGAGCCGCGTGAACCGGCACTGGTCACCGCCGGAGAGAACGCCCCGCCCTCGACGCCCGTGTACTGCCAGTCGATCCAGTACGTCCCCTCGCCGACGAACACGCCGGGAAGTTCAACGCGCGTGGCCCAGATCAGCCGCGTCGTGTCGGGCGTGGCGGGCAAAGGTTGGGTATTCGTATTGAAGACGCGGTAGACGCCGGTGCTGGTCGAGGTCACGGCGTGCGTGGTGGTGTCGCCCCAGACAATGAACGAGCCGGGGTCGCCGGGCCGGCCGATCCACAGGCGCACGGAAAGCCCGGTGAACGGCGAGGCGGGTCCGCCCGCGCCGGGTTGATAGGCAAAGACCGTGAGCGATTGGAGCGTCCACCCGCCCGGGGGCACCGCGAAGTCGTCGGCGAAACGAAACTGGCCCGCGTCCTGGGCGTGCGTCGAGAACCCCGCCATGGCGTTGGCGAACCCGCCCGTCGCGGGGCACTCACTCCAGAAGAAGCCCGACGGCGCGGGCACACCGCTGAGGGAGATGTTCGAGGCGCCGAGCGCGGGCACGGCGGGATTCGCGCTCCCGTTGCTGTAGAGCGAATCGCCGAGCGCCTGAGGCCCGCACAGGCAAACCATCGCAAGGGCGTGAACATAGGCCGGGCTCGCGTTCATGAGACCACTCCCTGGAAGGCGGGCGTGTGCCCGGGGAAGATGTACGACAGGTCCGTGCCGCCCAGGCGTTCCTGCACGATCTCGGCGAGCACGTCGCGGTAGTCGATGGTGACGGCGAGGTCGAGCCCCTGGTACAACTGCCCGGGCCCCAGGCCCGGCCAGTTCGCCAGCACGCGCCCGCCGGTGACGGCGTTCCCCATGATGAGCGCGGCGTTGCCGTGCCCGTGGTCGGTCCCCGCCGAGCCGTTCTGCGCCACGCGCCGCCCGAACTCACTGAGCACCGTGACGATGTGCGAGGGCTGGACCGGCCCGTTATTCATGTCGGCATGGAAGGCCGCCAGGGCCTGGGCCAGTTGCGACATCAGCCCGGCCATGGTGCCGGTGAAGATGCCCTGGTTGGCGTGGGTATCCCACCCGCCCAGGTCGATGGCGACGGCCTCGACCCCGATCTGCGCCTTGAGGAGCGCCGCGGTGGACTTGAATGCCGTGCCGAAGTTCCCGGTGGGGTACACCGCCCCGCCCGAGGGTGCGTACCCCGCGAAGTTGATGGTGTTGAGCAGGTCGATGGTCTGCAGGGTGGTCATGGCGGCGGCATGGACGGGATCGGCGACCGGACCGTACAGATCCTGCAGCGCCGCCCGTCGCGACGCGAGCGTCGTCGAGGACCCGGCGATGTCGAACGTATCGAGGTTGGGGATGGGCAGGGTGTCGGGCGCGCCCACGAGCGTGCGCATCAGGCCGGTGCTGATCCCCACCGCCCGGAGGATGGCGTTGGGGCTCATCGGCGTGACACTCGCGAGGTGCCGCCCCAGCCAGCCCGTGCCCAGCGTCGGGTCCTGGGCCTTGCCGACTTCCATGAACCGCTGCGCGTCAAAGTGCGAACGCGAGGGGTCGTGCGACCCCGTGGCATGGACGAAGAGCAGTTGCCCGGACTGGTACGCCGGGAGGAGCGGGAGCATGGCGGCCGGCAGCCCGAAGAACCCGTCGAGGCTGGTCGCCTTGAGCGAGGGATCGACGTTCGCGTCGGGGGGCGCGACGTTCAGGGACGGCCGGGCGGTGTAGTAGTTCGGATCGCCGAAGGGCACGACCATGGTCAACCCGTCGCTGGCCCCGCGCAGGTAGACCGAGACGATGACGTCGCGCTGGCTGGAGCGGTGGCTCTCGGCGAGCGCGACGCGGGGGAGCCACGCCGGCGCCGCCGACGCCAGCGCCGCGACCCCGGACGCCGCGAGGAAGTTCCGCCGCGACAGGCGGAGGTACTCGTCGCACCCGCACGGGCCGCCGCTGGGTGCGTCATGGGCTGCATGGTCGGTCATGGGCGGTGCTCCGGGGCGGCTAGTGCCATTGGAACGTGGGGCAGGACATGGCCAGGCCGAGGGCCTCGCGCTGGCGCGTCAGCGTCGGGGTGTTGGGCAGCAGGAAGGTGCGGATGCGGTCGCGCTCGGCCTGGGTCAGTTCGCCCCCGAACGCCGACGCGTTGATCTTGTCGGCCATCTGGTCCGCCGTCGATAGCCCGCTGAAGTACCCCGCGGTGTTCACCGTGATCCCGGCGTAGCCCGGATTGGTCAGTTGAGCGGCAAAGTTCCACCGCGCGATGATCAGCCCCACCCAGTAGTCGAGATCGTCCGGGTACCCGTCGGGCGTGGACCACAGGAATCGCGGCATGCCCGCGGCGACGAGCTGCGACCGCACGTTTGATGTCGAGGTAATCGTTGTCGGCGCCACGCGCAGGCAGTTGATGAACAGGTGCCACGGACGCTTGTACTTGGGCGAGGCGGCGGCCAGGTAGTTGGGCTTCAACGCCGCGCGGATCATCGACTTGATGTCCCCGTTGCTCGACGTGTACGCCGCTGCGACCGAATCGATTACCCCCTGCGGCACGTCATACCCCAAGAGCCACAGGCACAGTTTCTTGGCGAGGTACCTCGCGGTGCTGGGGTGGTCGAGCAGGATGTTCAGCACGTCCAACCCATCCTGAATGCCCGCCGTCGCCGACCGCGCGGGGATGACGTGCCCCAGCACGACCTTCTGCCCCGTGTCGTGCTGGTTCGAGTTGTACCGGAACGTGCCCGAGTTGGCCCCCTGGGTGTCGTTCCAGAACTGCCACCCGGTGAAGCACCGCGCCACCTGGATCACGTCCTGCTGCGTGTAGCCCCCGTCCACGCCCATGGTGTGGAGTTCCATGAGTTCCCGGGCGTAGTTCTCGTTGGGGTTGCCCGCGGTGCTCAGGTTGTTGTCGAGGTAGTCCAGCATCGCCGGGCTGTGGGCGCTCGCGTCGATCAGCGCCCGGAAGTTTCCCAGCGCGTGCGGACGGATCACGTCGCGGTCGTCGATGGCCTTCAGGCGACGCAGGCGGTCGTCGGTCGCCGCCACGTTCAGGTGGTCGGTCCAGAACTCGACCATGCGCTCGAAGAACTGGCGTTTGGAGAGGGCCGCCCGCACGATCGCCGCCTCGACGCTCTCGTTGTACACCTGCCCTCCGGTCACGCCCAGCATCGCCTGGTACGTCATGGGGAGCGTGGTGAGCGCGCTCAACTGCGTCTCGACGGCCGTGTCGCTGATGGCCTGGTAGTTCAGGTGATACTCGAGGTAGGCGTCGTACCCGAGCGTGCGGGCGAGGTTCAGTTCCTCGTCCGTCACGCCGTACGTCAGCCGCCGAACCAGTTTGGTCAGCAGGCTCGACGGGTCCGCGTCCGCCGGCTCGGGCGGCGGGGCGGCGTGGGCCGAGGTTCCCCAGAACGCCGCCAGCCCGCTCGCCAGGGCCATGAGATCGCGACGGGAGACGCCCTCCGCCGGATGGTGCCGTCGGGCGTTCCGCGGTTCGATGAGCGATGAAGGCATACAGGCCTCGCGGGGTTTGTCTGGCGGCCAGGCCGCGCCGATCTTCGTACGTTCAACGCCGAGGCGTGCGCATGATTGCGTACGTGGATGCCCGACACGATCATTGTCTCATGCGCGATGGTCCGTGCAACCCTGATCGAATACGAACTCGGCCCGTGCGCCGACCATCGCCCGGGCTGGTTTCCATGCGGACCAGGCGTGGTTCACACCGAAAGCGAAGCGCGTTGGTTCACCGCGGAAGGTGGGAGTCGAGGTGGCCCTCGCGTCGCGCGAGAGAATCACGTGATTCCGTACAATCGTGCCTGGGCAAATGATTTCGAGACCTCGCCAATGACGACGAACCGTGTCATGGTCGATTCAGGCATGCGTGATGGGCCGGCAATGGAGTGCAGAGCGTCGGACTGGATCGACACGGCCACAGAAGCCATGCCATGACGCGCACCCGTACGTGTTCCTAATCAATGATTGTCCCCTTCTAATCATGCTTGTGATTCGTGGGACTTGTGACATACTGCGCGGCGAGGGACCGTGGATACCAGGAAGCCCGTGGTCCCTTGATCGTGGAGCCTCGTTCCATGCACAAGCATGTGATCTACGCGACGTTGGTCGGGTTGACACCGGCGGTCGCCGCGGACGTGGTTGTTCTGACGCCCAGCAAGGACAACACGCTGTACCAGAGCAGCACCGGGGCGTTGAGCAACGGCAAGGGAGACTTCATCTTCTCGGGTCGGACGCTGAGCGAACTGAATCGCCGGGCCTTGATCGCATTCGACCTGTCCGCCGTGCCGCCGGGCGCGACCATCACCGGGGCGCGGCTGGTGCTGACCATGACGCGGACGATCTCCGGCCCGATGCCGATGTCGCTGCATCGGGTGACGGCCTCCTGGGGTGAGGGCACGTCGAACGCCACGGGCGCGGAAGGGCAGGGGGCCCCGGCCACGCCGGGCGACGCCACGTGGCTGCATCGATACTTCTCGACCTCGACCTGGTCCACGCCCGGGGGCGCGTTCGTGGCGACGCCGTCCCACACGGTCCCCGTGGACGGCGAAGCCGAGTATGAATGGGGCGGCGGGGGTGAACTGATTGACGACGTGGAGCATTGGATCGCCAACCCGAGCGCGAACCACGGGTGGCTACTTCGCGGGGTCGAAAGCGAAGGCGGGACCGCGAAGCGGTTTGCCTCGCGTGAGCATCCCGACCCGGCATGGCACCCGCGGCTGATCGTTTCATACACCACACCCGCGACGTGCAACCCGGACGTGAACTGCGATGGAGCGGCGAACGGGGTGGACGTGGAGGTTCAGGAGCGTGCGGTTGGAGGCGAACTCACGGACTACTGCGCTCCCGACCCGGACTTCAACCAGGACGGGGCCGTGAATGGGACGGATGTTGAGGCCGTCGAACGAGCGGTCGGTGGTGGGCCGTGCGACTAGCCGAACAGGGAAACGGAGAACCGAGACACCCGGCGTGATTCTGGTTATGTACGGGCATCGATGCATGAAAAACTGACGAAATTGATTGACGACAATGAGTTTATGAAGCACCTTATGAGCACCACCTGGAGGGGTGATCGTTCATGAAAAGAGGTTCGAATACAATCCGCCCGAGCGGAGCGGCTCGTCTCATCGCGGCGCTGTCTCTGGCCGCCGGGGTCCCGGCCGCCACCGCGGGGACATTCTTCGCCGTCGTAGCCGCGTCACTCGCGGGGCTGCCGCCACCCGAAGCGCCGCCGGAGAACCCGGTGACGGAATCCAAGCGCGTGCTGGGGAAGATTCTGTTCTGGGATGAGCAGTTGTCGAGCGACAACACGATGTCGTGCGGCTCATGCCACATGCCCGAGGTCGGGAGCGTGCACCCAAGCCTTCAGGTCTCGCCCGGGGCCGACGGCATCTTCGGCACCGACGACGACGGGCACGGCACGCCGGGCGTGATCCGCACGGACGTGAACGGGCGGTATGACCCCTCGGCGACGTTCGGCTGCGGGCGGCAGGTGACCAACCGGATCGCCCCGCCGGTGATCATGGCGGCGTACTTTCCCGAGTTGCGGTGGGACGGGAGCGCAAGTTCCACGTACACGAACCCGCAGACGGGGCAGGTGGTGATCCCCGAGGGCGGGTCGCTGGAAAGCCAATCGGGCGCGCCCGTGCTGAACCACCTGGAAATGTCGGACCCCGGGCGCACGTGGGCGCAGGTGGGCGAAAAACTCGCGCGGGTCAGGCCGATGGCCTTGGCGACCAACCTCCCCGCGGACGTGGCGGCGGTACTGGGGGATGGGGTGATGTACGGCGACCTCTTCGCCGCGGCCTTCGGCGATAGCGAGGTCAACGCGCAGCGCATGGCCTTTGCCCTGGCGACGTATCAGCGCACGCTCGTGCCCGATCAGACGCCCTTCGACGCCTTCATGGCCGGCGACACCGGCGCGCTCACCGCGTCGCAGCAGCAGGGGCTGGCCATCTTCAACTCCACCAACTCGGCGTGCCTGCTCTGCCACCAGGGTGACACGTTCACCGACGGCACGTTCGCGAACATCGGGGTACGCCCGCCGGCGGAAGACCTCGGGCGTCAACTGGTGACGGGCGTCCCCTCGCACCGCGGGAAGTTCAAGACGCCCAGCCTGCGCAATGTGGGCCTGCGCGGTCGCTACATGCACAACGGGCGCTTCGCCAGCGTCGCGCAGGTTGTGCAGTTCTACGCCCAGAACCCCGGCGCCCCCGAGCGCTTCCCCGACAACCTCGACCACATTCTCCAGTTCATCGTCATCACCCCCGCGCAGGTGCCCCCGCTGACCAACTTCCTCAACAACGCGCTCACCGATCCGCGCGTGGCCAACAAGCAGTTCCCGTTCGATCGGCCCACGCTCTTCTTCGAGCGGAACGCCGATCACCTCGAACTGCTCCCAGATACGGGCGTGCCCGGGGCCGGCGACATGGTCCCCGCGATGATCGCCGTCACCCCGCCCATGATCGGCAACCAGGAGTTCAAGCTCGGCGTCTACAACGCCCTTGCGAACGCTCCGGCATGGGTGGTGATGTCCGCCAGCCCGCCGGTGAACGGGCGCGTGCCACAGGACACGCTCCTCGGCCCGTACACCCTGGGCGACAGCCCCTACGCGGGCGGCTACGCCACGCACCTGACGGCCCTGGCCCCCGGCGCCTTTGCCGACGGGCAGGTGATCTACGCCCAGTGGATCATCACCGACCCCGCGGCGGCGGGCGGGCAGGCGGCCTCCCAGGCCGTCAGGATCACCTTCTTCTGCCCGCGCGGCGGGTGCCCGCTCACCTGCGACGCCGACGTGAACTGTGACGGCGCCATCAACGGGGTGGATGTCGAGATCCAGGAACTCGCCGTCGGCGGCGACATGGCCGACTACTGCCAGCCCGACGCCGACTTCAACCAGGACGGCGCGATCAACGGCACCGACGTCGAGGCCGTCGAACTCGTCGTCGGCGGCGGGGCGTGCCCCTAGCCACCCCCTACGCGGGAGGGGGCAGGGGCATGGTCTGACAACTCCGTAACCGCCGGATGTTCCGGTGAACCGTCACGCCGCGACGCCGGAATGCTTCCGCCAATACCGCTCGGGTCCCTTCGCGGGCGCTCTATCATCCGCCCCGCGAAAGGACGCCCGACATGACCAAGTCCATGGACGCCATCATGGCCCTCTGCAAGCGCCGGGGCTTCATCTATCAGGCCTCCGAGATCTACGGCGGCATCAACGGCTTCTGGGATTACGGCCCGCTCGGCGCCCAGTTGAAGAAGAACCTCCGCGACGCCTGGTGGGAGGACATGATCCTCCGCCCGGCCTGGGGCAGGAGCGGCCCCAACGGCAAGCCCGTCCGCTGCGTCCCCGTCGAGACGTGCATCATCCAGCACCCCAAAGTCTGGGAAGCCAGTGGCCACCTGGCGGGATTCGCCGATCCGATGCGCAAGTGCCCGGGATGCGGCCACTTCGTTCGCGCGGACCAGTATTGGGAAACGATGGCTCAATGGTCCGAATGGCTGAACACGCTTATTCAAGGGTTTGAGCCGCACACCGGCCGCTACGACACCGAGGTCATCCTCAAGTGGGCCAGGACCAAGGGCAAGCGCGTCGCGCCAAATCTCGCCGTTGTTCGCAATCCAGAAGTCACGCTCGTGGCGCTGGCAACCCGGATCAACGGCCAGCCCGCCGCCCCGCTCGACATGAAGGAACTCGTGCAGTACCTGGGCACCGAGTTCCTGGAGAAAACCGGGCTTCAGGAGCCATGCCCTCGATGTGGAGCGCCGCTTGGTCAGCCCGCGCCGTTCAAGTTGATGTTCCAGTCGTGGTCCGGAGTCACGCAATCCGACGAAAACGTCGTCTACCTGCGCCCCGAAACAGCGCAAGGCATCTTCGTCCAGTTCAAGAATGTCACCGACACCACGCGCGTGAAGATTCCCTTCGGCATCGGGAACGCAGGAAAATCATTCCGCAACGAAGTCACGCCGCGGAACTACACCTACCGCTCGCGCGAGTTCGAGCAGGCCGAACTGGAGTTCTTCTGCCACCCCGAAGAGTCCCAGGCGTGGTACGCCTTCTGGCGCGACTTCCGCATGGAGTGGTGGAAGTCCCTCGGCCTCGCGGGCGAGAACCTCATCCTCCGCGAGCACGCCAAGGACGAACTCTCGCACTACAGCCAGGGCACCAGCGACGTGGAGTACCGCTTCCCCTTCACGGCCCCCGGCTTCGGCGAACTCGAGGGCATCGCCCACCGCGGCGACTACGACCTCACTCAGCACGCCAAGCACTCCGGGGCCAAACTCGAGTACAACGACACCGACCGCGGCGAGATTCTCCCCAACGGCGGGCGGCGCGGCGAGCGCTACCTCCCCCACTGCATCGAACCGGCCGCGGGCCTCGACCGCGGCGTCCTCGCCCTCCTCTGCGAGGCGTACACCAAGGACGAAACCCGCGCCAGCCCGGAGTTCCTGAAACTCCACCCGCGTCTCGCTCCTGTCAAGGCCGCGATCTTTCCGCTGGTGGCCAAGGACGGCATGCCCGAGGTGGCCGAGAAACTCCACGCCGACCTCGCGGCCAGGTTCTGGCGACAGGGCGCCGTCGAAATGGATGAGAAACAAAGTATCGGCAAGCGCTACGCCCGCATGGACGAAGCGGGCACGCCGTACTGCTTCACCATCGACGGTGACACACTGACCAACCAGACGGTGACCTGCCGTGACCGCGACAGCGGCCAGCAGACCCGCCTCGCCATCGACCAGGTGGGGGCGTTCCTGGCGGAGAAACTGGGGCAGGCCTGAAGGTGGCGTCGGGGCGGGCGGCGTATCCGAGATCGCCGAAGCGGTTTACAATCCCGCGTCGGCCGATCACGCCGGGGAAGGAGCCGCCCATGGACGCCGGGAAGAAGATCAACTACAACAACATCGTGGACTCGGAGGAGGCCCGCCTGGCGCAGGCCAACTGCGACGCGGCCCCGGGGAAGCACGCCTGGGAGATCGACGCCGACACGTTCTACATCACCCAGCACTACGAGCGCTACAGCCCGGAGAACCACGACGTGTGGCGCGACCTGTTCGACCGCCGCTGGACGGTGCTCGAGCGGCAGGTATCGCGGCAGTTCATCGAGGGGATGCGGATTCTGCGGCTGACGCGGGATCGGTTGCCGCTGCTCGATGACCATGTCCTCCAGGCCGACCACACCGTGGCCGGGGGCGTGGTGCTGAAGAAGGGGACGAAACTCGACGGGATCAACAAGTTCCTGCAAGCCCAGAGCAACTGGGCGAGTTACGGCGTGCCGGGGTATCTCCCGCAAAAGGCCTTCTTCGCGTGCCTGGCGCAGCGCGAGTTCCCCACCACCGTGCTCATCCGCCCGCGCGAGGTGATGGACTACCTGCCCGAGCCGGACATTTTCCACGACGTCTTCGGGCACGTGCCGCTGCACACGCTGAAGGTGTTCGCGGACTTTTTGCAGACGTACGGCAAGGCGGCGCTGCTGTGCGACGACACCGAGCACATCCTGCGGCTGGGGCGGCTGTTCTGGTTTACGGTCGAGTTCGGGCTGATCCGCGAGGACGGCAAGGTCAAGGTGTACGGGAGCGGGCTGGTGTCGAGCCACGCCGAGAGCCAGTACGCCCTCGAAGGCCAGTGGGAGAAGAAGGGCGAGTCGGTGCCCGACTGCACGCCGCGGCCGGTGGCGCAGTGGCGGCCGTTTGACCTGGAGCGCATCTGCGGCACCGACTTCGAGATCCACCACTTCCAGCCGATCTACTACGTGCTGGAGAGTTTCGAGCAGTTGCGCGACGCGATGAACACGTACGCGGAGCGCGTGCTCGGCGAGGCGGGGCTGGCCAAGGCGCGCGGGTAAGCCCTCGCCCTGCGGAACGTCTTCCGCGTATTCCGCCAGTTCCCGACGTCAGGGTGCGACGGCGTCATACCCGCCGTCATGGGCACGCGGCCCCGCCCAGGACTTCCGACACCGCCTCGACGTCAAACCCGTTGGCCGCCCCGTCGCCGTTGAAGTCCGCGTCCTCCTGGCAGAAGTCGGCGAAGTCGCCTCCCACGGCGGCCTCGATGGCGACGAGGTCCAGCCCGTTCTCCTGTCCGTCGCAGTTCACGTCGGCGCTGCACGTCGGCCCGAGCGCCAGCCGCACCATCGCCATCTCGATAGGCGCCCCCTTGCCCGTCTGCTCCCACAACTGGTGCAGCACCTGCCCCCACGTGTTCGTCGTGTTGTTGTCGCGGAGCATCTCGATGTAGTGCCGCGGGGTCTGCTGATAGAACACGCGCACCTCGGCCTCGACGGCTCCGGCGGGGATGACAAAGCGCGGCTCGTCCCAGTGCTGCCCGTCGGCGTACGTCCACCCGACCACGGGCGCGCCCTCGGCCTCGTAGATCGCGTTGGTGAAGCCCCGGGGGGGGATCCGGTTGTCTTTCTCGATCGTGTCGGCCAGGGCCATGCGCCCCGTGACGCCCGCGGGCAAGCCCGTGATCTGGGCCGCGTCGGCGCTCAGGCCCACGAGCATCTCGTAGACGACGGTGGAACTCTCGTCGAGGTGGGCTTCGGCGTCGTCGTAGTGCCCATACTCGTACACCAGCGAGCCGTCGGCGGCCAGCAGCCGCACGTTCACCCACACGCGCCGGCCCTCGATGTGCCCGGTGGGCAGTTTGTGCCCGGACTCGTTCACCACGCGCACCGTCAGCGTGCGCAGCGACTGGCTGGCCGAGAGCGTGACCGCGCTGCGGAGCATGTCGACCGCCCGGGCGCGCCCGCGCGCGATGGACGCCTGGTTGATGCTCGGGTCGTTGGCCGTGTAGGCGGCGATCACGTCGAGCATCTGGGCCGAGGCGCCCGCGAAGGTGTGGTGCGCCAGGTCGGGGTGCTCGTTCGTGAAGAACGTGTTGGCGCCGACGATCCCCGGCATGTGGCAATCCTGGCACGACGAGACGACCGGCCCGCGCGTGCCCCCGAAGCGCCCGCCCATGTCGACCCCGCCCGCGGCGAAGGCGCTCAGCCGCCACTCGGTATACGTGCGCTCCAGCGGGAACTGCGTCGCCGGGTTGGTGTCGGGCGTGGGGGCGTCGATGGCGTTGTAGCGGTACGACCCGTCCGGCCGCCGCGACACCGCCACGTTCCCCACCTCGTGGCACGTCCCGCAGAAGTTCCCGGTCTTGTGGAAGGGCGAATGGATCACCTCGTGCAGCGGCTCCAGATTCGTCCGCGCGGCGCGGCGCGTGCCCGTCGGGTCGAGCACGAACATCGCGTTCGCGTAGTACTGCGGCGGGACGCCCTCCAGCCCGGCGAGAATGGCCTGATCTTCCGGCGGACTCGTGCCCTCGCGGTAGATCGGGTCCACCATCGAATGGCAGAAGTGGCACGCCACGCCCTCGCGGTCGAGGCTGGTGAGCGCCGAGCCGTCCGGGGGCAGGGCGTTGCCCGTCACCCAGGTCATCGGCACGTGGCACTTCATGCAGAAGTACCCCGCGTTGGCGACATCCTGGTTGGCGGTGGTCATCTGCGCCCAGAAGAGCGGGTCGTGCCCGCCCAGGCCCATGAGGCTCCCCTCCCACGACGCGGTGTGGTCCCCCTCGGGATCGAAGTCCCCGTGACACCACGCGCAGTTCGACGACGACGTGATGGCCATCGGCCCGACAGCCGCCATTTTCGTCCCGGGTAGTTTGAAGTCGTTGAGGGTGAGTTCGATGATGGCGGCGACGGCGGCCGAGGCGACCAGCCCGACGATGGTGAGCACCACGATCCATTGTCTGACGTTCGGCGTACGGAACAGCGCGTTCATGGATGTCGCTCCTGCGTGGAGGGTGAGGGTTCGGAATGTGGTATTTCGAGTGAGGCGAGATGCCGGGCGGCGTTGGTCAAGGACTGGCTCGCCGCGGGGATGCGTTCGGCCCCGCGACGCAGCACCTCCAACGCCTGATCGCGGGCGCCGACCTGGGCGAGTTCCTGCGCCAGCGTCATGCACAGCCCCGCGTCGAGCGGCCTGAGTTCGGCGGCGCGCCGCAGGTCGTCGAGGCCCTCGGCGCTCCGCCCCTGCGCCAGACGCATCATGCCGCGATCGGCCAGGATGACGCCGTCGCGCGGCGCCTCGGTCAGGCGCGCCGCAAGCAGCGCCTCGGCCCCGGGCTGATCCCCCGACGTGAACCGCAGCACCGCCAGCGCCGACCGCGCCCGCGAGGCGCTCGGGTGCGCTTCGACATACGCCGCAAGGTCGGTCATGGCCGCGTCGGCTCGCCCCAGGAACAGCATCAGGTCCGCGGCCAGGAGCGCGTGGTGCTCATGCGCACGATCACTCCGAACGAGTTCACGCAGCGTGCCCTCCGCCCGGTCCGGCTCGCCCAGCACCAGGTGCAGCCAGGCCCGCCGCGTCTCGGCGGACGGAGTGCACGCCAGGCCGATCCCGCCTCGGGTCACCGGCCCGGCCAGGGTGTACAGGCGCAGCGCCCGCGCCGCTGACGATCGCTGGGCCTCGTCCACGGGCACGCCGCGGGCCAGATCGTCCCGCGTGATGTGCACGGCGTCGTCGTGCCGCTGGGCCGCGATGATCAGCCCACGCACCGCCAGCGACTGTGCCCCCAGCACGAGAAGCACGATCAGTGATCCCGAAAAAGAGATGCCCGCGGGGGTCAGCCGCCCATGACGCTTGACCACGATCCCGGCGACCCGCCCGTGCGGGTCGTGGAAAAGACGAACGGCCTTCCACGCGAGGTATCCGGCGATGGCCGCGAGTGATGCCGCGAGGAGCATCGGCACCGCGTCGTACAACCCGCGTGTCAGGAAGAACGTCGCCAGGAAGGCCCCGAGCACGATCAGTTCTTCGCCCCATGTCAGGTCGAACTCGGCGCGCTTCGCGGCGGACGGATTCACCGCGGTCGATCGCCCCGCGCGGAGCGTCAGCGCCCCGTTCGGGCACGCCGCGACACAGTCGAGCGAGCGGATGCAATCGGTGTCGATCACACTCCCGTGCGCGCGGAGTTGCTCAAGCACGCGCACCCCCGCCGTGCACGCCGCCGTGCACTTCCCGCACTGATCACACCGGGCGGCGTCGACCCGTACGCGGACCGGCGCAACCCGCGCCGCGGGGAGCAGGAACCCGCCGTACGGACAGACATACCGGCACAACCCCCGCGCGCCCAGGAACCACACCACGCCCACCCCGCTGACGAGCAGGAACGGGATCGCCACCCACACCCCGGGCAGGCCTTCCCAGAGATCGCCCGTGGTCCAGGCGCCGGACCACCCGACAAAGCCGGGGATCGCGGCGAGGGAAGATTCGGGCCAGGCCTGTCGGGCGACCGGGGCCAGGACCTCGCGCGACAGCGTGGGCCAGGCGAACATGTACAAGGCCAGTCCCAGCGGGATGTAGCCCAGCAGGCGTGCGCGGAAGAAATGCGGCCGACGCCCGAGCCGACGGAAGACCCACGCGGCGAGGTCCTGGAGCGCGCCCATGTGGCACGCCCACCCGCACATGAACCGCCCGAAGACGAGCGTCACCAGCAACGCCAGCGCGAACAGCACCGCCCCGGGATTGATCTCCCCTAGTTCCAGCGTGCGCATCGTGTCGGACAGAACGAACCGTGAGAAGGTGGACCCGGAAAGCCACCAATGAAGCATGTGGGCGATGATCAGGACATGCACGGCGATGAGCGCGGCGGCTCGCCAGCGGGCAACACGGGCCCGCCGCGGCGCCTGTGGCAGTGGCCACGTGCGGTTCGCAGGTGATGGAATCGTGCCTTGATTACGGTCCGGCATCCGGCGTACCCCGCGGAAGCGTAGTCTTAGATATGTAGATAGATATATCGTATTCTTGGCGCCGAGCAATCGGTGTTTTTGCGGGGGATTTACAGATTGTGGTGGGTCATCGGTTCGCCGAAAGCCCGGCGAGGATGTCCAGCACTCCCTCGACCTCGGGCCTGGGGGAGACATAATCGGCACGGGCCTTGAGTTCGGGGGCGGCGTTGCTGGGGCAGCCGAACCAGGCGACATTGTCGCGGATGGCGAGGTCGCCGAGGGTGTCCCCGATGCCCGCGAGGCGCTCGCGGCGGAGGCCGACCATGGTCATGGCGCGGCGGAGGCCGGTCTCCTTGCTGACATGGGCGAGGTCGCAGTTGATCCATGCGACGGTGTTCGACACGCGCAAGGGCCATGACTCGCGCGCGAAGCGCTCGACCAGCATTGGTTTGAGGGTAAACAGCGCCGCGGTGTCGGGGTGCCAGAGCGAGATCGACGCGGTCTTGCCGGGCTGGACAACCACGCCCCGGGGAAGCAGGTCAACCCGGACCCACCGCTCGGCCTCGCGCACCGCGGCGAGGTGCTCGGGCAGGATCGCCGGGTCGAGGTGAAACCCCTGCGTGCGCGGGTCGAAGACCCAGACGCCCATCTCGGCGACGCACGGCACGGTGGTGTTGTTCAAGAGGCGGCAGAGGCACTCCACAAAGGGCTGGGGCCGCCCCGAGCAGAGGGTGAGCACGGGCACGTCGCCGAGCAGTTCGGCCCGACGGTTGTGCTCGGCAATGCGGGTGAGCGACGCCGCGTCGAGCGGGGCCGAACTCTCCGGCCCGAGGCAGCCGTCGATATCGCAAATGATGGCGTCGAAGCGCGGCACGGGGAGAGAGTAGGGGTCGGCTACCCTCTGCCCGATGCTGCGCGCCTTCGCCCTGGCCATCTTCCTCTCCGCCGCGTTGTTGTTCCTGGTGCAGCCCATGGCGGGCAAGTTCCTGCTCCCGGTGCTGGGGGGCAGCCCGGGGGTGTGGAACACGTGCATGGTGTTCTTCCAGGGGGTGCTGCTGCTGGGGTACCTCTATGCCCACGTGATCTCGACGCGCCTGCCGCTGCGGGGGCAGGTGGTGACACACGCCGGGCTGATCGTCTCGGCGGGCGCGTACCTGTTCTACCTGAACGTGTCGGAGGGGTCGATTCTCAAGGCCCTGACGGCGGGCGAAGCGGTGGCGACCAACTCGGACTCGCCCACGCTGTGGCTGATCGGGACGCTGGCGATGCTGGTCGGCCCGGGGTTCTTCGTCGTGTCGACGACCGGCCCGCTGCTCCAGAAATGGTTCAGCGCGACGGACGATCCGCGGGCGAAAGACCCGTACTTTCTGTACGCCGCCAGCAACGCGGGGAGCCTGCTGGGCCTGCTGAGTTATCCGTTCGTGGTCGAGCCGTGGTTGACGCGGCGGCAGCAGAGCGTGGGGTGGGCGCTGGGGTTCGCGGGGTTGGCGGTGCTGGTGGGCGTGGTGGGACGCCTGGCGGCGGCGCACGCGGCGGGGCGTCCCGCGCACGCCCCGGCTGATCTGAAAGCCGCTATGCCGTTGACCCCGGGCCGACGCGTGCGCTGGGCCGTCCTGGCGCTGGTGCCCTCGAGCCTGATGCTGGGGGTGACGCAGCACATCGCCACGGACGTGGCCTCGGTGCCGCTGCTGTGGGTCGTCCCGCTGGCGCTGTACCTGGTGTCGTTCATCTGGGCGTATTCGCCGCGGGCGGCGTGGAAGGCGACGACGTGGGGGCGCCTCCTGCCCGTGGCGGTGCTCGCCGTCGGGTTCGCCATGATCGCCAACGCGCAGCACCCGGTGCTGGTGATCGCGGGGCTGCACATCGCAGGGTACTTCGTCGCGGCGATGATGTGCCACACGCTGCTGGCGGAAGATCGGCCCGACCCGGCGCACCTCACGGAGTATTACCTGCTGATGTCGGTGGGCGGGGTGCTGGGGGGGCTGCTCAATGCCGTCGTCGCGCCGCACCTGTTCAACGCGATCGCAGAATACCCGCTGATGATCGTGGCCGCATGCCTGCTGCGCCCGCAGGCGTGGAGCATCCTGCACGGAAAGCCCGGGCGGACATGGTGGCTTGAACCGGGGCTGGGCATGGCGGCGGGGGTAGTGATGTACGTGGGGGTGGTGGAACTCGACCGGGCGCTGCGCGGTGGGATGCTGGCGGCGTTCGTGAGCGACGACCCGGGGACGATCGGCCGGGTGAAGAACGCGGTGGGCGGCGGGGTGCCGGTGCTGGCGTTGGCGCTGCTCATGCTCCGCGGCGGATCGGTGCGGTTCGCGCTGGGGCTGGGGGGGGCACTGGCAGGGGCGATGGTCATCCTGGTGGGCCCCGGGGTGCTCGACAAGGAACGGACCTTCTTCGGCGTGCACGTCGTCCAGACCGACCGGAACAACACCTACCGCATGCTGCGGCACGGCACGACGCTGCACGGGTTGCAGATCCGCACCGACCACGAACTGCCGAACCCGAACCTGTACCCGGACGCGGACTTTCGGTACCGGCTGCTCTTCGCCCGCGGGCACGAGGCCCTGCCCCGCGAGGAGCGCGTCAGGTGGCTGCACCTGATCCCCACGACGTACTACCACCCGACGGGTCCGATCGGGGACGTGATGAAGGAGTGCATGGATTCCGGGCGGTTCTCGAACGTCGCGCTGATCGGGCTGGGCACGGGGAGCCTGCTGGCGTACGCGAGGCCGAACGTCACGTTCCACGTCTTCGAGATTGATCCCGCCGTCCTCCGGATAGCCCGAACCCCCAACTATTTTCGGTATGCGCTCGACTCGCTCCGCGACCCAACGGTGCGGATCGCCTCGATGCCGCGGCCGGGAGACGGGCGGGTGGACATCGCGCTCGCGCCCGAGGGGGCGTTCGACCTCATCGTGATCGACGCCTTCTCGTCGGACTCGATCCCCGTGCACCTGATGACCCGCGAGGCGGTCGAGCAGTACCTGCGGCGGTTGAAGCCCGACGGGATCATCGCGTTCCACGTGTCGAGCCGGCATTTCACACTCCCGCCCGTGCTGGCGCGGCTGGCCGACGACCTGGGCCTGGCCGCCCGGGTGCGGCTGGACAACGTCATCGCCTCCGAGGATCGCAGGGAGGCCAAGCGAGAGTCGGACTGGGTCATTCTGGCGCGCACCGACGCGGCCCTGGGGTCGCTCGCCCGGAACACCACGTGGGAGCGGCTCGTGCCCGACGCCGACGCCCCCCGCTGGACGGACGACTACGCGAACATCTTGCGGGTAATGCACGTCTTCGGCGTGCCCCGGGAGTAGCGTCGCTCGGGTACAGTGCCCCCCTGTGACCCGGCTCTTTGCTTTCTCCATCTTCCTTTCCGCCACGCTCCTGTTCATGGTGCAGCCCATGGCGGGCAAGGTGCTGCTCCCCGTGCTGGGGGGCAGCCCCGCGGTGTGGGGCGTGTGCATGGTGTTCTTCCAGGGCGTGCTGCTGCTGGGCTATTTGTACGCGCACGCGCTGACCACCCGTGTGCCGCCGCGCTGGCAAGGGGTGGTGCACGCCGGACTGCTCGTGGTGGCGTGCGTCACGCTGCCATTTCCCATCGACGTGGGAACACTCGCGGGAACCGCCCCGGCGTGGTGGGTGGTGCGGACGCTTTCGCTGACGGTGGGCTTGCCGTTCTTCGCGCTCTCCGCGACGGCGCCGCTGCTGCAACGGTGGTTCTCGCGGACCGACGACCCCGCGGCCCACGACCCGTATTTTCTGTACGCCGCGAGCAACGCCGGAAGTCTTCTGGGCCTGCTGGCGTTTCCGATCGTGGTCGAGCCGCTGTGGACGCGGGCCGGGCAGGCGTGGGCGTGGTCGGGCGGGTTCTGGGTGCTGACGCCGCTGCTGGCCTGGGCGGCGTACGCGGCGTGGCGGCGATCGGGCGGGTCGGCGGGGGTGCCCGGCGCCAGGCTCATTCCCGAGCCGCCCGAGGCCGTGACGGTGGTGCGTCGCGCACGGTGGATCGCCCTGGCGTTGGTGCCGTCGGCCCTGCTGCTCGGGGTGACGCAGCACCTGGCGACGGACGTGGTGTCGGCGCCGTTCCTGTGGGCGGTGCCGCTGGCGCTGTACCTGGCGACTTTCATCGCGGCGTTCGCGAAGAAGCCGATGCGGACGGCCCGACAGTGGGGCCGGTTTGTTCCTTGGGCCGCGCTGCTCGTGGGGGTGGTGACGCTCGCGGTGATCCGGCATCCGATCATGCTGGTGGTGTCGGCGCACCTGCTGGCGTTCACGGTGCTGGCGATGGCGTGCCACGCGCGCCTGGCCGAGGACCGCCCCGGGCCGACGCGACTCACGGAGTACTACCTGTGTCTGTCGCTGGGCGGGGTGCTGGGCGGGGCGGCGACGGCGCTGCTCGCGCCGGTGGTGTTCACGTCGATCCTCGAGTACCCACTCGCGCTGCTGGCGGCGGTGCTGCTCTGCTCGCGGGCGGGCGAGGCCGACCGGGCCGTCACGACCCCGATCAATCGATGGACGTGGCGCGTGGCGGCGGTGCTGCTGGCGGGCGTGGGGTGGTGGACGGTGCGAGCGTTCGACGTGGGCACGCAGACGGGGGATGTTCAGCGGAGCGAGTTTGGCGGGTGGCTGGTTTCGGTGCTGGGCGGGCCGAGCGTGGCCCTGCGGGTGATGCGCGCGGGATTGCTGCTTCCGGCGGGGGCGCTTCTCCTTTGGCCCCGGGCGGCGGTGCCCGCGGTGGGCGCGCTGGCCGGCGTGCTGCTGGGCGCGGGCATCATCCGTGCGGGCGAGCGGACGCTGTACCGCGAACGGACGTTCTTCGGCGTGCACGAGGTCGCGTCGATCCAGAACGACCACTGGCACATCCTGAACCACGGAACGACGATGCACGGCGTGCAGGCGTTCCGGGGCGACAAGCGTTTTCTGCCCACCATGTACTACCACCCCACCGGGCCGATCGGGGACGTGATCGCCGTGCTGCTGCGCGAGGGGCGTTTCGAGCGCGTGGGCGTGGTCGGTCTGGGGGTGGGCACGCTGGCGGCGTACGCCGACGCGGGCGTGCGGATGGACTTCTACGAGATCGACCCCGCGGTGATCCGCATCGCCTCGGACCCGAGGTACTTCACGTACCTGAGCGACGCCGCCGCCAGGCCGAACACGACGGTGCGGACCTTCGAGGGTGATGGGCGGCTGTCGCTGCGCGAGGCGGACGAGGGGACGTACGACCTGCTGGTGATCGACGCGTTCTCGTCGGACGCGATCCCCGCGCACCTGCTGACCGACGAGGCGGTGGCGCTGTACGTGTCGCGGCTGAAGCCCCGGGGTGTGCTGGCGTTCCACATTTCGAGCCGGTACTTCAACCTTCGGCCCGTGCTGGCGAAACTCGCCGAGCACCGGGGGCTGGCCTTCCGCGTCTGCGACGACGTGGAGATTCACCCCGCGCACGCGGGCGAGGCCAAGCGCGCCTCGGTGTGGGCGATCCTGGCGCGCTCAGCGGAAGACTTCGGCCCGCTCGCCCGGACCAGCCCGCGGTGGATGACGCTGCCGCCGACCTACGACACCCCGCTCTGGACCGACGATTACACCCCGGTGCTGGGCGTGCTGGAGGGGTGGTAGATACGCCCGGCCCGCGCGGCCGCGGGGGGCGACGCCGGCCCTGCCCATACACTTGGGCGTGGACGACCACGCGACACAGCACGGGCCGATCTCGCCGCTGGGAATGACCGCGGAGGAGTTTGTCGTCGCGGCGGGGGGGCACGGCGTACGACGTCCCACGGCGCTCGAGGCGTACCGGCGGTTCTACCGCGTTGGGAAGGACGGCGCGGGCTGGCTGGACGCCGCCGTGCCGCCGGTGCTGCGCGTGGTGCGCGAGGAATCGCCCGAAGGCGAAGTGGCGAAGTTCATCACGCGCGTGCCGGGCGACCGACAGGGAATGGAAGAGCTCGAGGTCGAGTCGGTGCTGATCCCGATGGTGAGTTCGGCGGGGCGGCGGACGTACACGCTGTGCGTGTCGAGCCAGGTGGGGTGCGCCATGGGGTGCACGTTCTGCGAAACGGCCCAGATGGGCCTGATCCGCTCGCTGACGCCGGGGGAGATCGTGGCGCAGTGGTGGAACGCGGCCCACGGGATCGGGGTACGTCCCTCGAACATCGTGTTCATGGGCATGGGCGAACCGATGGACAACCTGGACGCGGTGATTCAAGCGATCGCCGTGCTGAAGGACCACAACGGCCCGCACGTGGCGATCAGCCGTATCACCGTCTCGACGGTGGGGCGCGTGGACGGCATCCGCCGCCTGGGCGAGAAGGTCGCCGACCCCGGGTGGCACCGCCTGGGGCTGGCGCTGTCGCTCAACGCCCCCAACGACACGGACCGCTCGGCGATCATGCCGGTGAACCGGAAGTGGAACCTGGCGGCGGTGCGGGAGGCCCTGCTCGCCTGGCCCCGGCGGAGCGGGAACAAGGTGTGCATCGAGTACGTCCTGATCCCCGGGGTGAACGACACGGCGCGGCACCTCGACGAAGTCGCGGCGTTCATGCGGCCTTTCGGCGTGCTCGACGGGAACCGCGTGAGCGGACGCCCGCTGATGGCGGTGCTGAACCTGATCCCCTACAACCCGCGGCGAAACTCACCCTGGCCCGCGCCCGCCGAAGCACAGGTCGCGGCGTTCCTGGAGGGGCTGATCGCGCGGGGCGTGTTCGCGAAGCGACGGCGGACCAAGGGACGATCGATGATGGGCGCGTGCGGGCAACTCGGCAACGAGCACATCCGCCGTCGCCAGGTTGTGCCGATCACGATCTCGGATTGATCTTCAGGCCGCCCGGGCGCGGAGGTAATCCCCCAGCCGCCGCGTGTCGTCCGGCTCGCGGAGGTTGAGCCCGAACGCCTCGGCGATCCCGGCGGGCGAGGCCGCCCCGGGCGTGAAGCGGTGCGTGAGCAGTTGCTGCCCGTGCGCGTCGTAGAGGATCACGATGGTCGAACCGTCCGGCTCGCGAGCGGCTTCGAGCGTCTGCCCATCGACGACCAGCCGATGGTTCGCGTACTCCTCCTTGCGGAGGCTGTCGAGGACCGCGGCGTCGGCGGCGGCGACGAGGTTCCCGTGGATGCGCTCCACCAGGTCGTCCCCCTCCCCCAGCGAGGCGGCGATGTCGGAGAAGAGCGCGACGGCGGCGCCGTACTCCGCGGCGCTGCGCGTCGAGACTGCGGCGGTTTCTTCCCGCGTCAATCCGAGCGCTGCCCCGAATACGACCGGCGCCGACGGGGTCGCCTCGGCGGCAAACTCCGAGCGGATTTCGAGCGTGCCCACCGTCCAGGCGACACGGTGCAGCCGCCCGACCGGGTCGGTGCGCGGCGGCTCGGCGGGCTTGGCGTGGTGATGCTCGAGCGGGAAGGCGAGGAGTTCGGGGAGTTTCCAGCGGCGGGCCATCGCGGCGACGAGATCGGTGTGTGTGAAGGGGAGCGTCTCGTGCTCGCGACGGTACACCTGCGCGGGGGATGGATTGCCCTCGAGAATCGTGTCGTACGCGCGCCCGATGAGTTGCGGCATCATCGCCACCCCGGCGTCGAGCATGAGGCCGATGACGAACGCCTCGGCGACGCAGGCGGGGGCCGCGATCCGAGCCAGCTCCCCGGCGACGCAGGCCCGCATGACCGACTGTGTCCAGACGTTCCGGGTGAGCGCGCGGTCCTTCCCGCACAAGGCCGCCCGGGACAGGTGGAACCCCAGCGCCACGCTCTTGAGCCGCTCCATGCCCAGCACCAGGCACGCCCGCTCGATGCTGCTGATCGGCGCCCGCTGCGCGAAGAACGCCGAGTTCGCCAGACGCAGCACGCGTCCGGCCACGGCGTGATCCGCCTTGACGACCTTCGCGTAGTCGTGGATCTCGGCCTTGGGGTCCTGTGTCAGGTCGAGCAGACGGATGACGACTTCGGGCTGGCTTGGAAGGCCAACGGTCTCCAGCCGCTCGTCGAGGTACGCGTGCAGGCCGCCGATCTCCGAGGCGCTGAGCAAGTGACGAGGCTTCATCGGCGCGGCGTCCTTAACCAGGCCGGTGCAATCGGCCGGTAGATACATCGACCCCGCCCCCGTCGCTCTGAAGCGACTCTCAAAATACCCGTTGCGGTTTTCCGTGAATGTGTGGTGCGTCCGAGAACACGTCACGGCTGAAGGCGCATCGCCGACCATGCTCCCGCCAGCACTTCGCCCGAGGGCGTCCGTGTCAGGGACCGCGTCCACACGGCCCGATCGTGCAGCCGCCCCGTGCCCCCCAACCAGAGTTCCACCCGGGAAGTGAGCAGGCGGTAGCCCCCCCAATGCCCCGGACGCGGGAGAGGTACCTTCATCCACGCCTCGCGGGCGGTGGCCGGGGTGATCCCGAAGCGTTCGAGCACCCGGGCCATGGTGACGAGCAGTTCGGGCCGGCCGCTCGTCGGGCGGCTCTGCGCACTGGTCCAGGCGCTCAGGCGGCTCTCCCACAGGCGCGACTTGAAGTATGCGTCGCTCTCCTCGGACGGGCTTTTCGTCACCACGCCTTCGAGCCGCACCTGGCGGTCGGCGTGATCCCAATGAAACGTGGCGGCGGCGCGCGCGTCGTGCGCCAGGGCCACGCCCTTGCGGCTCTCGTAGTTCGTGAAGAACGTCACGTGCCCGCGGGCCGCGTCGATGCCCCGGCACAGCACGATCCGGGCCGAGGGCTGCCCGTCGGGATCGACCGTGGCCAGGCACATCGCGTCGGGGTTCGGGGTCTTGCCCGCGGCCTTGGCCTGGGCGAACCACTCGGCGAAGATGGGGAATGGATCGGGGGGCAGGGGCGTGGGGAGTTCGGGCGAGGCGGTGAACGCCGCCTTCAGGTCCGCCGGGAGTGGCACGTCGGGCGTGGACATGGGGTCAGTCGCCGAAAGTTGTACCCACGGCCCGGGCGGCCTCGATGAGCGGGTCGCCGGGCGTCACCAGCCGCTGACGCCCCGCGGGTTCGTCCAGGTCGATGTCCGTCAGGCGGCCATGCTGCACGGCGACCATGCGGCCGACCTTGCCCTCGCGGAGCAGTTTCATCGCGTGGTTGCCCAGGAGCGTGGAGAGCACGCGGTCGCTGGCCGAGGGCGTCCCGCCGCGCTGCACGTGCCCGAGCACAGCGTAGCGGCTCTCGACCCCGGTGGCCTCCTCGATCTGCTCGGCCAGCCATTTGCCCACCCCGCCCAGGCGGATCGGATCGGGGCTGGTCGGGTCCACCCGCGCCACGATCTTCGCCCCGCCCAGCGGCACGGCTCCCTCGGAGACGCACACCAGCGTGCTTTTGCGCCCGCGCTTGCCCCGGTGGATGATCTTCGTGTAGATCGGCTCCATGCGAAAGGGAATCTCGGGGATCAGGATCACGTCGGCCCCCGAGGCCACCCCCGCGTGCAGCGCGATCCACCCCGCGTTGCGCCCCATCACCTCGACGATCATCGCGCGGTGGTGGCTGTCGGCGGTAGTGCGGCAGCGGTCCATCGCCTCGGTCGCCGTGTCCACCGCCGTCTGGAACCCGAAGGTGATCTCGGTGCCCTGGATGTCGTTGTCGATGGTCTTGGGCACGCCGACGACGGGCAGGCCCATGCGGCTGAACGTGGCCGCGCTGGTCATCGTCCCGTCGCCCCCGATCACCACCATGGCCTGCACGCCCCTCGCGCGAAGGTGATCGAGACACTTGCCGGTGACGTCGGCGTAGGTGATTTTGCCGTCACCCAGGGGCGGGGGCGGGTTCTGCCCGACGGGGAACTTCGAGGGGTTGGACTTGTTGTTCGAGCCGAGGATGGTGCCGCCGCGCGCGAGGATGCCGACCATGTCGTTCTCGCCCAGGTCGCGGATGCGGTTCTCGATGAGACCGAGGTACCCGTCCTCGACCCCGACGACGGACATGCCGCAGGAGAGGGCGTCGAGCACGACGGCCCGGATGACGGCGTTGAGGCCCGGGCAGTCGCCCCCGCCGGTGAGCACGGCGATGCGCTTGACGAGCGGACACGTGGCGATGGACATGGCGAGAGGATAGCGAGGGCGTTCCCGGCGTACACGCCCGGGCGTCGTAGCCCGGGGGCGTGGGAGCGTGGGGGGCGGTACACTCCCCGCATGGCGAGCGTGGTCTTCTACTTTCAGGTGCACCAGCCCTTCCGCCTGCGGCGGTACAGCGTCTTCGACGCCGACCCGTTCTACTTCGAGGACACGAAGAACGCCGAGATCTGCCGCAAGGTCGCCGACAAGTGTTATCGCCCGACGACGCAGTTGATCCTCGACCTCGTGCGGCGGCACAAGGGCAACTTCCGCGTGTCGTACGCGATCACCGGCGTCGTTCTGGAGCAACTGGAGCGATGGGCACCCGACGTAATCGGCATTTTCCAGGACCTGGCGAAGACCGGCTGCTGCGAGTTCATCGGCGAGACGTACTTTCACTCCCTCTCGGGCATCTACAGCCGGGAAGAGTTCAACGACCAGGTCGAGATGCACACGCGGAAGATCCAGCAACTCTTCGGCCAGACGCCGCAGGTCTTCCGGAACACGGAACTGATCTACAACAACGATCTCGCGTGGCATGTCTCGCAGATGAAGGACGCGGCGGGGAATCGCCGGTTCAAGGGCATGATCTGCGAGGGCGTGGACCGGCACCTGGGCGACCGCAAGCCGACGTACGTGTACACCCCGCCGGGCAAGCCTACGGGGCGCGACGGGAAGCCCTTCGGGCTGCTGCTGAAGAACTACCGTTTGAGCGATGACATCGCGTTCCGGTTCAGCAACCGAGGGTGGGCGGAATGGCCGCTGACTGCCGAGAAGTTCGCCGGGTGGGTGCACCACATCAACGGCGACGGGTACCTGTGCAACCTGTTCATGGACTACGAGACGTTCGGCGAGCACCAGTGGGCCGACACGGGCATCTTCCAGTTCCTGAACAAACTCCCCGAGGCGATCTTTGACATCTCGCCCGGGCAGAACCATTTCATTACCCCGAGCGAGGCCCTCGACCAGTTCCCGCCGGTAGGCGAGTACGACGTGCACGAGTACATGTCGTGGGCCGACACCGAGCGCGACCTGACGGCGTGGCGTGGCAACGCCATGCAGTGGAACGCGCTGGAGGAAATCTACAAACTCGAAGGCCCGATCAAGGCGCGGTACGAGCGGGCGATGCTCGAGGGCGACGCCGACGAAAAGGCCCATGCCGGGAGTTTGTTGCAGGATTGGCGGAAACTGACGACCAGCGACCACTTCTACTACATGTGCACGAAGTACTTTGCCGACGGCGACGTGCACAAGTACTTCAACCCGTACGACTCGCCCTACGACTCGTACATCAACTTCATGAACGTGCTGGACAACGTGCGGCAGCGGCTGGCGGCGGAGCCGGTGACGGCGGGGTGATGCAACCGGTGAGCGAGCCGGCGGTAGGAGTGGTCATGAACACAAGTCGTCTCGTCGTGGCGTTGTGGTTGGGGACATGCCTTGGGCTGTTCGCCGCGATGGTCGGTTGCGCGAGCGGCGGGGCGGCTTCGCCCGGATCGGTCGTCCAGCCACCAGAGCCAATGGCCGGTTCGATGATGGCCCCACGGTTCCCGTCCGATTGGTGTGGAACGTGGAAGGGTCTGGGTTATGTCAACGTGCCCGGCGACAACCAGTCGGCATTCCGCATGGTGCTGGACATCAAGCCGCTCGCGCGCCCTGACGGGACTGCCCCGCCGTCGAGCGGGGAGAGCCTTGCGACGCCGCGCGGCGGTGATAGATACACATGGACGATCACTATGACGGACCCTCGCGGTGCGGAGGCCGATCGGACATTCAACCACGAGATCGTGGTCGTCGACGCGAACCGCGGGCTGTTTGAGATCGACGAAGGACAAGGCGTCCGAGTCCCGCTCTATGACATGATGGGACCGCTGTACGCGGTGATCGATCGGAGCGGGCACCGCGAGACGCACCGGTACATGATCGACAACCTGAGCCGCCTCAGCACGATCCAGTATGAGGTGCTGTCGGTGCCAGCAGGGCCGGGCGTGGCGTTGGTGTCGGCGCAAGGCGAGGCTGGCCGGGCGCACGTTCCAGAAACGGACCGCGCGATCACGCTTGTGCGTCGAGCGGAGGCGATTCTTCCTCATGCCGAGCCAAAGTAGAACGCCGCAACGGTCGCTTGTTGGGAACGGCGTCCTCCGAGGCTCGCTCGTATAAATGCTCGTTGCATCGTTGGCTTCGGAAACTCAGCCCGGACCTTCGCGGTGCCTCGGGTCCGGTGTCATAGCGCGTGAGGTGTATGCACATGCGAATCAGCCCGGCACCAGCCACACGCTGACGAGGCACCAAGCGACGAAGAGGACGAAGGCGCGCGGGGCAGGTTGCGGGAGAGGTATGACCCCGCATGTCGAAGGTGCAGGTGGGGCAAGAGGGATGGATAGGCAGCCCGTAGCCACTGCCGGGGCGGCTACTTAAAAACATGTACCCCGTCACTGACCTTGCCCTGCTTGGCGATCTCGATGGTCTTCTTGGCGGTGTCGAGGCGCGTGACGGCGAAGAGGCGGTTGGCCGAGCCGTGGATGTAGCCCTTATACCCGGCGGGCGCTCCTTCGACCTTCTTGGACTGGTGCAGCGCCATCAGGCCGCAGCCGGTCTGCCACACGGCCTTCTCGAAGCCCTTGATGTCCACGCCCCCGCCGATGGTAACGTCGACGGTGACGTTGGTGTTGACCTCGCCCTGCTTAAAGGTTTTGGGGGCGTTGCCCTTGGGGTCGTACGTCAGTTTCACGCGGGCCATGAGAGATCCTCCAGTGGTCGCGTCTGTTCGGCGACTCCGGACAGTGTACCAAGGGATGAAACACCCCGCGGGTGGAGGCCCCTGCCCGCCCGGCGTTGAGCCGTCGCTGAACGCCGCCGCGTTCCTACCCTGTTTCCCCATGTCCATCCTCATCAACGCCACCACCCGCGTCATCTGTCAGGGCATCACCGGGGCCTTCGGGGCCTCGCACACCAAGGGGTGCCTGCACTACGGCACGAAGATGGTGGGCGGGGTGACGCCCGGCAAGGGCGGCACGAAGGACGAGAACGGGCTGCCGATCTTCGACACCGTTGCCCAGGCCGTGAAGGCGACCGGGGCCGACGCCACGATGATCTTTGTGCCCCCGGCCTTCGCGGCCGACGCGATTCTGGAAGCCGCGGACGCGGGCATCAAGACCATTTGCTGCATCACCGAGGGAGTGCCGGTGCAGGACATGATCCGCGTGCGGGCGTTGCTCGACGAGCGCAACGGCACGAAGGTGCTCAGCGAAGCCAGGAACGGCATCATGCTCATCGGGCCCAACTGCCCGGGCGTCATCACGCCGGGCCCCAAGACCGGCGGCGGCACGGGCGCGAGCGACCCCTACACCAACGCCGGGTGCAAGATCGGGATCATGCCCGGGTACATTCACACGCACGTGAGCCAGTCGAAACTGGGCAAGAGCGTGGGCATCGTGAGCCGTTCGGGCACGCTGACGTACGAGGCCGTGTGGCAGACCTCGAACCTGGGCCTGGGTCAGTCTACCTGCGTGGGCATCGGGGGCGATCCGGTGCGGGGGCTGGACCACATCGACTGCATCCGCATGTTCGAGGCGGACCCGCAGACGCACGCGATCCTGATGATCGGCGAGATCGGCGGCAGCGACGAGGCCAACGCCGCGGCGTACATCAAGGCGAACGTGAAGAAGCCGGTGGCCGCGTTCATCGCGGGGCGCACCGCCCCGCCCGGGCGACGCATGGGCCACGCGGGGGCGATCATCGGCGGGGCCGATGACACGGCGGACGCGAAGATCAAGGCCTTGCGAGCCGCGGGCGTGGAAGTGGCCCTCAGCCCGGCGGACATGGGCCGGGCGATGCTGAAGGCGATGCGGCTGGGGTAATCGACGGTTACCCCGTCGCCGACCCCGCCATCAGGATCAACGGGATCATGATCGCCAGCAGCAGGCTGCCGATGAGCAGGAACATGAGCACGATCAGCGCCGGCTCCAAGGCCGCGAGCAGTCGCGTCGCGCGTCGGTCGAGTTCCTCGGCGAGGTCCTGCGAGAGGGTCTCAAAGGCCGTCTCGAGGTCGCCCGAGCGTTCCGCCGCGGTGAGAAGGCGGCGGGTGGAGAGCGGGAGGGCGTCGACGCTGTCGAGCAGCGAGCGGAGCACCCCGCCCTCGATCAGCCGCGTGCGAAGGGTGATGAGTTGCTCGCGCAGGCGAGGGTGACCGATGACCCCGGTCGCCACGCCCAGGGCGTCGGCGAGGGTGATGCCGCTGCGGGTCATGGCGGCCATCACGGTAAAGAACCGGGCCGCCTCCTGCGCCATCAGGACTTCGCGGAACAGGGGCATCGTGCGCAGCCCCGCGTTGAGAAACCCCATGATCGGCTTGCGGGCGAAAACCCCCGCCGCGACCGCGATGATCAGCGCCAGCACCGCCCACAGCGCGTGTTCCCGCAGAAACAGCCCGGTGTGCATCAGGGCGGCGGTGAACCACGGGAGTGTCTGCCCGGCCCCTTCGATGGTCTTGCCTACCTGCGGCAGGATCACCGTGATCATCCCGATCGACACGATGATGCTGATGGAGAGCACGATGGCGGGATAGATGAGCAGCGTCCCGGCCTTGCCGGAGATCGCCAACTGCCGCCGCGCCGTCGTCGCCAACTGCTTCGCCGCCCCCCCCAGGTCGCCCGTGCGCTCGGCGGCCTGATACACCGCGATGGTGACGGGGTCGAAGATCTCCACCGTACGGGCGGCGTCCGAGAATCCGCTCCCCGCGGCGACCAGTTCTCGCATCCGCTCGATGCGAGGGCGGGACGCCGGCCCCACCGCCGACGCGATTACCTCCAGAGCCTCAACCAACGGCACACCCCGGTTGAGCAACTGGGCCAGTTGCGTGTGCACCTCGGCCTGATCCTTCAGGCGGACCTTGACCTGCCCCCCGGGGGCCCAGTCGGGCACGGCCCAGGTCTTCAGGGGGACCAGTCGGCTGCGGCGGAGTTGATCGGCCAAGTGCCGGGTATCGCGGGCGCGGACCACCCCGAACGCCCGCCCCCCCCCGGGCTTGGCCGCCATGTACACCCACCGGTTCTGGCCCTGAATCGTCGACATGCCGAGGTAGTTTACGTCCTTCCCGGTTGTTTCCCGGCGCCGGCCCCGCGCCCGACGCAACCCGGGAACACGGGCAACAATGCTGTATCGGTCCGCAAGCCCGACCGTCGGGAGCGGCCCGGCCTAGGCAGGAACCACCATGCCCACCCTCACCGCCGGGGCGCCCCGCGCCGTCAAGGCTCCATCAGGAACCCACACCATGCGGGCGCTCATCAAGCATCACGCCGGGACGGAACTTCAGTTGGTCGCCGATCGGCCCGTGCCCGCGTGCGGCCCGCGCGACGTGCTCGTCAAGGTCGCCAAGGTCGGCATCTGCGGCACCGATCGGCACATCTGGGAGTGGGACGCCTGGGCCGCCTCGCGCATCCCCGTCGGCATCGTCACCGGGCACGAGTTTGTCGGGACCATCGAGAAGATCGGCTCGGCGGTGACGAAGCACGCGCCCGGGCTGCGCGTCTCGGCGGAGGGGCACACGACGCAGTGGAAAGACTACAACAGCCGAACCGGCAACGCGCACATCGCGCTGGACACCAAGATCATCGGCATCGACCGCGACGGGTGCTTCGCCGAGTACGTCTGCGTGCCGGAAGAAAACGTCTGGCCGGTGCACGCGAGCATCCCCGATAAAGTCGCGGCGGTGCTCGACCCGCTGGGCAACGCCGTGCACACGGTGATGGCGGCGAACGTCAGCGCCAAGAGCGTGCTGGTGACGGGGACGGGGATCATCGGGCTGATGGCGGTGACGGTGGCCAAGGCCGCGGGGGCCAGCCGCATTTTCGCGACGGATATCGACCCGAAGCGCCGGGCGCTGGCCAAGAAACTTGGCGCGAGCGAGGCCTTCGACCCGCGCGACGATCGCTGGATCGCCGAGATCCGCAAGGCCTGCCGCGGCGAGGGGGCCGACGTGCTGCTGGAGATGAGCGGGGCCGAGCCGGCCCTGACGCAGGGATTGTCGGCGCTCCGCAACGGGGGCACGGCGGCGCTGCTGGGGCTGTTCAAAGGCCCGATCCGTCTCGACATGAACGACCTGGTCATCTTCAAGGGATGCACCGTGCTGGGCATCAACGGGCGCAAGATGTTCGAGACCTGGTTCCAGATGGAAGAACTGCTGCTCTCGGGGCGGCTGGAACTCGACGACATCATCACGCACGAGTTCCCGATCGAACAGTTCAAGAAGGCCCACGAAACAATGATCTCCGGCGAGGGAATCAAGGTCGTGATGGCGCTCTGAGGTTCACAGGCTTGGCGAAACCACCGACCGATTGGAGCGTCGAACCGAAACCGGGCCGCGTTGATTCCCAACCGACGGATACCCCGTGAAGGAAACGCCGTTCCGCCGCATCGGAGTGATCATGAATCCCCTCAGTTCACGTCCATCATCCATCATCCGCCCCGCCCTTGCCGCCGTGCTCCTGCTCGCCGCGATCCCGCTCGGCGGGTGCCTGGTCTCGTCCCGCTCGAATACGAGTTCGTCGGGGCGCACCCTCGCGGCCCAGGACGTCCGCTCAATCACCGTCGGGCAGACCACCGGCGACCAACTTATCCAGAGTTTCGGCGGCCCGACGGAACGCGTGGATCGGCCCGACGGCTCGGCGACCTGGAAGTGGTGCCGCACCGACACGCGCCACGCTTCCGGCTCGGTCTTCCTGGTGCTCGGCTCCTCCAGCACCCGCTCCACGACGGCGTGCACCGTGGTGGACCTGAAAGACGGCGTGGTGACGCAGGTCCGCAGCGAGTAAAACCCGAATCAGGGGGCCGCGTCGAACTGTCAACCAAAGTCAATTTTACTCGATTTGACTTTTCAGAGTGATCGCGTAAAGTCAATCTTCGCAATAATGACTTTGATTGGCAAATGCGACCTCAACCGCCCCCATTCCAGTCCGCCGACCTGTTCTCGGACGCAGCACGATTTGATCGAGCGGTTCGCCTGATCCCGAATCTTGGTGATTTGACTCGTGAGTACAGGCCGTGGCGAAAAGTCCAGGCTATCGCGAGGGATCGCGGGTTGAATCCTGAAGATGCCTGGGCGGCACTCAAACTGCTCCGCCGGGACAACACGGAGCGGCTTGAACTCGTACAGCCCGATGGAAGGCCCTTCTCCTGGTGTTCGGGCCCGTTCATGCTCGAACCCCTTCACAGGATCGACAGGGCGACCGGCGGAGGCGGCCCGTATTCCCTCGAAGGCAACCGAGGAATTCTCGCGGATGATGCGCACCGGCATCGAATTCACATTCGGTCGCTCATGGATGAGGCGATCGAATCTTCGCTCATTGAAGGCGCGGCCCAGACACGAAAGGATGCCATCGACCTGCTTCGCTCTCAACGCCCTCCACGCAGCGTCGGCGAGCGCATGGTCGTCAACAACTTTGTCGCGATGCAGCAGATCAAACAATGGCTGAACCGTCCACTCTCGACCGAGATGCTGCTTGAACTCCAAGGAATACTCACGGAAGGGACTCTGAAGGACCCCGCGGAGGCAAGGCGGCTACGCCGAAGTGACGAGACGATCAGGGTGTTCTATGAGCCCGATGATCAGGCTATCTTCACCCCTCCGCCGGCCGGCCTGCTTCCCGAGCGGTTGTCCAAGCTCTGCGCCTTTGCCAACACCACCCACGAGGGTGATACGTTCATTCATCCGATCGTGAAGGCGTGCATTCTGCACTTCATGATCGGATACGAACATCCCTTTGCCGACGGAAATGGGCGGACGGCTCGCGCGGTGTTCTATTGGCACGCGCTGCGTCATGGGTACACCCTGTTTGAATACGTTCCGATCTCAGAACGGATCCGCCATGGGGTCTCCAAGTACCCGCAGGCATTCGTTGATTGCGAAGACGATGGTGGTGACCTTACCTATTTCATTCTCTACAAGCTCGACATTATCGAGCAATCGCTCACAGTTGCAACCGCTCATCTCAAGGAGGAAGAGGCGAAGATTGCACGAAGCGAGCGGCTCCTTCGTCTCTCGAAGAACCTGAACCTACGGCAGCGATTGCTCCTTGAGCATGCGCTGCGGCACCCGCGCACGATGTATACGGTCAAAAGTCATGCCTACTCCAATGGCATCAGAAATGCGACCGCGAGAAGCGACCTCCAGGGTCTCGTACGTCTTCGGCTTATGACCACGAGCAAGCGCGGCCGGGAAGTGATCTACCATCCTGCTCCGACACTTGCGACGCGCCTTGCCGCAAAATCTCAATAACACGAATCACCGCCCGATCCTGAACCACGCCGGGTCCAGGTGCGGCTTGTCGTCACTCAGCATTTCCGCCACTAGCCGCCCCGTGCCCGGGCCGGTGCTCATGCCGATCATGCTGTGGCCCGCCGCGACCATGACATTGCCGAAGCGCGGCGAGAAGTCCACGAAGGGCTTGCCGTCCGGCACCATCGGCCGCCAACCGAACCAGGGTTGCTCATCGTCCAGCGGCTCGGGCGCGCGGAGGTACTTGGCCGCGGAATCTTTCAGCAGCGCGATGCGTTCCGGGCGCATTGAATCGTCGTACCCGGCGAACTCCATCATGCTCCCGAGGCGGTACCCGTCGGCGAAGGGCGTAATGGCGACGCGGGCTTCCTCGAAGACCATCGGGTACGCCGGGCATCGCGCCGGCCGCCGGGCCGTCACGCTGTAGCCTTTCCCCGGCACGATGGGCAGTTTCACCCCGAGCATGTGCGAGAGTTTCGGCGTCCACGCGCCCGTGGCGACGACGAAGGCGTCGGCCCCGTGCTCGCCGTGGTTGGTGACGGCGCGCACGGCACGCCCGCCAAGGCCGGTGAGGTCTTTCGCCTCACACCCTTCGCGGATGACCACGCCCCGCCGGACCAGCGCCGCGTGCAGGCCGCTCATGTACCGGTCGGGCCTCAGGTGCGCGTCGCACTCGAAGTACCACGCCCCGGCCAGCCCGTCACGCAGCGTCGGTTCCATCGCCGCCAGTTCGTCCCCCCGCACGAGCCGCCCGCCGTATCCGAACCGCCGCACGATGGCCTCGTTCGTCGGCCCGAACGCGTCGAGGTGCGCCCGGTCGGCGTAGACAAACAGGCACCCCTTGCGTTCGTACCCGCAGTCGATCCTCTCGGCGGCCACGATCTCCTCGTACCTTATCTTTCCGTTGATCAGCAGGGCATGCAGCGCGACGGACGTGTCCTCGGCCTTGGCGGCGGTACACGACGCCGCGAACCGCGCCAGCCAGCCCCACAGGTGAACGTCCACCCGCGGGCGGATCATGAACGGGCTGTTCCGCCGGAATAGCAGCGGCAGCGTGGAGGCGATGGCCCCCGGCTTGGCCAGGGGGTAGACGTGGCTCGGGCAGACGTACCCGCAGTTCCCGTGCGAACACCCGCCCCCCACCGTGCCCTTCTCGAGCAGTTCCACCGTCCACCCACGCAGGGCCAGTTCGTACGCGCACGACGCGCCCACCACCCCGCCCCCGATCACGATGGCCTTGCCCGGCTTCACGCGGGCGATCCTATCCGCAACCCGTACCCGCCCGAGCCGTACACTCGCGCCATGCGACAGATCGCACGAGTTGTGGCGGCGGGGTGGTGGCTCCACGTCGGCGTGCCCGCCGCCTCGGGCCAATCGACCCCCGTACCGAAAGCACCCGACCCCGTGCTGTCGCGCGAGGGCGGCATCCTGCGATGGGACGAGGGCCTGCCGCTGGGCAACGGGCTGCTGGGCGTGCTGGTGTGGGGCGACGCCGGCACGCTGCGGCTCTCCCTCGACCGGGCCGACCTGTGGGACACGCGCCTGCCCGATATCTTCCGCGTACCGGGTTGGACGTACGCAACCATGATCGCACTGAAGGAGGCCCGCAACCACGCCGAGCACCAGCGGCTGTTCGACGTGCCCTACGACACCATCCCCTACCCCACCAAACTCCCCGTGGGGCGGCTGGAGATCACGCTGCCCTCGGGCGAAACCCTTACGGACTTTCGGCTGCACCTGGTCGACGGCACGGCGAACGTGGGTGTGCGGCATGACCCGCGCTCGTTCGGCTCGATGGACGTGGCCGTGGCGGGCGAGCCGACGGTGGTCGTCACGCGCGTGCCCGCGGGAGCCTCGCTGCGCCTCGTGCCGCCCGGGGGCGTGAAGGCGCTCGGCTACGCCCCCGCCGAGGAAGGCGCCGACGCCGACGGGGTGTGGTTCGTACAGCGGACGCTGGGCGAGGTGGCGTACGCGGTCGCGGCGTGCCTGCGGGAATCGCGCCCGCCGAACCGGGGCCAGCCGATCATCCGCGCCGTGGCCGTGAGCGTGGCGAGCAACGCCGACGGGCCGGACCCGTTGACCATCGCGCGGGTTCGGGCCAAGGCCGCCGCCGACGTGTACGCGGCCGGGAATGGTGTGCGCGACGAAACGATGCGGCACCGGGCGGCGGTGCGGGACGCGAGCGTGTCAATCCCCGATGCGGCGTTGCAGGTCCACTACGACCTGTGCCGGCACCTGATGGTCTCCGGCAGCCGCCCCGACGCCCCACCGATGGCCCTGCAAGGCGTGTGGACCGCGGACGAAGGCGGGCTGCCACCATGGAAGGGGGACTACCACAACGACCTCAACACGCAGACGACGTACCTCGCGCATCACGCCGCGGGCCTGAACGAACAGGGCGGGTCGTGGCTCAACTTCAACTGGAATCTGCTGCCCCGCTACCGGGCCTTCGCGCGCGAGTTCTACGGGCTGCCCGAATCCAGCCCACCCCCGGCGGTGGTGCCCGGGGTGATGGCCCTCGACGGCGCGCCGATGGGCGGATGGGGGCAGTATTCGCTCTCGCCGACGCACTCGGCGTGGGTCGCGCAGTCGTTCTATCTGCACTGGCGATACACCATGGACCGTGCATTCCTGCGGGAGCGCGCCCGGCCCTTCTGCGAAAGCGTCGCCGCGGCGATGGAGGCGCTCGCCCCGCCCGACGAGCACGGGCGGCGTCGCCTGCCCCTCTCGACCAGCCCGGAGATCCACGACAACTCGTACGCCGCGTGGCTCCCGCCCAACAGCAACTACGACCTCGCCATGCTCCGCTTCATCTTCGCCGCGTGCGCCGAGATGGCCCGCGAGGACGGCGACGCAAAGGGCGAAGTGCGCTGGCGCGGGGCGCTCGCGGCGTGCGAACCTTTCGACGCCGACGACACCGGGCTGACCTTCGCCCGCGGGCACCCCTACGACCAGAGCCACCGGCACTTCAGCCATGCCATGGCCATCCACCCGCTCGGGTTGATGACCCTCGAAGGCACCGACACGGACCGCGCGACAATCCGCGCGACGCTGGCGCGGCTGGAATCGATGGGCACCGCGTGGTGGACGGGGTACTCCTTCGCCTGGGCCGCGTGCCTGTTCGCCCGCGCGGACGAGCCGGAGAAGGCCCTGGATTTCCTCACGACGTACCTGGCCTTCACCGGGCCGAACGGGTTTCACCTCAACGGCGACCAGTCGGGGAAGGGGCACTCGAAGTTCACGTACCGCCCGTTCACGCTGGAGGGCAACTTTCTGGCCATGCAGGCCTTGCAGGAGATGCTGCTGCAATCGTGGGGCGAGGTGGGCGCGCCCGGCACGTCGATCGTGCGCGTCTTTCCCGCGGTGAGCCCGCGCTGGCCCGTCGCGTCGTTCACAAACCTGCGGGCGGAAGGGGGCTTTCGCGTCTCGGCAGTCCGCCGCGGTGGGGTCACGACCGACGTCTCCATCGTCGCCGACGCGGGCGGGGAACTCCGCCTGCGCGACCCCTTCGCGGGGCGCGAGGCGACGTGGAGCCGGGCCGTGAAGCGCGAGGGGAACGTGGTGACGTGCGTGCTCTCGTCGGGCGAAACCCTGCACGGAAAGGCGGCCACGCCGTGACGCCCGACGCGGGATCGCCCGGGGTCCTCACGTCGCCCGTGCTCGCGCGCGTCGGCGTGCCGCACGCCTTCACGACGCGCGTCGGTGGCGTGTCGCGCGGCGTGTTCGCCTCGCTCAACTTCGGAAACCCGATGGACCTCGTCGGCGACCGGCGAGACCCGCCCGAGCACATCGCCGAGAACTTCCGCCGCGTGCTTGCGGCGATCGGCGCCTCGGGGCGCGAAGTCGTACAGGTCTACCAGGTGCACGGGCTGGCGGCGCGGGTGTTTCGCCGGGGCGACCCGTCGCGCGACGCCGGCCCCGACGGACCAATCGACTTCAAGGCCGACGCCCTGATCACCGACGACCCCGCCCGCGTCGTCGCCGTGCGCGTGGCCGACTGCGCCCCCGTGCTGCTTGCGTCGGCGGACGGCCGCGTCGTCGCCGCGGTGCACGCCGGGTGGCGCGGCGTGGTGGCGGGCGTGCTCCCCGCGGCGGTCCTCGCCATGCGTCACCTCGGGGCGGGCAACCTCGTCGCCGCTGTCGGGCCGTGCATCGGGCCCGAGGCCTTCGAGGTCGGCCCGGAAGTGCTCGCGGAGTTCCGCCGAGTGTTTGGACCCGAAGCACCCGTGCGCGAGCGCGCGGACGGCAAGGGGCACGTGGACCTCAAGGCGGCGTTGGCCTCGCAGGCGCGCGAAGCGGGCGTCGATCTAATCGACGTGCTTCCGCACTGCACCGCGCGCGACGCCATGCGGTTCTTCTCGCACCGGCGCGAGCGCGGCGTGACAGGCCGCATGGTGGGGTTGATCGGGCCGGCACCAGGAACCGCTCCCTGACGGTCGCGGCTCGTTCTGACTTGGTCGCGGCTCGTTTGATTATGGTCGCGGCTCGTTGGAACCCACGTACACCACGAAATCGCCGCGCCCGCGGTCCTCGACGCGCAGGCCATCCGCGTTCGCGTCGATCATGCTGATGGTGATCGCGCGCACACCCGGACGCAGGCGGCGGATCACCTGCACCGTGCCCCCTTCAAAGTCGCTGTGGAAGCGCCCGATCACCAGCAGCACCGGACGACGCCCGACTTCCAGCGCCCGCACGACCGACTCGCCCATCGTCCAGTCCCAGGTCTGTTGCGAGCGGTAGAAGCCTTCGAGGCGGGTAGCGATTTCGTCGGGCGTGGGCGGCGTCCCGCCGTGGCCCTGCTCGACGCCCGGGCGCATGAGCGCCTCGAAGGCCTCGCGGTAGCGTCCGCCGAGCAGTTCATCGGGGATGCGGACAAGCCGCGCCTGCTCGGGGGTCAGTCGATCGAGGGCGCCGTAGCCCTGTTGCCTCACGAGGCGCACGTAGGGGCGGGGCGCGTTCGCGGCGATCACGGGCCGCCCGAGTTCCTTGGCGCGCTCGACCATCGCCCGGTGCCCGGGTGGGTAGTTGCTCGCCGTGCGCCCAGTGCGCGTGGTGAAGGCCTTTTCGTCGCCTAGGCCGGCCAGGTAATCGTCGAGCCGCGACTGCTCGTCGCGCTCGAAGAACTCCAGCGCCAGGGCGCTGTGCTCGGCCTTCGCCGCCACGTCGTGCCACACCGCCGCGGCGAAGGTCAGGCCGAGGTCGTGCCCGTGATTCTCCCCCACCACCACAGCGTCGGCATTGGCGCAGGCCTCGATCAGCGCCGCCCAGGTCACGGGCTGCCCCGCGCCGGTCAGCACGGCGACGCCGCGCCCGCGGGCAAGGTCCACCGGCCTGGTATCCAACCCGGGCGGGGCCTTCGACCCGGGTTTGGCCGCGCACGCCGCCAGGAAGCACACCACCATCGTCGTCAGGACCATCCGTCGAACGTCGATCTTCACGTCATCGCTCCCAGGCCTTGCCTGTGTTCTTGCTCACACCGTCCCGTACATCCGGTCGCCCGCGTCGCCCAGCCCGGGGCAGATAAACCCGTGCTCGTTGAGTTGCCGATCGATCGCCGCGGTGTAGATCGTGAGGTCGGGATGGTCGCGGCGCATCCGCGCGATGCCCTCCGGGGCCGCCACCAGGCAGATCATCCGCAGGTCGGTCGCCCCGGCGGACCGCAGGATGTGCACCGCCTCGCTCGCGCTCCCGCCCGTCGCGAGCATCGGGTCCACGAGGATGACCGGACCGGCGTCGAGGTCCTTGGGCAATCGCCGCAGATACACCGTCGGCTGGAGTGTCCGCTCGTCGCGGGCCAGCCCGAGGTGGCCGACTCGCGCTTCGGGCATCATCTCGAGGATTCCCTCGGCCATGCCCAGCCCCGACCGCAGCACCGGCACCACCGTGATCTGGGCGCTCAGTTTTACGCCGCGCGTCGTTTCCACCGGCGTCCGCACCTCGACCTCGCGCGTCGGCAACCCCCGCGTCACCTCGAAGACCATGAGCCCCGCGATCTGGTACAGCAGCGCCCGGAACGGGCGGTGACTCGTCGTCTGGTCGCGCAGGTAGGTCAGTTTGTGCTGAATGAGCGGGTGATCAAACACCACCACGCCGGGATGCTTCGGGTGCGGACTACCCATGCGCACAGCATAGCGTTCGGCGGGCCTCCCGCGGCGGGCACGTGTTCGCCCTCGCCAATACGGCAACAATGCGCCATGAATCAGGACGACCTTGACCGCCTCGCCCTCGACGCCGCCTACATCCAGGCCCTCAAGTCCAAGAATGAGGGCGGCATCCCCATCGGCTCGGCGCTGGTCGACCCCGCCGGGTTCGTTGTCGCCGCCGGGCACAATCTCCGCGTGCAGCAGGGCGATCCGACGGCCCACGCCGAGACGGCCACCATCCGCGCCGCCGGGCGTCGCCGCGACTGGCACACCCTCACCCTCGCCAGCACGCTCTCCCCCTGCGCCATGTGCTCGGGCACGGCCATTCTGCACCGCATCCCGCGCGTCGTCATCGGCGAGAACCGGACGTTTCAAGGCCGCGAGGACTGGCTGAAGGCCGAGGGCGTCGCCGTGCGCGTCATGAACGACCCGCGGTGCGAGGCCCTCATGCGCGCGTTCATCGCCGAGCGTCCCGACCTGTGGGACGAGGACATCGGCGTGCCCCCGAAGGGTTGATCGGCTACTCCTCGCCCGAGACCTCGCGCCAGCGCACCAGGCGTACGCTCGGGCCGACCGGTGGCTCCTGCAACGTCACCATCTGCGCGATCGTCCGCGCACCGATGGTCGTGCTCGCCGTCGCGGGTGTCACGCTCTGCGTCACCACGCCGCTCTTGAAGTACACCTTCAGGGTGTAACTCGCGCCCGGCGTGACGCCGCCGAAGTGGGCCCAGAGCGGCTCGGTCCCGGCGTACCCCCGGGCCACGCCGATGTCCCGCCGGGCGACGAACTGCCCGCCCGACGTGTACAGCTCGACGCGGGTGCCGATGCCCAGGGTATTGGTCCCACCGTTGCCCGCTCCCAGCACGCGGACCTTGAGATACCGCGTGGTGTTCGTGTTGTTGCGGAGCAGCATCATGCCCCCGCCCACGCGCGTGATGGCGATGTCGAGGTCCCCGTCGTTGTCGTAGTCGACGAAGACGGCGTCCTGGGCATCGATGTTGACATCCGCGCCAAGCCCGGTCAGCACGAACGTGCCACCGCCCAGGTTGCGGTACAACTGGCACCCCCCCGTGCGCGTCGCGACATAGAGATCGAGATGCCCGTCGTTGTCGTAATCGCCCCAGGCGCACCCGCGCTGGCCGTTCGACGCGGCCACCAGCCCCGCCTCGTCGGACACCTCATCGAACGTGCCGTCGTCGTTGTTCTCGAACATCGACCCAGAGCTGTTGTTGGCCCGATCGGTAACGACCAGGTCCACATCGCCGTCGTTGTCGTAGTCCGCCCACGCCGAGGCGATCTTCTTGCTCGGGCTGGTCGAGAACGAGATGTCCGCCCCACCACCGGTGGTCGCCGGCGCGAGTGCGAACGTGCCCGACGAACTCAGCAGGTAGAGTTTTCCGCCGCTGTAGTGATACAGCACATCGAGCAGACCGTCGTCGTTCACGTCACCCGTGGAGCAGAAGTCCCCGTTTCCGTTGCTCGCGTTCAGCCCCGCGGGCTTCGACGGCGTGAACGCCGGCGAGGATGAGGATTTCACGTTCATCCCCACCCAGTTGCCGTTGGTCCCGAACATCAGCAGATCGAGCCACCCATCGGCGTTGACGTCGATCGCGCAGGCACCGTCGGCGTTGGTCGGGCCTGTCATGCCCGCAGAGTCCGCCGCCGTCAGCACGCCCGCGGTGTTGAGAAACAACTGACCGCTCGATCCCGTGGGCGACGACGAGGCCCAGAAGTCGGGACAGGCGTCGTTATTGGCGTCAAGCACCGCCCCCTGCCCGCGGAACGCGCCCAGCGTGTACGCCGAGAACGATGCTCCCGCGCCGTTGTTCGTGATCACCCGCGCGGTCGAGCCTGTCACAATGCAATCGAGATCACCATCGTCGTCGAGATCAACCCAGGACATGCCCGAGCCATCATCCTCGTTCGTGCTCGTGGTGAATCCGAAGCCTGCCGTCGAGGTCACATCCGTGAAGATCGGCGTGGCGGTACCCTCGTAGGCGCCGAGGTCCCATCCGCCGCCCTGGGGACGCGTAGCGCCGACGAGATCGATGCTCGTCACGCTAAGCGAACTGTCCCCCGCGTTGACGGCCGGGCTGCCGCTCTGGAGCGTGTACACGCTGGTGGATGTGAACTTTGGGTCGACGGTGCTCTCGCCCGCCGAGAGCACCGTACCAACGAATGCGCCCGCGGTGTTCGAGAAGATGATGTTGTACGTGTGATTGAAGGTGCCGCCGGTCCGCCGAAGTCCGACCCCGGAGTTGTACGCGATTATCGAGTTGGTCGTAGTGAACGTGCCGCCTTCGATCTCCACCCCATCGCCCGCGTTGCGGGCGATCGTCGCGTGCCATACGGAGACAGATGGCCCCAGGCCCCCGCCCCCACCCGCGCGCACACCGTCCTGCCCATTATTCCGAACCAGGGCGTTGATGAGCGTCAGGTTCCCGAGCACGGCCTCGACGCCGTGCGCCGTGTTGGAGTACACCTGCACCTCGCGCAGCGTGGCCGACGAGGTCGCCGCCGTCAGCGTCACCCCGCGGTCCTTGCTGCTGTAGATCAGCGTGCCGGTCATGGTGAGCGACGCGTTGACGCCCAGTTCGACCCCATCATCCTTGCTGGACCGGATCTTGCCGACGTCGAAGGTTGCGGACGCGTTGACGACCTGCAGACCGTCCGCCTGACTGTTGTTCAGGTCCATGTTCAACATCGCGCACCCCGTGCAGTTCTGCACGATGACCGCGTTTCTCGCTTTCGTGATGCGGATGTTCTCCAGCCGGTGGTAGTTATGCTGAAGGAGAAAACCGGTATTGCTCGTGCCGGGCTTGACAACGACGTTGCCCGCCTTCACGCCGAACTGTGCACCGCTTACATCCCCAACAACGCGGATCGGCCCGGTCGCCGTACCCGCCCGCACCGTCGCCACGCTCGCCGTGTACGTCCCGGGCGCCACGTAGATCACGTCGCCCGGCTGCGCGAGACTGATGGCCTTGGTGATCGTCTTGAACGGGGTCGATGGCGACAACCCGTTGTTCGAATCCTTGCCGTTCGCGTTGCGAACAAAGTATGTGGTCGCGGAAGCCCACGGACCTACCGTCGCAACCGCGAGAACCGCAATCAGTATTCGCATGGTCAGGCTCCTCGCACGGGGTTGCCCCATGGCTGGATCGGCTCGCCCCGTCACGCGTGCCAGCAATGCCGCACAGATCGCCGGTGGTCCATCGGCAGGTGAGGGTGAGATTACCTAGCCCGATCCGATAACCGATCCGCGCGTCGGTGGTTGCCGCAACGACGCCGCGATGGCGACTTCCTGAAGCCGCACGCTCGCCCGGTCCAGGGCCTCCTTCGCCTTCGCGAAGGACTCCGGCTCCACCGAGCGCCAGTCCGCCCGCGCTCGATCGACAAAGCCGCGCAGGTCAGCGAGCATCCCATCAAGTTCCGCCGCGTAGGCCGGGTCCAGGGCCGCGCGGTGCCGCGCCAACCCTTCCCCCACCCACTTCAGGTCCAGTTCGCTGTTCGCGATGAGATCGACGACCCGGTGTCGCGCCATGTCCTCGCGCGCGTGCGTCAGGCTCTCCCGCTCGATGCGCTCGACCTCCTCGGGCGTCAGCCCGTGGTTGGGCACAACCTGCAACGCCGCCCGCCGACCGCTTCGCCGCTCGTGCGCCGACACGTTCAGCACCCCGTTGGCGTCCACCAGGAACTTCACCTCGACCTGCGGCACGCCCGCGGGCATCGGCGGCAGGCCCCGCAAGTGGAACTCACCGAGTTTCCGGCAGTCCGCGGCCATCTCGCGCTCGCCCTGGAACACCGTGAGCCGGATGCTGGTCTGACCATCGACCTGCGTGCTGAACATCTCCGTGGCCTGCGCGGGTACCGTCGAGTTCCGCACGATGATCTTCGCCACCGCGCCCCCCGCCGTCTCGATACCCAGCGACAGCGGGAGCACGTCCAGCAGCAGCGCGTCCCGCCGCGCGCCCGACAGAATCTGCCCCTGCACCGCCGCCCCCAGCGCCACGACCTCGTCGGGGTTCAGGGCCGTGTACGGCTCGATCCCGAAGAACTCCGCCACGCGCCGCCGCACCAGCGGCATGCGCGTCGCCCCCCCCACCAGCACCACCGCGTCGAGCGGCGCGTCCGCAAGCGCCCTTTCCGCCCCCGCCATCGCCCGCCGGCAGCACTCGATCGTCCGCTCCACCAGCGGCGCCACCCACGCTTCAAACTCGGCCCGTGTGATGACCCGTTCGAACAACCGCGAGCCGATCTCGATCCGCACCGCCGCGCTCTCCGCGTCGGACAGGCGGATCTTCACCCCCTCGGCCTGGGCCGCGATCTGCCGACCCGTGGCCTCGGGCAACTCGTTCGCTCCCTCGGGCAGACCCAGCCACCGGGCCACCTCGCCGCGGAGCGCCTCCGTGATGCGATGGTCCATGTCGTCCCCGCCCAGGTGCGTATCACCCCCCACCGCGAGCACCTGGAAGAAGAACGGCTCGTCGCCCTCGCCGGGCGTCAGCCGGAGCACCGAGATGTCGAACGTGCCCCCGCCCAGGTCGTACACCGCGACGTGGCTCACGCGGCCATTTCCGCCCTTGGGCAGCCCCAGCCCGTAGGCCAGCGCCGCCGCCGTCGGCTCGGGCACGAGGCGCACGGCCTCCAGCCCCGCCAGCCGCGCCGCGGTGCGCGTCGCCTGACGCTGGGCGTCGTCGAAATACGCGGGCACCGTCACCACCGCGCGCGTGATGGGCACACCCAGGTTCGCCTCGGCGATAGCCTTCAGACGGCGCAGAATCTCCGCCGACACTTCCTCGGGCGAGATCAGGCGATCACCCTTCACGCCGGGCACCGCCATCCGCGCCGTGCCGCGCTCGCCGGGCACGACGCGGTACGCCGTGTACGGCTGATCCGCGCGCACGTCCGCCGCCGATCGACCCATCAGCCGCTTCACGCTCGCGATGGTCGTCCACGGGTAGTCCGCCAGTTCCGCTTTGGCCCGCGGCCCAACCACAACCCGTCCGGCGTCGTACCGCACGACGCTGGGCACCATCCGTCCGCCGTGCTCGTCGGGCAGAACTCGGGGCCCGCCGACGTCGCTGACCGCGACGAGGCTGTTCGTCGTGCCCAGGTCAATACCAATGATCGGGCCCTCGCTCCTCATGACCCAGCGTAGGGTCGTTCAGGGGTTCGGCGCCCACGCGAGTGCGCGGAGTTGTTCGACCAGGGCGCGGAGCGCGGCGTCCTCATGGGACAGCATCATGCGGCGACGTGACCCGTTCGCCGCAAGATATACCTCCACACTGCCGCCGTCCGCGCGGCGTTCCGCGGCGGGTTTCAAACCTTGGCACCCACGCCACACCGCCCGAACCTGCCCTCGGCTGATCACGCGGACAGGCGACGGCGCCTCGCTGCCATCGGTTCGCACGCCCATCGCGGCCCGAACCGTTCCGTCCGTATCGATCATGATCCATTGCGGCGCCATGACCCCCTCGCCGCCCGGACCGACCGTGACCGACACGGCAAAGTCCTCGGGCACTCCGTCGAGGGTGCGCGGCCCGGTCGAACACCCCACCACGCACACCACGTGCACCATCCACAGCACCATCCATGTCCGCCCCGGCCGCGAGTGCATCCCGAGAGTCTAGAACCCCGGGACGCCGGATGAGTGCATGGGCTGGTCGAGAGTGAAAACCGCCCCTGGTTCAAAAACACAGCGGCCCCCGCACTCGCGAGGGCCGCCGAGGATCATGAACCTACCGGAATCGCATCACGGGCAGATGCCGCCGACGGCGTTCTCGACCGCTTCGACGTCGGTGCCGTTCACCGCGCCGTCGCGGTTGAAGTCGCCGTCATCGATGTTGGGGATGCCGACCTGGCAGTAGTCGGTGAAGTCACCGCCCACGGCCAGTTCCTGGATCTCCACGTCCACGCCGTTGGCCGACCCGTCACAGTTCACGTCGGGGTCGCACGCCGGCCCGATCGTCGGGAAGCACGCGCCGGTCATGATGACGCGGTAGCCCACCCCGCCGGTCGTGGTGCCCGTCCATGACGAAAGCGTGCCCGCCGCGCCGGGGCCGTCAGGGAAACGCTCCACGTTGAACGGCGTGTCGATCCACATCAGGCTGGCGGTTTCGTCCAGCGCGTTGCGGTTGTACCGATTCACCGCCAGGTAGTACTGCCCGTTGCCGGGGACGTAAATTCCCGAGATCCGCGACTGCAGCGTTGCATCGCCCGGGTAGCCATCCGGCACGTCGTCGTTGAAGGTCACGCCCGTGCCGTCCAGGTTGAACAGCCACAACTGCGTGTCGACCGTGGTATAGGTGTTGAACGTCGTGGCGGTGAACGAGCCCTGATCGCAGACCTCGATCAGGAACAAGTCGGTATCGTTGGCGTCAAAGGTCCCCGCGATGGAGTACATCGGCCCGCTGCCGCTGGTCACCTGTGCGGTCGCGGGCATGTCGCCGGCGTCGCTCCCGCCGTTGGCGAACTCGTCCCACGAGGGCGGGGCCTGCACCGTCAGCGCGAGGTTGCCGCCCGAGGACCGCGAGAGATCATCCGACACGACGAACGCCATCGACAGGCTCGCATCGCCCATGCTGGGCACCGTCACAAGACGGCTGAAGACGTTGTCGCCGATGGTCACGTCGCCGTTCGTTCCGTCGTCGTACATCGTCTCGCTCGAACCCATGCCCAGCGACGACAGGTCGATCGAAACGCTCATGCTCGAACTGGCGGGGTTGCCGCCGGGCGACGCCGTGACCCTCAGCAGCGTGTCGTTGCCGGCGAGCACCGGGTTCGGGCTGGCCGAGCCGACGCCCGAGGGCGGATACGGGCTGGAATCGGTCCCGTAGTTGACCCACACGTCAACCTGGCCCGACCGCGTGTGCGACGTGGTGATCGACCACCCGGTCGCGTTGAACGTGGCGCTGAAGCCGGTGACGGCGAGGTAGTACTGGCCCGCGGGGAGGTTCGCACCGTCTCGGCCATTGAATGCGACCGAACCCGCCGGGGCCGCAAACCGCCCGGGCGCGCTCGGGTTCGTCGAGCCGTAGGAAAGCGAACTGAAACCGACGCCCGCGGGCGGGCCGTCGTCGTCGTCGGATGAGATGCGGTTGCCCGACGCGTCGTACAGGCCGATCATCGTGTCGATGGTCACCGGCCCGTTCGTGACGATGTCGAGCCACGAACTCGGGGTCAGCGCAGCCCCCGGCGTCGTGAACGTGTACCACTGGATCATCCCCGGGCTGATGTTGAACGATGCCGTCGCCGGCACGCTGTCCACCAGGGTTCCCAGGTCAATGGCTGACGGCTGCGCCATCGCCCCGCCCGCCGCGACCAACACCGCGACCATTGCCGATCCCACTCGAATGTTCATGATCAACTCTCCACGTTGAAAACCACCCACCGCGCACGCCACAGCCGCACGGCTATGACCGCCCGAACCCTAGCCTATCGAGTTTCGCCACAGCGTCAAGAGAAATCGAAGTCCAACATCCCGAAACAGCGGCTTCCCGCAAAAAACCCCCGGAGCGCTCGCCCCGGGGGTTCGGTTCTAGGACAGTCACGGCAACGGGTTCAACCCTTACGGGCAGATCCCGCCGACCGCGTTCTCGACCGCCTCAACGTCGGTGCCGTTCACCGCGCCGTCGCGGTTGAAGTCGCCGTCGTCGACGCCGGGGATGCCGACCTGGCAGTAGTCAGTGAAGTCACCGCCCACGGCCAGTTCCTGCACTTCCACGTCCACGCCGTTGGCCGACCCGTCGCAGTTCACGTCGGGGTCGCACGGCGCCGCACAGCCGGCGCCGATGGACATCGTGACCCAGTATGAGTCATTCGTGCCGCAGAAAACCTGACCGTTGAAGAGCGGGCCCATCCACAGGTTGTAGGTCCCCGCGGGCAGGAAGACGCTGGCGGTGAAGTCGATGTTGCAGGGGTTGGTGGTGGCGATGGCGAAGAGGGTGGACCACGGGCAGATGTTGTCCAGCACGAGCAGCTGCAGGTCGAACTGCGCCTGGCCCGTGAAGGTCACCGTGTCGTCCGTGTCGAGGGTGAAGCGGAAGACGTCGGTATCGCGCGTGCTGCCGTTGAAGAACCCGGTGCCGAGGATCGTCTCGCCGCACGCGATGGTGTGGAAGACGTTCGGGGTCGAGTTGCACCCGCCGTTGTCGATGTCGGGCAGCGTGCCGCAGACCTCGTTCTCGGGCGTGCCGCCCGGGGCGTTGTAGGGGTTCGGTGCACAGGTCGAGATCGTGAGCACGCCGGTGCCAACAGCACCCCCGAACCCACCGATGGAGATGTGGACCTGCTGACCCGTGGTCATGGCCAGGGTCATGGTCTGCTGGAGGCCGCAGGGGCCGTCGTCCAGGCAGCCGTAGTCGTTCGCCCCGCAGGACGACCCGAGCATCATGGCCGTGTCGTACGCCGAGCCGCACGTGCTGAACTGGTACGTCGCGTCGGCCGTGGCCGTGTAGATGAAGTGGAGGTCGTTGCCGCCGGCAGCGCAGACCCAGGCGCCGTCGGTGGTCGTGCCGGTGGTATCGAAGGGATTAGCCCCGTCAACCGCGACGAGCGGTGGGTCATTGCACGAATCGCCCGGGGGCGGGGGCGCCGCCTGGGCGATGGTGAAGGTGCCCGAGCCGTAGGCCCCGTTCTGCCAGGACGAGATGCGGATGAAGTAGTGCGTCCCGGTGGTCACCGCGAAAGACGGCGTCTGGCTCTGGAGCGTGGCGCACGCGTCGTCGTTGCAGGCGATCTCGTTCCCGCCGCAGCCGTCAAAGACGCCGATCTGCGTGTCGTGACCGGTCTGACCGCAGGTGCTCACGTTCGCGAAGCCGTCGAACGACGCGACGTACTCGAACCAGATGTCGTGGTAGCCCGGGCTGCCGCCCCAGCCGCACGAGATGAAGCCGTTGCTCGTGGCCCCGGTGTTGTCGAAGGGGTACGTGCCTTCCCCGCCGACGAACGTCGGCGAGGTGCACTCGTCGTTCATCAGCGGCGGAACGACCTGGATGGTCAGCGTGCCGCTGCCCGTCAGCGAGTTGAACCCGCCGATGGTGATGTGCACGACCTCGCCTGTCGTGACGGCCTTGGACATGGTCTGCTGCAGGCCGCACGGACCATCATCGAGACAGCCGTAGTCGTTCAAGCCGCACCCCGACCCGAGCATCATCGCGGTGTCGTACGCGCTGCCGCAGGTGCTGAACGTGGCCGTCCCGTTCGCCGTCGCTGTGTACACGAAGTGAATATCACGCCCGCCGGTAGCGCACGACCACGCGGAGTCGGTCGTCGCGCCCACGGTCGTGAACGGATTGGCGCCGTCCGTCGCCACGATCGGCGTCGTGCAATCGTCGCCCGGGGGCGGCGGGGGCGGCGGGGGTGGCGCGCCCGGGTTGAAGTCGATGCACCAGTTCACCAGCGTGACGTCGTCGGCCGCGGGGAAGTCGTCGTCGACGATGATGTCCCATGCGCCGTTGCCGTCGCTCCCGGCCCAGCCGGCGAAGTCCGCCAGGAACGTGCCCGGGAGGGTGATCGTGCCGAAGTACCCCGGCACGCCGCCCTCGGGGGCGAAGTCGCCCGTGAACGGGGGCGCGCCCGACGTGATCGGCGTCGCGCCGTCGATGAACCGGGTGTTCGTGTAGTTCATCCCGGCCCCGCCGTTCCAGTTCGTCAGGTTCAGCCCGACGCCGTTATGGACGAGGATGAGCGTGGCGTCAGCGTCCCATGTGCAGTTGACGTTGACCGTCACCGCCATGTTCACGATGCTGCCCGGCCCGCCCGACACGTTGATCGTGTCCATCACCGTCTGCGGGTTGGCTCCCCCCGCCGTGATATTCGGCGAGGAACAGTACACCTGGCCCAGCGCGCCGCTGGTCCCGGCCAGTACCGCGAGCGCGGCCGTGGCCTTCAACACGTTCTTCATCATTCGACACACCCTTTCATAAGAACAAGAACTACAAAAATCACCGGGCGACGGCTTAACGCCCGCCCAACGCGTCTCTCAGTCGTATTTGACACGAAATCCGGGGTTTGTCAAGCCGGGCGAACGGGTAATTTCGCCAAACACGACCATGATTCCGATAACCACCCCGGGTTCCTGCACTCCTTTTGGGGAGCCGAACAAAAAACCCCCAGGCCGCGAGGCCCGGGGGTCGTTGGAAACTACTCGATTTCAGGTCCGAACGCTTACGGGCAGATCCCGCCGACCGCGTTCTCGACCGCCTCGACGTCGGTGCCGTTCACCGCGCCGTCGCGGTTGAAGTCACCGTCGTCGACGCCGGGGATGCCGACCTGGCAGTAGTCGGTGAAGTCACCGCCCACGGCCAGTTCCTGCACTTCCACGTCCACGCCGTTGGCCGACCCGTCGCAGTTCACGTCGGGGTCGCACGGTGCCGCACAGCCGGCGCCGTAGGTCATCGTGACCCAGTACGAATCATTGAGGCCGCAGTTGACGACGTTGGTGAACTGCGGGCCCATCCACAGGTTATAGGTTCCCGCGGGCAGGAAGACGCTGGTGGTGAAGTCGATGTTGCAGGCGTTGGTCGTCGCGAGCAGGTATTGCGTCGACCACGGGCATGCGTCGTTGAGCACGAGCAGTTGCAGATCGAACTGGGCCTGCCCGACGAAGGTCACATTGTCGTCCGCATCAAGGGTGAAGCGGAAGACGTCGGTATCGCGCGTGCTGCCGTTGAAGAACCCGGTGCCGAGGATCGTCTCGCCGCACGCGATGGTGTGGAAGACGTTCGGGGTCGAGTTGCACCCGCCGTTGTCGATGTCGGGCAGCGTGCCGCAGACCTCGTTCTCGGGCGTGCCGGCGGGCGGGCTGTAGGGGTTCGGGAAGCATCCGGTGATGGAAAGCGTGCCGCTGCCCACCGCGGAGTTGTACCCGCCGATGGTGATGTGGACCTGCTGACCCGCGGTCATGGCCAGGCTCATGGTCTGCTGCAGGCCGCATGGACCGTCGTCCAGGCAGCCGTAGTCGTTCCCGCCGCAGAACGACCCGAGCATCATGGCCGAGTCGTACGTGCTGCCGCACGTGCTGAACTGGTAAGTCCCCGTGTTGGTCGCAGTATACAGGAAGTGCATGTCACGTCCGCCGATGGCGCACGTCCACGCGGCGTCGGTCGTCATACCGACGGTCGAGAAGGGCGTGGCGCCATCGAACACGACGATCGGGCCGTCCGCGCAGTTGTCGCCCGGGGGCGGCGGGGGCGGCGGGGGCGGCGCACCGGGGCTGAAGTCGATGCACCAACTCTGAAGCGTGCCGCCGTCGGCGTTCACTTCGTCGTCAATCACCAGGTCCCACGCGCCATTGCCGTCTTGCCCGTTCCACCCGGCGAAGTCCGCCAGGAACGTGCCGGGGATCGTGATCGTGCCGGTCCAGCCCGGATCGCCGCCGTCGGGGCGGAAGTCGCCCGTGAACGGGGCCGCGCCCGAGGCGATCGGCGTGCCCGCGGCGTCAATGAACCGCGTGTTGATGAAGTTGTCGCCCGAACCGCCGCGGTTGCGCGACAGGGTCAGTGTCTGCCCGTTGTGCACCAGCACGATGACGATGTCCGAGTCCCACGTGTGCAGGACGTTGATCGTCACGGCCATGTTCGAGATGCTCGTCGGACCGCCCGCCACGTTGATCGTGTCCATGGTCGACGGGTCCGCCGCGCCCGGATTGATCGGGATATTCGGCGAAGAACAGTACACCTGGCCCAGCGAGACGCTGGACCCGGCCATCACCGCGAGCGCGGCGGCAGCCTTCAGAACGGAATTCATCATTCGACACACCCTTTCGTTGCAAAAAACAGACCGTCGTATGGCACCCACACCCCCCGCCCAGAGACGCTGGACGGCTGACTTACCATTTGACACGATTCCGCGAGAATGTCAACCATTACTACGCGACTGTTTGCACTCGTACTTTTCCCTAACTCGATCCTCTTGAACGAGTGTTGGACGATCCTCGTCGCCGTCCTGTGATACGGTACGTGATGCTCGTAGCGATCTCGAATCTTCGGAGGTACCTTCAGGACGCGGCGGACCTCGCCACGGTCGAACACGCATTGGTTGCCGCCGGGTTCCCGGTTGAATCGCGGACATCGCTCGACGAGGGCGATGTTCGTCTGGACGTTGAGATCACCAGCAATCGGGGGGATTGTCTCTCGCACCTCGGCCTCGCGCGAGAAGCGGCCGCCCAGTTGGGGATGGCGCTGCGACGGCCGTCGACAGGGGAACTTCCGGGCAACGGCGGGCCGATCGGTTCGTCCCTGATCCTCGAAAATACCCTTGTGCGGGGGTGCCCCCGGTTTACGGCCCGGGTGATTCGCGGCGTGAAAATCGGCCCGAGTCCGGCGTGGCTGCGGAAGGCCCTCGAGGCGGTCGGGCAGCGGTCGATCAACAACGTGGTGGATGTCACGAACTTCGTGGCCGGAGAGTTCGGCAACCCGTGCCACGTCTTTGACCTTGCCCGGCTGGCCGGCGCACGGCTCGTCGTCCGCCTTGCCCGCGCGGGCGAGAAACTCACCACGCTTGATGGAAAATCTCGCACGCTCGACGCGGCGGACATGGTCGTCGCCGACGCGGAGCGCGCCCAGAGCCTCGCCGGGATCATCGGCGGGCAGGACAGCGAGGTGACGGATCACACAACCGACGTCGTGCTCGAGATGGCGACGTGGGACCCGGTGGCGGTCCGGCAGGCGGCCAGACGGCACCAGGTCCGCACCGACGCCTCGCACCGCTTCGAGCGCCTGGTCGACCCGCGGACCATCGACGAGGCTTCGGCGCGAGCGACGGCGCTGATCCTCGAGGTCGCGGGCGGGCGGCTGTGCGACGGCATGCTCGACGCGGGGGCGGCCCTCCAACCGCTCACGTGTGTGCGGCTCCGGCCTTCGCGCTGCCGCGCGCTGCTCGGGATCGACCTGACCACGGAGGAGATGGTCCGGGCGTTGTCGCGGCTGGAGATCACCGTCGAGCCGATCGGGCGGGCCGGCGAGGAACTGCGTTGCACGGTCCCGGCGTTCCGCCCGGATCTGACGCGCGAGGCGGACCTCATCGAGGAAGTCGCGCGCGTCGTGGGGTACGGCCGCGTGCCGGTGCGTGCGACCATGCCCGTCGCGGTCGGCTCGCCGCAGGCATCGGAAGGGGCGAGGCGGGAACTGGGATCGGTGCTCGCGGGGCTGGGGTTCTTCGAGGGGGTGACGTTCAGTTTCACAAGCCCCGCGCACGCCGCCGCGTTCTGCCCCGAAGGGTTGCGCATCATCACGATCGACGATGCGCGGCGCGGGGACGAGCCGGCGCTGCGCCCGAGCGTGCTGACCGGGCTGCTCGCGTGCCGGCGTCGCAACCTGCACGCGATGGTGCATTCCGACGGGGGCGTTCGACTGTTCGAGATCGCGTCCGTCTTCGGCGAGCAAGGCTCGGCGACCGTCGAGCATCAGAACGTGGGGCTGCTGCTGGACGTGCCCGTGGCGGGGAAGGCGGCCACGCGGGACGAGGTGCAGCACGGGGTGCGGCTGATGCGCGGGGCGATCGAGGCGCTCACGGGGCGCCTGTCGGCGCGGGCGCTCGCGGTCGAGCAGGCCCCGCCGCACGCTCCCGCGTTCGATCCCGGCGCGTACGCCCGCCTGACGCTGGGTGGAAGGGCGCTGGGATATCTCGGCGTGATCGCGCCCGAAACGCAGCGCGCCTTTGAACTGGCGCACCCGGTCGTCGGGGCGGAGTTGAACCTGGCGGTGCTGGTCGCCGAGTATCCGCCGGTGGCCGTGGTGAGCGCGCTCCCGGCGTACCCGGGGATCGAGCGCGACCTGTCGCTGATCGTGGGGGACGAGACCCCGTGGTCGAAGATCGAGGCGGTGATTCGGCGTCACGCGGCCGGGCCGTTCGTGGGTGTGTCGTTCGTGGGAACGTACCGCGGCAAGCAGATCGGCGAGGGTCGCAAGAGCGTGACGGTTCGGCTGGGGTACCGCGAGGCCGACCGGACGCTTCGGCACGAAGAGGTTGATGCGCCGGTGGCGTCGCTGGTGGCGTCGCTGCGGGCCGAACTCGGGGCGGAGTTGCGGGCGTAGAAGTCTCGGGCGCGTACGGACGGCATGATCGGTGCATATGCGCCGTTCGGACGCCTCCCCGCGCGCGGCTCTACGATTGACCTGCGTCGCGAGCGCGGCGCCAGTCGCACCCCTTGGAGGAAGGACCATGCCCGTGAAGACCACGCCGCGAGGAACGTCCGCACGCAAAGTTCCGGGGAAGAACGACCAGGCGCGCAGCGCCAAGCCCGCCGCGCCGAAGAAGGCGCCCAGCACGTCGCTGCGGCACATCTGGTCGGGCGACAAGGAGATCGGCGCCAAGCCGCTGGTCTGGGTTAACGGGCAGTTGCTCCCCAAGAACAAGGCGATGGTGAGCGTGTACGACCACGGGCTGCTCTACGGCGACGGGGTCTTCGAGGGCATCCGCGTCTACAACGGCAAGATCTTCAAGTGCCAGAGCCACATCGACCGCCTCTACAAGTGCGCCGAGAAGATTCACCTGCGCATCCCCGTCTCGCCCGAGGACATGGTTCAGATTCAGCGCGACTGCATCGCCGCCAACGGCATCGGCGACGGGTACATCCGCCTGGTCGTCACCCGCGGCTACGGCACGCTGGGGCTGGACCCCCGCAAGTGCCCCGTCCCCGGGGTCATCTGCATCGCCGACCAAATCGCGCTGTATCCGCCGGAGTTCTACGAGACGGGGATGAAGGTCATCGTGGCGAAGCGGCCCAAGACGCCGGTCGCGTGCCTGGACCCGCGCATCAAGAGCCTGAACTACCTGAACAACATCCTGGCGAAGGTCGAGGCCATCGAGCACGGCTGCCACGAGGCCATCATGCTCAGCCCCGAGGGCTGGGTCACCGAATGCACCGGCGACAACATCTTCGTCATCAAGGACGGGAAGTTGTACACGCCTCCGCCGGTGTCGGGCGAGAACGACAAGTTCGCCGGGGGCCTGCTCGAAGGCGTGACGCGGCGGTTCGTGATCGATCAACTCGCGCCGGACTGCGGGCTGGAGGTCGAGGAGCGGATGATGCGGATCGAGTTCCTGCTCGACGCCGACGAGATGTTCCTGACCGGCACCGCGGCGGAAATCATCGCCGTGCCGCAGATCGACGAGACGAAGATCAGCGACGGCGAGGGTGAGGTCACGCGGAAACTCCGCCTGCGCTTCCGCGAGATCGTCACGGGGGATGAAATCCCCGAGGATTGAGCGATCGCTCGCGAGCATCTGGGTGGAACGACCGACGGCCCGAGGTTTCCGGGTTGACAGGGAAAACACGGGCGTGTATGCTGCGCGCGTCCGGGCGCGAACCCCGGGCGCGAACCCCGGGCGCGAACAACCCGGAGCGCGGAAATGTTCAACTCAACGTGGGGTCGTGCGGTGATCATGTCGGCGGGCGTGATGAGTGCGGCGGCGGTCGCCCAACCGTCGTATCACGCGTCGTGGTCCAAGGTTGAACTCGGCGCCTGGACCCTCACGCCCGTCTACTCCGAGGAAGGCGGGGCCGTGCTGAGTGTTGATGGCTTCCTGGCCCTCGCCGACCCGTCGACACGCCTGGGCGACAACATCGTGGCGGTGTGGTACGAGCGAACCGCCGAGGGTTGGTCGGCCAAGTCGTGGGGCACGGACGACCCGTGGAAGGCGATTGCGACGGTGAAGGAGCTGATGGGGATCGGCGATGCCGAGGATGAGCGCTGGGACGCACCCTCGATGGGCGACCCCGACGCCGTGCCCGCGGTGCCCGAGGAGTACGTTGTGGGGGTGCTGGCGGACGATCCGCTGGCCGCGCTGATCGCCGCGTCGCCCGAACGGGACTCGATCATTCTCACGATGGTCGCGCTGGGCTATCCGGCCGCGGATGTGCCGGTGGACGCACAAGATGAGTGCTCGCTGGCCGCGAAGATGGACGGGCTGGCGGCGGCGTCATTGGATCTACTTCAGGGAGATGAGGCGACCGCGGTTCACCGCGCCATGCAAACGTGGCTTACGCACCCCGTGTCGGCATGTGTATCGATGTCTGGAACAAACTTCCTCGGCAAGTTTACCACGACGCAGATCGGTGCCTGGACGGTACCTTTGTACGACTGCGAACAGATGCTCAGGCCGGTTCGATTGACTGTCGATGATTGGGAGTTGCGGTGGTGTCGGCGAGAACGCTGGACGGACTCAAGGACGACCACCGAAACTCGAACACGAACTTGCCGGAACTGGCTACCTCCTTCCGTCACCATCATTACGCAGACCAGGACATGTACGCTGAAACGGCAGATGATCTGCCATGTCTGCCCTTTGGACGGGACAACTGGCCCGATTCCGTGCCCGCCGACGACACCGGCTCCGCCGCGCCCCACGATCCCGCCGCCAGTGGCTATTCCACCATCTGAGTGCTCCGAGTTCCTCTGGCCCAAGTCGTGTACTGATTGGGCGCCAGGCTGCCCATAGCAGGCGGCTTTGCGACATCGTATATTCTGCATCGGTTGCCGTAATCATGGAATCGGATTCTCCCCATATCGGCGAGCACTCCTCGGGCACGAAGATCGGCACCCTGTCCGTGTGGCGACCGTTCGCTATCACCGGAGTCGTTTCGTGCGCCACAGGGATGGCAATCGCCCTCGCCACTTGCGTTTGGGGTTATATCGTCTTTGCCGACTGGGCCGCATCGGGTGCCGTCGGGCAAACAACGATGCGAACCGGGTACTCCCCGGACGGCTCCGTGTACTACCAATACGACGAGAACTTCTGGTTCGAGGTTGTCCAATCGCACGGCACCGGCCCGGGGTCAATGGTCGGCAGTGCGCCGAGGATACGGCCGACGTTTTCTCACCCAGCATGGAGTGAACTTACCATTCAGCCTCCGCTCCCGTCCGACGGCGGTCGAGACACCGTCGCGGTTGGATTGCCGTGGCGAGCGTTCATCGGTTGCGCCGAGCAAGTCCCTCATCCTTCGGACCCCCCCGGAACCTACGCTTTCACAATCCGGCTTGGCAGCAGTGCCGACGGCATCCCATGGTGCTGGATCAGTTCGTCCCTGAAAGACCCCGTCCCAACTCATGTACGACCATTCGTCCTCGTCGCCAACTGGATGTTATGGTCGATCGCCTGCTTTCCATTCTTCGGAGTCGTCATGATCCTCCGGCATATTCGGCGGCGGCGGCGCATATCGGAGGGGCTGTGCCCGTCATGCATGTACGACCTGGCGCGATTGCCGCACGGTACCGGGGCCTGCCCGGAGTGTGGCTCATCAATCGTCCTGCGGGTGTCGGCTTCGGGGTGATGCGGCGGAGATCATTGCCGTGCCGCAGATCGACGAGACGAAGATCAGCGACGGCGAGGGCGAGGTGACGCGGAAACTCCGCCTGCGCTTCCGCGAGATCGTCTCGGGGGATGAGATCCCCGAGGATTGAGCGCGAAGTCGCGAGCAGTGATGGAGCGGACCAGCAGCCCGCGTTTCCCTGGTTGACAGGGAAAACACGGGCGTGTATGCTGCGCGCGTCCGGGCGCGAACCCCGGGCGCGAACCCCGGGCGCGACCTACCCGGAGCGCGGAAATGTTCAGTTCAACGTGGAATCGTGCGGCGATCATGTCGGCGGGCGTGATGAGTGCGACGGCGGTCGCCCAACCTTCGTATCACGCGTCGTGGTCCAAGGTTGAACTCGGTGCCTGGACCCTCACGCCCGTCTACTCCGAGGAAGGCGGGGCCGTGCTGAGTGTTGATGGCTTCCTGGCCCTCGCCGACCCGTCGACACGCCTGGGCGACAACATCGTCGCGGTGTGGTACGAGCGAACTGCCGAGGGTTGGTCGGCCAAGTCGTGGGGCACGGACGACCCGTGGAAGGCGATTGCGACGGTGAAGGAACTGATGGGCATCGGCGATGACGAGGATGAGCGCTGGGACGCACCCTCGATGGGCGACCCCGACGCCGCGCCCGCGGTGCCCGAGGAGTATGTCGTGGGGGTGCTGGCCGATGATCCGATGGCCGCGCTCATCGCCGCGTCGCCCGAGCGGGACTCGATCATTCTCACGATGGTCGCGCTGGGGTACCAGGCCGCGGACGTGCCGGTGGACGGACAGGACGAGTGCTCGCTGGCCGCGAAGATGGACGGGCTGGCGGCGGCGATCCTGGAAACCTTGACCGGCGATGCGGGCACGGCGATGACGAGGGCGCAGAATACCTGGCTTGCTTCACCGGCGGCGGCGTGCGGCTCGATCTCCAAGGTCGGGCTGTCCGGCGGAGTTACCGTAACGCCATTCGGTCCGTGGTCACCTCCTGTCTATTCATGTCAAGACGGCATCATCGTCAGCAATCCCAGTGACAACTTACCTGGCGACAATGGCATTCTGACCTGCAGAAAGGAAACCTGGACGGAGACGCGGACACAGACAGAGACTCGAACCAAGATTTGCATCACAGGCATCTGGCCGCCCTCTATTAGCGTCATCACGCAGTCACGCACCTGCAGCGAACGTCGGATCACGGAGTGTGCGATTTGTTCGCCTCGTGACACCCAGGGTTCACCCCCATGTCCCCCTGCCGGAACACCACCACCGGCAAAGCCACTGCAACCACCAGCCGGTCCGCAGCCGATAGGACGATGTGCCTATGACCAAGTGATTCCCGTCCGTATTTTTCCGTGGTCGGCCAATTGCGGGCCTTGGTCGCCCGTGTGTCCATAGGGGCTTTCGGTGCAACTCCACCTCGGCACCACAAAAACAAAGTTTCCGGGGGCAACGGCGTTGGCATCGTCACGCTGTCGCCGATTCCTCGATCGACAGCACAGTAACTTTGTGGTCGCTGCGGCACTCATGGGCGGCTTGCTCATGTGCGTACTGCTCGGTCTCGTCGGGAATCTGTACAGCGGTTGGTGGCGGCACCACCACCTCACTGCCGCGCGTTCGATGGCACTGTTCGATTTCGAACAGGGCGTGACCAAGCACCGTACCGCCTTGTTGACGCTCCGCCACCACATCCTTTTCGACTGGATTCAATCGCTTCCGGTAGCCGTCTCCGACGTGAATGCGGAGCACGCCCGGAGCAATGCGAGGCCGCTCGATCCCCCGGCATGGTCGAATCACGACGCGCTTCCGCTACTTCTGGCCGACACCAGCCGCGACACTCTCGCATTTGGGTTGCCGTTCCGATGCTTTGTCGGTAGTACGGAAACTTCTCCGTCGGGCGCCCCCGGACCATCGCAGGTTGTCCGGTTGGGCTCATCACCCGGCGACTTGCCTTGGTCGTTGGTGTTTCCCTCCGAAGGACCGGCCGTGCCGACCCATTTAATCGGATGGGCGTTCATCGCCAATAGTTTGGTATGGGGTGGCCTGTTCTATGCTGTCATCATGCTGCCCCGCGAGGTCCGGAGGGCCTTGCGTGTGCGTTCCGACCGGTGTGCGGGCTGCGGCTACGACCTTCGAGCGATCCCGGGACTGGAGCGGACGTGCCCCGAGTGCGGGGTGGTGTCGGTGCGTCGCTCACCCACGGGATCACATGGTCGGCTACCAAGCCGATCATGACGCGAAGGACATGTTCCTGACCGGCACCGCGGCGGAGATCATCGCCGTGCCGCAGATTGACGAGACCAAGATCAGCGACGGCGAGGGCGAGGTCACGCGGAAACTCCGCCTGCGCTTCCGCGAGATCGTCTCGGGGGATGAGATCCCCGAGGATTGAGGGATCGCCTACGGCACCGGCCCGGCCGCGGCGCGCGCCAGCAGGCGCGCGGGCGATTCGGCACGTGCTTTCCGGGCGGCCTCGCGCCAGACATCGCGCAGGGTGTGCTCGAAGTTCCGCACGAACGCTTCGGTGTCGCACAGGGGTGAGGCCGAGAGCCGCGCGGGGAGTTCGGCGCGTACTCGGGCCAGGGCCGACGGGTCTGCGGCGAGGTCCGCCGCGAGGGTTGCGTACTCGCCCTCGTCGCGGGCGACCCACCCCGGGAAGCCGGCGGCGGTGAGGAGGCTGGCGCCGACGCGCGAGGCGTGCGTGCGGCCCGCGAGCGTGACGACGGGCACGCCTCGGCTCAACGCTTCGCATGTCGTCGTGGTGCCGCCGTAGGGGAAGGTGTCGAGCGCGATATCGACATGGGCGTACGCGGCGAGGTGTTCCGCGTGCGTCGGGGTGTACGCGAGGAAGGTCAGGCGTGACAGGTCCAGCCCGGCGGCGGCGAAGCGGCGCTCGAAGGCGACGCGGCACTTGGGGTCGTTGAAGCCCTTGCCCTTGAGGGCCAGGCGCGACCCCGGCACGCGGCGAAGCACGCCGCCCCACAGGGCCAGGGTGGCATCGGTGATCTTCGTCGGGTTGTTGAACGAGCCGAACGTGATCTGGGTAGCACGGCTCTCCGAGCCGTGCCGCCGGGCCTGCTTCTCCGCGTCGAAGCACAGAAAGCAACCCGGCAACCGAATCAGCCGCTCCGTGGCGAAGGCGTCCGCCCCCGCCGGATCGGTGATCGCGTCCACCAGGCGATAGTCCACGCCCGGCACGCCGGTGGTGTTGGGGTAGCCCAGGTAGGTCATCTGCACCGGCGCGGCCCGCCAGGCCATCACGCCCACGCGCGTGTTCCCCGTGATGCCCGCGAGGTCGATGAGGATGTCGATGCGGTCGCGGCGGATGATCTCGACGAGTTGGGCGTCGGTGGTGCTCGCCACGTCGCGCCAGGAAGGGCACAGTCGGCGAAGGTCCGCCGTGACGGCGTCGTGCTCCAGCCCCGCGTCGTACACGCTGATCGCGAACATGTCGCGGCGGAGGCCCCGCAGCACCGGCGCGATGAACCGCGCCACGGGGTGCTCGCGCAGATCGGGGGAGAGGAAGCCCACGCGCAGCGGGCGTTCGGGGTCGGCGTCGAAGGACAGCCGCAGGGCCATGTTCGCCTGGCTGGCGACGAGCCGGCCGTAGGCCTGGTGCTCGGCGAAGACCTCGGCGGACGGGGCGTTGGCGGCGTTGAGCGCGAAGCAGACGTGCCCGCGCAGGTCGATATCCTCGGGACGGGCGGCGGCGGCCTTGCGGAACCACTCAACGGCCTGCTCGACGCGGCCCAGCCCCGCCAGGCATGACGCGTAGATGGACATGACCTCGGGCTGCTCGGGCATGAGGTGCAGCGCCCGCAGGCAGGATTCCATGGCGTCGACGAAGAACCCGCCGCGGTGGAGCATCTTCGCGCACAGCGCGTGCGCGGGGGCGTGCTCGGGATATGTGCGGGCGGCCTTGGCGAGTTGGGCGAGGCCTTCATCGTGCCTTCCCGAGTCGAAGAGCGCCACGCCGTACTCGACCAGGGCGTTGGCGGGGGCGCCCGCGGGGGCCGCGGCGCGCTGGAGGAAGAAGACGGCCTGGGCGGGCTTTCCCTGCTGGGCGAGGGCGTGCCCCAGCAGGTACGCCGCCGCCGCGTCGTCCTGTTTGCGCGTGACGTACGGCCGAAGCAGCCGCTCGGCCTTGTCGTATTCCCGGGCGATGACCAGATCGGTGGCTTGTTCTACGAGGGTTGGCACGCCCCCACTATCGGCCGGGGTACGCGGGAACCGTCAATCCGCCGGGTCGGCAGGCCGCGGGTGGTACCATGGGCCATGGCCCGAGTCGAGTCAACTACGCACTCATTTCGTGCGGGACACGCCGCGAAGAGTGGCTTTGACGTGCGCTCGGCGGAGCCGGACGACGCGGCGGCCATGCTCGACTGTGCGCGCGAGGTCTTTCGCACCAGTCCCTACCTGCTCACCAGCCCCGACGAGTTCACGCTGACCGAAGAACAGGAGCGGGAGTTCATCGCGGGGATGTTGTCGCACCCGCGGCAGCTGCTGCTGGTGGCCGTGTCGGGCGAACGCGTCGTCGGTATTCTCGACCTGCGGCAGACGATCCCGCGGCGGAAGGCGCGGCATCGCGTGCTGCTGGGCATGAGCGTGCGCGAGGCGTATCGCGGCGCGGGTGTGGGCACGGCGTTGATGGAGCGTGCCCTCGGCTGGGCCAAGGCCCACCCGGACCTCGCGCTGGTCACGCTCGAGGTGTACGCCGAGAACGTCCGGGCCGTGGCGCTGTACCGGCGCTTCGGGTTTGTCGAGAAGGGCACGCTGCCGGGGGGGCTGATCCACGACGACGGTTCGGCGTGGGACCAGGTCGAGATGTTCCTGCGGGTGTGAGCGTGCCCGCCGGAACGCGGTGGGCCGCCCGATCCGCCCGGACACCTCAGCGGTTGAAAGTATTGAGGTACGTCCGCCACGGGCCGACCTCGTCCCGATACCGCCACGCCAGCGCCAGGCACGCCTGCCGAACGTGGTGCAGGTCGTGGGCGGCCCACGTCGCGAGCAACTGGCCGAGCGTCACCTCGCCCAAGGCCGGGTGCAGGCCTCGCAGCGCCAACTGCGCAGGCGTGAGTTTCAGCCCTCGAAGGTCGCGAAGGTTCGCCGCACGGATCGACGCGAACCCGTCGAGCAGTTCGGCCAGCGCCATGCCCTCGTCAGGCCGGATTGTCGCGTTGTGCGGGAACGGATCGAAGGCGCGGCCGGTGCCGTGATCGAGAATCCGCCGCACGCGGGGCATCCAGTCGGTTTCCTCGCCGACGATCAGGTGCCCCACCACCTCGTACGCCGACCATGTCCCGTCGCCGTAGTTGCCGCGCACCGCGTCCTGTGGCAGCCCCGCAAGCAGCACACGCAGCACGCCGGGCGTTCGTTCGAGCGTGGCGATGATGTCGTCAAGCGCGCGCATCGTGACTCCCCGGTCCGGATGACGTCGGTCTGGGCTGCCCGGCCTCGGACTGTCCAGGTTTGGGTGGCACAGGCGTCTCGCCTGTGCGCTCGTGCGTCCACCGCTTCGCGTGCACGTACACCAGCACGTGCGTGCACAGGATCACCGGCACGACAAACGTCGGCAGGAGCGCCAGGGGCAACTCCGTCATCGGGCGCATCGACTCCGGCGCAGTGAACATCAGCCGTGCCGCCCCCGCAATCACGAACAGCATGTCGATAACGCCCAGCGTGTTCCAGATGAGCAGCGGCACGCGCCGACGGTGCAGGCCCGTCGCGAGCAGCACGATCGCCAGCACGGCCACCGCGATGTCGCCGTACCCCGCGAGCCGCGCCCACGCCGGATCGAGCCGCCCCTCCGATGCCATCCACAGGAAGTAGACGCCAACGAATCGCGTCATGTGAAACGCCACCGGCCACGCTGGGCCGAGCCGTTGCACGGAGTCGCGCACCGCGGGCACAAGGAACGATGCGAGCGTCGCCGCGCTGGCGAGCGTGAGAATCGTCGCCGGCACGCCCGGACCGAGCAGCCGCTCGACCAGGCCCGCGGCGCTCGCGGCCAGCGCCGCGAGCAGCCACGCGCCGAGAATGCTCAGCAACACCCGATCCATGCGTCTACACCCGCGGCCCGCTCTCGCCGAGTTTCGCGATCGCCTCGCCGTACTGCGCCCGCAGCGGTTCCACGACTTCTTTGATGAACCGCTCGGTCTGCTCGACGCTCCGCCCGATGTACTTCATCGGGTCCATGAGGCCGTTCCAGTCGAGTTCCGCCGCGAGCCCGCCGCCGCGGGCCTTGCTCCAGAACGCCTTGTCCTTCTGCAGCCGTTCTAAGAGGTCGTTGTCCAACCCCTCCTGCTTCACGCGCATGCCCGCGGCCTGCGCGTGCACGCGGATCAACTCGTGATAATGCTGCCGGTCGCCGCCGAGTTTCACGCACTCCATGAGGATGTTCTCGGTGGCCATGAAGGGCAACTCGGCCATGAGGTTCCGCCGCACCATCGCCTCGTGGACAATGAGCCCGCTCGCCACGTTGTGCATGAGGTCGAGCGCGCCGTCGAGCGCGAGGAAGGCCTCGGGGAGCGAAAGCCGCCGGTTGCTGCTGTCGTCGAGCGTGCGCTCCAGCCACTGCGTCGCGGCCGTGTCGTAGGCGTTGCCGACGAGGTTCATGACGAAGCGCGTGAGCCCGCCGATGCGTTCGCAGCGCATCGGGTTGCGCTTGTAGGGCATGGCCGAGGAGCCGATCTGTTTGTCCTCGAAGGGTTCGTCGAGTTCCTTGCGGTTGGAGAGGAGGCGGATGTCGGTGGCAATCTTGTGAAGAACGGCGGCGACGGCGGCAAGATTCGAGAGGACCACGGCGTCAAAGACGCGGGGATACGTCTGACCGGCGAGCTCAAACGTCAGGGCCGGAATGGGGATTTCGTCCTTGCTTCCGTCGGGAGACTCCTTCTCCCAATACCCGCGCCGGGGGGCGATGCGAAGCAGAAACGCCTCTTCGATCGCTTCAACCCGATCGGTAGTGGAATCGCACAGTTCGAGGAGCGCGGCCTGGGTTCCGGTCGCGCCGCGGAGGCCGCGGTAGCGGCGGCGATCGGTCGCCAACGTCAGAGGCCGCATGGCCGTAACAGTGTCGGCGGCCCAACCGCCGAGTCGGCGCGCCACGGTGACCGGCTGTGCCGGTTGAAAGTGTGTGAACCCGAGGGTGGGAATGTTCGGGAGCGATGCCGCGCGATCCGCGAGCGAGATAATGAGCCGGGCCGCCTTGATGATGACAAGGTCAATCGCCGCGTAGATCACCAGGAGGTCCGCGTTGCACACCACGTCCTGACTCGTCATCCCTAGATGGACAATCCCCTTCGCCTTCGGGCACGAATCCCCGAGTGCGTGCACGTGCGCCATCACATCGTGCCGCAGGTCGCGCTCGTACCTCTCCGCCGCGCGCATCTCGTCGTCGGTGATCCCGCCCGGCCGGTTCACCACCGCACGCAGTTCCTCGACCTGCTCCTTGGAAACCGGCAGCCCCATCTCGTGCTGCGCCTCGGCCACCGCCAGCCAGATCTTCCGCCACGTGTTGAACTTGTGCCGCGGCGACCACAGCCGCAGCATCTCGGGGCTGGCGTTGCGGCTGGCCAGCGGGGAGGTGTACGTGTCGTACGGGGAACTCACGCGATTACCCCCTCCGCTTCAAGCCCTTGAACTGCACGATCGCGATGGTCCCGACGACCCCGCTCGCCGCCACGATCGCCGGCACCCACCACGGCACGCCGCGCCAGGCGAGCACCGTGCAACTGATCGCGATCATGATCCACATCATGGCGATGGCCGTCACCTTGGCCTTGCGGGGCATGGGGACGTCGCCCTCGAGGTACCGCAGGTACGGCCCGAAGAAGCGCGTGCGAATCAGCCGGTCCTCCAGCCATGGACACGACCGCGTGAAGAAGTACGACGCGAGAATCAGGAAGATCGTCGTGGGCAGCCCGGGCAGAAACACCCCAGCCGTGCCGAGACCGACGCACAGGAACCCCAGCACGAGGTACGTCCACCGCCGCACGCGCTCGGCGTGCGAACGAACCAGCCCGGCCTGGGGAGGCAGTGCGGTCACACGGCAAGGGTAGGGGAGGAAGTTCCGAAGTTCCGACGCTCGAAGCACGGGAGCACTGATGACGGAGGGTCGGCACGTGGCCGTCTGTGCATGTGGCCCTATCCCTACACTCTTCCCGCCCGTGCCGAAGCACCCGCCCGCCAACCCACCCCGGGACGACGCCTCCGACGACGCGACCGACCTGCGGATCATCGACGCGATCCGCCGGGGCGACCCGGCCGGATGGAACACCCTCATTACGCGGTATCAGGACCGGCTCTTCGCGGTGTGCGTGCGGATGGTGCACAACCGCGACCTGGCCGCGGACCTGACGCAGGACGCCTTCGTCAAACTCATCCAGGGCCTCCCGAGTTTCGACGGGCGGGCGAAGTTCTCGACGTGGGCCATCCGCGTCACGATGAACGTGTGCCTGTCACGGCTGCGGTCCGAGAAACTCCGCCGGCACGCCAGCCTTGAGGCCCTGAGCGAGTCCGATGACGGCACCCGATCATCTTCCGGACGCGAAGCCGGATTCGAGCAAGGGCGGGAACAAAGCACGAGCGACGGCGTCGAACTGCATGAAGACCGGGCGCGCGTTCTGGCCGCCCTTCGGGAACTCGACCCGGACCAACGCTCGGTCATCATCCTCAGCGATTGCCACGGCCAGTCGTACGAACAGATTGCCGCGGTGCTGGGGGTGGCGGTGGGAACGGTCAAGAGCCGGCTCTTTCGAGCACGGACAGCCTTGCGAGACGCGGTCGAAGCCATGTCCAAGTCCCCGCCCGAACGGCGAACGTCGCATCCATGAACGATCGGCCAACCAACCCCGACCCCCGCAAGCCCCTCGACGAGGGGCAACTCCTCGACTGGATCGACGGGCGACTGACGGCCGACGAAACGGCGCGGCTTCAGTCCACTTCGGGGCGCGATGGGCTGGCCACGCGCGTCGCCCAGATGCAGGCCAACGCCCGGGCGCTGCGGTCGCTGCCGATGGAAAAGGCCCCGGCCGGGCTGCGCGAGCGGGTGCTGGCGGCGTTGGAGCGAGACGCGCTGGTCGCAATGGAACGGCAGAGCCAGTCCGCCGACGCCCCGCCGATCTCGTTCGCCGACCACGTAGACATTCACCGCGGAACGCCCTGGGCCAGGCGCGGCCCGGGGTTCGCGCTGGCCGCGGGCATTGTTCTGCTGATGGCCGGCGGGGTCTATTGGAGCACGCTGCTCTTTGACCACACCAAGCCCACGCCCGGGCACACGCGCGAGAACACATCCACCGTCATCGCAACCGCGCCCACGGCCGAGGTTGGGCCGCTGGCCCTCGCCGAGCCGGCCGACCAGGGCATGGCCCGATCGGAACTGATCCCGGAAACTTCATCCGTGGCGCGGGCGTTCGTCGGCCCGCCGTTGCCGCCGATGAGCCGCGAGCGGGCGGTGGAGTTGGCGGGCGAGGGTCGTCTGGCGGTACGGGTGTTTACGAACAACGCGCGCGGGCTTCGGCAGGTCGAGGCGGCCGGTTCGGGCCGGGCCGGGCGCGAGTGGCGGCTGTCCAAGACCTTGCCCCCCGCCGTCACCTTGGCGCTGGCAACCCCGCCGACGGATGGACTGGTGATGGCCTCGGCAACGGACCCGGCGGCGGCGATGATCGCGCCGCTCCTGGGGCCCAACGCGGCCTTCGCCATGCCCAGGCCCGACGACCCGCTCCGCCGGGTACGCGGGGCGTACGTACTCGAAGTGCCCGCGGCCGAGTCCGCCCTTGAACAGGTTGAGCAGGTTTTCGCGCAGTCGCTTCAGGGCCGCGTCGAACTCGAAGAACTCCCCGAGCCGATCGCGCTCACCCCCGCCACCCCGGAACGCGTGGTGTGGTGGACACAGCCCCCGACCGAGTGGGTGCCGCGCGTGGCGATTCCCGTGATCGTCGAACGCGCGGAATGACACGCCGCGGCGCGGCGGGCCGCTCGACCCCTACCGTGGTGCATGCGCATTCTGCTGACGAACGACGACGGCATCCGCGCCCCGGGCCTCGCCGCGATGTACGAGGCCCTCGTCGACGCCGCGGGCGCCTTCGGCGGGCCGCTGCGCGTGCGCGATGAGGCCGCCCGCGCCCCGCGCGACGTGGTCTTTCCCATCGCCCCGCTCACCGTGCAGTCGGCCACCAGTCACGGCGTCACCTTTCATACGCCCCTCATGGTCGAGGAGGAAACCGTGGAACTCGCCGGCGAGGCGAGGATGCACGGGCTGTCCGTCGACGGGCGCCCCGCCGACTGCGTGAAACTCGCCATCGCCAACCTCTGGCCCGAGCGCTTCGGGGAAGGCTCGCGCCCCGACCTGGTCATCAGCGGGATGAACGACGGGGCGAACGTGGGCGTGAACGTGATCTACTCGGGGACGGTGGCGGCGGCGATCGAGGCGGCGTTCCTGGGCGTGCCGAGCATCGCCGTGAGCATGACGCGCGGGCGGGGCAAGGCCGACTACGCCGTGGGGGCGGCGTGGTGCCGACGGGCCGTCGAGGCCGTGCTGCGTCACGGGCTGCCCAGCCCGCACGAATGCCTGAGCATCAACGTGCCGCCGACGGACGGGAGCGGGCCGGCGGTGGACGCAGGGCGCGTCCCTCCGATCCGCGTCTGCCCGATGAACACGCACGGGCTGGTGGACAAGTACGAGCGGCGGGTCAGCCCGATGGGGGCGACGTACTACTGGGCCGCGGGGCACGGGCTGGACTTCCGCGGGACGGAGCGTGATTCGGACGTGGACCTGCTGCTGCGCGGGTGCATCACGGTGACGCCGCTGAAGTTCGACCTGACGCGCGCGGACACGCTCGAGGCGTGGCGGGCCAAGGCCGACCATCCGGGCTGATCTCCGGTGAACGCCCCGGATCGGCCTCGATTACAGAAGGATGTTCGCCGCGTCCTTCGCCTGGGCCGCCACTTGTTGCCGCAGTTCGTTCAAACGCTCGGTCGAGATCTTCAGCGTCTCGAGCACCTCGGCGCTCACCTCGGTGGACATCAGGTCCTGGCGGAAGCCGGCGCCTATGTCGGCGGCGAGGCGATCGGCCACGTAGATGATCGCCGTCAGCGTGCGGTTCTCCGCCGGCAACTGCATCGGCTTGTGGTGGAACCCCGTCACCATCGTGAACGACTTGGGGAACTTCCACTTCTCGCACAGCGCCGCGCCGAAGTCCTCGTGCGTGGCGCCGAAGATGGCCAGTTCGGCCTCCATGAAGTCCGTCGCGGGCACGCCCTTGCTGTCGGCCCCCACGCGGCGGAGCACCTCGATCAACTTGTTCCGGTCGGCCTGCATCTCGACCATGATCCCGATGTCGTGGATCAGCCCCGCGAGGAAGGCCTCGTCGGACAGGCCGAGTTTCATGGCGTTGGCGATGATCTTCGCCGCCGCGGCGGTGGTGTTGCAGTGCGTCCAGAGGTCGCGGGCGGAGAAGGTTGGCGTGAGGTCGCCCCCGCGGAAGAGTTTGGCGAGGCTCGCCGCGATGGCGATGTTCTTCACCGCGTTGAGGCCCAGCATGACGATGGCGCGGTTGATCGACCCGATCTGCCCGGGCAGCCCGTAGAACGAGGAGTTCACGACCTTGAGGATGCGCGAGCACAGGGCCGGGTCCATCGAGATGACCTTGTGCAGGTCCTGGGCCGTGCTCTTGGGGTTCTCCACCAGTTCAACCACCTTCACCGTGATCTCGGGAAGGGTGGCGATGTGGCTGATCTCGCGGATGGCGGCGGCGACGACCTGTTCCCGATCTTGCGTGACGGCGCTCATGGTGAACTCCCGGCCGGCGCATGCAAGCGCCCGCACGGTCCCCTCATCGACCCGCGCCGCCGCTCACTTTGGCCGATCATCGGACTTTGGCGGGTTATCCAGACGTTTCGAGCGATCCGTACGCCGAACAGCGCTACGACGGTTCTCGGATGCCGATCGCCGCGAGCAGCGCTTCGCGCACGGCCTTGGCGTCGGCCTTGCCGCCCGCGCGCTTCATGACTTCGCCCACCAGACGCCCCACCGCCGCCGCCTTGCCCCCGCGCACGTCCTCGACCACCTTGGGGTTGGCGTCGAGCACTTCGCGCACCCACGCCGCCATCGCCGCGTCGTCGCGCACCACGAGCACGCCCAGTTCCCCCGCGAGGTGTTCGACCGCGGCGAGCGCGTCGGTCGCGGGCGCGGCCTGGGTCGGCGCGTCGCACAGGCGCGCGAAGAGCGTTTCGGTCCCCTGGTTGTTCAGACGCCCGTCCTCGCGCAGTTTCCCCAAGGCCGCGAGGGTCGTCGGCTTGATCCCGACCTCGTGGGGCTGGGCGCCCCGCTCGTTCGCCCGCGCGGCGCAGGCCCCGAGCACCCAGTTCGCCGCGACCTTGCCCGCGCGGCCTTCCTCCATCCCCAGGGCAATCAGCCCCGCGGCGACGGCCTCGTAGAACAGGCACGTGTCACGCTCCTCGATCAGCGCGAAGGCCTCTTTCGTGGGCAATCCCGACCGCGTCACGTACCGCCGCAGGCGGTCGAGCGGAAGTTCGCCCAGACGCGCCGCGACCTTCTCGCGCCACGCGTCGTCGATGGTCAGCGGGGGCAGGTCGGGGTCGGGGAAGTAGCGGTAATCGTGGGCGTCTTCCTTGCCGCGCTGGATGAACGTAACGGCGCGGGCGTCGTCCCACCCGCGCGTGGTCTTGGTTCCCGGCCCCATCACCCGCCCGTCGTCCATCCAACGCCGCGGCTGCTCGCGCGCCTCGTGCTCGATGGCGCCGCGCACGGCCTTGAAGGAGTTGAGGTTCTTCACCTCGACGATCGGCGTGCGCACGGTGCGTCCGTCGTCGAGCGTCAGTTCGCAGTTGATGTTCGGCTCGAAGCGCACGTGCCCCTGCTGCATCACGCCCTCGGTGACGCCCAGGAAACGGCACGTGGCCCGCAGGAGTTTCGCGAAGAGCACGACTTGCTCGGCCGAGCGGAAGTCCGGCTCGGTGACGATCTCGAGCAACGCCGCCCCGGCGCGGTTCAGATCGAGGATGGACCCTTCCATCACCCCCCCGCCGGGGGCCTCGTGCAGGAGTTTGCCGGCGTCTTCTTCGAGATGGGCGCGGACGATCCGCACGCGCGTCGCGGGGGCGTCAAGGTCGGGAAAGCCCTTCGCGTCCGCCGCGGGCACCTCGACGAGGCCGCCCACGCACAGCGGCTGGTCGTATTGGCTGATCTGGTAGGCCTTGGGCATGTCGGGGTAGAAGTAGTTCTTGCGGTCCCAACGGGTGACCGGGGCGACCTTCCCACCCAGCGCCAGCCCGACGAGCATGGCCATTTCGACGGCGGCGCGGTTCATCACCGGGAGCGCGCCGGGCAATCCGAGCACGACGGGATCGAGCAATGTGTTGGGGGGCGCCTCGGCAAACTCGCGGTGGGCCGGGCTGGGCGCGGCGCTGAACATCTTCCGGCGGGTGGCCAGTTCGACGTGCACCTCAAGGCCGATGATCGTCGTGCTGGAGACCACGGTGGGCATGCGTAGGGGCATGGTATCGGCGCGGCTACCGAGCCGATCGGATGGCCCGGGCTTCGACGATCGGCATCCGCGTGGGTGTGATTCCGAACCGCGCGCCCACCTCGGCGAGCGTGTGGGGCACCTCGCCCCAGCCGAAGCGTGCGCGGAGCAACGCCGCATCGGCGGGCGTGGGGCGGTCGACCATGGCCGCGGCCCGAACGCGCTCGGGCGGCTCGATCCATACCTGCCATGCTGCCACGCGGTGCGTCCATTCATCAAGGCGGGCGTGCTCGCCAAGGACGGGCGTGGCCCGGCCAGAGGCCACGGGGATACGCCCGGCCTTGACCCAGGCGGCTCCGACGCGGTCCGCCGCCAGCCCGACCGGACCGGCCAGGCGGCCTCCCCGGAACGGGTCGAACGCCTCGACGGCCCGGGCGGCGGCCAGCACCGTTTCGTGCAACAGGGCGCCGAGTTCGCGGGCCGGGACGTCCGCGCACGGACGGCCGATACGTGCCTCCAGCGACCGCACGATGGTCGGCCACTGCACACGGATCAGTTCCGCCCGCAGCCGCGCCGCCCAGCGCAGGTCCGTCTCGATCCGATCCAGCGCCGCCGGGCTGGGGTTCAGCGTGTGAAGATGTTCGATGGCCATGGCGGCCCGCCACACCAGAAACTGGCCCGCGACGGCCCGGTGTTTCTCAACCGCGGCGATCGGAGGCCCGGCGGCCCTTGCCGCACCGAGCACGTCGCGGAGCGTGCCCGCGCCTGGAAGCCCCAATCCTTCACGCACGGCCGGGGGCGCGAGGATCGCCTCGCCCGCGTCGGGGAGCGCGAACGTAGGTCCGACGTGGGCCGTCAGCACGCCGCGGGCCAGCGCATCGCGCAGTCGATCGGCCCGTGCCACGGCGATCGCGCGACGCACCGCGCCGCGCGATCGACGGACCTTGCGTGCCATGAGCCCGACATCGACTCCGAGCCGGGCCGCGCGCGCCAGCACGCGCCGAGTTCGCGCGTCGAGGTGAGGCGAGAGGTCAAACTCGTCGCGTCGAGCCGCGCCGGCGCGGCGCAGCGCCTGGCGCACGCCCTCGGGGCTGCGCCCGGTGCGCTGGGCCAGACGCTGAACCACCCGCGTCATGGGCCATCGCAGGCAGCGCCGGTAGCGTGATGCCCGGCGCACGAGCCGCCCGGTTTCCTCGGGCGTCAGCCGGGTGAACGCCGCGGCCCGGCCGAGCCGATCCGCGTGAACCTGCTCGAACCATGCGATGCTCTCGGGGTGGAACACGGCCCGCCCGGCCCGCCCGTCGCGCACCCGCCGCGCCGCAAGCCCCAGCCGCCGCAATCGCCCCAGCGTCGCTCGGCTGATGTCCCACCGCGCGAGCACCTCGGGCACGCCCAGGCCGCCGGGCACCTCGTCGGGCGTCAGGTCGGCCCGTGCCGACTGTCGTTCCACGAACACGCCCAGGCCGGCGCGCAGCGCCGCCCCCCGCGCGACGCCGGGCATTCTCCCCTCCGGGCGATAGCCCGTGATCGCCTCGATCACCCACGGCGCGGGGTACTCGGCGGCGTCCTCGATCGTCCGGCTGAGCCGTTCGGCACGATCCATGCACCGCAGGCGCGCCTCCCGCGGCGCGAACCGCAACTCCTCCTCGAGCGCGACGAGCATGGGCACGGGCTGGCGCGGCAGCGGGGGCACGGCTGTCAGCGTAGACGCCCGTTCCCGCCGCCCATCTTCCGGGCCAGCAGGAACGCCATCTCCAGCGATTGCTGGTAGTTCAGCCTCGGGTCGCAGGCCGTCGCGTAGTTCGTGGAAAGATCGGCCTCGGTGAGGCCCGCGGCCCCACCCACGCACTCGGTCACGTCGTCGCCCGTCAACTCGAAGTGCACACCCCCGAGGGGCACGCCCAGCGCCTTCATCGTGTCGTGCGCTTCCTCGAGTTCCCGCAGGATGGCGTCGAAGGAACGCGTCTTGATTCCCGTGGGGGTGGTCGTGCCGTTCGCGTGCATCGGGTCGCACATCCACGTCACCCGCCGGCCTTCCATCGCCCGGACCAGCGGGGGAAGGAGCGCCGCGGGCTTGCCCACCCCCAGGCGAAGGATGAGCACCACCTTCCCCGCCTCGTTCGCGGGGTTGAGCAGCCGCGCCAAGGCCGCGACCTCGTCGGGCGACGCGCTCGGGCCGACCTTCACGCCCACGGGGTTGCGCACCCCACGGAAGAACTCGGCGTGCGCCCCGCCCAGGGCGCGCGACCGCTCCCCGATCCACGGCAGGTGCGTCGTGAGGCAGTAATACCCCTCCCGCCGAGGCACGCGCCTCGTCTGCGCCTGTTCGTAGTGCAGGTTCAGCCCCTCGTGGCTCGTGAAGAACTCCGCCCGCGTCAGTTCATCGATGGTCGTTTCGCCCAGCGCTTCCATGAAGCGCAGTCCGTCGGCCAGCGTCGCCGTCGTCCGCTCGTACTCGGCCCGTAGCGCCGGCGAGAGCGACGCGTGCGTCATGAACGCCAGGTTCCAGTATTCCGGGTGGTGCAGGTCGGCGAAGCCCCCGTCCACCAGCGCCCGGATGAAGTTCAGGGTGAGGGCCGCGTGCTGATACCCGCGCACCAGCAGCCCGGGGTCGGGCGTGCGGTCCGCCGCGGTGAAGGGCGCGCGGTTGATCAGGTCCCCGAAGTAACTCGGCAACGTCACCCCGTCGCGCGTCTCTGTCGGGTTGGTGCGGGGCTTGGCGTACTGCCCGGCGAACCGCCCCACCCGCGTCACCGGTCTCTTCAGCCCGTGCACCAGCACCAGCGACATCTGGAGCAAGATCTTCAACTTCGACGCGATCGGCTGCGGGCGGCAGTCCTCCAGCGTCTCGGCGCAGTCCCCGCCCTGGAGCACGAACCGCTTTCCCACTTCGGCCTGGGACAGTTCGCTCCGCAGACGCTCGATTTCCCAACTGGTCACCAGCGGGGGGAGCGTCGCCAGCCGAGCCGCCTCACGCGCCAGCGCCGCGGTGTCGGGGTACGGAATGTCGCACCCCGGCCTCGATCGCCATGAATCGGGCGTCCAGTCCGGGGGGGTTGGGTCGGTGGTGCTCACGCGAGGCAGAGTGTAGAAGTCGCCCTCACCGCTCGGGGTGCGCGTCGAGGACCAGCGTCGCCACGCCCTGCCCGATGATGATCTTTCCGTCGAGGACCAGCGCCGAGGTCGGCATGTCGTGCAGGCGGATGCGGTGCGACGCGAGGAGTTTGCCGGTGGGCGTACCCAGGATCAGCAGCCGGCCCAGTTCGCCCTGGGCCGTGTCGAAGCCCCCGGGCAGTTCGAGCATCACCGTGAGGGTCGGGGTTTGCCCGATGATCTGAAGCCGCGAGGAATCCAGCCCGTCCGCCCCGATCAGGACCCCCCCGGCGGTGTACGTCAGCATGCCTTGGGCGCTGGCGATGGTGAACCGATCCCCGAAGACCGCCGCCTCGGCGGGGAGCGTGATCCGGTCGCGCGTGTCGAGCGGTTCGGACGCGACCGTGCCGTCGGCAAGCGCCACGCTCCACAGGCGCAGTTCTGAATCCATCACGAACGACCGTTCGCCCACGATCCAGCCGCCGATCGAGCCGCGCCCGGGGTCGCCGGGGCGGGTCCAGCGTATCGCGCCGTCGACCGGGTTATACCGCGTTAGCCCGGTCGCCGACGCCATGAGGGCATCGCCCCCCGGCAGCGATCGGACCCAGCGTGGATGGTCCCCGACCGAGCGCGGGTCCAGCCGCGCCCGGGCAGCGCCGGTACGAAGGTCGACCGCGATCACCACCGGGCGGAGCACCTGCGCCTCGCCGTCGCGCGACGCCCCCGCCGCCACCAGCGTCGAGCCCACGTGCGACAGGTCATAGACCCGCGTGATCGGGAGCGAATCGGCCCAGAGCCGCTGCCCGGTGCGCAGGTCCACCACCAGGGTGTGCCCCGCGCGCTGGGCCAGGGCCAGAGTTTCGCCATCGGTCGAGACGATGAGGTCGTCGCTGCGGACCTGCCCATCCAGCGGCGTGGGCGTGCGATCGGGCGGTCCACCCCCGGGCGGGATCGCGAAGGTGTCGAGGAACTCCGGGGTGCGCCAGAGGGTTCGCCCCGAGACATGCACGCTCTGGAGCCACCCGCCACGCGTCCCGGGCCAATGAAGCACCGTGTACTCCGGCGTGATCATGATGACCGCCGGGGGCGCGTCGGGCGCGGGCAAGGTCCAGATCGGCTGGAGCAATCCGGTTGACGCGTCCGTGGCCCACAGGGCCAGCGTACCGGTCGACGCCGCGTGCATGACCACGCTGTCCGTGGCGCACAACGGCCCGCCCCGGAACAGCACCGGCCTGGGGTCGAAGTGCTCGATGACCTGACCCATCACCGGGCGGAGGCCGATCGTGGACGATCCACCGGCCTGCGTGAGCCGAAGGCGCAGCCGGGCCGCTACGGCGGCGGGGGTCTCCCCCCCTTCCAGCGTGAGCATCGGATAGGTTTCACTCAGTCGCATCATGAGGCGGTAGAGCGACCCGGTATCGGCGGGCGAATCGGCCAGCGCCAGCACCTGCGAGGCCAGCGCGGCAAGGCGCGGCTCCTGTTGCGGCCTCCCGATCGCGGCCGAGAGTTCCGCCGCGGCTAGCCCAGCGCCCGCTGCCCGGCGCGCCTCATAGCGCCGCCCCCCCGCGAGATGATGCGCCGCGGACCGTTCCCACAAGTCCGCCGCCACCGCCGACGCCGGGTACCGCCGGGCCAGGTCCGCCAGCGCGTCCCCGGACGCCGACGCCGCCTGCAACGCCGCCTCTTCATCGAACGCGGCGTACGGCCCGGGGCCTGTCCGGCGCAGCAGGTCGCTCAGCCGGGCCGCGGCCTCGTCGCCCGCGGTCGCGGCGCTCCCCAGCCGAACATCCCCCGCGGCGCTCGACCCCGCGGGCGCCTCGCGCAACGGCGTGCTCGCGAGAATGGCCTGGTAGGCCTCGACCGCGTCGCGGGCGTTTCCCTGCGATTGCTCGAACCACCCGCGCTCCAGCAGGTAGGTTGTCGTCGTCGCGGGCGTGTCCGCGGCCCGCTCCAGCACCAGGAGCAGCGGCGCGATGATGGCCGGGTCGCGGATCGGCGCCGCCTCCAGCGTCCGTTCCGGCACCGCGGGCACCGACATCGCTTCGCGCGACCGCCGCACGAGCGACAGCACCAGTGTGAACAGCCGATCGCGGGCCAAGGCGTCTCGGCTCTGCTCGATAAGCGTCGCGGCGGCCTGCGCCAACGCGGGGATGCGCCCCGGTTGCCCCGCCCGATGCAATAACTCGATGTACGTCAGCAGCGGCGCGGGATCATTCGGCGAGGCCGCCACGCGCGCGTCCAGCAATGATCGGGCCTGATCCCATCCCACGTACGCGTGGATCGCCCGCCCATCGACCATCAGCAGATGCGCCGGGCCGGACTCGTCACGACGCACCGCCAGGATATTGCCCGCCGTGGGCATCGTCAGGCGGCGGACCTCGGCGCCGGGGTTGGACGGGTCGAGGATTGCCACCCCCTCCGCCAACGGAAGGAGAACACGTCCCGCGGCGACCACCGCGCGCCCGGCAATGCCCGGCGTGCGATAGTCCGACGAGAGTCGGACGACCCCCTCACGCAGTTCGTCCAGCGGCACACACGCCACGCGCGTCGGCCCCACGCCCACGAGCGTTCGCCCCGCCAACAGAAGATACCGCGGCTCGCCCAGGCTCGACCCGTCGCGCTGCGCCCGCAGGACGCCGTCGTGGATCGACACGTGGACGATCCCCGCCTGCCCCGGCTCCACGTAGAACACCGAGTCGCCGACCACGAGCGGAGCCGTCGCCTCGTACGCGGGGTTGGGCGTGGGCGCGGGCCACCGGGCCATGTCCGCCTGGCGTGGGGCGTGCGTCAGCCGGACCCAGCGCGGACGCCCCGTCGCCGCCTCGAACGCCCCGAGGATGCCCATCTCGTCCCCGCGAAACACCAGCCCGCGGTCCACCGTCGTGAGTTCCGCCCGCGCGAAGCCGCGCCCCCACGGGTTGGTCCCCACGCTCCCCAGCAGGCGTACCCATCGCGCCCGCCCGGTGTGCAGGTCCAGCCCCACCAGGTGCGTCTTGTTCACGCGTACCGCCAACCCCTGCTCGCGCATCGTCACGATCGCCACGTCGTCCGCGACCACCACCGGCCCGCGGATCGTCGAGGAGGCAAGGCGCTCCTCGAACGACGACGGCTCGGCCCCCCACAGGGCCTGCCCATTCCGCGCGTCGAAGGCGTACACCGTGCGCGGATACCGCCGGGCGTCGGTTTCGAACCCCGCGTCGTGTGCCAGCACCACCCCGCGGCCCACCGCGGGGCTGGCCGGGTCCACCGGCGAAGACGGCACCGCGCCCATCATCGAGCCGAACGGGTCCGCGCCGCGGGCCGATGTCGGCGCCGGCGCAAAGGCCGCCGACCACAGCGCCGAGAGCGTGGTCGCATCTCGCGCCTGGATGCCCGTGGTGTCGGCGAGGTACACCGTCTCGCCCCACAACACCGGAAACTGCCACGCGCCGCGCGGGGTATCCGCCGCCATCTCCGGCGGCCTCGGGTCGATCACCGCCGACTGAAGGGGGAGCGTGGGGACGATCGTGGGGTCGATCTCGGGCCCCTCGCCGGTCAGCATGAACGACGGCCGGGCCATGCGGGGGATCGGTACCGTCGACGGGGTCGCCGTCGCAACACCCGCCTCCGTGGCCCACCGCCCGGCCCATGCCTGAACGTCGTCCCGCGCAATGAACGACGCGATGGTCAACGCGAGCGCCGCGGCGTCCTTCGCCGGCGCCGTCCCGGGCTGCCTTTCCGGATGCCGCTCGAGTTGCTCCAGCATCAGCCTCGCACTCTCGAACCGCGCCTGCTCCATATCCGTCTGCGCCAATCGCAGGACCGCTTCAAACCCCGAAGGGGTCAGCAGCCGCGTCTGCTCGACCGACGCCGCATCACCCGCGGCCAGTACTTGCTCGGCCCGTGGACCTTCCTGGGCCCGGTACCGCGCCAGCAACTCAGGCCACCCCAGCAACAGCTCGTGCACCACCCCCCGTACGGGTAGGTACAGATCCGGGTCGTTCGGGCTGGGCAACAGCCGGTCGCCCTCCTGCTCCAGCACCTGCTGCAACACCCGCAAGGCCTCGGGCACGCTCCCCGCGTCGGCCAGTTCCCGCACCCGGATCAGCGCATCCCCAGCCACGACCGAGTCGTCGGGATTGACAGCCCGCGCGCGCTGGGCCAGCGCCTGGCCCGCCGAGACGAGCACCGCCGCCGCCATCACCACCGCTATCGGACGCATGCAGCCTCCGCAGGAAGATACGCCCTCCGCACGCCCTCGGTTGTACCGCTGATTCACGCGATCATCCCGAGTCCGCTCGGAAAGTCCTCCCGCGTCCTCCATCGTGCCATGACGAGGGTTCCGCCGCGCGACCCCCGCAGATTGTCCGCACGCCACGATCGGCCAGCGCACCTGGCGCGTCTGCGCGGGCGGGCTGAACCCTCCCTCGAGTTTGTCCGATGGGGGGATTATGCCCGAGCACGCAACGAGCACGATCGCGCCGCCGGCGGGCCGTCGGGCCGGAACCTGGCTCGATCCCCTCGGATTCGCCGCCACGCCCAATGCGCGGGGGCAGCGCGTGACCGTGCTGCTGATCGCCACCGCCTTGATGAGCCTGGCCGACCTCTACATGACCCTCCTCTTTGTCACCAACGTCGGCATGGTCGAGAACAACCCCATCGCGCGGCTGGTCATGGCCCACAACTCCGCCGCCCTGGTGGTGGTCTGGAAACTCGCCCTCACGGTCTTCGGCGTCGGGGTCCTCTTCTGGTTCCGCCGCGCCCGGCTGAGCGAAGTCGCCGCGTGGGGCGTGTTCGTCGCCATGACCTGCCTCATGGTGCACTGGAACGCCTTCGCGCACGGCGCCGCCGTCATCGCCGACGATTACCACACCCTGGCCTCGGGCACCGAGACGGGGTGGGTCTCGATCCCCGGCGACTGACGCCCACGCCCGGATTCTCGTACACTGGGCCATGCGCTACGCGCTCGTGCCCGTCTGCCTCGCCGCGGCCTTGGCCGCTTCCGGTTGCCGCTCGGCCCTTCCCCCCACGCTCGAAGTCCGCTCGGCCCGCGCGTCGACGGACGGCGGCGTGTCCGTGGTCACGCTCGAAATCCGCGCATCCAACCCCAACCGTGACGCGATCCCCCTCGACACGATCCGCTACGAACTCTCGATCAACGGTACGAAGGCGTTCGTGGGGGAACGCATGCCCCGCCTCTCACTCCCCGGCTTTGGGGAGCGCACGCTCCTCCTCCCGGCGGCGTGCACCCTCGACGTGACGGCGGGCACCCCGTTCCACGCCTCGGGCGAACTTGTGTACGTCCCGCCCGGATCGTGGCGGCAGACACTCCGCGAAACCGGGCTGGGCCGCCCCTCCGTAACGTTCGAAGGTACAGGAACCGTGCGGCCCTGAATGTTCAGAGCGTCGTGCCGCAGGTGCCGCAGAACTTGGCCGTCGGCCCGGCCTCATTCCCGCAGTTGGAACAGAACTTTTTCGTCGCCGGCGCGGGCGCGGGCTTCCCGCACTCCGGGCAGAACTTGCCCGTGATCGTGGCCCCGCACTCGCACTTGGCCCCCCCGGCGGGCAGGGCCGGCTTGCCCCCGCCGTCCTTGGTGATGTCGATGTCCGCGATCATGTCCGTCTGCAGCGCCTTGCGCTGCATCCAGTGTGCCCGTGCCTTGTTCTGGGCCGACGCCAACTCCATATCCAGGTCCGGGGCGCACTTCTGGCACAGGTTGCGGCTCGAGTTCCAGCACGCCTTCTGGCACACCCACGACCCGCACAGTTTGCACTGATTGAACTGCTTCTTGACCTCCGCCACGCTCTCGCGCAGGGCCTCGTCGCGCTCCTTGCCGCGGAGCAGGTCGTTGCTCTGGCTCGCCGCCGACGCCGCCCCACCCAACCCGCCGAAGAAACTCGACGCCGCCCGCATCACCCCCCCGGCCAGTCCCAGTTTGCTCTGCTTGTAAGGCGACATCAGCCCCGACCCGCAATGGTCGCAGTAGAACTCGAACTGATACCCCGTTGTGGTCGAAGCGTCGCGGTAGTTCCGGGTGAACTCGATCATCGAGGACATGGGCGGCTCCTTCAAACGTCCGGGTATTGTCGCACGAACGCTCGGTATCCGCAAGTCCTTTCGCCCCAAGGCTCACGGATCGGGCGTCCCACGGTACACTGGGGAGGCCTATTCCAAAGGAGGCCCCCATGACCCTGTCGCGAATCGGCATGCTGATGGTGATCGCGCTCGCCGCCCTGTGGCTCCCAGGCTGTAAAGCCCAGGACCGCGCCATCGGCCTGCGGTACATCCCCGCCCAGGCCAGGTTCAACCAGAAAGATAAGCCCGTGATGGTCCTGATGACCAAGGAAGCGCACGGCCTGCCTTCGTCCCGCACCAACCTCCGCATCATCGGGGAGTTCACCCATCAATCCGGCAAGAAGCAGGCCGACGTCCTCTCCGCCTTCCCCATCAACGAGTGGGCACGCGGCGCCATCGCCGGCGAACTCCGCGCCGCGGGCATCAACGCCAGCGAGGCCGACGCCCCCCGCGCCGATCTGGCCAGCGTCGAATCCACCATCACCGAGATGGGCAGCAACACCAAGAACCACTGGTCGAGCTCCGAAATCACTGCGCGCGTCGTCATCGCCTTCCGCGTCGTCTCCGCCAAGGGCGTCACCGAGTTCACGAGTTCGGGCGACGGATCGGCCCGCTCGGCCCAGGGCGTGCTCCTCAACGTCCGTGACGCCTACGAGAACGCCCTTCGCAACTGCCTCAAGGACGCCGTCCCGCGCATCGCCTCGGCCTTGAAGAACTAGCCGACGCCCTACGCTGCGCCCCGTGATCGCCTACCTCCACGACACGCTCGTCCCTCTCGACCACGCCCGCATCAGCCCGCTCGACCGCGGGTTTCTTTTCGGTGACGGCCTCTACGAGGGCCTCCGCGCCTTCGACGGCCGCGTGGTCGCCCTTGATCGCCACGCCGCCCGCCTCGCCGCGGGCCTGCGCGAAGCCCGCATCCCCTTCGACGCCTCGCGCCTCGCGGACCTCTGCGCGTGCCTGCTCGACGCCAACCGCCTGCGCGATGCCTTCCTCTACGTCCAAGTCACGCGCGGCTCGCCCGCCCCGCACCACCCACCCCGCTCGCGCCTCCCCGCGGAGAACCTCCCCCCCACCGTCTTCGCCTTCGCCACGCCCACGCCGAGCCTGGCCCACTACGCCGCCGTGCCCGCCAAGCACTGCATCTCGACGCCCGACACCCGCTGGCTGCGTGGGCATGTCAAGTCCATCTCGCTCATGGGCGGCATCCTCGCGGGTTACGAGGCCCACGAGGCCGGCGCCGACGACGCCATACTCGTCCGTGCCATGCCCGACGGGCGCGCCTACGCCGCCGAATCCACCTCCGCCAACCTCCTCATCGTGACGCCGCACGGCGAGATCGTCACGCCCCCGCTCGACCATGCCCCGATCCTCGCGGGCGTCACGCGCGACCTGCTCCTCGACGCCGCTCGCGCCGCCGGCCTGACCATCACCCAGCGCCCGATCCCCCGCGAGGAACTCGCCGACGCCCGCGAGGTGCTGCTCTGCGGCACCCTCACGATGGTCACCGCCGTCACCCACCTCGACGGACACCCCGTGGGCGAAGGCCATCCCGGGCCGGTCGCGACGCGACTCCTGGACCTGCTGTGCCGCACCATCGCGGCGGGCGAATGATCCCCCATGACCCCCGCGCGACTCCTGCTCGGCGTGCTGCTGACTCTGGCCCTCGCCGCGTGCTCGACCTCGCCCCCGATCGCCGAGGCCTTCGTCCGCGACCGCACGGGGCAGACGGCCCGGGCCTACCGATCCGCCGTTGACACGCGCGACCAGGCCGTCACCGCCCTGACACGGGCCTTGGACATGCTCGCCGACGAGGCGCTCGAAGGCGTGCACCCGGCGACGGCCTACGACCTGGCCCGTCGCCAGATGATCCGGGTTCAATCGCGCCTCGACGCCGCCGACCGTGCCCAGGCCCTCGCCGAGACGCGCTCCCAGGACCTGCTCGACAACTGGAAGGGCGAACTCCGCCTCTACGATGACAAGGGCCTGCGGGCCGACGCGGAGCAGCGTCTCGATCTTGCCAGGGCCACGCGCCGCACCGTGAATCAATCGCTCCGCGGCGTGCTCGACGCACTCCGCGGCGCGAGCACCGAACTCGCCGACCGCACGCTCTTCCTGAAGCACTGTCGCGACCAGGGCGAACTCCGCCCCGCGCCTGTCTCCGCTGAGGGGATGCAGCGCTACGCCAAGGCCCGCGCCGACCTCGCCGAAAAGGCCGCACTCGCCGACGCCGCCATGCGCGACTGGCTCGCCGTGCTCGGGCAACAACCCCTGCCCACGCCATGAACGCCGACGTGTTCGAGCGTGTACTGGGACAGCGTCCGACGCGGATCGAACCGCTCGGGGGCGGGGCCGCGGGGACCGTGGTTCGACTGCACCTGCCCGAAGGTGGCACACTCGTCGCCAAGCAGGCCCCCGCGGGGCTTGAGGTCGAGGCTGTCTCGCTGCGTCTGCTCGCCGAGCGATCGTCGTTGCCCGTGCCGAGGGTCGTACACGCCGAAGCGACGCTGCTGGTGATGCAGGACATGCCGGGGCGGACGGGCGCGGGCCAGGCCCAGGCCCACGCCGCCGACCTCCTCGCCGCGCTGCACGCCGTCACCTCGCCCGACGGCCGCTACGGGCTGGACTTCGACAACACCATCGGCCCGCTCCCACAGACCAACGGCTGGGCCGACGATTGGCCGACGTTCTTCGCCCATCGGCGTCTCCTCCCCTTGGCCCACGCCGCCGCCCGTGAGGGGTCGCTCGCCCCGCGCATCGCCGGACGCCTCGAGCACCTCGCCTCGCGCCTCGGCGAGTTCCTGCCGGCGACACCCCCCGCCAGCCTCCTGCACGGCGACCTCTGGAGCGGGAACATCCTGAGCGACGGCCCGCGCGTCACCGGGCTGATCGACCCCTCGCCGTACTTCGGCCACGCCGAGGTCGAACTCGCGTTCATCCGCCTCTTCTCGACCCTCGGCCCGACATTCGAGCTCGCCTACCGCGAACAGCGTGGCGTGCCCGATGTGGACTGGCGTGAGTTCGAACGGACCCGGTGCGCCCTCTACAACCTCTACCCGCTCCTGGTCCACACCCGACTCTTCGGCGGGCACTACGCCCAGGATCTCGAGTCCTCCCTCACATCCCTGGGCCTGTAGCCCGATCCGACTTCGGGTATCATGCGCCCTCGGAGGTGCCCCATGCTTCGTTCCACGGCGATCATCGTGCTGATGCTGGCAACGTCGGGCCTGCTCGGGGCGTGCTCCTCCGCGGGCATCGCGCTGAAAGAAAAGTTCGGTTACGCCAAGCGCGAGCAACTCGTCGACAACGTCAAGGACGCCCGCGATGCCCAGCAGGAGGCCAAGGTCACCTTCGCCAGCGCGCTCGACGAGTTCCTCGCCGTCACCAAGGTCTCCGGCGGGGAACTCGAATCGCAGTACAAGAAACTCCGCGACGAGCACGAACGGGCGCAGTCCAAGGCCGACGCCGTCCGCGGCCGCATCAAGGATGTTGACCGCGTCGCCACGGCCCTCTTCAAGGAGTGGAACGAGGAACTCAAGCAGTACTCCAGCGATGCGCTCCGCCGGAGCAGCGAGCGGCAACTCATGGACACCCAGCGTCAGTACGACCGGCTCTTCGCCGCCATGAAGGCCGCCGAGGCCAAGATGGACCCCGTCCTCGCCGCGTTCAAGGACCAGGTGCTCTTCCTGAAGCACAATCTCAACGCCCGGGCCATCGCGGGCCTCCAGGGCACCACCGCCGAGATCGAACGCGACGTCACCACCCTCATCCGCGAGATGGAGGCGTCCATCGCCGAATCCAACCGCTTCATCGAACAGATGCAGGCCGACGCGCCCAAGGGCGGGTAGGCCCGGGGACCGATCGTGGGGGACTCACGCATGGGGAAGTACATCACCGAGTTCGTGGGAACACTGTTCCTGGTGCTGATCGTCGGCTGCGCCGTCGCCTTCGCGGGCGCCCTCGCCCCGCTGGCCATCGGTGTGGGCCTCATGGCCCTGGTCTACATGGGCGGGCACATCTCGGGCGCCCACTACAACCCCGCCGTCACCGTCGGCCTGCTCCTCTGCCGCAAAGTCTCTCCGCGCGACGGCGCTCTGTACATCCTCGTGCAACTCCTCGGCGGCCTCGCAGGCGCCTACCTCGCCTCCATCCTCACCGCGTCTACCTTCGCGCCCGCGCCGGGCAAGGACGTCGCCACCCCCGCGGTGATCCTCGCCGAGGCCCTGTTCACCTTCATGCTCGTCCTCGTGGTGCTCAACGTCGCGACGGTGAAGAAGGTCGAGGGCAACTCGTACTACGGGTTGGCCATCGGCCTCACGGTGACCGCCGGCGCCTTCGCCGTCGGCTCCATCTCGGACGCGGCGTTCAACCCCGCCGTCGGCACGGGGCCGACGGTCATTCACGCCCTGCTCGGCACCGGATCATTCACGCACCTTTGGCTCTACCTCGTCGGGCCGATTCTCGGCGCCGGCGTCGCCGCCGGTGTGTTCAAGGTGCAGAACTCCTGACGAATCGGCGCTGCTACTCGTCGTCCTTCACCCCGAACTTCTCGTGCATCTGCTCGCGCATCGCCTGGATCTTCGCCACGCCCGCGGCGGCCTCGCTCGGCTTGCCGTCCAGCACGTCGCTTTCCAACTGCAAAAGCGTCCGCGTCAGGTCGATCATCGCCCGGCGAAACTCCAGCGTGCGGGCCGCCTGCTGCTCGGCGTTGCCCTCGGCCTTGAGCGCCTGCCCCTTCGCCGCCACCGCCCCGGCCTGCATCTGGTTGATCGCCGCGAGCACCTGCGGCTTGCTGTCGGGCTTCCCGATCTCCTGCCGCACCGTCCGGAACGCCCGGTTGATCGACTTCATGGCCCCCTCGATCGACGGCCCCCCGCCGTCGCGTGGCCCGCCCGGGCCGCGCTGTCCGGGCTGGCCGGGCCGATCCCCGGGCTGCGCGGGGCGATCTCCACCCGGGCGATTCTCCGGCTGCGCGGGCGCCGCGCCCGCCACCATCGCCACCGCCAGGATCAATCCGCCCACGCCGCGCCATGTCGTTTTCATGCTGTGCTCCGTAGAAACTCGCCGAGCATGGGCGCGCGAACACTCCGCGCCGCGCACGTCGGCCCACGCCGAACGTGCCGGCCGCCCGGTTATTGCTCGTCGTCGCTGTCCTGACGCCGCTCTTCCTCGTCAAAGTCCGGCTCGGCGACGTGCCGGTAGTCGAGAAACACTGGGGGCGGCGCGTCATCCAAGCGACCCTTGGGAATCAGGGCGGAAAGGCGATGAACAACGCCCTCGTCCAGATCGCGCCGGGCCTTCCACGCGTCATACAACGGCACCTTGCCCGGCTCGTGCTCTGCATGAGAATCGTCCATGAGTTCCGCGAACCGCGTCGTGTACTCGACTTCGCGGTTCTCAATCTCCGTCGCCAATCGCGCATTGATCGGGCCGACGTCGCGCCGGTAGGCCGCCTCCAGCCGCCCGAGTTCTTCCGTCGCCTCCGCCGTCAACCCTGCCTCGGCGCGGACCTTCGCGATCAGCGTCTCGACCGCCCCGGGACCAAAGACGCGCGGCATGGCACGGGCGCGGTGCGCAGCCTCGAAGGCCGCCCGCGTCGATTCATCCAGCAGCGGCGCGATCTCCCGCACCGCCCGCCGGTTCACGTCGCGCACCCGGAACCCGGCCTCGAACAGGTCGCGCACCAGTTCCTGCATCACCGCCGGTTTCGACACGATATCGTCCTCGTCCTTCACGCGCGAGAAGACCCGCTTCAGGACCGTGAGTCGATTCACCAGCGCCCGGTCCATGTCCGCCTCGTATCGGTCGAACGCCTCCAGCACCGGCCCGGTCAACGCGACCTTCGATACCTCGGCCACATCGAACAGGTCCACGTTCGAGCCGGCCGAGAACGCGAACCGCAACCCCACCTCCCGCCGCCTTGCCCGCTCCACGCGGTCAAACCGCGCCGACTGCGCGGGCGTCAGCACCGCCTTCATGTCCTCGAAGAACGCCCTCTCCAGGGCCTCGGCCTTATCGACATACTCCAGCACCACCGCGCCCCGGTCCTTCGAGGAAGACCCGCCGGCCTCCCGGGCCGCCGTGCTCAGCGCCTCGGCCTTCGCGTTGCACGCGCGACGATTCTCGAAATACGCGGCCCGGTACCCGTCGTACAGCACGCCGACCTGCTCGCGCTGGTCCGGGGTCATCCCCGCCAACCTCGCGTACGTCGCCAGCGACCGCCGCGGCACCATCGTTCCCATCGGCCCGGCCTGGCCCTCGACGTGCTGCGCCCACGCCGGCCACGCCGAAATCATCACGCACGCCAACGCCGCCCACACCAATCGCACCATGCCGCACCTCCGCACCGAGTGTATTGGGAACTAGGGCGGCCGGTTGCGACGCGGTCTATTCAATCTCCGGCAGCGCGCACGACCCGCCGTGCTTGAGGTGGTAGTCCTGGTGGTATTCCTCCGCGGGCCAGAACTCACCCGCCTCCGCGATCGGCACCACCTGCGTCGCCACGCCGTAGTGCAGGTACCGCGGCGTCTTCCGCTGCGCTTCGATGAACGCCGCCGCCGCCGCCTGCTGCCCCGCGTCCGCCGTGAAGATCGCCGAGCGGTACTGCGTCCCCACGTCCGGCCCCTGCCGGTTCACCTGCGACGGATTGTGAAACTTGAAGAACCACTCCAGCAACTGCCCGTACGTCACCCGCGCGGGGTCGAACACCACCTTCACCGTCTCGGCGTGCTGCGTCGTGCCTTCGCACACTTGCTTGTACGTCGGGTTCGCCACCTTCCCGCCCATGTACCCGCTCACCGCGTCGATCACCCCCGGCACTTGCTGAAACCTGTCCTCCACCCCCCAGAAGCACCCGCCCGCGAAGTACGCCGTCTCGGTCTTCACCGGCAACGCCCCCGCCGGCAGCGCCGTGTCCTTCTCGACAAACGTCAGCGACACGCTGTTCAGGCAGTACCGCCGACCTGTCGGCTTCGGGCCATCGTCGAAGACGTGCCCTAAGTGTCCGCCGCACCGCGCGCACAGAATCTCCGTCCGCACCATGCCGTACGAACGATCCGACTCTTCGCGAATGTGCGCCGGGTCGAACGGCTGGAAGAAACTCGGCCAGCCCGTCCCGCTGTCGAACTTCGCCCCGGACGAAAACAGCGGCAGGTCGCACAGCCGGCAGAGGTACGTCCCGTCCTTCTTGTTGTCGACCAGATTCCCGCAGAACGCCCGCTCCGTCCCCTTCGCCAGAATCACCGCCGCTTCTTCCGGCGTCAATCCCTTGGCCAACTCGTCGATCCGGGTCTGCCCGAGCGGCGTCACGTCCCGCCCCGACTTCGAGTACTTCACCACAGTCTCCTTCTGCTTCGTCACCGACGGCGATTCGCCCGTGCCCGGCTGACGCGCCAGCCCCACCACCGCCGCACACGCGGCCAGCCCCAGCACGCCCAGTACCAATGTTCGCATGTTCCGCATGACGTCGTCCCCGGCCACAGCCACCCCCGCGGCGACCCATTCGTACGCCCGCATCCCGCGCCGGGTTCTCCCCTACTCCACCCCCACCACCGCCGCGCCCTTCCCGAACACCTCCCCCAGCACCCCATGCGGCCGTTCCAGCCACAGATATCCCGCTGGCAACGCGTCCACATTCGTCAGCAGCACCGTCGCATCGCCTGCTTCCAGCCTCACCGGGGGCGTGAATGCCTCGCCCTCGTACAACGCACCGCGTGACAGCCGCACCCCGTCGATCACGCCTTTGAAGAACGACATCGGGTTCCCGTCCGCCCCGACATCGCCCCCGATGATCAACGGCAGGGCGTTGGGCGTCCGCGGGCCGCTCCCCTGCACGTGCGACGTCAGCCGGCCGTCCACGTACAGCCGAACCTCCGCGCCATCGAACACCCCCGCCACGTGGTGCCAGACTCCCGTCCGCAGCACCGCCTGCCCCGGCCCGGCTTCCACATACTTCCCGGCCAAGTTCACGGTGAAGTTCGGCACGCCCCGGCTCACGAACAGCCCGTACTCCGAACTCTCCGTCTTGCATACCAGCCCCGTCCGCGCGTCCCACGCGTTGGCCTTGAATCGCGCCTCGAGTGTGAACGGCCCGTCGGGCAGTTCAAACCGATCGTTCCACACCCGCACCGCCGATGCTCCGTCAAACTTCAGCCCCTGGTTCGTCGCCGGCGCCGTCGGCCCGGGCAAGGCTCCCAGCGACATCGCCGCCTTGTGCCGCCGCGTCGGGAGCGTGTACCGATGCCCCGGCATCAGCACGTCCGCGTCCACCACGAACTCCATCGGCCTGAGATACTCGTCCATGCCGAACGCCCCGCGACGGACCTCGAACTCGAATGTCCCCGACGCCCCCGCCGCGACGCGCCCGTGCCGATGATCCGGCACCGCCACCCAGCGCGCATCCGCGCTGTCGGGCATCACCGTCACGTCCGCCTCGCGCGTTGTCGGGTTCTTCACCGTCACCGTCACCGTCCGCCGCACGGCCCCCTGCGCGTCAAACTCCAGCACGCCCCGGATGCGCGGCGGCGTATCGGCCATCGCGGCGCACTGGTTCGCCAGTTCCCCCGTCAACTCCCTCACGTCCATCGCCGCCCCCACGGGGAACGACGCCATCGCCACCTGGTTCTTCCGCACCGTCACCAACTGGTAATGGTGCAGCCACCCCGCGTCGGGCACCACCGAGCTCTGCGCCCCGCCCACGGTCGCCAGCGTCACGTACTCGATCCCGTCCCGGGGGTCGTACCGCATGCGGTGGATGTGCCCCGCGAACACCGCCGTCACGTTCCCCGCCGACTTCAACAATGCGTGCACCCGGTCCCAGTCGTCCCCGTACCCGCCCCCCAGCCATCGCGGGTGGTGAAGAAAAATGAACACATGATCGGCATCCTTCGCCTTCGCCAGCGTGTCCTTCAGGAACGCGAACTGCTCGGCGCTCATCCGCTGCGCGTCGGGCTTGCCGAAGTCCTTCTCCCCCGTCGCCGGGTTCCCCTCGTCGCTGTACAGCGCGATGAACCAGCAGTTCTTGTGCCGGAAGGCGTACCACAGCGGGCCGAAGTTCGCCTCGTAGTCCGCCTCGTGCTCGCCCGGCGGCTTGCCGGGACCCCGCCAGTAGATGTCGTGATTCCCCGACACCGGAAACCACGGACATCGCAACTCGTTCATGATCCCCTTGTACTCCTCGCACTGCTTCAGCCATGGCTCGGTCGTGTTGTACCCCTGGATCAGGTCCCCCACCGTCATCACCAGGTCCGGCTCGACCAGGTTCACGTCGCGCACCGCGTCGGCCAGCACCGCCACCCCGCTCGCCGGGCCGCCCGTCCGATCGCCAAAGACCGCGAACACGAACGCGTCCTTCTCTTGGGGCAGGGGCAGCACGATCTCGCTCTTCCGCGTGGTCACGAACCGCGCCGCGGTGGGCGCGTCGGTCTCGTGCCTGGGGTTGTGGTGGTGCGTGTGCCGCGTGTGCCCGATGTTGTCCGTCTGGCCCGCGGCGGACGCGCCGAGTACCACGCCGACAACGAAAGAGGCGATGACATGCATGGAATGAATGCTCCGATCGCGAATTTCGCGAAGAAGCATTGTCGCACAGTTCATGCGTCGCCGCAAGGTCGCGCGCCTCGATCCCGCACGACGTCCGATCAGCGTCGCCGACGCGCCAGCGTCAGCAGCCCCGCCCCGGCGAGCAGCCCGACGCCCGGCGCCGGCACATTGTGGACGACCACCTCGAAGTTGTCGTACATCACCGTGTTGCTGTACGGCGTGCCCGTCGACGAGTTGCCCACCGCGAACCCGAATCGGATCGGGGCGCCGGTCGCGGAAAAATCGATCCCCCCGGCCGCGCCGTCGAGCCGCGTGAAATCCGCCGCGGTCACGCCCGTGATGGCATACGTACCCCAGGCCCCGCTGCTGCCCGTCACCGTGTACGCCGCGCCGAATACCGCCGTGCCCTGCTTGGCCGCCAGCACCAGCGCGTGCCCGTCACCACCCGCGCCCTGCACGAATCGGTAGTCAATCGCGAAATCAACGCTCAGGATCGCGCCCGTGGTCATCGGTTCGTACCGCGTGGCGTTCGTCGTGCCGTATCGGCTGACGCCCCACACAGTGCCGCCGCCGTTCACCGAGTTGGTCAGTTGCCGCGCCATCCCGGGGTTCCCCCCCGCCACCTGCGTCGCCGACGATGTCCCCCCGGCCGCGAGCGTCACCAGTTCAAAGCCCCAATTGCTGGGCGTGAACGTCCCGTCGGTATACGTCACCGCGGCCCCTGCCGACCCGCTCGCCAACATCACCGCCACGATGGAATACCCCAAGATGCGCATCGTCTCTCCCTCTCTCTCCCCCATGGACCCGTGCGTGCCGGTCGAGTCTACCGCGTCTCAACAAAAATGCAATACATTTCGAGGCTCGTCGATTCGCTCCCACGACGAATCTGCGGCCTGGACGGATCGCCGACCAGTTATCCGCCACTACAGCGTCGCCAAGTCGATCACAAACCGATACTTCACGTCGCCCTTCAGCATCCGCTCGAACGCCGCGTTGATCCCCGCCATGGGAATCACCTCCACGTCCGATGTCACCCCGTGCGCCCCGCAGAAGTCCAGCATCTCCTGCGTCTCCTTCAGCCCCCCGATCAGCGACCCCACCACCGCGCGCCGGCGGAAGAGCATCGGGAACAACTCCAGCGGCGGGTGAGGCCGGTCCGGCGCGCCCACCAGGCACATCGTCCCGTCACGCCGCAGCGTCGCGATGAACGGGTTGAGGTCGTGCGGCGCCGCGACCGTGTTCAGCACGAAGTGCAGCGTGTTCGCCGCGCCCTGCATCTGCCCCGCGTCCTTCGAGATCACCACGCGGTGCGCCCCGAGCCGCTTGGCGTCCTCGGCCTTGCCGGGCGAGGTCGTGAACAGCGTCACCTCCGCCCCCATCGCCGCCGCCAACTTCACCCCCATGTGCCCCAGCCCGCCCAGCCCCACCACGCCCACGCGCGTCCCCTTGCCCACGCCGAACTTCCGCAGCGGCGAATACGTCGTGATCCCGGCGCACAGCAGCGGCGCCGCCCCCGCCGCGTTCAGCGACTCCGGGATCCGCAGCACGAAGTCCTGATCCACCGTGATCGCCTTGGAGTACCCCCCGAAGGTGTGCGGCCCGGCCTGGTGCGCGTCCGGCGAGCCGTACGTCATCGTGAACCCGGTGTCGCAGTAGTTCTCCAGCCCGGCACGGCAACTCTCGCACGTCCGGCATGAATCCACCAGGCACCCCACGCCCACCCGGTCCCCCGCCTTGAACCCGCGCACCGCCGCACCCACCTTCGTCACCCGCCCCACGATCTCGTGCCCTGGCACGCACGGATACGGCGTCATCTTCCACTCATTGCGCGCAAAGTGCAGGTCGCTGTGACACACCCCGCAGTGCGTGATCTCGATCGCCACGTCCTTCGGCCCGGGCTCTCGCCGGGTGATGGAGTACGGCACGAGCGGGGTGGTCGCGGACAGCGCGGCGTAGGCGGGCGTGGGCATGCATTCCTCCAGGGACGCAGAGCGTAGCCCCGCGTTCGTTCAGTACGCACACTGCTTCCGCAGCGATACCGGCGCCGTGAAACTCGCCGCGAGAATCCCCGCGATCCGCTCGCCCGTGCGCCCGTCCCCGTACGGGTGTGTAATCGACGCGCGATCAATCCGCCGCGCCGCGTCCACACCTTCGCGCACCGCCACCGTCCGTTCCGCCTCGACGTGCACGACGTTCGCGCACCGCTCGCGCCCGGCCTGCCGACGCCCCACGTCCACCGCGGGCACGCCCAGCACCGCGCCCTCGATCAACGCCGCGGAACTGTTCCCCACCACCACCCCGCCGCTCGACGCCAGTCGCTTCAGCACACCCACAAACTCCCGTCGAGGCAGGTGCTCGCGCACCACGATCGACCCGCCCGCCTGCTCGATGGCCCGCAGCACACCCTCGCGCCCCGCGTCCAGGTTCGGGTGTAACGCCAGCACGCGCTCCCCGGTCAACGCCGCGAGCACCTGCGCCGCCCCGGCCTCCTCCGTCTCCGCGTCCCGCCCGATCGGGTGCATCACGAACACCGCCGTCGGCTCGCCCACGTCCGCCCAGCGCGCGTCGTCCGCCGGCGGGATCGTGCCCAGGTCGTCCACCGCCGGCGACCCCACGACGTGCACCCGCGCGGGGTCTTCCCCCATCCGCACGATCCGCTCGGCGCTCGCCGCCGTCGCCGCCAGATGCAGGTGCGCGAGTTTCGTGATCGCGTGCCGCATCGCCTCGTCGGCCACACCCTCGGCCCGATCCCCGCCGTGCACGTGCGCCAGCGCGAACCCCCCCACGCTCGCCGCGCTCGCCGCCGCGAACGCCTCGATGCGATCCCCCAGCACAACCACCCACCCCGGGCGCAGCCCCTCAAACGCCCGTCCGAACCGCGCCACCCCCGCCGCCAGCGCCTCCACGTCCGCCGCCCGGCCCGTGCGCCCCGCCACCTGCATCGGCACAGACGCCGCCACCGGAAACGCCGCCTTCACCTCCCGATACGTCAGCCCGGGCGACACCAGGTGACTCCCTGCCGCTACTACCGCCAACTCCAGCCCCGGCTGCCGCGCCACCGCGCGCATCACCGGCGCCAGCAGCCCGAACTCCGCCCGGCTGCCCGTGACGACCGCGATCCGCGATCGCACGCCCGTGTCAAGATCGATCGGCCCGGTCATGCCCCGAGCGTATCGCGCCCGCGTTCCCCTGCGCCCAACACCCGCCGCCGTCACGGCCCGGCGCTGATCGTTGCCCCGATCAGGAAACTCACCTCCACCGTGCCCGCCGTCAGCCCCGATGGCACGCCCCCCGTCAGTCGAACCTGCACCGCCAGCGGCTCGTCCAGTGTTTCCGGCTCCACCACGGTCATCCACTTGTCGTCCGGGGTCCGCACCGTGGTCCCGGCCGTCATCGCGTTCACCAGCGACGCGAACCGTGTCGGGTGCACCACCGACCCCGCCGCAAGCGTCGCCGACGTCACGCCCCCGCCCGCGAACGGCTCGATCACCCGGAACTTCACCGCCTGGCACACCCCGCCGCGCGTCGCCCGCATCCGGTCGCCGTACCGCGGCAGGCTCGCCAGGTTCAGCGTCGAGGTGCCGGTGCCCGTTGATGGAAAATCCGACGCCTTCAGCACCACCGTCACCCACTCGGGGTTCAACGCCACCGTCGGGTTCCCCGTCACGGTCGTGTCCGCCCAGAGGAACGCGCCGTTCCCGGCACGCGACCAGTTCGACACCACCGCGTCCACCTGCCCGATGAACTTCGCCGCACCATCCCCGTGAATGGTCAGATTGTTGAACAGGAATCGGCTGCGCGTATCCGCCGCCGCCCCGACGCTCGGCGGGCCCGAGACCACCCGCACCAGCCCCTCCGTCATCGTGTTCGTCAGCACGCCGTCCACCACGCGCCCATACCCGGCCGAGCGCAGCACCAGGAACGACGCCTGCCCGTCGCCGACCGCCACATTGTCGCTCGCGATCAGCCGCCGCACCGTGATCCACGCGCTGCCCGGCATCGACGGCGCCAGCACCGCGAAACTCCCCGCCGGCGTCTGTGACCGCATCTCGCAATCGCGGATCACCAGCGTGTCCACGTTCGACTGCACCTCGATCAGGTTCGCCCCCGATCCGCTCTGCCGCAGGTTCCGCACGCCGCTCAGTTCCAGCCGGCCGATCCCCGGCATGCCCTGCCCGACCCGCACGCCCGTCATCGTCGGCGGAACGTTCACCCCGCGCACGACCGCGTTCTCCAGCCCCCACGCACCCAGGTCGATCACCGCGTACCCCGGCGACCCGCCCGTGATCGTGATGTTCTCGATCTCCAGGTTGCGGATCGGCAGGTCGTACATCCCCACATCCACCGTCGCCCGCATGCCAAACGCGTTCTCGCGCAGCCGCCCGTGAAGATTCCGCACGCGAATCCCGTCCGCGTACGCCCCGCTCGGCCCCGCGCGCCCCACGATCCGGAACGGCTCGAAACTGTCCGTGAACGACACCCCGTCCACCAGCACGTCCGTGATCGGCCCCTCCACCATCGCCGCGTCCCAGTACGCCGGATAGTCGTACTGCGTGAACGCGATCATGTTGTCGCCGGTTGTCCCGCTGATGTCGAGCAGCTTCACCCAGGAATGCCGCCCTGAAAAGTGAAGCCCGTCGCTCTTCGTCCCTCCGTACGCCGAGGCGCCGCGGAACCGCACCCCGCGGCACACCGTCCCCTCCCCGTTGTTGAACAGCACGCAGTACTTCCCCGTCGCCCCCGTGCCCGGCGCCACCCCCACGCCCGTTTCGAACGTGATGTTCTCGATCGTCAGGTCGCGGTAGTTGACAAACCGGCACGTGTGCTGATCGTCGGGCGCCAGCGCCTCCGCCCGCGCGATCGTTCCACCCCCGCCGATCCACACATTCTCCGTCCGAGTCCCCTCGTTGAAACGGAACAGCGCCCCGCTACCGCTGGTCGCCGACGCGTACTGCGCATGCCGGATCACCCGCACCCCCGGCCCGATCCAGACCACCCGCCCCGAGGGGATCACCACCGCCGCCCCCAGGTAGTAATCCCCCGGCGCTGTGAACATCACCGCGCCGTGCGCGTTCAGCAGCGATTGCACCACGCCCGCGTCCGCCTGCGCTTCGGCCAGCGTCGGCGAGGCCGCACGCGCAACCACCCCATGATCCGCCACGTCCGCGCGGCTCGTCGCGCTCATCGGCCCGGGTGGTCCCATCGGCCCGACAGGCCCCGGCGGTCCGGTCGCGCCCGCAGGACCCGGAGCGCCCGCCGGCCCAGGCGTGCCCTCCGGTCCGGTCGGCCCTGTGGGCCCGGGTGGGCCTGTTTCACCACGCTCTCCCGCGGGCCCGATTGGACCCGGCGGCCCAACGGGTCCGGGCGGCCCCGGCGGCGCATTCAACGCCATTACCGCGTACGGCACCGCCGTCACCGCTTGCCGCGGCGTGAGCGTCTCGTACCCCGGCTCTTGCCCTTGCCCATCCCATGCCGGCCATCGCACGCGAACCTCGAGGTACCGCGCCGACCCGTCGAACGACCCGGCCTCAAAGTCCAGCGTTGCCGCGAACTCGCCCCGCCGCAAGTCGATCGCGTTCGCCGCCAACATTGGCCCGATCGCCGATCCTCCGTCCGCCGCGTCGAACAGCACAAACACCAAATCCGCCGCTCCCTCCACCGGCACGCCGCTCTGCTCCAGCCGCCCTTGGTACGTGAACGCCGCGCTGATCGGCTGCCCACCCGTGCGCACCGACACCCCGGCCAACACCAGCGCCGCAGACATCATCCACGTCATCCACCGTTCTCGGACCATGTGCGATCCAGCCACCCGCCGCACTCTACCACCTCGGCCCGATTCAGCAACTGCTTCTTTCCACACTCAACGCGGCGCCATCGTCGGAACCAACACATCCGCCTCACACAGCGGCATGTCCGCCTCGACGTCCCGCGCCAACCGGCACCCCGCCACCCGCTCCATCTCATACGGCGGCAGGCCCGTGCCCGGCCTCTTGATCGTCAGGTCCGCTCGCCGCACGACTTCCCCCGCGCGCATCGCCCGAGCCGACGTCAGCGACTGCCGCGACACCCGCCGCACGTCCTGCTCGATCGCCAGCACCACCTTCTCAATCGTGCCTTCCCTCGTCCTTGCGCCACGCCGCCACCCTTCCCGCGCGCCGCGCACGTACGCCGCAAACTCCTCCGGCCCCAGCGATGCGCCGTGATCCGGCCCCGTCGCGTTCCGGTCGTACGTCAAGTGCTTCTCCAACACCATCGCCCCCAGTCCCGCCATCACCCCGCCGAACTCCACGCCGGTCGTGTGGTCGCTGTACCCCACCACCCCGCCCGGGAACACGCCGCTGATCGCCATCATCCCCAGCGGCGCCGCGTGCTCGATCGGCGTCGGGTACGCGCTCACACACTGCAGCACGCCCAGCCGATCCTTCACGCCCGCCATCCACCCGAGCATCCGCTCGACTTCCGCCAGTGTGCTCGCGCCCGTGCTTACCAGCATCGGCCGGCCCGTCGCCGCGAGCGCGTCCAGCAACGGCCTGTTGATCACGTCCGGGCTGGCCGTCTTGTACGCGTCCCACGGCACGCGTTCCGCCTCGTTTACCAACTCCACGCTGAACACGCTCACGATCGCGTGCACGCCCAATCGGTGTGCCTCCGCCGCGCACGCCTCCAGCGCCCCGATCGGCAACTCCAGCCGACGCAGCATCGCGACCGGATCGGTCTCGCCCGCCGCCCGCTGATACGCCGCCAGTTTCGCCGCCCGGCTCATCAGCCGGTCTGCCTCGAACAACTGGAACTTCACGGCGTCGGCCCCGGCCCGCGCCGCCAGCCGCGTCAGTTCCAGCGCCCGATCCGCCGAGCCGTCGTGGTTCACCCCCACCTCCGCGATGACGTACGGCGGGAACTCCGACCCGATCTCGCGCCCCCCGATCCTCATCGCGCCCCCCGCAACACCGCCTCCGCTACCACCACGTCTATCGCCGAATCAATGTCCACCACGCTCCCCTCCGGGTTGATCACCCCGCGCCGATCCTTCCCGAAGAAGGCGTGCGGCCCGGGCGGCACCCCCGGCACCTCCAGCATCAGCGCCGCCCGCGTAAGCGCGATCACCCCGCCGTCCGGCACGTGCGCCGCCGGCAAGTCCTGCCGCCGGAACATCCCGTGATTCAGTACGTCGCCCTCCCACGGCCGAACATGCCCGCCCTCCCCCACCACCGCCGTCCACCACGGATGATGCTTCCCCACCGCCTGGTAACTCTGCACGCTGTCACACCCCGTCTCCCGCAGCAACTTCACTGCGCGGTCCGTCAGGTCCGCCGGCCGCACCGGCACATTCGCGTACAACATCACGAACGCCGCGTCTCGTGCATGCGTCGAGCGCCCCTCGTCCAACGTCCGCGCCGCGTGCCGCGCCGCATCGTCCACGCGCGCCGTGTCGCTCGCCAGGTCCGCCGGCCGCTCCACCACCTCCGCGCCCAGCTCGCGCGCCACCGCCGCCGCCCGCGCATCATCCGTGGACACCACCACCCGCGAAACCTCGCGCGACCGCTGTGCGTGTTCAACTGTCCACGCGATGCACGGCCGGCCCGCCACCTCACGCACGTTCTTCCCGGGCACGCCCTTGCTCCCCGCCCGCGCCAGGATGATCGCCGTGGCCCCCGTCATGCGTCCCCCACTCCCACCAGCGCATCACCCAGCGGCAACGGCTCGCCATCATCCTCGCTCGCCACAAGCACCCGCCGCGACCACCCGAGCCGCTCCCGCGCCGCCTCGGGCAGCGGCAACGCCTCGATCCGTGCCCCCGCCGGCGAATCCGGCCGGGCATCGATCACGCACGCCCCGCACGCCAGCAGCCACCGCGTATAGAACGGCTCCACCTGCTCCAGCACCTCATCGCGCCGCGTCATCCGCGGCACGACCCACCGCACCCCCCCTCTCCGCGGGAAGGGGCCGGGGGGTGGGTTGACGGTCACCTCATCACCACTCGCCGCGCGCGTCGACACGATCAACGTCTCCAACGCCGCCCGCGCCGTCTCGTACCCATCGTCTCCCGTCACCATGCCATACCCCGTGGCGTCTTCCGCGAGCAGGTCCACGCTCACCACGTCCGCCAGCGCCAACACGCGCCGCGTCGCCGCCCCCGCGCGCGCCAGCCGTGTCCGCACGTGCACCGCGCTCGCCCCGTACGCCCGCGCCATCGCCGCCAGTTCCGTCGCCTGCGGCACGTCCAGCACATCGCACCCGTCCCCCTCGATCGTCACCGCCGGCGCATCCCCCGCCGCCATCGCCTCGCGCAGCCGCAACCCCGTCGCGCCCCGCGACGATACCCGCGACACGCGCAGCGTGAGCGCCTCCACCGGCCCCTCGCGGCGCAGCCCCGCCGCCATCGCCGCCCGTGCAACCTCCTCCGCGCCCGCCGACACCACGCCCGCGCCCAGCGCCTCGGCGAGCATCGCCAACCGTGCCGCATGCACAGGCGTATCGGGGATGAACCGTACCAGACAATCCCGCACGCCCGGCGGCACCGCCACGCACGCCGGCTTGGCGATCGGATCACCCTGCGGCGCCACCACCTGATACCCGAGCAAGCCCCCCACCGTCGCCCCCGGTGACGCCAGCACCCCACCTACCCGCGCGAACTCTTCCACCAGCCCGCGCGACAGCAGGCACGGCGCCAAGCCCGGCGGCGCCTGCGTGAACGTCATCGGGTGCCCCTCGGGGCGCTCTTCGTGCCGCTCGATCACCGTATCCACCACCGCCGGATCGACCAAGCACCAATCAGGCCCCAGCACCACCGCCGCGTCGATCTCGAACTGAGCCATCGCCCCGGCACACGCCGCCGCGTCGAATACCTCGTCGTACGCCGACAGGTTCGCCACCCCGCCGCGCCAGCAGTGCCGCGCCCACGCGCGCCCCGCCGCCACCTTCCGCCGCGCCCGATCGTCCGCGTTCCACCACGCAAACTCCACGCGAAGACCCGCCGGCAATGTCCCGGCGATCGCGCGCGTCGCCTCGACGTCGCGGCACAGCAGCGCCACGCCCCCCAGCCGCTCACTCCGCGCCAGTCGCGCCAGCATCAGTTGCAGCGCGTTCTGCCCGCCCGCGATCGGCCTCGCCAGGTCACGCGCCACGCCCAGCCCGCCCCTTTCATGATCCACGCACACCACCGCCCACGCGCGCCGGGTTTCACGACGCGCCTTCACCTCAGGGATGGCGTCCCGTGTCACGGGTCTGCCCGTGGTCAGCGCCGCCAGGGCGTCGTCCATCATCCGCCCCGTCAGGTCCGCGGCGTCCGCCAGCCACTCCACGTTCCGCACGTCGCGCTCGATCTCCCGCGCCTGCCGCTCCAGCCCGCTCACGCCTTCCGCCTCGATCGCGCGGTCCGCCTTGTACCGGTTCAACTGCCCCGTCTGGTTCACATGCTGCACCAGCCAGTACGCCGGGTCGCCCGCCGCACGCCGCCCGATCTCGTTCACCCGCTCGATCAGTTCGTTCACTCGACGCTGGTCCATCGACGCGTGCTTCATCTCGCGCAGCACGTCCCCCGCCTCGCGGCTCAGCGTCGCGACCCGCCGCGCGCCCAACCCTAACTCCTGTAACCGATGACGTACATCCTCCGCCGGAGATACCGTGCGGCTTGGGAGCATTCCCCGCGAGATGCTCGTCGCGCCCTTCGCGCCCCGGCACGACGCCCCGCTCAGCGCCTCCCGCAGCGTCATCGCCTCCGTGTGCCGCTTGCGGACACCGCCCTCGGTCGCGTCGATCGTCCGCAGCCCGCGCGCCGCGTCGCGTCCGAAATCCCGCTCGAACTGCACCAGGTACGTGCTCATCTGCTCGTCGGTGTAGATCCGCCGACCGTGCACGTCCTCCGCGGGACGCAGCAGGTTCCGCATCCGTGCGATCCGCTGCCACTCCAGCATCTCCAGCGTGTTGAACTCGTTCAACTCCCCCGCCCAGACGTTGTGAATCGCCGCGCCCGGTCCGTAGTACTGTCCGTCCGTGAAACCAAGGTCCTGCCCGATCAGGATCACCGGGTCGCACCCCAGGTGCCGCGCCAGGTAGTACGCCAGGTGCGCCACCGTCGCGCCCGGCGGCAGCCGCCCCTTCGGCGTCGCCAGCCCCGGCCCCAGGATCGCGTCGAGCGTCTCGTCCCCCACGCACCGCACCGCGCCCGGCCACGCCGCCAGAATCGCCGGGTTGCACTTGGGTTCCACCACCAGCGTCACGCCCTCCACCGCCTCCCGCGTCAGCCCCTCGTAGAACCGCGCGCTGATCTCGTGATAGTCCAGCGCCGTCACATAGTCCGGCCTGATCCCCTTCGCCAGCAACGGCTTCAGCACCGTCTGCACCGCGATCACCACCACGCGCTCGCGCACCGTCGAATCCCGCAGTAGGTCCACGTTCCGCCGCAGACTCGGCCCCGCCGACACCACCACCGCCGCCCGTCCCGCGTCCACCCCCGCCAACGCCGCCACGCCCGGCGAGCCCGCGTACGCCGCGGCGTTCTGCAGCAGGTTCCGCACCGTCACGTCCATCTGCACCAGAGTCGTCACCACGTTCGTCCGCACCGCCTTCATCACCTGCGCGAACGTCGCCGCGAACCGCGGGCGTGTCTCACCTAACCGCGCCGTGCTCGGCGGGTGGTCCAGCATCGCCACCCCGCTCGCCAGCACCGCCTCCATCCCCTGCACCGATGCCGCCAGCGCGCCAGCATCGTCCGACGACGTCACCAGCACGACCGGACTCATCGTCAACCACGTCGAGCAATCCGCCCGCTCGAACACCGCCCGCAACAGCCCCACGTCCGGCTCGAAGACCACGATCACGCCGTGCGTCTTCACCCGCCGCGCCAGCGCCGCCACGTGATGCCCCGCGCCGAATCCCATCACCACCACCGCCGCCTTCGCGACGATGTCCACCCCCGCCGCCAACCGCTCCCCCTCCGCGATCGGCCCGCGCGCGCTCGCCAGCCGGCGCGCCAGGCCATCCACCTCGACGGTTCCCGTCAGCCCGCCGTCCGGCGCTGTCTCCAGCACGACGCCGCACGCCGGAACCGCCGCGCGGATGGCCCCCGCCGCCGCCGCGTTCCGACGCCCGAGCGCCGAGAGGTTTCGATTCAGCATCACCGCCCGATCTTCAATCACACGCACGCCCTCCGCAACCATTCGCTGCCAACGCCGTACACTCTCGCGGGGTGCGCATGACACCACGCCCGGACGTCACCGTCGTCCGCGCAACATCGGCCCGCCGGCCTTCACCGCTCGAATCATGAACCCCTTTCTTCCCCCCACGCCCCCACCGCTCCCGCCGCCCCCATTCCTCGAGCACTTCACCCTCGAATCGCCCTGGGCCGCGGCCATCCTCCTGCTCATCGCCGCGCTCCTTGCCTGGCGATTCATCCCTAACTCGCCGCCGCACGCACGCCGCCTGTGCACCGCCCTCGCCTTCGCCCTCGCCGTGGGGCTTCTTGTGATGGCCCGGGCCGTCGAAACCCCGCGCGAACGCGTCGCGCGCCTCACCCGCGACCTTGTCGCCACTGTTGCCACCGCCGATTCCACCGCCGTGCGCGCCATCCTCGCCGACGACGCCGCCCTGTACTGGTGGCTCAACCCCGAGGGCCTTCCCCTCGCCGGCATCCTCGACCGCATCGACCGCGACTTCGCTTCCACCGGCCAATACCGCGTGCGCGACCACGCCATCCTCGACATCCAATCCCAGTTCGACCCCCCGGCGCGCGCGCGCGTCCAGGTTCAGGTCCGCGTCACGTCCCACGCCGAGGGTGTCCCGCTCATCTCGTGGTGGCGCCTCGACTTCGAGCAACGCGACACCAACCGCTGGCTCGTCACCGGCATCCAGCCCCTGGCCATTCCCTCGATCGCCAACCCACGTGGCCGATAATCACACGGACCCAAGATCAAGCCGAACCCGCCGCAGCGGCGCAGTACACCGCGATCGCAACGCATCCAGCCCGCCGCTCCGCAGCCACCGGTCCACCTCGTACCGGACCGACGCATCCGGCACACGAACCACCAGCACGCCGCCCGGACTCAATGACAACACCTCGCCAATCGCGGCCTCCCCCACCCGTGGCGCGAGTTCTTGCCACGCCGATTCGATCCCCCCTGCGGCCCGCCGTTGCTTCTGGACCCCGCGCGTCAGGCGATCCAGTTCGCCCGAGATCGTCATATCGCGTCCCCGGCTCGCACGGTACCGACGCAGCCGCTCCAGCACTCGATTGGGTTGCTCGCGACGTGCCATGCCCCATCCTACCTCCCCTTCCAGCCCCGCTCTTGCTACCCTCTGCACCGCGTGTCCACCGCCATCGACATCTCCGATCTGCGCAAGGTCTTCCCCCCCACCGCCGGCGTCAAGGCCGCCGCCGCCGTCGACGGCATCTCCCTCTCCATCGAGCCGGGGGAACTCTTCTTCCTCCTCGGCCCCTCCGGCTGCGGCAAGACCACGCTCCTTCGCATGATCGCCGGATTCATCGACCCCACCGCCGGTTCGATCCGCTTCCGTGACACCACCGGCACCCGTGATGTCACGCATCTCGCGCCGGAGAAGCGAAACACCGGCATGGTCTTCCAGAGCTACGCCCTCTGGCCGCACATGACCGTGGCCCAGAATGTCGCCTTCGGCCTCGAGATCCGCAAGGTCCCCGCCCCCCAACGCACCGCCCGCGTCGCCGAGGCCCTTGCCGCCGTTCGCATGGAGCCGTACGCCGATCGCCGCCCCACCCAACTCAGCGGCGGGCAACAGCAGCGCGTCGCCCTCGCCCGCGCCCTGGTCATCCGCCCAAGCGTCCTGCTCCTCGACGAGCCGCTCTCCAATCTCGACGCCAAACTCCGCGTTGAACTCCGCAGCGAGATCCGCCGAGTCTGCAAATCCGCGGGTATTACCACCGTGTACGTCACCCACGACCAGAAGGAGGCGCTCAGCATGGCCGACCGCATGGCCGTGCTGAACGCCGGCAAGGTCATGCAGATTGGAACGCCCCGCGAGATCTACCGACGCCCCCACTCCCGCTTTGTCGCCGAGTTTCTCGGCGAAACCAATATAATTACTGGTATCGTTCGTGGTCACACCACAACGGGCATCACGGTGGAGTGCAGGGCCGGCGTGCTCGCCGCTTCATTACCGGCCTCACTTCCGCCCATCGGTTCGCGCGTCGTCCTTTCCGTGAGACCAGAATCAATTCGCATAAACAATGTTCCTGCAAGCACTTACAGTGCTGTGCTTGTCGATGCAACCTACCTTGGCGATATCGCGCATTACACGCTGAGCCTCGGCGATGACGAGCGTATTCGGTGCTCCGTGATCAACCCAGGCGTGCGGCACGAGGCCATTCAGAACGGTGCGACGTTTGCAATTGAAGCCGACCCGAGCGACGTCATCGTTGTAGCGGACGATTGATCATCCTTCCCTCGTCTGCTGGCGATCACTCATCCACGTAATGACCCCATCTCGAATATACCCTTGTCGTTTGATCCAATGTACCAGCATCTTTGGCACCACCGTGTCTTCATCCAGTTCGTCGACATGCACCCATCTAAACTCGATCTTCGGTTCACGACTGATTACGGCCATCTGGCCATCGGGCAGTTCCGCGTGGAACACGATGTTGTACTCATGGCGAAGTCTGCCGTTCTGCTGAAAAATATGCTCATGAACAAGGCAGCAGCTTCCAATCTTTGGGGCGAGGCCCGTCTCCTCTGCAAACTCTCGTGCGAGCGCGTTCTCGGCACGCTCGCCAAACTCAACATGTCCACCCGGCAAATAGCAGTGTTGACCAGCAACTGACCGACAAAACAGGACGTGTTTCTCGTGGAACACCAGGCCCCGGGCAATGACTTCCAACCTGTCGGTTCGCGTTTTTTTGCCAGTCATAATTTCCACCGGTCGCGATCCAGGTCTGGACGCGCGTAGCGCGCTTGAGGAGTGAACATGGACGGACAGAGCCGTAAAGTTATGCCATCGGGACATGATTCATCAAAGCCGCGCCGGCTCGGCCGAGGGTTGAGCAGCCTGCTCAGTATCGGCGTCCCTATTTCGGTTGAACCAGCGCCAGATGCAAACAGCGATAGTTCCAAGCATTATACGAATATTACGTTATCGGACTTTACACACGTTCCCACGGATTCCATCGTTCCAAGTCCGTTTCAGCCTCGGCAAGCCATGGATGAAAAAGCTCTTGCGCGGCTGGCCGATTCCATCAAACGTTCGGGAGTCTTGCAACCAATCCTTGTGAGGCGGGTCGGTAGCAGTGGGGGATACGAGCTAGTTGCCGGAGAGCGGCGATGGCGTGCGGCTGTCCTGGCGGGTTTTCGAGAGATCCCTGCAATCGTTCAATCGCTCTCGGACGAAGAGGCGGCCGAGCACTCGCTGGTAGAGAATGTACAACGCGAAGACCTCAACCCGATGGATCGTGCTTGGGCATTGCGGAAACTCGGCGAGCGCTTCGGGTTGACACAGTCCCAGTTGGCCGAACGAGTCGGCTTGGAGCGGTCGAGCGTGGCGAACCTGATTCGCCTGACCGAACTCGAGCCGGAGATTGCCGGGATGATCGCGGATCAGCGGCTGACGGCGGGTCACGGGAAGGCGCTGCTGGGCGCACCGGCCGGCACAGCCCGGGTCGCGCTCGCGAGGAAGGCCGCGGAGTTTGAGATGAGCGTGCGCAGCCTGGAGAACCTCATTCAGACCGGGGACGCGGCGGAATCGGGCGCCGGGGTGTTCAAGGGCCAACAGCCGACGAACACCAAGGACGAAGCTCGCTTGGCCGTGCTCGCCGACTTACAACGCCAGATCGGTCAGCAACTGGGCACCAAAGTCAACATCGTGACCGATCGCCGTGGAAAGCGTGGGCGCATCATCATGGAGTTCTACGGCCTGGATCATTTCGATTCACTTATGTCGCGCCTTGGTGTCAAGACGCATTAGCGGCACACGTATTATTACATGATAAGAGAACGGGCCGCGTACTCGAAAAGTACGACGCCGCGTACTACGCTTGCGCGAAGCGGAATAGTGATGAGCCGCACCGCACGAACAGGAGTTCACGACCTCATGGCCAAGCGAACCCAGCACAACGCGAGTCTCGCCGGAGTTTCCCTCACCACCCTGCAGCGAGAAATAGAGCGTCGGCACGCGAAGGGGCGCGTCCTTCGCCGCAAGTTGCACGCCTTACACGCACGAGCCGCGAAGATCGAGTCGCAACTCCGTGAATACGCGGCGCTCGACGTGTCGTTCGGCGTGACGAGGAAGGGCGCCTCGCCCGCGCGGCGTACGGCGGGCGGCATGCCACGGCGCGGCAGTCTGGCGATGTCGCTTCAGGCCGTGCTGCGGGGCAAGCAGATGGGCGTGACCGAGGTCGCCGAGGCCGTGAAGAAGGCTGGGTATAAGACCAACTCTGATAACTTTCGAACGATTGTGAACGCGTGCCTCATCAAGCACAAGAATCTATTCAAGAAGATTGCCCGCGGGAAGTACACCGCGGTGTGATTCGTGGAGTGGAATCCGGGGTGGCCTCAAAGCAAACGCCTCGCGATCTGAATCGCGGGGCGTGCTTTCTTCTCGATTCGTGTAAATCGGTTCAGTGCGGAATGGCGTTGGGCGCGAGGCGCGTCGGGCGGTCGAGGTGCGCCCCGCGGTAGAAATCGCCCTTCATCTGCCGCCAATCCATGTTCCAGGTGTGCCACTTCATGTTGTCGATGTCCGCCGGACGCTGCGTGAGCGTGGTCAGTTCGGGCGTGAGGTCGTGACGGATGCTGCGGGCGCTCGTGCTCGAAGAGCACCCGACGGCGCCCAGCAGGCCGGCGGCCGCGATCACGAACAGGCAGGTACGAATCTTCATGTCGAGGCCTCCGGGTCCCCACGTGGGGGAGGTCATTGTGGCACAATCCATGCCAAGCGTCAAGTTGCCGTAGTTGGGTTTGGGTTTCGGTAGTAGTATCACGAAACCCGACTGACCGTAGGGGCCGATTGCTCGACTGGCCGCGCTTGGCGTGTCCATGCTGCCCGAATGGCAGCGTCCGCGGCTCAGGATCGTAGACTCGGCCTGTTTGGGGCTTCCGCGAACACACCGCGAGCGTACAAAGTTCCAATAGGCAAGTTCATCCCGGCGCGCCTGTTGCACTGGTTCCCCAGGCCGCGACAGATGCGGCGGGAGGTTCCGATGCGACCCGATCGGCTCACGGTAACGGCCCAGCAAGCACTGACGGACGCGCAATCCGACGCCATGACCCGGGGGAACCCGGAAGTGGGGGGGTTGCACATTCTGGCGGCACTCGTCAAGGACCGAGCCGGCCCGGGGTGGGCGGTGCTGAGCAAGGCCGGTGTTGAACCTTCGCGGGTCGCCCAGGTCGTGGACGCGGAACTCTCGCGATTGCCCCGCGCGAGCGGGAACGCCGCGGCGGCGGGGCGACAGGTGATGGACATCCTGGCCAAGGCCGAGGCGGAGAGCAAGCGGCTTGGGGACGCCTACGTAAGCAGCGAGCACCTGCTGTTGGCGCTGGCGGAGGCGGCGACCCCGGCGAAAGAAGTGCTGAGCACACTGGGCGTGTCGAAGGGACGTGTTGAGGCGGCGGTCAAGGAGATCCGCAAGGCGAGTGGCGTGACGAACATCAACGACCCGAACGCCGAGGGGACGTACGAGAGTCTGAAGAAATACGCGATCGACCTGACCGAAAAAGCCCAGCAGGGCAAACTCGACCCGGTCATCGGCCGGGACGAGGAGATTCGGCGGTGCATGCAGGTGTTGAGCCGACGGACGAAGAACAACCCGGTGCTGATCGGGGAGCCCGGCGTGGGCAAGACGGCCATCGCCGAGGGGTTGGCGCTGCGGATCGTGAACGGGGACTGCCCCGAGGGGATGCGGGGCAAGCGCATCATGGCGCTGGACGTGGGGCAGTTGCTCGCGGGGGCCAAATACCGCGGGGAGTTCGAGGAACGGCTGAAGGCCGTCCTGCGCGAGGTGCAGGCGAGCCAGGGCGAGGTAATCCTGTTCATCGACGAGTTGCACACGATTCTCGGCGCGGGCGCGGCCGAGGGGGCCGTGAGCGCGGGGAACATGCTCAAGCCCGCGCTGGCGCGGGGCGAGTTGCGGTGCATCGGCGCGACGACGCTCGACGAGTACCGCAAGCACGTGGAGAAGGACCCGGCCTTCGAGCGTCGCTTCCAGCCGATCTTCGTCGATCAGCCGACGGTAGAGGAGACGGTCGCGATTCTGCGCGGGCTGAAACCGCGGTACGAGGCACACCACGGGGTGCGGATCAAGGACGACGCGATTCTCGCGGCGGCGCAGTTGAGTCATCGGTACATCGCGGACCGGTTCCTGCCGGACAAGGCCATCGACCTGGTGGACGAGGCGGCGGCGAAGTTGCGGATCGAGAACGACTCGATGCCGGGCGAACTCGACGAACTGCGCCGTCGGATCACGCAGTTGGAGATCGAGCGCGAGGCGTTGAAGATCGAGGCGAAGTCCAGCGGCGACACCTCGAAGCGCGAGTTGGAGCGTGTCGAACGCGACATCTCGGAGTTGCAGGAAAAGAACCGGGCGCTCACGGCGCGGTGGGAGGAGGAGAAGAAGGAACTCGACGCGGTAAAGGCGGTGAAGGAGACGATGGACCGCAAGGCCGTGGAACTCGAGCAGGCGCAGCGCCGGGGCGACCTGGAGGCGGCGGCGCGGATTCGGTACGGCGAGTTGCGCGAGTTGGAATCGCGATTGAAGCAGGCCGAACTGAGCTTGGATGCGCGCCAGGCGCGCGGCGATGCGCTCGTCAAGGAAGAAGTGGACGCGAGCGCGATCGCCGCGGTGGTGTCGCGGTGGACGGGCATTCCCGTGTCGCGCCTGGCCGAGGCCGAGCGCGAGAAGTTGCAGCGGATGGAGGCGATGCTCGGGAAGCGCGTGGTGGGGCAGGAGCACGCGCTGAGGGCGGTGTCGGACGCGGTGCGTCGCAGCCGCGCGGGACTCAGCGACCCCAACCGGCCCGTCGGCTCGTTCCTCTTCCTCGGCCCCACGGGCGTGGGCAAGACCGAGACGTGCAAGGCCCTCGCGGAGTTCCTGTTCGACACGGACGAGGCGATGGTGCGGATCGACATGAGCGAGTACGGCGAGAAGCACGCCGTGGCGCGGCTGGTGGGGGCCCCGCCCGGGTATGTCGGGTATGACGAGGGCGGGCAGTTGACCGAGGCCGTGCGGAGAAGGCCGTACTGCGTGGTCCTGCTCGACGAGATCGAGAAGGCCCACCCGGACGTGTTCAACGTGCTGCTGCAGATTCTCGACGACGGCCGCCTGACCGATGGGCAAGGCCGCACCGTGGACTTCAAGAACGCGATCGTGGTGATGACGAGCAACTACGGGTCGCAGCAGATTCAGGAACTGACCGCGAGCGGGGCCGAGGATTGGGAGATCGAGGCGGCGATGCGGGAAATGCTCAAGCGCGGACCGGCGGGGATGGCGGCGGAGGAGTTCGGCAAGGCGGCGGGGCTGCCGCGGCGCGTGACGGAGGTGATGAGCCGGGCCGCGATGACCGTCTCGGGCGGGCTGATGCGTCCCGAACTGCTCAACCGCATCGACGAGGTCGTGGTCTTCCACCAGTTGCGGAAGGATGATCTGGGCGCGATCGTGGAGATTCAGTTGGAGCGGCTGCGGCGGAGGCTGAAGGAGCGCGGCATGGAGTTAGCCCTGACCGACGCGGCCAAGGCGCAGTTGGCGGCGGAAGGGTGGGACCCGCAGTACGGGGCCAGGCCGCTGAAGCGGACGATCCAGGGGCGCATCGAGAACGCGCTGGCGAGCCGTATGCTCGCCGGTGAGTTCGGTCCAGGGGACACGGTGCGGGTGGATTGGGATGGTGGGAAGTTTGCGTTTGGAAAGTAGTGTCGTGCCCGCCGACAGCGGCGGCGGTGCATTGCGGCAATACGTCCGCTTCCTTACGGGCGCGGCTCGTCCTTCCACCGAGTCTCGAGCGCGTGCTCCACACCCAGGTGGTCCAGCACTTTGCCCACCACAAAGTCCACGAGGTCGTCCACGCCCTTGGGGTGGAGATAGAACCCCGGGTTGGGCGAGCAGATCGTCGCGCCCGCCAGGGACAGTGTCTCCATGTTGCGGATATCGATGAGCGAGAGGGGCATCTCGCGGTGGCAGATGACGAGGCGACGGCGTTCCTTCAGGCACACGGCGGCAGCACGGCAGAGGAGGTTGCTCCCGCTGCCCGTGGCGATCGCGCCCAGCGACGCGCTCGAGCAGGGCAGCACGGCCATGCCATCGTGCAGGAACGACCCGCTGGCGATCACCGCGCCGACGTCCTTGTTTGGGTGGACGATGAGGCGCTTGGCGAGGCGAGAGGCCGCCTTGCTCTTGGCCTGCGCGGGCACTAGTTCCGCGAGCGTGAGGTTTTTGATGCCCGCTTCGTCGAAGAGGAGGCGACGGCCGTAGTCGGAGACGACGAGGTGCACCTCGGCCCCGCCTTCGAGTAGAAGGTGGAGGAGGCGAAGGGCGTAGCACGCGCCCGAAGCGCCGGAGACGCCGAGCACGAAGCGGCGGTGGGGCATGGGGAAGGGTACGCGGCGGGGGCGTGAGTCATAGACTTGCGCGACGCCGGCGGGACTGGACGATGGCCACGCCGCGGGACGCGTCGAACGAGGAAGGAGCCGACCGTGAAAACGCCGCGCGTGATGGGGCTGGTCCCCGTGCTGATGGTGGGGGTGGTGGGGGTCGTGGGGCTCGTGGGGGGGCTGGCGGGGTGTCAGCAGTACGTGTCGTCGCCGGGGGTGCCGACGGCGAAGGGGATCCCGGAGAATCCGAACAAGCCGGCGGCCTTGACGTGCATGGTCGAGGCGGTGCGGTACGTGGCAACGCGGTATCCGCCGGGAGACATTACGTACACACCGGACAAGCCCAGCGCAGCGCTGGAGGCCCCGTACGAGTTGGCGATCAACCCGCCGCGGGGGCTGCGGAAGAGTTTTTACGAGCGCCTGGTGAAGCAGGTGGGGCCGAAGGCGAAGGCGATCGCGCCGGAGAACGAGCACGGCCAGATGCCGGTCTTCCACGTGACCCGGGTGTGGATGCGGTTCCAGTCGGCCACCGTGGACGTGCTGAGGCCGATGCCGGAGTTGGGGCCGGGGCCGGACGGGAAGCCGATTTATCAGGTGGTGACGGTTCGGCTGGAGGGTGGAATGTCGCCTTGGCGTGTGGTGCACGCGCGGGCGTGGGAGCCGCAGGGCGTGGAGATTCCCCCGGCGTACTACCTGCCGCTGGAAGAGCGCGTGGATCAGTTCGAGGCGACGATGGAGGAGGACCAGAAGTCGCCCCCCGGGCGCGGGTCGTACTAGCGCGGCGGCGGGTACACTCTGCCCGCATGGCCAAGCGACCCGCAAGCGCGCCGGTGACCAGTGATCTGCTGGGGCTTCAGGGCCTGTCGGCATCGGCGCTGCGCGAGTTACTGACGGCGACGCGCGAGTTGGCCACGCGCGGCGTGAAGGGCGACGAACTGCGCGGACACATCGTGGCGAGCCTGTTCTTCGAGGACTCGACGCGGACGCGGACGAGTTTCGCGATCGCGGTGAAGCGGCTTGGGGCCGAGGTGGTTGAGTTGATCGGCGCGGGCTCGAGCGTGAGCAAGGGCGAAACGCTGATCGACACGGCGAGGAACGTCGAGGCGATGGGGGTGTCGGCGTTCGTCGTGCGAGCGAAGCAGGCGGGGAGCGCGGCGATGATCGCCCGGGCCGTGGGGCCGCCCGTGATCAACGCGGGGGATGGAAAGCACGAGCACCCGACGCAAGGCCTGCTCGACACGTACACGCTGGCGGAGGCGAAGGGGCGGCTGGAGGACTTCGACCTGACGGGGCTGCGCGTGGCGATCGTGGGGGACATCGCGAGTTCGCGGGTGGCGCGGTCGGCGGTGGCGGCGTTCTCGACGCTGGGGGCCAAGGTCGTGTGCGTAGGCCCGCCGGGCATGGTGCCGGGCGGGTTCGCGGCGCTCGGCGCGACGGTGGGGGGGTCGCTGGACGGCGTGCTGCCGGCGATGGACGCGGTGATGATGCTGCGAATTCAGTTCGAGCGCCATGGCGAAGGAAAAACGCCCGCGCCCGCGGGGGCCGAGGCGCCCAAGGCTTCGCCCATCGCCTCGGTGCGTGAGTATCGCGAGTTCTACGCGCTGACGCCCGAGCGGGCGGCGAAGATGAAGAAGGGGGCGGTCGTGATGCACCCCGGACCGATCAACCGCGGGATTGAACTGGACGAAGCGGTGGCGGACGGCCCGCGGTCGGTGATCATGCGGCAGGTGACCCACGGCGTGCTGGTGCGGATGGCGGTGCTGCGGTGGTGTCTGGGGGCGCGGTGAGCGGCGGCGCGGGCAAGGCCGAGCCGGTGCTGAGGCTGCTGCGCGAGGGACGCGTGGACCAGGCGCACGCGGCGTGCCTGCGGCTGGCGCGGGCCAATCCGAACGACGCGGGGCTGGCGCTGCTGATGAGCGACCTTTGTGCGCAGCGGGACGAGATAGCGCCGGCGGCGCACTGGGCCAACCGGGCGGCGGAGATCGCGCCGCGCGACCCTGAAGTGCTGGCACGAGCGGGGTACGCGTGGTATGTTGCGGGCGAGAGCGCCAAGGCCGAGACGGTGCTGACGCGGGCGCTAACGCTCGTGCCGATGCATGCACGGGCGCGAGCAACGATGGCGAACGTGCTGGCCGAGGGGCGGCGGTTCACGGCGATGCTGGCGCTGGCGCGCGAGGGGTGGGCGCTGGACCCCGCGAACGCGGAACTCGGCGGGCTGGTCGCCGGGGCGCTCCTGAACCTGGGGCGTGCGAGTGAAGCGGCGGGAGTGCTGCGCGACCTCGGCGAGGCACATCCCGACAACGCGGGCCTGGCGGGCGGGCTGGCGATGGTGCTGAACTACGTGCCGGAGATCGACCCGGCGGAGGTATCAGCGGCTCACCGGCGCTTCGGAGAGTTGCTCGCGCGGAGTGTGCCGGCCGGTGCGTTCGTGCACGCGAATACGCGCGAGCCCGATCGGCGCCTGCGCGTGGGGCTTGTCTCGCCCGACCTGCGGTCGCACTCGGTGGCGTGGTTCGTGGAACCGATCCTGCGGCACCACGACGCGGCCCGACTGGAGATGGTGGTGTACCAGACGAACCACGAGGCCGACGCGGTAACGGCGCGACTGCGCCCGCTGGCCGACGCATGGCACGTGATGGACCGCGCGACCGACGCCATGCTGGCACAGTACGTGCACGCGGACGGGGTGGACGTGCTGCTCGAACTGTCGGGGCTGACGCACGGGCACAGTTTGGGGGCGATGCGGCAGCGCCCCGCCCCGGTGCAGATGACGTACCTGGGGTACCCGAACACGACCGGATTGCGCACGATCGATTGGCGGCTGGTGGATTCGCAAACAGACCCGCCCGGGGCCGAGGCGCTCGCGACGGAGCGGCTGCTGAGGCTGGACCCGTGCTTTCTGTGCTACCAGCCGCCGGGCGAGGCGCCGCCGCCGAGCGTGCGGAGCGCGGGGCCGGTGGTGTTCGGGTCATTCAACACGGCGCAGAAGATCAACGACGTGGTGCTGGCGATGTGGGTGAAGGTGCTCGACGCCGTGCCGGGGTCGAGGCTGGTGCTCAAGAGCGTGAACTTCGAGGACGGCCCGTTGCGGGACGACGTGCGGGCGAGGTTCGTCGCGTGCGGCGGGGACTCGGCGCGGCTGGACGTGCTCCCGCCGCAGAAGGAGCGGGGCGGGCACCTCGCGGCGTATGGGGGCCTCGACATCGCGCTCGACCCGGTTCCCTACGCGGGAACGACGACCACGTGCGAGGCGTTATGGATGGGCGTGCCGGTGGTGACGCTGGCGGGGCAAGCACACGCCGGGCGGGTGGGGGCGTCGTTGCTGGCCGCGGTGGGGCGTGGCGAGTGGGTGGCGAAAGACGAAGCCGAGTATGTGCGGATCGCGGCGGGGTTGGCGGCGGATGCGGCGCGGCGGTCGCATGAGCGCACGGCCCTGCGCGAGGCCATGGTGCGTTCGCCCCTGTGCGACGGGCCGGGCTTTGCCGAACGGTTTGAGCACGCGGTACGGTCGGCGTGGCGTGACTGGTGCGCGAATCACGGGCCGCCGGGTGTGTAGGTCGGGGTCGGGATGTTCGGAGAGCGGCCCGTGTTCGGCCCGTGTTCCGGTCGGCATTGCCCTCATAACCGGAAATTACGGAATTGTCGGCCCAGATGGATTATTCGGGTGGCACGACCCGGAATCGTGTTGTATGTATTCGTTGGAGGAATCCGCTTTACGGCGCGGAGAGACCAAGGCCGGGCGCCCTGACTGCGTGGGGGCGCCGGGTCTTCGTACGCGCCGACGGGTTCAGAGGAGGTCCGATGTGTAATTCTCGGATAGCTCGGGTAGCCATGCTCGCGGGGTTGGCCGCGTCGATGTCGGCCTATGCCGGCGTCGCATCCTTCGGCGTGGCGCCCAACGGCGAACCGCCGTTGCCGATCCCCGGCGGGGGAGGCGGGGGCGGGTACGACGATCGCGATGACGGCATGCCCTTCGATGGGGTTGTGGCGGGCGATTCGGCGACGATGTCGCTGAAGATGTACGACATGAACGGCGGGGTGGTCAGCATCAACGCCGGAGGTGATCTGAGTGTGGGGCGCGGGCCGTCGTTCAAGAATCTCGGCCTGAACCGCAACGGGCCTTCGTCGGTGCAGGGATCGTGGGACAGCGTGATCTCCGGCAACCGCATGTACATCATCGCGATGTTCCGGCTGACGAGCATTACGGACCAGTTCATGCCCCCGGGGGCGAACAACAACGGCGTGCCGGCGTTCGCGTGGACGTGGAACTTTGGGACGCTCGATCCCATCACGTGGGCGCCGTACGTGACCAGCGTGCAGATCGCGCAGGCGCAGGCGTACTTCTCGAACGACCTGGGCGTGTCGTACACCAATGGTTCGGTGGATTTCACCGGCAACCTGCCCTCCGGGCAGTGGGTGCCCGGGAGCGATCACGGGCTGCTCCTGCCGACCTTCGGCGATGGGACCAACGCCGTTCTGCTGTCGTACGAACTGAACATCGTGCCCGCACCATCATCGCTTGGTGTGCTGGCAGGGGTTGGATTGCTGGCGTGTCGGCGGCGGCGATAACGGCACGCGAAACGCGTAGATTTCCGAGACCCCCGCGCCCGTGCGGGGGTTTCGTCTTTTCAGGATGGCCCGATGCGCACGTCACCCGTGAGGACGCCGCCGTGCTCGACGACGACGGCCGCGGCGTGAACGTGTCCGCGGAGCGACCCTCCGGGGCGGACGAAGATCGTCCCGCGAGTCCGCCAGTCACCCTCGCACGCCCCTTCGACAACGATGTCGCCGGACGCCTCGACGAGCCGGCCGAGCGCCACCGACTTGGGTTCGATGGTGACGCTCCCCCCGGTGGCGATCTTCCCTGTCCATTCGCCGCGGATGGCGACATGGTCGAACGACATACCGCGGTAGCAGTGGGGGCAGGTCGTGTTGCGGGCGGCGGCGCTGAGTTGGAGCAGCTTCCCGCAGTGCACGCAGGGCACGTCACGCACGGGGCTGGGCCGGGTCGCGTGGAACACCGTCGATGCTCCGCTGTGTGCGGGTTAGTCCGCGCCCGCGACGTCCTTCATCCACGAGGGGGATTTCAGCGGCTGGTTGAGCCAGTCCGCGGCGGATGGCTCGGCGTTCCAATCGACTTTGACGGGGGCTTTGGCCGCGACGATCTTGATCTCGGGCATGCTCGCAGGGGTGCTCGACGGTTCAAGCGGACGCGGATCGGCGCTCACCCCGACGCGCCCGGCGAAGACGGCGCCTTCGGCCACCGAGAACGCCCCGGCGACCACGTCGCCCCGGACCTGGGCCTTGGGGCCCAGTTGAAGTTTTTCCCGGGCGACGATGTCCCCGGTGTGCGAGCCGTCGATGAAAACGCGGTCGGCCTCGAGCGTGGCCGTGCAGACCCCGCCCGCGCCGATGTGGATCTCCGTGGCCCCACGGATGGCGCCCTCGAACGTGCCGAGGATGCGACATGGCCCGCGCAACTGAAGATCACCCTTCAGCACGCATTCGGGACCGAGGACCGTGGGTGTCGCGTCGTTCATGGGAACCTCCCTGAATGAGAAAGGATCGGCTACCCCACGCACGAAGCAATAGTTATCGGCCCGGGCCCGGACGTTCCGACAGGGGCTAGCGCACCAAGGACATGACGACCTCGAAGGCGATGAGAAGGATGATGATCCACTCCAAGACCTCCATGCGACGCGTGGCCTGGCGGTCGTGAACCTTGGTGTAGATGCTGTCGAGCGTGTGGAGTTTGCGGAGAATACTCGCGTCCCATTCGGGCAGGTGCAGGCGCGTGGCCACGAGGCGGTAGAGGCGGGCCAGGTATTGGTCGCCCACGAGTTTCAGGGCGTTGTTGACGCTCTCGAAAAGCATGGCCGAGTCGGCCTGATAGGTCGCGATCCGGCGGAGGTCCGCCGCCGTTCGGTGAGAGAGCAGACCGCGCACGCCCCCGGGACGCTGCACGGCCAAGGCGGCGCTCTCCAGGGCACGGTCCAGTTGCCCGTCGAGGAACCGCATTTCGAGCAGTTCGACGTTGGAGAACTCGAGCACCGCCAGCGCGTCTTCCTGCTCGCGCCCCAGCAGGAGCGAGGCGTTCCAGTCGATGATCGCGGCGTCGTGCGTCGCGTACGAGAGGCGCACCCCGAGCGTTTCCTCGATTTCCTGCCGGGACAGGTCCGGTTCGCCCGCGCGCAGGAGCCGGGCAACGGCGTCCGGGTACTGGTCGGTCAACGTCGCCGCCGGGGTCTCGCCCACCCAGGACTCGATATGCCAGGCGATGTAGTCCTCGACCATGCCGACCAGCGCCGGGCGGGAAACCGCCGGGCGGATGCGTTCGAGCAGGTCGGCGGCGACGCGGCGGGAGTCGGCGAGCAGCCCTTCGTGCTCGTGCAAGGCCGCGGCGAGGGGGAACTGGGCATCCAACGTGCCGACGACGGGGAATCGCCACGTGAGGTTGACCGCGCCGAAGTCGTACAAGACCGCCTCGACCTCGCCATGACACGCCACGCCGGCGATGGTTTGAACCGTGACCGGGCGGCGCACGCGGAGCGGTTCGGGCTCGTACTGCACGTAGCGCGGCGCCCGCGGGCCGGGGCGAAGACCACCGCGACGCGCCCCCTCGGCGGCGAGGCACGCCTGGGCCTGATCCAGATCGATCCCGAACCCCAGGTCGTACGCGAACATCACGTGGCACGTGCCGCGGGTGATGGTGACCATGGCGCAGCGTAGCGGCGTCAGCCCACCAGCATCGCATCGCCGTAGGAATAGAAGCGGTACCCCTCACGCAGGGCCTGGGTGTAGAGCGCCACCAGCCGCTCGGCCCCGCCGACCTTCGCCGCCACCATTGCCATCAGGGTCGACCGCGGCAGGTGGAAGTTGGTCAAGAGCCGATCCGTCCAACGCCATCGGAAGCCGGGCGTGATCAGCAGGCGCGTGGCGGACCATTGCCCGGGCACGGCCCCGAACAGGCCCGCGGCGTAGGTCTCCAGCGTGCGGGCGGCGGTCGTGCCCACCGCGACCACGCGGCCGCCGTCATTGCGCGTTCGACGCACCGCCTCGGCCGCGGCCTCGCTCATGAAGCACCATTCCTCGTGCATCGGGTGCTGCTCGACAAACTCCGTCTCGACGGGCTTGAAGGTGCCGGTGCCCACGTGCAGGACCACCTCGGCCGTCCGAACACCCATGGCGCGCAGCGCGTCGAGGAGCGCCGGGGTCAGGTGCAGCCCGGCGGTGGGGGCGGCCACCGAGCGCGCGTCGTCGCCCGCGAACACCGTCTGGTAGCACGCCTGGTCGACCTCGTCGGGCACAACCAATCCCGTGTGCTCGCGCGCCCGCAGGATGTACGGGGGGAGTGGAGTCAGCCCCACGCGCCGCAGCACATCGCGGGGCGTTTCGCCGGGGCGACCCTCGACTTGCACCTTCCACGCGCCCGGCTCGCTCTCGACGCGCGTGCCCAGGACGAGGGCCGCGTGGGCGTCGGCGCCGTCGGCGGTGTGCAGGGTGACGCGCATGCCCGACTTCAGGCGTCGTGCCCGCAACAGCACCACCCAGCCCGCGTCATCGTCGCGGAGGTACAGGCCTTCGGCCCGGCCGCCCGTGTCGGCCCGCACGCCCACGAACCGGGCCGGGGCCACGCGGGTGACGTTGAGTACGAGCAGATCGCCCGATCGAAGGAACGACGGCAGGTCGGTGATGCGGGTGTGCACGGGCGGGCCGTCGTGAGGCACGACCATGAGTCTGGCCGAGTCGCGCGGCTGCGCCGGCGCCGTGGCAATGGCGCTCTCTGGCAACTCGTAATCAAGATCTCGCACAGGGAGCATGGGGGGCACTCGTACCAGAAACACAACGAATACAAACACGCCCCGGACACGCGAGGTGTATCGAATAAACTCACCCTGATTCCGTGGGGAGCCGGGGCCTGACGTGCAACCGTGATAGGATGTCGGGCGTACTATAATCGTTCGGGTTGTGTGCTGCGGGGCTGTGGCGGGAGCGAAGCCATGAAGACGGCGAGGATGCGGCGTGGTCGCCCGGGGTTCAGTCTGGTCGAACTCCTGGTCGTGCTGGCGATCATCGTGCTGGTGATCTCGATCATCGTGCCCGCGCTGGGGCGGGTGCGCAACGCCGCCCGCAAGCAGGACACGCGTTCGCGCGTGGAGGAACTGACCAAGGCGATGCAGTTGTTCACGCTGGACAACCGGCGGACGCCCGGGTACTTCACGCAGGCCGAGATGGGGATGGTTGACAACGCGACGCGCGGGTTCAGCCAGTCGCAGAACGTGATGCTCGACCTGGCGGGGGGCATCACGACGCAGACGGGAGCGGGGATCGTCTCGGTCGGCCCGATGAACGACGCGAACAAGCGCGTGAACGTCAACGTGAACCTGTCGGGCACGGGCAACTCCGGCTCGGCCCAGGGCATCAACAAGGCCGCGTACTACAACCCCGGGGACAAGTACTACCGCAAGCAGGACGGCGTGGAAGGCGGGGACCGCACCGGCGTGCCCGAGCATGCGCAACTCCCCGAACTCATCGATGCCAACGGCGCGCCGCTGCTGCTCTGGGTGGCCGACTCGGTCGCCACCGGGCCGATCAACGTGCCCACGGATTTCGCCCGCGACCAGTGGGCGCTGAACAACCCTCCGGCGCGGTTCTACTGGAACTCGAACGCGGCGATGCTGAACGGCTCGCCCGGGATCGGGACGCGGCGCATCCTACAGAGCGGGACGAGCGGGAGCCTCCTGCACCAGAGCGTGCCGGGCAAGTCCATCAGCCTGGTCGGGCTGCTGGGCAACCCGGGGTCGCCCAAGGCCTTCACAAACGCCGATGCACTCCCGGCGATCCTGCCCTCGGCCTCTCGCGGCGCGTTCCTCATCCAATCCGCCGGCGAGGACGGGGTGTACCTGGGCAAGGTCGACCGCGGCGGGAAGCAACTGAGCACGCCCCCGCTGCCCGTAGCCCAGACGCTGTACTACGGGCTGAACTTCCGCAACCCGGACAACACGCCCATCACCGACTCGAACGGCAACACGAAGTCGGCGGACGTCATCGAAAACTTCGACGACGTCATCTCGTGGGGCAGTTGAGGCGGGGGCCGGACCGACCTCACGCAAAGCACCGTATTTTGCTAGGGTACGGGCGTGGAGCACGACGCCGACTCCAGCCCGATCGTTGCGACGCGCCGTCGCGCCCTGGTCGCGTTCACCGCGGCATCGCTGGGGCTGTTCGCCGCTCGGTTCGGACCGATGCTCCCGTCATGGGGATGGCTCGCCGCGGCGTTGCTGATCGCGGGCGTCGCGGGGTTCCTTCGCGGCGTGTGGCTTCGCGCGGCGCTCGCCGTAGCGATGTCGCTGCTCGCGGGCGGTTGGTTCACCATGCGCGTGCTCGAACGTCCGGCCGATTCTTTCGCGGCGATGTTCGAGCCGGACACACCGACCGTCGTTACGCTGCACGGCGTGGTGACGGGCGTGCCGACGCCGATCACACGCCCGGCGGTGGGTCTGGCGCGGTTCGCGCCGCCGATGGCTCGCTGGCGGCTGGAGTTTGACGCAACGCAACTCGAGATTGAAAAGGGCCCGGTGCCCGCGACGGGCCGGGTCTGGGTGCGCGTGGCGGGAGAAGCGCCGCCGTCGGTTCGGGTCGGCGATGCCGCGCGGATCACGGGCACGCTGACCATCCTCGGCCCGCCGGGCAACCCGGGGGAGGAGGACATCCGTCTCCTCGCGGCACAGCGCGGCTTCGTGGGGACGCTGGCACTGACAACCCGCGAACTGATCGAGCCGATCGCGGCCGAGGCGGGGCCGTCGTCGCGGGCACGGGCCTGGCTGCTGCGCTCGCACGAGGCGCTGCGGGCATGGGCGTCGAACGCGGTCGATGCGTGCCTTGTTGACGCCGATGACCGCACGCGCTTCCTGGTGCGGGGGCTCATCCTGGGCGACTTCGACCCGACACAGCGCGACCTGCGCGACGCGTTCGCCCGGCAGGGGCTGGTGCACGTGCTGACGATCTCCGGGTTTCACCTCGCCGTCATGGCGGCGTTCGCGCTCTTCGCCGTGCGCCTGACGGGGGACCGGGGTTGGGTCGAGCCGATGGTGGTGGGGGTGCTGGTGCTGGCGTACGCGGCGGTGGTGCCGGCGTCGTCGCCGATCCTTCGCTCCGCAACGATGGTGCTCGCGCTGCTTCTCGCCGAGGCCTGTGGAAGACGATACGACCGCGTCACGGTGCTGCTGTGGATCGGCGTGGGCCTTCTGGCGTGGCGGCCTCTGGATCTCTGGAACCTGGGGTTCCAACTCAGTCTGGGGCTGACGGGCGCCTTGCTGTGGCTGGGAGAGCGGTTCGGGCGCGTGGTGTGGCGCGAGGAAGTGCGGGGGCTTGTGGCGCCCCGCGAGCCGAGCGCGTGGCGGGCGTGCAAGAGGTGGGTGAAGCAGTCGGCGTACGCGGCGCTGCTGTGCTGGCTGGTGGGCACGCCGGTGCTGATGCACGCGGTGGGGATGGTCAGCCCGCTGGCGGCGCTCGCGACGATGGCGGTGACACCGATCATCGTGCTGATGTTGTGGGTCGGGTACGCCGGGGTAGTGATCGTGGGGGTATTCCCGCAGGCGGATGGCCTCGTCGCGGCAGTGCTCTCGTGGCTGGCGCGCGGCGCGTCCGGCGCGGTCGCGTGGTTCGATGCCCTGCCGGGGAGCGTGATCCGCGTGCCGCCCGTGAGCGGGTGGTGGGCACTGGCCGCGACGGTCGGCATTGTCGCGCTGGTGCGATGGGGCACGCGGCGGCACGCGTGGTGCTGGGCACTGCCGGCGGTGTTGCTCGGCTGGCTGGGTGTGGAGTGGTCGCTGGCGGGGCGCCTGCCCGCGGGCGTCGTGGTGCGCATAGACATGTTCGACGTCGGCGACGGCTCGTGCTATCTCGTGCGTTCCGGGCGCGAGGCGATGCTGTGGGACGCGGGCGGTCAGGGCCGTGGGGGCATGATGCACCCGACGGTGGCGTCGTGCCGGACGCTGGGCGTGTCGCGCGTGTCCACGCTGGCGATCACCCACCCGGACGTGGACCACTTCGGCGCGGTGGAAGGTCTCCTCGGACCGTTGCACGTGCGGCGGGTGATCGCGCCCGAACGATTCATCGAGCAGGCACGCGTGAACGAAACGACGGCGAGCACCGCGACGAAGGCGGTGTTCGCCGCCGGGGCGGAAATCGTTGTCGCACAGGAAGGGGACGAGGCCGTGTTCGGCGACGTGCGCCTCGTGGTGCAGTCGCCCCCGCCGAACGCGGCGTGGTCCCTGGACAACGATCACTCGCTGGTGGTCTTGCTCGAATGCCCGACCGACGCCGGCCCGCGCATCGTGCTCCTGACGGGCGACATCCAGGACGCGGGGATCGAGCATCTGCGAAGACGCGGCGCAGGACACGTGGACGTGATCGAGGCCCCGCACCACGGCTCGGCGAAGCCCGCGGCGATCCACTGGCTCGCGGACCTCCGGCCCGGCGTGGTGCTGCAATCTACCGGCCGAGCGCGGCGGGGTGATCCACGTTGGGCCGGTGTGCGCGAAGCGTGCGTCTGGCTCAGCACCGCCGAGCGGGGGTGGGCGTGGGTCGAGGTTCGGCGTGACGGATCGGTGCGCTACGGCACGATGCACTGAGCGATGACCTCTGAATGAAGCGCCCAGAAGTGCTCGAAACTTGCGCGGATGGAGTGCGCCCGCATGAACTCCGCGGCGCGACGGCCCATCGCGGCGCGCCGCGGGGCATCGATCGCCAGCGTCACGATCGCATCGGCCCACGCGGCGGCGCGCTCGCCGGGCACGATCATCCCCGTCTCGCCATGAACCACGATTTCGCGCGGCCCGCCGGCATCGCTCACGATCGCCGGAAGGCCCGACGCCTGCGCCTCCATCACGGCCTGCCCCAGCGTGTCGGTACGGCTGGGGAAGACGAAAAGGTCGGCGCCGGCGTACGTCGCGGCGAGCGCGGCGTCGTGTCGAAAACCAGTAAAGACGTGCCGCGTGCCACGGAGCGCGCGTTCCATCTCGGCGCGGTACGGCCCATCGCCGACAACAACCAGTTCAGCGTCGACATTGGCCTCTCGCAGTCGCATATCGGCGAGCGCCCACGCCTGCGCCAGCAGGGGCAGGTTCTTCTCGACACTGACCCGCCCGACACTCAGCACGCGGAGAACGCCCGGCGTGAAGCCCGTGAGCAACGGGTCGTGGGCCGAGGGGGAAAACGTTTCGGTGCGGATGCCCGGGGTGAGGGCGGCGATGCGGTCGCGTGGCACGCCGAGTCGTTCGACCTCGGGGACAAAGCCCCGGCTGCGGGTGAGGACGCGCTCGAAGGGGGCGTAGAACGCGCGCATGGATGCGTGGCAGATGGCGCCGGCGGATTCGTCGAACAGCCGCTCGACGTAGGCCGGGAAGTCGGTGTGGTACGTGCCCACGAGCGGCACCCTCAGCCGACGCGCGATGAATCGTCCGAGCAGCCCGACCGGGCCGGGCGTGCTGACGTGCACGGCGTCGGGGTGGAGCGCCCGGGCCGCCGCGAGCATGGCCCGCGTGGGGGGCAGCACGAGCTCCAGGTTCGAGTACCGGGGCATGGGCATCGCCACGATGGGCGGAAAGACGCGGAGATTCGCCGCCGGCTCGCACGGGAAGTTCGTCGAGGTGAACACGATCAGTTCGCGGTTTGCACGGCGGGCCTCGGCGGCCATGTCGCGAATGAACCGCGACACGCCGTTCACGTCCGCAAGGGTGTCGGTGAAGAGCAGCACGCGCGGGCACGCGGTGTCCGCGGTCGGCACGTCGGGCATGGAAGGAACCTCTCGGCGTGTCGGGGCCGTCGTCACCACAGCCCCCGCGTCAGCAACGCGAGCACGAAGAGGGCGAGCAGGCCCGCGGCGACCCAGGCGATCCAGGCCCGGCCATGCGCCGGCCCCGCGCCCAGCGCATGGCCGCACTTCCAGCACAGTTCCACGTCGTCGTACAGCGTGGCGCGGCAGTGGGGACAGGTCACCGTCGCGTCGCCAAACGCCTCCACGTCGGATTCCTGCGGGGATTCGTCGAGTTCGTCATTGCGGCGCGGCATGACCCATCGTAGAAAGAATCTCACCGCGGTGACGCCAAGTACACGGGCGGTGGCGTGGGATTGGATACGCCGTCCCCCGGCCCAAGATCCCGCTTACCCCGCCGTGTCCTTGTGGGAAATCCGCTTCGGTGACAGAAACCCAACCGGCCACCGCGAACAGCCACTCAACGAGAGGTCGGCGAGCACTTCGCCCATGACGCTGGCAAACTTGAAGCCGTGCCCCGAGCAGGGCGACGCGACGATGACGCGTGCGTGCGCGGGGTGCATCCCGAGCACGAAGTGCCCGTCGGGCGAGTTGGTGTAGAGGCAGGCGCCCGCGCGGAGCATCGGCCCCGCCGCCCCCGGAACGCGCCGGCGGAGAAACTCGGCGACACGCTCGACTTCGGCGGTTTCGGGTTCGCGCGATGGGGTGTCGGGGTCGGTCGCTTCGCCGGGCACGTGCCGCGCGGCCTTGACGCCCTCGCCGCCAGCGCCGGCCGGAAAGCCGTAGTAGAGCGAGCCGTCGGCGTCTTCCATCGCCCAGACGGGTTGGTCCGTCTGCATCGAGGTTGATGGAGGACCATCAACCTGGGTGGCACGGGGAGAGAACCACGCGAAGGTTTGCTTGGTGACCCGCAGCGGCACGCCCAGGCGCGCGAGCGTGGGCATCCACGCGCCGGCGCAGAGGACGAGCGAAGCGGCGGCATAAATGCCGTGGTCGGTCTCGACGGTCACGCCGCGCGAATCCGCGGCCCAGCGACGGACCGGCTCGCGCTCGCGCACGATCGCGCCGTGCGCGACGGCGAGGCGGGCGTGGGCGCGGATCGCCCCGTCGGCGTGCAGGTAGCCGCCCTCCGGCTCGAAGAGCGCCCGGTGCCCGGCGGGGATCACGAAGCCGGGGAACCGGGCGCCGGCCTCGGCCTCGGAGAGCGACTCGACCCGCAGCGCGTGGAGCGCGGCGGATTCGAGCGAGCCTCGCACGAGCGGGCCGTGCGCAGGCCCGGCGTAGAGCACGCCCGGCGTAAAGAGCACGCGCGACCCGGACGCGCGTTCGAGGTCTCGCCAGAGTTCGTACGCCCGCGTGAGCAGCGGCACATAATCCGGGTGCTCGAAATAGGCTTTCCGGATGATGCGCGTCGCTCCGCCGTGCGAGGATTGATCGTTGGGGATCGTGCCGCGGTCGAGCGCCAGGACGCGGGCGCCACGGCGCGCGAGGTGATACGCCGCCGCGGACCCGGCGGCGCCGACCCCCGCGAGGATGACGTCGTACGCGTTCACGTCGCGAGCGTAGGACGAGCGGTCAGCCGCGCGATGAACGAGATCGCCCCTGACGCGGCCACCTTGGGCCGAGACTTACCACCACCATCCCTCGCGTCGCCAATCATCGTCGTCGCCCTTGGCCTCGTCCGTGCCGTCCTCGAACCGCGTGCGCTGTTCGGGGGTCAGCGCGTCGAGCGCCTTCTTGATGGCATCCGCCCGGGCCTTGGCGTACGTCTGGTACGCCGCGTTGTAGGCCCGTTGGTGTGCTTCGGGGTCGATCTGCTCGCCGTTCTGCTGCCGGGCGAGCATGTCGAGGTACTCGGATGCCTGACGGCGGAAGTCTCGCTCGGCTCGGGCGAACGCCGTCCGCATCGCCGCCTTCTGTTCGTCGGTCACCCCGCTCACGCGCATCAGTTCGCGCAGGCGCCCGTCCTGCGTCAGGTTCCCGAACCACCCCGGCATCGGCTCGACGGCCCGCAGGATTTCCTCGCTCCGCTCGCCTCCAAGCCGACTCGCGAGCATCTGCGCGTACGACTTCTGCACCCGCCCCATGCGGTCGGCGATGTCGCTCATCTTCTGCTGTTCGGCCTGGTTTTCTGCGTCGTCGCCGTCCTCGCGTCCCCAGCGCTGGGCCGACCACCGCGGGCGGGCCTTCAGGAGCGCGCGGTACTCGAGGATCAGCACGTCCACGTCGTGCTCGTACTTTTCCAGCGCGGGCGCCACCGCCTCGGCCTCTTCCGTCGAGAGCCCCATGCTCCGCACCAGGCGCGCCAGGTCCGTGTTGGTCGCCCCCTTCTCCTCGAACCATTGCAGGATAATCCGCCGACGCGCCCGCTCGAACTTCTCCCAGTGTGCGGCCTGGTCCGCGTCGAGGAGACTTTTCGCGTCGCTCAGGAACTGGCGTTCAACCTTCTCGCTCTCCGCCGCGTGCCGGGCCTGAAGATCGGCGAAGGTCTTCCGATCGGCCTTCCCGTCGTCGTTCTCCACCCACAGGTTCTGCTCGATGAGCATCCCCGCGCGCTGGAACTTGCGCTCGAGCACGCCCAGCTCGGCCTTGGCGCCCCGGGCCAGGTCGCGCACCAGCGCAAACTGGTCGGGCGTCAGCCCCAGGATGTCCTTCATCGCCCGCGTCTCGTCCGGGCCGATGATCCACGACCCCGGGCCGAAGTACGGCGTAAGGGTGTCCTGGGCGCGGGCGAGGGCGGCGGTGAGAAGCACGAGGACGGCGGCAACGGCGCGCATAGTTGGGCCCCTGGAGTCACAACTGTACCGGTACAGACACGCCGAGGATGCACCTGCCAGGCGCCGGGATACGCAGGGTGCGGGTTATCCGTCCACCACGTGTGCCGGCTTGGGCGTGTCCTCGGTCACACGCTCCCGCGTCACCTTGCCGCCCACCTCGGCCAGGCTCAGGATGTGCGGCTCGTCGTTCACCCGCATCAGGATGTGCACGGGGCGGCCCCAGAGGTGCCGCAGCGCGCGAAGTGTTTCGGTCGCCTTCACCGCGTCCACTTCGACGCCCGCGAACTTGTGGGCGAGCACGAGTTCACCCCGGTTCAGGTAGTTGGCGTCCACGCAATAGATGAACGGCTGCCCGGCGTTGGTCAGGTGGTGCAGCAGGGTCTGCTTCACGCGGGCAAAGTCACGTGATACGACCTTGATCTCACCGGTCTGCGGGTCGCGCTTGTGCTGGTACATCTTGTGCCGCTCGACGAACTCCTCGGTGAGGAACTCGTCGATGAAGGCGACGTCGTTGTAGATGCGGCGGACCTCGAAGATCTTCGCCCGGCCCTTCATGGACTTGTCGTCGAAGGCCTCTTTTGCGCCGATGTCGGGGAGGTCTTCCCATCGCGGGCCGTGCTGCCCGCGGTCCCACCGCCGCTCGATGTCCTTGAACAGTTCGACGCCGATCTTGTACGGGTTGAAGCCCCCGGGGGGCATGTGGACGACGCCGCTGTGCTGGTCGGCGTAGTGCACGATCTCCTTGGCCTCCAGAAAGTGCTGCGTCATGAGTTTGCTGTGCCAGTACGTGGCCCAGCCCTCGTTCATGACCTTGGTCATGCCCTGCGGTGCGAAGTAGTACGCCTCGTCGCGGATGATGCCCAGCACGTCCACCTGCCAGTCGGCCAGCGGCGCGTTCCGCATGAGGAAGTGCAGCACATCCCGCACGGGGTGGTCGGGGTGTCGGGCTTTGGCGGCCTTCTTCTCCTCGTCGTGGGCCTTGCGCTGGCGGTCCATCTCCGCCGGCGGGTTGATGAACGGGTCCATGTAGTCCTTGGCGGGGAGTTTCTCGGCATGAAACCCGTCGCCCTCCTCCTCGCCACGCTCAGTTCTCCGCTCCCCGGCACCCTTGTACACGCTGTGCGGGTCGATCAGGTTTTCGAGCGCCAGGCACGCGTCGATGAACCGCTCGACGGTATCGTGCCCGTGCTTCTCGATGTGCCGGCGGACGCGGGTGGCGTGGTTGGCCATCTCGTCCATCATCTTGCGGTTGGTCTTCCCGAACCACAGGTTGTTCTTGAAAAAGTCGGCATGGCCGTAGACGTGGGCCATGACGAGTTTCTGATCCGTGACGCTGTTGGACTCTTGCAGGTAGGCGTAGACCGGGTCGTTGTTGATGACCATCTCGTAGATGCGTCCCATGCCGTAGGCGTCGCGCTTGGAGAGTTTCTCGTACTCCATGCCGAAGCGCCAATGGGGGTAGCGCGTGGGGAACCCGCCGTACGCGGCGATCTGGTTCATCACCTCGAAGGGGAGCACTTCGTAAACCACCTCGTAGAAGTCGAGGCCGTACTCGACCGCCTTGGCCTTGATGGCCCGCATGTGGGCAAGGAGTTCGGGGGAGAGATCGGTATGGGGGGTGGAGGGCATGGGCGGACTCCCTCTGGCATATCGGCGGAACGCCGCTCTTCTCTACGCGGGATTCCGCCGGTTGGGTCGGACGATCAGCCGAGCAGGAGCGTGAACGCCGCCAGATCGACCGCGACGAGGAGCCAGAGGCCGATCACGAGCACAAGTCCCCGTGGTTTCGGCCATCGCTGGACGCGTCGCCGCCCGCGGACCCAGGCCACCAGGAGCGGGCAGAACGCGACGAAGGCGAGGCCGGTCGTCACGTAGAAGGAGTCCATGCCCTGAAAGGAGCCGTCAAGGATGCAGCGCGCGACGGCATAGACCAGCAGCAGCCCGTTGAACCCTGTTCCGAAGCAGCAGGCGATGAGCCCCGCGATCCACGCGGCCAGTTTGGGCTCGGCCAGGCGCACCGCAAGTACAAGTTCCTGATGGCACTCCGGGCAAACCGCTCCAGGCAGGCCTCGCAGGTTGTACCCGCACCCCGGGCAGGAGACGTCGCGACCATGAAGAAACTCGCGCAGATGGGCGGCGTTGTCCACGGCGGCAGGGTATCAGGGAGAACCGATCGTAACGGCTCCCCCGCACGGGATGATCGTCATCGCCTTGGTGATCGTGGGGTTCACGGTCGTGCTATTGCGCAAGTAGAGATTTGGGGACTCCACGGTGCCGGTGCCGGGAATCTGAATAGCGGCGATACCCTCGGCGAGCGTGTTGTACGGGAAGGCGTAGGTGCCGATCTCGACGATCGGCGCGGCCCCGATCTCGACATAGATATCCCACCGGGTCAGTTCGTAGTTTTCCATCGAGTTATCGCGGTTGTTGATGGCCAGATGGTTGTCGGCGGCGTTCGCCACGCCGGTAGCCGTGCCCTGGAACGAGACGGCGGGGTTCGAGTAATACATGATGACCGAGCCGGGCGGGTAGGCCATGACCGTGCGGTACTGGGTGCCGTTGGTGCCGTTGAAGCGCCACCCGCGGCCATACGGGGGAGTCGGGTCGCAGTCGATATTGCCCGAGTCGTGCCCGCACCCGGTGTTGTGGCCTGATTCGTGGGCGTGGGTGAAGTCGCTGGTGGCGCGGGTCCAGTCGAGTGTACCGAAGGCTGAGTTGGCACCCCCGCCACACCAGGCCAGCCCGCTGCCCACGGTCGTGTACAGCATGACCATGTCGGCGTTGACATTGTCGCGGGTGGTGTGCACGCCGTCGATCCAGCCGTCGCTGGTGTTGGTGAGCCGATCAAGGTCCGTGTCGTTGTTGACCTCGGTGTAGGAAACCTCGGTGCATGAAACCAGACGCGCCCGGGCCGGGCAATCGGAGTTGATGTACGAGGTGCTCGTCTGATCGATGGCCAAGGCCGCGACAGCGCGGATGGCGCTGGTCCCCCCGGCCTCGTCGCGGGCGGCAGGGGTATAGACCACCATCATGTCGAGCATGGGTGTGCCGCCGCCACATCCACCGCCGTAACGGTCGTCGTAGCCCGGCGGGGCCGGGGGCAGATAGTCGTCGTCGTCCTCGGCTCGTTCAAGGGGCGGCTCGGGCGGGGGCGTCGGGCTGCCCTCGCACGGCGGGAGGTCCGCGTCGTTGAATCGGTAGATTGTGTAGATCCCGTTCCCCATGAAGCGAAGGCCGTACGCAACCCCGAGCGACGGCGCGCGGAGCGAAAGGGCGATGGCGTCGTCAAAGTACGAAACCGCGAAGTGGCCGTCCTCGGCCTCGGCGAGCGAACCGGCGATGATCCGGCGTCGTTCGTGCGAGCCGGTCACGCGCTCGATCCGGCACGTCAGAACCCGCCCCGGCTCCGGCTCGATCGTGAACTCGTGGCCCTCGCGCGCCCGGAGCAGCACGCCCTCGTCAAGCCTCATGACACCCGTCGGGGTCATCCATGGCCGGGGAACGAACGGTTGTGCCCCCTCAAGGCGGGTGAACAGCGCGGGCGCCTGGGCCACGGGTGCCGCAGGCGCCTGGGCCTGTTCTGGAACAGGCTGCGCCATGGTTGATATCGAAACCACCACGCTGGCCGCACATCCGAGCATGTCGTGCTTCATGTCAGCCCCCCGCCCGTTAGTTCAACGTCACCGATCCGCCGCAGGGAATGATGGTCATGGCCTTGGTAATCGTGGTCTGATACGTCTGCGTACCGCTGGTGACGTAGAGCGTGGGCAGTTCGCCCGCGCCGGTGTTGGGGGTGCTGATGGCGGCGACTCCTTCGGTCATGGTGTTGTAGGGTAACGTCGGCGTCCCGATCTCGATCCCACCATACGCGAAGTTCACGTAGATGTCGTAGCGCGTGAGTTCGAACCCTTCCATGGTGTTGTCGTTGTCGAGAATAACCCGGGCGTTGTGCCCTGACGCGGCGTTGCCGGTGGGCACGCCCATGAAGTTCACGTTCGGGTTCGAGTATTGCAGGACGCGGGTGTAGAACGACGTGGGGTAGGCGATGACGGAGCAGTAGCCGTTGGAGTCGTTGCCCGTCCAGCGCCAGCCCGCGCCGTAGGCCGGGCCGCAGGGCGGCTCGACGGCGGCGTCGTGCCCGCCGCCGTAGTTGTGCCCGCATTCGTGGGCCGTGGTGAACGTCCCCGCCATGCGCCAGTAGGCCACGGTGTTGAACGGGCTGCCCGAATAGGTCGGCGCGCCCGAGGGGCAGTACCCCAGCCCGCTGCCGTAGTCGAGCACGAGTTCGACGATATCGGCGTTGACGTTATCGCGGGTGGTGTGCACGCCGTCGATGAATCCGTCGTTGGTGCTGCGCAGGCGCGGCAGGTCGGTGTCGTGGTCGCCCGCGCCGGTGTAGTTGATCAGGTCGCAGTAGACCAGCCGCATGCGGGTGCTCATGCTGCTGGCGATCGCCGCGGTGTTGAAGTGATCGACCGCAAGGGCGGCCTCGGCCCGCATGGCCGACGTGCCCCCGATGCCGTCGCGGGCCGCCGCGGTATACACGATCATGATGTCCGCCACGGGGTTCCCCCCGCCGCACCCGCCCGGGTTGCGATCGTCGTACCCGCCGGGCGGCATGGGTGGAACCTCGTCCGGGGGTGTGATCCGCGGGGGAATCTCGCCCATGGGCAGCGGGGTACCTTCCGGCACGAGCGCGTCCTGGTTCACCTTCCAGACGTGGTACGCACCTCCCCCGGCGAACTGGAGGCGGTAAGTCGCGCGGCGCGAGGCGACCTGGAGCGTCATGGCGGTCGCGTCGTCATAGGTGAGGAACGCCGCGTACCCCGACTCGTCGGTCAGGTGCCGCAGACGGACGATGTGGATGTTCGGCGCGGGCCGCTCCACGGATTGGACGATCCAGACGTCGCCCTCCTGGCGTTCGGGCGCGATGACCACGCCGTCGCCGACGCGAAGCCGGGCCAACGCGGCCTGGTCGAGTCGGATCGATTTCACCTGGATCATGTCACCCGGCACGAACGCCGGAGCCGCGACGGCCTCGTCGTCGATGAACAGCATCGGCGTCGGCCCTTGCGGGATCACAACATCTTCGGGCGGCGCGACTTGCTCGGGCTGCGCCATGGCCAGCCCGGTGGTCGCGAGCAGCGCGGCCGTTGCCCATCGTGATGAAGTTCTCGTCATGGTGCACCTCCTTGTAAACACGTGTTACTGGAGGTTGACCAAGACGAGGACCATCCCTTTTTCACCCTTGGACAAGCGCGACATGGCCTTGCCGATGGTCGCGCCGTGGGCGCGGTCATGATCGACCACGGGCATGGCGTACCCCGGCGTATCCGAGGTCGTCAGCAGGTCGCCCGGCTCCACGGCGGCGAGCGTCGCATCAACAAAGGTCCACACGCGGCCTGACAGCGCGATGGGCTTGGCGTTCTCCTGCCCCTCGAACTGCCCGAGCACCATGCCCGCGGAAAGTTCGTTGGCGCCCGAAACGATGCCCGCGACGCGGCGGTTGTACGCGCCCGCGGCGATCTCCATCCCGCCCTCGTGCTCGTCGTCGATCATGACGACCATGCCCGGCTCGATGGTCTGGGCCGTGTCCTTGAACTCGAAGTTCTCGGCGAGATCGGCCCCGCCGCGGATGGTGAGCACGCCGACGCTCGCCGTGCCGACGACATAGAGCGCCGCCCCGCCCGAAACGCCCGTGTCGAAGTATCCGCCGTACCCATCGACGCTGTACCCGCGCACGCCGTTGCCCGTGCCGCTGTTGTACCCGTAGATCGCGGTGACAGCACTGCCGCTCGTGGCGTACACACCGTAGCCGGTAGCGCTGGTGAAGTACCCGCCCCAGCCGCCGCCGGCGTGCGAACCCCAGACGCCGATGCCCGAACCGCTGGTGCCGTTGTTCTGCCCGCGCACGCCTGTGGAGAACCCGCCGGGCGCCGTGGAGTTCATGACGCCGTGCACGGCGAAGGCGTTGGCGGTGGTCGAGTTGTTGCGGGCGTAGATCGTCGGGGCGACGCCGGTGGTGGTGTCGTTGAGGGCGTACAGGCCGTACCCATCGGGACTGTTATTCTCGCAATACAGGCCGTAGGTCGTGCCGCTGGTGGCGGTGTTATTGAAGTACCCGCCATAGCCCGAGGTGCTGTTGTTGACGATGTAGGCGCCGTACGTGGCGCCCGTGCCGGTCATGGAGGCGTAAAGCCCGCGACCGCCGGGCGTTTCGTTGGTCGTGTAGAAGGAGTACCCGAGGCCCGTGGTGCCGTTGAGGAACGCGCGCACGCCGTAGCGGGTGGAAAGCCCTTCCACCGTGAAGGTGCCGCCGTAGGCGAGAACGCCCGCGGTCGTCACGATGTTATTGACGCCCAGCGTGGTGCCGCCGTTTCCGTCGATCTGCAACGCGAACCCGCCCAGGGTGGTGCGTTCGATCTGCAGATTGGCCGACGGAGCACCGGCAGCGCCCATCTTGGTATTGGCCGTAAACGTGTTGACGGCGCTGAACGTGTTGGTGGCGTTGCGCAGCGCGACGTTGGCGGAGAGCAGCGAGTCGGAGAGCGTGCCGGTTGAGATGTTCGAGGCGTTGAGCCCGGTCAGGTTGGCGCCGTTGCCGAAGTACGTGTTGCCGACGTTGCTGAACGTGAGCACGCCCGAGTAGGCCCCGCCGAGGCGGCCCGAGGGCAGCGTGCCGCTCGAGAGGTTGCTGGCGTTGGTGTAGAACGACGAGCCTTGCCCGCCGAGGTTCAGGGCGTTGCTCGCCGTCGCCGCCGTGCCGGAGTTCGCGGCGTACCACGCGTGCGGGGCGGAGGTCAGTTCCTGCCGCGGCGCGAGCGTGGTGTACCCGCCCCCGCCGCTCGGACGCACGTCGATCTCCAACCAGCGCTTCGTGCCGTCGAACGCGGCGGCGCCGAAGTTCAGCGGGGTGGTCGTGAACTTGCCGTTCGTGACGGCCAGGGTCTGCGTAAGTTGCGCCCCCTGCTGCACGCCGCCCACCGAGGCGTTGTACAGGCGGAAGCGGAAATCAAAGTTCCCGTTCGCCGGCGTCCCGCCATCGCTCAGTTCACCCTGGTGCGTAAACCCGGGGTCGATCGCCTGGGCCTGAACGTTGGACGTGGCCAGCCCGGCGCAGCACGCGAGCGCGAGCGGAAGAACACGGACGATCGATGATGCACGAGCCATGAGAACCTCCCCGGTTTGAATGCGGATACCCCCAACACGCGCTCCGACGGCCTCCGCCGGGAGTCACGGTCACCACTAGTAAACCAATTTCACAGATTCGTGCAAGTCCGTAATCACAAGAACCGAGGCCATGCTGGCCTCCGGGCACGCCTCGGTGAGCGCAACCGCCGCGCCCTAGTCCGGCACCGCGACCACAAAACTAGGTTGGACAACCCCTTCCGGGTTCGCACGAGTGCGCACTCGGATCGGCGCGCCGTTCACCAGGTTGAATGGATATTTTTCCCGTAGAAGTTTGAGCAGAGGGCTTTCTCGCCCCGGACGGGTCGTGTCGTACTCCTTCTCTGAGAAAACGCCGACCGTCACCATGCTGCGCCTCGGGCCGTGGTAATAAAACGCCTCGTCCCCGTCCTGCCGCAGGCGACGGGCTGCCTCTTCCGCGGCTTTGCGAATCTCGGCCAAGTCCTCGGGCAACGCGTCCTTCCCGTCGGCCCGTTCATACGCCGCAATCTGAAGCGTGAACGCCGCCCGCTTCCCCACGCGCTTCTTGAGCGTCGCCAAATCCATCTCACCACCCACGACCGCGGAGCCTTCGAACGCGGGCGGAATCAGCATCGCGCCGGCGTACGGCATCCGACCATCGATTTCGAGCGTACGGATACGACGCAGTTCCGCGAGCGCGCTCTCGTCCGTCGCCGACGCGTACGAGCCGTACGTCACCGCCAGCACCTTGCCTTGCTTCTCGAGCCGGGCCGCGTGAAGCCCTGTCTGCATGCGCACCGTGCCGACGAGTTGCATGGTCGCGATGTCGTCGGCGCCCGCTGCGGCTACGGCGAGGAGCAGTTTCCATCCGCCGTCCGCGGGGGCGTTTGAGCCGGCCTTGGGCGCGCCGAAGATCGCCGAGGCCTCGCCGGTAAACCGGTCTGACGGCGACGGTCCCGCGGGCTGGCGCGGCGCGGTCTGACACGCGAACATCACGACCGCACAACCGACAGCCACCAGGCCGGGCACACTCAAAAGAACGAAATCTTTTTGCCCGGTCCGCTGATTGGTTATTGTCTGTAAGTATTTAGAACGCATGGTGTTAGCGTCGTGTTCGTGCCGCCGTGCGATTGTGGAGGGGCGCGAAGGACCGCGCCGATACCTTGTCCCGTCAGGCCACGGACCCACGGCCCGGACGAAGACGGGACGCCCCAAGCGTACCCGCGCCGGCACGGCTGCCGGGGAGCAATGTCTTGGGTGGATTGGATGCACGGGCCCCCATCCTGTGCCCGGAAAGAACGACGAAGGAGTGCCGAGCATGGACATGGAGATCAACGCGTGCAACGCCGCCGGGCTTGGACGTGTCGCCGATGCGGCCCCGATGCGGGCCGCGCGCCACCCCGACGCTGACGTATCCGCCCCTCGCCGTGGAGCCGACCGCGTGGACCTTTCCCCCGACGCCCAACTGCTGGCCTCGCTGCGCGACCTGCCCGCGCGCCAGGACCTTGTCGACGCCATCCGCGGAGAGATCGCCCGCGGGGAATACGACACCCCGGAGAAACTCGACGCCGCCCTCGAGGAACTCCTCCGCGACGTGCTGTAGCGCCGTCGCACACCTTACCGCGACAACTCGACGACGAGGCTCCCCTTGGGTTCGTTCCCCACGGTGACGTGTCCGTACGCCTTGGGCTGCTCCTGGTGCTCGGCGGAGTAGTTCACGACGCGCGTAAAGCCCGCCTGCGCACAGAAGTCCTGCATCACCGAAAACGAGTACCCGAACTTGTGCTGCCCGTCGACGAACAGGTGGTTGATCGCCTGCCCGAGCGGGTCCTTGAACGATCGCGGATAATGATCCTCGACTTCGCCCCGCGCGATCTTCAGCGCGTGCTCCATGCACGGGACGGCCACGCGCGCCACGCCCTGGTCCGTGAGCACGCGGCGAATCTCGCCCAGCAGCCGGATCGCCTCGTCGGGAAAGAGATGCTCGAGCGTGTGGCTGAGCCAGATGAACGCCACGCTCCGGTCCTTGAACGGGAGTCGGTTTCGCAGGTCGAGCCACAGGTCCATTTTTCGAAAACGGTTCCCGTCACAGTTGATCATCCCCGGCACGTAGGTCGCCCCGCACCCGAGGTTGAGGTAGTGCCCCTCGGGGTGCCGCGGCGTGGCAAAGCGCACGCGGGCCGACCAGGTCGACGGCAGGCACGCCCAGCGGTTGAAGAAGAACAGAACGTCCTTGATCTGCTGTCGGATCATGCGGCGGGAGTGTAGCGGGAGCCGCCCCCGCGTTGGGATGCGCGCCGATACCCTCGCCCATGACCATGCCGACGCTGATGCTGCTGGGCGCGGGTGAACTGGGCAAGGAAGTGGCGATTTCCGCGAAGCGCCTGGGGTGCCGGGTGGTCGCGGTGGATTCGTACGACGATGCCCCGGCGATGCAGGTCGCCGACGCGCGCGAGATCGTTTCCATGCTCGACGGGGACGCGCTCGAACGCGTCGTGCGATCGCACCTGCGCCCCGGGCCGGGGTGGTTCATCGTGCCCGAGGTCGAGGCCATCCGCACCGAGCGCCTGCTCGACCTCGAGCGGGCGGGGTTCCACGTCGTGCCCTCGGCCCGGGCAACCAACCTCACGATGAACCGCGACGCGATTCGTGCTCTGGCCGCCGAGACGCTCGGGCTGCCCACCGCGCGCTTCGCGTACGCCGAATCCGCCGCCGATCTCCGCGCCGCGGTCCGCGACACCACGGGCCTGCCGTGCGTGGTGAAGCCCGTGATGTCGAGCAGCGGGAAGGGGCAGTCCGTGGTGCGCCGCGCGGGCGAAGTGGACCGGGCGTGGGCGTACGCCGTGTCGAACATGCGCGGCGACCGCCCGCGCGTCATCGTCGAAGAGTTCATCGACTTCGACTACGAGATCACGCTGCTCACGGTGCGCCAGCGCCCCCGCGTCGCCGGGAAGCGCCTGGCCGAGAAGGACCGCACGATCTTCGTCCGCCCCATCGGGCACCGCCAGGAGCGGGGCGACTACCAGGAATCGTGGATGCCCTGCCCGATGAAGCCCGCGCTCGTGCGCGAGGCCCAGCGCATGGCCCGCCTCGTGACGGCGGAGATCGCCGGGAAGGACGGCGCCGGGTTGTTCGGCGTGGAGTTTTTCGTGAAGGGCAACCGCGTGATCTTCTCGGAGTTGTCGCCCCGCCCGCACGACACGGGCATGGTCACGCTCGTGAGCCAGAACCTCAGCGAGTTCGACCTGCACGTGCGGGCCGTCCTGGGCCTGCCCATTCCCGCGATCCGGTACGAGCGAGCCGCGGCCAGCGCGGTCATCCTCGCGCACCACGCCTCGCCCACTGCCCCGGCGTATGTCGGGCTGGACAAGGCCCTGGCCGCACCGGGTGTCGAGGTGCGCCTCTTCGGCAAGCCCTCGACGCGCATGTATCGACGGATGGGCGTGGCCCTCGCGGTGGCGACCTCGGCCAAGGCCGCCCGCGCCGCCGCGACGCGCGCCGCACGCCTCGTCCGCGTCGTCCCGGCAAGTCCATAGCGGGTGGTTGCTCCCCTCCCCTCAGGAGGGGGCTTGGTGGTCGCCCTCTTGGGTAGCCCGGCACTCCGTGCCGGGCATGGCACGCCTTCCTTCCCCTTGTCCCCACCGAGATCCGCCGGCACGAGTGTCGAGTGTGGTGGCAGGTAGCGCCGAGTTTGTTCTCCCGTGCGGCCGAGATCGACGGCTCGGCGGCGATCTCGGCGCCAGCGCGACTCGTCGAGCACCCTTCATCCCCAACATCGTCCTAGAGACAGACCGACGCCGCGCCCTCGGCGATCGAATATGCCGTCCGCACATGGCTCCGGCGATGCGACGGCATGGGGTCGTGGTGGCGGCGGGTGTCCGTGGAACGAGGGCACCGTCGGCGGGTGTGCTCGTCTCGAAGCCCCATGTCGTACCCACCGCGGTCGTGCGCCTCGGCCGGTTCATGCCGATGCCGCTCGGTTATCGCCGCGGCTATCTCGTGGTTGACCAAGAAAACACGGGAAATCCGGCTTGCATTCCGCGTGCCGTGATGCATGATGGACCCGGGATGTCGCGGCCGAGGATGAACGGGTGCAATGGCACCCTCCCGGCGGCGTTCCGCCTGCGTTCCATGGGGAGCGTTCACATGAGCGGCACGAGCATCCAGACGCGACGCGGGCAGGCCACGATCTTCTCCATCTTCACGTTGGGGCCGGGCATGCTTCTCCTGGGCATGGCGGCGGCGTACATGGCCAGCGCGGCGTTGCCGCCCGTGCCCGTCCCGCCACAGAACCCGATCACGGAAGAAAAGCGCGTCCTTGGAAAGATTCTGTTCTGGGACGAACAACTCAGCACGAGCAATGTGGTGTCGTGCGGCACGTGCCACGTGCCCAATCGCGCCGGGGCGGACAACCGAATCGCGCGGAACTCGGGGAACGACAACGTCCTGAACACGCCCGACGACATCCTCGGCTCGGCGGGGGTGATCCGCTCGGACGTGAACAACAACTACCTGCGCGACGCGAAGTTCGCGCTCAACCCGCAGATCACCGGTCGGGCGGCCAACTCGCTGTTCGTGTCGGCGTACGCCATCGACACCTTCTGGGACGGCCGGGCACGCTCGCAGTTCGTGGACCCCGAAACGAACCAGGTGGTCATCCCCGCCGGGGGGGCGCTCGAAAGCCAGGCCGTCGGCCCGCCCGTGAACTCGGTGGAGATGGCCCACGACGCGATGGACTGGTCGCGGTTGACGACGAAACTCGCCTCGGTGCGCCCGCTCGACCTGGCGACGGATATTCCGCCCGACGTGGCGTCGGCCCTGGCGGACCGCCCGAGTTACCCCGAACTCTTCCGCCGCGCGTTCGGTGACCCGCAGATCTCGGCGCGGCGGATCGCCTTCGCCATCGCGACGTACGAGCGCACGCTGATCGCCGACCAGACCCCGTTCGATGCCTTCCGCGCGGGCGTGCCCGGGGCAATGACCCCCAACCAGGTCAACGGGTTCAACCAGTTCCAGAACCACAACTGCAACGCGTGCCACAGCCTGGCCGGCGACCTGTTCACCGACAACTCGTTCCGCAACATCGGGCTTCGCCCCGTGAACGAAGACCTCGGGCGGCAGATCGTGACGGGCAACCCGGCCGACCGCGGCAAGTTCAAGGTGCCCAGCCTGCGCAACGTGGGGCTGAAACTCACGTTCATGCACAACGGACAGTTCCAGACGCTGCAGGACGTGCTGGCCTTCTACGCCCGCGCCCCCGGCGCCCCGCCGCAGTTCCCGGATAACCGCGACCCGCTCATGAACACCATCGTCCCGCTGCCCCCCAACGAGGCGGCGCAGATTCAGGACTTCATCCAGAACGCGCTGACCGATCCGCGCGTGGCGGCCCAGTCGTTCCCGTTCAACAAGCCGACGCTCTTTGTCGATCGCCCACAGGACCGCGCCACGCTGCTGGGCGGGGGCGTGGCCGGGTCCGGGGGCGTGATGCCCCGGATCATCGTGCAGGCGCCCTCCATGATCGGCAACATGAACTACCGCGTGGGGCTGGACGCATCGCTGGGCGGATCATCGGCCATGCTCGCGCTTTCGTCGAACCCCCCGGTGAACGGACGGATCACGCCGCAGACCCTGCTCGGGCCGGTGGCGTCTTCGGGCACCGGCGCGGGCACGGGCACCGCGACCTTGCACTGGCCGCTGACGCCCGGCACGGTATCGCCGGGCCAGGTGCTGTATGCCCAGTGGATCGTGACCGATCCCGGTGCGCCCAGCAGCCAAGCGCTCTCGAACGTGGCGCGGATCCCGTTCTTCTGCGGGTCGTATGGCTGCCCGCCCGCGTGCAACCCGGACGTGAATGGCGACGGGGCCTCCAACGGTTTCGACGTCATGTGCCAGGAACTCGCCGTGGGCGGCGACTTCTCGTGCTACGTGCTGCCCGACGCGGACTTCAACGGCGACGGCGCGGTGAACGGGCTGGACGTGCTCGCGGTCGAAGAGGCCGTCGGCGGGCAGTGTCCGTAGCCGCGCGGCCGCCCGGCTCGCCGCTGGAGCCCAGCGACACGCGGCGTGATCGCACGGCCTCGTGTCGCCGTGGTACCCTCTGCCCGCGTGGCGACGATGTCCTCCGATCAACATGTTCGGCTGCGGGTGCTGGCGGCGCTGGTGGCCCTGGCCGCCGCGTGGTTCGCGTACCGCGGGCCCGTTCGGGCGCTGCGCGAGGGGAACTACGACGCGGCGCTGGTGTACGCCTCGGCCCGGGCGTGGCTCACCGGGCACAATCCGTACGTCGGCGCAGACGCCTCGTCGGCATGGCGGGCGGCGGGCGGACCGATCGAGCGTGACCCCATGTCCACCCGCGCCCAGGCGGTGCTGCTGTACCCCCCGGCGACCTTCGTGGCGCTCGCACCCGTGGCGGCGCTGCCGTGGAACACGGCGGAGATCGCATGGACGGCCATGAACGCCGCGCTGTGGGTGCTCACGCTCGCGTGGTCGGCCCGGCTGGCGGGGTTGACGTGGGGAAGTACCGCGGGACGCACGTACTGGGCGCTGGGGTTGGCCTTTGCGCCCGCGCACACGTGCGTCGCCCACGGACAAACCGCCGTGCTCGCCGTCGCGTGCGCCGCGGCGGGGGTGCTGCTCGCGGCGCGAGGGCGGGGAGCGTGGGCGGGCGTGCTGCTGGCGCTCGGGGCGGCGGTCAAGCCCCAAGTCGCCGCGCTGTACATCGTCCACCAGGCCGGTCGGCGGCGATGGCTGGTCGCGGGCGTCGCCGTGGCGGCGGTGGGGGTGATCTTCGCGCTCGGGGCATGGCGCATGTCCTCGGCGGGGGTGGCCTGGTCGCCCGCGTGGAAAGGCAACCTCGACGCCTTCACCTCGCTCGACGACGGCAACCCCACCAGCACCAACCCGCTCCGGTTCCAACTCATCAATCTCCAGTACCTGCTTCACACGTTCACCGATGACGCGGGATTCGTGCGATGGGCGACGGTGGGCATCGTGGCTGGCCTGTGTGCGGCGTATTTCGCGGCGGACCTGGGCAGATCGACGCGCCGCGGCGATCTCTCGGCCCTGGCCATGGTGGGGGTGGCGTCGCTCCTGGTGACCTACCACCGGGCCTACGACGCGGCCATTCTGGTCTTTGCGCTGGCCTGGGCGCTCGCGGTGCTCGGCGACGCCGAGGCCGGGGGCAACGCTCGTCGGTGGGCGTGGGCGGCCCTGGCGTGCGTGCTGGTGTTCATGGTCCCCGGGGCTTCGGCGCTCAACGCCGTGCAGGGAAGGCTGCCCGCGTGGCTGACCGGCTCGTGGGCGTGGGAGTCCCTCGTCATGCCCCATGCCGTGTGGGCGCTGCTCGGGCTGGGCGGCGTGCTGATCGCGTCGCGGGCGGGAGAGGCGCGCTCGGCTGAAACACCGGCGTAGACCCGATGGACCCTATTTCTTCTTCGTGTAGTACTCCAGGTTGATCTGGATGTACTTGTTCCACTCGGCGGGGACGTCTTCCTGCTGGAAGATGGCCTTCACGGGGCACTCATCGACGCAGAGGGCGCAGTCGATGCAGGTGTCGGGGTCGATATAGAGTTGGGTGGCGGCGGCGAAATCCGGCTCGTTCTTGGTGGGGTGGATGCAGTCGACCGGGCAGACGGCGACGCAGGACGTGTCCTTGGTGGCGATGCAGGGTTCGGTGATGACGTGGGGCATGGGGTGAGGGTTCCGTCTCGGCCTCCGGGGGGGTGCTCGGCCGCCCGGGTGGATTTCAAGTCTACGCCCGCGAGATGGGCTTGCTCCGCGCCGGGAAGACGGTATTGTTTTGGCGGTGGTGGCATTCGCGCGGCGTGGCTCCGGCAGAGCGACGGCTGGCGCGGGTCGGTGGCGACCGCCGGTGGCGGTTGGCGGCGTGAGCATGGGACGGGATGACGATCCGAACCCGGCACGCCGACGAATAGCCCGAACGTGAAGCCGCCCCGTCGTGCCGTGCACATGCCACGCGCCGACGCCGCCGACCGCACCGCCCGCTTCGCCGCGTACGACGCGATCCCGAAGCGGGCCCGTGAGTTTCCACCACGATGGCCACCATCTCGCCCGCCCGATCCGCGTTTCTTCATGGTCAATGGACACCCGCCGACGCCGCCGCGCTGTATGGCGTGGGCGACTGGGGCAAGGGCTACGTCAGCGTGAACCCCGCCGGGCACGTCGCGGTCATGCCGACGAAGGACCCGAATCGGCAGATCGACCTGCACGAGGTGATCGAGGGACTGCGCGAGCGCGGCATCCACACCCCGGTGCTCGTGCGGTTCAACGACATCCTGACGCACCGTCTGAAGGAAATCCGCGGGGCCTTCGACGCCGCCATGGCCGAGCAGGGCTACGCCGGGGGCTACTCCTGCGTGTACCCGATCAAGGTGAACCAGCAGCGGCACGTGTGCGAGCAGGTGGCGAGCCTGGCGGTGGAACTGAACTTCGGACTGGAGGCCGGTTCCAAGCCCGAACTGCTCGCGGTGCTGGGGTTGTCGGCGACCGCGGGCGGCCCGGGCGTGAACGGCATGCCCATCATCTGCAACGGGTTCAAGGACGACGAGTTCATCGAGACGGTGACGCTGGCGACCAAACTCGGACGCAACATCATCCCCGTGGTCGAGAAGTTCAGCGAACTCGAACTCGTGGTCAAGCACGCCCGGGCGTACGGCATACGCCCGAAGATCGGGCTGCGGGTGAAACTCTCGGCCCGCGGGGCCGGGCGGTGGGAAGGCTCGGCGGGGGTGCGCAGCAAGTTCGGCCTGTTCGTCTCCGAGTGCCTCAGGGCCGTGGACTACCTCAAGGCCCACGACATGCTCGACTGCCTGAACCTGCTCCACTGCCACGTGGGCAGCCAGTTGTACGACATCAAGGTGCTGAAGAACGCGGTGAACGAACTCGCCCACGTCTACTGCGAACTCAAGAAGATGGGCGCGGGGCTGTCGATGCTCGACATCGGCGGCGGGATGGGCGTGGACTACGACGGCTCGCAGAGCGCGTGGTCGAGCAGCATCAACTACACCGTGCAGGAGTACGCCGCGGACGTGGTCTACCGCGTCAAGAGCGTGTGCGACAGCGCGGGCGTGCCGCACCCGCGGATCATCAGCGAATCCGGTCGGGCGATGGTGGCCTACTCGTCGGTCCTGGTGATGGACGTGCTGGGCACCAGCAAGTTCGAGAACACGCTGGACACCGAGGCGATCGAGAAGGCCCTCGCCAAGGAAACCCAGCCCCCCAAGCCGGTGCTCGACCTGCTCGACGCCTACCGCAGCATGACCGATCGCAACCTGCTCGAGATCTACCACGACGCGACCCAGGCCCGCGACGAAGCCATGAGCCTGTTCAGCCTGGGGTACATGTCCCTGCCCATGCGCGGCGTGGCCGAACAGATCTTCTGGGCCACGTGCTGGCGCCTGCTGGAAAAGGCCGGCAAGAAGGGCGAACTGCCCGAGGAGTTCGAGGGACTGCCCGAGCTGCTGAGTGACATCTACTTCTGCAACTTCTCGCTCTTCCAGTCCATGCCCGACTCGTGGGCCATCGACCAGTTGTTCCCCATCCTGCCCATCCACCGTCTGGGCGAGGAGCCGACCCGCCGGGGCATCCTCGCGGACATCACCTGCGACAGCGACGGGAAGATCGACCACTTCGTGGACAAGCGCGTTGAGAAGAAGACGCTGGAACTGCACGAGGTGCGCCCCGCGCCCGGCAGCGAGGCCGACGGCGTGGTGGGCGTTGAGCCGTACTACCTCGGCGTCTTCCTGCTGGGGGCGTATCAGGAGATCCTGGGCGACCTTCACAACCTGCTGGGCGACACCCACGCCGTGCACATCTCGCTGGACGATCACGGCGGGTGGGAGATCGACGAAGTCATCGAGGGCGACACGGTCGAGGAAGTGCTGGCGTACGTGCAGTACGACGTGCCGGACCTGAAGAAGGCGATGCGGCTGGACATCGAGGCCGCCTGCCGCCAAGGCCGGCTGACCCTCGCCGAGGGCAAGAGCCTGCTCAAGTACTACGACGATGGGCTGGAGGGGTACACGTACCTCGAAGGGTGACCGTCGGCGAGGATCGTGCTTATCGGGCGTGAAGTGCGGCGAACCGAATCCTTCGGGAACAACGCCCGGCCCAGCCGATGATGCCTGCACTCCACGCTGGGCGCGTGAAAGCACGGGCTTTGTGCCGCGTTCATGGCATGTGCCGGTCGTGGGGTTGCGGGAACCCCGGTAATGCGCCTGGGCTGGAAAACCGAGACGTTGACTCAGCCGATGCTCTTCCGACGCGCGATGGACGTGTTCGGAGGGAGCCTCTTGGGCCAACTCAAACTGCACTTCGACGACGCGCCGGAGAACATCCTGCCCCCGTCAGGCCGGGACGAGCCGCGGCACGCCCTGCGCCTTCGTCCCGAACGCGGGGCGCGCCTGCGCGACCCCGTCGCCGACGCCCAGAACGCCCTCGACCGCATGGAGCGCCAACTGCGCAACCTCCGCGACCTGCTGGGCGACGACCTGGGCCTGCCCGATTCGCCACGCGCGGCGTAACGCTGTTTCTAGCCCGTTTTCGTGTTGGCGGAATCCTCTTCGGTGGTAGACTGCCGCCCGGGTGGGAGGCACGGTGAACCGCCGGTGTGTTCGTGTCATCATGGTGGGGGTGATGGGGTTGGTGGGCACGCTCGCCCGGCCGTCGCGCGCCCAGGGCCCGCGTGAGATCGACGCGGCCGCGTACGCCGAGAGTCTTCGCGGCTTCTGGCTCGGGCAGACGATCGCCAACTGGACGGGGCTGCGGACGGAGGGCCTCCGCACCGCGCCGCCGTTCTACACCGACGCCGATTGGCCTGTTGCGTTTGATGGGCGGACGATCGACTTCGTACTCACGCAGGACCCCTGGGCCGCGGACGACGACACCGACATCGAGTACGTGTACCTGCACCTGCTCGATCAGCACGCGACGGCCCGGCTGACCCCGCGGCAGATCGCCGACGGGTGGGTGGCGCACGTGAACCGCTTCATCTGGGTGAGCAACGCGACGGCGCGGTCGCTGATCGCCCGCGGGGCGTTGCCCCCGGCGACCGGCATGGGGTGCGCCAACGAGCACCGCCTGATGATCGACGCGCAACTGACCACCGAGCTGTTCGGGTTGTTCAACCCGGGGCGTCCCGACGCGGCGCTCGAGATGGCCGACCTGCCCATCCGCACGACGGCGAGCGGGCACGCGGCCCATGCGGCGCAGTTCTACGTCGTGCTGCACAGCCTTGCCTCGCAGGTCGATCCGTCGCTGTCGGGGCGCGACAAGGTCGTGTGGCTGGTGGAGCACGCGCGGGCGTACCTGCCGAATACGTCCAAGGCCGCGGACGTGTGCGACACGGTGCTCGCGGATTTTCTCGCCAACCCCGACGCGAACGATTGGGAGCGCACGCGCGACCTGGTGTACCAGCGGTATCAGGCCGGCGCCGGCGCGAACGGGTTTGTGTTCCGCGCGTGGTACGAGTCGTCCGTCAACTTCGCCACAGGGCTGATCGCGCTGCTCTACGGGCAGGGCGACCTCCGGCGGACCATCCAGATCGGCACGCTTTCGGGGTGGGACAGCGACAACGGCACGGCCACCATGGGCGGGCTGCTGGGCTTCATGCTGGGCGAGGCGGGCGTGCGGGTGGCCTTCCCCGAGGCGACGCTCTCGGAGCGGTTCTGGATCACGCGCACGCGCGACAACCTGCCCGATTACGTCTCTCCGCCGGGCGATGGTGTTGAGGACACCTTCACGCTCATGGCCGAACGGATGATCCCCGTGTGTCGGCGTGCCATCGCCGCGTCGGGCGGCCTGGTCGAGGGCGAGCCGGGGCGGTGGCTGGCGGCGCCGATGCCCCCGGGGCCGATGCTTTCGTACAACCCGCTATCGCGCGAGGACGCCCGCTCGAACACCAACGCCGTGCGCCGGGCCGGGGGCGTCGTGGCGGCGGATTCGACACAGTTGGGCACCCCGGGCACGGGGCGGGGTGTGGCGTACCCCTTTGGCGTGCTGGCCAACGGACGCGAGACGTCGTTCGACGGGCGCGAGGAGGACGAGATCGGGCGGAACTATTTCTCGACCGAGATCGTGCCCGGCCCCGGGCCCGCGAGCGTCAGCCTCACCGTGACGTACGACCGTTCGGTGGATGTGCACACGATCCGGTTCATCGAGGGCGACCATTTCCATGGCGCGCCCGACGGCGGCTGGGCCGAGTCGACCGCGTTCCAACTGCGCGTCGGCGGGGTGTGGGTTGCGGCGGCGGGCGCGTGGCTCGAACTCCCCGACGCGCAACGGCCGTTTCAGGTCCTGGACTACGTGCTGACCGTGCCGACGGTGGCGACGGGCGTGAGGGCGGTGTGCACGCAGGGCGGCTCGTCGCGGTTCGTGACGTGCGCCGAACTCGACACCCTTGGGCCGATCCCGCCCGCGCCGACCGGCTCGTTCGATGTGAACACCGATGGCATCCTGACCGTGGACGACCTGTATTCGTGGGAGGCCTCGCCGACGGACCTGACCGGCGACGGCGCCGCGAACGGGGCTGATCGGGCATATCTCGCCCGGGCCGTGCGGTGGGGTGAACGCGGATCGATCCTCACGGGGCGGGAGTGACGCACCCCGTCATGGCCGGCGCGTCGGCCTGGGCCACGGTACATCCCAGCGGACGTGGTCGCGGACGTTCCCGGCCTTGCGTTCCCACGCGGCCCGATCGGAGCCGGATTGAATCTCCGACTTGATCGAATCGGCCCACAGGGGACGATCGGTCATGTGGATCGGGGCGTCGCGGCGCGTCGTGCACCCGGCCAGAACAATCGCGGCGAGGATCGGCACGCATGCACGCGTCATCGGCGCGGGTTCCGGGGTGTGCCCTGGCGGATCGATGCGGGGGGCTTGGGCGGGTAGGGCGTGCGTGAGGGCGGCACGGCCCCCGGCGGGGGCGTGATGCCCAGCGGCCCGGATGTGTCGCCCGGGGCGGCCGAGTCGCCCGGGTTGCCGCTGGCCACGGGCATCCCCGACTGGCTGTTGACCGGCGCGCCCGACTGTGTGTTGATGGGGACGCCGCTCTGCCCGGCGATGGGCATGCCCGATTGCGTATTGACGGGCGTGCCGCTCAGCCCCGTGGCGGACTGGCCCGGAACGGGCGGCTCCGCGAGACGCGCGAAGATGAGCCTCCCGGCGCTGGTCTGGAGCGAGGACGTCACCGTGAGCGGGGTGGTCTGCCCGATGCGCGGGGCGCCGTCCTCGACGACGATCATCGTGCCGTCGGGGAGGAAGCCCACGGCCTGCCCGGGCTGCTCGCCCGGACGGATCAACTTGAGCGTGAGACTTTCGCCCGGCACGAGCGCGCTCTTGAGCGCATTGGCGAGATCGTTGAGGTTGAGCACGCCGATGTTCTGAATGGCCGCGACGCGGGCGAGGCCCATGTCGCTGGTCATGATGAGCGCGGGCATGGTGCGGGCGAGTTCGACGAGCATCTGGTCGACGGCCTTGCCGGGCACGGGGGTTTCGTCGATCGTCACGTCGAGCTTGGGGCTGCGCTGGAGTTTGGCGATCATGTCAAGCCCCCGCCGCCCCTTCGCGCGGGTCATCGAATCGCCCTGGTCGGCAAGCAGGTGCAGTTCCTGCACCACGAAGCGGGGGATGATGAGCGGGGCCTGGATGAACCCGGTGGCGGCGACGTCCGTCAGGCGCCCGTCGATCAGGATCGAGGTATCGATCAGAATGGGGCGCGTCCCGCGGAGTTGCTTGGCGAACTCGACATAGGGAATGACCAGCCGGAAATCGTCCTTGGTCTGCAGCACCGTCACGATGCCCAAAAAGCACAGCGTGATGCCCATCATGATCTTGATGTTGTTCACGACGGGCTTGAGCGCCTTGAGCGCCTCGCCCTCGGGCACCCACGACTGGAGCAGCAGGTCGATCACGAACCCGATGGCGAGCGTCGCGAGCATGCCCGCGATCACCCCGACGAGCACCCCCATGATCGTCGCGATCTTCTTCGTCGGGGTCAGCAAGTCGACGAGGATCGACACCCCGAAGAGGAACACGGCGACCGCCACCGGCAGCCACAGCCGCCACGGCACGTCGGCCAGTTGCTGATCCCCCGCGGCCTGGATCACCGCCAGGCTCGTAAACGTCGCCATGAGGATCAGGTACCCGGCCCGGACAGTGCGGACAAAGACCGTGCGCTGGCGGTCGGCCACATCGGCGGGGCTGAGGTCGGGGCGGGGGCTGCTCACGCGGGCATTGTACGGCCCGGAGGCCGAAAGGGTGCACGTTCCCACCCCGGTGCCCCTCGCCGTCCACGGGTTCGCGTCAGGTTCGGCATGGGCTTTGCGCGGTCCGGCTCATACGTCCGTCTACGATGGCCGAGAATCAAGGACGCCGCGCCCCGCCAACGCCCGAGAACCGGGCCGGGGCATGGCGGCAGGCCCCGCACTGGAACACGCACGCATGTCACACCGCCGCGCACTCATCACCGGGATCACGGGCCAGGACGGCTCCTACCTCGCCGAGCTCCTGCTCGGAAAGGGGTACGAAGTGCACGGGATCATCCGGCGCTCGTCGTCGTTCAACACCGCCCGGATCGACCCGATCTACCAGGACCCGCACTACCAGACGGCGAAACTGAAACTGCACTACGGGGACCTGTGCGACGCCAGCAGCCTGGCCGACCTCATGCGCAAGGTCCGTCCGCACGAGGTGTACAACCTCGGAGCGCAGAGCCACGTGCGGGTGTCGTTCGACATGCCGCTCTTCACGGCCGACACGGTGGCGATGGGCGCCCTGCGGATGCTCGAAGCCGTGCGCGAGTTCCAGCAGGAGTCCGGGCAGCAGGTGCGGTTCTACCAGGCGAGCAGTTCGGAGCAGTACGGCAAGGTCGTCGAGACCCCGCAGAAGGAGACCACGCCCTTCTATCCGCGCAGCCCGTACGCCTGCGGAAAAGTGATGGCCCATTGGGCGACGGTGAACTATCGCGAGAGTTACGACCTGCACGCCTCGTGCGGCATCCTGTTCAACCACGAAAGCCCCCGCCGGGGCGAGACGTTCGTGACGCGGAAGATCACCCGGGCGGTCGGGCGGATCAAGATGGGCCTGCAGGACAAGGTCCACCTGGGCAACCTCGACAGCAAGCGGGACTGGGGTTTCGCGGGCGACTACGTGAAGGCCATGTGGATGATGCTCCAGCAGGACAAGCCCGATGATTACGTCATCGCCACGGGGCAGACGTGGAGCGTCCGCGAGTTCGCTGAAAAAGCCTTTGCCCACGCCGGGCTGGACCACCGCGACTTCGTCGCGTTCGACCCGCGCTACCTGCGCCCCGCCGAGGTCGATCTTCTCCTTGGCGACGCGTCCAAGGCCAAGGCCAAGTTCGGCTGGGTTCCGACCACGAGTTTCGACGACCTCGTGAAGATGATGGTCGAGCACGACCTGGAGATGGCCAGGCGGGAAAAGACCCTCCGCGACGCCGGGCACAAGCTTGAACGTCGCGGGCAGGATTGACACGGCCGGAGCGCTTACCGAGCGTCGTGACGCACCTCAATAACCTGCGCCAGGTGCTGCGCCGGACCGAGATCGACCGCGTCGTACGCCACCGCCTTCACGCGCGGCCCCAGCAGCGCCTGGTCGATCGCCAGGAGCGGCCACTTCCGCGGGAACGTGCCCCGCGGCCCCAACCCCGCGTCCGCGAAGGCGTCGCGCAGGCCCGGGGCCAGACGCGACACCGACCAGCACCCCGCGGGCGTGTTCAGATCACCCGCGAGCAGGTCGGGCGCGGGGAAGCCCCGCGCGGGCTCGGCGTCGGGCCTCGCCTCGAACCCGCCGTGGGGCAGGAGTTGGCCCAGACGCAGCGCGTCCTCGGGCACGTCGCGCCCGCCGTCGTCGCGGGTCATGAACGGGCCGCGAAACCCCTGAATCGCCGCGGCGGCGTCGGCCATCACGCGCCCGCGCCACGCCCACGAGTCCGACGGCAGGTCCACCAGCCACACCACCATCCCGCCCTCGAACCCCGGCACGTCGAGCACGACGCACAGCGCCTCGCCACCCCCCGCCGAGGTCTTTGGCACGGGCCACCACGAGGGCCGGTTCGGCTCAGGCGCGATGGCGAGGGGAACCCACGCAAAGCGGCGGATCGGGTACCGACTCACCACCACCAGCGTGCCCTGGCGCAGGGTGTACGTGGGTGCTCCAAACCCTTCTCGCAGTTTCACCCAATCGGCGTTGGGGTGCGGGTTGGCGCACAGGAACACGTCGGGCCGGGCTTCCAGAACCCGCTCATGAAACACGGACATCTTCTCCCACGCGGGGTTCCACACCAGCACGCGGACCGCGCTCTCGCGGCCTGGCCCCGGGAGCACGGCCCGGTACCACCGCCACTCGACCGCGAGCACCCACGCGACCATCGCCCCGGCGAGCGTCCACGCCACCCGGCGGGCGCGGCCTGAACGCCCCGTCGCCATCACGCCAGCCCCCGCCACACACGCCGCGAGCGCGAACATCACGCCCCACTGCGGCGTCCACGCAACGTATTGCGTGGCGTGCCACCGGTCGCTTGCGGCGATGCCGACCACCAGGACCAGCACGAGCATCGCCGCCAGCGCCACTAGCGCCCTGGCCGTCCAGCGCCGGATGCCCGGGATGGCCACGCCAAGGTTCATGGGGCGATCGTCCGGGTTCGCATGACGCCCTCGACCAACGGGCGCAGCCGTGCGGGCAGCACGGCGACCGCTTCTTGCACGTGCGCCCGCAGGAACACCCGCGCAAGCACCGCGTACGACACGGCGAAGCACGCCCCGACCAGCACGCACCGCAGCGCCTGCGACATCGGCGCCTGCCACGACGCGGGCAGGGGCATCGCCTGCATGGGAATAGGGGCGGCGGCCAGGTGCGTGTCCAGGCTCCACGCCAGCGCCCCGCACACGAGCGAGCCGACCCACGCGGGGATCGACGACGCCACCGACACCCGCCGCGGCACCCCGATGCGCTTCAGCACGACCAGGGCGTAGCCCAGCCCGGTGACGGCGGTTGCGCCGCCCGACCATGCGGCGATGCCCTCGGGCGTGCCGTGCAGCCACGCGCCCGTCGCCGCCGCCGCCAGCCCCGCCCCCGCCGTGCTCACCAGCCCGATCGCCCACGACCGGAACCGACCGCGCGCCTGCTGCACGGAGAGGGGCACGGCGAGCATGACGGCGAAGGCGTAGGTCGCGCCCTGGATCAGGACGGCGAGCACGCTGTTGGACTTCTTCCCCGCGAAGAAGAGTTGTTCGAGCGCCGGGAAGGTGACGGCCAGCCCGACGGACATGGGGGCCGCCAGGAGCATGACCTGCCGCAAGGCCCGCGCCGCCGCCGCCGCCAGCCGATCCGGCTCGTTCACCAGCCGCGCCAACGCCGGGAACAGCACGGCGTTCAGGTTGCTCGACAGGAGGATGCCCACCTGCACCACGATCTGGAACGCGAAGAAGTACGCGCCGACGACCTCGGTGGGCACGAATGGCTTGACGGCCAAACTGCTCCCCCAGTTGAGCAGCGCGATGCCCAGCGATCCGAGCATGATCCAGAGCGTGCCCGCGAGCATGCCGCGCCACCGGCCCACTTCCGCCTTGCGCGCCCACGGCCCCTCGCGCACCAGCCACCACGCCATCGCCCATTCCAGCAGCGCGCACGCGATCAGCGGGAGCACGAACGACATCGGCCCGACGCCCGCCGACGCCAAGGCCATTGCGCCCCCGAAACGCACCACGCCGCTGCTGCACTGCACCAGCCCGACGGCCTTGAACCGCAACTGCATCGCGAGGCGCGCCTGGAGTATGACCCCGGGCGTTCCCAGCGGGAGCGACGCCGCGATAACCCAGAGCAGGGCCGCGACCTGCGGCTCGCCCGTGGCGCGCGCCACCAGCGGCCCGGCCAGGCCCAGCGCCGCCCCGCACGCGACATTGAACGCCGTCGCCAGCCAGAAGACCGGCCCGATGAGCGACTCGTACTCGGCGGGCCGCTGGATAAGCAGTTGCCGCACGCCCCCGTCGCGGAGCGTGCCCACGATCGTTGCCGCCGACATCGCCAGCCCGTAGATGCCCCACGCGTGGTCGTCGAGCAGCCGCCCGAGCACGATGGTCGCCAGCAGACTCACCCCGCGCGTGACCACCGTGTTGACGAGCATCCAGAACGACCCGCGCAGCACGGCCTGGCCGAGCGCGGGGGCTGCCTGCGATTCACCATGCGGCTTGGTCACCATGATCTCCGGGTCGAGCCGCCCCGCGGGACGGGGCTACTCCTTACGCATGACATGAATCATGTGATCGGGGATATCCGTCCAGATTGGGGCATGGCGTTCGATGAACCATCGCCGAAACGTCGGGATACCAAGCCCGCCCACCCGGTTCATCGCCACGTAGCCGATGTTCTTGACCCACTGACCAAGACATCGTCCAACGGGATAGGTCTTGTGCGACATTCGTTCGTGCGCGACGCTCTTCATTCCATGGCGCGCTGCCGCGCGTTCCATGCACGTGCGGTTGTAGAACGCGACGTGCTCGGGCAGGCTGCAATACCAGTGCAGGCTTCCCTCCAATCGCCAACTGACCGCGTCTGTGTCGCCCGTGACGGCGAGGAATACACCGCCACGACGCAGCAGTGCCGATACCCGCCGGAACATCGACGCGGGGTCAACCAGATGCTCAAGCACGTCAAGGCTCACAACCGCGTCGAGTTCCGCGGCGCGCTGGTCAACCAGATTCTCACCTGATGGACCGTATCGAACCAACCCGTCGATGGTCGCACCGAGAATATCAATACCCTGTTCTTTCGCGCGATGGGCCGCCGCTTCGCCCGGTTCAATACCCAGCGGTCGCCATCGTGGCCCCAGATACGCGAGAAAATCGCCGGTAAAACACCCCACATCGAGAACGCGCCCGGATGTGACGTACCGTTCGAGCGCGGCCTTGATCCGGTCGAATCGCCGGATCATCGGGTTCACGACTTCCCAGTGCTCGGCTTTCGCCGCCGCGTAGCACGCCAACAACCGATCCACGGGGATGCCTGGCCACTTGAACATGAACGTACACGATCCGCATCGACGGAGTTCAAACGCGGCGTTTCCAAGATCAATCTCGACGCCCGCGACCCGAGCCGGCGACGGATGCAGAATCCGACCAACGCGCACTGTCCGTGCCGCTGCGCACAGCGGACACACAGGCTCGGAACTTCCGAATGGATCGCGCGCGTCGCTCACACCCAACTATCCCGCCACAGGGGGCTTGTACGCCGCACAAAGAAGAAGTCCCAATGCGACATCGCGTCGTCCGCGGGCCGCCGGAGCAACCCCATCACGTCGTACCACTCAAAGCCGCGCGCCCGCATGAACTCCAGCACGTCCATCGCCACCGGCTGCGCGGGCGAGAGGTGATACACGTTCACTTCGAGCAGCGCCGCCTCGGCCGACGCCATCGCCCGTTCACCCCCCGACAGCACCTCCAACTCAAACCCCTGCACGTCGAGTTTCAGAAACTCCGGCGGCGGGATCTCTCCCGACGCGATCAACTCGTCCAGTACCCGCATCTCGCTCTTCGTCTTGACGCCCTTGGCCGAATCATCCAACAAACTCGTCTGGGTATCGTTGTCGAAATACTCCACCACCTTGCGCTCCTTGCCCAGGAAGCACTGGTGATAGTCAAAGGTCGGGATGTCGCGCTTCGTCGCCTCCAGGTGCGGCTTCTCGCGGGCGTTGGGTTCAAAGCCGACAATCTTCGCGTTCGGCCAGATGCCGTGCGCCATCCGCGACCACTCCCCCGTCGCCGCCCCGATGTCGTAGATTACTTTGGGCTGAAAGCCCAGCGACGCCACGTGCCGCAACCGCACCGGCATGTCCAGGTGACGCAGCGACGGGATGAACGGCCTGGCCGCGTTGCGCAGGCCCACCCGCAGCCCCATCGGCAGAACGCTGTTGAGCACCTTGTGCAGCCGCCGTCCCATGCTCTGTTCGTCTCCCGATCTGCCCAGAGGCTAGCCCGCCTTTATACACTCGCGCGCCGACACTGCTATCGGCCCGAATCGGGCCGGGCGCTTGGCCCGACCGGCTCGGCCGCCTCCTCGACCCACGACCACTCGCGCAAGCCCTGCACGGGCGGAAGGTTGAGCCGCTCACGCAGCCGCTTCGCGAAGCACGCCCCGAAGTTGTCCGGGCGGTGAAACTCCACAAACCGTCGGCCACCTTCGGTCAGCCGGAACGCCCCGGCCTGATCCATCGCCGTACGCACCGCCGAAGCGAACACCCCGGGATTCATCACGTCCGTGACCCATCCCAGCCCGAACCGCCGAATCGTGTCGCCCACCCACCCGCAGTCGCTGCCCAGGCTGGGCCGGGCCTGCCCGGCCGCGTGAATCACGATCGACGAACTCCCGCTGTGACCCGCGTCGGGCGGGTACGGCGTACACACCACGTCCATCGCCGACACGCCCAGGCACAGCTCCTCGTCGCTGATGTACCTCGCCAGCGAAATGATCCGCCCCGCGGCGACCGCCCCGGCCGCCTCCCCCGCCAGCATGTCACGAATCTGCGGCTCCTGCTTGCCCGCCAGCAGCAGCCGATCGTTCGTGCCCAGGCTCGCGTCCAGAAACGCCCGGATCAGCCGGTCGATGCCCTTGCGCCGGTCCTGAAACCCGACACACCCGATATAGCGCCCGTCCTCGGGGATGCCCAAGCGGCGCCGGGCCTCGAGGCGCGTGGGCGCGTCGAACGGCTCGACCGGGTCGGGGATAAGCCTCACGCGCCGGGCCAGCCCCGGGGCGCGCCGCCGCATGGCCCGTACCACGATCGGGTCCATGTGGTGTATGGTGCTGAACGGCGCCGCCGCGGTGAGCGCCAGCCACGCCTTTGTCCGCAGCGCCGCCCGCAGCCCCCCGCCCTCCTGGTACGCGAACAGCCCGCGCATCATCAACCCTTCGACCTCAACCCCGCGCGGCACGGAAAAACGTCCCGTCACCCGCATCATCCCCGCCGTCTGGATCGTCCCATCGGCGTAGGGCATCAGCACGTGATCGGCCCCGAGGTCGTTGACAACCCGCCGCAGATGCTCGGCCATGCGCTTCACGTTCGCCTTCACCGGCGCCTTCTCGTCAAACTCCATGCTCGATTCGACGTCGCACAGGTGCTCGACGCCTTGGACCTGCGCGGCGTACTCCTGGCTCTCGCGCCCCTGCCGGCTGGTTACGAACGTCACCTTCGCCCCCAGCCCCGCCAGCACGGGGAGCAGCCGCTTCACGTGCGTGTAGCGGTGCCCGCTGCTGTTGGGTTCGTAGAGGGCGACGTGCATGGGAAGGAGAATATCGGGCGTTTCCGGGCCGGGGTTCAGGCCCCGGGCATCACCAACGCTCGTGCAAACCGGCCCGCCTCGGCCAGGCGGGCTTCGTCCACCCCCGTCTCATATCCGGCCTCGTGCACCACCCGCACCAGCGTCTCGGTCGCGATGTTCCCCGGGGCGCGCCGCTCGGCCGTCCCCGCGTACGGGCACCCGCCCAGCCCGCCCGCCGCCCCGTCAAACGACCGCACGCCCAACGCCAGTGCCTCGCGCACGCACGAGGCCGCCCGCCCGAACGTGTCGTGCAGGTGCAGGGTCATCGGCCCGCCGCCCCGCACGCCCAACGCCGCGTCGTACGCCCGAAGTAGTTCGCGGATCGTCTCGGGCGTGCCCGCGCCGATCGTGTCGCCCAGGTCGATTTCGTCCACGCCCAGCGCGATCAGATCGCGGCACACGCCCACCACCGCCCCGGGGGCGATCGGCCCCTCGAACGGGCACGCCACCACGCACGACACGTACCCCCGCACCGGCAGGCCTGCCGCGTGCGCCTGCGCGATCACGGGTGTGAACCGCTCGAGGGTCTGCGCGATGGTTGCGTTCGTATTGCGTTTCGTGAACGTCTCCGATGCCGCCGTGAACACCGCCACCTTGCCGATCACGTTCCACCCCGCGGCCCGGTTCGCGTCGAGCACGCCGCCCAACCCGCGTTCGTTGGGCACGAGGGCGGAAAACACGCACCCCCTCCCCGAGGGAGGGGGCAGGGGGGTGGGCGAACGGCGGCTCGTGGGCACGAGTTTTCGCATGGCCTCGTGAATCGCCTCGGCTACGGCTGCCGGGCTTGTGATGACCGCGTCGTCCGAAAACCGCAGCGTCGTCACACCCTGCGCCTTCACCCACGCATCTCGCACCGCATCTTGGCTATGCGCCGGTTCGCCCGCGTGTGTTTGGCCATCGAGTTCGACCGCGAGCAGGTATTCGTGACAGAAGAAGTCCAGGATATACGGGCCGAAGGGGTGCTGGCGACGGAACTTCGCGCCGATCAACGGCCTGTTCCGAAGAATCGCCCACAGCGCCTTCTCGGGACCTGTCGCGGACTTGCGGAGTGCCCGTGCACGCGCCATCGTGATTGGCTGTCGGGGCGGGGGCGTCCACCGTGCAAATGGGCCTTTGCCTCGTCCTCCCACCCCCCATCCCCCTCCCTCTGGGAGGGGGGGACGGAGCAACGCGCACAGGTCGCGCGCGTCGCCCAGTTGCGGCACCCACGCAGCGCTCACGAAACTCGTCACCTCGACCTCGTCCACCCCGCACGCCGCAAGAAGCCTCACCAGTTCGGCCTTGTCGCGCGTGGGGACATGCCGGGCCTCGTTCTGAAGCCCATCGCGCGGCGCCACGTCGGTGATGCGGACCCGCTCGCTCATGACGTCATCGTAACCGGGGCGGGGCGAGCGCCACGCCCGCCGATTCCAGCCGCGCACGCACTCGCCGGGTGATCTCCACCGCGTCGGGCGTGTCGGCGTGCACGCAGATCGTCTCGGCCCGCACGGGCACGGCCACGCCACCCCGCGCCATCACCCCGCGCCCCAGCGCGATCGACAGGGCCTGGGCCGCCGCCGCGTCCGCGTCGAGCAACGCGTCGGCCTCGCCCCGGGGCGCCAACCCGCCGCCTGGCAGGTACCGCCGATCCGCGAACGCCTCGAGAAGCACGCGCAGACCCCGCGACGCCGCCCACTCCGCCGCGGGCGCGCCCCACGGCAGCACTACCTTCGCCCCGGGCGTCGCCTCGCCCATCGCGGCGAAGAGCGCCCCCGCCACGTCGGGGCGATGCGCCGCCGCGTGATACAGCGCCCCGTGCGGCTTGATGTGCGCCACGGCCGCGCCCGCCTCGGCGGCCAGTTCGGCGAACCGCGCCAGTTGCGCCCGCAGCGCCGCCGTCAGTGTTGCGCAGGGCATCTCCATCGTCATTCGCCCGAACCCGGCCCGATCCGGGTACGACGGGTGCGCCCCCGCCGCCCGGCCCAGCCGAACCGCGAGCGCGAGCATTCGCCGCATCGACGCGTCGTCCCCCGCGTGCCCGCCGCACGCGATGTTCAGCGACGTCACCAGCCCCGCGAGCGTCTCGTCGCGCGAGGACGCCGCGGGGTCTTCGCCCAGGTCGCAGTTCAGATCGATCGTCGTCACGGCGCCTCCGCAACGCGCGGGATCATCGCGTCGAGTTCATCCTCGCCCTGCCTCAGCCGTCGCCACGCTTCGTCAACCGTCACACGCTCGAACCGCACGCGTGACCCCGCGCGGCGTTGCCCCAGCGCCGGCAGGCTCGCCTGAATCACGCACGCCGCCAGCGGATACCCGCCGGTCACCGGCGCATCGGGCCCGAGGATAATCGCCGTGCCGTTCGGCGTCACCTCGACCCCGCCGTGCATCACGCCTTCGGATTGCGCCAGCCCTTGCCCGCGCGGGGCCGGCCCGTCCAGTCGGATTCCCGCTCTGTTGAAATACCGCGACACCGTGAACTCTCGTTGAAACAGCACGTCCGCCCCTTCGACCTCGTGCGGGCCGATGGTGGCCGCGAGCGAGTCGGAAAAAATGCGACCCGCGATCCGCGTGACACGCTCGTGGTCGAGATAGTCGGTTGGCCCGCCCGTCGGCCTGCCCACAGGCAGCATGTCGCCAACGCGGAGCGTCCGCCCGAGCACCCCCTCAAGCCCCGCCCCGGGCAAGGCGCCGCGCCCGCCCAGCACCGCCGGCACGTCCACGCCCCCCGCGACGGCCAGGTACGCCCGCGCATACTCGTGCAACCCGCGCAGGCGAAGAACCTCGCCCGGGAGCAGTCTTTCCACGGTCCATGGCATCACGCCGCGCGGCCCCATCCGCGACTGGATCGTCGCGAAGCCGGGGGCCCCGGCCAGCGCAAAGGTCACGGGCGCATCGACCTCGAAGGCCCCGCCCACCAGCGTCATCTCGACCCCCGCCGCCCCGTCCGGGTTGCCCACCAGCCGATTCGCCACACGCAGCGAGAGCGTGTCGGCCGCGCCGCCCACGGGCACGCCCTCGCCGGCACGTCCGGGCCGCCCCAGGTCCTGCACGGTCGCGTACTGCCCTGGATCGACCACGCGCAGGCACGTCATGGGGCGCCCGCCGCCATCTCGGCGAATCTCGCCGGCGTGATGGGCACGAACCGCACGCGGCCGCCCACGCGCAGCCGTACCGGTTCGGGCCTCGTCACGTCGAACATCCGCCATGGCGTGCGCCCGAGAATCCGCCATCCGCCCGGCGTGCTCGCCGGGTACACCCCGGCGTATTCGCCCGCGATCGCCACACTCCCCACCGGCACGATTGTCCGCGGCGAGTCCAGCCGCGGCACGCGCAACTCCTCCGGCACGCCGCGCAGGTACGCGAATCCGGGCATGAAGCCGAAGAACTCCGCCGTGTACTCGGCCCCGGCGTGGCACGCCACCACCCCCGCCTCGTCCCTCCCGCACGCCGCCGCCACGTCGCGCAAGTCCGGGCCGTACTCGCCCCCGTAGCACACCGGGATCTCGACCAGCCGCCCCGGTTCGGCATCCGCGCCCGTCCCGACGCATAGAGCCTCGCGCATCCGGCCCTCAAGGGTGTCGCGCCCGGGCGCGCTCGGGTCAACCATGACCTGCACGACCCGCCGCGTCGGCACGGTGTCGATCACGCCCGCGAGGCCCGCCCGGGCCACCGCGCGGGCCAGTCGCCACGCCTCCCCGTCGCCCGCCGCGACGATCCGCAGTGTGCGGTCCGACGACCACGCGATGGCCGGCCCGTATTCCATGCGTCTACTTCAGCGTTCCGGAACGCTCCATCGCGATCAGCGCCGCGCCGAACACGCCCGCATTGTCCTCCAGCGAGCTCTCCACCACATCCACCTTCTTGCATGCGTCGGGGAACGCCACCTCGCGCACCACCTTCTCCACCCGTTCGACAAAGACCGGCCCCAAGGCCTCGGTCAGCCCGCCCCCCAGCACCACCCGCGGGAGCGAGAGCAGCGTGACGACACTTCCGATGGCCTGCCCCAAGAGGTCCGCCGCCGCGTCCACGACCTCGACGACGAGTTTGTCCTCGCGCTCGGCCTCGCGGTAGTGCCGCGCCAGTGTGCGCGACTTGATCTTGTCGTAATCATCCCCGACCTCCGCCGTCACTTTCGTCTTCTGGTTCGCCCGGATGAGTTTCACCAGCCGCTCAACGATCGCCGTGCGCGAACAGTTCTGCTCCAGCGTGCGGATGCCCCGGGGCATGTTGGGCAGCAGGATGGTGTGCCCGATTTCCCCCGCCGTCCAGAAGTGCCCGTAGTACAGCGCCCCGTTCAGGATCAGCCCCGCGCCGATCCCCGTCCCCAGCCACACGCCCAGCAGGTTCTTCGCCCCCTTGCCCGCGCCCAGTCGATTCTCCCCATACACCGCCGCGTTCACGTCGTTGTCGAGATACGTCCTGATCTTCGTGCGCTTCGTGAGAATCTCGGCCAGGGGCACGTTGTCCCATCGCAGGTTGACCGCTTCCAGCACCAGCCCCTTGTTCGGGTCGATCGCCCCGGGGGCGCCGATCCCGATCCCGCCCAGGTCGTTCGGCGTGATCTCCGCCTCGGCGCACGCCTCCTCGATGCCCGCGACGATCCGCCCCAGCACACCCTCGAGTTTTTCCTCCGCCTTGGTCTTGCGCTTGGCTTCGCCGATCAGTTTCAGGTCGGGCGACACCACCCCGAACTGAATGTTCGTCCCCCCGAGATCGATCCCGACGAAAGGTTTGGCCGTGGGCATGGGGCCAGTGTACCGCGCGGAACGGGGTGCTCAGCCACCGCGTGCCCACAGCGCCGCAAGCCGGTCGCGCTGCTCGGATGTTCCCACGCACGCCACCGACGCATCGAGCGCGTCCCGCAGAGATGGGGCGTGCGTCGAGCCGTCGAGTTCGTTCAGCCATCGCTTGGTGTACCCCAGCGCGTGCCGCGGCTTGGCCGCCAGCATCTCGGCCAAGGCAAGGGCCTTCGCCTCGCACTCCGCCGCATCAGGGGCCAGTTCACACGCCATCCCGATCCGGAGCGCCCCACGCCCATCGATCAGCCCCGGGTCGAGCAGCCTCGCCCGCGCCGGGCCGTGCCCCGCCGTCGCGGCCAGGTGAGGCCCCGACACCGCCGGCGAAATGCCCAGCGCCACCGCCGGGTACCCGATCTTCGCCCCGGGCGTCGTCACGGCGAAGTCCGCGGCGGAGAGCAACGCGCCCCCCCCCGCGATCGCCGCCCCGTGCGCGCTCACCACCACCGGGCACGGGGCCTCCCGCAGCGCCCGCGTCGCGGCGGCGAGCGCTTCCAGCAACGACCCCAGCGCCCCATCGTCATCCCTCGCCAATCCCAGGTCAAACCCCGCGCAGAACACGTCCCCGACGCCCGACAGCACGATCGCCTTCGCGCTCAGGGTTGTCTCGACGTGCGACGCAAGCCCGCGGAGCATCTTCGGCGTCAGCGCATTCTTTTTCTCGGGGCGGTCGAGCCGCACCACCGCCAAATCACCCCGCGGCTCGAAGGCGATCATGGCGACCTCCGCTTGGGCATCGCGGCACTGTAGACTAGCCCCATGCGCGACCTGCGCGAACAGCGTGTGCTCATCACCGGCGGCTCGGGGTTCCTCGGCCGGGCCGTCCGCCGCGCCCTCGCCGCCCGAGGCGTGCACGCCGTCGAGGCGCCCACCCACGCCCAGGCCGACCTCACGCGGCAGAGCGCGACGGATGCCATGCTCGCCGCGTCTTTCGCAGGCCATGGGCCGACGGTCCTTCTCCACCTCGCCGGGTTTGTCGGCGGCCTCGGCGCCAATCGCCAGTGGCCCGCCCGATTCGCCTACGACACCCTCGCCATGGCCCTCCATCTCATCGAGGGCTGTCGCGCGCAGGGCCTCATCGACCGCGGACTCCTGTTCCTCCAGGTCGGAACCATGTGTTCCTACCCGGCCGACGCCCCGTGCCCCTACCGCGAAGAGTCCCTCTGGCGGGGCCGCCCCGACCCCGAGATCGCTTCCTACGGCCTGTCCAAACTCGCCATTCTCCAGGTTCTCGAGGCCTACCGCCTTCAGCACGGGCTGGCCTCGGCCTACGTCATCCCCACGGGGTTCTACGGCCCGGGCGACAACGCCAACCCGGCCACCTCGCACGTGGTCGGCGCCCTGATCCACAAGTATGTTCAGGCCGTGCGCGCCAACGCGCCCGAAGTCGTCCACTGGGGAACCGGGACGCCCGTGCGCGACTTCATTCACGTCAACGACGCCGCCGAGGGGTTGCTCCGGGCGGCGGAAGTCCTGTCCGTGCCCGACCCTGTCAACCTCACCGGGGGCGAAGAAGTTTCCATTCGCGACTTGGCCGATCGAATCGCCCGTCTGACCGGCTTCACAGGCAGAACTGTCTGGGACACATCCAAGGGCGACGGGCAGCCTCGGCGAAGCCTGTGCCCGGAGAAGGCGGCCCAGGTATTGAACTGGCGCGCGCAGATCACGCTCGACGCTGGGTTGCGCGAGGCCGTGCGCGCCGCCATGAACCCGGGCTGACCTGCGCCCGTACGTCAAGTCCGCGTCGGGGGAGGCCGATCCATTGCCGACCTCACCGGGCCTTGGATACGTCCGAGAACGTACCATTCCCGCGGCGGATCTGAGAAACGAGCAACACCGCGCGGGGCCCGGCCCCGTGCCAATGGAGCGAGCGACATGGGCAAGCGTGTGATCGTGATCACGGGCGGGGGCGGGTTCATCGGGGGCCACCTGGCGGCGAAGTTCCTCGCCGCGGGGCACGAGGTCCGCTGCGCCGACATCAAGCCGCTCGATGAGTGGTACCAGGTACACCGCGGGGCAAAGAACTTCGCCGGGGCGATGCGGGGCGACTGCCGCGACTTCAAGGTCTGCCGCACGATCTGCCGCGGCGCCGACGAGGTGTACCAGTTGGCCGCCGACATGGGCGGCATGGGCTTCATCGAGAACAACAAGGCCCTGTGCATGCTCAGCGTGCTGACGAACACACACATGATCCTCGCGGCCCAGGAAGCCGGCGTCGACCGCTTCTTCTACGCCTCGTCCGCGTGCGTCTACAACGCCGACAAGCAGAAGGACCCGAACATCACCGCCCTGAAGGAGGCCGACGCCTACCCCGCCCTGCCCGAGGATGGGTACGGGTGGGAGAAACTCTTCAGCGAGCGCATGTGCCGCCACTTCCGCGAGGACTTCGGGCTGCACGCGCGGGTTGCCCGCTTCCACAACGTCTACGGCCCGCACGGGACGTGGGAGGGCGGGCGCGAGAAGGCCCCCGCCGCCATCTGCCGCAAGGTCATCGCCGCCAAGGTCTCCGGCAAGCACGAGATCGAAATCTGGGGCGACGGCACGCAGACCCGCTCGTTCATGTTCATCGACGACTGCACCAAGGGCATCGAGATGATCACCCACAGCGACATCCTCGAACCCATCAACCTCGGCTCCTCCGAACTCGTGAGCATCAACCAGCTCGTCGACATCGCCGAGGACATCGCGGGGATCAAACTCGAGCGCCATTACAAGCTCGACGCCCCCCGCGGCGTGGCGGGCCGCAACAGCGACAATACCAAGATCAACCAGTACCTCAACTGGGAACCCAACATCCGCCTGCGCGACGGCATGGAACGCACCTTCAACTGGATTTACGAGCAGTTCACCGCCAAGTACACCGCCAAGACCGCCCACAAGAGCAGCGTCAGCACCTTCACCAAAGGCTCGCACCCCATCCCGGGCGACGGCTTCAACCCCGAATCCAAGAACATGAAGACCTGGAAGCAGGGCATCCCCGCGGGCTGGGGCGGTGCGCCGGTCAAGGCGCCCGCGAAAACGGCCAAGAAGTCCGCGAAGAAAGCCAGGGCACGGCGGTAACCACGTCACCGTCCATCAATAAAAAGACCGGAGCGTAACGCCCCGGTCTTTGTTATTCATGGAATATCTGTTGATTACCGCCGGCGACGCAGTGCGAGCAGGCTGAACGCGGTCATCACGCCCACCGTGCCGGGTGTGGGAACAAACCCCTGCACCACGATGATGCGGTTGCCCCCGCCGAACGTGGAGAAGAGGAAGTCGCCTGTATACGGGTCGATGTGGGCGCCTTCGGCCCCGATCAGGCCCGTGATGAAGTCGCGCCGCGATCCCACGATGGGATCGCCATTGGCGTCCACGTCGTACGCCGCGACATTGCCCGCGGAGTACTCGGACACCAGCATGCACTCGCCCGCGAAGAGCGGCGAGCCCAGCGGCACGTAGACAAAGCCCTCGGGCCCGCCGACGATCGTCGCCGTCTGTGTCACGGACAAAACGTCAAAGGTTCCGAAGCCGTCAGGTGCGTAGGTTGCGTCGTAGAACTGTCCGCCCGCCCACGAGGCGAGTTTCATCCGTCCTGCACCGCTGAACCCGGCGGGAACAAACTGTACCGAGGCGTTGGATGGTACCACCCCGAGCGGAGCGAGATCGATCACCTTGTCGGGCGCGCTGCTCCCTGGAAGGTACTGCCCGAGTTCGTTCACCGGCCAGCGCGATGCAAAGAGCACGCCGCCCGGGCCGTACGACACGCCCCCGTCGTTGTACGGTGCCGCGGCGTACAGCGTCGTCGTCCCGGTAAAGCCGTTGATGTGCCCGTTCGCATCGCGCGTCACACCCACCGCGTACAACGCGCCGTTCGGTCCGTTGGCCTCGCCGCCCAGAAGCAGCACGTTGGGCGACCCGGCCAGCACCGTCAGCCCGCCGTACAGCGGCGGAACGTTCGGGGCCGACCCCAGATCTGTATACGAATACGAACCCGCGTAGAAGGGATCGATGGTTTGGCTCGCCGCGGATGCGGCAAAAACACACACCATTCCCACGCCCATGAACTTCAACATAGCGTCTCTCCTCCCTCAGTACGGACAGCCGTACTCAGATTGACAGTAGCGATTTCAACCCGACTTGCAAGCGTAATTGACGTGTCCCGCCCGCGGTCATTTCTATTTCTACACAGACACCCTCAAGACAAAAACTTTGTTATTAGGCACGTGTTTGGTAACTCGAACTATGTGGCGGGGCGTGTCCACCCGCTTTCGGGGTCCTTCTCGAGGATCGCCCCCGACCGTTTGATGCAGACCTTGCACGCGGCCGGCCTGGTGGACGCCGGTCCGCGCCAGTGCGGCTCGTCCTTGGGCGCCAGGCAGAGCGTGCATATTTCGCCCTCGGATAGTCGGACGCCCTCGCCGCGGAGCACGACCACGCGGTGCGCCTCGGCCAGGCATACCCCGCAGATCAGGCTGCCTCGGTGCCCTTCGACCATGGGTCGTTCGGGGGCCCAGCAGAGGCCGCAGAAATCGCAGAGGAAGTCCTCGGCGGTCATGTGCTCGGGGTCGGCGCCGGGGCGGTGCATTAGGCGCTCCCGTCCAGGAACTGGCTCTTCGCCAGGTCGCGGTAGAGGGGACACCTGGCCAGCATGTCGGCGTGCGTGCCGCGATCAACCACACGCCCGGCGTCCATCACCACGATCTCGTCGCATTTCAGCACCGTGCTCAGCCGATGGGCCACGATGAGCGTCGTACGCCCGGCGCTGAACTCGGCGAGCGCCTCGGCGATGCGGGCCTCGCTCTCGGCGTCGATCATGCTCGTGGCCTCGTCGAGGATCAGGATCCGCGGCTCGCGGAGCACCGCCCGGGCGATGGCCAGCCGTTGCCGCTGCCCGCCCGACAGCCCGCGCCCGCCCTCGCCGATCACCGTGTCGTACCCGTTCGGGAGTTGCTCGATGAACTCATGCGCCCGGGCCTTCTTTGCGGCGGAGATGATCGCCTTCTCGGTCGCGCCGAGCGTTGCGAACGTGATGTTCTCGCGGATTGTCCCCGAAAACAGCACGGTTTCCTGCGTCACCACGCCGACCTGGCGTCGCAGCGACCGGAGTGAAACCTCGCGCAGATCGTGCCCATCGACACACACGCGGCCCGCGTCGGGGTCGAACAGCCTCGGCACGAGGCTCAGGAGCGAAGTCTTCCCGCACCCGTTCGGCCCGACGAACGCGACACGCGCCCCGTGGTTCACGCGCAGCGTTACGCCGTTGACCGCCGGCACGGCGTTCCCGGGGTAGGTGAGCGACACCGACTCGAAGGCGACGCTCTCGCGGTGCGGCGGGAGCGTGGAGAGTCGCCGCGCATGGCCGGGCTCGGGCGCAAGGTCGATGATGCGCTTCAGCCGCCACGCCGCGGGCGCGGCCACGTGGATGTCGTTGATGATGCCCGTCAGCGGCTTGAGCGACGCCCCCGCCACGCCCAGGGCCGCCAGCACGAGCAGGAAGTCCTTGGGGTTCACCTGCCCCCGCACGACGGCATTCCCCGCGGCGAGCACCAGCCCGCAGAGCAGAAAGACCGAGAGCATTTCCGTGAGCGGGCTGGCCAACGCCCGGGCCGTGCGGACCCGATTGGTTTCTCGAAGCATGTCCCGATTCCGCCGGGCGAAGGCTCCCTGCCGCTCGGCCTCGCCCGTGTTCACTTTCACCACACGCAGCGCGCCGAGCGCCTCGCCCGCCACGCCGTACAGCCCGGCCTGGGACTCCAGCGCCCGCCCCGAGGCCCGGCGGATGCGCTTCCCCAGTTTGCGGATGATCGTGTACAAGATCGGCGTCACCAGCAGCGCCGCCACCGTCACCCGCCAATCGAACACCAGCGCCACCGCCAGTGCCGCCACGCCCTTGACGACCTGAAGCACCGCCTTGCTCAGCAGCACGTTCAGCCCGTTGGCCAGTTGCACGCTGTCGTTGACGATGCGGCTGACCACGTCGCTGGGTCCGAGCCGCGTGATCGTACCGAGCGGCGCCCGCAGCGCCGACCGGAAGGCCTGCGCGCGTGCGCGTGTGGCCGTCAGGTTCACCGCCGTCAGCGACAGGTACGCGTGCAGGAAGTTCGTCGTCGATCCGAGCACCGTGAGCACGGCGATGGCGCCCATGATCCACCACAGCGCCGTCAGCGGGCCGGGGGGAAGGGCGTCGATCGTCGCCGGCGAAAGCGTGAGCACCTCGGCGGCGAGTCGCCCCCAGCGCGATTGATCGGCCCAGCCCGCCAGGGTGGCATTGAACTCCGAGGCGAACGCGGGCAGGTCCTTCTTTGCGCCCAGCACGTTGTCGAGGATCGGGCTGGCGCCCAGCATGCCCACGCCCAGCGTCAGGCTCGAGATGCACACCATCACGAGCGCCGGGATGATCAGCGTCCAGCGGCGCACGAGTTGACGCACGAAGAAGCGGTACGCCGCGGCGTCGGCGTGCCGGTCCTGCGGAGAGGTGGCCGGCGCGGGCGTGGTGGAGGGGGGTGCCATGGAACAAGGCCGCCCGGATCGGCGGGCGGGTTGTCATTGTTCGCCGTCCGGCGCGCGCCGGTCGGCTAGGTCGGCGGAAGGAAAATCGGGTCGGTGTACGGATACCCGAAGCCCGAGGCCGACCCCGTCGTGGTGATCGAGAGGCCCGTAGTGGTGTCGATCCGCGTGAGTTGCACGATGCCCGACACGGTCGTGGTGGTCTCGCCGTCGTTCGCCGAGGCAAGCACCGCGATCGCGTAGTTGCGGAACGCGCCGTTGGAACTGGCCTTGTTCCGCACCGCCGAGGACGACTGTGTCGTGTGATCCACCCGGGCGTTGGCGCCCAGCGTGCCCGAGAAGGCGTCGATCGACGTGCCGTCGCTGAAGTAGTACCGGATGGTGTACGTAAAGGTCTGGCCCGCGTCCGCGAAGGGGTTGAAGATCGAGATGCGCTCGGTCTGCGAGCCGTCGGTGCGCGTCGGGTCGATCAGCCCATCGGTGAAATATGCCGTCGGGGCGACGCGGGCGGCGAGCATGGACGCCACGCCGTCGGCCTTCTTGGTGCCCGACAGGTTCCGCCCGACATTGTCAAAGCTCGTGTACTGGATCGAGACCGACGCGGAACTGCTCGTGTAGGTCACGCTGAAACTCTCGCCCAGCGGGATGCCCAGGGCCGCCGCCGCCAGGTCGAAGTCCACGCGCGCCTGCGGATTGACCGATTGCAGGCGCGAGATCGGCGGATCGGTGCTGATGCGGCCCGTGCGCCAGAAGTTCAGCGTCACCGAGGCCACCGTGTTGCCCGGATTGAAGATGGACAGCGTGCTCGTGAAGTTCGTACGCACGACCACGTCGGCCGCCCCGCCCTTGGCCGCGCCCCCGCCCGGCAGTCCCATCACCCCGAACGCGGGGGTGTACGACGTGGCGTACGCCTGCCCGGTGGCGGGGATGTCCCAGTCGCTCAGGTACGCCACGATCGGCACCGTGCTCGTCACCCGCACGGAGTATGTGCCCGCGGCGAGGTTGCGCCCGTGCATCGCGATCCCGCCCCGCCGGTACGCGTCGAGGCTGTACGTCACCGACTGGCTACCCGAGGCGGAGATCATCGTCACCGTTACGTTGCCCGCGGTGTCGTCCAGGCTCACCCACGAGATGTATTCGCGGCTGGTCGGGCCCCGCTCCATCCGGCCGAAGTCCCACGTCCGCAACTGCGTGTCGGAATACCCCGCGGGGTTGAACATCCCCTCGCTCGTGTCGGCGTTGAAGTCCACCCGGTTCACGCTCCCCGTGATGGGCTGCGGGCCGGGCGTGCCGTTGGGCAGGGCCGTCTCGACGATGACCGAGTACGGCGTGTTCGCCCGCACGGCGTTGAGCGACGAATCGCCCGCGTCCGACAGGCGCAGACGCAGCTTGCTCCCCGCGGAAATCGCCCCGGAATACACCACCGTGTCGCGGAGACCCCATTCATACTTCACGATGACCTGGTAGGTCGCGGTCGTGGTGTTGGGGTTGTACAGGTCGAGTGTTTCGGTCGTGCGGGCCGAGCGGAACCCCTCGGGCATGATCAGCCGCTGCTCGAAGAAGCCGTTGACGTTCGTCGGCTTGATGATCTCCGCGTTGATGATGCGGATCGTGTGCGCCTCGGCGATCGGCTGCCCCTCGACGTACGTGTTCGTCACGGGAAACTCGTTCATCGCGCCGGCGTGCACCGACCCGCTGAACGACGCGTTGCCCGTCAGGTTCAGGCTCCGCAGGTTCTGGATGGACACCACCACGTCCCACCCCTGGATCACGCGCCCGAAGACGGCGTACCCGTTGGTGGGCGCGGTCGGGTCCAGGAACGAGTTGGTAACGTAGTTGATGAAGAACTGGTTCGTCGCCGAGTTGATCGCGCCCGTGCGGGCCATGGCGATGGTCCGCGCGATGTTCTGCCGCCCGGTGGTCTCGCGGACGATCGGCGCGTCGGTGGCCATCGGGACCAGCCCCTGGCCGTCCTCGAACCCGAACCCGCCCCCCTGGAGCACGAACGGATTCGGATTGATGGCGTTACGGTGGAAGATCGTGTTGTCGTACCGGCCGGTCGTCACGTAGTTCAGGAAGTTCGCGACCGTGATCGGCGCCTGGCTGCTGAACAACTCGAGGTCGATGTCCCCCATCGTCGTCTCGAACCGCACCACCGCGTTGTTCGCGTTCTCCAGGTCCGTGAGGCTGGGCAGCGGCGTGCCCGCGAGCAGACACCGCGGTTCGAGCGCGTCCACGCTCGGCGGGGCCTTCCCCGACGTGCCCACCAGCAGCCTCCGAATGATCGCCTCGACCCCCGCCGCACGCATCCCGATCCGCATGGTCACTGCTCCCTGTCGTGGCCCCGGCCTGCCCGCCCCCGCGGGACGGCTCGCGCACAACAATGGCTCTTGGCTGTTCGCACCCGTCCCCCGGACAAGTTCCATCTCATTCCGTGTCTTTGGGGGAACGCCCTCTCGCCGAGGGACAACCATCCTACCCGACTCCAGACAACGGGGCGAGTCGCCGGATAGATCTTGATTCTCCGAACATTGCCCGATCCGCACCCCGGGGACGTCGAATGTGTCATGTCCGCGCTCGGGTTTCGTACCCATCGCGCATATACTGGGCACTTCATGACACACAACGGCGCCGCTCACAAACCCGCTGTCCTGGGCCTTGAGGCCCTTACCTCGGCGGGGCATTCCGTCGCGAATGGGGTTCTCAAGCCCCGCCGGAAAGTCGCCGCGGTCATTCCGTGCTTCAACCGACGCCAGGACCTCGAGATTCTCCTGCGGGACATCGCGCGGCAGGACCTGCGCGGCCTGGACCTGTGGTGTGTGGTCGTTGACAACGCCTCCACCTCGCCCCTCTCAACCATCGAGGTGCCCGCCGGGCTGCGCGTGGAGTTTGTTCGACTCGAAACCAACTCGGGCGGCTCGGGAGGTTTCAACGCCGGCATGGCGCATGTACTTTCAGGATCAGGTCTTACGGGACGGCTGGGGCAACCGGAGTTTATCTGGTGGGTCGACAGCGACGCGCGGGTGTCACGGACGTGCTTGCGCGAGTTGGCGAAGGTTCTCATCCGCCGTCCGAAGGTTGGCGCGGTCGGGTCCGGGATGCGCGACATCCCCACGGGACACACCTGGGAAGTCGGCGGACGGATCAACCGACGGCATGGCGGCGTCTGGCCCGCCGGCGGGGGCGATCTCGATCAGCGGTTCCTGGTCAAGGCCGATTACGTCGCCGCGTGCAGCGCGCTGGTGCGGCGAGTGGCGCTCGAGCGCACCGGACTGTTCCCGGACAACTTTATCTACTACGACGACGTGGACTGGACGATCCAGATGACCCGCAAGACGGGGTTCCGGGCGGTCGGGGCGCCCCGCAGCCGGGCGTATCACCCGCCGGGAAATCGCCGGTACGTCACGTGGGCGCGGTACTACATCGCGCGGAACTGCTTTGGGCACATGGACGTGATGCGGATGGGGAACTACAAGCGATTCCGCCGCGCGTGGATCGAGGTGCCCCGGGCGATCGGTCAGGCGATGATGGGACTGCCGGAACTGGCGGACCTGCACCTGAAAGGCCTGGCCGACGCGCGGGATCGGAAGTTCCCGCGCATTGAGCCTAAGCACGTGTGCCCGAACCCGGGGTTCATCCCGTTCAAGAAACTGCGCGAGACCGTGGAGGCCGAGCGCGGCGCCGCGCGGGCGAACGGTCGCAGCGGCTCTCTTTGGATTCACCCGCTGCTCAAGGCGCAGATCCCCGGCCTCGAGGAGTTCCGCCGCGAACTCCTCTCCCTCGGGTATGCATGGCCTAAAGAGCAACGCCGGCTGTGGCGTCGCCGATCGCAGGAAGGGCACGTCCTGAGCGACCTCGTCGGGGCGGCGTGGCGGCTGTTCACCGGCCCGGAGGCCGACGTCGCCATCACCCCGACCGGCTGGCCCACGAACTGGTTCCGGGGACGCACGATCATCCAGGTCACCACCGAGGGTGTGCTGGTGCGTCGAGTCAATCCCATGCGGGCGCTGCGCGATGGGTTCACGGCCTTTTTCCGCGGGCTGAAACTCTGCGTGCAGGTCGGCCTCCGCGGGCCGCACATCATGCCCCTGCCTCCCGCCCCGCGGTGGAATCCCACCCCGCCCCCCGCCGACATCCCTGCCCAGAAGCCGACCGAAGCCCCGGCGACCGTCGCGTAGGGTTTCCGGTGCTCAGCGTCGTCATCATCACCTTCCGCCGCCTCGACGCGCTGCGCCGAACGCTGACCGCCCTCCACCCCCAGGGGGGGGGCGACGGCCGAGGGGTGGGCGACCATACTCCCGATTCGCGTGTGTGCTGCCCGCTCCCGCCCGGCAGCGAAATCATCGTCGCGGACAACGCCTCGTGCGACGGCACGCTCGACATGCTCACGCGGGAGTTCCCGCACGTGCGGGTGGTGGCCCTGGACGCGAACCTCGGCGTCGAGGCCTTCAACCGGGCCGCGGCCTTGGCACGGGGCGATGTCCTGCTCATCCTCGACGACGATGCGATCCCCGACGGCTCTTCGCTCCTCGCGGCGTTGAACCTGCTCGCCCGCGAGCCACCCATGGCGGCCGTGGCGCTCCACCCGGTGCACGCGGCGACCGGCGTCAGCGAATGGCCCTTCGCCAAGGCCGCGCGGGGCGGCTGGCCCGTGATGGGGTGCGGAAACCTCATCAGGACCGACGCGTGGAAGCGTGTCGGCGGCTACGAGGGAGCGTTCTTCCTGTACCGCAACGACGTGGACCTGGCCTTGAAACTGCTCGGTGCCGGGCTGGATGTGTGGTTCGACCCCGCGTGGGTTGTGCGGCACGACAGCCCGCCGGGGGTCAAGAGCGACCGCTGGCTGCGCCTGGCGACGCGGAACTGGGTGTGGCTGGCCCGTCGGCACGGGCGCGGCATGTGGATGTGGCTCGGCGCATCAGCGGGCGTGCTGTGGGCGCTGCGCCACGCGGGGTGGCGTCCGACACGCTGGGGGTGCGTGCTCGCGGGGGCACGCGATGGATTGACTGCTCGACCGCCAACCGCCGGTGTCCGTGGTGGCCAGGGCTGGCGCGAGTTGCTTCGCCTGCGCACACCGTAGCGGCGGCGATGTCACCCCCCCCCGCGCCGCCGCCGTCTCATTCCGGCCGCATGAGCGGGAAGAGGATCACGTCACGGATGGTTTTCTGATTCGTCAGGATCATCACGAGCCGATCGATGCCCAAGCCCATGCCCCCGGCGGGCGGCATGCCCACCTTGAGCGCGCGGATGAAGTCGTGGTCGAACGTGCGGAACGTCTGTTCCTCGGCGTTCTTCTCCGCGTCCAGCCCGGCGAGTTGCTCGCGGAACTTGGTCTCCTGGATGTCGGGGTCGTTGAGCTCGGTGTAGTGCGGGGCGATTTCCATGCCCGCGATGAACAGGTCGGCCCGGTCGGCCAGCGCGGGGTTGTCGCGCTTGGGCCGCGTCAACGGGCTGATCGCCGCGGGGTAATCGGTGATGAACGTGGGCGCCGCGGGGTCGAGCAGCGCCTCGCCCTTTTCCTCGAAGAGTTCGTTGACGACCAGCCAGGGGTCCATCGCGTCAACCTGGGCGGCCTTGGCGGGGTGGAGTTTCTTCAGGGCCGCGCGGGCCTTGGCGGCGTCGTCCATCGGGAACCCCCATGCCCGCACGAAAAGGTCCCCGTACCCGACGCGGGCGAAGGGCTTGTCGAAGTCGATGATGAGATCGCCGAAGGGGAGCACCGGGGGCTTGTCACCCGCGACGAAGGTCGCCGCGTCGCGGACAAGGCTTTCCGTGAGTTCCATCACGGTTTCGACGTCGCCGAAGGCGTGGTAGGCCTCGAGCATGGTGAACTCGGGGTTGTGCTGCTTGTCGAGGCCCTCGTTGCGGAAGTTGCGGTTGATCTCGAAGACACGGGGCATGCCGCCCACGAGCAGGCGCTTGAGGTACAACTCCGGCGCGATGCGCATGAACAGGGGCATGTCGAGGGCGTTCATGTGCGTCCTGAAGGGCCGGGCCGCCGCGCCGCCGGCCTGCGGCTGGAGCATCGGCGTCTCGACCTCGAGATATTCGCGTCCTTCCATGAACCGCCGCACACGCGACACGATCCCCGAGCGAAGCCGGAACACCGCCAGGGTCTCCGGGTTGGCCCACAGGTCCACGTACCGCTGGCGGTAGCGCAGTTCCACGTCGGTCAGCCCCGCGTGCTTCTCGGGCGGGGGCAACAGCGCCTTGCTCCCCGGGCGCAGCGTGCCCGCCCAGACGGTGATCTCGCCCGTCCTGGTCTTCATCACGCGGCCCGCGGCGATGATGACGTCGCCCAGGTCGGTCGCTTTGGCCAGCCCGAACCCCGCGGCGTCGCAGTCACGCTGGCTCACGGCGATCTGCACGTCGCCGCTCGCGTCGCGCAGCGTCATCCAGATCAGTTTGCCGTTGTCGCGCAGGAGCATGACACGGCCCGCGATGGTCGCGGATGGGCGGGGGTCGACATGGCTGGGCTCCTTCCCGTGCGCGTTGAAGGCGTCGTTGGCGGCGGGGTCGAACAGGGACCGGGCTTCGGCACACGTCGAAAGACCTTCGGCCTTCCAGCCGTACGGCTCAAGTCCCAGTAAACGGACAGACTCACGGTTGGCCCGGCGCTGCGCCTCGAGTTTGTGCAGCCCCTCGCCGGCGGGTGGGGCGGGGTCGGGCGGGGTGGTGCTGGGTGGTACGGTCATGCGACTTCCTTCCGAGGCCACGGGCGAAGCGCCCCGGCCCGCAACCGTACCCGCGCTCATCGCCCGCCGGAAGCCGGCCCTGTGTGCAGCAACAGCCTGAGCGAGTTGAGCACCACCAGCACCGTGCCCCCCTCATGCGCCAGCACGCCCACCGCCAGGGGCACCTCGCGGCCCATCAGCGACCCGATCACCGTCAGGCATGACATGGCCGCGATGATCGACAGGGCCAGGGCCAGGTTCGCCTTGACGGTCCGCCGCACGCGCCGGGCGAAGCGCACGGCCCAGGGAACTCCGGCGAGATTGTCGGAGACCAGCACGATGTCGGCCGATTCCATCGCGGCGGCGGTGCCGATGGTGCCAATCGCCACCGACACGCTCGCCGCGGCGAGGGCCGGCGCGTCGTTCACCCCGTCCCCGATGGCCGCGATCCCCCCGCGGTCCGCGTGTGCCTGCTTCATCTCGGTTACAATGCGCAGTTTGTCCTCGGGCAGCAGTTCCGCGTCGAAGGCGTCGAGCCGGAGCGATTCCGCGACGCGCTCGGCCGTGAGGCGGTTGTCGCCGGTGAGCATCCGCACCGGGCGGACGCCGAGCGTGTGCAGATCGGCGACGAGCGTCTCGGCGCCGGGTCGGGCGGCGTCGGCCATGATGAGCACCGCCGCCTGGCCCGCCGACTCATCGCACCCCGCCGTGCCGCCCTTCGCCAACACGGGGGCGCCCATCGCGATCACCACCCCGACGTTCCCTCGCTCCTGGATCGTCGCGAGCACCTCGCGCACCCGGGCACGCAGGCACACGGGCACCAGCGGTTCGACATAGGCATATCGCCCGAGGCGCACCGTCCGGCCCTGGTACACGCCTTCAAGCCCCTGCGCAACGGTGTGATTGATGGACCGCACGCCGGCGGGCGGCACGCCCCGCGCCGCGGCGGCCTCACGCACCGCGGCCGCGATCGGGTGGGTCGAGTCGGCCTCCAGCGCCGCCGACACCCCCAGCAGTTCGTCCGCGTCCGACCATGCCACCGCGTGCACCTCCGACAGCCGGGGCCGCCCCAGCGTGAGCGTCCCCGTCTTGTCAAAGACCGCCGCCGCGATGCTCGCCAGCGCGTCGATCGACTGTCCACCCTTGAAGAGCACGCCGGCCCGGGCGGCCCGGGCGATGCCCGCGAGTGTCGCCGTGGGCGTCGCGATGACCAGCGCACAGGGCGAGGCGACGATGAGCAGCGTGATCGCCGTGTAGAGCGCGCCCCGGGTCTCGCCGTCGCCCAGCAAGGGCCGCTTCAGCCCCAGCCACCACACCAGCGCGACAACCGTGCTCAGGCCGAGCACGGTCAGGGCGTAGGGCTGACTGAGGCGGTCGATAACGCGCTGCACCGGCTCGCGCTGTGTCTGGGCCCGGATCACCAGGTCCAGGATGCGCTGGAGGCTGCTCTCGCGCACGGGGCGGAGGACGGTGGCTTCCAGCGCGTCGTCGGTGTTGATGGTGCCGGCGAAGAGTTCGTCGCCCACCTTGACGTGCCGGGGCTGCGATTCGCCCGTGATGGCCGACTGATCCATCGACGATTCGCCGACCAGCACCCGCGCGTCCGTGGGCACGCGCTCGCCCGGACGCACCTTGATGCGTTCGCCCGCGGCGAGGGTTTCGGCGGCCACCTCGGCCCATGCGCCGTCGCGCCACGCCAGCGCCTCACGCGGGAGCATCGCGTGCAGCGCCTCGATCTCACGCTTCGTGCGCATCGCGGCGAGTTCTTCCAAGGCCCCGGCCAGCACGAACAGGAAGAGCAGCAGCGCCCCCTCTTCCGGGTGCCCGATGTACGCCGCCAACCCGGCGCCCACCACCATGAGCACGTCGATGTCGAACCGCCAGGCCCGCAAAGCCTGGATTGCCGGACGGCCGCCGTAGACCATCCCGATCGCCAGCGACGCCCACATCAGCCCTTCGGCGTACGGCACCTTCAGCCACAGGTGCAGCACGGCCCCGGCCAGGAGAAGCACGCCCGCCACGATCGCGGCGCGGAGTTCCCCTTTGGGGGAGAACAGCCCGGTCGCGGGTGGGTTGGTCGGTACGGCCATTCGAGAACGCTAGCCCGGCGCACTACCGCGCGCTGTCCCGGTAGAGTTTCGCCCACACGCCGCCCACCACCGAGCGGGCCTGGAACCCTGTTTGCCGGGATGTCTTGGTGTCGTACCAGTCCGAGAGTGGCACGTGCTGGGGGGTGTCGTTCGCAAAGGCGTGGATGGGCGCGAAGAGTGCCTCGAAATCCTCGCGGCCTCCCATCGCCGCGACCCATGCGAGAAAATCGAGTTTCGTAAAGTCCGCCCGGCTGTCGAGTGGTATGCCGTACCGGTTCGCCTTCGCCCGGTAGTGGGCCAGTTCGCGGGCGATGAGTTCACGCGGGAACAAGTCGAGGCCCAGGGCAATGTCCCAGTAGAGGTTGTACTTGAGCGACCACGTGCCCGGCTGCCCGTACGCGAGCACCGAAGGACCCGGCCCCCCCGCCCCGGCGAGGGCCGCCCATTCCCGCGCATACCGCTCGGCGAGATCGCGCCATGTTCGGGCGGCGTCCTTGTCGCCCCGCAGGTCGCACAGCGCCGCGTACGCCCCGAGCGCCACGATCGCCTTGGCCGCCAGGTTCGCGTTGCGGGCCAGGTGCCCGGTAAAGTCGTCCGTGCAGAGTTGGTTCTCGGGGTCCAGCCCGTGCGCCTTCAGGTACTCCGCCCAGGCCGTCAGCGTCGGCCAAGAGCGGTCCGTGAACGCCGCGTGGCCGTCGTGCTTCGCGAGGGCGTGAACGAGGATCAGCATGTTCGCCGATTCCTCGACGGGCATCTGGTTCTCGTCGCTGGTCTCGCCCCCGCCGTACACCTGCCCATTGGCCTTGGGATACGTGCCAAGATCGTGGGGCGCGAAGGGGAACTTCCACCGCGGGCCGGCGGCGTACTCGAGCACCGGGCGCAGTTGCGCGCGAAGCAACTCGGGATTCTCGACCAGGAAGAACGGCGCCGAGGGGAAAAAGACGTCCACCGTGCCAATGCACCCGTTGCTGCTGTTCTCCTTGGGGAACATGAGCATGGCGCCGTCAATGTCCGCCGCGATGACGTGGGCGGCCATGGTCTGGCGGTACGCCAGTTCGCCGATCGTGGCGTACGCCGCCCCGCCCGAACGTTCGAGCCGCGCGCGGACGGAGCGGTCGGCCTCGTCGCAGCGCTTCTCGATGGTGTCGCGTCCGGCCACCTGCTCGGCCAGCATCTCGGCGAACGGCTTGCCCGCCCGCGCCCAGTACGGCCGGAGTTTGCGACCGAAGTATTCGACACAGAACTGATCGTCGTACGCGAGATAGAACGTCTCGTGCTTGGGCTCGGCGACCACACGCCCCAGACGCGTCATGAACGCCAGCACCGGCCAGTCGTCGCGGGCGGCGCGCGGCTGGCGGAGATCATCGTCCGTCGGCGTGACGCCGTTCGCGGCGAAGCCCTCGCGGGCGATGGTGTGGCCGGTCATGACGCCCAGAGTGTTCGGCCCGGTCGCCGCGCCCAGGTAGAACGTGCCCCAATCCATGCGCGTCTGATCGCCAACCCGCTTCAGCACGGGCTGGTCCGTGCTCGCGAACGAAAGCCACTCGATCCCCCCGGTTCGCACGCGGCTCCAGCGCACCTCCTGGTCCGGCGTGTGGGTCGCCCATTCACCCGAGCAATCGACGTACACCTCCACCTCATGCTCCCGGCCGTCCCGGCTCGCGGCCTGCACCGTGAGATACGTCACCGTGCGCGAGGCCAGGTCCGGGTCGTCGGCGATCACGGGCGAGCAGAACGCGACGGTCAACCCCACCCCCGCCTGCTCGAACGAGAAGACGGTGCGGGTCGCGGTGACGGCGACCGCCGCCTGCTTCATCGCGGGCACGTGCTGCGGGAACGCGCCGCACCAGCGGTACGCCACGCCGTCGATGCGGACCATGCCCGCCATGCCCAGCACCGCGCCGGACCAGTGCCGCGGCCAGTCGGCGGCGAGTTGATCACCCATGCACCAGGCACTGAAGTAGGGGTTGTGGGCTACCAGCGGCACCGCGGGCGGGCGGAACACGGGTTGAGCGGATGAAGCCTGGGCCGCCATCGACGACGCGGCGGCGAAGATCGCGCGGAGTGTGCCCATGCGCTCAGCGTACACCGGGCAAGAGGGCGTCGCCTACCGCACCACTTCGTCCATCGTCCGCTTCTGCGCCGGGGTCAGCCCTTCCACCGGTACGCTCGCGAGCAGGTCGTCCACGACCATGTCCGCGGTCACCTGGTCGGCCTCGGCGTTGAAGTTGAGCATCACGCGGTGCCGCAGCACCGGCTTGGCGACCTTGCGGACATGCTCGGGGGTCACGTGCGTCGAGCCTTCGAGCAGCGCCCGGGCCTTGGCCGCGAGCACGAGGAACTCGCCCGCGCGCGGGCCGGCACCCCACGCCACGTAGTCCTGCACCTTCGCGGGGCGCTTCTGCCCCAGGTCCATCGGCTCCTTCACGCGCGTGGCGCGCACCAGCCGCAACGCGTACGCGATGACGTGATCCGGCACGGGCATCTGGCGAACGACATCCTGCACGCGCTTGATGCCGGCCTCGTCGAGGGTGGGCGTCACGGCCACCCCCGCCCGCACCGATGACCGCCGCACAATCTCCATCTCCTCCTCCATCGACGGGTAGGCGATGAGAATCTGGAACATGAAGCGGTCCAACTGCGCCTCGGGCAGGGGGTAGGTCCCCTCCTGCTCGATGGGGTTCTGCGTCGCCAGCACGAAGAACGGGCTGGGCAGGTCATGGCGCTTGCCGCCCACCGTCACCTGCCGCTCCTGCATCGCTTCGAGCAGGGCCGCCTGCGTCTTCGGGGGCGTGCGGTTGATCTCGTCGGCAAGGATCACGTTCGAGAAGATCGGCCCCTTCACGAAGCGCAGTTCGCGGTGCCCGGTCGAACGGTCTTCCTGGATCACCTCGGTGCCGGTGATGTCCGCGGGCATGAGGTCGGGCGTGAACTGGATGCGCGAAAAGCCCAGCGACAGCGTGCGGGCGATGGTCGAGATGAGCAGCGTCTTGGCCAGCCCCGGCACGCCGACCACCACCACGTGCCCGCGGCAGAAGATCGCCATGAGCATCTGCTCGACCACCTCGTCCTGCCCGACGATGATCTTGTGAATCTCCTCGCGCAACCGGGCGGCGGCGGATTGAACCTCGCGGACTTCTTCGGGGAGCGTGGTGGTCATGGCGCATCCTATGGGGCCTGCGCTTTCCCATCGGTCCACCGTCTCAACGCCTGTACTTCTTCACTCCAGAACTCTGGAACTTCGGAACTTCCAAAAAAGGAACGAGCCGCGCCAGGGGTGGTAGCGCGGCCCGCTCCGAACGGAGACGTCCTGATCCGGCGTCGGGTCTACACCCCGCACGCCGGTGTGGTTCATCTACGGATTCTGCTTCTCCAGTTTCTTCATCAACTTGTCAAGCCGCTCGCTCAACTCGTCGAGCCGCTGGTTCAGTTCCTCCAGCCGCTTCTCGGTTGCCGCGGCGTACCCGGCCTCCGGTGCCGCGAAGGTGTACACCCCGCCCTGGCCGGAGGGCGTAAAGACCCGGGCCGCCCGAGGGGCCGACGGGGCGCTGAACGAACGCAGCCACTGGGCGGAACTGTCCTTGCTCTGCTCCAGCGCCTTCATCGCCTGCTTCATCGCATCGGACCAACTCTTCTCGAACTGGGCCTTGGCGTCGCTGCTCTGGATCTCCTTCAGTGCCTTCTCCAGCGCCCGGTGCGCTTCCTCGGCGAACTTCGAGGTATCCTGCCCGGCGACCGTGAGCGCCCCGCGGAACTTCGCGATTTCGTCCTCGGGCATGCCCTTGTACAGCGTGTCCGAGTTCCACGCGTCGAGCACCACCGCGAACGTCATCTCCTTCCCGTCGCGAGAGATGACGAAATCGACCTTGTCGCCCGGGTTGTGATCCTTGATCGCTTCGCGAACGTCGGTCACCTTCTCGATCTTCTTGCCGGCGATCGACACCAGCGTGTCCCCCGCGAGCAATCCCGCCTTCGCCGCGGGTAGATTCTCGATCACGTCGGTCAGCACCACGGCGCCCTCGGCCTCGTCGTCCATGCGGATGCCGATCATCGTCTTGGGCGGCTCGGCCATTTCCGTCCACACGGTTGCGGGCGGCTGGGGCACGGCGGGCGCCGTCGGGGCGCCCGGGGTGACGTACACCGTGCCGGGTGCGTTGCGCAGGGTCACCGTGCCGGGCGTTCGCGCGGTTCCGACGTGGAACGTCTTCATCACCGACCCGTCGTCGTTCAGCACCTCCACGGCGCCGTCGCGCTCGCGGACGCGCTTCGCCGGCACTTTCTTGCCGTCAACCTTCACCGTCGTCTTCCCGTCCTTGATCTCGAGTTCGTAGGTCGTCGAACCGTTCGTTTCCGTCATCCTGACATACGCCGTTGGGTTCTGGCCCGTCAGCGGCTGGTCGAGGCTGCCCTCGAGCGTGGTGGCCCGGCCCTGGGCGAACGCCGTGCCGCCCAGGAGGAGCAGCCCGGCCGCGGTGCTCAATGTCCGTGTGTTCATGGTCCTGTTCCTTCCGATTCGCTCCGTTCCTGTTTCACCCTTCACGTCCGCGCCCGGCCCCCAGGCCGGACGCGTCACTCCTTGCTGTTGCTCGTCCGTTAGAGCGGCCCCCGCTTCGGGGCCGGGGTGCTCGTCGCGGGAATATGAACGCGGATCGGCACCGGCTGCCCGCTTTCGTCCGAGGTAAACCGGTACAAGTCCGGCACGCGGTCGCGCTCCATGATGACCCGCAGAAAGACCACGTCGTAGCCCTTCCCGTCCGCCGCGGGAATCGTGTTCACCAGCACCTTGTCGGGCATCTCGTGGATGACCCGGCCTTCCTTCCGGCCCTGGTCGAGGTAGCGCGACAGGAAGTCCGCCGCGGATGAAACCGACCCGGTCGGCCCGGCGATCATCGGCCCGGGTTGGTCGGGCTTCTTGGCGACAAAGGCAACCGCCACCAGCGCCGCCGCCGCCCACCCGCCCCACATCGCCACGCGCCGCGTGCGCTCGCCGACCTGGCGGGTCAGGCGGAACGTCGGTTCGTGCCCCTCAAGTTCCAACTCGACCGTACCCGCGCCCGCCGTCGCCGAAGCGACTTCCCGGCGGAGAACCTGGTCGTCGCGCTGCGCCTGGGCCAGTTCCCGCCACACGCCCGCGTCACGCTCCGCGAGCGACTCGAGTCGGCGCCAGTCCTCGCCCTCGGCCCGGCCGTCGATCACGCGAGTAATCAGGATGTCCAGTTCGCCTTCGCTCATACCCACCCACCTTGATGCGCCCGGGGGCCGATTCCGTCATCCGGAAATGCCGTGTTCCACCGCCAACTCCCGCAGTTGCCGCCGACCCCGGGCGATCCGTGTCTCGATCGTGGTCTCGGGAAGCCCGAGAATCTGCCCGATTTCCCGATAACTCAGGTTGTGGATGGCCTTGAGCAGCAGCGGCTCGCGATAGCCGTCGGGGAGTTGCCGCGCCAGGTCCATCAGTCGTTTCGCGTCGTGCGCGGATTCCTCGTCCGGCGCGGCGCCCGACGACCTGCCACCCTGCATGTCCTCGCCGTCAAGGCTCGTGTCCTTGGCCCGGCGTGCTCCGGAACGCCCCGCGGCATGGGCGGCGTTGACCGCCACCGTCCGCAGCCAAGGCCGAACCGCCCCGGGGTCGCGGAGTTCGTGCACCTTGCGCACGACGGACAGGGCGACATCCTGAAGAAGGTCGTCCACGTCGGCCCAGCGGGGCTTATGGGCCAGCAGGATGGCCGCTACCCAGCGCCGGTGCCGCCTCCACAGCGCCTGGAGTGATTCCTCGTCACCCGCCAAGGCCGCCCGGGTTTCGCGTTCTTCGGCGCGTCGGGCCGCGTTCTCGAAGCGCGCTGCGACCGCGTCGCGAACCGTTCGCGTCGCCACGTCTTTCACCGGGGTCGAACTCCCGGCGTTGTCGGCTGGTTCCAAGTCCACAAGACGCTCCGTCTGTTCCCCAAGGATGTTTGAACCCCCGTTTCCCGTCGTGTTCCCAACCATCTCCCGACCCCCCGGCGTATCCTCCCCTTCCACTGCATGGCCTCACGAGAAACGAACATGCCCCTGGGCGATCACCTGGAAGAACTCCGATCGCGGATCATCTGGGCGCTTCTGGGCCTGGTTCCTATCGCCCTGGTCGCCATGGGGTTCGGAAAATACCTCCTGGCATTCCTGGTCGAGCCGGCCCGGGTTGCTCTTGAAGAGGCCGGGCAGGACGCCACCCTCATCCAGACCAACCCCCTCGAGGCCTTCGGGACCTACATGAAGGTCTCGCTGATCGCGGCGGTCATCGTCGGCAGCCCGTGGATGTTCTACCAGTTCTGGCGATTCGTCGCCCCGGGCCTGTACAAGCACGAAAAGCGCTTCGTGTACTTTCTCTTGCCGCTGTCAACCTTGCTCACCGGCCTGGGGCTGGTCTTCCTCTTCCGTGTCATTCTCCCGGTCATCCTCTCGTTCCTCATCAACTTCGGCACGATGATCGGCGAGCGTCCCATCGCGACGGCGCCGCCCGCCGCCGATGTGGCCATGCCCGCGATCCCCCTCCTGAAAGCCGACCCCACGGCGCCTGTGCCGGGGCAGATGTGGTTCAACACCGCGGTCATGGAACTGCGGGTGTGCGTCGCCGAGACGAAGGACGGCCCGGAGGTTCGCTCGATCCCCATGCACCGCGGCTCGGGCATCATCCCGCAGTACCGCGTCAGTGAGTACGTCTCGCTGCTCCTCACGCTGACCCTCGCCTTCGGCGCGGCGTTTCAGGCGCCGGTGGTCGTGCTTCTGCTGGGTTGGGTCGGGCTGGTAACTCCCGCGACGCTCAATCGCTTCCGCCGGCACGCCATCCTGGTCTGCGCCATCCTCGCGGCAATCCTCATGCCCGGCGATCCGCTGTCGATGATGCTCATGTGGCTCCCGCTCATGGGACTGTACGAACTCGGGGGCATTTTGCTGCGGTTCTTCCCGGCGTCACGCGTCGCGGGAAAGCGCGACGAGCCCCCCGACGACCCGACCGAGGGTGAAGGATGAACCGGGCGCTCTGGATGCGCATTGGGCAGCGTTCGATGCTCGCGCGGCGGGGCGACGTGGAACAGGCCACGCGCCGCGACGAGGCGATGATGGCCCGCGCCCTTGTGCTTGCACGCCGGGCCGCCGACCTGGGAGAGATTCCCGTCGGGGCCGTGGTCTACCACACCCCTTCGGGCGCCGTGCTCGGCGAGGGACACAACCAGCGCGAGCACGCCCGGTCCCCCGCCGCGCACGCGGAGTTCCTCGCGATCGAACGCGCCTGCGCCGCTCGAAAGGACTGGCGGCTCAACGACTGCACACTCGTCGTCACCCTCGAACCGTGCGCCATGTGCGCGGGATTGATCATCAACGCCCGGGTGGGGCGCGTGGTGTATGGGGCCGCCGACCCCAAGGCCGGCGCCGCGGGCTCGCTCTACGCCCTCACCGAGGATCGCCGGCTCAACCACCGTGTGCGTCCGATTCCCGGCGTGCAGGGCGAGGCCTGCGCCCTCCTCCTCCGGGAGTTCTTTGAACGGCTGCGCTCCGCTCGCAAGACTAGAGCACGCGCGTCAGGATCGCCCCGAACGCGGCGTGCACGATGAACGTCGCGACGAAGACGCCCGCGGCCCACCAGCGCCGGCGACGATCCTCCGCCCGCGACCACCCACGACGAGCGCGGTAGACCCGCCACAGCATGAACCCGCTCGCCCCGGCCAGTCCGGCGAACCCGCCGAACATCGTCAGTGCCTGCGCCCACTCGGCGGGGGTGCTCGGACCTTCGATAAACATCGCAATTGTCACTATTGCCAGCACGACGGTGTCAAACCCCAGCGCCATCGCCAGAAAGACCTGCGCCAACACCCAGGCCCCCAGTCTCACCGAAGGTGATTCGACCGCCAGCCGGATGATCGCGCTGCATTCCGGGCAGCGGTCCGTGGCCAGCGCCCGCAGGCTGTACCCGCACGCCGGGCAAGGGGCCTCCGTCTCGGCTAGAAACCGGCGGAGCAGATCGGGGTCTGACGGGGCCTCGGGCATGCGCGTCCCGGCGATACGCTAGCACGTCCCCGCGTGTTCGGAGCGTGCGATGCCGGAACTGCCGGAAGTTGAGTGTGTTCGTCAAACCCTCGCCCCCCATCTGATCGGTACGCGGGTTCTCGGCGTCGAAGTGCGCCGGCGCGACATTTGCGAGTCGTGGACCGACGGCGCCCGCGGCCCGCGTCGCGGCGTGACCCGCCCGGCGGCACTGCTCCACGGCGGCACCATCGCGCGTCTCGATCGGCACGGCAAGCAACTCGCGTTGATCGCGCGTGATGGCCGGGCCGTGTGTGTGCACCTGGGCATGACCGGAGCGCTGACCTGGTCCGCCTCCTCGCCGCCGCCCGAACCGCATGGTCACCTTGTGTGGCGGCTCAGCACCGGATGGCTCCGGTTCAGCGACACGCGCCGCTTCGGCGGCCTCTGGACATTCCCGACGTTCGACATGCTCTGGAACCTTCGCTGGTCACGCCTCGGCCCGGACGCGCTTGCCATCTCGCCCGGCGCCATGGCGTCCACGTTCGCCTCCTCGCGCGCCGCGATCAAGGCGGTACTCCTGAACCAGCACCGCATCGCCGGCGTGGGCAACATTTACGCCGACGAAGCGCTCTTCGATGCACGCGTGTCGCCGTTGCGGCCCGCGGCCGAGGTTACCCCGACCGAGTCCCGCCGGCTGCATCGCGCGCTTCACCGTGTGCTCAGGGCGTCGATCTCGGATGGCGGCTCTTCTGTTCAAACCTACCGCGATGGGCTGGGCCATGCGGGCAGGTTTCAGACCCGGCACGCCGTGTACGGCCGAAAGGGACTCCCCTGCGGTCGATGCGCCGCCGTGCTGGTGTCCGGCACTGTTGGCGGACGGACAACGACATGGTGCCCGCGATGCCAGCCCAAGTGATTGCCCGCTCCGAAGAGCGACTTTTCCACAACGTACCCATGCCCGAACTCTCAACGAACGAAGGAAATTCGGTGTCGTGTGGGCAGGTCCGCTTGATACAGACCAAGATAAAGAAATTCTCAGTCGTCGAAGCAGTAGGGCCTGTTGTCTTGGGGACAACCCAAGAAAGGCAGCCGCAAACCACACAACGATAGAGTGTTACCGGTGGTCGCCGGGTGGTGGCAGAAGTGTTGCAACCCCGCTGATCAAGGCGAATTCAGGCTGTTGGGGCCGTATCATGAGCAAGGGAAAGGCCGAGTGAGCGCGAGGTTCCCGTTCGCCAGAATCGCCGTCCGGCAAGATGTCCACATTCATTCCACATCGACGCTGTCGATTGTGCGGCCCCCATGAATGGCAAGGGGTTAGGTCGAAAGGGCGGGCCGATGGGCCTGCACGCGCTGCTCGAGGGATCGGAGGACACCCTCAAAATCCGGTTCTCCGGCGCGCTTGGTTTCGACCGCGCGGATCGAGTGCATGACGGTGGTGTGATCGCGTCCGCCGAAGAAGCCGCCGATCTCCTCGAGCGAGTGGCGTGTGCATTGCCGCGCGAGGTACATGCACACCTGGCGCGGAAGAGCGATGGACTTCTGCCGGTGCTTGCTCTGAAGGTCGGCCAGGCGGATGTCGTAGTAGTCGGTGACGACATCGATGATGTGCTGGATGGTGGATTCGCCGACGTTCGTACGCGGCTCATCGCCCAGGGCCAGGCGTGCCAGGTCGAGATCGATCGGGCGTTTGTCCACAACCGATTGGATCTGGAGTTTCACCACGGCCCCTTCGAGTTCACGGATGTTGCTGATCAGGCGCTGGGCGATGAACTCGGCGACCTCGGGCGGAATGGTCAGCCCGCGCAGACGGGCCTTGGCCTTGACGATCTCGACGCGCGTCTCGTAATCCGGGGCGTCGATCTTGCAGACCAGCCCCCACTTGAACCGGCTGACCAGCCGCTCCTCGAGATCGGGGATGTCCTCGGGCGGGGCGTCCGAGGACAGGATGATCTGCTTGTTGGCCTGGAAGAGGGCGTTGAAGGTGTGGAAGAACTCCTCCTGGGATCGGTCACGCTTCGTCAGGAAATGAATATCGTCGATGACGAGCACGTCGACGTCGCGGAAGCGATGCCGAAAATCGGCCATATGCCCGGACTGCACGCTCTCGATGAACTGCGTGACGAACGCCTCGCACGAGATGTAGTAGAGCACGGCTCGGGGGTTGGACTCGACGATGCGGAGGCAGATGGCCTGGAGCAGGTGCGACTTGCCCAGCCCCACCCCGCCGTGCACAAAGTACGGGTTGTACGTCTTCCCGGGGTTCGCGGCGACCGCGAGCGCCGCGGCATGGGCCAGGCGGTTGCCGGGGCCTTGCACGAAGTTCTCGAAGGCGTAGTCGGGGTTGATGACCAGGGATTCGTACCGCGGGGGCGTTCCCGGTTCGGCGGCCGGAGGGGGAAGCACCTCCACCGGAACGGCGGGAATTTCGTTCACGCGAGACGGCGCGAGCGGCTTGGCCGGTGATACTGGTCCTGTCCCCTCGTGGCGAACGGCCATCTCGGTACGGGTTGCGGATTTTCCGCGGCGCGGCGCGGGGGGAACAACCTCCGCGGGGTCGTCCGGGCCAAGAAACCGTACCGCGAGCAACTGTCCCGTCACCGCCTGGGCCGCGTCGTTGAAGCACCCCGCGCACTGGCGGCGGAGGTAATCCCGATGCACGGGCGAACTGGTGCGCAGTTGGAGCGCGCCCCCCGCGATGCCGACCGGGACGAGTTCCTCGAACCACTGCCGACAGATCGGCGCGTGTGCGGCGCGAAGGTGCGCCAGCATCGAATCCCAGACCTGGCGATCATGGTCCGGCATGAACCCGCCCCGTGCGATGACAACCGGAACGCCAAGGGCGACCGGTCGATTCGTGTGTGTTCCGACCACGCTCTCTCCGCCCCGCCCACCCAGGACGACGCGGCACATACCCAGGGGGGAACGTACCGACCTTCGGTCGCGGTGTCAACGGCCGACGCGGATCAATTCGATCCCCGCGCGCAACTCCCGGTCCCGACGCGGCGTGTACTAGTCGTCCGACTCGACCGGCTGGGGCGCCGGCGCGGGTTTCCCGCCGGCGCGTCGTGCCTCGCGCGCCTCGGCTTCGAGGGTCTGCTGTTCGTACCGCGCCTTGTTGGCCTTGTAGTCCATCAGCAGGTGCACCTTGTTCGCCGCCTTGTCGCCGGCGATCTTCGCCACGCGTTCGCGGGCGTACGACAACTCCGTCCGCCGCGACACGTGCACCAGGATGATCGCCTCACACTCCAGCACGCGGAGCCACTCGGCCACGTCGTCGATGTGCATGTGCATCCCCACCCGGGCCCGGTCCTTGTGTTCCGGCTCAAAGAAGGTGCACTCGGTAATGATGATCTGCGCTTTGCGCACATCTTCGCGGATAAGGTGCGGCCCCGGGGCGGTGTCGCCCGTGAACGCGATCAGCGGAATCTCGAACGACCGTGTGATCTCGACCCCGCGGTCCTTGAGTTCCTTCAGTTTGTCCTGGGGCAGGTTGAGGAACTCGGTCTTGAGTTTCGTGCGTTTTTCCGAGACGACATACCCGAACGAGGGGCAGGTGTGCTCGGTCTCGAACCCGCGGAGGAAGATGTTGTTCTTGATCTCGAAGGGCTGGTCGGGAAGGAGGGGTGTGAGGTCGTAGGGGGTGCGCTGGCGCTCGAGGTCCACAAAGCCGTCCATCATCCGCTTGACGGCCGGGGCGATCCGGGCGTCGCACAGGATCGAGGCGGTCCCCATGCCCTGGAATCGCCGCTGGGAGCAGAAGTACGCCAAGCCCCCGATGTGGTCCATGTGCCCGTGGGTGATCGCCAGATGTTTGGAAGGCAGCACCGCCCTCGGACACGAACCGATATCGAACCCGAGGTCCAGTTCGGGGATGTGCAGGCAGGTCGATTCACCGGCGATGGATTCGCCGTAGATCCGGTACGGGGGGATGTACAAGAACCCCAGGGACGGTTCACGGGGCGGGGGCTTGGGGATCATCGCGAAAACCTCCTGGCAGCGGACTCTCGTCCGGGTGCGGGGTGGAGCAGGACAGGGCAGTGTAGACCATTCGCACACCGAAGAGCGATGTGGTACATTCTCAGGCCCTCAAGCCGAGCACCCCCACAGAATACCGGAGGATCGTCATGCCGTTCATGCCCGCCTGGAAGACCGCGAAGACCGCCTTCGAGACCGAGACCAACAAGAAGAAGCCGAGCGAGAAGTTCCTCGGCGTGTTCCGCAAGGGGACGGGGATCGAGGATTCCCTGAAGAAACTCGATTCGGCCAAGAAGGGCGAGGACATCAAGAAGGCCCTCGCGTCGTTCAAGTCCTCGTACACGAGTTACATCGCGCTGCTCGACACGACGTCGAAGGACCCCAAGAGCGTCAAGCCGGAGGACAAGCCCGCGTACACGACGGCGATCGGCAAACTCAAGAACGCGCTCCAGAAAATCGAAGCGGACGCGGAGCGCATCGCTTCGGCCTCGTCGGACGTGGGCGACAAGGAGAAGACCTCGGCCGACGCGCAGTTGCAGAAATCACTGGTCGCGGACGCGAACAAGCACATCGCGCTGCGCGAGCAGGTGCTCAAGGACGTCACCGCGCTCAATGTTCAGATCAAGGCCGCGGTTGCCGACCTGAACAATCGGGTGGCCCTGGTGGAGAAGCAGAAGCAGGCCGCCAAGGACGCCGGGAAGAGCGGGAACATGATGATGCATCAGGTGGCGGTGGGCGTCATCGACCGGCACATCGACGAGGCGGAGGCGATCGCCACCAAGAACGCCGCACTCGTGCGGGACTTCACCAAAGAGGGCAGCCCGATGATGAAGGCCCGGGCCGACAAGAAGGAGGTGTTCGACTCCATCACCGGCCCCGCCGGGGCGGACCTGAAGGCCAAGCGCGACAAGCCGTGGAGCGCGGTCAGCGCCGCCGCGGCGGAACAGAACACCTTTGTGGCCCAGATGAAGGCCGCGGTGGAGAAGATGAAGGCCGCGAAGGCGAGCGCCGAGGCCGCGGGCAGCCAGATGAAGGACCCCAAGGAGTACATCGCTTCGATCACCAAGATCAAATCGGAGATGGACGGGGTCTTCAAGGCGATCCGCGTGAAGAGCGACCGCGTGGTGAAAAGCCTCGCGCAGTTCGACGACAAGGTCAAGCAGATGAAGGGCGACAAGGCCGCGATCCAGAAGCACTGCAAACTCGAGGAGGACCAGTGGAAGCGTTACGGCCCGGAGACCTCCGCGGCCCGCGACCGCATCCTGTCCATGAAGAAGCAGGTCGCGAAACTCCCGCCCGGCGCCTTCGAGGACCCGGGCGTGCAGAGCGCGTCCGACCGCGCCTCGAAGTTCGCGGACGAGTGCGCCAAAACGCTCGACAACGATCTGAAGGACGGCGCGGCCCTCCAGTTGAAGATCAACCAGGCCAAGCAGACGTACAAGTGATCACCACACGTGCCACGCCCGGGTCGTACGCTAGCCGAACGTGACCACGCGGCGCATCATCATCCTCGGCTCCACCGGCTCGATCGGCACCCAGGCCCTCGACGTCATCGCACACGTCAACACCCTCCACGCCGCGGGCCGCTCACCCGACCGGCTCGAGGTTGTCGGACTCGCCGCGGGGGCCAACGCGTCGCTCCTCGCCGAGCAGGCCGCGGCGTTCAATGTCCGCGACCTCGCGCTCCGCGAGGGCGACCCGACGCGTGTCACCGGCGCCGGCCTTCGCGTGGGCCCCGACGCCGCGGAGCGCCTCGTGCGCGAGGTCGATTGTGACCTCGTGCTGTCGGCGATGGTGGGCCTGGCCGGCTTGCCGGCCACGCTGGCCGCCATCGAACTCCGACGGGACCTCGCCCTGGCGAACAAGGAAACACTCGTCGCCGCGGGCGCGATCGTGATCCCCGCCATCAGCCGGGCGGGCGTGATGCTCTATCCGGTTGACAGCGAGCACGCCGGCGCGTACCAGGCCTTCCGCCGGTGTGCCGCGGCCCCGCCACCCCTCTGGTGCGGCGACGAGACGGTCCGTCTAACCCTGACGGCGTCGGGGGGCGCCTTCCGCGACTGGCCCGCGGGACGCGCCGCCACCGCCACGCCTGCCGATGCGATGCGTCACCCCACATGGCGCATGGGACCGAAGGTGACCATCGACAGTGCCTCGCTCATGAACAAGGCGCTCGAACTGATCGAGGCGCACCACATGTTCAACCTGCCCGCGTCCAAACTCGACGCGGTCATTCATCCGCAGTCCATCGTGCACGCGCTCGTGGAGTATGCCGACGGGTCGGTTGTCGCACAGTTGGCCCTCCCCGACATGCGGTTGCCCATTCAGGCGGCGTTGACGGGCGAGGACATCCTGCCCGGCATGGCGCCCCGCCTCGATCTGGCCGCCGTCGGGTCCTTGACCTTTTACCCGATCGATCATGAACGATTCCCGGCGGTGCGGCTGGGTTTGCGGGCCATCGAGGCCGGGGGCACGGCCGGGGCGATCCTGAACGCGGCGAACGAAGAGGCTGTGAGGCTGTTCCTCGACCCCGTGGCGAAACTCCCCTTTGATCGGATCACGGACCTGGCCGTCCGGGCGCTGGACGCGGTTCCTGTTCGGGATGTGACATGCCTTCGGGACGTGCTCGACGCGGACGCCAAAGCCCGGGAGTGGGTGCGCTCGGCGTACACAAAGGCCGGGGCGCAATGAAAGGTCGCGAACTGTCGATCGTGATGCGGGACCCGGCGCTCACCGTGCCGCTCGCGGCGCACCAATGGCTGGCCGAGCATCTAGGAAAGGTTGGACACGTCCTCGGGCTTCACGGGGCGATCCGCGTGTATTTGGCCGACGACGCCGAGATGTCGCGTGTCCACCGCGACTACATGGGAATCGAACAGACGACGGATGTCATCACGTTCAACATGTCGGAGTCCTCGGCGAAGCATCCAAAGCCACATCCCGGCGACTTGGGTTCGTCGTGTGGCAGTGTTCTGTATGGGATTGATACGGATATCTGGGTTGGTGTGGACGAAGCGCGCCGTCAGGCGTTGGTGGGGGGGTACCCTTTCGAGCGGGAACTGCTGTTGTACCTCGTGCATGGGATTCTGCATTGTCTAGGGTGGGACGATCACGACGAGGACGAGGCGCAGGCCATGCACGGCATGGAGGACGCCGTGTTGTCGGCCATCGGCGTAGGCCCGGTGTATCGCCGTCCGTGAGGCGGGGTGGCACGCCATGAGCGCGGAGGCGTGGCTTGCCGTGGCGGTGGTGACGCTGGGGATCGGCTCGGTCTTGTCGTGCCTGGTGCAGTCGTTGCGCGACCTGTCCAAGGGCACGCTGGAGGAAATCGCCGCGGTTCGGGGCGACGCACCCGCCGCGGCCCGGGTGGATCGCATTCTTGAAGATCAGGAAGGACATGCGGCGGCCGTGGCGATGGTCCGCACCGTATGCAACCTGCTCTTCACCATCGCCATGGTGATGTGGGTCACCCGCGTTCGGGGCGCCACGGCTCCCGATGTTCCCGAACTGCTCATCGCGGCCGCCGTCGCGTCGATCCTCCTGTGGGTCTTTGGGTTGGCGCTACCCAATGCCGTCGCCAAGCACGCGGGCGAATCGACGGTGTACGCCTGGTCGAGCGTGCTCCGGGCGGCGTACTTGGTCGGCAAGCCGTTGGCGGCGATGGCACGCGCGATGGACGAGGTGGTGCGGCGACTTTCGGGGAAGCCGAAACTGAACGACGCGCAGGCCGCGGCGGCGGAACTGTTGACCGTGGTCGAGGACGCGACCAGCGAGGGCAAGGTGGACCAGACCGAGGCCGAGATGATCGAGGCGGTGGTGCACCTGCGCGACAAGACCGTGGCGCAGATCATGACGCCCCGCACCGAGGTTGAGGCCGTGGAACTGTGCGAGAGCCTGTCGGACGTGACGGCGGCGATTCGCCGGACCAAGCACAGCCGCATCCCGGTCTACGAGGGCAGCCTCGACCGCGTGGCCGGGGTGTTCTACGTGAAGGACCTGGTCCGGTGGCTCGCGGGGGAAGGGTCGCGCACGGGCAAGACCTTCGACTTCCGCGCCATGCTTCGCCCGGCGTTCTTCATCCCCGAGACCAAGACGGTTCGCGAAACACTCGACGCGATGCTCGCCAAGCGCACGCACCTGGCCATCGTGGCCGACGAGTACGGCGGCACGGCCGGGCTGGTCACCATCGAGGACATCATCGAGGAAGTCTTCGGGGACATTACCGACGAGCATGAGCCGATCACGGAAGAGGTGCCCGAAGTTCGGATCGACGCGTCGGCCCGCGCGGCGGAACTGGACGCCCGGCTCAACATTCATGACGCCAACGACGCCCTGAAACCCCTGCACACCGAACTGCCCGAGAGTGAGGACTACGACACGGTGGGGGGGTTCGTCACGGTGACGCTCGGGCGCATCCCCTCGGCGGGGGAGACCTTCCGGCACGACGGGCTGGTCGTCACCGTGCTCGAGGCCGAACCGACGCGGGTCACGCGGGTTCGGGTGGAACCCTCGACGGTGACGGCGGACGCCGAAGACGCCGCGTCGTAACGCGCCGAATGCGGCGAACCCTACGATGGCGTCCATGCCGCTGCGCCTGTACAACTCGCTGACCAAGCAGGTCGAGGACTTTGTTCCCGCGGACCCCGCGCACGTGACGTTCTACACCTGCGGGCCGACGGTGTACGACGACGCGCACATCGGAAACTTCCGGTCGTTTCTCGCGGCCGATCTGTTGCGGCGGTTCATCGAAAGCCCGCTGTGCGAACTGCGGACGAAGGACGGCGGGGTTCACCACGGGCCGCGCCGCGTCACGCACGTGATGAACATCACCGATGTCGGGCATATGACCGACGACGCCGAAGGGGGCGAGGCGGGCGAGGACCGCATGGCCGTGGCGGGGCGGCGCATCGCCGAGGCGAAGAAGGCGGGCACGCTTCCCATGGGCGTGGAGGTTGATCCGCGCGATCCGTACGCCATCGCGAAGTTCTACGAGGGACGATTCCGCGAAGACGCGAAGCGGCTAGGACTGAAAGTGTCGATCGAGGCCGAGCGGGACGAGAGCCTGCACCCGAAGGCGACGGCGAACGTACCGGGGATGATCGCGGTGATTGCGCGGCTCATCGCGGGCGGGTACGCGTACGTCGGCGGTCGGCCGGGCGCGCGGGCGGTGTATTTCGACGTGCAGAAATACGGGCCGTACGGGCGGTTGAGCGGCAACACGCTCGAACGGCTCCGCGCCGGCGAGGGCGGGCGGGTGTCGGCCTCGAACCAGGCGGAGAAGAAGCACCCGGCGGACTTTCTGCTCTGGAAGGAAGACCCCGCGCACCTCATGAAGTGGGACAGCCCCTGGGGCTGGGGCTACCCCGGCTGGCATATCGAGTGCTCGGTGATGTCCCTGCGGGCGCGCCTCGGGCGGGGCGTGCTCCCGCAGGATATTGAATCACTGGCCGTCGCGAACGGCGGCGCGCTGATCGACCTCCACAGCGGCGGCGAGGACAATATTTTCCCTCATCACGAGTGCGAGATCGCGCAGAGTTGCTGCGCGTTCAACGCGGACCCGGCGGGCGGCTCGTTCGCCTCGATGTGGTTCCACCCGCGCTTCCTGCTCGTCGAGGGCGCGAAGATGAGCAAGAGCAAGGGAAACTTCTTCACGGCGAGGGATTTGTTCGCGAAGGGGATCGAACCGGCCGCGCTGCGGCTGGAGTTGATCAAGACGCACTATCGGAGCAATGCGAACTTCACGATGCAGGGGCTGGCCGACAGCCAACGCATGGTGGAGCGATGGAGACGTATCGCGGGCGACTTCTCCTCCCGGAGAGACGGGGGAGGAGCATTGACGCCGGTATTGCGCGATGTGGCCGGGGCACTGCACGACGACCTGAACATCGCCGAGGCCGTTGCGGCGATCAACGCGTGGGCCGGATCGGTTGAACTCGGCCCCATCACCGCCGCGACCATGAGCATGCTCGACGGTGTGCTCGGCGTGCTTTCCCTTGAACGCCCGCAGGCGCAACAGACCGCGATCGGGGTGTTTAACGGCGTGGCCCCTTCGCCTGAAGTGGAGGCCTTGCTCGCTCAACGCCGCGACGCCCGCGCCCGCAAGGACTTCAAGGCCTCCGACGCCATCCGCGATCAGTTGGCGGGGATGGGGTACGCGATCAAGGACCTGCCCGGGGGCAAGGTCGAGGTGCGGCGGGCGTAGGGGTGCGATCGGCCGCGATCAGCGGAACGGCACGTCGATCGAGAACGTGAACAACTGGGTTTCGTCGGTGTCTTCCTTGATGAGCGGGAAGCCGAAGTCGAAGGCGAGCGGCGCCTGCGAGAGTTGCTCGATGTAGATGCGCACCCCGAACCCGGCCGAGACGCGGTAGTGGTCGAACGAGAAATCGTCGTCCACCGTGCCGGTGTCGATGAAGAGCACGCCCGAGACCAGTTCGGTAAGGATCGGGCGGCGGAGTTCGGCCCCGGCGAAGAAGGAGAAGACCCCGCCCACGGTATCGTTGGCGACGCCGCCCGTGTCGTTGCGGATGCCGATGGGCGCGATCGCGCGGTACCCGAACCCGCGGAAGGACGAGCCGCCCATGTAGTAGCGTTCATAGAACGGGACGTTGTCCTGCCCCTGGGGAATGTACGACGCGCGCGTCGAGAGTTGCAGCACGGTCTTGTGGCCCAGGGCGTCCTCGTCGAGTTTAAAGTACCTCGAGTACTCACCGGAAACCTTGGTGAAGTTATAGTCGCCAAAGACCTGCGTGAGGCCGAACTCGGCCTTGCTGCCCTTGCTCGGGAAGGTGATGTTGTCGACGGCGGTGCGCGAGAGGACGACCCCGGCGGCGGCGAGCACGTCGCCGTCCTCGTGCTCGAAGTACTCGGTGGGCGCGTCCTCGTCGGCGTTGCTGAGTTGAACCTTTTCGACGGACACCGGGAAACTGATGCTCCAGCGCGAGCCGAAGCGACGCCCGACGGTGAGGCGCGTGCCGACGCGTTGCTCGTCGTACGCGGCGTAGATGCGGTCGCGGAAGTACGCCGAGGTCGAGAGGGAGTAATCGCTTCCCCAGGCGTACGGGTCGGAGAGGGAGATCTGGAAGATTCGGACGCGGTCGCCGGGCAGGACCTGGATGTTGAACGTCTGCCCGCCGCCGTAGAAGGCCTGCCCGCGCCAGAAGTCGCTCCAGGAGTCGGGCAGGTCGGTAATGTCGAAGTTGCGCTGGGTCACGCCGATCTGGGCGGTCACGCCGCCGTCGGATGAGACCGCCGCCCCGAAGTTGAAGGAGCGGTTCATGGTCTCTTCAACCTCGAAGATCACGTCGCGGTAGCCCGGCTCGTCTTCGCGCTCGGGCTGGATGGCGGTCTTGACGCTCCCCGTGGCGAAGAGGCGAAGGCGCTCGATGCGCTGGCGGCTTTCCTCGATCTCGTTGGGGTCGAGCGGCCGTTCGGGGAGCAGCGTGATCTGCTCGCGGATGATGTCCCCCCGCGTCGCGGTGTTGCCGCGGACTTCGATCATGCCCGTGCGGAAGCGCCGCCCGGGAGTCACCACCAGGCGCAGGTCGACCAGGGGCTGGCCCGGCTCGCGGAGGAGTTCGCGCCCGATGCGGGCCTCGGCGTAGCCCAGCACGCCGAACGCCGCGGCCACATCGCGGATCGATCCCTGCACGGCGGCCTCGTTGTAGAGGTCGCCCGGTTTCAGCCGAAGCAACGCGACGACCTGATCTTCCGTCAGCGGGGAATCTTCTCCCGGGGCGAGTTTCAGCGTGACATCGCGCAGGGTGTAGACGCGGCCCTCCTCGACGATGAACGTCACCACCGCCTCGGACCCGTCCGCCGAGGTCGAAACGACGCGGTCCACTCGCACGTCGAGGTACCCGCGGTCCTTGTAGAACGCGATCAGCGTGCCCACGTCCTCGTCGAGCAGATCGTTATCGACCCCGGCGCTCCCGCGGAGCCGGTCGAGGAACCAGGCCTCCTTCGTCTTCAGCGGCTTGCGGAGTTGGCGGGCCGGGAACGCCGTCACGCCCTCGAAGCGGACCTCGCCGACGCGGGTCTGGTGGCCCTCGCGGACGCGGAAGACGACGATGCCGCTGTCTTCGAGTTCCTGCTCGTCGATGGAGACCTTGGCGTTGTAGTAGCCCTTGGCCTTGTACTGATCCTCCATGCGGCGCGCGAGGCGCTCGAGGAGGGTGGGGTCGACGGGTGTGCCCTCCAGGCGGAGTCCCCCGATGAGTTCATCGTCGTCGAAGGCGCGGTTGCCGACGGTCTGCACCGCGGTGATCATGGGCTGGAGGGCGAGGGTGTAGGTGAGTTCGACGGACCCGTCGGCGAGGAGGCGGGCCGACGCCTCGACGCGGCGGAACCGTCCGAGACGGTTGAGCCGGGCCACGTCCTCGCCCACTACGCGCGTGTCGAACGGCCCGCCCTCGATCATGCGGAGTTGGTTGCGTGTCAGGGTTTCGTCCGAAACCGGGAGCACCCCGGGCGGCTCGCTGGGCGAGGTCGGCGCGACCACGAACACCACGCGGCGGACAGGCCGGCCCTGGAAGGCTTCGAGGTCCGGGCGCGGCGGTTGCGCGGGCGCGGGGGCCTGGGCGAGCGCCGGCGAAGGAACGCCGATCGTCAACCCGGCCACGAGCACAAGTGCACGGGCGCAGCGCCCCGCGGTCGTTCGTGGATGCCCGGGGTGTCGGCGTGGGGTGGTATTCACGAGCGTCAAGAAGATACCGTCACGGCACGGCGCGGACAATCCGCCCGGGCACGGGCCGAACAGAATAGCCATGGTGCCCGAATGGCGGATCGCGTAGGCTGGGAGGATCACCAAGCACCGGGAGGGCGCCTCATGATGAAGTCACTGCTGCGTCGGTTGGCGTTGGGGCTGGGGGCGATGCTCCTGACGGCGGGCGCGGGGGTTTTTCTGGTGGGGCACGAACTGCTCCAGACGCTGATCTCCTTCGCGGAAGAGAACAAGGAGCATCAGGAAAACGTGTTCAAGGCGTTCGGGGGCGGGGTGGTGTTGGCGGTGATGGGCGCGGGGCTGCTTGGGGCCGCGATGCCCAGGCCGCGCCTGCCCTCGGATCCCAAGGCGGGGTGATTTACTCCGGCTTGGGTCGCTTGTTGAGTTCCGCCGGCGAGAGTTTTCGCCGGGTCGAGCCGTAGAGCGTGCGGGCCTTGGGCACGATCGGGGTTGGGGCCGGTGCTGGTGGCGTAGTGGTCTTGGGCGGAGGCGGGTTGTTGGGTCGCTGGTGTGGACCCTGGTAGCCACGCGGCTGGCCGTGGGGATGTCCCTGGGGCTTCGGAGAGTTGCCGAGCGCGGGCCCTTCGCCACCACCGCCCCCTCCACCTCCACCCCGGCCGCGCCGGCGCCGCCGGCGTCGCCGACGCCCCGTGCCCTGCTCGCCTTCGGGCCCGCGCGGTTGACCGGACGGGTCCGCCGGAAGGGCACCGTTCTCAATCGAACTGGAATCCTCGGGACGCGTGTCGGCGTCGGGTGATTCGTCGGGCGTGGACGTCGCGAGTGGCGCCGGCGAATCATCGCTCGGCGTGTGTCCGGGCGACTCGATCTGGGCTGGCGGCAAATCGCCCCACTCGCCTCCGGTGTCCGGCGACACATCGCGGCCCTCGCGGGCGGGCGGCTGCGGTTGCGGAACGGCCTGGCCGTTCTGTCCGCCTCCGCCGCCTCCCCGGCCGCGCCGGCGACGGCGTCGGCGACGACCGCCGCCCTCTTGGCGCTGGCTCTGATCGTCGCCCGAGATGGGCTGGTCGGCCCGAGGGGCCGAGGGCGTGGGCGGTTCCTGCACAGGCGGCGTATCGGTCGGGCGTTGCGGCGCCTGGGGTTGGCGCGCCGGCGGGCCTTCGCCGCCCCGGTTCCGGTCGCGCCCGCCTCGGCGTCGGCGACGGCCACGCCGATCGCCCGGGGGCTCGAGCAACGCGGGCGTCACGGTTCCCACCGGCGTCAGCGACTCGTCGGCGTCGAACTCGATGGGGTGTTCCTCGGTTTGGGGCGTGGGATCCGGCTCGGCCGCGGGTTCGGCGATCTCGTCCGCGGCCCAATCGCCCGGCGTCGTCACCTCCCACGCTTGAAGGTCCTTCGGTCGCTTCGGGGCGGGCAACTGGGTGAGGTCGATGTCGGCGGCCTGGGCGTCGTACGCGTAGAACGAGACCCGGTCGACCGGCACGGTCTCGCTGACCCGGACATCGACGTGCTTCCCAAAGGAACGTTCGATGCGACCGAGCGTCGCGCGCTTGGTCGAGAGGAGTTCGCCCGCGACGCGCGGCGCCACGACCATCTCAACCTTGGTCACACGCTCGACGTCCAGGATTGCCGCCAGTTCACGCAAGGCATCGGCGGCGACGGAGTCGGGCTTCTGGAGCATGCCGCGCCCGCGGCAGGTGGGGCAATCGGTGAAGTGAACGCTCTCGTGGCTGGGGCGCATGCGCTGCCGCGTCATCTCGAGAATCCCGAACTCGGAGATGCCCGTGATGGTCGATTTGGCGCGGTCGCGCTTCAGTCGCTCCTTGAAGCGGTTCTCGATGTCCTTGCGGTGGCTGGCGTGCCGCATGTCGATCAGGTCGTTGATCACGATCCCGCCCATGTCACGCAGGCGCAGTTGCCGGCAGATCTCGTCGACCGCCTCGAGGTTCGTCTGGTAGGCGTTGCTCTCGGCGTCGCGGCTTTCGCGGCTCTTCCCGCTGTTCACGTCGATGGCGACCAGCGCCTCGGTCTGGTCGATGACCAGCCGCCCCCCGCTGGGCAGGGGCACCTCGCGGGCGTGGATCAGCGCGATCTGCTTTTCGATCCCGAAGGCGTGGAAGATCGGTGTTGTCGCGGCGAAGTGCAGGAGTTTCGTCGCCCCGCGCGGGGAGACGATCTTCATGAACCGCGCCGCTCGCTGCAGGGCCGCCTCGTGGTCCACGATCACCTCGTTCACCTCCGCCGTCAGGATGTCCCGCAGGGCGCGCACGAGCAGGTCGCTCTCGCTGTAGAGCAGGCGCGGCTTGCCCTTGGGGCCTGTGGCCTCGCGCTTCTCCATGTCCTTCCACAGCCGCAGGAGATACGCCAGGTCGCGCTTGAGTTCCGCCTTGGTGCGGTCCATGCCCGCGGTGCGGAGGATGAACCCGAACCCCTCGGGGAGTTCGAGCTGGTCGAGAATCTCGCGCATCTTGCGGCGCTCGTCCTCGTCCTCGACTTTCCGCGACACGCCGACCTTGTCCATCCCCGGCATCATGACCAGGAAGCGCCCCGGGATGGAGAGGTAACTGGTGACGGCGGGGCCTTTGGTGCCCACGCCCTCCTTGAGCACCTGCACGATGACCTCGTCGCCCCGGCGCAGCGCCTGCTGGATGGGCGGGCGCTCTCGGCGCGGGGTCTTGAAGCCCACGCGCTCGGTGGCGTCGCCGTCTTCCCCGGGGAAGTAGCGCGGGTGCAGGTCGGTGACGTGGAGAAAACCATTCTCGCCGACACCAAAGTCGACGAACGCGGCCTGGATACTCGGCTCGACGTTGACGACGACGCCGGCGTAAATGTTGCCGACGCGGCTGGCCTGGGCGTGCCGCTCGACGTGGAGTTCCTCGAGTTTGCCGTCTTCGACAATGGCGACGCGGCACTCCTCGCCGGGGACGTAGTTGATGATCATCTGGGATTCGGGCATGCGCCCCTCGTTTCCGCGCCGGTGCGGCGCTGTGCGGCGGCGCGAAGCACGCGCCGCGGCGGGTCGTGGCCGGGACGGTCCGGGAGTGCGCGAGGGGCGGAGCGAATCTCGAAGCCGCGAGCGGCCGCGCCGGCCGACCCCGCGTGTGGCGGATCGGCATGCACCAGGCCCTCGCGCCGGGGCCGCGGGAACGCCGACAAGGCGCTGCGCTCACGGCCCCGAGCATCCGTCCGGTCGCGGCGGCGGCCCGATCGGGCACGGCGCGTCACGCGGGACGGGGTCGAGTCTGTCCGGCCCGACGCGCCCTTTGCGGGGCGCCAGCGGCCGATGGTCTGTTCCCCCAACTACTCGGCGGACCTTCCGTCGAAGGCGTCGGGGACGAATGTTCGGGCCCGGTCCCGCAGCAGTCGCGAAACCTGGTCACCGGAATCGAGGGCGAGGGCCTGTCGGGCCACGCGCTCGCACTGTTGCATGCTCACCGATCGGATGAACCGCTTGAGTTGCGGGATCGACGAACTGCTCACCGAGAGGATACGCAGCCCGAGTCCGAGAAGCAGCATGGCGTATTCCAGGTCGGCCGCGGACTCCCCACAGCACGAGATCGGCACGTGGTGACGCCTGGCTGTACGGGAAACGTCCCGAATCAGGCGTAAAACCGCCGGGTGCGTCGGGGTGTACAGGTGCGCCACCCGCTCGTTGATCCGGTCCACCGCCAGGGTGTACTGCACCAGGTCGTTCGTCCCGATCGAGAAGAAATCCACCTCGCGGGCGAACGCCTCGGCCTGGATCGCCGCGCTGGGAACCTCCACCATCATCCCCAACTTGATGTCCTTGTCGAACGCCGCCCCCTCTTCGGCCAGGTCCTCCATGACCTCCCGCACGTGGAACTTCGCCTGCCGGAGTTCGGGGATCGTGCTCACCAGCGGGAACATGACCTTGATCGGCCCTTTCGCGCTGGCCCGCAGGATCGCCCGCAACTGCGTCCGGAACATCCCCGTGTGCTGCAGGCAGTACCGGATGCTCCGGTTGCCCAGGAACGGGTTACGCTCGGGAACCTCGGCCTGGGCCTGCGTGTACTTGTCCGCGCCGAGGTCCACCGTGCGGATCACCAACTCGCGGCCCGCGCACAACTCCACGCACCGCGTGTACGCCGCGTAGTGGTCCGCTTCCGTCGGCTCGCGCTGCGCCGTCAGGTAGAGGTACTCCGTGCGGTAAAGCCCCACCCCCTCGCCCCCGTGCTGCAGCACCTTCTTCACCTCGTCGGCGAGTTCGATGTTGCCCAGGATGTGCACGGCGTGCCCGTCGGTCGTCACCCCGGGGAGGTCGCAGAGTTCGGTCAGGGAGACGCGGAACAGCGCCCGCTGGCGCGTGTAGCCCCGGTACTCCTCCTCGGTGGCGGGGTCGGGGTTGAGAATCACCGCGCCCTTGTCCCCGTCGAGGATCACCGGCATCCCGTCGCGCGCGGCCTTCAGCAGCGTGCGGCACCCCACCACGGCGGGAATGTCCAGTGCCTTGGCGATGATCGCCGTGTGGCTGGTCATGCCCCCCAGGTCGGTGGCGAAGCCGAGCACCTTCGTGCGGTCGAACGACGCCGTCTGCGACGGGGTCAGGTCGCGCGCGAGGATAATGGTGTTCTCGTCGGCCTGCGCGATGCGGCTCGCCCCCGGGCCGACCAGGTGCTTCATCAGCCGATCACCCAGGTCCTCGATGTCGTTCACCTTCGTGGCGAACACGGAGTTCTTGTTCGCGCGGAACTGGTCGGCGAGGTTCGCCAGCACATGGCACGCGGCGTAGTCCGCCGTCACGTGCTCCTTTTCGATCATCGCGTGGATCGGCCCCAGCAGCGACGGGTCGCTGAGCATGCCGACGTGGAACAGGAAGATCTTCGCCGCTTCCTTCCCCATCTGCCCTTCGGCCTGCTGGTGCACCTCGCGGAGTTCGGCGATCGAATCCCGGACCGCGGCGTCGAACCGTGCCCGCTCGGCGGCCTCCTGCTCGGGTCGGATCGACCGTCTCGTCACCCGACGCAGGTCATCGTCCACCACCAGCACTTTGCCAATGACAATCCCCGGGGAGACCGGAAGCCCCTTGATAATCGTTGGCGGTAGGGGGGATGAAGGGTCGGACGGTTGGGGCATGGGTCGGCGTGAGTGTAGTGTGAAATCAGGTGATTCGGGAGCATTGAGAGGACGGGTCCCACTTGACACGGGCCGCCCGATTTGGTGTGATAGAGTCGTTGCGAGTCCGGGGCGGCCGGTATCTCGGCGTGGCCCAGGGGAGCAGATTTACTTTCGACGCGCTCGGCTGGTTCGGCCCGGGTGTGGTTGAGCGCCAGGGCGGCCGCGGTCGCCGGCGAAGAAAACGTGCAGGCCCGCGGAAGGCGGGACGGCTTCGCCGCTGGGAGGCGTAGTCGGTGCTCGGGGGCGGTAAAGCCCCTGTGGAGGCCGTGTGAACGGACATGGATTTGGCGGTGGCGGCGGCGGACGGGGTCGCCGCCGTCGGCGGGGCCGGGGTGGTGGAAACTACCCCGCGGGCCCCAGGCCGGGCGGACATACCGGCGTCGCGCCGTCGCCTCAACCACAAACAGAATCGCGCGGCTCGTTCGACGTCGACGGCCAGCCGTTGCACATCGCACCCGGCACGCGCCGGTTCGACGAACTCACCAGCATCGATCCTCAGCCCCGGTTGACGCTCGAATACCCGGGGTGCCCGGCGTCGTGCCGCCTGATCGATCTCTTCTGCCCCATCGGCCGCGGGCAGCGCGGCATGATCGTGTCGCCCCCCAAGGCCGGCAAGACCACCCTCCTCAAGGACATCGCCACCGCCCTCCTCCGCAACCACCCGGACATCGAGGTGGTCGTCCTGCTGGTGGACGAGCGGCCCGAGGAAGTCACCGACTTCCGCCGGACCTTTGTCAACACCCAGACCGAGGCCGTGGCGAGGGAAATGCTCGCGCGCGGCGAGGCGGCGTTCAAGGAGGCGCACGCCAACGGCGCCGCCGACCTGTTGCGCGGCGACGCGACGCCGAAGAAGCTCCGCGTCCGCGTCATCGCCAGCAGCAACGACCACCCGGTTGAGAAACACATCGAGGTGGCGACGACGACGATCGAGCGTTGCCGCCGCATGGTCGAGGCCGGCAAGCACGTCGTCATCCTGCTCGATTCGCTCACGCGCCTGGGGCGGGCCTTCAACCAGAGCCGCCGGCACGCCAGCAGCGGGCGCACCATGACCGGCGGGCTGGACAGCCGCGCCCTCGAAGTGCCCCGGCAGATCTTCGGCTCGGCCCGCAACACCGAGGAGGCCGGCAGCCTCACCATCATCGCCAGTTGCCTGGTCGACACCGGCTCGGCCGCCGACCAGATCATCTTCGAGGAGTTCAAAGGCTCGGGCAACATGGAACTGATCCTCGACCGCAAGATCAGCGAGCGCCGACTGTTCCCCGCCATCAACCTCGCCGAGAGCGGCACGCGCAAGGAAGACAAGCTCCTCACCGATCAGGAGCTCAAGACCATGACGGCCCTGCGCCGCCGCCTGCTCGCCATGCCCCCGCACCAGCAGGTCGAACAACTCCTCTCGGCGTTGCAGCGGTTCCCGACGAACGCGGTGCTCGCGGGGAGCACCTGATCATCCCAGACGGGCTGTCGATTCCGCGGCGCACGGCTCCCCGCCGCGCGGTACACTGACGCCATGCTCCTCGGGCTGTGGACGCACAAGCGTGTCGAGTCGGCTTCCGAGTTGTTCCGGCGGCAGCACTCCCTTTGGCTGACGCGCGCACTGCGCGGCGGGCGCGAGTACCCGCGCATCCCCGTGCGGGCCGTCACCGCGGGCGGGTGGTCGCGGCTCATGGCCCGCCCGGGCGGGCCGGCCCTGGCCGAGCGCTGGTGGAGCCACGCGTTCGACCGCGTCGACGACGCCGGCGACGGCGACGAATAACCCGCCGCGTTGCTACCCTCTGTCCGATCCCCCGACGCGCCCGTGGCTCGGCGTGGGACGCACCGGGAACGCACCATGAGCGAACACACCCCCGCGCCCGCCGGCGAGGTTCAGCATTCGAAGGTGTCCCGCAAGTGGACGCTGAAGATGGTCGCCATCGCGGTGTTCCTGGCCGGGTTCGGGTTGTGGGGGCTGTACGACGCGACGGTGGCCTACCCGCGCCGCGGCGAGCGGGCCTCGGAATACCTCGAGTTCCAGTACCTGGAGAACTTCAAACAGGCGCGGCCGCCGCTCGACCACCGCGCGGGCATCGCCGACCCCGCCAACGAACTCCAGCGCCTCCGCGGCGGCGCCCCGAGCGACCTCGCCGACCGTGCCGCGAAAACCTGGCTCGAATCGCTCGTGCTCATCGGGCGGCTCGACGGGCCGACCGCGACGAGCATCCCGCGCACGGACTTCCGTGGATCGTCGGTCGCCGACGCCGAGACGCGTCGGCGGGAGCTCGAGCAGAAGTTCACCACCGGCGGGCAGGCGCAGGCCCCCAGCCCGCTCTCGAAGTGGGACATCCCCGTGCAGTGGATCATCACCGCCGCCGGGCTGGGGTTGGGCCTGTGGATGCTGCTGCTCATCATCCGCGTGCGGACGAAGTCCTTCGCGTTCGAGCCGGGCTCGATGCGGCTGACGCTCCCCGGCGGGGCGTCGTTTACCCCCGCCGACATCGAGGACGTCGACAAGCGCAAGTGGCACAAGTTCTACGTGACCGTCAAGATCAAGCCGGGGCACGGCACGCTCGGCGGCAAGGATGTCGAACTCGACCTGCTGCGCTACGAGCCGGTCGAGGAATGGGTGCTGGCCATGGAGCGGGCCGCGTTCCCGGACCGGGTCGAACAGCCCCCGCCCGAGGAGCCGGCCCCTTCCCCGGCGGATGGGCCTGCGGCGTAAGTCGCGCGAACCCCCGGCACGCCGATTCCGAACAACATACGGCATGCCCGATTGGGACTGGATTCAAATCTCGGCGGTGGCCCTGATCGCGCTGGCCTCGTTCGCGGGGGTGGTGCTCACCGTGCTCACCCTGCCCGGCACGTGGGTGACGGTGGCGGCGGGTGTGGTGGTCAAGGCATGGCGGCCTGAGTTGATGCCGTGGTGGGTGCTGCTGGCGGCGCTGGCCCTGGCGTTGCTGGCCGAGGGGATCGAGTTCGCGGCAACAGCGCTGGGGGCCGCCAAAGCCGGGGCGACCCGGCGAGGGGCCGTCGGCGCGATCATCGGCTCGATCGTCGGCGCCCTGGGCGGGTCGATCGTCCCGCCATTCCCCTTGGGAACAATCCTCGGGGGCGTGCTCGGGGCGGGGCTGGGCGCGATGATCGCGGAGCGGCACGGGAACGCGACATGGCGTCAGGCCGGGCAGGCCGCCGGCGGGGCCGCCGCGGGGCGGCTTGTCGCGACGCTGGCCAAGACGACGCTGGCGGGGGTGATCGCCGCAACGCTTTCGACGGCGGCGGTGGTCATGGCGGTTCGGACGTAGCCCCATGAAGATCGCGTTGGGCCGGGCGGGTGGTATGGCGGAATTGCCGTCCGGTAAGTATGCTGTGGGCTACACAGGGAGGTGTCGTCGGCCGATGGGCTGTGTGCAGTGCCACCGGACCGACGCAGCAGCACGAAGCGGAGCACCATGACCAAAGCCGTCGCCGAGTCGTCCGCGCGCGTCGTGAACGGAAGCACTCAGGGAGAACGCGTGAAGGCCAAGGGGCCGACACAGGGAGCCGCGAACACCGAGAAGGGCGTCAAGCACTTTGTGCTCGACACCAACATCCTCCTGCACAACCCCGACGCGCTCTTCGTCTTTCAGGACAACCACGTCGTCATTCCCTTCAAGGTCATCGAGGAGCTCGACCGGCTCAAGCGCAAGGATGATGATCTGGGCCGCAACGCCCGCGCCTGTATCCGCCACCTCGACCGCCTCCGGGCCATCGGCAAACTCCCCGACGGGGTCGAGTGGGGCAAACTGCCCACGCAGCCGAACGCGGCGCGGTCGGCGGGCGTGAACGGAAAAACGGGGACGGTGCGGATCGACGTGACGGACTACGCCCGGCCCCCGGCGATCATCGAGGACACGCCCGACAACCACATTATCGCCGTCGCCTATCACCTGAAGGAAAAAGGCGTGCGGGTGGTCTTCGTCACCAAGGACCTTGCCGCGCGGATCAAGAGCGACGCCCTGGGCATCAAGACCGAGGACTTCGAGAACCAGCGCGTCGACGCGGAGCGCCTGTACATCGGGTACGCCAGCATCGAGACCGGCGGCGACCTCATCGACGAACTCTACCGCGACCGCATGATCCCCATGGAGCGGGTCGAGAAGCACCTTGTCGAGCGCGACGAGCACGGGCAGAAGTTTCCCATCGTCCTCAACCCCAACCAGTACCTCGTGCTGCGCGACAAGGACGACGAGAACCACACCGGCCTGGGCCGTCGCCTGGGCGACACGGCCCACCTCATCCCCGTCACCGGCCCCCGCAAGCCCGTGCACGGCATCCTCGCGCGCAACGTCCAGCAGACGATGGCCCTCGACGCGCTCCTTGATGAGGACATCAAGTTCGTCACGCTCCTGGGTTCGGCGGGCACGGGCAAGACGCTGCTGGCCCTCGCCGCGGGCATGAGCAAGGTCTTCGGCGAGCAGCGCTACGACAAGTTGCTGGTGGCGCGGCCCATCATGCCGCTGGGGCGCGACATCGGCTATCTCCCCGGCGACAAGGACGAGAAACTCGGCGCGTGGATGCAGCCCATCTTCGACAACCTGTCGTATCTGCTTTCAACCCGCGGCGCCCACGACAAGGGCCCCGACAGCCAGACGAGCGAACAGCGCATCAGCAAGTTGATGGCGGACGGCAAGGTGGTGCTCGAGCCGCTGACGTACATCCGCGGGCGGAGCATTCCGCACCAGTTCATGATCGTGGACGAAGCCCAGAACCTGACGCCGCACGAGGTGAAGACGATCGCCAGCCGCGTGGGCGAGGGGACCAAACTCGTCCTCACCGGCGACATCGGGCAGATCGACAACCCGTACCTGGACCAATCCAGCAACGGGCTGTCGTACGCCATCGAGAAGATGAAGGGCGTCCGCCTCTTCGCGCATGTGACGCTGGCCAAGAGCGAGCGCAGCGAACTGGCGAGTTTGGCCGCGAGCAGGCTCTAAGATCACGTCTCATGCCGACCGATCTTTCAAACAAGCGGATCATTCTCACCGGCGGGGCCGGGTTTCTCGGGCGGTGCGTCGTCGCGGGCCTAGCCCGGCGCGGCGTGCCTGAAAAAAACATCTTCATCCCCCGCCGGAAGGACTTTGACCTGACGGACATGGCCAGCGTGCAGCGGCTGTACCGGGCCGCGTTCCCCGGGAACAAGGCCGATGTCGTGATCCACCTCGCGGCGGAGGTGGGGGGCATCGGGGCGAACCTGCTCAACCCCGGGCGGTACTTCTACGCGAACATGGCCATGGCCCTGCACCTGATCGAGCAGGCCCGTCTCGACGGCCTCATCGAGCGCGGCGGGAAGTTCGTGCAGGTAGGCACGATCTGTGCGTACCCGAAGTTCACGCCCGTTCCGTTTGTCGAGGACAATCTGTGGAACGGGTATCCGGAAGAGACGAACGCGCCGTACGGCGTGGCGAAAAAGGCCGCGTGGCAGATGCTCGACGCGTACAAACTTCAGTACAGGATGTGCTCGTCGTACGTGCTGCCGGTCAACCTGTACGGCCCGTTCGACAACTTTGACCTCGGCTCCAGCCACGTCATCCCCGCGTTGATCCGCAAGTGCGTCGAAGCGCAGCTGCGGGGGGATAAGGAGATCGTGTGCTGGGGGACGGGATCGGCCAGCCGTGAGTTTTTGTACGTCGAGGACGCGGCGGAGGGAATCCTGCGGGCCACCGAGGTGCTGGACGACCCGACGCCGGTAAACTTGGGCGCGGGGTTTGAGATCACCATCAAGGACCTGGTCGAGTTGATCGTGAAGCTCGTGGGGTTCAAGGGCGCGATCGTGTGGGACGCGACGAAGCCCGACGGGCAGCCGCGGCGGCAGTTGAGCGTCGAGAAGGCCGCCAGGCTCCTCGGCTGGAAGGCCGCCATGCCCTTCGAGGAAGGCCTGAAGCGAACGATCGAGTGGTATCGGACGCACGCGTCGGGGCGTTGACGGTTGAACGGCGTGGTTCTGGTCCAAGAACGCAATTGATCACGGTTCGATCACGCCGACGAATCCCCGGGCCGATGATTCCCTCATGCGCTCCGTGGGAATCCAGCACAACAGCATGTCGATGGTGGGCCGCCGCCAAATCGACATCGCCACGCGCAGCGTGAATCAGGCCATGGAGCGGCTCGCGACGGGCAAGCGGGTGAACCGTGCCGCGGACGACCCCTCGGGCGTCGCCGCGATCACCGAACTTACGGCCCGCGAGCGAACCCTGCGCGCCCAGATCGACCACGCGGACCGGGAGAGCGCGTACCTCGCCGCCAGGGACGGCGCCCAGAGTGTCGTCTCGGACCTGCTGATCGAACTGCAGGGGCACGTCGTGGCGGCGGCCAACCGGGGTGGGTTGTCGCCCGAGGAAATCGCCGCCCATCAACTCGAGGCCGAGAGCATCCTGAAGACCATCGACCACCTGTCGCAGGCCGCCGAGTTCAACGGCCGCAAACTGCTCGACGGCTTGGGGACATCAACCCTGGGCCAACATTACGTCACCGTGACCGGCGCCGACGGTCAGCCCGAAACGATCACCATGACCCTGGCCGGCATGATGGGCGGCGGGCCGCTCAACCTCGTGACCGGCAACCTCGAAACGGCCCAGAAGGTTGTGAAGTCCGCCACCACGGCCGTCAGCACTTCCCGGTCGGCGATCGGGAACCGCATGCTGGAGATCGACTCGCAGCGGCGCACCGGCCTGAAGGAACTCGAAGGCGTGATGGGCGAGAAATCGCGCGTCGAGGACGCGGACTACGCGGCCGAAACGTCGAATCTGGTCCGCGCGCGGGTGTTGCAGGACGTCGCGCTCTACACCACCCAGTTGGCGGGCGAGTTGATGGCCAAGACGGCGATGGCCCTTCTGAAGGTTGCGTAGAAGCCCGACGCGAACACGCAAAGACCCATCCAGCGCATGGCGAAGGAAGTGCGCGAACTCCGACCCGGCGCGAGCCGATAATGAGAGGCTTGAACAGGGCCGAACGACCCCTTCACGTCCTCCTCCTCAATCAGGCCTTCCACCCTGACGTGGTGGCCACCGCGCAGATGGGGAAGGACCTCGCCGACGCCCTGGTCCGCCGCGGACACCGGGTCTCGGCGGTCGCCAGCCGATCGATCTACGGCCAATCCGGGGCGGTGCTCCCCCGCCGCGAGACAATCCCTGTCGAGGGGGGCGGCAAGATGGAGGTTTACCGGGTGGGAGCGAGCGTGTTCGGCAAGGCCGGGTACGCCGCCCGCATCGCCGACTTCGCGCTCTTCTACCTGCTGGCGCTGGTGAAGGTGCTGACACTCCCCCGCCCCGACGTGGTGGTGTGCTACACCACGCCGCCGTTTGTCGCGCTGGTGGGGCTGCTGTGTCGGTGGCTGCGCGGGTCGCGGGCCATCTACTGGGTGATGGACCTGTACCCGGACCTGCCCGTGGCGTGCGGGGTGATGAAGCCGACGGCGATCAGCACGCGACTCTTCGAGCGGCTGAACCGGTTTCTGCTCCGCCGCAGCGACGTGGACGTCGTGCTCGGGCGGTGCATGCGTGACCGCGTGCTGGCCAAGGGGGTGCACCCCGAACGGGTCACGCTCATCCCTGTGTGGGCCGACCTCGCGGGCATCACGCCGCTTGCGCACGCGGAGAATCCCTATCGGCGCACGTGGGCGCCCGGCGGCGAGTTCGTCGTGATGTACTCGGGCAACTTCGGCATCGGGCACGACGCCGACACCATCCTGAACGCCATGCGCCTGCTGAAGGACGAACCGGGGTTGCGTTTCGTGTTCGTCGGCGGGGGCAAGCGGCGGGTGCAAGTCGAAGCATTCATCAAGGAACACGGCCTCACCCACGCCTCGTGGTACGACTATCAGCCCCGAGAGGCCCTTGGGCAATCTCTTGCCGCGGCGGACGTGCACCTGATCTCCCTGCGCGAGGGCGTCGAGGGGATCATGGTGCCCAGCAAGTTATTCGGCATCATGGCGGCGGGGCGTGCGAGCGTGTTCGTGGGGCACCCCACCAGCGAGATCGCCCGCGTTCTCGCCGAGCACAACGCGGGGACGACCATCCGCGAAGGCGACGCGGCGGGCCTGGCTGACGCGATTCGCCGGCTGAAGAGCGACCCCGCCGCGGCCGTGGCGATGGGCGAACGCGCCCGCGCGGCCGTCCCGGGCCGGTTTGATCGCGACACCGCCTGCGTACGCTGGGCGCGGCTCATCGAGGGCGCGCCCGCGGAACCGCCAACGAACCCGGCCCGAACGGCCGAAGTACAAGCATGACCACCATGCCGGCTCCAACCCCCAGCGCGCCCCCGAGGCCCGACATGGCCTTCGAGTTGGAGCCGACCCTCCCCGGCTCGCGCAAGAGCGGGTACGAGTTCCTCGTCCTCAACCCCCCGGGGCGCACGCTTCGCAAGTACGTCTTCATCCAGGACGAGACCGGGCTGCTCCCCAAGGTGCTTGACAAGTACCTGCGCGAGTTTGCCGACTCGACCGCGGGCGTCAACATCCAGGGCAACACGCAGGGCAAGCGCACGCTCGCGCAGACCGCCCGCGACCTGCTCGGGGTCTACGGCCCGGTCTATTTCGCGTACAAGGCCACGCAGATGGTCTGGAACAAGGTGTGCGCCAAGTTCGTGAACGGGATGCTGGGGTCCACGCGCCGGTGCTACACCGTGGCGGCGGTCGCGAAGAAGTACGGCGTGCCCGTGCACCGCACGGCGGACGTCAACAGCGAGGCGTTCCGCGGCCTGCTCGCCTCGCTCGGGGTGGAGTTCATCGTCTCGATCTCCGGCACGCAGTTGTACAAGAAGGACCTCCGCCGTCAGACGCCCTTCGGCATCGTCAACTGCCATGGGGCGCTCCTGCCCAAGTACCGCGGGCTGATGCCCAGTTTCTGGACGCTCGCCAACGGAGAACGCGAGGGCGGGGTGAGCGTGCACTACGTGGACCGCAAACTCGACAACGGGCCGATCGTCGTGCAGAAGCGCTACCGCATCTGGCCGCACGACACGCTCGAGGGGCTGATGGCCCGCAGCAAGGACCTGGCCGCCGAGGCGATCATCGAGTGCGTGCGCCGGGTCGAGGCGGGCGACCCGCCATTGATGCCGAACCCGGAAGCCGAGCAGAGCCATTTCGCCATGCCCTCGGCCGAGGATGTCGCGCGGTTCAAGCGCCACGGGCACCGATTCTTGTAGAACCATGGCCCCGGACAATCGAGAACTTCTGCACGCCCTCTCCTTCGACATCGAGGATTGGTTCCACATCGTGGAGGTCAAGGCGGTGGAAGACCCCGCGCAATGGCCCCGCCTCAGCGCCGAGTCGTCCCTGGTCGAGCGGTACACCGACCTGATCCTGCGACTCTGTGACGAGGGCAAGGCGAAGGCGACGTTCTTCATCCTCGGGTGGATCGCCGAGAGGCACCCCGCGCTGGTCAAGCGCATCGCCGACGCGGGGCACGAGATCGGCACGCACTCCTTCTGGCACCGCAAGGTGTACGAACTTACGCCCGAGGAGTTCTCGCGGGACATTGCGCACTCGCTCGCGGCGATCCGCGCCGGGGCGGGCCGCGAGGTGCCCATCGAGGGCTTTCGGGCGCCGTCGTTCAGCATCACCCCGGGCACGGAGTGGGCCTTCGACGTCTTGCTCGATCTCGGCCTCACCTACGACGCGAGTTTGTTCCCCGCGTCCCGTGGGCACGGGGGCTACGCCTGCGCCCGCGGGCCGCATGTCCTCCGCACCCCGAAGGGCCGGACGCTTCCCGAGTTGCCCATGTCGGTCGCGCCGATCGGCATGGGTCCGCTGCGCAAGACGATGTGCTACAGCGGCGGGGGGTATCTGCGGCTGCTGCCGCCGTCGCTCATCGAGCAGGGGGTGGCCTCCGAATCTCGGGCCGGTCGGTCGACCGTGGTGTACCTGCACCCGCGGGATTTCGCCCCGGACGGCCCGCGCGTGCGGATGCCCCCGCACCGGTACTTCAAGTGCTACGTCGGGGTCGCGGGGACAGAGGACAAACTCCGGCGGCTGCTGCGGAATCACCGGTGGGGGCCATGCCGCGAGGTTCTCGATCCATGGATCCGGTCGGGCGATCGTCCCGGCGGCGTGTTGTCAGAACCGATCCAGTGACGCCCGGCGTCGTACGATGTAGAGCCATGCGGGCGGGCGTGGACCGTCCGAGAACCCGCCGCTGCGATGACAACCACAGTGGCCAACCCGACCCCGCCCCCAGCCCCCGCGACGACGCCGGGGGAAGCCGCCCCGGCGCGCGCCAGGGTGACAGCCCCGGTGACGGTGGTGATCCTGACGCTCAACGAGGAAGTGAACATCGCCGAGTGCCTGCGGAGCTGCGCCTGGTGCGACGACGTGCACGTGGTCGACAGCGGTTCGACGGACCGCACGGTGGAGATCGCCCGCGCCATGGGCGCCAAGGTGTACTACAACCCGTTCGAGTCGTTCGGGAAGCAGCGCAACTGGGCGATCGAGCATTGCCCGGCGGCGCACCGGTGGGTCTTTCACCTCGACGCCGACGAACGATTCACTCCCGAACTCGTCAAGGCGATGCGAGATCTGATCGCTTCAGATCCGCCCGAGGCCGGGTACCACATCCCGCAGAAGTTCATGTTCATGGGGAAGTGGCTGAAGCGGGCGGCGGTGTACCCGACGTACCAGATGCGCCTGTTCCACCTGGACCGCATGCGGTTCTGCGATTGGGGGCATGGGCAGCGAGAACTGACCCAGGGGCGCGTGGGCGTCTTGAACGAACCCTATCTGCACTACGGGCTGTCCAAGGGCCTGTCGGAGTGGATGGACCGGCACAATCGGTACAGCACGGCGGAGGCGATCGAGGCGGCGAAACTGCTCCGCGAGAAGGCCGCGTGGAAGGACGTCTTCAGCCGCGACCCCATCAAGCGACGCCGGGCCTACAAGGAGGTGTCGTACCGCCTGCCGTTCAGGGCGGCGATACGGCACTTTGTGACGTTGTTCATCCTCGGGGCGGCCTTCGAGGGCAAACCGGGGCGGACCTACGCGCAGCTGCTCAACCTGTACGAGCGGATGATCACATTGAAACTCCGGCTGATCCGGCAGCGCGAGAAGCGCCGCAGCGCCACGGAATCACCCGAGTTCGAGCGTGACGTGCTGCCCGGCGTGCGGACGACCGTGCCCCCGGCGGACGACGGGTTGACCGGCGCCAGCCGCGTGGTCACGCTCCCACCCCGGGACGTGCCCCGTCAACCCGCGCCGACGCCGGTCGCGACGCCGCCGGCCGAGCCGGAACATGCGACCGCGACGCGGGTCGAAGTGACGACCGGCGAGGGCGTGGCGCAGTTGACCCCCGAGTCCACGCCCTGGACGTTCAGGCAGAAGGTGTTCCGCGCCATCTGGATGCTCGTGGGCAAACCGGTGTTCCGCATGTCGTTCCACAACTGGTACGGATTCCGGGCGTGGCTGCTGCGGCTGTTCGGCGCGAAGATCGGTCGCGACGTTCGTTTGCGCCCGAGCGTGAACATCGAGGTGCCCTGGAACCTGATCCTGCACGACGGGGTGACGGTGGGGGACTACGCGATCCTGTACTCGCTGGGCATCATCGAGATCGGGGAGCGGTCGATCGTGAGCCAGTACGCGCACATCTGCGCGGGCACGCACGACTACACCGACCGGCGTTTCCCGCTGATCCGCGACCCGATCATCATCGGCGCCGACGCATGGATCGGCGCCGACGCGTTCGTCGGGCCCAAGGTCAAGATCGGGCGCCTGAGCGTGCTGGGGGCCCGCTCGAGCGCGTACAAAGACCTGGCCCCGGGGACGGTGTACGCCGGCAATCCCGCCCGGCCGCTGAAGAAGCGCGAACTTCACTAGGCCAGACCTTCGCGATGCCACCGCCCCGTTCCATCCGGCTTTCCGTGGTCGTCAACAACCTCACGCCGTACCGCGTGCAATCGCACCTGCGATTCAAACGCGAGATCCCCGGGCTGCGGCTGGATACCTACGTGACGTGGGACACCTCACGCAACTTGTGGGTGTACAAGGACATGCCCGATATCGGGGTGGTGACGTTTCCCGGCGCGATTACCGAGAGCATGATCGGAACGCTCGATTACTACGCCGGGGATTTTCGCACCGGCGGCAAGGTGATCCGGCAGTTGGAGGCCAACCCGCCCGACGCGGTGCTGCTGTGCGGGTACGGGTATCCGGCGATGTACCGGGTGCTTCGATGGTGCACGAGGCGGAAGGTGCCGTGCATCCTGTGGACGGACAGCAATGTGCACTCGGACACGGCGCGGGGCATCCGGAAACTCGTGAAACGCCACATCGTCAGCCGGGTGGTGCGTGACGTGAGCGCGATCTTCGCGTGCGGACACAACGGGGCACGGTACTGGGCGAACTACGGCGCCACGGCGGATCGGATGTTTTTCGGACCGGTTGAGCCGGACTATGACCTAATCGAGCACGCCCCGCCGCAGGCGGTTGCCGAGGTTGTCCGGGCCTTCAACCTGAAGCCCGACCGTCGCCGGCTGCTGGTGTGTTCGCGGCTGGTTCCGGTCAAGGCGGTGGATCAGGCCATCGACGCCTTTGCCGGCGTGGCGCGGAAACGTCCCGACGTGGACCTGGTGATTCTCGGCAACGGACCGTTGCGCAGCGAGCTGACGGCGCGGGTGCCCTCGCCGCTGGCGTCCCGCGTGATCTTCGCGGGGTTTCAGGACCGGCAGGAGATCGTGAACGCGTGGTACAGCCAGAGTCACGTGCTGCTGCACCCGGCGACCTGGGAGCCGTGGGGCGTGGTGCTGCTCGAAGCCGCCGCCGCCGGGCTGGCCATCATCACGACCCATGTCGTGGGCGCGGTGCCCGAGGTGGCGCACGACGGGGTCAACGCGGTGCTCGTGAGGCCCAACGACCGCCGGGCCTTGATGCACGCGATCATGACCGTGACCGAGCCGGGCAGGCTCGAGGCGATGCGGGCGGCGTCGGTGCAGGTCAGCCAGCACTTCCGCGCCGAGCGCGACCCGGTCGAGGGTTTGCGCAAGGCCCTGGCCTTTGTGGGGTTGCCGCCGGATCAGCCCGCGGCTTCGTGACGCGTGTACGCCTCGGCGATCGCCGCGGAATCATCCACGAGCGGAACGCGTGTCTCGTCTACCCATCCGTGGGCCACCAGGGCCTGGTCGCGGGCCACCAGTTTGGAGATGATGAGGGCGACGTACCACGCGTCGGGAGGCCCGACGAAGGTGCCCTGCTTCATGGCCAGCAGCAGGTTGTACGCCGCCAGCGCCAGCAGCACGGTGGCGGTGGCGCGCGCGGGCGGGTCGTGGCGATGCGTGTGCCAGAAGAGGCGACCGTCGCGGATGATCCACACCACGAGGACGACGCCGCACGCGAACCCGAGCAGCCCGAGTTCGCCGAGCAGTTCGATGAAGACGTTGTGCGCGTAACTGTGCGGCTCGCCGGAGATGAACGAGTACGCGTTGGTGCCCAGCCCGAAGGGCCACTTCAGCGGCTGCTCGAGCCAGGCGTCGATCAGGCGCCAGGCCTCCCACGCCCGATGGCCGATGGTCTCGAGCTGGCGCTGCGGGTTCCAGCGGGCGTCCTGTTCGACGTTCTGGGTGATGAAGAACCGCAGGGCGAAGAACGCGACCACCGCGAACATGCCGAATCCGAACGAGTTCACGAAGAACTGCTTGGGATTGCGCACCGATCGGGCCAGGGGCCAGAACAGCACGATGACGAGGACGGCGAGGATGAGCTGCCCACGCGACCCGGCGGAGATGGCGATGCCCAGGCCCAGGAAGACCGCCCCCAGCCTCATCATGTTCGCGACCCACGTCGCGCGCATCGGGAGCATCAACGCCGCCACGATCGCCAGGTACCCGCCCAACTGGGCGGTGGCGAGGGGGTTCCCGCGATAGTCGGCCACGCCCCGGAAGAAGCCCATCTGAAGGGTCAGGCGTCCGGCGTAGAACGTGGTGTGCGGGTTGGTCAGGAACAGCAGAACCACCGCGCTCGCCACGACCAGGAAGGGCATGCAGAACTTCTGCACGTCGCGGAGTTCGACGAAGACCAGCGGGAGGAGCACGGCCTCCATGAGCCAATAGGGGGCGCCGTCCTTCGCGCGATCCATCGCGTACTCACGCGACGGGCTGTACAGCATGGCGAACAGCGCGAAGAGGTACATGAACAGCGTCAGCGCAAGCACCCGGTTCCACGCGCCGAACCACATGGTGCGGTGTCGCGACATGCTCGCGACCACCGCCAGGCACACCCCGAAGAAGACGAGGTAGTTGAACCACGCCGAGTGTTCGAGGAACACCCCCATGTACGACATCTGCAGCTGCTTGGCCGTGTAGAGGACCATCACCAGGCCCAGCGCAAAGCCCGGGCGTCGATAGCACAGCACCCAGCACGCCGCCATGCCAACCAGCACGAGATACCCGAGGACAGTCAGCATGCGCGAGGGAGATCGAGTCTGGAGGCGGTTCGGGTGAAGGGGCTATCGGACGATGCCCCGGCCTGTACGTTCGTCCCCGGAGCCATCCGGGTTCGACCCGTGGAGACAGTATCGACCGTTACGGCATGGTGTTCCACGAACTTTGGCGCCGCCCACGCCGGGCGGGGCCTCGGCACACACCGCTCGGCAGGCCCCGGCGCGAGGATCCGCATGGCCTTCACATTCGGCGAGAACGGCGTCCGCGGCGCCGTCGGCGTGCCCGCCGCGTCCGGGCGGGCATTTCCGGTCCGGGACGCACCCGCGGCCGCGGACGGGTCGATGGTTCCCTTCGCGTGACATTCTTGCAGGAGCCCGTACCGATGCGTCATTCACCGCGAGCCCCCCGTGCCCTGCTTCTTCTCGCCGCTGCGTCGGGCTTGCCCGTCTCGCTCGCCTGGGCGCAGACGCCTCCCGAGCCCTTCGACGTGTACTGGAACGTGAACTCGACGATTCACAACCGCGTGAATCTGGGCGACGCGCGGATACAGACGAACGTTGTCATCTTTGACGCGCCGCAACTGGGCAACTACCCCAAGCCCGGGCCGCACATCATGGAAACGTACCCCGCGGGGCGCGAGGCGTACCTGGCCGACCATGTCGCCCGCATGGCCACGCAGATCGGCGCGTTTCAGAAGATCCCCGACCCGGCGTGGGAAGGCCTCGCGGTCATCGACTACGAGTTGTGGATGCCCTTCTGGACGCTGCACGAGAACACCCCGTCGACGCAAGGTCCCGAAGCGCTCGACCGCGACTTTCTCGACGACTGGCGCGACTACATCCGCCAGAACCGTCCGCAACTCCTCGCCGGGCTGACGCTCGCGCAGCAGGAGCACGTCTTCGCCCAGACGTGGATCGAGTCCGGCAGCGACCTCTTCATCCGCACGATCCGCGAGTGCAAGCGGCTCCGCCCGAACGCCACCTGGGGCTTCTACAACCTGCCCGCGAACCAGTACTGGACCTTTGTCGGCAACGTCATGCCCCACACCGCCCGCCGGGCCGACCTCCAGCGCGTCAACGACGAGGAGCTCGGCTGGATGCACGGCGAGGTCGACGCGTACTTCCCGTGCTTCTACACCTACTACAAGTCCGTCCCCAGCCCCACGCCCGGGCTGCGCGAAGACCGCCCGCAGGACAACACCCTGTGGTGGGAGCGCGGCATGACGGAGTACCACCGCGTGGCCGACGGCAAGCCCGTGTTCCCGTACATCTGGTACCTCCAGCACGACGGCTCGGCAACCTGCTGCATCAACTTCCTCAACAACTTCAACGCCGAGAACAACCTCCGTGCCCCGCAGCAGTTCGGCGCCAGTGGCGTCGTCGTGTGGGGCTGGTTGCCCAACAGCACCGAACGCGATCGCGTGCAATCCTACATGGACAACACCTTCTTCCCCATGTGGGAGAACTTCGACGGCGAACTGGATGCGCTCCGCAACCCACCGGCCCCCCCGCCCCCGCCACCCCCCCCGCCCCCGACAGGCGGTGGGGGGTCACCCCCGCCCCCGCCTCCGCCGCCGGCGCCCACACCTCCGCCGCCGCCACCCCCTCCGCCGGCTCCACCGCCGCCGCCCCCTCCGCCTCCGCCAAGCGGTGGCGGTGGGTCGGGTGGTTCATCGCCCCCGCCGCCCCCCCCGCCCCCGCCGGGCGGCGAGGGTGACTTGACCTCGCCCCCGCCGCCCCCGCCGCCTTCGGGCGGGAGCGAAGACCCGCCCAGCGGCGGGGACACGAGCGGCTCGGGCGGTTCATCCACGAACGCGTTGCTCCAAGCCATCCTGGCGCGGCGAGGAAACTCGAACACCTCGTCGGCGTCCGGCAACAGCCGCTACACGCGCGTCCCGATCGTTCGGCCAAGCAGCGGCACGTCGGGGTCAAGCGGCTCGTCGGGTTCGTCCGGCTCGGGCGGCTCAAACGCCGGCCCCTCGGGCAGCACCGGCTCCGTCTATTCCGCGATTCAACTGCGTCGCACGCGAACCCCAACCACGACGACCAGCAGGCCGACGCGGGCGGACCTGATTGAAGCCCTCCGCCGGGCGAACCAGGGAGGCGGCGGGCAATAGCGCGGACAATGGGGGGTGGGCGAACGGGCCGGCGACGGCCCGTTTTGCGCAGACCACTCCGTGGGTACTACCTGGACGGCGCCGTCGTGCCGCGGAACCAGGCGAGTGTGCGGCGAATGCCCTCGGCAAAGCCCACGAGGGGTTCGTACTGCAGTCGCGAACGGGCCAACCCGATGTCCGCGACGGAATCGCGGATATCGCCCGCCCGCGCGGGCTCATACACGCGGTGCGGCTCCATGCCAAACTCCCGCGCCATGTGTTCGAGCACGTCCAGCAGGCTGGTGCGAATCCCCGTGCCGATGTTGATTACGTCACCCTGAAAGTCGGTCGAGGAGGACCCGCCCAGCAGGTTGGCGTGGACGACGTTGTCAATGTACGTGAAATCGCGCGTCTGGAGACCGTCGCCGAAGACGCGGGGGTTTTTGCCGTTCAGCAGGGCGTCGGCGAAGGCGGAGATGACCGCGGCGTAGGGGCTGCGTGGGTCTTGCCTGGGGCCGAAGATGTTGAAGTAGCGCAGGCTGAGAGTCGAGAGCCCGTAGCACCGCGCGAAGGTCTGAAGGAGATACTCGCCGGTGACCTTACTGGCGGCGTAGGGGGACCAGGTGTCGGGGCGGTCGGTTTCGCGGCTGGGGAGAGTGGGCGTGTTCCCGTAGGCCGCCGCCGACGCAGCGAAAAGCACGCGCGACACGCCCAGATCCCGTGCGGCCAGCAGCACCCGCTGCGTGCCGAGAATGTTGGCCTCCAGGCACCGTTCGGGCTGCTCGATGCTCTGCGGAACGGAGACAAGAGCGGCCTGGTGAAAGACCACGCGGCACCCGCGCATGGCGTCGCGGAGCGCCGTGTCGTCAAGAACTGACGCCCGGGTCAGCGCGGCCCCCGCGGGGACGTTCGCGGCGAATCCGCTCGACAAATCGTCCACGATCCGCACCCGCGCACCGAGTTCGAGCAGCCGCGAAGCCAGGTGTGATCCGATGAACCCCGCGCCGCCGGTGACGAGCACCGGAACACCCGCGTAATACCCCTGGTAGTCAACGGTGGAGGTCATGGGTTGATTCCGTTCCGGTTGATTCGGCAGGAGAGTATCGACGATTCCCGCGCGGATCGTGGCTCGCGTCCGCGGTTTGGCATGGCTGGACCGGAACTCGCCCCCTGCCGATAGGTACGATCCCGGGCAATCGCATGAAGATACTCCAAGTCACGGACACCTTGAGCGCGAAGGGCGGCGGGCCGCCGATGGTCATTACCCGCCTTGCGGCTGCCCAGGCGGCCCTTGGGCACAACGTGACTTTGTACTGTTATCAGACCCCACCCGGGGACGCCGAATCACCGACGGACGACCGCCGCGCCCAGGGCCGGCTTCATCAGGCGCGGCTTGTGCGGGGCGGGCGCCTGGAGCGTGTGCTTCCGCGGGGCGCGATGCGCGATTTATCGCGGGTGGTATCGGGCTATGACGTGGTGCATCTTCACGGCGTGTGGTACCCGATCTGTCTTGCAGCGGCCCGGGCGGCGCAAGCGGCCGGCGTGCCGTATGTCCTCGCGCCCCACGGCATGCTCGACCCCTGGGCCTTGTCGGAAAAAGCCCTGAAGAAAAAGGTCTTTCTCGCGTTGGCGTACCGCGCGATGGTCAACCGCGCATCGCTGATCCACGCGCTCAGCGACTACGAGGCCCAGAGCATCGGGGCGCTGGGGTATCGACCCCCCGTCGCCACCATCCCCAACGGCGTGTTTCTTGACGAGATCGACCCGCTCCCCCTCCCCGGGGCGTACTTCGCGGCCCACCCCGAACTCCGTGGCGAGCCGTTCGTGGTGTTCCTCAGCCGCCTGCACCCGGTGAAGGGTCTGGACATTCTGGTGGAGGCATTTGCGATCGTGGTGCGACGCGTTCCCGGGGCGCGGCTGGTGGTCATCGGGCCGGACTGGGGCGCCGAGGCCGACCTGCGCGCCCGGGCAAGAACGCTGGGGGTGGCCGATCGGGTGCACCTGGTCGGTCCGGCGTACGGGAAGGAGAAGTTCGCGGCGATGGTCGACGCGGCGTGCTTCTGCCTGCCCAGCAAGCACGAAGCGTTCAGCGTGGCGATCGTCGAAGCCCTTGCCGCGGGGTGCCCCGTGGTCATCAGCGAACAGTGCCACTTCCCGCAGGTGCAGTCGGAAGGGGCCGGGTTGTGCGTGGTCCGCACCCCCGAAGCCGTGGCGGAGGCGCTGACGCATCTGCTAGCCGAACCGACGGCGCGGGGCATGATGGGTTGTGCCGGGCGCCGACTCGTGGAAGCACGGTATACCTGGGAGCGCGTGGCCGAACTCTCGATCCGACACTACGAACAAGTCGTGCGACAATAGCCGTTTTCTCCGGAGTTGCCCCGCGTGCACGTACTTCACGTCATCAATAGCTTGGACCCGTCGCACGGCGGGCCTCCCGCGGTGGCCCTGCGACTGGCGGCGGCCCAGGGCAGGCTCGGCGTCACGCCCTCGATCCTCGCGTACGACACGGTGGGAAACCAAAGCGCCCTGAGACAACTTCTTGACGCCATCCCGGGCAGCGCGTCCGTCGCGGTTCAACTTCTGCCATCCGACGGTTGGTCCGAGCGTGTGCTGGCGACGCGAGCGTACAGGGGCGTCGCCGGCACAAACCCCCGGCCCGGGTTCATCCACCTGCACGGCGTGTGGGACCCGGTGCTCCGGGCGGCGTCGCGGTTCGCGGTGCGGGCGGGCATCCCCTACGCCGTCACCCTGCACGGCATGCTCGATCCTTGGTGCTTGGGCGCCACGACCCTTAAGCGCATGAAGAAGCAACTCGCGCTGGCGCTGGTATATCGGCGGGTGCTCAACGGCGCGGCGTTCTTGCACGTGCTGAACCGCGATGAACGCGATCTCATGGCCCCGTTGGGCCTGAGGCCGCCGACGGAGGTCGTGCCCAACGGCGTGTTCATCGAGGAGTTCGCGAACCTTCCGCCGCGCGATCGGTTCGCGGCGACCCGCCCGGCGCTGGCGGGAAAGCCCTACCTGCTATTCCTGAGCCGGCTGCACCACAAGAAGGGGTTGGATCTGCTCGCGCAGGGGTTCGGGCAGGTGGCGGGTGAGTTTCCCGACCTGCAACTCGTGGTCGCCGGGCCGGATGACGGCGCCCTCGGGCCGCTCCAGGCCCAGGTCCGTACACTGGGGCTGGAGCGGCGTGTGCACGTGGTCGGGCCGCTGTACGGTCCGGACAAACTCGCGGCTCTGGTTGGGGCGGACGTGTTCTGCCTGACGAGTCGGCAGGAGGGGTTCAGCATGGCGGTGACCGAGGCCATGGCCTCGCGCGTGCCGGTGCTCATCTCTGACCAGTGCCACTTCCCCGAAGTCGAGGAGGCGAAGGCAGGGCGAATCGTGGGGCTGAACCCCGGGGCGATCGCGGAGGGCCTGCGCGTGATGATGGCCAACGAAAAGGAGCGGCGTGCGATGGGTGAGGCGGGGCGCGTCCTGGTCGAGGCGCGGTACACCTGGCCTGCGATCGCCGCGGCCCTGGTCGAGGCGTACCGCCGACACGAGCGCCTCAACTAGGCACGGGCGACGACTACCATCGCCCCGGTACTCATGGCCGACCCTGTCGTCACTCCCACGCCCGATCCGCTGTCGAGACCGATCCGGGTCGTGGTGCAACAGCCCGCGCTGAGTCATTACCGCATCCCGGTCTTTCGCGAACTGGCCAAGAGGCCGGGCATCGATTTGTGCGTGGTGTACGGCGATGAGAAGGGCATCACGAACGTATCGCCCGATGGGTTCCGGGCCGAGTTCGTGAAACTGCACGATATCAGGATCGGGCCGGGGCTGGTCCGCTGGCACCCGGCCCAGTACCGCTACTGCACGCCGAGGCACGCCGACGTGGTCGTGCTCTCGTGGAGCACGCGGTATCTGTCACTGGTGCCCGGGCTGGTGCGGGCGCGATGGAATGATCTGGGGGTTGTGCTCTGGGGGCACGGATATTCGAAGGCGGAGAAGCAGATGCGGAGACGATCGCGCAATGCGCTGATTGCCTTCGCGGATTCGGTCGTGCTGTACAACTACACGGCGGCGCAGGCGATCATCGACTCGGGCGCTTCCCCTCCCGAACGCGTGTTCGTGGCCCTCAACACGCTCGATCTCGAACCCATCCGCGCGGTGGCGGCCTCGTGGCGGAAGAACCCCGAGGCCCTGGCCCGCTTCCGCTTCGAGAACCACCTCGACGCCGGGCCGGTCGTGCTGTTCGTGTCGCGGCTCTTCGAATCGAACCGCACGGATTTGCTCATCCGGGCGACACCCGAACTGCTCCGTCACTACCCCGCGTTGTCCGTGGTGATCGTGGGGGACGGCCCCGACGCGCCGCGGCTGAAACAACTGGCCGAAGACCTCGGGGTCGCCAAGGCCGTGCGGTTTGTCGGCGCGCTCTACGGCGAGGAGGCCATCGCGCCATGGTTTCTGTCCGCCGATGTGTTCTGTTACCCGACCAATGTCGGTCTTAGTCTTATCCACGCCATGAGTTACGCGCTCCCGATCGTCACGGGTGATCGCCAGGAGGCCCAGAACCCCGAGATCGAGGCCCTGCACGATGGGATCAATGGCTTGACGTTCAAGGACGGTGACGCGGCATCGCTCGCCCAATCACTCCTTATGGTGCTGCGTGACCCTGCCCAGAAGCGCCGGCTCGGCGAGGCGGCCGAAGAAACGGTGACGGGTGACTTCACCATCGAAAAAATGGTTGACGGATTGGAGGCGGCGATCCGCGTCGCGGCGGTTCGGCATGGCCGGTACGGACCAAACCCCGCCGTTCGATAGGGTATTGATAGGGTGGGGGGATGCAGACTGTACCGAATTTGGTGGTGAGATCAAAAAAACCGTCTGGATGGGTGGCACGCTCGGGCTTCATCGTGCATGTTCTCGGGGTGTGGGGCTGTCGGCGGGTGCCGATGGTCCTTGCCCGAGCACGCCCGACTCTCTCCCGGGCGTGGCCGAGCCAAGGAGCAGGCCATGAAGTTTCTCTCCAAGTTCCAGATGATTCTCAGCACGTTGATGATCCTTCCCGCGTTGGCGTCCGAGACGTTCACGCTGTCGGGCGACCCGATGACGCGCGAGGACGGGTTGGACTGCTGAGCCACGATCGAGCGAGCGAGTGAGTATCGGCGCACCCCCCGGTCCCAGAGCCGGGGGTGCGTGATTTTTGGGCGTTCCTTGGGTGCCGGCGCGTATCCTCAACCGCATGACCACGCCGGCCAACGATCTTCGAGCCTTGACGGACGAGTTTCTGGTGACCGAGGCGATGATCCGCCAGGGCGGCGGACCCAAGGCCGTTGAGCGGCAGCACGCCAAGGGGCGGCTGACGGCGCGGGAACGCGTCGCATGCCTGATTGATCCACCCGACACGGATGGAACTGGCCAATCTCCGCTCCCGTACGGTCGCGGCTCGTTGAACAACTTTCAGGAACTCGGGTTGTGGTGCGCCCACGGCATGTACGAGGAGCACGGCGGGGCGCCGGCGGCGGGGGTCGTGACAGGCATCGGCACCGTGCAGGGGCGGCGGTGCATGATCATCGCCAACGACGCGACGGTGAAGGCCGGGGCGTTTTTCCCGATGACGTGCAAGAAGATCATCCGGGCGCAGACCATCGCGATGATGGCGCGCTTGCCGCTGATCTACCTCGTGGACTCGGCGGGCGTCTTTCTGCCCATGCAGGAGGATGTGTTTCCGGATACGGATGATTTTGGCAGAATCTTCCGCAACAACGCCGTGATCTCGGCGATGGGCATCCCGCAGATCGCGGCCATCATGGGGTATTGCGTGGCGGGGGGCGGGTACCTGCCTGTGCTGTGCGACACGCTGCTGATGACCGAGGGGAGCGGTCTATACCTCGCGGGGCCGGCGCTGGTGAAGGCGGCGATCGGGCAGGAGGTGACGGACGAGGAGTTGGGCGGGGCGGAGATGCACGCGAGCGTGAGCGGGACGATTGATTTCAAGGAGAAGGACGATAAGGCATGCATTGAACGGCTGCGATCGCTGCTCGCGAAGTACTCGAAGAATGGAAGTCGCGAAGGTGCGAAGCCTTCCGCCTCACCCGACACGAGCGCCGTGTATGACGCCTTCAAGGCGGTGCCGGGATCGCAGTACGACGCGCGGGATGTGATTGCGTGTCTGGTTGACGCGCAGCCGCCCGGCTCGGAGAGCCGGGCTACCCAAGGAGCGGCTGCGCAGGACTTCGACGAATACAAGGCGGATTACGGCCAGTCGCTGGTGTGCGGCTACGCGAGGATCGGCGGGCATGCGTGCGGCATCGTTGCGAACCAGAAGAAACTCGTTCAGCGGACGATGCCGGGCGGCAAAGCCGGGCCGACAAAGGCGGTGCAGATGCCGGGAGTGATTTATGACGACTCGGCGGACAAGGCCGCGCGGTTCATCATGGATTGCAACCAGCGGAAGATTCCGATCGTGTTCCTGCACGACACGACGGGGTTCATGGTGGGGCGCGACAGCGAGCAGGGGGGCATCATCCGCGCGGGGGCGAAGATGGTGAACGCGATGAGCAACTGCGTGGTGCCCAAGATCGTCGTGATCCTCGGCGGCAGTTACGGCGCGGGGAACTACGCGATGTGCGGCCGCGCGTTCGATCAGTTCCTGAGTTTCGCGTGGCCGAGCGCGAAATGCGCGGTGATGGGGGCGAACCAGGCGACGGGCGTGCTGGCGACGATCGAAGAGGCCTCGCGGAAGAAGAAGGGCGAGACGATCGACGAGGCAACGCACAAGCAGATTCTCGCGGCGGTGCACGCGGGGTACACGGAGCAGGCGGACATCCGGCACGCGGCGAGCCGCGGGTGGGTGGACCGGATCATCGAGCCGCACAAGACGCGTGAGGAGTTGATCGCGGCGCTGGAGGCGGCGAATCAGGGGTGGGATTACTCGCGGGAGTTCAAGATAGGGGTGTTGCAGACGTGAACGGGTTTCACGCCACGGCGCGGCGCTGCTTGCTCAGGATGCCGATGCGGTAGCCGCCCTTGGGGTCTTCGGCGCAGTTGGCGACGATGCCGGTCTGCCGTGGCCACACGGGGGAGTCGGGGACGAGCGAGAAGCCGGAGCCAACCTCGGCGGGGATGGGGGATTTCAGGCCGATGCCTGTCCACGAGGCATCGAGGAGTTCCACCCGCGTCAAGGTTCCGGCTCCGATCCCGTTCGAAAAAACGGCCATGCCCCCGCCGCTCATCTCGCGCCGGGGCAGTTTCCGGCGGTTCGAGTCGGTGCGCTCGTTCATGCCAGTGGCGAGTGTGAGGGCGGGCATGGCGTGGCCTTTCAAAGCCTCGCGGCGAGCGGCCCGTCCGTGAGCACGCCGCCGCGGGTTACCTTCGTGCTGTTGCGTATCGGACGGTCCGGGAACCGACTTCAGCCCGACGCGTCCGAATTCCGCGCCCGGGCGATACGCTTGACGCATGCCCTGCCCCTTCTGCGAGGCCCCGCCGGGGTCGGAAACTCTCGTGGCGGACCTTGTCGAATGCCGCGTGGTGCTCAGCCCGCAGCAAGGCTGCCCGGGGTGGTGCATCCTGATCCTGCACGAGCATGTCGAGCACCTGGACGCGCTGCCGCTGAACCGGCAGAACGCGGTGTTCGCCGAGGTGGCGCGGGTGGCGAGGGCGATTCGCGGGGTGTTCCCGACGCACGGCGCGGGCGGCGGGCCGGTGCGGATCAACTACGAATGCCTCGGGAACCAGACGCCCCACGTGCACTGGCACGTCATCCCACGGCACGCGGACGACCCGGACCCGCGGAACGCGGTGTGGAGCTGGCCAGCGGAACGGCTGCGGGGCGACGCGGGGCCGGCGGCACGGGCGGCCTTGGCGCAGAGAATACGCGAGGCGTTGCGAACGACGGACGTGAGGTAGCGGTCAGTTCGCGCGGCCTTCACGTCGGCGCGATTCGGCGAGGTCCTGCGACACGCGGACCTGCTCGGTCTCGAAGAGGCGTCGCCACTTCGGGTCCTTCTCGACGAGCAGGCCCCGCTTGATGCGGTCCAGCCCGTCGTCGGTGCTGCGGTTGAGGTTCTTGGCGGCCAGCACGCTCCCGCGGATCGAGGGCAGCCAGTACGGGCTGCGCTCGAGCGACATGTCGTACAACTGCAGCGCGTGCTCGTGCCACCCCATGTTCATGTGGAGCAGGGCCAGGCTTTCGAAGGGCTTGGGATCGGTGGGCAGGAGTTCGGCGGCACGCTGAAAGCACTGGGCGGCCTCGAGGTTTTCGTGCAGGTTCATCAGCCCGACGCCGAGGTTGGTCCACGCGCCCCCGAGCGCCGGGTTGGCGGCCAGGGCCTCGCGGTTCAGCGCGACCGACTCGGACCATTGCTCGCGGCGCATCGCCTGTTCGGCCCGGGCCGCGAGTTCCACGGCCTGTTGCGTGCTCCGCTCGGCGGGCGTGGGGCGAGGCGTCCTGCCCGTCCGGGCGCAGCCGCCGATCACGCCCGCGAGAAGCACTACGGTCGCGAGAATGGAGTGAGCCTTGTGCATCATGATCCTTCCGCCCGTTCAAGGCGCGTGAACCGTATCTTGACGTTCCAGGCCTGCGCCTCGGGCCGGACCGTCATGGAATAGACCTCCAGCCCCGGCACGGCTTCGCAGGCGCGGCTCAGCCACGCGATGATCGCGCCAAGGTTCGGATCGCGGATGTCGTAGTCGCGGATCACCCGAAGGATGTCCGTGCCCTGGACCTTGTCGGAGCGCGTCGAGGTGGGGACGGGGACGCGGTCGCGCAGCCCGGCCTCGACGCCGGCCTGCTCGATGCGTCCGTAGATGCGCTGCCCGCCCTCGACCAGGCGCGGGCCCGACCCCTGGGCGGCTTCCGCCGCGGCCAAGGCCCGAAGCCGACCGGCGGCCTCGACCACCAGCCCGGCGGTTCGCTGTTCGGACGCGAGTTTCTCCGCCGCGGCGGCGTACCCGCGCCAGGCGATCACCAGATAGAGCAGGGCGCCCGCCACGGCCAGCCCGCCGAGCAGCACCAGGTGCGTCGGGGTATTCGACCGGGCCGAGCGTGCCGCCACGATCGCAAGGTCGCGGCGGCGATCGTCGATGCTCGTCGGATTCGAAGCGGGGATCGTGCTCACGGCCTGCTCCCCTTTTTGACGGCTTCGCGGTCCCACTCGCCGCGGTACTCGGCGCGGATTCGCCGCTCCGCCGCGCCGGGCAGGTCGCGCATGGTCAGCGTCCACCCCTGGGCGTACGAGCCGCCGATGCGCTGAAGTCCCTGGAGAATGTCCTCGGCCTGCTCGGAACTCTTGACGAGGGCCACCACGACCGGGCGGGTGGCCGAATCCACCTCGACCCGTTCGATCCCGCACCCCGCGCTGGCCAGCACCAGGGAGAGTGTTTCGAACTCGTGCAGCACGGGCATCGGAATGTCCGTGCGCTCAACCGGGAGAGATTCGCGCTCGCGCCGGCGGACTTCGTCGGTTAAGAGTTTCAGCGGCGACGTCTGGGGCGTGGGGCGCAGGCCGTCGGGATAGACCTCGCCGATGACGCCGCGCCACTTCGTCTCCCAATCCTTTGTGTCCGCCATGGCCCGCTCACCCGCGCGGGCCAGTTGCCACCCCGCCACGATGATCGCCGCGGCGCCCACGAAGAGTCCGAGGGCGCGCCAGCGGAACATGCCGCGGTGGGCTCGTCCGGGCCTGGAACTCAATGCGCGCAGTCCATCGCCCACGATGCGTGGGCCGGTCCGCGGGGTGTTCTCCACGGCGTCCGCGAGGCGACGCATGGTCGCCCCGAGCGGATCCTCGTGCCCGACGGCGTCGATGGTCATGCCGGCCCAGGAACGTCCCAGGGACTCTCCAAAGGCGGCGGCGTCCTCCTGCGGGGGCATGATGCACACGGCGCGACGTGGAGATTTCCCGAGTTGAACCGCCCAGGAAAGCCATTCGGCGGCGAGGCGGGCCGCGTCGTCGGGACCGACACACGGCTCGGGCTTGTCATTCGTACCCGGGCGCGTCCGAAGGCGCAAGGCCCCGGCGCACCGAAGGGTTCCTGCGGCGCTCCAGCACCACACGAGGCGGCCGGCGGGGTCAACCAGGAGCACCGCGGTCAGGGGCCCGGCGTCGGCGGGCGCGTCGTCGGCGCCGGCGCGGGGCGAACCGGGATCCCATGCGCGGGCCATGGCGTGCCAGAGCGTAGAGACCGATTCCACAGGGATGCCCTCGCGGTCCAGGGCGTCGAGGAGGAGCCGGGCGGGCACGTCCGTCACGCCCAGCACCGCGGCACGTACGCTCCCGGCGCCTGGTCGGGGCGCGGGGAGCGCTTCGAGCGAGGAATCATCGTCCCCGGGGGCGAAATAATCGAACGCGCCGCCGCCCGCGCGGGCGCCGTCACCCGAGCCGAAACGCACGCTCGCCGCCAGCACGGCCGGATCGGTGCTCGGGGTGGCCACCGGGGTGCACACGCCGCCCTCGGGGTCCAGACATAGCACGGCGATCGCCTCGGCGGTGTGCGTCGAGGCGAGTCGTTCGCGGACCCATCGGGCGGCGGCCTCCACGTCTTCGGGCGTGCCCGCGAGCGCACCCTCCGGCGGGAAGGTCTCGTCGGAAGCCTGTCCCACCAGGCGGACCGTGCGGATGGACCCGCCCCGGTCGGTGCGCGTGAGATAGCAGACGCGCACGCTCAACTCGCGCCCCCGGATTTTTCGTACTTGGCGGCCTCCACCTGGAATATTTCCTTTGCCGCTTCCATGAGCGCGTTGTCGTCTTTGTACTGCCCGCTCTCGCGGAGTTCGCGGATGATCTCCTGCAGCCGTTCGGGCGAGCCGTCGGGCGTGCCGGGTGTTCGTCCGCCACCCTTGGTCAGGGAGGTTGGCTTGGCCGCCGGGCGGGATGTCGCGGCGGCGGAGTTGCGTCCGGTCTTGGGTGTCAGGCGGCTGATGGCCTCGCCCTGCCGCTCGGCCAGGGTGATGTCGTGGCGCGCGCCGTTGCGTTCGACGGTGACCGAGTCCGCGGAAATGGCGACGACTTTGGAGCCGTCCGCGAGCGTGTCGCCGACCTTCGCCACGCGCTGCCGCCCCGCGTCGATCATGATCGCGAGCAGCCGCGGGCCGACCGACATGGTGCCGATGTACCGCGCTTCGGCGGGTGGTGGTGGGGGTGGGGGGGGCGGCTCGGTCTGGGTCGAGGTTGCCGCGGGCTGTTTCGGCGCGTTGGCGAGGAGATTCATCCGGGCGCCGAGGGAGGTGCTGTTCACCGAGGCGGTCGTCGAGGCCGTATCTGTCACGACCGCGGGCGGGGGCGGGTCCGGCACTTTGAGCGCCTCGGGCGCGGGGTGCGTCGTGGCGCCGGGCACCCCGAACACGCCCAGGGCCACGCCCGCCGCCAGGACCACCACGCACGCACCCTGCGCCACGCGGGTCTGCGCGGCGGCGGTCGAACGGTCTGAGAGCGGGCGCGTCATGGCGTATCAATTCCTTCGGTCAGCCTCGTCGTTCGACTCCACGCGTTCCCAGCCGAAGATCGCCACCGAGCGCTGCACGGCGGCGGCCCGATCACCGGAGGCCACGGTAGCGCCCCGCGTGATGATCGCCCACCCGCGGTACGCCACGCCCGTTCCGCGCCCATCGGCCCCGGAGGCCCGTGCGTGCACCCGCCAGAGTGCCGGGTTCGCCGTCAGCAGGGCCTTCGCCCGATTCTTGTGCTCCGGGGAGAGGGCGCTCTGGTCAATCGCGGTCTGGAGCGCCTGTGGGTCGATCAGACCCTCGGCGTCGCGGCGCGCCACGAGGTCTGTCACCAGCCCCGAGCCGGATTCATCGCCCGAAACCGCGGCCAGCACGGCTTCGAGGACTTCGAGCGGCGCGGTGTTCACGCTCACGGCCAGCGGGCCGTCCTCGCGCACAAACATTGGGGCCTTGTCGCCTGTGTCCTCGCGGAGGTGCCGCAGAACTTCTCGCCCCGTGCGCACGTTCGCCTGGCTCAGCCCCGTCAGGTTGGCCAGCGCCAGCCCCTGCCCGTCGATCAGATGCACTGTCACCTGCTGCCCCCGCTCGACGGTGATGGTGAAAGCCCGCCCGTCCTCGTCGAGCAGTTCGGCGATTGGAGTCCGAGGGTAGAACTTGGTCCATGCGTCGAGCGCGTCGCCCAGCCCGCGGGTGGCATGGGCGAAGGTGTACGCGTCGAGTTCGCGCTGGGTCGCCGCGACCTGGGCCGTGTTCCGCTCGATCATCACGGCGAGCATGATGCCCGCGACCAGGGTGAGCAGGAGCACCATGGGGAGCGCGAAGGCGCGAGGAGAAGGTCGGCGAGGAGCAGCGGTCATTTCGGCGCTCCCTTCCCGCCCCCGCCACCTCCGCCCTCTCGGCCCCCGCCCCGCGTGGGCGGAGGCGTATTCCCGGCCCCGGCCGCCGCGCCGATGCCGTCCTCCCCGCCACCGCCGGGCGACGTCGGCGCGGGCGCGGGGCGTTGCACCGCCTCCAGTCCGACGGCGGAATCAACCTCGAACATGAACTCGGTCCGAAGCCCGGCCCCGGTTTCGAGCGCGAGTTCAACGTACGCGGGGATGTGCTGGCGGACCGCCGCCGCGTGCCTCACCTTCTTTTCCCGATCGTCGTAGAACGTCCACCGGGCGTACCGCAGGTTCGAGGCGATGAGGTACGGCTCGCCCAGGATCGGGGGGGCGAGGGGTGGGGGATCGTCCACGTACTCGGGCTTGGGCGGCAGCGGCACCCACCACAACTCCCAGAGCATGGGCATGTCGGGGGTGTCCCCCAGCGCCGCGAGAAGTTCTTCCAGCCGTCCCTGCTCGCCCCGTGCGTTCTGCGGCCAGAACTCGAAGGCGCCTCGCACGGCCCGCACCGGGGCCTGGGCTTCCTCGTCTTCGGCCTCGGTGATCGGCGCTGCCTCGGGCGTGGTCCCGGGCGCGGCGACCTCGCGGGCCGGCGTCGCGGTGATCGCCCACGCCCAGATGTCCCGCGATTGATCGGGCACCGGCGACTGCGACAGCACGATCTCCAGCCGCTGGACGCCGAACTCCCGCGTGTCCTCGTCGCGGGTCATGCGGAAACCCGCGAGTCGCGGATCGGCGTCAAGGATGAGCCGGGGGGTCGGCTCACGTTCCGGCTCGACGGGGGCCGGCGGTTCGTTGCGGTTCGCGGGGGTCGTCCGCCGTGGCATGGGTCGGTGCGACGACATCAGCAGATTCAGAAAGGCACGCTCCATGACCATGCGCGTCCGGGCCAGGTCGCCGCTCTGCTCGGCCCGCACGGCCAGCACGCGGTTGGTCCGTTCCACGCCGATGAACATGCCCAGCGCCACGAGCGCCACGATCGAGGCGATCGCCGCGGCTAACACGGTTTCGAGCAGGGTGAATCCGCGGCGCGTCATCGCCCACCCCCGTTGCTCCGGGGCGGCGGGGTCGATCCGCTGCCCCGCGGGCTGGTGCGCACGGTCGACGAGGCCCGGTTGAGCTCGTCCCACCAGTTCCGGTACGCCGCGCTCCCCGGGTTGCGGAAGATGTTTTCCAGGGAATCCGGGTTCCGCGTGCCGATGGGGTCCACCAGACGGCTGACCGAGGCGTGCGGATTGACGGGGTCGAAGGTGTCCGACCCGCCCGAATCCGCCCCGACCCACACGGTGATGTGCAGGTTCACGAAGCGCTCCAGGCGCAGCGACGCGGCGGCGGCCCGCTCGGCGGCGGCCTCGGGCCGGCCGTGGTCGAACTGCACGGCGCCCCGCTCCATCGACCACCGGTACTCGACCCCGGCGTAGCGGATCGGTTGCGCCTCGGTCGGCATCGCCGTCGGGTCGTCGAGGTACTGAAGGATCAGCCGGTTGGCCAGTTCCATGCAGGCCAGCCGACGTACTTGACGCTCCTGCGCCCCGATCATCGCCGAGAAACCGCCGAAGACCGCGCTCGCAAGGATCGCAAGCAGGGTCGCCGCGAGGACGACCTCGAGGAAGGTCAAGCCGCGCCTCGTGGCAACTCGGAATCGAAGGTTGGACGGTTCCACCGTCACGTCATGGGTCCTATCGCGGCCTGCACGCCGTTAGTTCGCCGGCTTCAGGTTCATCGTCCAGACGTCGATGTCGTCCTCGTTCCCCAGCACCTTGTCCGGCCCGCACGAGGCCAGGATGAACGGCCGATCAGGGCTGGTGCCCCGCGGGTCGTACACAAAGTCCGAGTTCCACCCGTCGCGCAGCCCCCCGTCCTCGATGTACTTGGCCGTGATCAGCGTCCGCAGGTCGGGCGGGTAGGCATTGTGCGTGAGGTGGTATTCCTTGAGCGAGGTGGAGATCGTGCGGAGCGAGGCCATGCTGGCCTTGGCCTTGGCCGCGTCGCCCCGGGCGCCGATGGCGATGGTCGTTACCGCGATCAGGATGCCCATGATCGCGATGACAAGGGTGAGTTCAAGCAGCGAGAAGCCGGCCCGCACAAGGCCCGACCGCCGCGTTGTTCGGTTCTTCATAGTTCGGTCTCCCGGCCCGGGTCCATCGGCAACCCCGGGCACGACGCGACAATCCTAACCCAACCATGGTGTTTGCCCAGCGGGGGCGGGCGCTCGCCCGGAAAACCCGTCCGTACGGGCGGCATAGCCCGCGCCGCCTCACGAAAAATCGAACCTCTCGGACTTGCCCGCATACCCTCCTGCCCCGGAGGCCGCCGCATGCCCTACACCCTCAAGCCCGACGACGCCCTGACGGTCGACGCCGACCACACGGGGTACCTGAAAGCCCACGCCGACACGGGTGACCGCTGGGTGCTGAACTTCGGCCCCCAGCACCCCGCGACGCACACGACGCTGCGCCTGGTAATGGAACTGGACGGGGAGCGGATCGCCCGCGTCACGCCGCACATCGGGTATCTGCACTCGGGGTTCGAGAAACTCGCGGAGAGCCTGGATTACAACCAGTATGTGACCATCGTCTCGCGGATGGACTATCTCTCGCCGATCAGCAACGACATCTGCTGGCACCACTGCGTGGAGAAGTTGTTCGGTATTGATGTCACGCCGCGCTGCAAGGTGCTGCGGACGATCATGGCGGAGATCGGGCGGATTCAGAACCACCTGCTCTGCGTGGGCGCGGCCGGGTTGGACCTGAACGCCTTCACCGGGTTCATCTACGCCTTCAACGTCCGCGAGAAGATCTACGACATCGTGGACTTTGTCTCCGGGCAGCGGTTTCACCCGGATTGGACGCGCGTCGGCGGGCTGATGCAGGACCTGCCCGACGAGGAAACCTTCAAGACGATGGTGAAGGCGCTGATCAACAGCGAGGTGCCCAAGGCGCTGGCGGACCTGGAAGGCCTGCTCAACCGCAACCGCATCTTCATGGACCGCACGCAGGGGATCGGCGTGCTGACGAAGGAAGAGGCGATCGCGTTCTCGCTGAGCGGGCCGATGGCGCGCGGCAGCGGCGTGGTGCGCGACCTGCGGAAGGATGAGCCGTACCTGTGCTACGCGAACAACTGGGATGGACAGGGCGCGGAGGCCGTGAAGTTCAAGGTGCCGGTCGCCGACGGCGGCGACGCGTATTGCCGGTACCTGGTGCGGGTGGAGGAGATCAAGCAGAGTTGCGCGATCATCGCGCAGTTGATCGACCGCATTCCCGCCGGGCCGATCGACACCTTCGCCGATGGGAAGGTCGCCAAGCCCCCGAAGAAGGATGTCTACGGCAGCATCGAGGGGTTGATCCAGCACTTCGAGTTGATCATGAGCAACCGCGGGTGGAAGCCGCCGGTGGCGGAGTGCTACGGGGCGCAGGAGACGGCGAACGGCGAGTTGGGGTATTACATCGTGAGCGATGGCGGGCCGCGTTCGTGGCGGGTGAAGTGCCGCCCGCCGAGTTTCATCAACTACTCGGTCGTCGCCAAACTCGCCGAGGGGCATTTGCTGAGCGATATCGTGGCGGTGATCGGGTCGATCAACGTGGTGGCGGCGGAACTGGATCGGTAAGCCGTACGGAGTGCTCGCATGACTCTGGGCCGACTAATCCCCGCGTTGGTGCTCGGCGTTCTGGGGACGATCGGGTGTTCGGTCCCGCGATACAGCCTGGTCGTGGCCAATGCGACGGAGCGGGAGGTGGAAGTGGCCTTCTCCGCACGTGATTATGTGGCGGCGACGCTGGGCCCGCGCTCGAAGGTAGGCCTGCGTCATCACAAGCCCTTCGAGGCTGCGGTGTGGCTGCGGGGAGATACCACGGCGATGCTGGCCCGGCTCGAATCACCCCAGAGCCGCGACACGACGACCCCACACGCGGAGGTGGTGGAGGACGCCGCGGGTGTTCGGCTGCGCGTCCGCACCGGGCCGGACACATGGACGGTGCTCGAACCGCCCCCGCCGACGGCCGGGTCCAACGTGCCCATCACCAGGCCGTTCTCGCTCCAGTCGCCGTATCGCGGGCCGGGGCAGCCCTGACGCCGCGACAGCGGTATGTACCACGTCGGATAATCAGACTCCGCAAAGCCATGACGGCTGTGACGCGCGGGCCCACACCGCCGCAGAGCATGCGGTTGTGTTGCGGTGTACCGAACCCGATGAACCATGGTGGTCGCGTACCGCGCCCGGAGGATGTCCCGCGTGCCCAGCCCCAGCGGCGAACAACCGATCCGACGCTTCGTGCCCGTGTCGCTCGCGTCTTTTGACGAGCGGGTGCTGGAGATGTCCCTTTACATCCGCTATGAGGGCGGGCCGTCCCTGCCCACGCTCTACCGCGACGCCGGGCTGCCCTTTACCGAGGACGACCGCGTACGGCTGGTCGAGCAGGGCGTGAAGTTCCTGTACATCGAGGCGCACCATCACGCGGCGTTCCGACGGCAGATGAACGAGCGGCTGACCCGCACCTTCCGCGATGAATCGCTGGCCGCGGCGGAACGCGCCCGCATCATCCGCGACTCGTGCGCCAAGATGATCGAAGATGTGATGGTGCTCCCCGGCGAGAGCGCCCCAGTCGTCGCGGTCGCCGAGATCGGGCGCACGTTCGTCTCCTGGGCGCACGAGAACGAGCATGCCTTCGGCTACCTCCTCGACATGTCCCGGCACGACTTCTACACCACCACGCACATGGTGAACGTGGGCGTGGGGTGCGGGCTGCTTGCGCGCGAACTCTTCCCGGGTGACGACGACCTCTTCGCGGTCGCCGTGCAGGGCGGGCTGCTGCACGACCTGGGCAAGCGCGGCATCCCGGTGGAGATCCTCAACAAGGAAGGCCGCTTGACGGACATTGAATGGGCGCAGGTGCGGCGGCACCCGCAGGCGGGGTACGACGAACTGTCGAAGAACGCCTCGATTCCCCAGGCCGTGCTCGCGATGGTCCGCGACCATCACGAACGCCCGGACGGGAAGGGCTACCCCCACGGGCTGTCGGGGTCGGGGGTGACGCCGATCGCACGGCTGTGCGCGGTGGTCGACACGTTCGATGCGATCACCGCGGCCCGGCCCTACCGCGGGGCCACGCACCCGCTCGAAACCCTCCGCATGCTCCGCGATGGGCAGGGCGCGCACTTCGACGCCGACATCCTCAATGTCTGGTCGTCCCTGGTCGAGCGGCTGGTGAAGCACGATCCGTCGCGCGCCGACCCCGGCTCGAACCCCGCCCCGCCCGCGCCGCTCGCGCTGCGGTCGTGGCGGCCGCCATGCGACGCGCCGGCCGACGACCGCGGCGGCACCCTCTGGGGGCACGACAAGCGGCAGTTCGCACGACACCTTGTCCAAATGACCGCCAAGGGCGAGTTCATCCACCAGGGAAAGACCTACGACGTGGGGATCGGGGAGCGGTTCAACGTGCTCGTGGTGGACTTCGGGCGCGGCGGGTGCCAGATCGTGACGCCGACCCCGCTCGCCCGCGACGACCTGATGACGGTGGTGTTCACGCCGCCGGGGCAGCCGGAGATCCGCCGCACCGCCCGCGTCGTGCGCGTCCGCAAGGGCCGGGACGGCGGCTGGTCCGCCGGGTTGTGCTTCGTGGCGGACCACACGGCGAAGGTGGCGTGAGGGTTTGTCGCGCGCGGTGATCGCCGGGTAGGCGCTGCGGGCCGAGTTTCCTCGCCAATTCCGCTGGTATTTTTGCTCGGATGCCGTATATTGAGGGAATGGCGGGTCGTTCCCCTCTGATACCCGTTTCGGTTGTAGCCCTCGCCCTGTTCTCGGGCGTCGGGGTCGTGTCGCGGGCGGCGGCCCAGACGTTCGACCTGATCGGCCACCCCGACCCGAACGCCGTGGGGTTTGTGTACGGCCTATCGGCGGACGGCTCGACCGCGGCGGGTGGGCTTGCGTCGGGCGGTGCGGGCTTCACCTGGACCCGCGCGGGCGGACGAAACGTGTACGGCACGCTCCCCGGAATGCCCAACACATCGATGGCCTACGCCATCTCGGGGGATGGGATGTGGACGGCCGGCCAAGCGAGCGGAGGGGGAACGCAGGCGTACCGATATCGGCTGGGTGACCCCTCACTCCAGATGCTCGGCGTGCTGCCGGGGTACCCGAGTTCCCGTGCCTTGGGCATCAGCGGGAACGGCGAGGTCGTGGTAGGCCGGAATACCCCTGTCGGGAACGACGACTTCGGGCAGGCCTTCCGGTGGACGAGCACGACGGGCATGGTGGGGCTGGGGTTCCTGCAGCCGGGGCAGTTCTACAGCGAGGCCGCGGCCGTGTCGAGGGATGGCTCGACGATCGTAGGTAGTGTGAGGCAGACAAGCGGATACGACCAAGCCTTTGTGTGGCGCGAGGGGACGGGTATGGTCGGGCTGCCGGGGCTGTCAGCGACGAACGACGGTCGGGCTTTTGGCGTCAATCCCAACGGCAGTTTGATTGTCGGAAGTTCTATCATGGGGCCGCGCGAGTATGCAACGATGTGGGTGAATGGTATTCCGGTGTCCCTTGGCCTAGCAGATGGATTTACGCACAGCCGAGCAAGAGGGGTGAATGATGCAGGCTCGGTAATCGTCGGGCAACTGGTTGGGACCACAACAACCGCTGCGGTTTGGACGCCAGACCGCGGTTTGGAACCGCTCTCGGCATATCTGTCATTCCACAGCATCACGGTCCCTGCGGGCGTGAATCTCCTGACCGCAACTGCAGTTTCTGCGGATGGAATGACTATTACCGGTTATACGGGGCTACCTGGATTTATTCAGGACGGGTATGTAGTTCACATTCCTGCACCACCGGCGGTTGTCATCGCGGGCGCGATGACCTTTGCATGGGCGGCGTGCCGCCGCCGACAGCACTTGTAAGTACTTGCTGTGAAGAAACTTATGGATACTATCTGAAATTCATCACAAATACCCCTTGACAGGGGGGGGGGGGGGGGGTGGGTGTATTCCCGATGCCGTAGGGGTACCCGGCACTTGGAGTACTCTCCATGCCGCTCCCCCGGCCGTTGTTCTTGTCCCCCCCCCCCCCCGGGGCTTGTGCGGCCTTTCCCAAAGCCCGGTTCCCGTCCCGGATCCCGCCTCCACCCGATTTGGAAAA